>NZ_JOIR01000005.1 GCF_000720115.1 Streptomyces sp. NRRL F-2580
GCTGGATGGTGGGGCGGGGCCGAGGGATCGGGGCAGCCGGGCCGGTTGGGGCGGGGGGGGGGGTGTGTCGGGGGGATCCCCGCAGGGGGGCGAACGCACTTCCGCTCAGCTCTCCGACCCCTCGTCACGTTCGGCGCCCGAGGAGACGCCCCGGCGCGCGCCCGCCCCCGGCACAACCGGCCCCCACCCGACCCCGGCCCGGCTTCAGCCCTGGCCCCGGCTTCGACCCGAGCCGTGGCGCCGGTCCCGGCCCTGCCGTACCGGAGCCGCGCTCGTACCCGAGCCGCGGCCCTGGCCCCGGCCCGCGCCCGACCCCGGCTTCGACCCGAGGCCTGGCCCCCGGGCCCTGCCGTACCGGAGCCGCCGAGCCCCGGGCCGCGCCCGGCCCGCGCCCGACCCCGGCTTCGACCCGAGGCCTGGCCCCCCGGCCCTGCCGTACCGGAGCCGCCGGAGCCGCCGGACCCGCCGAGCCCTGGGCCGCGCCCAGCCGCGGCCCAGGCCCCGGCCCCGCCGGTGATCCGCAGCCCTAGCCGGCGGCGTCCCGTACCGCCGCCTCGACCTCCGCCACCCGCAGCGCCTCCTCGGCCGCGAACCGCTCCCGGTCCAGGACCTCGGCGATCTCCTCGTCCTGACTCATCAGCAGGTCCAGGTTGGAGTCGCCCATCTCGAAGACGCCCATGTCCAGGTAGGCCCGCTGGAGCCGTTCCCCCCACAGCCCGATGTCCTTCACGCACGGCACGATCCGGCTGAACAGCAGCCTGCGGAACATGTGCACGAACTCCGACTGCTCGCTGAGCTGCTCCGCCTCCTTCGCCGGGATGCCGAAGTTCTCCAGCACCTCCACCCCGAGCAGCCGGTCCCGCATCAGGTGGCAGCCCTCGATCACGAACTCCTCGCGCTCGCGCAGCTCGGCGTCCGTGAGCTGCCGGTAGTAGTCGCGCAGGGCCATCCGCCCGAAGGCCACGTGCCGGGCCTCGTCCTGCATCACGTACGCCAGGAGCTGCTTCGGCAGCGGCTTCGCCGTCGTGTCGCGGATCATGCCGAAGGCGGCCAGCGCCAGCCCCTCGATGAGCACCTGCATGCCCAGGTACGGCATGTCCCAGCGGGAGTCGCGCAGGGTGTCGCCGAGCAGTCCCTGAAGGCTGTCGTTGATCGGGTACAGCATCCCGACCTTCTCGTGCAGGAAGCGCCCGAAGATCTCCGCGTGCCGGGCCTCGTCCATGGTCTGCGTGGCGGAGTAGAACTTCGCGTCGAGGTCCGGCACCGACTCCACGATCCGCGCCGCGCACACCATCGCGCCCTGCTCGCCGTGCAGGAACTGGCTGAAGTTCCAGGAGGTGAAGTGCCGGCGCAGCTCGCCCTTGTCCTTCGCGGTGAGCTTGGCCCAGTGCCGCGTCCCGTACAGCGGCAGGGCCTCGTCGGGGGTGCCGAGCGGATCGTACGGGTCCACCTCGATGCCCCAGTCGATGCGCTTGGCGCCGTCCCACTGCTTGTCCTTGCCCTTCTGGTAGAGCGCGAGGAGGCGCTCGCGGCCGTCCTCGTACTCCCAGCTGAAGCGGGCGGAGCCGGAGGCGGGGATCTGCCAGACGGCCTCGCCCGGGTCCTCGGTGTAGAGCTCGTGCGTCGACACTGACGCCCCCTCGTGTCACGTACTTCCGTGCGGGACCGGACAGTTGGCAGGGTCACACGTTGGTAGACACGGGGTCAACAAGTCGTGCGCGGGGGATTGACGACCTTGCTGACAGGCAGTCTCATAAGCAATGACCGCCGGTAACTCGACCACGAGGTGTCCGAAACCATGACGACCGTGACCGAACGAGCCGCGCTCAGGGACGCCCTCGGCCTGCTGAAGGACCGGGAGCAGCTCGCCGAGCGACTGCTCGAATCCTCGGCCAAGCACTCCTTCGACCCCGACAAGGAACTCGACTGGGACGCCCCTACCGTCGAGGGCAAGTACTACTGGCCGCCCGAACTGCTCTCCCTCTACGACACCCCGCTCTGGAAGAAGATGGGGGAGGAGCAGCGCATCGACCTCTCCCGCCACGAGGCGGCGGCGCTCGGCTCGCTCGGCATCTGGTTCGAGATCATCCTGATGCAGCTGATGGTCCGGCACATCTACGACAAGTCGCTGACCAGCAATCACGTGCGTTACTCACTCACCGAGATCGCCGACGAGTGCCGCCACTCGATGATGTTCGCCCGCATGATCAAACAGAGCGGCAGCCCCGAGTACCCGGTCTCCCGCGTCAACCACAACCTCGCGCGGATCCTGAAGACGGTCTCCACCACCCCCGGCTCCTTCGCCTGCACCCTCCTCGGCGAGGAGATACTCGACTGGATGCAGCGCCTGACCTTCCCGGACGAGCGCGTCCAGCCGCTGGTCCGCGGGGTCACCCGGATCCACGTCATCGAGGAGGCCCGGCACGTCCGGTACGCCCGCGAGGAACTGCGCCGCCAGATGCTGACGGCCCCGCGCTGGGAGCAGGAGCTCACCCGGATCAGCTGCGGCGAGGCCGCCCGCGTCTTCTCGCTGGCCTTCGTGAACCCGGCCGTCTACGACAACGTCGGCCTGGACCGCCGCGAGGCCGTCGCCCAGGTCCGGGCGAGCGGCCACCGCCGTGAGGTCATGCAGACCGGCGCGAAGCGGCTCACCGACTTCCTCGACGACATCGGCGTACTGCGCGGGGTCGGCCGGCGGCTGTGGAAGAGCTCGGGACTGCTGGCGTAGGCCGTGTCCGGTGCCCGGGCCGGGCCCGGCGGCGAGCGCGGCAGCGAGTGCGGCGACGGGCCGTGTCCGGTGCCCGGGGGCGAGCGCGGCAGCGAGTGCGGCAGCGAGTGCGGCGCCGGGCGGGCGCCGGGCGGGCCACGGGCCGGCGCCGGGCAGGCCACGGGCCGGCGCCGGGCGGGCCACGGGCCCGTGACGGGCCCGTCGCCGGGCGGTGGAGATGGCCCGGACCGGGCCCGGGCGGCGCCCGTGGGGCTACCCTGCGGTCATGACCGTACGCGCCTACCGCAGGCTCAGCGTCGAGGAGCGGCGAGCCCAACTCCTCGACGCGGCCCTCTCGCTGTTCGCGCACCGGGCGCCGGAGGAGGTCTCGCTGGACGACGTCGCGGAGGCCGCCGGGGTCTCGCGCCCCCTCGTCTACCGCTACTTCCCGGGCGGCAAGCAGCAGCTCTACGAGGCCGCCCTCCGCTCAGCGGCGGACCTCCTCGAACTCTGCTTCGCCGAACCCCAGCAGGGGCCGCTGACCCAGCGCCTGGCCCGTGCCCTGGACCGCTACCTCGCCTTCGTCGACGAACACGACGCGGGCTTCGCCGCGCTCCTCCAGGGCGGCAGCGTCGTGGAGACCTCCCGCACGACGGCGACGGTGGACGGCATCCGCCGGGCCGCGGCCGACCAGATCCTCGTCCACCTGGGCGTCCCGGCCCCCGGCCCCCGGCTGCGCATGATGGTCCGTACGTGGATCACGGCGGTCGAGGCGGCCTCCCTGATCTGGATCGACGAGGGAAAGCAGCCGGAGGTCGAACAACTTCGGGACTGGCTGCTGGACCAGTTCATCGCCCTGCTGACGGCCACCGCGGCCACCGACCCGGAAACCGCGGCGGCCGCGCGGGCCGCGCTGGCTCTGGAATCGGCCGACGGGCCGGTCGGGGTGCTGGCCCGCCGCGTGATCCCGGTGGTCTCCGAGGCCGCCCACCTGCTGTGACACTGGTGGGGTGAGAAGCCAACCGACCCCGTTCGAGGGCGGCCCGATGGACGGCCGGGTCCTCCCGGTCCTCCTCGGCCTGACCGGACACCCCCCGAAGTGGTACGAGATCCCCGTCCCGGTGCCGGACGGGCCGGCGACGGTGCTGCTGTACGAACGCGTGCCGGCGGGGTACTCGAAGCGACTGGGCCTCCAGAAGGGCTGGAAATACGAGTTCCGCCCGTCGGGCCAAAAGCCGAAGCCCCGCTGGCCCTGGACCAAGACCCCCCGCCCCTGACCCGCTCGGTCAGATTCGGGGGCCCCGGCCGGGGTCGTGCGTTCACAGGCGGGGCCGGCGTCGGGCGGGGTTGACCGGGCCGGGCCGGGCCGGGCCGGGCCGGTGGGGCCGGGTCGGGCCACGGCCGGGGCCGGGCGCGCGCCGGGGCGTCTCCTCGGGCGCCGAACGTGTCGGGGGGTCGGAGAGCTGGGCGGAAGTGCGTTCGGCACCCTGCGGGGATCACCCCGACACCCACCCGACCCCGACCGCGTCCCTCCGGTACGTCCCCCGCTGCCCGCTGACGACGAGCGCCCGCAGCGTCCGCGGCAGGCCCACGGGGTCCAGCCCCGCATCGCGCGGCAGGGCCTCGCCCGCCTCGGACGCGCGCGAGACGTCGTGCAGTGTGCCGAGTGCCTTCTCGTGCGCCGTGGCCACCGTCTGCCGGGTGACCTCCACGTGGACGAGCACACCCAGCGCGGCCGCCAGCGAGCAGCCCATCACCACGATGAAACACGCCGACTTCAGGTCAGCGTGGCCGTCCAGGCGGGCAGCCTCGGTCTCATGACCGGCTCGGGGCCGGGGCCGAGACCGGGACCCGGACCGGGGCCGGGGCCGCGGTTCGACGGGCCCTGCGCACCCGCGGGCACCCGTACGATCTGCTCGCGCGTCGGCAGCATGGTGAGCTGCTTCTCGTCCCAGGACCAAGCGGTGATCAGCTCGTAGCCGCGGTTCCCGCTGGGCACCCGCAGGACCACGTCCCGCCCGGCCAGTTCCACCGAAATGACGGTCTGCGTGGTCGCCATGATCCGGTTGAGCCGTCCGTCCGGGTCCGCGGTGTACACCCGTACGGACATCATCTGGTCGGGGAATTCGATGCCGACGACCAGCTCGTCCTTGCCGTTGCCCGTGAGGTCCCGGTAGTACGGCGTCAGCACCGGGCACGCCTCGGGTCCCGCGTCCTCGCCCTCCTCTTCCTTCGCAACGCACGCCCTGATCGCGGCCGCGGTCTGGGCCGGCATCCCGTCGGCGCCGACGCCGGTGTTCGGGTGGGCCCGCAGCTCCGCCTGGACGAGGGCCACCGGATCGACGCCGTGCACGTCCTGGTCGTGGACGGGCGGGATCCCCTTGACGTACTCGGGCGGGGCCCCGCCGGGATCGGCGGGCGGTACGGACGCCCCCGTACGGTCGGGCCACAGGTGGACGGGCCCGCTCGCTGTCGGCGTGGCGCCGGCCGCGACCAGCCCGCCGGTGTCGCCGCAGCCGGCCAGCAGCGGAAGCAGGGCCAGGGCGGGCAGGGCGCGGAGCCAGGGCCCCGAGGTGCGAAGCCTGTTCACAGCTCCCCGTGCCCTCCTCTCCGCCGACGCCGACCGACGCCGACCGACGCCCACCGATGACGTCAACCATGTGCGGAGGTACGTCCCTTTGGGATGTCAGCTGTCCGTGCGCCCTCGGCGCAGCATCGCGAAGCCGAGCCCGGCGGCGCCGATCGCCGCGATGCCGCCGCCGGCCGCGAGCAGCAGCACGCCCTCGCCCGGTCCGTCGGCCAGCGTGCTCAGGCGCTGCGCGTCGGCCGGCCCGGAGGCGAGGTCCCGAAGACCGTCCGTGGGCGGCTGCTGCGGAGCCGAGGCGGGGACCACGTGTCCGCTGCGGGTACCGGTCTTGTGCCCCTCGCCCGCGACGACGTGCCCGCCGCCCTGCGCGGTGGTGTCACCGACCCAGGAGGTCAGCCGTCCGGAGGAGTCCAGCGCGGCGTGCAGCTCCCCGGCCGTGGCGAAGTCGGTGACGCCGTCGCGGCTGGTCAGCGTGGTCGCCTTGGAGCCGTCGGCGGTCAGGATCTCGGCCTGGTACGCGCCCTGGGCGGTGCGGTAGACCTGCGCCGTGGACGCGCCGTCCGCGAGGGAGAGGCTCTTGACCAGGGTCCGCTGCGGGGCCGCGGAGTGCGCGGACGAGGCCGCCGGCACCCCTTCGGCCAGCGCGGCGGCGGTGGGCAACGCCAGCAGGCTCGCGGCACATGCGGTCACGGCGGCGGCGCGAACGAGGGTGCGGCGGCTGACGGTGCTCACGGGAAGCCCTTCGGTGCTGGTGCTGGTGCTGGTCTGGCCCTGGCGTGTCCAGGTGGCACAAACCTAGGCGCCGGCCGTTGCGGCCGAGCCCCGGACGTGTAACAGCGAAGTCGCAACGTCCCGTCGGAGTCGTTACACAACCGAGGGATTGTGGTGCGGCGTTCCGGCTGCTCCCATGGACGCCGGGGGTGAGGGCGATGCGCGGACTCAAGGTACTGCCGAGCGGCCGGCCCGGCCGCGGCCGGCTGTACGTCAACCTGCCCGACGGGCAGGCGGTTGCCTGGTACGACCGGCAGGCCAATCGGATCAGCGTGCTCGCGGACGACCACCGCGAGGCGATCCTGGCGGCGCTGCGCCCCTACTTGAGCGGGACCGTCTCGATCGGACCGCCCCCGGTCCCCACCCGGGCCGACCTGCGGCACCTCGCCCTTCCGCCGGACGCGGACCTGGCCCCGAACCGCCCCGGCGAGACCTTGCTGGGCGACCTCGAACACGGCTCGGCGGGCACCCGCGCCCGGCACCGGCTGCGCCAGGACCTCACCGCGCAGCAGCGGATGGGCGACGCCTTCGACGCCCTGGAGCCGGACGGCTGGCGGACCCTGCACTGCGTTCCGCTGCCGGGTCTGGGCCGCATCGACCACCTGCTCATCGGCCCGGCCGGGATCTTCTGCGTGCGTACGGTCCCTGGCCGCCGTCAGCGCGCGGTGGTCGGCGACCTCCTGCTCACGATCGGCCGTACGGAACCCCGCCCGGACCCCCGCTGGATCCGCCGCGCGGCGGCCCGCGCCTCCCTGGCCCTCACCGCCCGCGTCACCCCGGCCCTGGCCCTGGTCGACGCCTCCCGCATCGACAAGGCCCCCACGGTCCGCGACATCCGCATCCTCCATCCCCCGACGGCCACGTCGGACCTCACGGCATCTCCCACCGCCCTCAAACCTCCAGAAGTCGAAACCCTCTTCGCCCAGGCCCGCGACACGAGAACCTGGCTCCCCTCCACATAGGCCCACCCACTCGGCTGCGCCGCACACATCCAGCCCCCGCCGGCGTTTGAGGCGCGGGGTCCGGGGCGGAGCCCCGGGTGCGGGAGAGCGCCGCAGGCCCGCCACCCGCACCCGCCGCCTCAGGCGGAGGACCGCTTCCGAGGCGTCGCCGCCTTCTTCGCGGCCGCGCCCGTCTTCTTCGCGGTTGCAGCCGAAGTGGACTTCGCGGCCGCAGCCGAAGTGGACTTCGTGGCTGCCGACTTGCCCGTGGTCGACTTCTTCTTGGTCGCGGCCGACGCCGACGCCGCGGTCTTCTTCGCCGAAGCCGCCGTCGACTTCTTCCCGCCCACCGCCTTCGGCGCAGCCGCAGCCGCACCCGCACCCGCACCCCGCGCCTTGCGCCGTAGGGGAGTCACCTCGCCCCCACGCTCGGCCTCGGCTTCGGCATCCATCTCCCCCCGAGACGCCTTCGCCGCCCGTACGCTCTTCTCCAACGCCGCCATCAGGTCGATCACCTGGCCCCCGGCCGGCTCCCGCACGGCCTCCGCCGGCTCGAACCCGCCCCCCGCCTTCGCCGCGATCATCGCCTCCACGGCCTCCCGGTAGTCGTCGTGCAGCGAGGCCATGTCCACCTCGCCCAGCGTCGCCATCAGCGCGTCCGCCAAGTCGAGTTCGGCCTCCCGTACCGACACCGTGACCTCCGGCGCCACCCCTTCCGGCGCCCGGATCTCGTCCGGCCACAACAGCCCGTGCATCGCGATCACGTCGTCGACGACCCGCAGCATGCCCAGCCGCTCCCGCCCCCGCAGCGCGTACTTGGCGATCGCGACCTTCCGGCTCCGCTTCAGCGCCTCGCGCAGGAGCGTGTACGGCTTGGCCGCCGTCGCCCCGTTCGCCGCGAGGTAGTACGCCGCGTCCATCTGCAACGGATCGATCTCGTCGGCGGGTACGAACGACATGATCTCGATCGTCTTCGCGGTCGCCAGCGGCAGCTGCGCCAGGTCCTCGTCCGTGATCGGGATGACCGACCCGTCGGCCTCCTCGTACCCCTTGCCGATCTCGGCGCTCGGCACCTCCTCCCCGTCCAGCTCGCACACCTTGCGGTAGCGGATCCGCCCGCCGTCGCCGAGGTGGATCTGGCGGAAGGAGATCGAGTGGCTCTCGGTGGCGTTCACGAGCTTGATCGGAATACTGACCAGGCCGAAGGAGATCGCCCCGTTCCAAATGGATCGCACGGTTCCTCCTGTTTCGTGGCAGTCTCATCGTATGACGCCGATCACCATGGTGGAGGGCCGTCGCATCGCGCTCAGCAATCTCGACAAGGTCCTCTATCCGGAGACCGGCTTCACCAAGGGCGAGGTGCTCCACTACTACGCCACCATCGCGGGCCCGCTCCTCGCCCACGTCCACGACCGGCCGGTGTCCTTCCTGCGCTATCCCGACGGACCCGACGGCCAGCTGTTCTTCACCAAGAATCCGCCGCCCGGCACGCCCGACTGGGTGAAGACCACCCCCGTGCCCCGCTCCGACGACGTGTCCGCCGAGCAGGTGGTCATCGCCGACATGGCCTCCCTCATGTGGGCCGCGAACCTCGTCGTGGAGATCCACACCCCCCAGTGGCCCGCCGGCAGCCCCGCCGTAGCCGACCGGATGGTCCTCGACCTCGACCCCGGCGCGCCCGCCACCGTCGTCGAGTGCTGCGCCGCCGCGCTCTGGCTGCGCGAGCGGCTCGCCGCCGACGGGCTGCACGCCTACGCCAAGACCTCCGGCTCCAAGGGCCTGCACCTGGCCGTGCCGCTGAAGCCGACCCCGTCCGCGCAGGTGTCGGCGTACGCGAAGCAGCTCGCCCAGGAGGCCGAGCGCGAGCTCCCCGACCTGGTGGTGCACCGCATGGCCAAGGCCCTGCGCCCCGGCAAGGTCTTCGTCGACCACAGCCAGAACGCCGCCGCCAAGACCACCGCCGCCCCCTACACCCTGCGTGCGCGGGCCCGGCCGACCGTGTCCGCTCCGGTGTCCTGGGAGGAGGTCGAGGCCTGCCGGACCCCCGCCGCGCTGGTCTTCCTCGCCGACGACATCGCGCCGCGGCTGGAGCGCGACGGGGACCTCTTCGGCCCGCTGACCGACCCGGACCGGGCCGGGAGACTGCCCGGCGGCCCGCCGTGATCCACGTCGCGCTGGCCGCGGCCGTACGCACCCTGCCGCGCGGGGCGGGGCTGGCGTACGAGCCGAAGTTCGACGGCCACCGAATGGTCATCGTGCGCACGGCCGACGACGTGGTCCTCCAAGCCCGCTCCGGCCGGATCGTGACCAGCGCCTTCCCCGACCTGGCCGCGGCCGCGCTGCAGCTGCCCGCCGCGACGGTCCTCGACGGGGAGGTGGTGGTCTGGCACGCTGGCCGTACGGACTTCGCCCTCGTCCAGCGGCGGGCGGCGGCCACGGCCGCACGGGCCGCCGTGCTCGCCCAGAGCCTGCCGGCCTCGTACGCCGCCTTCGACGTGCTGGAACTGGCCGGGCTCGACCTGCGCGCACGCCCGTACGAGCGACGCCGGGCCCTCCTCGTCGACCTGCTCCTGCCGCTCGGGCCGCCACTGCAGCCCGTACCGATGACGACGGACCCGGAACTGGCCGCCACCTGGTACGAGACCCTGCCCGCCAGCGGTATCGAGGGACTGGTCGTCAAGCGGCTGGACCAGGCCTACCCGGCCGGGCGGCGCGGCTGGCAGAAGCTCCGGCACACGGACGTCCGGGACGCGGCGGTGGTCGGCTACACCGGGACCCCGCGCCGGCCGCTCGCCCTGGTGCTCGTCCTGCCGGTCGGGGACGAGACCCCGCTGGTGTCCAGCCCGCTGACGGCGGCGCTGCGCGCGGAGGTGGCGGCGGAACTGGCCTCGCGCACGGCGACGGCTACGGCCACGGCCACGGCCGCGGCCACGCCAACTGCCCCTGCTCCGGCCACGGTGACGGCGATCGGGCTCGGGGAGGTCCCCTTCCGGCCGCTCGACCCGCCGCTCACGGCGGAGGTCCGGTACACCTCGACCCGGCACCCGCCACCGGAAGTGCTGCGGCTGCGGTCAGACCTCTGACCCGCGCGGGAAGCGCGGGCCAGAGGATGCAGGAAACCTAATGCCGGATTGCCGGATTGCCGGATTGCCGGAATGCCGCATCGCTGCATCTGCCGGGTCAGGCGTGTGCTCCACGCCCCGAGTCGGGGGGAGACCCCGGCTGCGGGTGCGGGCCCGGTCCTTCGGGCTGCTCGTACCCCGACTCGCGCTCCTTCCGGACCTCCTCCGGATGGGTGGAGGTCGTGGAGCCGAAGTTTCCGTACCCCTGCATTTCGTGCGGCCTCAGTCCGCCATTGGGCATCTCCACAGGGTCCCGCTCCTCGCGGACCTCGTAGACCGCCCCGCCCTTGGGCAGATGCGGCTGGTCCTCGGCGTGGGGCGGGGGCGGCTCCTTCGCCCGAACCCGCTGCCCCAGCTTGAAGCCGCCGAGCAGCATGCCGACGACGGCTAGTCCGGCGAAAATGAACCACGCGATGTCGGAGAGGATCGCGTCCACACTCAGGATCATGTCCATGCAGCCCAGTTTTGCGCACTTCGCTCAGATATGCGCACTTCCGACCAGATGCCCTACGGCATCCGGGGCACGTGCAGTGGAGAAGGCCAGGAACCAGCGGCGGATCCGGGCGGGCACCGAAGGGCGGTCCCGAGGGCCGACCCCGCGGACCGAAGGACGGCTGAAGGGCGGACCCGAGGGCGCATCCAGCCGCGGAGCCGAGGGTGGCGCCAAGCGCAGACCCAGCGCATCCAGCCGCGGAGCCGAGGGTGGCACCCAGCGCAGACCCCGGGGCCGACCTAAGGATTGATGGGCCCGTCGGCATCCCGCAGCACCCCCGCCTTGCGGGACCCCAGCACGCCCAGGATCTCGGCGCAGATCGCCAGGGCGGTCTCGGCCGGGGTGCGGGCCCCGAGGTCCAGGCCGATCGGACCGTGGACGAGGGCCAGCCGGGCCTCGCTCACGCCCGCTGAGATCAGGCCCTCCCGCCGCCGCGCGGTCGTACGTCGGGACCCGAGCGCCCCGACGTACGGAACCCCCGCGGCCAGCGCGGCCTGGAGCGTCGGCACGTCGAACTCCTCGTCGTGGCTGAGCATGACCACGCAGGCCGCGTCGCGGCGCGCCTCGATCAGCTTGGCGGCCTCCTCCCGGCCGGTGACCAGCGCGGCTTCCCAGCCCAGCAGCAGCGCCTGCCGCTCGATGATTTCGGCCAGCTCGCCGTTGCCGCCGATGACCACGTACGGGGCCGACGGGTGCGCCTCGACCAGCACCAGCCCGGACTGCCCGTACAGCGCGTCCCGCCCGGGCCGCCGGACGGCCAGCAGTTCGCCGGCCCGGCGCCCGGCGTCGTCGCGCGGGACGTCGGTGGCCCGTACGACCTCACTGGAGGCCTGGTCGGCGGCTTCGTTCAGCCGGGTCACCAACGCCACGCCGACCCCCTCGCCGAGCAGTTCCCACCACTCGGCCGGGATCGCCGACAGCGGCTGGAGCAGCACCTCGGCCTGCCCGCCACAGGTCAGCTTCGCCTCGACGGCCTCGGCCAGACGCACCGACACCTCGCACACCCGCGCGGTGTCCCCCGGCCGCATGGCGCCGGCCTCGGCGATCAGTTCGGCGTCGAAGACCCCCCGGTACAGGGCGCCGACGCACTCCCCCCGCGCATCGACGAGAACGGCCCCGGCCGGATCCCGCGGCCCGAACCCCTGCTCGGTCACGGGCCGGGCCAGATAGCCCGCCCGCCCCTCGGCCACCCACTGCCGTGCCGTCTCCACCAGCTCACGCATCTGTGCCGCCCCATCCACTCCGAGCTCACTCCCCGCAAAGCGCCAGGTCAACGGCACAATGCGGCCTCAGAACCACCCTAAGCACGCCCCCCATCCCTACCCACCCCCCAAACCCACAGACCCCGCCCCACCTCCCTCGTACAGACCACCGGAACCGCGGCGCCGGGGCACGGCGGGAAATCACGGCCGGGGCTTCGAGCGCGCGCTGGACAATTCCGCCCCGCGGGGGCGGCGGGCTCGGGCACCATGGGCGAGCAGCTTGATCAACAACGCCCCCGTGCCCTCGTAAGGAGCCGCCGTGACTGACCAGCCCCAGTCCTCCCTCCGCGACCTGTTACTCGGCCGCCTCGCGGCGTCCGGGCTGACCCCCGCGGCGCAGCAGCTCGTGGCCGGGCTGCTGCCCGAGGCGCGGGCCAGGAGCGCCCGGCGGGCCGGGCCGCTGTACCTGCGATCGATATCGGCCGCCGGCTGGCGCGGCATCGGACCGGCCGCGACGCTCGACCTCGAACCCGGCCCCGGCCTCACCGTCGTCGCGGGCCGCAACGGGTCGGGGAAGTCGAGCTTCGCCGAGGCCGCCGAGATGGTGCTCACCGGAGACAACTTCCGCTGGCAGGAACGGACCCAGATCTGGAAGCAGGGCTGGCGCAACCTGCACGACCACACCGCTCCCCAGGTGTCCGTACAACTGTGCACCGATGGCGCCGGCGATCCGCTGACCGTACAGAGGACTTGGCACGGGGACGGCCTGGAGGACTCCCGCACGGTCGTCCACCGGCCCGGCGGGCCCGAGCAGGACCCTCGCGAGATCATCGACGCCGAAGACCTCTCCCTCTACCGGCCGTTCCTCTCGTACAGCGAGCTCGGCGCGATGATCAACGGGCGGATGAGCGCCCTGCACGATGCGCTCGCGCAGATCCTCGGTCTGGACCTGCTCGCCGACGCCGACACCGAAGCCCGGGCCCGCGCGAAGAAGCTCACCGACACCGTGACGGGGGCCGGTGACCTGGTCCGCGCCGTCATCGCCGAACTGTCGGAGTCGGACGACCCGCGGGCCGCCGAGGCCGTGGCGGCGCTCGAAGGCCGCCGGCCGGACCTCGACCGGTTGCGCGCGCTGCTCAAGGGCCAGGTCGCGACGGACGGCGCCGAACTCGCCCGGCTGCGCCGCCTCGCCGGCCTCGAAGGCCCCGACCCGCGCGAGGTCACCGGCGCGGTCGCCCGGCTCCGGGAGGCCGCGGCCGTTGCCGAGGACGCGCGCTTCACCACCGCCGAGGACGCCCGGCAGCTGATCGAACTGCTGGAGCGCGCCCAGGACCACCGGCGCCGCCACCCGCAGTCCGCCGACTGCCCCGTGTGCGGAGCCGAAAGCCGCCTCGACGAGGGCTGGTCCGTGCGCGCCCGGGAACAGGTCGACCGGCTCCGGCGGGAAGCCGCCGAGGCACAGACCGCCCGTACGGGCCTGGACGCCGCGGCGCGGGCCGTACGGGACCTCGTACAGCCGGTTCCGGGCTGGCTCCAGGGCGATGCCTCGCCGCTCGCCCCGCTCTGGGACGAGTGGGCCGCCTGCCGGGACGTCACCGATCCGCGCGAACTCGCGGACCGGATCGAACGCGTGGCGGCCACGCTCGCCGACGCGTGCCGGCAGCAGAGCGAGGAGGCCGCGGACCGGATCGCGGAGCAGGACGGTCGGTGGCAGCCCCTCGCCCTGCGCCTCGCCGAATGCCTGCGCGCGGCAGAGGCGACGGAGGCGGCCCGGCCGCTGATCAAGCAGATCAAGGACGTGCGCGCATGGCTGCGGAAGGTGACTGACGAACTGCGCGAGGAACGGCTCCGGCCCTTCGCCGACCAGTCGCAGGGCATCTGGAAGCTGCTGTGCGAGCGCAGCAGCGTCTCGCTCGGCTCGATCAGCCTCGCGGGCACCGCCACCGCGCGCAAGGTCGTGCTCGATGCCTCCGTGGACACCGTCGACGCTCCCGCCTTCGGTGTGATGAGCCAGGGCGAGCTCCACTCGCTCGCGCTCTCGCTGTTCCTCCCGCGCGCCACGCACCCGGACAGCCCCTTCGGCTTCCTGCTGATCGACGACCCCGTACAGTCCATGGACCCGGAGAAGGTCGAAGGACTCGCCCGCGTCCTCCACTTCTGCTCCCTGCGTCGCCAAGTGGTCGTGTTCACCCACGACACCCGGCTCCAGGCGGCCATCCGCCAACTGCGCGCACCCGCGACGATCATGCAGGTCTCCCGTCGGACCGGCTCCGTCGTACGGGTCACCCGGACCGACGACCCCGTCTCCCTCGCGCTGGACGAGGCCCGGGCCGTGGCGGGCGACCGCAACGTGCCGCAGGACGTGGCCGACCGGGTGCTGCCCCGGATGTGCCGGGGAGCGCTGGAAGCCGCGTACCTGGAGCCCGCACGCCGGCGGCTGCGCGCCGACGGCCACGGCCACGACGAGGTCGAGGCGAGGATCGGCAGGACGTACGAGCTCACCGGGCTGGCCGCGCTCGCGTTCTACGACAGCGGGATGGCGCCGGCCGAGGTGCTCGCCGCGGTCGCCCGGGACCACGGGCCGTGGGCGCGCACCCTGATCGAACGGTGCGACCCCGGCGCCGGCGAGGTTCCCGCCCCGCCGGGTGCCCCCGTCGACCTGGTCGGGGACACCGAACGGCTCGCCAGGGCGGTGCAGCGCCGGTGATCCGGTCCCCCCACCAGCTCGTGGCCGCCGCCGGCGACCTGCTCACGCCCCCGCCCGGCACCGAGCCCACCCTCACGCCCGCACTGCGCGCCCGCGCCGCGGCCGCCCTGCTGCGGCTGGCCCTCGACGAGGCCATGGACGACTTCTGGCGTGGCGTCAGCCCCCGCATGGTCCACGCCAGGGGCCGGACCAAGGCGCTCTGCCTGGACGCGTACGTGAGCCCCGCCCTGGCCCGCCAGTGGTACGCCGTCTGGACGGCCCTCACCACAGCCGGCCACCACGAAACCTACGAACCGCCACCCACTCCGGCCGAGGTGAAGGCCTGGCACGGAGCCGTCACGGACCTCCTCCACGCCATGCCGACCGCCACCAGGCCCTGACGGCATCACGGAGGGAAGGAACCGCACTACTTGGACACCCGCCACTACGTCATGGTCGCCACCAGCGGACTCGATCACGTCGGAACCGGAGCCCAGATCGACGACTGGCTGCGGAGATGGCTGAAGGAGCGGCCGAAGCAATACGACGTCGACGCCCTCGCCCAGGGGCGGAACGAAATAGCCCGAGGCGTGACCCTCTCCCACGAGTCCGCCACCGGGACGTCAGGAGCGCACGGACGCCGGCGACTCCGGGAGACCACCCCGGACGGCACCTGCCAGACCACCGTGATGATCCGGCAGGCCGGAACCGGACCGACCTGGTCCAGCTGGACGCGGAGCACCTTCCCGACGACCCCGACGTCCTTCCCGTACCGGCCGGGACCCACCGGCTCGCGGGAAGTCTGCTCGACGTACTCCAGGCGCGCGACGGGCAAAGACGGGCAAAGGTGACGGCCCGCGGGCGGGCGCCTGCGCCGGCGCTGAGGGGGGCGGCCTGAAGCGATGCGGCTGGTTCGCCCCTGCGGGATGGTCGGCCGACGCTAGGCTGGCCGGGTGAACGCGCGCACCGCCCTGGCGAAATGGCTCGGCACCCTGGATTCCGAGCGACTGACCGCCCTGTTGGAAGAGCGGGATCTGCCGCTCGCCGCCGAGCACCGGCGGGTCACCACCCTCCCCGAGCTCGCCCAGCACCTGCTCACCGACGAGTCGGTCGCCCACGGCCTGATGGCAGGAACGGCAGGGGAGTTGGCGCTGCTGGCCTCCATCGCCGCGCTGGCTCTGGAGCGGCACGGCCCTGCCGGCGGCGGCGATGCCGAGGGTGGCCCCCGGTATCCCTGGCAGCAGCACCGGCCCGTGGCGCCGGTGGAGCCCGCGGACCGGCTGGTCGCCGAGCGGGACGTACTGGCCTGGTTCGAGGCGGGGGAGGAGCGGCGGCGGGCGGAGCACACGCTCGGCCGACTGCGGGAGCGCGCGCTGTTGCTCCCCGCCCCCAAGGGGAAACTGGCGCTGCCGCCGCTGCTGCATGTCCGGGCCGCCGGGTTCGACGGCTACGGGCGCACCGCCACCTGGCTGCTGACCTCCGCCTACAACGCCCCCGAGGTCAAGCGGATTGCCGCGAACCTCTTCGGCGAGGGCGCGGCCCGTACCCGCGACCAGGCCCAGGAGCTGATCACCGCCCTGTTCGCCGATCCCGCCAGGGTGCGGGCACTGGTGGCGGACGCCCCGGCCCGAGCCCGGGAGCTGCTGGACCACCTGGTGCCCGGCCCGCCCCTGCTGCGCACGCACTGCTTCGTCAGCCGGTACGGGGGCCAGTACGCGGGCCCGGACTCCAAGTACGTCTTCCGGGAGGCCGGCAGCGGCGACGAGGGCACCGACTGGTTGGCCGCGCGCGGGCTCATGGTCCCCGTCGGGCCCGACCTGGTGGAGCTTCCGTACGAAGTGGCGCGTGCGCTGCGCGACGAGGGCACGGCGCCCTGCCCGCGCCTGGAACCGGAGCCGCTCACCGCCACCGCGCCGCTGCCATCCGGGTGGGAAGGCGAGGGCGGCACGGCCGCCGCGGCGGCCGCGTGGCGGGCCGAACTGGTCCTGCGGGCGCTGGCCGCCCAGCCGGTCGCGATCCGCAAGGCGGGCGGGATCGCCGTACGGGACACCCGGCGGCTTGCCAAGGCGGCCGGGGCGGACGAGGCCGACACCCGGCTGTGGCTCGACCTCGCCGTGAACGCCGGGCTCGCCGCGCCCCAGGACGACGAGCCGGCCCCCGCCGCCCGGGGCCGCCGCCGGGGCCCCCAGCCGCCCCGGCCCTCCGCCCGCCTGCTGCCCAGCGACCGCTACGACGCCTGGGCGGCGGCCCCGCCCGCGGGCAAGCTGCTGCCGCTGCTGGCAGCCTGGGCCGTGGTCCCCGAAATCCTCAGCCACTGGCCGGACCCCGACGAGACCCCGGTCGCGCTCATCAGCCCGAGCGACGAGGACGCGGTGACCCTGCGGACCGGGGTACTGCGGGCTCTCGCCACCCTCCCCGACGGCCACGGGCTGACCGGCGGCGCGCTGGGATACGCCGAACTCCTGGTCCTCGCCGCGTGGTTCCAGCCGGCCCTGCGAGGCCACCTGGCCGGAGACGAAGCCGGAACACTGACCGGGGCGGACGAACTCCTCGACCGGCTGGCCGCCACCCTGCAGGAGGCCGCCCTGCTCGGCGTGGTCGCCCACGGCGCGCTCACCCCCGTCGGGCGGGCCCTGTGCGGCCTGCTGGAGGCGGGCGCCACCCACCACTACCCGGCCGTGCCCGGAGCGGGCGCCGACCCGGCCGCTCGCGGCTCCGAGGGCCTGGGCGAGGACCTCACCCACCGCCCCGCACTGGCCCGGGCGGTCACCACCCTTCGCGAAGCCCTGCACACAGCCCTGCCCGAGCCCAGCGTCACCGCCCGCTTCCAGAGCGACCTGACCGCCACCGTCACCGGCGCGCCCGCGCCCGCCCTCGCCGATCTGCTCTCCAGCGTCGGCGACATCGAGTCCGAGGGGCACGCGGTGGTCTGGAGGATCACCGCGACTTCCGTACGCCGTGCCCTGGACGCGGGTTGGAGCGCCGACGAACTCCTCGACCGGCTCACGGCGGCAAGCGAACGCAACACCCCACTGCCCCAGCCACTGGCCTACACGATCAAGGACACCGCCCGCACCCACGGGCAGCTCAAGGTCGTCCGCTCCGCTTGCTGCATCCGCTCGGACGACACCGCACTGATCGCCGAGGTGGCCCAGGCCCGCGGCCTGACCAAGCTCCGCCTGCGCCGGATCGCCCCCACCGTCCTGATCTCCACAGCACCACCGGAGGAGACGCTGTCAGCCCTCCGCGCGGCCGGCTACGCCCCCACCCAGGAAGCCGAGACCGGCACCACGCTCCTAGACCGCGCCCCCGCCGACCGCGCACCGAGCCTCATGCCCACCCTGGACCAGGCCCACCCCCTGTACGGCGAACCGGCCCACGATGTCCCGGCGAGCGCCCGTGCGCTGGCCGCGGCGCTCACCGCGGCCGGGTAAGGGTGGAGGAGCCTCCCGTCCACCCCGGCATGCTGTTTCCTCCCAGCTCGTGCGCGTCGGCGCCTTCTTGCCTCAGCAGAGCGTGGCACGACCTCGCCGACTGAAGAGGGGCGGTCCGAGCGCCTTGCTTTTGAGCTGCGGAGATCGTTGCCCCGCATGTGACGGGGTGGGGCGCGGGCCAGCGGGTGCGGATCGGGATCCTGACGAAGATGTTCACCGCCGAGTTGGTGGACGCGGCGATAGCCAAGCATGACCGTGCCGAGCGGCGCCGTCGCCTCCTGCCAGCTCGGATGGTCGTGTACTTCGTCCTGGCCCTGTGCCTGTTCGCCCGGGAGTCGTACGAGGAGGTGCTGCGGCTGCTGACCAGCGGCATTCCGGGCACTCGGGTCGTCGCGCGGGTGAACCGGTCGTCGCTGTGCCGGGCTCGCGCTCGGCTCGGGGAGAACGTGCTGGAGACCGTGTTCCGGCAGGTGCCCGGTCCGCTCGCCACCCCGGACACGCCGGGCGCGTGGTGGCGAGGGCTGCGGCTCCTGGCCTTGGATGGGACCCAGTTCGATCTTCCGGATTCGACGAGCAACGGCGACACCTTCGACGGCCCCTCCACCACCGGCTGTGTCCCCTTCGGGTTCCCCAGGTCAGAGCGGTGGTACTGGCCGAGATCGGAACGCACGGAGTCATCGATGCCCACCTCGGCGGCTACCGCGACGGCGAGCGCAGCCTCGCCTACCCGCTGGCCGGCTCCACCGGCCCCGGAGACCTGGTCATCGCCGACCGCGGCTTCTGGTCGGTCGAGTTCGCTCACGCCTTCACCGTGGCGGGGGCGGATCTGTTGGTGAGGCTCCAGTCCAACCACCTCGGCACCGCCCAGGAAGAACTTCCGGACGGCTCGTATCTGTCGATGGCGCGACAGGGAAAGGACGTCCGACTCCGAGCCGCGAGGGAAGGCCGGACGCTGCCCCGTCACGTGATCTACCGCGTCATCACCTTCGCCAAGGCCGACAAGACCTCGGCACGAGACTGCTGGACCCCGAGCAGTACCCGGCCGCCGAGCTGGTCGCGCTCTGCCAGGGACGCTGGGAGAGCGAACTTGCCTTCGACGAGATCAAGAACCACCTCGGCCCCGGCGGACCGATCAGGTCGCGCACGCCCGAGGGCGTCCGGCAGGAACTATGGGCCTACCTCGCCATCCACCACGCGATCCGCCGGTTCGCCCACACAGCCGCGCTCGCCCGCCCGGCGGTGGACGCCGACCGTGTCTCCTACCTGAAGTGCGTCCGCATAATCCGCCGCAGCATCCGGTCCCAGCTGGGAGCGACCGTCGCCAAGCTCACCCGGTCCATCACCGAGGCCAGGCGGGAGGCACGTGCACGCCTCCTCCCGGCCCGGCGTAATCGCGACTGCCCACGCGCGATCAAGAAGCCGAACCGCTGGCCCGTACTCAGGACCCGCGCCAGACGCGGCACCGTCCAACCCGGCCGCTGGGCTCACAACCCGACCGCGAAGCAGAAGAGCTCACGTCGGGCCGGCCGACCGGTGCTGAACGCAGAGCAAGCCTTGTTACCGCCCTGGCAAGTAGCCTCCGCCTATGAGCTGGGACGTTCTTCTTCTGCCGCTGCCTGCGGACCTATCGTCGATCGACGACCTTCCCTCCGATCACGAGCCACCTCCCATCGGAAACCGGTCCGAGATCCACCAGGCACTCCGGTCAGCCGTGAGCGAGGTCGACCTCACCGATCCCAACTGGGGAGAGGTGCTCGGGCCGACCTGGGTGATCGACCTCGGCATAGGCGAGAACGACCCCGTCGAGTCGGTCATGCTCCACGTCCGGGGCGGGGAGGACGACGTGCTGCCCCTGATCTTCCGCATCTCCCAGGCGCTCGGCTGCCGTCCTTTCGACTGCTCCACTGGTGACCTGCTCACGGAGGACGCCCCGAACAGTTGGCCCGCCTTCCAAACCTTTCGAGACAGGGCGATCGACTAGGCCGTATGCCAGGGTGGCCAGCATGGATTGGCAGTCTGAGAGCCCGGAACTCTGGGCGTTCCTGGAGTCACTGCACCGCGGCGAGATCCTGTCCGGTGCCGTCGCGGCGATCGAACGGTTCGGGGTCTTCGTTGCCCTGGATAGCGGCCCCGACCATCCGACACTGCCTGGCGTCGGGTTCATCACCATTCCTGAACTTTCATGGCGGCACATCGACACTCCTACCGATGTTGTCCAGATCGGGCAGCGTGTCTCGTGCGAGTTCCTCCAGTTCGACACCTACAACGCAGAGGCCAGGCTGTCCTTGCGGGCTCTTGAGCCCGACCCCTTCCAGGCCTTCGCCAACCGGACCGCTGTGGGTCAGGAACTCCTTGGGGTGGTCGACAGGGTTTTCCCGTTCGGTGTCTTTGTCGACCTTGGGGACGGGGTCGTCGGGTTGGTCCCCTGCCGAGGGATCCATGGCAGGCCTGCGGCCGGTCCGCCGGAGGCCTTCGAGGCTGGCGAGGAGATCTCCGTCGTCGTTACGGACATCGAGCGTCCCCATCGACGGGTTTTCCTTGGCCGACCGGACAAGTCCTAGCTGGACCCCGATCTCCGCGGGACGGTCGCTAAGAAGTCATCTCATTTGGGTGATTGGGTAGGCTGTCGGTTGTGGCGGGGATTGTTGAGCGGCTGGTGCCGGATGAGTTGTGGGAGCTGTTCCAGCGGGTGGGTGCCGGACTGGCAGCAGCTGCCTGCGGCATCGTTCGGGCCGTCGGGGGCGACAGCCCACCGGCGCTTCTCCGAGTGGAGCAAGGCCCGGGTGTGGGCCAAGCTCCACCGCCTGGTCCTCGACGAGCTCGGCGCCCGCGGCGAGCTGGACTGGTCCCGCTGCGCGATCGACTCCGTCAACATGCGGGCCCTGAAAAGGGGGACCTAACGGGTCCGAATCCTGTCGACAGGGGCAAGTTCGGATCGAAGATCCACTTGATCACCGAGCGGACCGGTCTGCCCCTGTCCGTCGGAATCTCAGGGGCGAACCTCCACGACAGCCAGGCACTCGAACCCCTCGTACGCGGCATCCCGCCCATCCGCTCTCGCCGCGGACGCCGTCGGCGCAAGCCCGGCAAACGCCACGCTGACAAGGGCTACGACTACGCCCACCTGCGGAAATGGTTACGTCAGCGCGGCATCACACACCGCATCGCCCGCAAGGGCATCGAGTCCTCACAGCGACTGGGCCGCCACCGCTGGACCAAAGAACGGACCATGGCCTGGCTCGCCGGCTGCCGCCGACTCCACCGCCGCTACGAACGCAAAGCCGACCACTTCCTTGCCTTCACCAGCATCGCCTGCACCCTCATCTGCTACCACAGACTGACCAAATGAGATGACTTCTAAGTCCGTGAGGCCTTGGTTGGCCGCCAGCAGCACGGGCATGGATGGCATGGAGCCGCTCCCTGACTCTAGGAAGGCCACATCGTAGAGGGGGTGTTGGCGTGTCGTCAGGTGTCCGAGGTGATCGCCTGCGGGGCTGGCCGGGTGGTGCTCGCAAGGTGCAAGGCGCTCTATCGCAGGTCTATCGCGATCAGTGCGTAACAACGACAAAGACCTGGACTCAGTGGGACTGGGTCCAGGTCTTCATGCTTGGCACTCGTGCAGGTCAGCGGGTGTTTCACGCTGGTCCAGCAGGAGTGCCCCCGGCAGGATTCGAACCTGCGCACACGGCTCCGGAGGGCAACCACTTGTCCCACCTAGCAGGCCCCTGAGCTGCTAGTACACAGAGTGAGTCCATGTTGTCGCGGGACGCGACACGCTACTCACACGTAGCTCGAGTTCACGAGCTGGCGGACCAGCGGTGCTTGGGCCTTGCACGGCATACGGAGCGGGCGTCCCGAGTCCGCGATGAGGCCCTCCCCTCCTTCTCAGTCCGAATGTGCATCGAACTGGCCAGCCCCTTGTAAGGGCAGCGACGGCAGCTTCTGACACGTGGCTGCTGCTTCCCCCGAGTCCGTTGCGAAGAAGACTCGCCTCTCGCCGTGCCAGAGGAGGAGACTTAGGCAGCACGGGCACGCCGACGGAGGGACGAAGCATCGATGAGCACCCATGGGGGACGGGCCAACGAAGCCGGAAGCCTTCATCGCAGCGGCTTCGCGACTCTGCTGGCTGCGTACGGACTCCGTGGGCTACCACTTCCCTTCTTTGGGAGCGATGGATCTGGCCCCCTCGTCACTTCTCTGCAGTTCGAGACGCCTGACGCAGTCGATGACATTCGTTGCAATTTTTCGGATGGTACTTACGCAGTTCTTCAAGCCAAAAGAAGCTGCGGGAACGACAGGCATCTAGCGGCAACGGTGAGTCAATGGGTAGGGCAACTCGAATCTCTCGGGCCATCAGACCGAGTGGGATTGATTGTGCGCAACTCGAAAGGCCCGGTCAAGCACCTCAAGGAGGCTCTGGATAATCTGCGCTCTGAGTTTCCTCGACAGGCTACATCTCAGATGTCCACTGCCCTCACTGCCGTTCGGAATCTGATACCTGCCGATATGACCGAAGTGAATATCGATAGGCTGCTAAGATCCGCATTTTGCATCGAAGGTGCATGCGAAGCCCCCGGCGATAATTACTTCGAGAACGCTGTCGCCCTGCTAGATAGCGTGATTGTCGCTCATGGGTTCGGCGTGGTAGCTGTAAAGGTCCTTCAAAGCAACTTCCAGAGGAGCGCTGCTTCAGGGCAGGGCAGCAACTTGGAAAACTGGGTCGAGTGGCTTCAGGCCGGCGGGCTGGTTGCCGAACCCAACCCCACTGGGCCGCCGGGACCCCGGCTGGCAGCGCAAAATCTCAATCTCGAACAGTACTTGCTCAGCTGGCGAGATCAGGCGGATAAGCTTCACTACTCTCTTCTCGCGGAAGATCTTCCCATTCTGGAAGTCGAGGGATTGGGGTATTCCTACAAGGTCGCCGTTCCTGAATTGGGAAGTAGTTCGCGGGAGAAGGTGTCTCTGCTCGGCGTATGTCGACGATGGCGGAGGATTCTTCTGGTGGGATTGCCGGGATCCGGTAAATCCACAGCCGGGCGCCAAATCGTAGCCGAATGGGCTAAGCATGCTGATGCGCCAGTCCCTCTATTCGTTCCACTCAAGCGTGTTGCTGAGCGAGTTTCAGATCCCTCAGAGGTAACGCTAGAACTTCTGGTGGAGATCGGAATAGCGGGCGCAGATGTATCGTCTCGGGAGTCTCTGCATAGTGCGGTTATGCGTCACGCCCGGAGGGGTGATGCACTCCTTGTGCTTGATGGTCTTGACGAGTGTCGGTCCCTTTCCGGGGTCGTCTCGAACGGGATTAAGCTGCTACTGGATCGGCTCCACAAAGACACCTCCGTTGTTGTAGTGGGTAGGGATAGCGCGATACCGGCTGCCAAGAAATTGATGCTGCCGGAGGTGCGCCTGTGTGAGCCGTACTTCCTTGAAAAGAACATGAAATCCCTCCTGGCGGCCATTGCTGCCGTTCGTATCCCGGCAGACGCGCAGGAAAAATGGCTGAGGGAGAAAGTTAGAAATATTGAAGAATCTAAGGAGAAGAATCACGAGATTTGGAGCGTTCCCCTACTGGCGACGATGCTTACTTTGTTGACGGCCTCACGAAATGAGAGTTACCTGCCATCGAGCAGGGCGAAAATTCTGCACTCTGTTGTGCAAGATAGCGTTCGAAAATGGGAACTGAAGCGCCTCAGTATTCAGCCGCCGGGAGGGTGGGGCGATTCGCTTAAAGCGCCGCATCTACTCGACGGGTTCGCTGCTATCGGTCACGCGATTAACGCTGCAAGCTCTGTCGATTCCGGTGAAGTAGAGGCCGCCTTGAAGCTGATGCTCACCACCCGGTGGGATTGCTCCGTGGGGGAGGCCGAAGTTCTTTCTCAGGACATCAGGTGGTTCTGGGACGAACATGTCGGTGTATTTGTGTCGATCGACGGAGGGGCGGCGACAGAAGCGCGGAGTAGGCAGTTTACGGAAATAGCTGAAGCGATCTGGGTATCCCAGAGGAACGCTGAAGAGGTTGAGCAGTGGGTCGAGCGCGCCATCCTGGACGAAGAAATGAAGGAGGCCTTGATTCTCGCGGCA
Source organism: Streptomyces sp. NRRL F-2580 (assembly GCF_000720115.1). Taxonomy (GTDB): domain Bacteria; phylum Actinomycetota; class Actinomycetes; order Streptomycetales; family Streptomycetaceae; genus Streptomyces. The sequence goes on from NZ_JOIR01000005.1 coordinate 24,025, forward strand.
GGTCTCTCTTCAGGGGTCACGGAAATCCTGATGGACGTGTCCCTACGGCAATCTGATCTCGAAGCAAGAGACCGGGGGATTCTGTGGCTGCTGCAGTCAGAAAAAGAGGAGCCGTCGCTTTCGGACATCCGTATGGAGAAACTGATTGCGGAACTATGTAGGACCTATGGTGAGGCTCGGCCGCCTGCTTCGCGCAATCATTCCGCAGAGCCCAAAAAAGGCCGCATGGTTGTTGGGAACATCGCGCGAAGTCGAATCGCTAGTCAACTAAAGGTGGATGGGTTCGGTTGGCTTCTCATCGCCTCTTTGGCTCAGATAGGAATGTCGGTCCATACACGCGAATTTCGAGACGCATCGTTCACTTCGCTGCGACTGGACGCATATAGATCCGCTGTCCTGAGTTCCCTAACGTCTCTTACTGATGCGCATTACGACAAGGCCCCACCAAGTCAGGAGCAGGTGGCTTCAGTCCGGTCATTGTTGACCATGCCACTTGAGCCTGCCAAACAAAGCGGAGTGCAAATATCGCGCCGGACGTATTCCGTTGGCGCGGACAGGGATCTGCTGCTTTCCGGGCATCGTGAAGTTGGACTGATGGCGTTGCCGTATCTGGAGATCCTTGGGGGCGATGTTCTTCCTCATCTTAAAGTGGTCGCGGAGAGGTCTTCGGTTTCTCAGTATCAACGCTTCATCGGGCCGCTTCAGGCTGCCGGAGTGGACATGACGCAAGCGTGGTCGCGTGCGATTGCGCACCTGGTGGAGTTGTTTGAAGGGGATGATTTCTGGAGTCGAATACTCGAACCCATTGCTGAGATGGGATACTCACCCGACGTGATCGAACTGCACTCCCAAAAGGACCGACGCTGGCGCATGCCTGATTTGGTCGCCCTTCTTGAGTTGATCAATGTGGCTGACGTTGGAGTGGGAGATTATCGGGATGCTACTCGCGATGATGCCACTATGTTGGCAGGGTGGTTTGCTGCACTCACTCAGGTCTTTTGCATTGATCCAGGACTGTGTGCTTATCAGGCGCAATTGATCCTGGATGTAGACGAGCAGGTTCAGGCCCGTGATTACAGTTTTCTGTTTACTTCCATGGGTGAGTCGATTCCGGAACCCGGAGTCGCTGAACTCGCGTCACTCGACGCCCTGGTTTCCTGTCTGCGGCATGCGTCCTCCGATTGGATAGCTCGCGTCTCCTGTATGACTCTCGCCAAACTTGGTGATGTGCGGTCGGTTGACGGCCTCGCAGAAATCATGCATACCGCTACGCCACACAGGCGGAAATTGGCCACCATTGCCTGGTGTGCTAGTAGCGTGAGCGAGTGGGATGCTGCTGCGCAAGCGCTCGCATCGGTGGATCCTTCTGTAAGGGCAGGGGCAGTCAGCTATGCCCGTATGAGGGGGGCCGAGTCCACGGTTTTCCGAGATCTGATCGATTCAGCTTCCGCTGACGAAGATGGGACGATTCGGTGGCAGGCAACTAGGGACGAATCCGTTTCCCTTCTCGCCCCTGTGTGGAGCTGTCCGGATTGCTTGCACTTCAATCCGATGAATGTTTTGGATTGCCCTCATTGCCCAAGAGGCACTCGCCCATTCGGGTAATTATCCGACGTCCTTACCTCAGCAGGTGATCGTTTACTGCGCGCGCCAGAGTAGCCAGCTCAGGCAGATCCGAGACGGTGACGCCTTCCGCTTCGAGTAGTTCAACACCGATGCAGTCAGCCACCAAGAGGCTCGGCTCTCGCCAGGCGATGACCACGCGGCGGATGGGAGAGCGGAGGATCAGTTGGGTGCACGTGAGGGGACGAGACTTTCGCTCCGAGCAGGGTTCCAGCGTGCTGTAGAGCGTGGCGCCGGCCAGGCGCGGGTCGTCTTGTGGGAGCTTGGCCAGGGCGGATTCCTCCGCGTGGACGTGGGCGTCCGTCTCGCGGGAGTAGCCGTTGGCGAGCTCCGTGCCGTCGACGCCCACGATGATGGCGCCGACGGAGAAGGCGCCTTCGGCCGGCGGGCACTTGCGGGAGAGTTCGATGGCCCTCTCCATCCAGGTCACATCGTCGGCGTGCGTCATGCGGAGCCCTCCTGCTTAGGCAGGTAGCGGAGAAGGACCACGTCGCCGATCGTGCTGGCCTCGGCGAGCTGCATGCGGCGGGTGGAGCCTCCGGGGTAGGTGGCGGGGTTCAGGAAGCGGGGGGCGCCCAGGTCGCCGACGACCAGCGGGGCGATGGCGAGGTGAATCTCGTCCGCCAGGCCCTGCGAGAGGAAAGCGGTGTGGATCTGGCCGCCGCCCTCCACCATCAGCCGCTCTATGCCGCGGGCTCCGAGGTCGTCCAGCAGGGCGCCGAAGTCGATGGCCGGGCCGGTGGAGACGACGTCCGCCAGGCCGGCGAGCCGTTCGCGGAGCTTCTCCTCGCCCGCGTCCGTGGTGTAGGCGAGCTTCTCGCCGCCGTGGTGCCAGAACTTCAGGTCGGCCTCCAGGTCTCCGCTCGCGGAGATGGTGACCTTCAAGGGGTAGGCGGGCTTTCCTGCGGCGACCCGCGCCGCGCGCCGCTCCTCGCTGTTCACCAGGAGCCGGGGGTTGTCGGACCGCATCGTGCCGGCGCCGATCAGGATGGCGTCCGACTCGGCGCGCACCTGGTCCACCCGGTCGAAGTCCTCGCTGTTGCTCAGGAGCAGGCGTTCGGTGCTGGTGTCGTCGATGTAGCCGTCCACGGATGTGGCCACGCTCAGGAGGACGTACGGGCGGGGCATCGGGTCTCCTTCATGTGCTGGTCAGGGCGGAGGGAGCCTGTTCAGGCCTGGCGCAGTACTGCCTCGGTCAGAGCGTCCTTGAAGTCGCTCACGCCAGGGACCGTACGCCATTGATCAAGTGCGCCGTCGAGCTGGGCCAACTCGCGCGAGATGCGGTCGGACCCGGTCTCCTTCGCGATGGCCAGGGCCTGGAGTCCGATGGAGGCTGCCTGTTCGGCCTCGCCTGCGTGGGCCAGTGAGACGGCCTCCCGCCCCAGGTAGACCCCGCGGTCTCGGTGGAAGCCGGCGGGCAGTCGGCTGATGGCGTTCCGGAAGCCGGCAGCTGCTCCGTGGTGGTCCCCGAGGGCAGCGAGGCTGTGAGCTCGCTGCACGTCTATGTACGCGCCGTCGAGCCAGACACCCCACGGTGAGCTGGGGTCCGGATCCATCGAGGCGTGCAGCTCCCGCGCGTGTTCGTACGCCCGCTGCGCCGTGAGCGGGTCTTTCCGCAGAGCGTGACCGTGGGCTCCGTACGTAGCGGCCACCGCGGCGAGGCGACTCCTCGGCGCCGCGCGGTCCTCCGCGGCCTCGGCGACGTCGACGGCTTCGATCGGATCCTTCATGTCGCCGGCCAGCTGGCTGCGGCGCGCCAGGATGTACGTGGTCAGTTCGTCGTCGCCCGCCATGTGGGAGGCCTCCAGGGCCTCTCGCATCCAGTGCTGGGCGGCACGGAAGTCCCCGAGGTCCTGGTAAAGCCAGCCGCACAGCTCGGAGTACTGGGTCTGCAGCTGGAGCAGTTGCCGGCGGTCGGTGCCGCGGCGATCCGCGCGGAGTTCCTTGATGGCGGCGATCTGCTGCTGGACCGTCGGTATCACCCGATGGGGACCGAACAGGTTGTCGTTGTCGATCAGCACCCGTCGCGTTGCCTGGAGCAGCTCGATCGGGTCGGCCCCTGAGGCGATGAGATCGGATCGTGGGGCGGGGCTCGCTGCTGCTGAAAGGTCGGAGGTTGCAGCGATCGCGGCACCAGCGCCGAGTGCGCCGATCAGAGCCCTTCGAGACAGGGACACGAAGATGATCCTTCCGTCATCGGAACGTACGGGGATGGACATCCCCTCCTCCGACGGTGCCTGAGGCTCCGCTTGCCCAGCCAGGGCCACAGAGCCGTTGGCCACATGGGGCCCTCGATTAGCCACATCCCCTGTGGGGAGGGCCTCAACGCTGATCCCTTCGAGGATCGTTGCGTGGAGCCGGACGAGCGAGCCGCTCGCGCCGAGCGCGTCGTCGTACGCCCGGACGAGATCGGCGGATGCGGCCTGCCCGCCGCGCTCCACTCGTGCCATGTAGCTGGTGTTGAACAGGATCGATCGGCTGAGCTTGCCCAGTGATAAGCCCCGCTGCGTGCGCCAGGCGCGCATCTCGGCGCCGAGGTAGTGCTGAGGGCTTGCATGCGGTGTCAGATCGTTCGGTCGCTGCCCCACTCGTCCCCCCTCATGCGGCCTATGTGGCCGCCCGATGGCGGCCACATAGCAGATCTGTCGGTCCATCAAATGCCGGGTCTACAAAGGATGCAGAGGGCGGCGACAGCCTAGCGGCGCAGGTCGGGGCCCTCCATTCGATCCGACCGAAGGGGGCAGATTGTGGCAATGGCAGCTGATCGTGATTCCGACGCGCGCCGCGGCGGTGACGCCCGGGGTGGTGTGGGGCAGGCGCTACTTCTGCTCCAGCTCCGCAACCCGCTCGCGGAGGTCGGTGACCTCACCCTGGAGCCGCGCGACCTGCTCACGAAGCTCCGCGATGGCGGCCTCGGGGCCGGCCAGCTTGGCGGCCTCGGAGGCTTCGGCGGTCAGGAACGCCCCCTTGCCCTGGTGGCTTACGGCGAGGCCGTCCGTCTTGAGTTGGCGGATGGCGTCGCGAGCCACGGTCACGGTGACGCCGTACGTCGCCTGGAGGTCCGCCAGGGACGGCAGTTTGCGAGACTCCGCGAACTCTCCGGCCGCGATCCTCCGCCGCAGCTGCTCGGCCACCTGCTGATAGGCGGGCTTGCCGGTCCACTCGACCATCTGCACCTCATGTCTCTTCGCAGTCACTGCCTCAGTGTGCCCAAGTGGCACAGGGAGAGCTAGGACCCGCCCTGCTCTTCCGCGGAGAAGCACTTGCGTAACTCTGCCTCACAGTGCACTCTGAGGCAGAGTTGAGCTTCTCCGGAAGCCCGACCTGATCGGCCGCAATTGCCGTGCAGGCAAGCGCGATCGAGCCCTACTTGCCGTGCCCGGAGGGCCCTCGAAAGGGGGTCTGAAGGAAGCACTCGTTCCTTGAGAACTCAACAGCGTGCCAAGTGAGACGAGACGGGGCGTGATCCCCGTCCCCAGGGCGACGGGACGTCGCCGGCGGCCACTTTTTCCGCGTGCTGGCTCTGGAGAACACCCCTCGGGGTGCCACCCGGTACGCGCCGCCCTGCTGGCGCCAGAGCAGTGACGATGGCGCACCCGACTCTCAGGCTCGGGACCGGCATGCCGTGGCAACGGTGCGCCGGTGAAGCCTCGCCCCTCCGGTCGGGAGGTTGCTGTGTTTCTACGACCTACGTGGGCGCTGCCCGTGCTGGACCGGTACGGCCAGCCGCGCCCCATGCGTCACCTCTGAACTGCCTCGCGAAGCGGCCCGGCATCACGTCCGGTACTGCTTCGCGAGGCCTTCACACCCTCCGCAGTTCTCCATCGCTGCGGCCGGTTGCCTCTCCTGCCCGTACGGCGCGTTCGCGCCCCATGGGCAGGGGTGCGGGGAGCCGTGAGATTCGGGCTTCATTCCCGGGGCTGGTCGCCTCTCGCCAAAGACCGCGACCGCCTCGGCATCCCTTCGACTTCAGGAGAACGACGATGCGTACGTACATCGGCGGCCAGGAGGCCGTCAGCGTCAACGAGTTCATCGAACTGGCTCTCGGCACCCCACTGGACCTCTGGCTCGGGGTGGAGGGGGAGAGCGAGGAAGAGCGCGCGGCCCGCCTGGACGCGGCCCGCGACATCCTCGCCGAATTCCCCGACCTGCCCGACGACGTGAGCCGGGTCGCTGCCCAGGTGATCGAGGCCAACGCCCCGGAGCTGTTCAACATCGCCCCGCTCGTGCGACGGCCGGCCGGTCGTCGTCCCTCGCACAAGGGCGGCAAGGGGGCCGCGGCATGAGCCACACCCTGACCGCCCTGTCCGCCGCCTTACCGCTCGCGTCCGGCTGGTCGGTTCACAGCCTGTGGATGCGGCGCCGGATCGAGACGGCCCGCCGCGACCCGCTCACCGGCCTGTGGACGCGGGATCCGTTCGAAGACCGTGCGCGCAAGAGCCTCGCCCGGAGGCGCCAGCTCGCCGTGCTCGTCTTGGACCTCAACCGGTTCAAGGAGATCAACGACACCCTCGGCCACGCGGCCGGAGACGCGGTCATCCGCGCGACCGGGCAGCGTCTGGGCCGGTGGGCCGAGGAGCACGCCGGCGTAGCCGGGCGCCTGGGCGGGGACGAGTTCGCCGCTGTTATCCCGGGCTACGGCATCGACAAGCTGCGCGCAGACCTGCACATGCTCACCGCTCGCCTGGACCGGCCGGTGCCGTTCGACGGCCGCTCGGTCGAGGTGCAAACGTCGATCGGCGCCGCTTACTACCGCGCCGGCGCCGGGGAGCTCTCCACGCTGCTGCGCCGTGCGGATGAGCAGATGTACCGGGCCCAAGCAGCGCGGCGGAGGCTGGCGCATCGCACAGCGGTTGACCGTCCCGGAGATGCGTACGGTCAACGGCCGTCGGGACGGCCGCCGCGGCACCGGTGGTGAGGCGGCGTGATGACAGCCCGCAGGTCGCTGACCAAGGTGCAGAGGATCGTCCTGACGGCAGCGTTCGTGCCCATGGTGGCCACCGGCGCCGCTGGCGGGTGGGGCACGTTCAGCAACATCAGCCGTGCCTACGGCTCAGGTACGGCGCTGGGAGCGGTGGCGGCCGGTGAGGGTGCAACCGCCGTTCTGGCTCTGGTGCTGCTCGGGCTGACGATGCTGGGGCAGTCCTCCCCGGGGATCATCCGGGTCGGCTTGTGGGCCCTGCCCGCCGCCGCGTCGGTGATGGCCGCGATGGCCGCCGATGACCCGGGCCGCACCGTGATCTATGCCGTGACGCCGATGGGCATGTGTGTGTCGGCCGAGGGCATGGCGTTCTTGGCCCGGCGGATCGTGGTCCACCAGGACGGCCGTGACGCCGAGGCCGAAGCCAAGGCGGCCGCCGTGGTGCGTGCCCTGGCCTACCACCGGGGTCGTGCCGCGAATCATCCGTCGGGTTGGGTGCGGAAGTGGTCCGACCGGACATCGTGGCGGTTGGCTCGGAGGGTCGGGCTCGGTGATGCGTCGCTGGGTGCCAGGCTCCTGGACGTCCAGCGCGACCGGCTGACCAGCGGCGCGGATGCGGCCCTCGCCGCCATGTTCACCGGACCCGCAAACCAGGATGGAACGCCTGAGTTCACCGTAAATCGGTTGGGGTCTGACCAGCACGAGTCGACCGCCAAGCCCCCGACCGTGGTCGCCGAACTGCCCTCTTCGGAGTTGGCGGACCCGGCGCCGGCCATCGAGTCAGCCGGACCGGTTGAGGCGGTGCCGGTAGCCGAGACGGTCGGGCTTCCCCGGTCGACTCCGGCGAAGGCAGTCGCGGCTACGGAGTCCGCTCCGCGTCGGGCGACCGGTCGGGTACCGCAGTCGGCCCGTACGCCCCGACCGACTCGCACCCCGGAGGAGCTTCTCGCCGAGGCCCGGTCGGTCACGGCCGACTGGCCCGACGTCGAGTTGACCGCGGAGAGGATCCGCAAGGCGGTTCGTACGTCGTCCGCCAACGGCCGGACGCTGCGTGATGCGCTCAGGGCCGAGCGTGCCGAGCCCGAGGCAGCCTGATGGCGCCGCTGACGTTCACCAAGTGCTTCGACCCGGACGGTGCCCGTTTCGGGATACCGACCTACCCGTGGCGCCTGGCCCCCGAGGGCCTGGCGACCCGCCGCCAGCTCCGGGCCGAGGGCCTGCGGCCGGGCGGCCAGCCGATCGCCGCGCAGCTCCTGCGGCCCCGGTTCCGGCGTGAGCCGCTGGTGGCGTACCTGTACCGCGTCGACCTGGCGCAACCCGTCCGGCCGATGACCTCGCGCAAGTGGGGTGCGCTCGCTCTGGCGATGCTCGCCCGCCGCACCTGCCCCCAGTGCTCCACCGACGCCGGATACGTCATCCCGGCCTCGCTCGGCATGTGCGTGCCCTGCGCCTACCCCGAAGAACAGCGCGTCGCCTGAACCTCCCGCCTCTCCAGGAGATCAGCCATGACCACTGCTCAGCAGACCACCGCCGAGGAATCCCGCCGCCAGGAACTGAACCGCCGGCGCCGCGAGGTACGCCGCGCCAAGGCTCGGCAGTCCAAGGCCCGTCACGCCGCCTTCGAGCTGTGCGCGTACGGCGCGTGGGACAGCGACCGCCCCCGCGCCACCGCCGCCGACGTAGCCCGTAGGGCCAACGCGATGTACGGCGCGTACCTCAAGGGCGACGACATCACCGCCGAGGAGGGCGCCGACGCGCTCGCCTGGGCCATCAGCCTCTGATCTGCACCGACCTGCCGCATGCGGGAGCCCGGACGGAAGGCCGTCCAAAGCGCCGTCCGGGCCCCCTTCTCAACTCCACAGAGGGAGCAGACCCATCGTGTCTGAGATCCACGTCATCGAGCAGCCGGCCGAAGAGCCGGACCGCACGCAGAACTCTCCGGGGTCGGCGTCAGTCCTGCCGTTCCCCGCGCCGAAGGGCAAGACCGAGCCGCTGGCCCCGGGCGAGGCCAGGCCGGGGGAATGGGAGGCCGAACTCCCCGACGACCAGCCGGACGACAACGGCGAGATCGCCGAGGGCGACCCCGTGGACCCGCCCAAGCACGAGTTCCCGCCCTCGATCGCCGAGGTCATCGAGGCCAAGGACAAGGCACGCCGGCCGGTACTCCCGGACTGGCTGACCAGCGCCAAGCAGCGGGCCGCCGTCGCCAAGTGGGCGGCCGGCCATTACGCCCAGACCACCGCCTACCACCTGGTGCGTACCCCCGTGTACTCGGCGAAGCTGCTGGCCTACGCCCCGCGCGGCGCCTTCCGCTGGGTGGGCGCGAGCGGCCGTTGGGTCTCCGACGCCGAGGGCCTCCCGGTCCGCCTCGCTGCAGTCCGGACCGAGGACGCGGGGGAGTACCTCAAGCTCTCCCGGCAGCGGGACGCCCGGGTGAAGCTGCGCAGCATCATCGCCACCCTGGCCAGTGTGATCGGCCTCGGCGCGGCTCTGGCCATGTGGGTGCTGGCCCCGGCCTGGCTCCTGACCCTGGCCCTGATCGCCCTGACCGGAGCCCTCGGGTGGGCGGGCACGCCGGCGGACCGGCCGCTGATCGATGCGGCCAAGGTGAAGTTCCGCCACCGCAAGCTGACCTCGGACATCGTCACCCGCGCCTTCCTCGCCGCTGGACTCACGAAGCCGGATCAGGGCATCGCCTTCCCGCAGCCCATTCGGCAGGACGGCGACGGCTGGCGCGTGGTCGTGGACCTCCCGTACGGCAAGACATTCTCCGACGCGGTCAAGAAGCGCGACGCGCTCGCCTCGGGCATCGACGTCGCCGAGACGCAGGTGTTCCTCGACCGCGATACGACCAGCTCACGCCGGGTCTCCATGTGGGTGGCCAACCGCGACCCGCTCGCCGTGCCGACCGGCCGCACCCCGCTCCTCGGCGCGGACCGCGTGGACTTCTGGAAGCCCTTCCCCTGGGGCCGCGACGAGCGCGGAGTCGAGGTCGAGATCAGCATGCTGTGGCTCTCGCTCCTCGTCGGCGCCGTCCCCGGCAGGGCAAGACATTCTCCGCCCGCACCATCGCCCTCGCCGCGGCACTGGACCCGTACGTCCGCCTGTACGTGTTCGACGGCAAGGCATCCCCGGACTGGCGGAAGTTCGCGATGGTCGCCCACCGCGTCGGCTTCGGCACCGTCCCACAGAGCGGGGTGGACCCGGTCATGCACCTGGTCAACTCGCTCCAGGAGCTCAAGGCCGACGTGGAGGACCGCTACCACCGGCTCTCCGAACTGCCCTTGCACGTCTGCCCCGAGGGCAAGCTCACCCCGGCCATCTCGCGGGACAAGAAGTACGACATGCCGCTCGTGCTCTTCGTGGTGGATGAGGTGCAGGAGTACCTGATGCACCCTGTCCACGGGAAGACCATCCTTGACCTGCTGGTCTTTCTCGCCCGCGTCGCGCCGGCCGTCGGAGTCTCGGTTATGACCGCGACGCAGAAGCCCGACGACACCGCCTGCCCGTCCGTGCTCCGTGACCAGCACCAGGCCCGGTTCGCCCTGCGGGTCGGCGCCTACCAGGTCTCGGAGACCATCCTCGGCGCCGGATCGTACGGCGAAGGCCTGGACGCCTCCCGGCTCCTGAAGTCCCACAAGGGAGTCGGCCTGCTCAAGGGCATGTCCGACGACGCCGGAATCGTCCGCACCTACCTCGCCGACGGCCGCGACGCGGAGACCATCCTCAGCCGCGCCCAGGCCCTCCGGCAGGCGGAGGGCACACTCAGCGGCGACGCTGCCGGAGAGGCGCCGGCTGATGCCGCGCTCGCCACGATCCTGGACGACATCGCCGCCGTCATCGGCAAGGGCGAGGCCAAGATCTGGTCCGAGACCATCGTGGACCGGCTCGCCCAGCACCGGCCCGAGGTCTACGGGCCGTGGGCCGAGATGGAGCCCAAGCCCAAGGCCGAACAGCTCACAGCAGCGCTCAAGCCGTACGGCATCGGCACCGACCAGATCGGCCGCCGCATCGACGGCAAGACCGTCAACAAGCGCGGCATCGAGCGCGCCCACATCGCCAAGGCGATTACGGAACGCAACAAGAAGCGGGATGCCGGATAGCCCCATGGGGTGGCTGGTGCTAGCAGCGGACGTCGCTAGCGCTAGCGACCCCACTAGCGGCCCGCACCTCACCTGATCAGGCCGCTAGCAGATAGCGGCCCACCTGCGGAAACCGCCGAATCGCGCCCTGGAGGCCTCTTGTGACCCTCTTCCTGCTCGCTAGCGCCTTCATCCTGCTCTTCACGCTCAGTTATGTCTGCCTGTGTGCGGCCTCGCCGTTCGGCCGCTGCCGCAAGTGCAACGGACTCGGCTTCGCCCTGGCTCACGACCGCAAGGGCAAGCCCAAGCGCGGCAAGCACTGCCGCCGCTGCGACGGCCACGGCATCCGCATCCGGGTCGGCCGTCACCTCTACAACCTGTGGGTCCGCACTTACCGCCACGGCACCCGCTGAACCCCGCACCGACTGGAGTCGCCATGACCTTCACCATCTCCGCGGTCCTGCTCTTCGGCGCCGGATCGTTCGTCGTCCTCAAGTCCAAGTCCGCCGGCGCCGGAGCAGCGATCGTCCTGTTCCTCTTCGGCTTCTTCACCGCCGGAACCGGCGCCTACGAGCCCATCACCAACCTCGTGAAGTCCGCCGCCGTCGCGGTCACCGACATCGCCGAGTAAGGAGGCACCGCCGTGCACCACCACACCCCCGCCCGCCGGGAAACCAACGAGACCCACCACCCGATCCCCCTCGCGCCCGCTCCGCTGGCCGTCCACCACCCGCACGCCGTCCCGGACATCCAGACCGTCCAGCTGCCGGACGGCCGCATCATCACGGGCTACGCCATCGCCCCGACCAAGGCCCCCGAGCCCGTCCCGGAACGGCCGGCCGTCAACCCGCTCGCCATCAACATCGCCCTCGGCGGCATCGGGTTCGCCGCAGCCTGCGGCGGGCTGATGCTCCTGACCACCTTCATCGCCGCCGTCGCTGCGCTCATCCAGCAGCTCGTCATCCTGGCCGCCGTCATCTTCGGCGGCTTCATCGCCACCCAGGTCCTCGGCACCAACCACGGCCGCGGCAACGGCGGGACGGTCGTCAACATCCGCCGGGCCGTCTTCAAGCGCAACAACTTCCGAGGGTGAAGGAGCCAGCCATGTTCGAGATCCGCGTCATCTGCAGCCCGACCGAGGCACCCGAGATCACCAAAGCTCTGGCCGAGACGTTCATGACCGGGCCGGTCCGCCGGCACCCCACCCGAGACGGCGACCGCGTCCGCCTGTACGTCACCGCAGAGCAGCAGCCGAGCCACTGGCCCGCTCCCGAGACCGCCTATGCCACCGCGCCGAGCGTCATCAGTGAGATCGGCTGGACCGCCCGAGACGTCCGGGACTGCCTGCACGGCGTCCACGTCCGCGAGTTCTGGCTCCGGAAGGCCGCGCTCCTGGACCGAATCGCGCTCACCGACGACGACCCCGTGAGCGGCGACGCCGCCACTCTCGCCGTCGAAGCAGCCCGGCGCCTGATGGACATCGACCAGACCGCTGGCCTCGGCCCCAGCGGCTACGCCGACGGCCCGTACACGCCGCACCACCCGGACAGCATCCGTGACCCCCGCGGCTACGTCCGCCAGGAGTACGCCCTCTGGATCCGGCACCACTAGCTGTGCCCGGGGCGGTCGCCTCTCGCCAAAGACCGCGACCGCCCCGGTTCTCCGTCCCTTCGACAGAAACAGGAGACCACCAGCATGACACCCCAACCCGAGTCGGAGCAGTACGCCTCCGTGGTGCCCCTGCGGGCAGCACCCACCGGCAGCCTGGAGCGCGTGCCGCCGCACGACCTGGAGGCCGAACAGGCGGTCGTCGGCGCCCTGATGCTGGCCCCCGAGGTCACCGCACAGGTGGCCGAGGCGATGGACCCCACCGACCACTACCGCCCGGCCCACGAGACGATCCACCGCGCGATCCTGGACCTGCACGGCCGGGGCCAGGCCGCGGACCCCATCACCCTCGGCCACCACCTCGACCACGCCGGCGTGCTGGGCAAGGTCGGCGGGCGGCCCTACCTCCACACCCTGGTGCAGGCCGTCCCCAGCACGGCCAATGCCGAGTACTACGCAGGGATCGTCCATCAGCTGGCGCGCCGCCGACGCAGCATCGAGGCCGGTACCCGCATCGTCCAGGCCGGCATGTCCCCGGACGCCACGGACGACGATCTGCGTGAGGCCCTGGCTCTGGGGGCCGAGGCGATCCCGGCGACGTGGGCGGAACCCATCCCGCTCAACGTCCAGCCTAAGCTCCCGCCCTTCCCCACACGTGCCCTTCCGGGGTGGCTGGCCGACTACGTTGCCGCCGTCGCCGAGGAGACCCAGACCCCGCCCGACATGGCCGGAGCCCTGGCTCTCTCCGTCCTGTCCGCTGCCTCCGGCGGTCGCGCCGTGGTCCAGGTGCGCGGTCGCTGGAGGGAGCCCACCAACCTCTTCGTCGTCGTTGCGCTCGGTCCCGCCAACCGCAAGTCCTCGGTCTTCGCCGCGATGACCCGTCCCCTGTACGAGGCGGAGAAGAGCCTCGTGGAGGGGGCGAACCTCACGATCGTGGAGGCGGAGGTCACCGCGAAGATGGCCCGCGAGGCAGCCGAGAAGGCCGCAGTCCAGGCGGCCAAGGCGGAGGGCCCGGAGCGGGACAACCTGATCGCCGAGGCCATCGGCCTCGCCCAGGTCGCCGAAACCCTGACCGTCCCCGCCAGCCCGCGACTCCTCGCCGATGACGCCACTCCCGAGGTCATCACCACCCTGCTCGCCGAGCAGGGCGGCAGGCTCGCGGTCATGTCCGCCGAGGGCGGCATCTTCGACATCATCGCCGGGCGCTACTCCGGCATTCCCAACATGGAGGTCTTCCTCAAGGGCCACGCCGGCGACCGGCTCCGGGTGGACCGCCGGAGCCGTGAGGAGTTCATCGAGGCCCCGGCGCTGACCATGGGCCTGGCCGTCCAGCCCAGCGTTCTGGAAGAGATCGGCAAGAACCGCGGCTTCGACGGCCGTGGCCTGCTGGCCCGCTTCCTGTACTGCCTGCCTGAATCCCTCGTCGGACGCCGGAGGATCAATCCGGAGCAGGTGCCGGCCGCCGTGGCGGCGACGTACGAGCGCAACGTGTACGCCCTCACCCTGCGGCTGGCCGACTGGACCGATCCTCTCGTCATCCAGCTGACCCCCGAAGCCGATCGGGCCTTGATCGCGTACGAGGAGCGGCTGGAGCCGCAGCTCAGGGCCAAGGGCGGCAGGCTCGGTCACATCGACAAATGGGCGGGCAAGCTCGTCGGCGCCACCGCCCGCATCGCCGGACTCCTCCACCTCGCGACCCACATCGACGGTGGGCACCACGAGCCCATCACCGAAGCCACCCTGCGCGCAGCCATCGAGATCGCGGACTACTTCACCGCCCATGCCCTGACCGTCTTCGATCTCATGGGAGCGGACACATCGCTCGCCCGGGCCCGCGTGCTGCTGGCGGCTCTGGAGCACAACGGGTGGGAGAGCATCACCCGCCGCGACCTGTTCGCCAAGCTCTCCCGCTCCGAATTCCCCACGGTCGCAGAGCTGGAGCCTGCCCTCGCGTTGCTGGAGGAACACGGCTACCTCCGCACCGACACCCCACCCCGGACCGGCAAGCGCGGGCGTCCGCCGGCCCCTCGGTACCTCATCCACCCGCACGTCCGGGAGCCCAAGGCGTGAGCCCTCGATGGAGCTGCATCCCCTGTACCCCGCCGCACAAACCGCAGAATCCGCAGAAACCCGCTGGTGCCCTCTCTGACCAGCGGCAACGCTCCGGCAGCGCGATGGCCGCAGAAAGCCTTAGAACTCCCGCAGAAATCAGGGCCCACGGCTGGCGTCGCCTCGCCCCGCGGGCCTCCACCTATTTCTGCGGCGATTCCCGCAGTTTCTGCGGCGCATACCGGTAGGACCTCAACGCCGCAGGTCAGGACGCAGGTCCCGGCATTTCTGCGGATTCTGCGGTTTCTGCGGCGTCCCGCCGTCCCGTAGCTCAACCACCCGCCCAGTGGAGGAACAGTGGCCGCACCGCGTGACGAGATGTTGACCATCCCCCAAGTCGTTGAAGAGATCGGCGTACCTCTGGCCACGTTCTACCGCTGGCGGCAGCTCAGGAAGGGCCCCAAGGCCATCAAGCTCCCGAACGGCTCGGTGCGAATCCGGCGCTCTGAGCTGGAGCGCTGGATCGCAACCCTGGAAGAGGCCGCGTGACCAACCGCAAGACCGTGAACGTGCCGGGCCCCCGCAAGAGCGGGGATCCGGCCCCCACGGCAGAACTCACCCTGACCACGGATGTCCGGATTTGGAAGATCAGCAAGCTTTCCAGCAAGTCAGCTCCCTACCAGCTGCGGTGGGTCGTGGCCGGGCAAGTCCGGCACGCCACGTTCGCCACGATGGCGCTCGCCGAAAGCCGCCGCTCGGAACTCTGGAACGCGATGACGAAAGGGCAGCCTTTCGACGTTGAATCGGGCTTACCGGAATCCGAGGTCCGGAAGGCTGCCGCCAGAGAGAACGTCCGCCCCGATCCCACCTGGTGGGACTTCAGTCGCGAGTACATGGCGGTCCGGTGGCGGACCGCTGCGGCGAAGACCCGCGAAGGGCTGGCGGACAGCCTCGCCACGGTGGCCATCGCGATGATGGGCGACGGCGCCAAGGCGCCCACCCCGGAAGAGGTACGGCTGGCGGTGCGCTGGGCCGTCGTACCGGCTCACAGGGGCAAGGAGCCTCCGCCGGAGCTGGTGAAGCCCTGCACGTGGCTTTCGCAACGCTCCCGGCCCCTCTCGGATCTCCAGGACCCGAGGGTGCTCCGGGACGTCCAGTACCGGCTTTCGTTCAAGCTGGACGACACCCCGGCGGCGGGGGAGACCTACAAGCGCCGTCGCCGCGGCTTCAACACCGCCATGGAGTACGCCATCGAGTCGGGCTACCTGGACGCGAACCCTCTCGCCGGGGTGAAGCGGGCAGGGCCTAAGGGCGGTGACGCGGTGGACCCCAGGGTTCTGGTCAATGCCGTCCAGGGAAGCCAGCTCCTGACCGCGGTCTCCTACGTCGGCTCCGTCCACCGCAATCGCGGGCGGCGACTCGTCGCTTTCTTTGCCTGCCAGCTCTACGCGGCGATGCGGCCGGCGGAAGCGGTCGGGCTGAGGGAGCAGGACTGCCACCTTCCCGAAACGGGGTGGGGCACGCTCACGCTCCGGGAGACGCTGCCCGTATCGGGCAAAAGGTGGACCGACTCCGGGAAGCGCCACGACAAGCGCGGCCTCAAGTCACGTGAGACCAAGGCGGACCGGCCGGTGCCCATTCCGCCGATCCTGGTGGCGATGCTCCGCGAGCACATCGAGGAGTTCGGCACGGCTCAGGGCGGCCGGCTCTTCGCCAACGAGCGAGGCGGCGTGCTGGGGACGTCCAGCTACTGGAGGGTCTGGCAGGAGGCACGGGCATTCGCCCTGCCTCCCGACAGGGCCGCCTCGCCTCTCGCGCGGCGGCCGTACGACCTGCGGCACACCTGCATCACGAATTGGCTGAACGCCGGAGTCCCTGTAGCCGAGGTCGCCCGCCGCGCCGGCAACTCGCCGGAGGTCATCCACCGGCGCTACGAAGGCTGCATCGACGGCCACGAGGAACTGAACAACGCGAAGATCGCGAAGGCGATGGGGTGGGGGGAACCGCAGTGACCGCGGGGGATTGGCAGCACCGTTAAGGGCTGTCCCTCGCTTGGTCAGCCTGACGACTCCGACATCAGCTCCCAGGCTGGCTATCACCGCCGACGGCCGCGCATCAGACAGGTAGATCACAATCTGCGGCTGGAGCACTAACTGGCAGTTGGGTCAGGCGGGTGCTTGAATGGGAATGCCGCGGTGAGCTGGAACTTCGTGAACACACCGAAGCCGGGCCGCGTATCTCACGCCACGCAGGCTGCGTATTGCCCTGCGGAGGATCCCGAGCCACAGCTGTAGCTCGGGCTGCTGAAGGGACCTATCCATGGCCAAGTACACGAAAGAGCCGCCCGACTGCAGATCTGAGATTCTGTTCGTCGGCACCACAGGTCTACGACCGCTCGCCAACTCTCCCGATGTTCCCGTCGAGATGTACATCGACATCCTGGCACCCGAGAGCTACATGAGTGTGTACTTCGAACAGGTGTCGCTCTACATCGAGGTCCTGACGGAAGGTGTGAAGATAGCCCCGCATCCGACCGTCAACCCTAGTGGTGAGTGGTCAATCTGGGACGGTGGCCAGTGGGTCGTGACCTCGCCGGTGAGCCGTCCGCCCACAGATCGATTGCGTTTGAGGCATTACGACAAACGCGTCACATCTGGCTCCACCAATGGAAAGACACACTGGCTCGGCGTGACCGGTCTCCCGAGCACCGGAGCGTTGGAGATGCGCGCCTATTGCGATGCGATCAACGCTGTGGCTGACACAAAGAGTTGCAGGATCCACATGGATGACTTCCACGTGGGCCAGCAGCTGTCGGGATTCCTGGACTGACTCTGTTCCCGTCCAGCAGCTGCTGGACGGGAAGGAGGAGCGCAACCGCTCGCGTCGAGCACGTCTTCTCCGTGTGTGAAGACCTGGGAGGCGATCCGCAGCTGCCGCCTCAAAGGCGACCGCGTGCGCAGGCGCGAGGTGTATCGAGCAAGCACGCCCGCACCGGCCGGGAGGTCTCTACGGGGCAGCCCTTAGTCTGCGCTCATGCGACAAGTGACAAGATCCTTAGGTCTGTTCGCGCTTCTGCTCTTCATGGCTGGGTGCGGTGGGAAGCAGACCACCACCACGACCGGTGACGTCACCACAACGGTCGTGCAGGACAGCCAGTGGGTCACTGCCGCGATCTCGGCCGGCGCTGTCCTCATCAGCTCGGCTGCAGCTGCCTGGATCACTCACTACTTCACTGGGCGGACCGAGAGGAGGAGGCAGCAGCACGCCGACGCCCTGGAGGCCGCGAAGCGCGACCATGAGGCCAAGCTGGCCCACGAGCAGCGCATTCGCGAGCAGGTGATCGCCACCTCTACGACCATCTCGAAGATGCTCCAGGACTTCCGGGCGAAGATCGGCGAGGCCACGGAGGCGGCAGACACGTTGGCCGCCACGCTCCTGTACGACGAGTGCTCCGCCGTCGTCCGCCGGCACCATGACGACGCCCTGCCCGTCATCGAGGTCATGCCGGACCTGGAGCTCCGGCAGCGGGCCAATGCCGTCTTCGAGGCCTACGGGGACTGGGCGGCAGGCACTGCTGAGGCGCTGTCGAATCTCACGAGGCGACCTGATGCCGCTGGGCTGGACGGCACTCGCGAGGAGTTCTACGAGCGCGCCCGACGGGTGATCAGCGATGCCTCAGGCTGACGCGCGGCCCACACGCCCCTCACACGGGATCAGTGAGTAGCAACGACAAAGGCCCGGACTCAGTGGGACTGAGTTCGGGCCTTCATGCTTGGCACTTCAGCTGATCAGCGGCGTGATCGCGCTGTCTCTGCTGGAGTGCCCCCGGCAGGATTCGAACCTGCGCACACGGCTCCGGAGGCCGTTGCTCTATCCCCTGAGCTACGGGGGCGCGGTCGTCGGTGTTGCGGCGACGGGTTGAACACTACCAGCTTCCGTGGGGTGATCAGGAACTGGTTTCGGGGGGAGGAGGGGGTGGGTCGCCCGCAGGGGGTGGAAGTGGCAAAAACCCGGACGCGGGGGCCCGGCTCGACCTACTCTCGAGTTGTGCCAGGCGCCTCAGGCCGGGTGCTTGTTGTCGACGACAACAAGGTCATCCGGCAGCTGATCAAGGTCAATCTCGAGCTGGAGGGCTTCGAGGTCGTGACCGCGAACGATGGTGCCGAGTGTCTGGACGTGGTCCATCGCGTGCGCCCCGACGTGATCACGCTCGACGTGGTCATGCCGCGGCTGGACGGGTTCGGGGCGGCCGCGCAGTTGCGGGCCGATCCGCGGACCAGGGACGTGCCCGTGGCGATCGTGAGCGCCTGCACGCAGCAGGAGGTGGAGGCCGGGATCACGGCCGGGGTGGACGCCTTCCTCGCGAAGCCCTTCGAGCCCGCCGAGCTCGTGCGCGTCGTACGCAGGCTGGTCGAGCGGAACGACCGGCGCGACGGGAGGAAAGGGGCGCCCGCCGGGCGGGGGAGGGGCTGAGGCCGCGGCCTCCTGTTCACATGGCGAAATCCTTCGTGGGATGACACGGGGTCTCCCCTAGGCTGGTCCCGTGACCCCCGCAGACCTCTCCCCTTGCGTCGTACGCGCCGTGCGCTGCGCCGTCGCGGACGGGGAGCTGGCCGCCGGTGCGGCCGCGCCCGAGCGGGTCGTGATCGAGCGGACCCGGCCCGGCGGGGTGGGGGAGTACGCAACCCCCGTCGCCTTCCAGGTCGCCAAGACGGCCGGCTGCCCGCCCCGTGACGTGGCGGGCGTACTGGCCCGCCGGCTCGGCGCGGAGCCCGGGATCGAGCGGGTCGAGGTCACGGGAGCCGGCTTTCTCAATTTCGTACTGGCCGCACCCTCCGCCCCCTCCCTCGTCCGCGATGCCCTCATCCGCGACATCGCCATCCGGGACGTGCGCGGCGGGGCCATGTTCGCCGCCCGGGCCGGCGAGCCCGCCCGGGGCGACGAGCCCGCCCTCGACGACGAGCCCGCCCTCGACGACGAACCCGCCCAGGGCGACGAGCCCGCCCCCGACGACGAGACCGGGCTCGGGCTGCGCGAGCGCGTCGTGCGCCGCAGCGTCCTGCGGCTCGTGTGCGCCCAGGGCGGTACCGGGCGCGACCTGCCCGAGAGCCTGCCCGTCGCCCCCCTCGCCAAGCGGGACTGCGACGTCGTCGCCCGGTACGGCGCCGGGGCCGCGCACTGGCGGATGCTCTCCGTGCCGGCCCGCGAGACCCCCGTCTTCTCCGAGGACCTGCTCCTCCAGGGCGAGGGCAACGAGTTCTTCCGGGTGCGTTACGCCCACGCCCGCAGCCGGGCGCTGCTCAGGAACGCCGACCAGCTGGGCTTCCACCCCGAGACCGGGGAGGTCCCCGACGCGCCCGCGCTGCTGCGCGCCCTCGCCGACCACCCCCTCGCCCTCGAAGCCGCCGCGCACCACCGTGCGCCCGAGCGGCTCACCCGGGACCTCGTCGAGCTGGCGGACGCGCTGCTCGACTTCCAGTACCGCGTACTGCCCCGGGGCGACGAGAAACCCTCGGCCGCCCACCGCGCCCGGCTGGCTCTTGCCGAAGCCGCCGGGACGGTGCTGGCCGGCGGCCTGGCCCTGCTCGGCATAGACGCACCGACACGACTGTGAACCGCGAAGAGAGATACCGATGAGCCGTTCCGCGCACCCCGCCGGACCCCGCCACGCCGACGTCCTGCCCGAGGGGCACTACTCCCCGCCGCCCGCCGACCTGAACGCGCTGGACGAGAAGGTCTGGGCGCGGACCGTCACGCGCGACGGCGACGGTGTCGTGTCCGTCGGCGGCATCGAAGTGACCCGGCTCGCCGAGGAGTTCGGCACGCCCGCGTACTTCCTGGACGAGGAGGACTTCCGGGCGCGGTGCCGGGCCTGGGCGCACGCCTTCGGCCCCGACGCCGACGTCTTCTACGCCGGGAAGGCGTTCCTCTCCAAGGCCGTCGTGAAGTGGCTGAAGGAAGAGGGGCTGAACGTCGACGTCTGCTCCGGCGGGGAACTGGCCACCGCCCTCGCCGCCGGGATGCCCGCCTCGCGCATCGCCTTCCACGGCAACAACAAGTCCGAGGCCGAGATCCGCAGGGCCGTCGGCGCCGGGGTCGGACGGATCGTCCTCGACTCCTTCCAGGAGATCGCCCGCGTCGCGCACATCGCCCGTGAGCTGGGCGTGCGCCAGCCCGTGCAGATCCGCGTGACGGTCGGCGTCGAGGCGCACACGCACGAGTTCATCGCGACCGCCCACGAGGACCAGAAGTTCGGGATCGCCGTCGCGGACGGGTCCGCCGCCGAGGCGGTACGGCGGGCGCTCGGGCACGACAGCCTGGAGCTGCTCGGAGTCCACTCCCACATCGGGTCGCAGATCTTCGACATGGCCGGCTTCGAGGTCTCCGCCAAGCGCGTCGTGCGGCTGCTCGCCGCCGTGCGCGACGAGCACGACGTGGAGCTGCCCGAGATCGACCTCGGCGGCGGGCTCGGCATCGCCTACACCTCGAACGACGACCCGCGCGAGCCCCACGAGATCGCCAAGGCCCTGCACGAGATCGTGGCCCGGGAGTGCGAGGGCGCCGGGCTGCGCGCCCCCCGGATCTCGGTCGAGCCCGGCCGCGCCATCGTCGGGCCGACCGCCTTCACCCTCTACGAGGTCGGGACGATCAAGCCCCTCGAAGGACTCCGGACGTACGTGAGCGTCGACGGCGGGATGTCCGACAACATCCGCACCGCCCTGTACGACGCCGAGTACTCCATCTCCCTCGTCTCCCGCACCTCCACCGCCGAGCCCATGCTCGTACGCGTCGTCGGCAAGCACTGCGAGAGCGGCGACATCGTCGTGAAGGACGCCTTCCTGCCCGCCGACCTGGCCCCCGGCGACCTCCTCGCCGTCCCGGCCACCGGCGCGTACTGCCGCTCCATGGCCAGCAATTACAACCACGCGCTCCGCCCGCCGGTCGTCGCCGTGCGCGACGGACAGGCCCGAGTGATCGTCCGCCGCGAGACGGAGGAAGATCTCCTGCGTCTCGACCTCGGATAATGAAATTGGTGTCTCACTCAATGGACCGAGGATGGAAACTGCTGTCCATTGAGTGAGACTGGTTCCACCCGGCGCGCAACCCGCGCGCGGGGTACTGATGGAAGATCGAAAGGCGTAGGTCGAATGATGCGTACGCGTCCGCTGAAGGTGGCGCTGCTGGGCTGTGGAGTGGTCGGCTCAGAGGTGGCCCGCATCATGACGACGCACGCCGACGACCTCGCGCAGAGGATCGGCGCGCCCGTGGAGCTCGCCGGCGTGGCGGTGCGCCGCCCCTCGAAGGTGCGCGAGGGCATCGACCCCTCCCTGATCACCACCGATGCGACCGCCCTCCTCAAACGCGGTGACATCGACATCGCCATCGAGGTCATCGGCGGCATCGAGCCCGCCCGCGGCCTGATCACCACCGCCTTCGAGCACGGCGTCTCCGTGGTCTCCGCGAACAAGGCGCTGCTCGCCCAGGACGGCGCCGCGCTGCACGCGGCAGCCGAGCAGCACGGGCTGGACCTGTACTACGAGGCCGCCGTCGCCGGCGCCATCCCGCTGGTCCGCCCGATGCGCGAGTCCCTCGCGGGCGACAAGATCAACCGGGTGATGGGCATCGTGAACGGCACGACGAACTTCATCCTCGACAAGATGGACTCGACCGGCGCCGGCTACCAGGAGGCGCTCGACGAGGCCACCGCCCTGGGGTACGCCGAGGCCGACCCGACCGCCGACGTCGAGGGCTACGACGCCGCCGCCAAGGCCGCGATCCTGGCCGGCATCGCCTTCCACACCCGTGTCCGCCTGGACGACGTGTACCGCGAGGGCATGACCGAGGTCAGCGCCGCCGACTTCGCCTCCGCCAAGCGGATGGGCTGCACCAT
The DNA here is from genome assembly GCF_000720115.1 of Streptomyces sp. NRRL F-2580. GTDB lineage: Bacteria > Actinomycetota > Actinomycetes > Streptomycetales > Streptomycetaceae > Streptomyces. The sequence goes on from NZ_JOIR01000005.1 coordinate 46,199, forward strand.
CAAGCTCCTCGCCATCCTGGAGCGCGCCGCGGACGGCGCGTCCGTCACCGCCCGCGTCCACCCGGCGATGATCCCGCTCACCCACCCGCTCGCCTCCGTCCGCGAGGCGTACAACGCCGTCTTCGTCGAGGCGGAGGCTGCCGGGCGGCTCATGTTCTACGGGCCCGGCGCGGGCGGCGCGCCGACCGCTTCCGCGGTCCTCGGCGACCTGGTCGCCGTCGCCCGCAACAAGCTCGCCGAGGCAACGGGGCCCGGCGAGTCCGCGTACACCCAGCTGCCGGTCAGCCCCAGGGGGGACGTCGTCACGCGCTACCACATCAGCCTCGATGTGGCGGACAAGCCGGGCGTCCTCGCCCAGGTGGCGACCACCTTCGCGGAGCACGGTGTCTCCATCGACACGGTCCGCCAGCAGGGCAAGGACGGCGAGGCCTCCCTCGTCGTCGTCACTCACCGCGCGCCCGACGCCGCCCTCTCCGGGACCGTCGAGGCACTGCGGAAGCTGGACACCGTCCGCGGTGTCGCCAGCATCATGCGTGTTGAAGGGGAGTAAGGACCCATGAGCAGCAATCGCACCCACCAGTGGCGCGGCATCATCGAGGAGTACCGGGACCGCCTGCCGGTCACGGACGCGACGCCGGTGGTCACGCTCCGTGAAGGTGGTACTCCCCTCGTCCCCGCGCAGGTGCTCTCCGAGCGCACCGGCTGCGAGGTCCACCTGAAGGTCGAGGGGGCCAACCCCACCGGGTCCTTCAAGGACCGCGGCATGACCATGGCGATCACCAAGGCCAAGGAGGAGGGTGCCAAGGCGGTCATCTGCGCCTCCACCGGCAACACTTCGGCCTCCGCCGCCGCGTACGCGGTGCGCGCCGGGATGGTCTGCGCGGTGCTCGTGCCGCGCGGCAAGATCGCGCTCGGCAAGATGGGCCAGGCCCTCGTGCACGGCGCCAAGATCCTTCAGGTGGACGGCAACTTCGACGACTGCCTGAACCTGGCCCGCGCGCTCTCCGACAACTACCCGGTGGCGCTGGTCAATTCGGTCAACCCGGTGCGCATCGAGGGCCAGAAGACGGCCGCGTTCGAGATCGTCGACGCGCTGGGCGACGCCCCCGACATCCACGTGCTGCCCGTCGGCAACGCCGGCAACATCACGGCGTACTGGAAGGGCTTCAAGGAGTACAAGGCCGACGGCCTGTCCTCCCGTACGCCCCGCGTGTGGGGTTTCCAGGCCTCCGGCTCCGCGCCGATCGTGCGCGGCGAGGTCGTCAAGGAGCCGCACACCATCGCCACCGCGATCCGCATCGGCAACCCGGCCTCCTGGGACTACGCCCTGCAGGCGCGCGACGAGTCGGGCGGCTTCATCGACGAGGTGACCGACCGCCAGATCCTGGCCGCCTACCGGCTGTTGGCCGCTCAGGAGGGCGTCTTCGTCGAGCCCGCCTCGGCCGCCTCGGTGGCCGGCCTGCTCAAGGCCGCCGAGCTGGGCCTGGTGGACCCCGGCCAGAAGATCGTGTGCACCGTCACCGGCAACGGCCTGAAGGACCCCGACTGGGCGATCGCCGGCGCTCCGCAGCCGGTCACCGTTCCGGTGGACGCCGAGGCCGCCGCCGTCCGTCTGGGTCTGGTCTAGGCCGGATCCGGTGCGGGGACCCGGCGCCATGTGCCCGGTCCCGCCCGGTCCCGGGAGTAACGCGCACCACGTGTGAGCCGGTTCCGGAGGGCTTCCGAGGCCCTCCGGAACCCGGCAACTCACCCCGTACGATGACAAAAGTGCGGCCGAAGCCGTCGAAGCCCGCGACACGCATCGTGCGCCTCCTGTGCGCCCTATGTCGCGAGAGAACCTTCCTTCGATACGCTGTACTTACATCCGCCACCGCGCATATGACCGCGGTGCTGCCCCGAGGGCCTTCGGGTGTCGTACGTTCTCCAGTACATTCGCAGCGAGCCAGCGAAGAGCGAAGATCTCGCACAGTCACAAGGAGTGTCATCGGACGATGGCCGGTCCAGCGTTCCGCGCCGCCGCCGTACGGGTGCGCGTCCCCGCCAGCAGTGCCAACCTCGGCCCGGGCTTCGACGCCCTGGGCCTGGCCCTGGGGCTCTACGACGACGTAGTCGTCCGGGTGGCCGACTCCGGCCTGAACATCGACATCGCGGGCGAGGGCGCCGACACCCTCCCGCGGGACGAGAGCCACCTGCTCGTACGCTCCATGCGCACCGCCTTCGACCTGCTGGGCGGACAGCCGCGCGGCCTCGAGGTCGTCTGCGCCAACCGGATCCCGCACGGCCGCGGCCTCGGCTCCTCCTCCGCCGCGATCTGCGCCGGCATCGTCGCCGCCCGCGCCGTGACCATAGGCGGCGAGGCCAGGCTCGACGACGCGGCGCTGCTGGAGCTCGCCACCGAGATCGAGGGACACCCCGACAACGTCGCCGCCTGCCTGCTCGGCGGATTCACCCTGGCGTGGATGGACGGCGGCAGTGCCAAGGCGATCCGGATGGAGCCTGCCGAATCCATCGTTCCGGTGGTCTTCGTGCCTTCCAAGCCGGTCCTGACGGAGACCGCGCGCGGCCTGCTGCCGCGCAGCGTCCCGCACGTGGACGCGGCCGTCAACGCGGGCCGCGCGGGCCTGCTCGTGGAAGCCCTGACCAGGCGTCCCGAGCTGCTGCTGCCCGCCACCGAAGACCGGCTCCACCAGGAGTACCGGTCCCCGGCGATGCCCGAGAGCGTCGCTCTGGTGAACCGACTGCGGGCGGACGGGATCCCCGCGGTCATCTCCGGCGCGGGCCCCACGGTCCTCGCGCTGGTCGACAACGGCGCGGCCGACAAGGTCGCGCAGCTCGCGGGCGAGGGATGGGCGGCCAACCGGCTCGCTCTCGACGCTGCGGGCGCGAGCGTACTTCCGCTGGGCACCCAGGGCGGCTGAAAGCCGTTCTCGTGGGGTGCGCAGCCGGTCAGGGGCGGGCGGCCAGGGCAGGCCGCCCGCGCGGAAGGGCGCGATTGCCGGTGATTGAGAGGGGGAATATCTATTGGATCCGGTAGTGTTAGTCTCAAGTGCGCATCGGAAGCCGCCATGGCTCGGTGCTCAGTGTCCCCATACGGGACCACATTTCTTCCGGGAGCCTCCCCGACTGCTTTGATCACTTCCAGCAGTTTCGAGCACGCTCCGGAATCGGCGTGACATTCCCACGCTTCCAGCTCGGGGGCTTCTCGCCGGAACCACCCATGCACGTTTTCTCCCCGCCGTATCTCTATCGGCGGACCACCGCCCCGGCACGGTCCACACCTAGGACTGTTGTCGGACAGCACAACCGGTCGCCGAGCCAGACAGGCCGACGTCCGCTCCAGGGAAGGACCCTTCGTGAGCGACACCACCGATCTGATGGGCGCTGCCGACACCTCTGTCGACACCAGTACCCCCGCCGCGGGCGCCGCACCCAAGCGTCGACGCACCGGCACCGGCCTTGACGGCATGGTCCTGGCCGAGCTGCAGCAGGTCGCGTCGGGCCTCGGGATCAGGGGCACCGCGCGGATGCGCAAGAGCCAGCTGATCGAGGTCATCAAGGAGGCGCAGGCGGGCAGCGGTGCTCCCAAGGCCGCGGCCTCCGCCGCCGGGGACACCGCCGAGGCCAAGCCGAAGCGCCGCGCCACCAGCAAGGCCCGCACGGGTGAGGCCGCCGCCGAGGCGCCCGCCGAGAAGCCTGCCGCGCAGGCGCAGATCGAGATCCCGGGCCAGCCGGCCAGCGACGACGCGCCGGCCGGCGAGCGCCGCCGCCGTCGGGCCACGGCTCCCACCGGCAGCCCGGAGGCCTCGGCCCCCGTCGCCGTGCAGGTCGAGCAGAAGACCGAGACCGTGACCGCCGCCCCGGCGCAGTCCGAGGTCACGGCCGACGCCACGGCGGTCTCCGCCGGCCAGGCGCAGGGTCAGGACGGCGAGGGCCGCGGCCGTCGCGACCGCCGTGACCGCGCCGAGCGCGGCGACCGCCAGCGCGACCGCCGTGACCGCGGCGCCAAGGCCGACGACCAGGGCCAGGCCGGCCAGGGTCAGGCGGCCCCGCAGGGCGGCCAGGGCGGCCAGGGTGGCGGCCGTCAGGACCGCGCCGACCGTCAGGACCGCGCCGACCGTCAGGACCGCCAGCAGCAGGGCGGCCGTGGCCAGGGCCAGGGTCAGCAGGGCCGTCAGGACCGCCAGGACCGCCAGGACCGCCAGGACAACGGCCCGCAGGACGACTTCGACGACGAGGGCGGCCGCCGTGGCCGTCGCGGACGCTACCGCGACCGTCGTGGCCGTCGTGGCCGTGACGAGTTCGCCCCGAACGAGCCGCAGGTCGCCGACGACGACGTGCTGATCCCCGTCGCGGGCATCCTCGACATCCTCGACAACTACGCGTTCATCCGGACCTCGGGCTACCTGCCCGGTCCCAACGACGTGTACGTGTCCCTCGCCCAGGTCCGCAAGGCCGGCCTGCGCAAGGGCGACCACACCACCGGTGCGGTCCGTCAGCCCAAGGACGGCGAGCGCCGCGAGAAGTTCAACGCCCTCGTGCGTCTGGACTCGGTGAACGGCATGGCGCCCGAATCCGGCCGTGGCCGCCCGGAGTTCCAGAAGCTGACCCCGCTCTACCCGCAGGACCGGCTCCGTCTGGAGACCGACCCGGGCGTGCTGACCACCCGCATCATCGACCTCGTGTCGCCGATCGGCAAGGGCCAGCGCGGTCTGATCGTGGCTCCGCCGAAGACCGGCAAGACCATGATCATGCAGGCGATCGCCAACGCGATCACGGTCAACAACCCCGAGTGCCACCTGATGGTCGTCCTGGTCGACGAGCGTCCGGAAGAGGTCACCGACATGCAGCGGTCGGTCAAGGGCGAGGTCATCTCCTCGACCTTCGACCGCCCGGCCGAGGACCACACCACCGTCGCCGAGCTGGCCATCGAGCGCGCCAAGCGTCTCGTCGAGCTGGGTCACGACGTGGTCGTCCTGCTGGACTCCATCACCCGTCTGGGCCGCGCGTACAACCTCGCGGCGCCCGCCTCCGGCCGCATCCTGTCCGGTGGTGTCGACTCGACCGCGCTGTACCCGCCGAAGCGCTTCTTCGGTGCCGCGCGCAACATCGAGGACGGCGGCTCGCTGACCATCCTGGCCACCGCGCTGGTCGACACCGGCTCGCGCATGGACGAGGTGATCTTCGAGGAGTTCAAGGGCACCGGCAACATGGAGCTCAAGCTCGACCGCAAGCTCGCCGACAAGCGCATCTTCCCGGCCGTCGACGTCGACCCGTCGGGCACCCGCAAGGAGGAGATCCTCCTCAACGCGGAGGAGCTCGCCATCGTCTGGAAGCTGCGCCGGGTGCTGCACGCGCTCGACTCGCAGCAGGCGATCGAGCTGCTGCTCGACAAGATGAAGCAGACGAAGTCGAACGCCGAGTTCCTGATGCAGATCGCGAAGACGACCCCGTCGGGCAAGAACGACGACTGAGGTCCGGAGTCGGGCGTATGACGCCTGACGCGCGGCATCACCCCAGCAGCCCCCACCGCACCGGCGGCGGGGCTGCTGCGCGTTCCGGGGGCCCCGCACGGGCCCCGGGGCGCCGGTGCGGGCTTCACCACACCCCGCCCCGGAACCCTGCGGGGCGTTCACCCGTCTGTGTGAGAGGGGCCCGCGGAGTGGACGGCGGGCCGGAACGGACCAGGGGACCGGACTCAGGGACTGAGGAGAGCATGACCGAGGACAGCAAGGGCCGCGGCCGACGGGCCGCGGGCCGGCGCCGACGCAAACCGGCGAAGCGCCGCAGGGCTCTCGTCATCGCCGCGTGGAGCGCAGCGGGGGTGGTCCTGCTGGGGGGCGCGGGCCTCGGCTACTTCTACTTCAAGCTCAACGGCAATCTGAAAACCGTCGACATCGACCAGGCCCTCGGCAGCGACCGCCCGCAGAACGTCGACAACGGCTCGATGGACATCCTGGTGCTCGGCTCCGACTCCCGCGGCGGCGCCAACGGAGAGTACGGCCAGGACGACGGCGGCTCGGCCCGCTCCGACACCGCGATGATCGTCCACCTCTACGAGGGCCACAAGCAGGCCAGCGTCGTATCGATACCCCGCGACACCATGACGGTCCGTCCCGAATGCCCCACCGGCAAGGGCAAGACCGACCCCGGCGGCCCGCGCAAGCAGTTCAACGAGGCGTACACCATCGGCGGGGCCGCCTGCGCGGTCAAGACCGTCGAGAAGATGTCGGGGATCCGGATGGACCACTACATCGAGGTCGACTTCACGGGCTTCAAGAAGATCATCGACAACCTCGGCGGCGTCGACGTGACCACCACCAAGCCGATCAAGGACGGCGCCAGCCACCTCGAACTCGCGGCCGGCCCGAACCACCTCAACGGCGAACAGGCCCTCGGCCTCGTCCGCACCCGCAAGAGCGTCGGCGACGGCAGCGACCTGGGCCGAATACAGCTCCAGCAGGCCTTCATCAAGGCACTGATCAAACAGGTCAAGAGCATCGGGGTGTTCGACAACCCCAAGCGGCTGGTGGACCTCGCCGACTCCGCGACCAAGGCGATCACCACCGACAAGTCGCTCGGTGACGTGAAGTCCCTCATGGGCTTCGCCCAGGGCCTGCAGGGCATCGAGGCCCAGAACATGCACATGATCACCCTGCCGGTGACGGTGGACCCGCGCGACGCCGATCGCGTCGCCCCGCTGACGAAGGAGTCGAAGCTGGTCTGGGAAGCGCTGCTCGCGGACCAGCCGATCCCGGCCGAGGCCACCGAGAAGTCCATGGGGGACAAGGGCACGGTCGGCGGCATCGTCCAGTAGGGAGCCCCTGCTCAGGCGGCTTCCGGACGGATTCCGCGGGGGTGCGGAATAGATGGCGGCCCCCCTCCGTTGAGGGAGGCGTCCTCAGAATTTTGACAGGCAGCCCGGTCCTGGCAGACTGGTCTGTCGGCCCCGGTTCACGCAGTGCGCAATTCGGCTCCTGCGACCCGGCGCCCTCCCGAATCTAGGAGACACCTTGAAGCGCGATGTTCACCCCGAGTACGTCGAGACCCAGGTCAGCTGCACCTGTGGCGCGTCGTTCACCACCCGTAGCACCCTGACCGAGGGCTCCATCCGAGCCGAGGTCTGCTCCGAGTGCCACCCGTTCTACACGGGCAAGCAGAAGATCCTCGACACCGGTGGCCGCGTGGCCCGCTTCGAGGCGCGCTTCGGCAAGGGTGCGGCCAAGAAGTAGCGCGACCCAGGCGCCGGTCACCGGCCGCCCCCTGTCCACTCGGGGGCGGCCGGACCGGCGCCTTTGTCGTCGTCTCGCCAAGTCACCCCGTTCGTACTTTCACCACAGGAGCCCCCGATGTTCGAGGCGGTCGAGGAATTGATCGGCGAACACGCCGATCTTGAGAAGAAGCTCGCCGACCCTTCGGTCCACTCGGATCAGGCCAACGCGCGCAAGCTGAACAAGCGCTACGCGGAGCTGACCCCGATCGTCGCGACCTTCCGCGCATGGAAGCAGTCGGCCGAGGACATCGAGACGGCCAAGGAGTTCGCGGCCGACGACCCGGACTTCATCGCCGAGGTCAAGGAGCTGACCCAGCAGCGCGAGGAGCTCACCGAGAAGCTCCGCCTGCTGCTGGTCCCGCGTGACCCCAGCGACGACAAGGACGTGCTCCTGGAGGTCAAGGCGGGCGCGGGCGGCGACGAGTCGGCGCTGTTCGCCGGCGACCTGCTGCGCATGTACCTGCGCTACGCCGAGCGGGTGGGCTGGAAGACCGAGATCATCGACGCCACCGAGTCCGAGCTCGGCGGCTACAAGGACGTCCAGGTCTCCGTCCGCACCAAGGGCGGCAACGGCGCGACCGAGCCCGGCCAGGGCGTGTGGGCCCGCCTGAAGTACGAGGGCGGCGTACACCGCGTCCAGCGGGTTCCGGCCACGGAGTCCCAGGGCCGCATCCACACCTCCGCCGCCGGCGTGCTCGTCACCCCGGAGGCCGAGGAGGTCGAGGTCGAGGTCAACATGAACGACCTCCGCATCGACGTGTACCGCTCGTCCGGCCCCGGCGGCCAGTCCGTCAACACCACCGACTCGGCCGTGCGCATCACGCACATCCCGACCGGTGTGGTCGCCTCCTGCCAGAACGAGAAGAGCCAGCTCCAGAACAAGGAGCAGGCCATGCGCATCCTGCGCTCGCGCCTGCTGGCCGCCGCCCAGGAAGCCGCCGAGCAGGAGGCCTCCGACGTGCGCCGCAGCCAGGTGCGCAGCGTGGACCGGTCCGAGAAGATCCGCACGTACAACTACCCGGAAAACCGGATCTCGGACCACCGGACCGGTTTCAAGGCGTACAACTTGGACCAGGTGCTCGACGGTGACCTCGACCCGGTCATCCAGGCCTGCGTGGACACCGACTCCGCAGCCAAGCTCGCGGCCGCGCACTGACCCTGATCCCTGCTTCACCCCCCGTTCGACAGCAGCCCGGAGGACCAGCGTGAACTTGCTGCTTGCCGAGGTGGCCCAGGCCACCCAGCGGCTGGCCGCCGCCGGCGTGCCCTCACCGCGTTTCGACGCGGAGGAGCTCGCGGCCTTCGTGCACGGCGTCAAACGGGGGGAACTGCACCACGTCAAGGACGCGGACTTCGACGCCCGCTACTGGGAGGCCGTCGCCCGCCGCGAGGCGCGCGAGCCGCTCCAGCACATCACCGGACGCGCCTTCTTCCGGTACCTGGAGCTCCAGGTCGGGCCCGGGGTGTTCGTGCCCCGGCCCGAGACCGAGTCGGTCGTCGACTGGGCCATACACGCCGTCCGGGCGATGGACGTGGTCGAGCCGATGATCGTGGACCTGTGCACCGGCTCCGGCGCCATCGCGCTGGCCATGGCGCAGGAGGTGCCGCGCTCGCGCGTGCACGCGGTCGAGCTGTCCGAGGACGCCCTGCGGTGGACCCGCAAGAACGCCGAGGGCTCCCGGGTCAGCGTCCACCAGGGCGACGCCCTGAGCGCCCTGCCGGAGCTCGACGGCCAGGTCGACCTGGTCATCTCCAACCCGCCGTACATCCCGCTCACCGAGTGGGAGTACGTCGCCCCCGAGGCCCGCGACCACGATCCGGAGATGGCGCTCTTCTCCGGCGAGGACGGCCTCGACACCATCCGCGGCATCGAGCGCACCGCCCACCGGCTGCTGCGGCCCGGCGGCATCGTCGTCATCGAGCACGCCGACACCCAGGGCGGCCAGGTTCCGTGGATCTTCGCCGAGGAACGGGGCTGGGCCGACGCGGCCGACCACCCGGACCTCAACAACCGTCCCCGCTTCGCGACCGCGCGCAAGGCACTGCCGTGACCGGCGCGACCATTCCCGCCACCCCCCTGCTGCACGAGGAGGCCCGCTGATGGCCCGGCGATACGACTGCAACGACGCGACGGACCGTAAGACGGGTCTGCGTGAAGCCGCATCCGCCGTGCGCCGCGGCGAGCTCGTCGTGCTGCCCACCGACACCCTGTACGGGATCGGCGCGGACGCCTTCAGCCCGGAGGCCGTCCACGACCTGCTCGCCGCCAAGGGCCGGGGGCGCGGTATGCCCACCCCGGTGCTCATCGGCTCCCCGAACACCCTGCACGGCCTCGTCACGGACTTCTCCGAGCAGGCGTGGGAGCTCGTCGACGCCTTCTGGCCGGGCGCGCTGACGCTGGTCGCCAAGCACCAGCCCTCCCTGGCGTGGGACCTGGGGGACACCAACGGCACGGTCGCCGTCCGCATGCCCCTGCACCCCGTCGCGATCGAGCTGCTGACCGAGGTCGGCCCGATGGCGGTGTCCTCGGCCAACCTGTCCGGGCAGCCGGCGCCCGAGGACTGCGACGCCGCGCGCGAGATGCTCGGGGACTCCGTGTCCGTGTACCTGGACGGCGGCCCGACGCCCGGCATCCAGCCGTCGTCGATCGTCGACGTCACCGGGAAGGTTCCCGTCCTGCTGCGGGAGGGCGCGCTCAGCGCCGAGCAGCTGCGGGAGGTCGTACCCGACCTCGAGGTCGCCCCGTGAGCCCTGAGGGGCGTGGCATAGCTGGGGGAAACACTTTCCGCATACTCCACGTCAGCACCGGCAACGTGTGCCGCTCGCCGATCACCGAGCGGCTGACGCGGCACGCCCTGTCGCACCGGCTGGGCGGGATCGTGACCGGCGACCTCATCGTGGAGAGCGCCGGTACGTGGGGCCACGAGGGCGCCCCGATGGAGGCCAACGCGGCCGCCGTGCTGGCGGACTTCGGGGCCGACGCCTCCGGTTTCACCGGGCGCGAGCTGCTGGACGAGCACGTGATACGCGCCGACCTCGTCCTGACCGCCACCCGTGACCACCGGGCGCAGGTCATCTCGATGGGTCACTCCGCCGGGCTGCGGACCTTCACGCTGAAGGAGTTCACCCGGTTGGTGCGGGCGATAGATCCGGCCACGCTGCCGCCGCTCGACGACGGCATGGCGGACCGGGCGCGGGCGCTGGTGCGGGCCGCCGCGGCGCTGCGGGGGTGGCTGCTGGCGCCTTCGCCGGACGCGGACGAGGTGTACGACCCGTACGGGGCGCCGATCACCTTCTTCCGCTCGATCGGCGACGAGATCAGCCAGGCGCTGGACCCCGTGGTCACGGCCCTGACGGGCGTCACGGCCTCGCGCTGACCCTGCGGGCTCCGCACCAGCCCCGGCGCCTCGAACGCCGGCCGGGCCGGATCGGTCGGCGGCGCCACAGGGCGGGGTGAGGGTCGCGGGCCTACAGTGGCTGGTACCCGGTACCACCTGGAGTCGCGCCATGAGCGTCATCACCCAGCCCACGGACCTGCTGCGGCAGCAGGATCCGCAGATGGCCGACGTGCTCGAAGGGGAGCGGCGGCGGCAGGCCGGCAGCCTGCAGCTGATCGCCGCCGAGAACTTCACCTCCGCCGCCGTGCTCGCCGCGCTGGGGTCGCCGCTCGCCAACAAGTACGCCGAGGGGTACCCCGGCAACCGGTACCACGGCGGATGCGAATACGCCGACCTGGCCGAGCAGACCGCCGTGGAGCGGGCCAAGGTGCTGTTCGGGGCCGAGCACGCGAACGTGCAGCCGCACTCCGGCTCCTCCGCCGTGCTGGCCGCGTACGCCGCGCTGCTGCGGCCCGGGGACACCGTGCTGGCGATGGGGCTCCCGTACGGGGGGCACCTCACCCACGGCTCGCCCGCGAACTTCTCCGGGCGCTGGTTCGACTTCGTCGGGTACGGGGTCGACGCCGAGACGGGTCTCATCGACTACCAGCAGGTGCAGGACCTCGCCCGCGCGCACCGCCCCAAGGCGATCGTCTGCGGGTCCATCTCCTACCCCCGCCACCCCGAGTACTCGGCCTTCCGGGAGATCGCCGACGAGGTCGGGGCCTATCTGATCGCCGACGCGGCCCATCCGATCGGGCTGGTGGCCGGCGGGGCCGCGCCCAGCCCCGTGCCCTACGCCGACGTCGTCTGCGCCACCACGCACAAGGTGTTGCGCGGGCCGCGCGGCGGGATGGTCCTGTGCGGCGCCGAGTTCGCCGAGCGCATCGACCGGGCGGTCTTCCCCTTCACCCAGGGCGGCGCCCAGATGCACACCATCGCCGCCAAGGCCGTGGCCTTCGGCGAGGCGGCCCGGCCGGCCTTCACCACGTACGCCCACCGGGTCGTCGCCAATGCCCGGGCGCTGGCCGGCGCCCTCGAAGAGCACGGTTTCACCATCACCACCGGCGGCACCGACACGCATTTGATCACCGCCGACCCGGCGCCGCTGGGCATGGACGGCCCGACCGCGCGCGGCCGGCTGGCCGCCGCGGGGATCGTCCTCGACACCTGCGCCCTCCCGTACGGGGACCAGCGCGGGGTCCGGCTGGGCACGGCCGCGGTGACCACCCAGGGCATGGGCGAGGCGGAGATGCGCAGGATCGCGGCGCTGTTCGCCGCGGGGCTGCGCGGGGACGGCGCGAAGACACGTACGGAGGTCAATGAGCTGGCGCAGGAATTTCCCCCTTACGGGGAGTAATCAGGACAAGAGGGGCGTAGTGGAACCGGGATACGGACCCCTCGCGTCCTCGGGGGAGGGGACATCGCAGCTAATGTGTGGGGCTGAGATGGCCGGCGATACATCTGGGGCAGCCCGTGCGTGAATATCTGCTGACGCTTTGCGTCACGGTCGCGGTGACCTACCTGCTGACCGGGCCCGTGCGGAAGTTCGCGATCGCGGCCGGGGCCATGCCGGAGATCCGTGCCCGCGACGTGCACCGAGAGCCCACGCCACGGCTGGGCGGCATCGCCATGTTCGGCGGTCTGTGCGCGGGCCTGCTGGTCGCCGACCACCTGCGGAACCTCAACGGCGTCTTCGAGCTGTCGAACGAACCGCGCGCCCTGCTCTCCGGCGCGGCCCTGATCTGGCTGATCGGCGTACTCGACGACAAGTTCGAGATCGACGCCCTCATCAAGCTCGGCGCGCAGATGATCTCCGCCGGCGTGATGGTCATGCAGGGCCTGACGATCCTGTGGATCCCGGTCCCCTTCTTCGGCACGGTCTCGCTCACCCAGTGGCAGGGCAACCTGCTCACCGTGGCCCTCGTGGTGGTCACCATCAACGCGGTGAACTTCGTGGACGGCCTCGACGGCCTGGCCGCCGGCATGGTCTGCATCGCCGCCGCGGCGTTCTTCCTCTACGCGTACCGGATCTGGTTCGGCTACGGCATCGAGTCGGCCGCGCCGGCCACCCTCTTCGCCGCGATCCTGATGGGCATGTGCCTCGGCTTCCTGCCGCACAACATGCATCCCGCCCGGATCTTCATGGGCGACTCCGGCTCGATGCTGATCGGCCTGGTGCTGGCCGCCGGCGCCATCTCCATCACCGGCCAGGTGGACCCCGACGCCCTCGCCCTGTACGCGCAGGGCGAGCGCAACGCGACGCACGCGATGCTCCCCGTCTTCATCCCGCTGATCCTGCCCCTGACGATCATCGCGATCCCGATGGCGGACCTGGTCCTGGCCATCGTGCGGCGTACGTGGAAGGGCCAGTCGCCCTTCGCGGCCGACCGCGGGCACCTCCACCACCGGCTGCTGGAGCTCGGGCATTCGCACAGCCGCGCGGTCCTGATCATGTACTTCTGGTCAGGGCTCATCGCCTTCGGCACGGTGGCGTATTCGGTGCATTCCGCCACGATGTGGATCGTGCTCGCGATCGCCGCGCTGAGCGCCGTGGGCCTGATCCTGCTGCTCCTGCCGCGCTTCACCCCGCGCACCCCGCGGTGGGCGGAGGGTCTGGTTCCGCCGCGTTACCGGCACGCCGCGCGGGCGGCCGAGGCGGCTGCGGAAGCGGCCGCGCTGGATGCCTCGGGCGCGGAGCCGCAGCCCGCCAGGCCGATCGCGGCGGGCGTCTCCGGCGTCAACGGAGCGACCGCCGTGGGCCCCCGTTCGCGCTTCCCCGACCGGCGTAAGGCTGAATCCACCCGCTGACAGTTGCGCCGCATGTCGGACATGGGTGCCCTTTACCAGACAAGTCGCACGCCTGTCGCGCACACACGCGCAGGGTCCCTCTCATGTGTGACAGTCAGCACACCGGGCAGGTAAAGCTCTCATCAAATAGTTTGTGATACCGTTCACTAAACCCGGCGACAGAGCCGAAGGACCGTAGTGCGACGGCCCCTTGGCCCGAGGTTCTCTCTCGGACCGGGCTTACGCTCGTCCCGTACGAGTCCCGTGCCCCCACCACCACGCGGAGCAAACCGCCATGCGGTCAGATGACGTCCGATCCCTCCTGCAAGCCGCCGTACCCACGGCTGTCGCCGGCGCACTCGCCGCAGCGATCAGCGCGTTGGTCGTCGGAGGCAAGGGCGCGGTCGGGGCCGTCGTCGCGACGCTGGTCGTGATTCTTTTCATGGGCATCGGATTCGTCGTTCTGCAGCGCACGGCGAAGTCACTCCCGCACCTTTTCCAGGCCATGGGGCTCATGCTCTACACGGCCCAGATCCTGCTGCTTTTCGTGTTCGTCGCGGTGTTCAAGAACACCACCCTGTTCAATCCCAAGGCCTTCGCGATCACGCTCGTCGCCACCACCCTGGTGTGGATCGGCGCGCAGACGCGTGCTCATATGAAGGCCAAGATTCTTTACGTCGAACCGGACTCGGTGAAGGGCGACAAGCCCGAAAATCCGGGGCCGAAGTCGTGAAGGGTAGGGCCGGGATAAGCGGGCGTTCGAGATCCTGCTATCGTCCGGTGCTGCCAACTGCGGCACTGCGGGCGCGGGCATCTGAGCTGACGCCTGTCCCATCGCGAGGCTCGATGCCTGACCGCCGCCCCCACACCCGTAACACCAGTCCAGTGCCGAACAGCGGCTGTCCGCCGCGCCGACACAACGAGGTTGCCGTACCTATGCGCCACGCTGAAGGAGCCCGCGGTGAGTGCTGACCCGACGACGGTGCTCGCCTTCGAGACCGACTGCCACATCTTCGACGGTTGTGGCTTCCCGGCTCCCGGCCTGCACTCGTTCCTGTTCCAGCCGATCTTCGGCGACGCGGACAGCAACTTGTACTTCAACAAGACGATGCTGCTGGCCCTTCTCGGCTCCGTCATCATCGTCGGCTTCTTCTGGATGGCTTTCCGCAAGCCGAAGGTCGTCCCGGGCAAGCTGCAGATGGTCGCCGAAGCCGGTTACGACTTCGTGCGCCGCGGCATCGTCTACGAGACGCTCGGCAAGAAGGAGGGGGAGAAGTACGTCCCCCTGATGGTCTCCATCTTCTTCTTCGTCTGGGTCATGAACCTCTGGTCGATCATTCCGCTCGCCCAGTTCCCGGTGACCTCGATCATCGCGTACCCGGCCGGCCTCGCGCTGATCGTCTACGTGATCTGGATGAGCGTGACGTTCAAGCGCCACGGCTTCGTCGGCGGCTTCAAGAACCTCACGGGCTACGACAAGTCGCTCGGCCCGGTCCTGCCGCTCGTCATGGTCATCGAGTTCTTCTCGAACGTCCTGGTCCGGCCCTTCACCCACGCGGTCCGACTGTTCGCGAACATGTTCGCCGGTCACACCCTGCTGCTGCTGTTCACCATCGCCAGCTGGTACCTGCTGAACGGGATCGGCATCGCGTACGCGGGCGTCTCGTTCGTCATGGTCATCGTGATGACCGCGTTCGAGCTCTTCATCCAGGCTGTCCAGGCGTACGTCTTCGTCCTCCTGGCCTGCAGCTTCCTCCAGGGCGCGCTCGCCGAGCACCACTGAGCCCCGCCCGCCCCGCTCAGCCCCCCGTATTCGTCCGGTGGCCAACCCCCACCGGTCCGTGAAAGAGAAGGAAGAACTGGCATGTCCCAGACCCTTGCCGCCGTCACCGGCTCCCTCAGCTCCGTTGGTTACGGTCTCGCGGCCATCGGCCCCGGCGTCGGCGTCGGCATCATCTTCGGTAACGGCACGCAGGCCCTTGCCCGTCAGCCCGAGGCTGCCGGTCTGATCCGCGCCAACCAGATCCTCGGCTTCGCCTTCTGTGAGGCGCTCGCCCTCATCGGTCTGGTCATGCCGTTCGTCTACAGCTGACGAACCGCGATCACTAGTCCGAACCGACGAAAGGCACTGATGTGAACCTCCTGGTTCTCGCGGCTGAGGGTGGAGAGAACCCCCTCGTTCCGCCGATCCCCGAGCTCGTCATCGGTCTGATCGCCTTCGTCATCGTCTTCGGTTTCCTCGCGAAGAAGCTCCTCCCGAACATCAACAAGGTTCTGGAAGAGCGCCGCGAGGCCATCGAGGGCGGTATCGAGAAGGCGGAAGCCGCTCAGACCGAGGCCCAGAGCGTCCTGGAGCAGTACAAGGCCCAGCTCGCCGAAGCCCGGCACGAGGCCGCGCGCCTGCGCCAGGAAGCGCTGGAGCAGGGCACTGCGCTCAAGGAAGAACTGCGCGCAGAGGGCCAGCGGCAGCGTGAGGAGATCATCGCTGCCGGTCACGCCCAGATCGCGGCGGACCGCAAGGCCGCTTCCCAGTCGCTGCGTCAGGACGTGGGCAAGCTCGCCACCGACCTGGCCGGAAAGCTCGTCGGCGAGTCCCTTGAGGACCACGCCCGGCAGAGCCGCACGATCGACCGCTTCCTCAGCGAGCTTGAGGAGAAGGCCGAGGCGGCCCGATGAACGGAGCGAGCCGCGAGGCGCTGGCCTCCGCGCGTGAGCGTCTCGACGCGCTGACGGACAACACGTCCGTCGACGCGGCGAAGCTCGCCGGTGAGCTGGCTGCCGTCACCGCGCTGCTCGACCGTGAGGTCTCGCTGCGTCGGGTCCTCACCGACCCGGCGCAGTCCGGCGAGGCCAAGGCCGAGCTGGCCGGGCGGCTGCTCGGCGGCCAGGTCGGCGGGGAGACCCTCGATCTGGTGTCCGGCATGGTCCGGTCCCGCTGGTCGCAGTCCCGCGACCTGGTGGACTCGCTGGAGGAGCTGGCGGCCACCGCCGACCTCACGGCGGCCCAGCAGGGCGGCGCGCTCGACAACGTCGAGGACGAGGTGTTCCGGTTCGGCCGGATCGTCTCCTCGAGCACCGAGCTGCGTTCCGCGCTGACCGACCGCGCGGCCACCGCCTCCGCCAAGAGCGAGCTGCTGCGCAGCCTGCTCGGCGGCAAGGTGAACGCCGTCACCGAGCGCCTGGTGATCCGTCTTGTCACGCACCCGCGTGGACGTAGCCTGGAAGCGGGACTCGAGTCCCTTTCCAAGCTCGCCGCCGAGCGCCGTGACCGCATGGTCGCCACCGTGACCAGCGCGGTTCCGCTCAGCGACGTGCAGAAGGCACGCCTCGGCGCGGTGCTGGCCAAGCTGTACGGCCGCCAGATGCACCTGAACCTCGACGTGGACCCCGAGGTCCTCGGCGGGATCTCGGTGCGAGTCGGCGACGAGGTCATCGACGGCACCATCGCGGACCGCCTCGCAGAGGCGTCCCGCCGCATGGCCGGCTGACCAGCCACCAAAAGAACAAAGCATTCCTAGCGGCCCGGTTGGGCCGTGCAGAACTTGCAGAAGATTCCTGGGGGTCGCCCCCAGACCCCTAAGAAGCTTCAGGCCCAACAAGGAGAGCAGGGAACCCAGATGGCGGAGCTCACGATCCGGCCGGAGGAGATCCGGGACGCACTGGAGAACTTTGTCCAGTCGTACCAGCCGGACGCGGCCTCGCGCGAGGAGGTCGGAACGGTCAGCGTTGCCGGCGACGGCATCGCGAAGGTGGAGGGCCTGCCCTCCGCCATGGCGAACGAGCTGCTGAAGTTCGAGGACGGCACCCTCGGTCTCGCCCTCAACCTCGAGGAGCGCGAGATCGGTGCGGTCGTCCTCGGCGAGTTCAGCGGTATCGAGGAGGGCCAGCCGGTGCAGCGCACCGGTGAGGTGCTCTCCGTCGGCGTCGGCGAGGGCTACCTCGGCCGCGTCGTCGACCCGCTCGGCAACCCGATCGACGGTCTCGGCGAGATCGCGACCGAAGGCCGCCGCGCCCTCGAGCTGCAGGCCCCCGGCGTCATGGTCCGCAAGTCGGTCCACGAGCCGATGCAGACCGGCTACAAGGCCATCGACGCGATGGTCCCCGTCGGCCGCGGCCAGCGTCAGCTGATCATCGGTGACCGCCAGACGGGTAAGACCGCCCTGGCCGTCGACACGATCATCAACCAGCGCGACAACTGGCGCTCCGGCGACGTGAACAAGCAGGTTCGCTGCATCTACGTCGCCATCGGCCAGAAGGGCTCGACCATCGCGTCCGTTCGCGGCGCCCTGGAAGACGCCGGCGCGCTCGAGTACACGACGATCGTCGCCGCCCCGGCGTCCGACCCGGCCGGCTTCAAGTACCTGGCGCCGTACACCGGTTCCGCCATCGGCCAGCACTGGATGTACGCCGGCAAGCACGTCCTGATCATCTTCGACGACCTGTCGAAGCAGGCCGACGCCTACCGCGCCGTGTCGCTGCTGCTGCGCCGCCCGCCGGGCCGTGAGGCCTACCCGGGTGACGTCTTCTACCTGCACTCCCGTCTGCTGGAGCGCTGCGCGAAGCTGTCCGACGACATGGGTGCCGGTTCGATGACCGGTCTGCCGATCGTCGAGACCAAGGCGAACGACGTGTCGGCGTTCATCCCGACCAACGTCATCTCCATCACCGACGGCCAGTGCTTCCTTGAGTCCGACCTGTTCAACGCGGGCCAGCGCCCGGCGCTGAACGTCGGTATCTCGGTCTCCCGTGTCGGTGGCTCCGCCCAGCACAAGGCCATGAAGCAGGTTTCCGGCCGTCTGCGCCTGGACCTCGCCCAGTACCGTGAGCTGGAGGCGTTCGCCGCCTTCGGTTCCGACCTGGACGCCGCGTCGAAGGCCGCGCTGGAGCGAGGCAAGCGTCTGGTCGAGCTGCTGAAGCAGGGCCAGTACCAGCCGATGCCCGTCGAGGAGCAGGTCATCTCCGTCTGGGCCGGTACCACCGGCAAGATGGACGACGTCCCGGTCAACGACATCCGTCGCTTCGAGTCGGAGCTGCTGGAGCACCTGCGCCGCGAGCGCAAGGACCTCCTCACCTCCATCGCCGACGGCGGCAAGATGTCGGACGACACCCTGACGTCGATCGCGGACGCCATCGCTTCCTTCAAGCGCCAGTTCGAGACCTCGGACGGCAAGCTCCTGGGCGAGGACGCACCGGCCGTCAACGTCTCCAAGTGACGACGGAAGGGACCTGACTCATGGGAGCGCAGCTCCGGGTCTACAAGCGTCGCATCCGTGCCATCACGGCGACCAAGAAGATCACCAAGGCGATGGAGATGATCGCCGCCTCGCGCATCGTCAAGGCGCAGCGCAAGGTGGCGGCATCGATGCCGTACGCGACCGAGCTCACCCGTGCGGTGACCGCGGTGGCGACCGGCTCGAACACCAAGCACGCCCTGACCACCGAGGTCGAGACGCCGACCCGTGCCGCGATCGTGCTCATCACGAGCGACCGCGGTCTGGCCGGCGGCTACTCCTCGAACGCCATCAAGCAGGCGGAGCGGCTCACCGAGCGGCTGCGCGCTGAGGGCAAGGACGTCGACACGTACATCGTCGGCCGCAAGGGTCTGGCCTACTACGGCTTCCGCGAGCGCAAGGTCGCGGATTCGTGGACCGGCTTCACCGACAGCCCGGCCTACGCCGACGCCAAGCGCGTCGCGGGGCCGCTGATCGAGGCCATCCAGACGGAGACGGCCGAGGGTGGCGTCGACGAGCTGCACATCGTCTACACGGAATTCGTGTCGATGATGACGCAGAACCCGGTCGACGGCCGGATGCTGCCGCTCAGCCTCGACCAGGCTGCGGAGGAGAGCGGTACGAAGGGCGAGATCCTTCCGCTGTTCGACTTCGAGCCGTCGGCGGAGGACGTCCTCGACGCCCTGCTGCCGCGCTACGTCGAGAGCCGCATCTACAACGCACTGCTGCAGTCGGCCGCTTCCGAGCACGCCGCCCGCCGCCGTGCGATGAAGGCGGCGACCGACAACGCCGGAGACCTCATCAAGAGCCTCTCCCGGCTTGCCAACGCGGCCCGCCAGGCCGAAATCACCCAGGAAATCAGCGAGATCGTCGGTGGCGCGAGCGCCATGGCTGACGCGACCGCGGGGAGTGACAAGTAATGACGACCACTGTTGAGACGGCCGCCGCCACGGGCCGCGTCGCCCGGGTCATCGGCCCGGTCGTCGACGTGGAGTTCCCCGTCGACGCCATGCCCGAGATCTACAACGCCCTCAAGGTCCAGGTCGCCGACCCGGCCGAGGACGGCAAGCTCAAGACCCTGACCCTTGAGGTCGCGCAGCACCTGGGTGACGGCCTCGTCCGTACCATCTCGATGCAGCCGACCGACGGTCTGGTCCGCCAGGCCCCGGTGACCGACACGGGCGAGGGCATCACCGTCCCAGTCGGTGACTTCACCAAGGGCAAGGTGTTCAACACCCTCGGTGAGGTGCTGAACTACCCGGAGGAGAACGCCAACGTCACCGAGCGCTGGCCGATCCACCGCAAGGCCCCCCGCTTCGACGAGCTCGAGTCGAAGACCGAGATGTTCGAGACCGGCGTCAAGGTCATCGACCTTCTCACCCCGTACGTCAAGGGTGGAAAGATCGGTCTGTTCGGTGGTGCCGGTGTCGGCAAGACCGTTCTGATCCAGGAAATGATCTACCGCGTCGCCAACAACCACGACGGTGTGTCGGTCTTCGCGGGCGTCGGTGAGCGTACCCGTGAGGGCAACGACCTCATCGAGGAAATGGCCGACTCGGGCGTCATCGACAAGACGGCGCTTGTCTTCGGCCAGATGGACGAGCCCCCGGGCACCCGTCTTCGCGTCGCGCTTGCCGGTCTGACCATGGCGGAGTACTTCCGCGATGTGCAGAAGCAGGACGTGCTCTTCTTCATTGACAACATCTTCCGTTACACCCAGGCCGGTTCCGAGGTCTCCACGCTGCTCGGCCGCATGCCGTCCGCAGTGGGTTACCAGCCGAACCTGGCTGACGAGATGGGTCTGCTGCAGGAGCGCATCACCTCGACGCGTGGTCACTCGATCACCTCGATGCAGGCGATCTACGTCCCCGCGGACGACCTGACCGACCCGGCGCCGGCGACCACCTTCGCCCACCTCGACGCGACGACGGTTCTTTCCCGTCCGATCTCCGAGAAGGGCATCTACCCGGCCGTGGACCCGCTGGACTCGACGTCCCGCATCCTCGACCCGCGGTACATCGCGGCGGACCACTACGCCACGGCGATGCGCGTCAAGGGGATCCTGCAGAAGTACAAGGACCTCCAGGACATCATCGCGATCCTCGGTATCGACGAGCTGGGCGAGGAGGACAAGCTCGTTGTCCACCGTGCCCGTCGCGTCGAGCGCTTCCTGTCGCAGAACACCCACGTGGCGAAGCAGTTCACCGGCGTGGACGGTTCGGACGTTCCGCTCGAGGAGTCGATCACCGCGTTCAACGCGATCTGCGACGGTGACTACGACCACTTCCCCGAGCAGGCGTTCTTCCTGTGCGGTGGCATCGAGGACCTGAAGGCCAACGCCAAGGAGCTGGGCGTCTCCTGATCCGGCGCGCTCCGCGAGGGGCGCATCCGGTTCGACGGTTCGACGGAGAGGGGCGGGTGTGTCCCGTCCCTCTCCCCACGCCCATTAGAATTTGACCCAACACCCGGCTGACCCGCCGGGTGGTGACCCGAGGAGCCACCTTGGCTGCTGAGCTGCACGTCGAGCTGGTCGCGGCGGACCGCAATGTCTGGTCCGGCGAGGCCACCCTTGTTGTCGCCCGCACCACGTCCGGCGACATCGGCGTCATGCCCGGTCACCAGCCGCTTCTCGGTGTGCTGGAATCGGGCCCTGTGACCATCCGCACCAGCGAGGGCGGCACTGTCGTCGCCGCGGTGCACGGCGGTTTCATCTCGTTCGCGGACAACAAGCTGTCCCTGCTGGCCGAGATCGCCGAGCTCGCGGACGAGATTGACGTCCAGCGTGCGGAGCGGGCACTGGAGCGCGCGAAGGCGGAGGCGGACGCCGCCGCCGAGCGTCGCGCTGATGTCCGGCTGCGCGCCGTAACGGGCTGAATGCCCGTCGGAGTTTGAACCGCTGAGTACCGGGGGGCGACCGTCGGTACCCGGCAGACCTCAGCCGCGGTCCGTTCTGGAATTTTCCAGACCGGGTCGCGGCTGAGGCGATGCAGGTCGTTTTTTTCTCATGCGGTATTCGATGAGCGAGGAGGTCGGTGAAGATGCTCCTCGCTCTGCTTGTGAGCGGCCTGGTGGTAGCCCTGGTGGTGATCGGGCTGTTTGTCTTCGGGCTGCGCCGCAGGCTCATCCAGCGGTCCGGCGGGACCTTCGACTGCAGCATGCGCTGGGGCGTGGCCGACAAGCCCGACGTCTCCGGCAAGGGCTGGGTGTACGGGGTCGCGCGCTACAGCGGTGACCGGATCGAATGGTTCCGGGTCTTCTCGTACTCCCACCGGCCGCGCCGGCTGCTGGAGCGGTCCTCCATCGAGGTCGTCGCCCGCCGCGCCCCGGAGGGCGAGGAGGAGCTGGCCCTGCTCTCCGACGCCGTCGTGCTCGGCTGTCTCCACCGGGGGACCCGCCTGGAGCTGGCGATGAGCGAGGACGCGCTGACCGGATTCCTGGCCTGGCTGGAGGCGGCGCCTCCCGGCCAACGGGTGAATGTTGCCTAAATTCCTTTCCCGTTGGGTGGGGGTCCCCCCGGACGAAGTCTGGGGGAGGGTGAATGTTGCCTAAATTCCTTTCCCGTGGCGTGGGGGTCCCCCCGGACGAAGTCTGGGGGAGGGTGAATGTCGCCTGGGTTCCGGTGGCCTGAGGCCTTCAGGACGTGAAGAAGCCGGGGAGACGGGGGCGGACCCGTCTCCCCGGCTTCCGTCCTTCCTACTGCAGCCCGGTGTGGATGGCGTTCGCGAGCTCACCGTTGGCGGTGTCCCCGCTGAACTCCCAGAAGAAGGCTCCCTTGAGGCCCTGCTGCTTGGCCCAGGTCATCTTCCCGGCGATGGTGGCGGGCGTGTCGTAGCTCCACCAGTTGCTGCCGCACTTCGCGTAGGCCGTGCCGGCGATGGTGCCGGTGGCCGGGCAGCTGGTCTTGAGCACCTTGTAGTCCTCGATGCCCTGCTCGTAGGTGCCCGGGGCGGGCCCGGTGGCGGTGCCTCCGGGGGCCGCCTGGGCGACGCCGGTCCAGCCGCGGCCGTAGAAGCCGATGCCGAGGTTGAGCTTGGCGCCGGGGACGCCCTTGGCCTTGAGCTTGGCGATGGCGTCGGCCGAGTTGAAGCCGGCCTGCGGGATGCCCGCGTACGAGGTGAGCGGGGAGTGCGGGGCCGTCGGGCCCTGCGCCGCCCAGGCGCCGAAGAAGTCGTACGTCATCACGTTGTAGAAGTCGACGTACTGCGAGGCGCCGCCGTAGTCGGCCGCGTCGATCTTGCCGCCGCTGGAGGCGTCGGCGGTGATGGCGGCGGTGACCAGGTTGTTCGCGCCGAACTTCGCGCGGGTCGCCTGCATCAGGTTCTTGAAGGCGGCCGCGCCGCTGGTGTCACAGGACAGTCCGCAGGCGTTCGGGTACTCCCAGTCCAGGTCGATCCCGTCGAAGACGTCGGCCCAGCGCGGGTCCTCGACGAGGTTGTAGCAGGACTGGGCGAAGGCGGTCGGGTTGGCCGCGGCCTGCGGGAAGCCGCCGGACCAGGTCCAGCCGCCGAAGGACCACAGGATCTTGATGTTCGGGTAGGCCTTCTTCAGCTTGCGCAGCTGGTTGAAGTTGCCGCGCAGCGGCTGGTCCCAGGTGTCGGCGACGCCGTCGACGCTCTGGTCGGCGGTGTAGGCCTTGTCGTAGTCGGCATAGGCGTCACCGATGGTGCACTGGCCGTTCTGGACGTTGCCGAAGGCGTAGTTGATGTGGGTGATCTTGCTCGCGGTCCCCGAGGTGACCAGGTTCTTCACGTGGTAGTTGCGCCCGTAGACGCCCCACTCGGTGAAGTAGCCGAGCTTGACCTTGCCGCCCGGGTCCGGGGGCTGGGTGCCGCCGGTCGTCGTGAACGACACGGTGACGGACGCGGCGCCGGTCTGGTCGATCGTGTCGCGCGCGACCACGTGGTAGCTGTACGTGGTGCCCTTGGTCAGGCCCGTCTGGGCGTAGGTGGTGCCGGTGACCGTGGCGATCTTGGCGCCGTCGCGGTAGACGTCGTAGTTCTTGATGCCCTTGTCGTCGGTGGCGGCGCCCCAGCTCAGGGTCAGTGAGGTCTCGGTGATGTTGGAGGCGGTCGGGGCGCCCGGGGAGGAGGGGGGAGCGTCGCCCGGCTGGGTGGAGCCGTCACAGGATGCGCCGTTGATCTTGCAGCCTGTGGGGGAGCCGCCGCCGGCGCCGTTGAAGCCGAAGCCGGCGCTCGCGCCGGGGGCGAGGGTGCCGTTCCAGCCGACGTTCTTGGCCGTCCAGTGGGTCCCCGAGCCGGTGACGGTGGCGTCCCAGGCCGAGGTGACCGAGGTGCCGGCCGGGTAGTCCCACTCCACGGTCCAGCTGGTGAGGGTGGTGGTGCCGGTGTTCTTCACCACCCACTTGCCCTCGAAGCCGGTGCCCCAGTCGGAGACCTTGGTGTACGTCGCGGTCGCCGCGGCGGCCGCCTGGGCCGGGGCGGCGAGCACGACGAGCCCGGTGACGGGCAGGGCGAGCGCGGCCACGATCGCCGCGACGCGGGTGAAGAACCGGGTGCGCCTGGTGCGGGGTGGGGATGCTGTGCTCAAGGGTGATCCTCCGTAGGTCCGTCTCGGTCGTGGGGGACCTCGACATGGGGGTGGGACCTGCGCCGCCCGTGAGCACGCTTTGTCATGGCACGCTCACCACAGTGTTGCGGCGAGCGTAGAAAGGTCTGGACCAACCGTCAAGAGGTCCAGACCGGTACGCGCGCGGCCGCCCCGGGGCCGGACCTATATCCCCAACTCCTGCGCCAAGACCGCGGCTTGGAGTCGGCTGCGCAGTTCCAGCTTGCCGAGCAGGCGGCTGACGTGCGTCTTCGCCGTCGCCTCGGCCATCTCCAGCCGCTGGGCGATCTCCGCGTTCGACAGGCCCTCGCCCAGCGCGCTCAGCACCTCCCGCTCCCGCGGGGTCAGGGAGGCCACCGCCGCGGCCGTCTCCGGCGCCGGGGTGGCCCGCGCCGGCCGGGGCGCCGCGAACTCGGCGATCAGCCGCCTGGTCACCGCCGGGGCGATCAGGCCCTCCCCGCGCGCGACCGTCCGTACCGCCCCGATCAGCTCCGCCGCGTCCGCGTTCTTCAGGAGGAAGCCCGCGGCCCCCGCCCGCAGCGCCCCGAAGACGTACTCGTCGAGGTCGAACGTGGTCAGTACCAGCACATCGGCCAGCCCCTCCGCGACCACCTGACGCGTGGCGGACACCCCGTCGAGCCGGGGCATCTGGACGTCCATGAGGACGAGGTCCGGCCGCAGCTCCCGGGCCAGGCGCACCGCCTCCTCCCCGTCGCCGGCCTCGCCCACCACCTCGACGTCCCCCGCGCTGCGCAGGATGAGCACCAGCCCGGCCCGTACCGCGCTCTGGTCCTCCGCCACCACCACCCGGATGGTCATGCCTCCACCGCCTTCTCCTCCGCGGGCAGTGTCGCCCGCACCTGCCACACCGCGCCGGACCGGCCCGCCGCGAACTCTCCGCCCAGCAGCTCCGTCCGCTCCCGCATGCCGATCAGACCCGCCCCGGAGCCGGGGGCGCGGGGGCCGGGCCGCTCGCCGTACGGGGAGTCCACCGCCACGGTCAGCAGTCCGTCGGCGCGTGCCACAAGGACCGTGACCGTGCCCGGGGCGGCGTGCTTGAGCGCGTTGGTGAGCGATTCCTGCACGATCCGGTACGCGGCCAGCTCCACGGGGGCCGCCGCCGGCTCCCCGGACGGCCGCTCGTCGTGGAGCACGAACGTCAGCCCGCTCGCCGAGCCGTTGGTCCCGGCCTGCGCGACCAGGGCGTCCAGGCCGTCCAGCGAGGGCACGGCGACCGGCTCCTGGCCGCCCCCGGCATCCCGCAGCAGCCCGATCAGACGCCGCATTTCGGCCAGCCCCTGCACGCTGTTCTCGCGGATCACGCCGAGCGCGTCGCGGCTGGTCGCGGCCGTGTCGATGGAGAGCGCGGCGGTGGAGTGGATGGCGATGGCGGAGAGGTGGTTGGCCACCATGTCGTGGAGCTCCCGGGCCATCCGGGCGCGCTCGGCGGCCACGGCCTGGGTGCGGTCCATCTCGGCCAGCAGCGCGGTCTGCTCCGCGCGCAGCCGGGCGGCCACGGCGGCCTCGCGGTGGTTGCGCAGGGTGGCGCCGGTCAGCGCCGGGCCGAAGCTCACGATGCCGGTGACCGCGCCGATCAGCAGGGCCTGCGGGGTGCGCAGCCAGGCCAGCGAGGCGATGGTGACCACGACGGTGATCAGGCCGGTGGTGACCGGGAGCCGCCGGGCCATGGCCGGTTTTCCGTACACGACGGCGGCGTACATCAGGTCGGTGAAGATCACGACGGTGGCGAGGCTGCCGACCGTGAACTGGTCGGCGATCACCCCGAGGGTGCCGACGGCCAGGGTCAGATTCGGCTTGGTGCGGCGCAGCAGCTCCATCGCGCCGAGGGCCACGAGGGGGACCAGGGCCGCCCAGGCCGGCAGGAAGCCCCGGCCGGGGCTGCTGTAGACGCCGAGCGACCAGAAGACCAGGCCCGCGAGCACGCTGACCACCGCGAGGAGGACGTCGTCACGGTGGGGGCGCAGGCTCTTCGGGGTCACGGTCCCATCCAACAGGGTGCGTGGGCCGCGCACGTCGGCGGAGGGGCCGAGGTGCGGCTACATCGAAGGGTGCAGGCCCACATGGTCAATGGCGACGACGAAACGGGCCCGGCGGGACGGGAGCCTGGAAGGGAACGGAGAACCCGAGCGGACGGAGAGTCCCATGATCGTCGCGCTGATCATCGCCTGCGAGGTCGGCTTCTGGGTGCTGCTGGCGGCCGGACTGGCCCTGCGGTACCTCGCGAAGATGCCCAGGCTGGGGGCGGCGGTCCTGCTGTGCGAGCCCCTGATGGAGCTGGTCCTGCTGGTGGTCACCACGATCGACCTCAAGAACGGCGCCGAGCCGGACTGGAAGCACGGTCTGGCCGCGCTCTACATCGGCTACACCGTCGGCTACGGCCACTACACGATCAAGTGGCTCGACGGGCACGCCGCCCACCGGCTGGCCGGGGGCCCCAAGCCGGCCGGCGCCGGGTACGGGAAGGCGCGGGCCGTGCACGAGTGGAAGCTGTGGGTCCGTACCGTCGTCGCGGCCGCCGTCGCCCTCGGCCTGCTCCAGGTGGCCATCTGGTACGTCGGAGACGCGGGCGACGTCAGCTCGCTCAAGGCGTGGCAGTTCGGCGCCCTGCGCGCGGTCGGCATCCACGCCCTGGTCGCCGTCGCGTACACGATCTGGCCGAAAAAGGCCCCCGCGGGCGTCGAGGAGCGGCCCGCACTGGCGAAGACCGGCCGATAGCGCGCCCTACCGCTCGCCGCCCGGTACCCAGAGCACGTCACCGACCTCCTTGTTGGCCACCCGCGCCAGGATGAACAGGAGGTCGGAGAGGCGGTTCAGGTAGGTGGCGGTCAGCGGGTTCATCACCTCGCCGTGCACCTCCAGCGCCGCCCACGTCGAGCGCTCGGCGCGCCGGACCACCGTGCAGGCCTGGTGCAGCAGGGCCGCGCCGGGCGTGCCGCCGGGCAGGATGAAGCTGCGCAGCTTCTCCACCTGCTCCAGGAAGAGGTCGCAGTCCGCCTCCAGCTTGTCGATGTAGAACTGCTCCACCCGCAGCGGCGGGTACTCCGGCTTCTCGACCACCGGCGTGCACAGGTCGGCGCCCACGTCGAACAAGTCGTTCTGCACGCGGACCAGGACCTTCACGACCTCCGCCGGCAGCCCGCCGAGCGCGATGGCCGTCCCGATGGCCGCGTTGGCCTCGTTGGCGTCGGCGTACGCGGAGATCCGCAGGTCGGTCTTGGCCGTGCGGCTCATGTCGCCGAGGGCGGTCGTGCCCGAGTCGCCGGTACGGGTGTAGATGCGCGTGAGGTTCACCATGCGGCCAGCGTAGACGGACCGCCTCCGGCCGCGGCGAGCCGGAGGACGGCTGAACTGGAGGGCTGGGCACGGGTGCTGGGCCGTACCGGTGTGATGTCCGTCATCTGAGACGTGACGCGTGTTACTTCGCGGTCACACCGCACCGCCCGGACGCTAGTCTCCGCCGGAGTGGCTACGAGACCGTGCCGTATTTGAGACTGGTCATTTGAAGAACGTGGGGTGTGCAGTGGCTGGGAAGCTCGCCGTCATCGGTGCCGGACTGATGGGTTCCGGGATCGCTCAGGTCTCCGCTCAGGCGGGTTGGGACGTCGTGCTGCGCGATGTCACCGACGCCGCGCTGACCCGTGGCACGGACGGGATCAAGGCCTCGTACGACAAGTTCGTCTCCAAGGGCAAGCTGACGGCCGAGGACGCCGAGGCGGCGCTCGCGCGCATCACGACGACCACCGACCTCGACGCGGTGGCCGACGTGGACATCGTCGTGGAGGCCGCCTTCGAGAAGATCGAGATCAAGCACGAGATCTTCCGGGCCCTCGACAAGATCGTCCGTGAGGACGCGATCCTCGCCTCCAACACCTCCGCCATCCCGATCACCAAGATCGCGGCCGTGACGGAGCGTCCGGAGCGGGTCGTCGGCGCGCACTTCTTCTCGCCCGTCCCGATGATGCAGCTGTGCGAGCTCGTGCGCGGCTACAAGACGAGCGACGAAACCCTCGCCACCACGCGGGCGTTCGCCGAGTCCGTCGGCAAGACCTGCATCGTCGTCAACCGCGACGTCGCCGGCTTCGTGACGACCCGTCTGATCTCCGCGCTGGTCGTCGAGGCCGCGAAGCTGTACGAATCGGGCGTGGCCTCCGCCGAGGACATCGACATCGCATGCAAGCTGGGCTTCGGCCACGCGATGGGGCCGCTGGCCACCGCCGACCTCACGGGCGTCGACATCCTGCTGCACGCCACCAGCAACATCTACACCGAGTCGCAGGACGAGAAGTTCGCGCCGCCGGAGCTCATGCGCCGGATGGTGGACGCGGGCGACATCGGCCGCAAGAGCGGCCAGGGCTTCTACAAGCACTGAGGCCGGGCCAGCCACCGAGCACCACCGTTCGAATATTTCGTTCACCCCTCCGGGTGAATTAGGTATCGGTTCGCTCACGGTCGGCAACTTCCCTGCCCGTGGGGCAGTCAGTTGAAGTGAGAGTTGCCGACCACGGACCAGTCGGACCATACGTACGCAGTACTGCCGGGAGTACACATGCACATCAGGGGCGACCACGCCGAACTCGCTGTCGGGGGCCGCCTCGACGTGCGCAGCGCGGCGGACGCCCGTACGGCCCTCCACACCGCGCTCGACGACGGCCGCGGCGACCTCGTGCTCGACCTCACCGGGCTCGACTCCTGGGACGCGACAGGCCTCGGCGTGATCATGGGCGCGCACCGGAGGGCCGGCCGGACCGGCCGGCGCCTCGTCCTGCGCGGGGTGCCGCCCCAGATGCAGCGGCTGCTCGTCGCGACCCGCCTGCACCGGATCCTCGCCATCGAGGGCGGCCTGGAGGCGGAGTCCCTGCCCCGCGTCTGAACGGCAGGCCGCTGACCTTTGCATTTCCTGCGGAAACGTAACGGTCCGGTGGTGATCGCCCCCCTGCGGTTTCCCGCACCACCGGCCACGGTCTAGGGTTCGGGCGGAAACCGGACCAGGAGCGACCGCGGGCGCGCCGAGGCCGGGCGGTACGACGGCGAGGCGCGCGGCCCGCGATCGGGGGACTGGGTCATGGACCGTACACAGGGGCAGACCGAACAGGACGGGCAGTCCGCAGGCGGCTCCGCGCCGCCCGTGCCCGGATCCGGGCAGGCTCCGGCCCCGTCCGCCACGACCGCCGCGCCCACGCCGCAGGGGCCCGCACGGGTCGTCACCCTGACAGCCGGCGACTTCACCCTCACCGTCAACCCGGTCGACGGCAGTGAGATCGAGCCGCTCCGCCCCGGCACCGAGCGGGGCCGCCCCGCCAAGCGCGACGCGGCCGCCCGTACGGCCCGGGAGCGCGCGGCACGGGTACCCGCCCTGCCGGGCCCCGGCGGCCCCATACCCGCCCTGCTCGGCCGCGACGAGGAGCAGGAACGCCTCGTCCGGCTGCTGGCACGGGGCCGGTCCGTACGGCTGACCGGGCCTTCCGGATCCGGCCGCAGCGTGCTGCTCGACGCGGTCGCCGCCCGGTGCGCCGGCCTCGCGCCCGACGGCCTCGTGCGGCTCTCCGGGTTCGGGCACCAGCAGCCCTCGGAACTCCTCCAGACGCTCTACGCGACCGTGTACGACGCCCCGGGGGAGCGGCCCGAGCGGGACGAGCTCCTCGCCCGCGTACGGGACATCGGCGCCATCGTCCTCCTCGACGACCTGGAGATGGGCGGACCCGCCCTCGACGAACTGCTGCGCGCCACCCCCGAATGCGCCTACCTGCTCGCCACGACCCCCGACACCCGCTCCCCCTCCGACGACTCGCACATCGAGGAGGTCTTCCTCACCGGGCTGGCCAAGGCCGACTGCCTGGAACTGCTCGAAGCGGGCGTCCGACGGCCGCTGACGGACGAGGAGACCGCCTGGGCGGGGGACCTGTGGTTCGCCTCCGAGGGGCTGCCGCTGCGCTTCGTACAGGCCGCCGCGCTGCTGCGGCAGCGGGACGAGCTCAACCACACCGCCGAGGACGACGACGAGGAGGAGCCCGGCGTCTTCGACGAGCGCCCGCGCGACCCCGCGCAGGTGCCGCTGCCGACGCTGGCCGAGGGCGCGGCCCCGGCCGAGCTGCTGGCCTCGCGGGTCAGCGAGTCGGCGCGGGCGGCCCTGCGGATCGCCTGCGCGCTCGGCGGGGAGCTGCCGCACCACGCGCACCTGCCGGCCCTGGTGGGGGACACCCACGCCGACACGGCGGTGGCGGAGCTGCTGGCCTGTGGGCTGCTGACGGGCGTCGGGACGCGCTACCGGCTGGCCGCGGGCGTCGCACGGCAGCTGGAGGAGGCCGGGTACGGGGACACCGCCGCGGAGGAGGCCCGTACGGCCGCCCGGCACTACGCCTGGTGGACCGGGCACGCCTCGGTGACCCCGGAGCGGGTCGCGGCCGAGGCGGACGCGGTGCTCGCGGCGCTGGCCGGCGCCGACGTGGTGGCGGCGGTGCTGCTGGCGCGGACGGCGGCTCCGGCCTTCGCGGGCTCGCTGCACTGGGAGGCGTGGGAGCGGGTGCTGCGCTCCGGAGCGGAGGCCGCGCGCAAGGCGGGAGAGGTGGCCGAGCAGGCGTACTTCCACCACGAGCTCGGCGTGCTGGCCCTGTGCGAGGGGCGCCTGGACCGCGCCCGGGCCGAGCTGGAGACCTCGATCGGGCTGCGCGGCGCGCTGGCCGACAAGCGGGGCACGGTGGCCGGGCGGCGCGCCCTGGCGCTGGTCGTGGACCGGGAGACGGAGGTGGCGGCGTCGCCGCCGCTGCGGCTGGAGGCGCCGGCCGCCCTCGGGGCGGGTTCGGAGGCGCTGACGGTGCCGACCCCGGCCACCCCGGCCACCAAGGCCATCGCGGCCACCCCGGCGGCCTCGTCCGCCCCGACCGCCCCGCTCGCCAAGGCCGCCCCGGCCGCGAACCGGCCGGCCCCGTCGGCCCGCGTCGCCCCCGTGGTGCCCGTGGGCCCGGTCTCCGCCGAGGCGGTGACGCGGATGACCCCGGTGGTGCCGGTGAACCGGAGCCCTGAGCCGCCCACGAAGCTGTCGGAGGTGTTCGAGGACGCCTTCCCGCTGTCGCCCAAGCCGGCCCCGCCCGCCGCCCCGAAGCCCGCGCCCGCGCCGGACCGGCGCCCGGACCGGCGCAAGCTGGTGCTGCTGGCCGGGGCGGGAGCCCTGACGGTGGTGGCGCTGGGCACGGTCGTCGCACTGGCGCTGGGCTCCTCGGACGACACGCCGCCCGCGCAGGGCCCGGCGGTCTCCTCGACCCCGTCGGCCGTGGTCACGCCGACCGTGCCGAGCGTCAGCGGGAACGATCCTGCACCGGAGCCGCCGGCGGCCTCGGCCCCCGCTTCGGAGGCCGCGCAGCCGGGGCAGAGCGCCACCGCCCCGACCCCGGGCCGCACGCCGGGCCGGACCCCGTCCCGCCGCCCGTCCGCGACGCCGCCGAACTCCCCGCCGCCGTCGTCGGTTTCGCCCCCGCCGACCACCGCGGGGCCGTCCCCGACGCCGACCGAGACCGCCGAGCCGTCGCCGACGGCCACCCAGGCGGTCACGGCCACCGCCGCCTCGCCCACCGCGGGCCCGTGAACGCCGACGGCTCCGTCCCCTTCGGGACGGAGCCGTTGCGTCAGTGGGCGCTCGGTCGGGCAGCCGGTCGGTCGGGCAGCCGGGTGGGGCCGGGGATCAGAACAGGCGGAGCTTGTCGTCCTCGATGCCGCGCAGCGCGTTGTAGTCCAGGACCACGCAGTCCATTCCGCGGTCCGTCGCCAGCACCTTGGCCTGCGGCTTGATCTCCTGGGCGGCGAAGATGCCCCGGACCGGCGACAGGTGCGGGTCGCGGTTGAGGAGCTCCAGGTAGCGGGTCAGCTGCTCGACGCCGTCGATCTCGCCGCGCCGCTTGATCTCCACGGCCACCGTCGCGCCGGAGGCGTCCCGGCACAGGATGTCCACCGGACCGATCGCGGTCATGTACTCGCGCCGGATCAGGGTGTAGCCCTCACCCAGCGTTTCGATGCGGTCCGCCAGGAGTTCCTGGAGGTGTGCCTCGACGCCGTCCTTGATGAGTCCCGGGTCGGTGCCGAGCTCGTGGGAGGAGTCGTGCAGGACTTCCTCCATGGTGATGATGAGCTTCTCG
Organism: Streptomyces sp. NRRL F-2580; assembly: GCF_000720115.1. GTDB lineage: Bacteria > Actinomycetota > Actinomycetes > Streptomycetales > Streptomycetaceae > Streptomyces. Next base: position 78,579 of record NZ_JOIR01000005.1, read on the forward strand.
CCCGCCTTGTTGATGACCGTCCACACCCCGGCGTCATCACCGCTCCCCTCCTTGAGGGTGCACGGGGGCGACATCCAGTTGAGCGGTTTGTACGCCCGGTCGTCCGCGTGGATCGAGACACTGCCGTCGGCCTTCACGAGGATCAGACGGGGTGCCGAGGGCAGATGGGCGGTGAGCCGGCCCGCGTAGTCGACGGAGCAGCGGGCAATGACGAGACGCATGGTCGGCAACGCTACTCGACGAGAAGGCCTCCACGCGATTCGCCCCTGAAAGCCCCCTTCGCGGATGGCGCGTTGTATGCGCATTCTCCTGGTGCGCCACCCATGGGGCGCCTACCGTGGTGAGCGGGAGGTGGCGGAGCGTGCACTGTGCGTCGCGGCCTCCTTCCCTGCCCGTAAGGCTCCGGCAACCCAATCAGCCGGGGTCGCGAGAGGAGAACCCATGTCGCTCGACGTCTCACCGGCCCTACTCGAACAGGCCGAGCGAGGCGAGGTCGACGAAGCCGCTTTCGTCGACTGCGTCCGGACCTCCCTGCCCTACGCATGGGAGATGATCAGCTCGCTGGTGGCCCAGCTGAAGGTGGACGGCGGACAGTTCGCCGACAACCAGACGCCGCCGCCCGACGAGCAGGCGCGGGGGCAGCTGCTGCGTGCCCTCGCGAGTGACGCGATACGGGGTGCCCTGCAGCGGCACTTCGGAGTGCGCCTGGCATTCCAGAACTGTCACCGGGTTGCGGTGTTCCCGCTGAACCCCTCGGTGGACGACCGGCTGGCCAAGTTCACTTCGATCCGCGGTCAGCTGCTCAACCAGTCGCCGGAACTGCGGGACTGCTGAGCAGGTCCGGTAGATCTCAGCCGAGGCGGGGCAGGACCTCGACGCCGAGTCGTCGTACGTTCTCCTCCGTCGCGGCGAGATCGCCGGAGCCCTCCGTCAGGAGGGCGAAGCGTGTGATCCCCGTCCGTGCGGACGTGACCGCCAGCCGGTCCGCTGCCACCTCCGGGGTGCCCACCGGGTGCAGGTCGCACAGCAGTTCCGTGTACGCGAGCGGATCCCGCATCGCGCGTACGCGCCCGTCCACGGTCACGTGCGCGTCCAGGCCCTGCTTGAGCCAGCCCGGCATCGCCTTGAGCAGGGTCTCGCGGGCGTCCGCCGTGCGGTCCGCGAGCTGGCACACCCCGGCGGAGACGTGTCCCGCGCCGGCGACGTGCTCCCGCGAGTGGCCCGCCGCCAGCGCCGTGCCGCGCCACAGCGCGACCATCTCCGCCTTGGTCTCGTCCCCGCAGTGCATGCCGAGGAGCATCGGCAGCCCCCGCTGCGCGGCCAGCCGCACGGAAGCGGGAGAGGTGCACGCCACGATGACCTCCGGCCCCGAGCCGTCCCCGTCCAGGGCCTCCGACGGCCGCGGTACGACGGCCACCTCGCGGAAGCCGTACCGCTCGCCGGCGGCTCCCACCCGCGCCTCCGTCAGCCAGCGCCGCAGCAGGTCCAGGGCCTCCGGGAAACCGTTCTCGTACGAGTCCAGACCGCCCCCGAACACTTCCAGGTCGACCCACGGCCCGCCGCGGCCGACCCCCAGGGTGAACCGGCCGCCCGAGGTCACGTGGAGCAGCGCCGCCTGCTCGCCGAGGGCCACCGGGTGCGTGCTCGGCAGCACGCTCACCGCCGTGCCCACCCGCAGCCGTCGGGTCCGGCCGAGCAGCAGGGCCGCCAGGGTCACCGCCGAGGGGCAGACCCCGTACGGGACGAAGTGGTGTTCGGCGAGCCAGACCGAGTCGAGCCCGGCCTCCTCGGCCACCTCGGCGGTCCGCACCGCCCGGTGCAGCGCCTCTCCCTGTCCCTGGCCCGGGAACTGGGCCGCCAGTACAAACGCTCCTACGCGCATCGCCTTTAGCCTCCTCGCGGCTGACGCGGCCTCCCCCAGGTGGACCGGTTCTTCCTATGGCAACAACGTCTGACACGTGCCAAAGGCACGGGCCCACAGGAAAGTTATTGGGATTGTCGGGCCATTCCTCTTCGCGCCGACGCCTTCCTCAGCCACCCTGCGGGTACCCGGCCTCGCTGCGCGTAGTCTGGGAGAAAGTCACTGCCGTCCGCCCTTCCGTGAGGTATACGTGTCACCGCGCAACAGCCGCCCCAGGGGCGGCGAGACCCCGGACGAACGCCCCGGCACCGGCCTCGACCGCTACGGGCTGGAGCGCACGGAGGAGTACCAGGGCGAGGACTGGAAGGTCCGGCACGTCGCCGGTGCCAGCGCGGCCGGCAAGCGCTACCGCTGCCCCGGCTGCGACCAGGAGATCCCCTCCGGCACCCCGCACCTGGTGGCCTGGCCGGAGTACGGCGGCGTGGACGACCGGCGGCACTGGCACAAGGCGTGCTGGAACGCGAAGGACCGCCGCACCTCAAAGGTGCAGCGGTCGCGTAACGCGCCGAGGTACTAGAGCACCCCGGGGCGGCCTTAGACGTCCCGGCGGCCGACCGACAGGTACGAGGCGGTCACGGCCGCGCCCGTCACCAGCACGATGAGCAGCACGTGCGAGAGGGTGCTGGGCGCCGCGCCCAGGTCGCCGCCCTCCTTCATGCCGAAGAGCTGGCTCAGTGCCACCGGCACGTTGCGCTGGAGGATCGCCCGCCCGACCGGCGCCACGACCTCCCAGCTGCTGAGCATCGCCCCTATCACCGGCGGCAGCGTGACGAGGCCGAGCATGACGGCGATCGCCCCGGCGGAGTGCCGCACGAGGGCGCCGATCGCGAGCGCGAGCACGCCGAGCAGGGTGACGTAGAGGCAGCCGAGCAGCGCGCCGAGCCACTCGTGGAAGGCGTGCGAGCCGGCCGCGGCGCCGTCGTGGACGAGCGACGCGGCGATCCCGACCACGAAGACGGACAGCGCGGTGGTGACCAGGGCCGTGGCGCTGAAGACGAGGTACTTCGCGGTGAGCACCCGGTACCGGTCCGGGGCGGCGGTGAACGTGGTCCGTGCCAGCCCGGTGCCGTGCTCGGAGGTGATGGTCAGCACGCCGAGGACCACCACCGCGATCTCCCCGACCAGGAGGCCGAAGAGGGCGGGTGTGGTGAAGGTGATCCCCTCGTAGTCCCCGTCCGAGGTCTGCGAGACGAAGAGCAGCCCGACGCCCACGACGATGAGCACGAGCGAGCCCAGCGTCCACAGGGTGGAGCGGAGGGAGACCAGCTTGGTCCACTCCGAGGCCACGGCGTGCCCCAGGTGCGGCCGCGGCGTGGGGAGGGTGGAACTGTAGCTCCGGGGCCGCTCCGGCGTCGTGGTCGTCGGGGTCATCGTGTGTCCTCGGGGGATTTCTTGGCGGTGCTCGTGAGCTCGCCGGGACTGCCGGGCATGAGGAAGGGCTGCCCGCCCGCTGCGGGTGGCGGCGGCGCGAAGAACCCCGTCTGCGGGACCTCCGGCGGCGCCGGTTCCTCCTCCCACGCCGGGAGGGTCAGCGGTTCGGGCTCCCAGAGCTCGGCCCGCGGGTCCTCGGTGGAGGTGTACTCGACGGCGGACTGGGTCATCCGCATGTACGCCTCCTCCAGCGAGGCGTGGTGCGGTGACAGCTCCCACAGCCGTACGCCCGCCCCGTGCGCGAGGTCCGAGATGCGGGGCAGCTCCAGGCCGGTCACGCGCAGTGCTCCGTCGGGCTCCTGGAGCACCCGGCCGCCCGCCTTGGTGAGGGCCGTACCCAGCGTGTCCCGGCCATCCGGATCAGTGTCGGCCGCGCGCACCCGAGCGAATCCGGCCGAGTTGTGCGCGATGAACTCCTGGGTGCCCATGTCGGCCAGCAGCCGGCCCCGCCCGATCACGATCAGGTGGTCGGCGGTCAGCGCCATCTCGCTCATCAGGTGCGAGGAGACGAAGACGGTGCGGCCCTCGGCGGCGAGCCGGCGCATGAGGTTGCGGACCCAGAGGATGCCCTCCGGGTCGAGCCCGTTGACCGGCTCGTCGAAGAGCAGCACCCGCGGGTCGCCGAGCAGGGCGGTGGCGATGCCGAGCCGCTGGCCCATGCCGAGCGAGAAGCCCTTCGTGCGCTGCCTGGCGGCGTCCTGGAGCCCGACCACGGCCAGCACCTCGTCCACCCGCTTCTCCGGGATCCCGGAGAGCTGGGCGATGGACAGCAGGTGGGTACGGGCCCTGCGGCCGCCGTGCACGGCCTTGGCGTCGAGCAGGGCCCCGACGTGCCGCTGGGCGTTCGGGAGGTCCCGGAAGGGCTGGCCGTTGATCGTGACGTGACCGGAGGTGGGCCGGTCCAGGCCCACGATCATGCGCATGGTGGTGGACTTCCCGGAGCCGTTGGGCCCGAGGAATCCCGTGACGTGACCCGGCTTGACCTGGAAGGACAGCTGGTCGACGGCGGTCTTGGCGCCGTAGCGCTTGGTCAGGCCGACTGCCTCGATCATCTTGCTGCCCCTTACCAGGCCGGGACGACTTTCGCCCGCGTAAGGGTTAAGAGGATAACGAGCTTCCTCTGGTTCCGTCCCGGGCCGGATCCCTGAGCTGCCCCTGAGACCGACCCGGGGATCCCCCGTAGTACGTCAGCAGGAGGTCAGGCGTCCCTCTTGCGGAGGACGGCGTAGCCCCCGAGTACCGCGGCCAGCGTCCAGAGGACCATGATCCCGAAGCCGCCCCACGGTCCGTACGGGGTCTCGGGGGACCCGAAGGCGTTGGGTACGACCTGCATGATCCGCGCCCCGGCGTTGCTCGGCAGGTACTGGCCGACCGTACGGGTCGCCTCGAAACCGTTCAGGAGGTTCGAGACGATCAGGAAGAACGGGATCAGGATGCTGATGGCGGCGACCGAGCTGCGCAGCATGGCCGCCACGCCCATGCAGAACAGGGCGAGCAGCGCCAGGTACAGTCCGGCGCCGATCAGGGCGCGCAGCACGTTCTCCTCGCCGACGCCGATCCCGAGGTCACCGAGGAGCGCCTGGGTGAGGAAGAACGACACGAAGCTGGTCAGCAGGCCCACGACCAGGGCCAGCGCCGTCGCCACCGCCATCTTGCCGAGCAGGAAGTGCCCGCGGCGCGGCACGGCGGCCAGCGAGGTGCGGATCATGCCCGTGCTGTACTCGGTGCTCACGACCATCACACCGAAGACGATCATCGCCAGCTGTCCGAACTGCATCGAGGCGAAGCTCATCGCGGTGGCGTCGAAGGTGGCCTGCTGGGCCGCGTCCAGATTGTTCTTGTCGAACGTGGCGCTGAAGAGCGCGGCGAAACCGGTGGTGACGAGGAAGACGAGGGCGAGGGTCCAGCTGGTGGAGGCGACCGTGCGGATCTTGGTCCACTCGGACTTGAGGACGGCGGTGAAGGCCATGGTCACTCGCCGCCCTTGCGCGTCGCCTCGTAGCCGGCGCCCCAGGCGGGGACGTCGGCCGGCCGGGCGGGGTTGTCCGCGGCCATGCCCGGCGGGACCGGGGCGCCGGGTGCGCCCGGTGCGTGGGCGTGGTATTCGACGGAGTCGGCCGTCATGCGCATGAACGCTTCTTCCAGTGAGGCCCGTTGCGGGCTGAGCTCGTGCAGCACGATCTGGTGCCGGGCGGCGAGCTCGCCGAGCTGTTCCGCGCTCGCCCCGTCGATCTCCAGCGTGCCGGTGGCGGGAACGCTGACGGCGTTGATCCCCGCGTCGTGCAGGACGTCCTTGAGCCGTTCCTGCTGCGGGGAGCGCAGCCGGACGTAACTGCGGGAGTTCTGCTGAATGAAATCGGCCATCGGTAGATCGGCCAGAAGCCTCCCTTGACCAATGACGACCAAATGGTCTGCGGTCAGCGCCATTTCACTCATCAGATGGGAGGACACGAAGATCGTTCGCCCCTCCGCCGCCAGGCCCTTCATCAGATTGCGGATCCAGAGAATTCCCTCCGGGTCCAGACCATTGACGGGTTCGTCGAACATCAGGATTTCCGGATCACCCAGCAGCGCGGAGGCGATTCCCAGCCGTTGGCCCATGCCCAGCGAAAATCCTTTGGACTTCTTCTTCGCCACGGCCGTCAGCCCGACCAGGTCCAGCACCTCGTCGACCCGGCTCTGCGGGATCTCGTTCGACTGGGCCAGGCAGAGCAGGTTGTTGTAGGCGCTGCGGCCGCCGTGCATGGCCTTCGCGTCCAGCAGCGCCCCGATGTGCTTCAGCGGCTCCGGCAGCTCGCGGTAGTGCTTCCCGTCGATCCGGACCGTCCCGCTGGTCGGATTGTCGAGGTCGAGCATCATGCGCATGGTCGTGGACTTCCCTGCCCCGTTGGGGCCGAGGAAGCCGGTCACCACCCCCGGTCGGACCTGGAAGCTGAGGTTGTCCACGGCGGTCTTCGCGCCGAATCGTTTGGTAAGTCCCTCTAGCTCGATCATGCGGCCACGCTAGAACGCCCGAGGGCCCTACGCCACCTCGAAAAGGTGACCCAGGGCCCTCGGTCGGGCCAAGCGCGTGTGACGGGTTTCGGCCCGCCGGTCGATCAGCGGCTCTGCTGCGCGGGGACGCCGCGGCTGACCGGCTCGTCGTCCACGATCGGGTTGGCCGCCGCGACGGCCGCACCGGTGAGCGTCGCCAGCATCTCGCGGACGTTCGTCAGCTGCGCGTTGATGGAGTCGCGGCGGTTGGTGAGCGCCGCCAGCTCGCGCTCGGACTCGCTGCGGATACGGTCCGCCTTGGCGTTGGCATCGGCCACGATGTCCTCGGCCTGGCGCTGAGCGGTCTCCACGGTCTGCCGGGCGCGGCGCTCCGCGTCCGTACGCAGCTTCTCGGCCTCCAGGCGCAGCTGCTCCGCGCGGTGCTCGATCTCGGCGAGACGCTTCTCGGCCTTGGCCTGACGCGAGGCCAGGTCGCGCTCGGACTGCTCACGGCGCTTGGCCAGGTTGGTCTCGAAGTCCGCGGCGGCCTGCGCGGCCTTGGCACGGGTCTCCTCGAACAGCGCGTCGGCCTCCTCGCGCTTGGAGGCCGCGTCCTTCTGGGCCTCCGCGCGCAGGGTCGACGCGTCGCCCTTCGCCTTCTCGACGATGCGGACGCCCTCGTCCTCCGCCTTCGACTTGCGGTCGGCGGCGAACGACTCGGCGTCGTTGCGCACCTGCTGGGCGGCCGACTCGGCGAGCTCGCGGTGCTGCTCGGCCGCGCGACGGGCCTCCTCGCGCAGGTCCTTCGCCTCCTCCTCGGCCAGCCGAAGGATCTTCTCGACCCGGGCGCCGAGACCGGCGTACGACGGCTCGGCGTCGTTCACCTGGGCCTGGGCGTTCTGCGTCTCGAGGTGCAACTCCTCGATCCGCTTTTCCAGAGAGTTGATACGTCCAAGGGCGCTGTCGCGGTCGGAGACCAGCTTGGTAATGCGGTCGTCCACCTGACCACGGTCGTAACCACGCCGCACGAGCTCGAAGCCGAAGGGGGAGGAAGTGTCGCTCATGGGGTTCCTGTCGAATGAGACCGATGAGGTGCTACGTGAGGTGTTAAGGGGAATCCTAGGCGCCCGAGCGGCGTGTCATCGAGTCAATCCACGTTTGATCTGGACAATGACACCCCTTTTGAGTGGCAAGGCGACAGAATGCTTGTCACTCGTTCGCCTGAACCTCCATCAGGTGGACACATTCCCGTCGGGTTTGACTAGCCCTCTGACGTCTTGCCACCCGAACGAGTGGACCCCGCGGTCACTCCTGCCTTCACGCCCCCCGCGCCCTGGCCGCCGACCGCCGGCTTCCCGCCGCCCGAAGGCGCCTCGAATGATTCCAACGCCTCAAGAACGTCCTGGACACGGGAGATCTCCGCCTGAATGTCCTCGCGCCGACGCACCAGGACCTCCAGCTCACGGCGGCCCTCGTCGACGAGGCGTTCGGCCTCCGCCTTGGCCTCCGCGAGAGCCTTCTCGGCCTCCCGGGCCAGCTCCGCCTTCTTCTGCTCGGCCTCCTTGAGCAGCGCCTCCGCCTTGCGCACCGCCGCGATGCGCACCTTGCTCGCCTCGCTGCTCGCGTCCGACACCAGGGCCTTGGCCTTCGCCTCGGCCTCGACGCTCTGCTCGGTCGCCGCGCGCACCAGCTTGTCCACGCGCTCGCCGGCCGACTTCATCTGCTCGGCGGACTCCCGGCGGGCCCGCTCGTGCAGCTCCTCGACCTCGCTCTCGACGCGGCCGCGCAGCTCCTCCGCCCGCTCCCTTATGGCAGCCGCGTCCGTGCGCGCGCCGACCAGCAGCTCGTCCGCGTCCGTCCGGGCCTTCTCCACCAGGGAGTTGCCCTCGACGGTCGCCTCCGAGGTGATCCGCGCCGCCTCCTTGCGGGCCGCGTCGACCATCGCGTCGGCCTGCTCCTCGGCCGCCGTGGTGGCGGCGAGGGCCTGCTGCTGCGCGTCGCCCGTGAGCTTGTCGGCCTCCGCGGAAGCCTCCGTGATGAGCCGGTCGACCTGCTCCGCCGCCTCGCTGCGCCGCTTGTTGGCCTCCTCGCGGGCCTCGTCCAGCAGCCGCTCCGACTCCGTGCGGGCCTCCGCACGGATCCGCTCCGCCGCGGCCGCCGCCTCCGCCTTGACCCGCTCGGCCTCCGAGCGGGTACGGGTCGCGTGCTCCTGCGCCGAGGACAGCGCCTCCGACGCGTCCGCGCGCAGCCGCTCGGCCTCGCCGGCCGCCTCGCCGACCGTGCGCTCGTTGTCCTTGCGGGTCCGCTCGGTGAGCTTCTCCGCCTCGGACGCCGCCTCGGCGATGAGCCGGTCCGCCTGCTCGGCCGCCTCGGTGCGCAACCGGTTCGCCTCGGCGCGCGCCTCGTCCAGCGTCCGCTCGGACTCCCGCTCGGCGCCCGCCAGCGTCTCGTTGGCCGCGACCGTGACGCGGTCCGCCTCCGCGGTGGCCTCGCCGATGATCCGGCCGCCGTCCGCACGGGCGTCGTCCAGGACGCGGGCCGCCTCGGCGCGCAGCCGCTCGGCCTCCGCCGCCGCCTCGCCGACCGTGGCCTCGTTGGCCGCCCGGGTCTCCTCGATGAGCCGGTCGCCCTCGGCACGCGAGTCGAGGATGATCCTCGCGGCGTCGCGTTCGGCGCTCGCCAGCGTCTCCGCCGCCTGCGCCTTGAACCGTGCCGCATCGGCGCCCAGCCGCTCGGCCTTCGCCGCCGCCTCGCCCACGGTGGCCTCGTTGGCCGCCCGGGTCTCCTCGATGAGCCGGTCCGCTTCCGCCGACGCCTCGGTGATGAGCCGGTCGACCTGCTCCGCGGCCTCGGTCCGCAGCCGGTTGGCCTCGGCGCGGGCCTCGTCCAGGGTCGCCGCGGCCTCGACGCGGGTGGCCTCCGCCGCCTGCGCAGCCTCGGTCGTGATCCGCGAGGCCTCCGCCTCGGCCTCGGCGACCGCGGCCGCGTTCGCCGCGAGGGTCTCCTCGGTGAGCCGCTCGGCCTCCGCCGTCGCCTCGGCCGTGATCCGGGCGCCCTCGGCGCGCGCGGCCTCCAGGGACTCCGCCGCCTCGCCGCGGATGCGGTTCGCGTCGTCACGGGCATCGGCCCGGGTGCGCGCCGCGTCCCGCTCGGACGCGGCCAGCGCGTCCGTGGCCTCCGTACGCACCCGCTGCGCGTACTCGGCGGTGTCGCCGCGCAGCTGCTCCGCCTCGGCGATCGCCTCGCCGACCGTCCGCTCGGCCAGCGCCTTCGCCGCGTCCGTCTCGGCGCGCGCCTCGCTGCGGACCCGGTTGGCGTCCTCGGTGGCCCGCTCCCGTTCCGCGTAGGCGTCGGAACGGACCCGGCCGGCCTCTTCCTCGGCCTCCGTCTTCGTACGCTCCGCCGCGTGCTCGGCGGCGTTGCGCAGTCCGGCGATCTCCTCCTCGGCCTGCTCGTGCAGCCCCGCCACGGCGTCCCGCACCTGCTGGGCGGTGGCCTCCGCCGCCGACACCAGCTCCGACGCGCGGCGCTCGGCCTCCTCGGTCAGGCGGGCCGCCTCGGCCTGCGCCTCCTCCGAGCGGCGGCGGGCCGCGGCCAGCAGCTCCTCGCTCTGCTCGCGGGCCTGCGCCCGCTCCTGCTCCGCGTCCGTGCGGGCCGACGCCAGGGTCTCCTCGGACTCCCGGCGGCGCCGGGCGGCCTCCTCCTGCGCGGCGGAGAGGGCCTCCGCGGCCTCCTCGGCGACCCGCTCGGCCGCCGCCTTCGCCTCGGCGCGCAGCCGGTCCGCGGTCTCCTGCGCCTCCGAGCGCACCCGCTCGGCCTCGGCCTCGGCCTCGCCGCGCAGCCGTACGGCGACCTGCTCGGCCTCCGCGCGCACCCGCCCGGCGTCCTGCGCCGCGTCGGTGCGCAGCTGGTCGGCCTCCGCCTCGGCCTGCGTCTGCAGGGTGCGGATCCGCTCGGCCGACTCGGCGCGCAGCCGGTCGGTCTCCTCCGCGGTCTCCCGGCGGATGTTCTCCGCCGCCCCGCGGGCGTCGCGCAGCGTCTGCTCGGCCGTCGTCAGCCGGCCCTCGGCTTCGGTGTGCAGCCGTACGAGCTCCTCGTCGGCCTCCGCCCGCCGGGCGGCGACCGCCTGCTCGGTCTCCTCGCGCCGCGCCAGGGCCGCGGCGTCGGCCTCGGCGCGTACGGCCTCGGCCCGCTCCTCGGCCTCGGCGTGCAGCCGCTCGGCCTCGGCGCGGGTCCGCTCCAGGGTCTCCTCGGCCTGCTTGCGCAGGGTGCCGGCCCGCTCGACGGCCTCGGCGCGGACCCGCTCGCTCTCGGCGGTCGCCCCGCCGCGCAGCTCGTCCGCGTCCGCCTTGGCCTTGCCGAGCAGTTCCTCGGCGGTCCGGGCCGCCTCCTCGATCTGCTGGACCGCCTCGCGGCGGGCCTCGCCGCGGATCCGCTCGCCCTCGGCGACGGCCTCCGCGCGCAGCTGCTCGGCCTCGCCGCGCAGCCGCCGGGCCTCTGCCTGGAGTTCGACCGTGCGGGCCCGGTACTCCTCGGTGTCGTCCTTCGCGGCGCCCTTGAGCTCGTCGGCCGTGGCCGCGGCCTGCAGGCGCAGCCGGTCGGCCTCGGCCTCGGCCTCGCGGCGGATCCGCTCGGCCTCCTCGGACGCGGCCCGGGTGGTGGCCCGAGCGTCCTCCGAGGCCTTGTTCAGTACGTCCTCGGCGGTGCGGGCGGCCTTCGCCAGCTGCGCCGCCATGTCCTCGGCCGCGGCCGTACGGGCCTGCTCGCCGGCCTCGGTGCGCTGCCGCTCGGCGTCCGCGCGGGCGTCGGCCAGGGCCTGTTCGGCCTCCGCCTTGAGGGCCTCGGCCTCCTTGGTGGCCTCGCCGACCAGCCGGGCGACCTGCTCCTTGGCGGTGCGGGTGCGCTGCTCGTTGACGGACTCCGCCGACGCGAGCTGGCGGGCCGCGCTCTCCTTGGCCTCGGCGAGGACCCGCTCGGCCTCGGCCCGGGCCTCGCGCAGCGCCGCCTCGGCCTCCTGCGCGCGGGACTCGGCCACCCGGCCGAGGTCCATGGTCTGCTGCCGGGTCTGCTCGGCCTCGGCGGAAGTGGTGGAACGCAGCCGCTCCGCGTGCTCGGTGGCCTCCTGGGCCTGCGCGGAGGCGGCGGTCAGCAGCCGCTCGGCCTCCTTGCGGGCGCGCAGCAGCGTGGCCTCGGCCTCCGAGCGGGCGGCCTCCGCGTCGGCGGCCATCCGGCGCCGGGTCTCCTCGGCGACCCGGGCGGCCTCGGCGCGGGCGGCGTTCAGGGACTGCTCGGCCTCGGCGCGGGACTCCTCCATGAGCCGGCGCGCCTGGGACTCCGTACGGGCGCGCAGCTGCTCGGCCCACGCCACGTTCTCGTTGACGTGCGCCTCGACGGTCTGACGGCGCTCGTTGAGCTCCTGGTCCAGCCGCTGGCGGCGGTTGACGGCCTCGGCGTGCAGCTCCGCCTGGAGACGCGCCTGGTGCTCGGCGTGCTCCTGGAGGATGCGCTGGGTCTGCGCCCGGGCGTCGCGCAGCTCGCGCTCGGCGTCGGAGCGCATCTGGTCGGCCTGGATCTGGGCATTGCGGAGCAGCTGCTCCGCCTGGTAGCCCATGTCCGCGCCGTCGTAGGCGGGGCGGGACGCCAGCGATCGACGTACCTCGTGGAGCTTGGCGCGCAGCACCTCGACCTGGTATCCCAGGTCCTCAGCGTGCTGGACGGCCTTCCCGCGCTCCTTCTTCAGCCGCTCCATCTCGGCTTCGAAGCGCGAGAGATGGTCGGCCCCGGCCTGATGGCTCTCCTGGCTTTCGTAGCCCCGCACAGCGCGGTCCCATCCGTCCCCTGGTCGCAAGCTCACTCCCAAATGAGCATCGCTCGCCCGCTGAACGACGCCCCCGGGGGAATGGTGTCAGATACCGGGGCAGGGGTCACAGGCCCCGACCCCGTCTCCGCACCGAACCCCGGCCGAGCCATGGCCACTCTACCGGCCGGGGAATCGGGCCATCAGTGGTCCATCAGTGCTCGGGGTTGGAGGTGACCAGTTCGGTGAGGACGCCGTGGCAGTCCTTGGGGTGCAGGAAGGTGATCGAGGAGCCCATGGAGCCGGTGCGGGGCTGGTCGTAGAGGACGCGGACGCCCTTGCCGCGGATGGCCTCCGAGTCGCCCTGGACGTCCTCGGTGCCGAAGGCGATGTGGTGGACCCCCTCGCCGTTCTTGGCCAGCCACTTGCCCACCGCGGAGTCCTCGCGGGTGGGCTCCAGCAGCTGGAGGTAGGAGGCGCCGCCGTCGGACGTCTCGTTGATCTTCAGCATGGCCTCGCGGACACCCTGCTCCTCGTTGACCTCGGAGTGGAACACCTCGAAGCCGTACGTGGCACGGTAGAACTCGACGGTCTTGTCCAGGTCGAAGCAGGCGATCCCGATGTGGTCGATTCTTGTCAGCATGGTGACAGTGCACCGCCGAAGGGGGCGGTCACGCAACGTGCGCGCGATCACACCGGCAGCCCGGTGACCGCTGCGGTACCGCCCAGTACATTCACGTAAACCCTCGTTCACTCCTCATCCAAGGGGCTGTGCCTCATGTCCGGATCGAACAACACCACTTCTGTGATCGTCGCCGGGGCCCGCACGCCCATGGGGCGGCTGCTCGGCTCGCTCAAGTCCTTCTCGGGTGCCGACCTCGGCGGCTTCGCCATCAAGTCCGCGCTGGACCGGGCCGGGATCTCCGGTGACCAGGTGCAGTACGTGATCATGGGCCAGGTGCTGCAGGCCGGCGCGGGCCAGATCCCCGCCCGCCAGGCGGCGGTCAAGGCCGGCATCCCGATGAACGTCCCCGCGCTCACCATCAACAAGGTGTGCCTCTCGGGCCTCGACGCGATCGCGCTCGCCGACCAGCTGATCCGCGCGGGCGAGTTCGACATCGTGGTCGCGGGCGGTCAGGAGTCCATGACCAACGCCCCGCACCTGCTGCCCAAGTCCCGCGAGGGCTTCAAGTACGGCGCCATCGAGATGCTCGACGCGATGGCCTACGACGGCCTCACCGACGCCTTCGAGAACATCGCGATGGGCGAGTCGACCGAGAAGCACAACACCCGCCTGGGCATCGAGCGCGCCCCGCAGGACGAGTTCGCCGCCGCCTCGCACCAGCGGGCCGCGGCCGCGCAGAAGAACGGCGTCTTCGAGGCCGAGATCACCCCGGTCGAGATCCCGCAGCGCAAGGGCGAGCCGGTCATCTTCTCGGCGGACGAGGGCATCCGCCCCGAGACCACCGCGGAGTCCCTCGGCAAGCTGCGCCCCGCCTTCGCCAAGGACGGCACGATCACCGCCGGCACCTCCTCCCAGATCAGCGACGGCGCGGCCGCCGTGGTCGTGATGAGCAAGGCGAAGGCCGAGGAGCTCGGCCTGGAGTGGATCGCCGAGATCGGCGCCCACGGCAACGTCGCGGGCCCGGACAACTCCCTCCAGTCGCAGCCGTCCAACGCGATCCTGCACGCCCTGAAGAAGGAGGGCCTGGAGGTCTCCGACCTGGACCTCATCGAGATCAACGAGGCCTTCGCCGCGGTCGCCGTGCAGTCAATGAAGGACCTCGGCGTGAGCCCGGAAAAGGTGAACGTCAACGGTGGCGCCATCGCCCTGGGCCACCCGATCGGCATGTCCGGTGCGCGTGTGGTGCTGCACCTGGCGCTGGAGCTGAAGCGCCGCGGTGGCGGGATCGGCGCGGCCGCGCTGTGCGGCGGCGGTGGCCAGGGCGACGCCCTGATCGTCCGCGTCGCCAAGTAGGCACCGCCGGGCCGCCGGGCCCCCATCACGGGTGCCCGGCGGCCCGACCGTACCCGCACCCGTACCCGTACGAGAACCGAGGAGCGCAGCACGTATGACGGCGGTGGACGTCCCCCAGCTGGTGGCCCAGGCGCGTGAGGGCCGGCCGAGAGCGGTGGCCCGGCTGATCTCGCTGGTCGAGGGGGCGTCCCCGCAGCTGCGGGAGGTGATGGCCGCGCTGGCCCCGCTCACGGGCGGGGCGTACGTGGTCGGGCTGACGGGATCGCCGGGCGTCGGCAAGTCGACCTCGACCTCGGCGCTGGTGTCCGCGTACCGCAAGGCCGGGAAGCGGGTCGGCGTCCTCGCCGTCGACCCGTCCTCGCCCTTCTCGGGCGGCGCGCTGCTCGGCGACCGGGTGCGGATGTCGGACCATGCCTCGGACCCGGGGGTCTACATCCGCTCCATGGCCACCCGGGGGCACCTGGGCGGGCTGGCGTGGGCCGCCCCGCAGGCGATCCGGGTGCTGGACGCGGCCGGCTGCGAGGTGATCCTGGTCGAGACGGTCGGCGTCGGCCAGTCGGAGGTGGAGATCGCCTCGCAGGCCGACACCTCGGTGGTGCTGCTGGCCCCCGGGATGGGCGACGGGATCCAGGCCGCGAAGGCGGGGATCCTGGAGATCGGTGACGTGTACGTGGTGAACAAGGCGGACCGGGACGGCGCGGACGCGACGGCCCGGGAGCTGAACCACATGCTGGGGCTGGGCGAGGCGCGGGGCCGGGAGGACTGGCGGCCGCCGATCGTCAAGACGGTGGCGGCGCGCGGGCAGGGCATCGACGAGCTGGTCGAGGCGCTGGAGAAGCACCGGGCGTGGATGGACGAGCGGGGGGTGCTGGCCGAGCGGCGCGCGGCGCGGGCCGCCCGGGAGGTGGAGACCATCGCCGTGACGGCCCTGCGGGCGCGGATGGCGGACCTGCGGGGTGACGCGCATCTGGACGCGCTGGCCGCGAGGGTTGCCGTGGGCGAGCTGGATCCGTACGCGGCCGCGGACGCCCTGCTGGCGACGCTGACCGAGGCCTGAGCCTGGGCCTGGGCCTGGGGCTGAGGCGGGGGGCGGGGTGCGCCGCCGTGGCGGGGGCGCTGCCCCCGAGCCCCCGCGCCTCAAACGCCGGCGGGGCTGGACGGGGTCAGTTGCTGTCGTCGTTGTCGTCCGTGTCGGAGCCGGACTCGGTCACCTTGCCCGTGGCGTGGTCGACGTGGGCGTTCCAGGTCTTGCCGTCGGAGGACCTGACCTCGACCTCCCAGTAGGGGGCGCCGCCGTCCTCGCCGTCCTCCCAGTTGAGGGACCAGACCTGTCCGGGGTGGGCGGCCAGGGCCGCCTTCATCGCCTGTTCGGCGGTGACCTTGGCGGCGACCAGGTCCTTGTGCTCGGCGGCGTTCTCGTCCGTATCGCGATTGAGCTCGGTGACCGTGCCGTCGGCCGCCACTTCCAGTTCGGCGTGGCCCTTGCCGTCCTTGCTGATCACGTCGACGTTCCAGACGGTGCCGTCCTTGTCGAGGGACTCGACGACGCCCGGGTAGTGCTTCAGGGCCGCCGCCGATGCCTCCTCGGCCGTCTCGGCGGAGGGGACGGCGGCCGCGGCCGCCGTGACGCTTCTCGCGGTGTCGGCGGATGCCGCTGTCGCGGCCGCCACCGGGCCTCCCACGATCAGGACCACGGACGCGGCCGCAGAGATGTACGTGTTGCGCTTCATGACTGGACCTCCTCAGGCCGGCCATGGCGCTTACGGTTACGCGGCGGCGGCCGGCAGCGGGCGGATAGTGCCCATTGTCCGGCCGACCGCCGTGCGGGGCGCGTCGAGCGCCCGGGGCTCAGACCTTGCCGCGGGTGCCGCGCAGGTGATCCGCGACCGGGGTCAGCGAGGCGCGCAGCGCCGCCAGGGCCTCCGGCGGCAGCAGGTCGATGAAGTGCTGGCGGACGGACGCCACGTGGTGCGGGGCGACCTTGCGCATCGTCTCCATGCCCTCGTCGGTGAGCACCGCGTACAGGCCGCGGCGGTCGGACTCGCAGTTCACCCGGCGCACGAGGCCCGCCGTCTCCATGCGCGTGATCTGGTGCGACAGTCGGCTCTTGGACTGCAGGGTGGCGGTGGCGAGGTCGCTCATCCGCATCCTGTGGTCCTGCGACTCCGAGAGGTTCACGAGGATCTCGTAGTCGTTGTTGGTGAGTCCGAAGGGCTGGAGATCCTTTTCCAGCTGGTGCATCAGCAGTCTGCTGACGTCCAGGTGGGTGCGCCATGCGCACTGCTCGGCGTCGGTCAGCCAGCGGGTGGCCGTCTCGGTCTCCATGGTCTCCATGAATGAACTCTACCTAAAAAGTTGAATTACGTACAAAGATCGGATGTCCGGGGTCTCACAGTCCGAGGCGGCGCTGGAGATCACCCAGCTGTCCCGGCATCCGCGGCACGCCCAGCTGCCCCATCGGCCCCTGGCCCGCCCCCGGCACGCCCTGCGCGTTGCCCGTGGCCGCGCCCGCGCCGACCGCGCCGACCGCCTGCTCCGCCATCAGCATCTCCGACGACTGCAGCAGCACCGTCCCGGCCCCGACGAACTCGAACTGGTGCTCCTCGCCCGAGCTGCCCCCGATGCCGGTCAGCGAGCGCAGGCCGCCCAGCACGCCGGACATGTAGCCGTGGTCGTAGTGGTGGCACGGCGAGGGGCAGTCCGCCCAACCCACCAGCGCCTGCGGGTCCACGCGCAGCGGCGGCTCCATGAACACCACCGGGCCGTTGGACGCCGCCACGAACTTCCCGGTTCCGATCAGCGTCAGGAAGCCCGGGACGATCGACTGCTTCAGGGCGAGCGTGGGCTGGTACGCGAGCAGGTTGCCCGAGCGGATCGTCAGGTTGCCGTTGTCGAGGTCGTACGAGTTCACGTCGAAGGCCCGGTCGGCCAGCAGCATCTTGCCCGAGCCCTCGGCGACCACCCAGTCGCTCGCGTGCAGCGGGGAGTGGAAGCTGGTCCGCAGCAGGCGGTCGAAGCGCCCGTTGCCGATGCCGTTGAACTCGATGCGCCCGTAGTACGAGATCATCTTGCCCTTCTGCAGGAACCACTGGCTCCCCTTGAGCTCCACGCAGAAGGTGTACGCGTTCACGTTGTCGTCGGAGGGCAGCGTGTACGGGTCGAAGACCGTCGGGCCGCCGGGTCCGCCGGTCACAGGGCCAAAGTTCACAGCTTCTCCTCGGAGGCCTGTACGTACACCGCGCCCTGGCCGGAGAGCTCCAGCTGGAACGCCTCGCCCGAGCCGCGGCCCACCATGTCCCGCCAGCCGAGCGCGGTGGAGAGCTTGTTGCGCACGTCGCCGTGGTGGGCGACGTACGCCTGCGGGTCCACGTGGATCGGGCGCTGAGGGGTGATGGGGAGCTCGATGACCCCGCCGTGGGCCATCACGGCGACCGAGCCGTGGCCCTTCAGGGTGGTGGTGAACAGACCCTGGCCGGTCACCTGACCGCGGACCATGCCCATGACGCCGCCCTGGGAGCCCATGAACATCGTGCCCTGCTGCAGGGTGCCGTCGAAGGCGAGCAGCCGGTCGGCCTCGACGTAGAGGGTCTCGCCGGTCAGGTTGATCACCTGGATGTGGTGGCCGCCGTGGCCGAACATCACGGTGCCGCTGCCCTCGACCGTCATCAGCGGGGTCTGCTCGTTCGCCACCCGGCGGCCGATCATGCCCATGACCCCGCCCTGACCACCCGTCAGGCTCGGGGTGAAGGAGACCTCGCCGCGGTACGCGAGCATGGCGCCGCGCTGGCTGAACATCTTCTGGCCCGGCACGACCTGCGCCTCGACCATCTTCGAGTTGATCTCGCGGAACGGCATCAGATGTCGCCCCCGACGGTGTTGCGCTCGCTGGGCTGCACGTACACCAGGCCCTCGCCCTCGAAGCGGATCTGGAACGCCTCGCCGGAACCCTCGCCGATCAGCGTGCGGAAGTTCACGCCGGACTGGAAGGACTGCTGGAGGTTGCCGGTGTGCGCGATGTACGCCCCCGGGTCGACGGAGAGCGGGTACTGGGCGCTCACGCGCAGCACCACCGCCGGACCGTCGGACATGATGGCCGCCTGGCCGGAGCCCTCGACGGTCGTGGTGAAGAGACCGTTGCCCGTCGTCGCACCGCGCAGGCCGGTGAACGTGGTGCCGGTCCGCAGACCGGCGTCGGTGCACAGCAGGTTGCTGGACTCGACGTAGAGCTTCTCGCCGCGCAGATTGACCAGATTGATCTCGCTGGCGCGGTCGGCGAAGAAGCAGGTGCCGTGTCCCTGTACCTCCATCACCGTCATCTGTTCGCCGGTCAGCCGGCGGGTCACCATGCCGCGGAGGCCTTCGCCACCGCCGGTCATCTTCTTGAAGGCCATCTGCCCGTCGTACGCGACCATGGAGCCGTTCTTCGCTTTCACGGCATCCCCGGTCAGGTCGACGGCCAGCACCTTGCTGCCTTGGAGTCGGAACTGAGCCACGGGAAGACGTTATCGGCACCGGGCGAACCCGAACAGGGCCCCGTGGCCGATATATGCCACACCTGGTCGATATCGGGGCGATGCCGGGGCGATCCGGGCCCGCCGCGGAGGGGAAGGGGTCGGGTCAAGATCCCGCAAAGCGGCTGAGACACTGGAACCGACCCAGGCCTCCACCCCGAAGGTTGAACGTGGACATCAAGACCGCCTCCGCCCTGCACCGTCTGCGACTCATCTCCGTTCCGGAGGCGCTGTCGTTCCCGGCCCTGCTGATCTTCGGCTCCATGCTGAGCCGGATCTCGGACATCGACTACCTGATGATGCCGCTCGGCGCCATCCACGGGATCCTGTTCCTCGCCTACCTGGTCCTCCTGATCGACGTCTGGACCAAGGCGAAGTGGCCGGCGAAGAGGGTCCTGCTGTTCTTCGTCCTCTCGCTGGTGCCGTTCGGCGGGCTGTACGGCGACAAGCTGCTCAAGCGGGAAGAGGCCGACAGCGTGGTGGCGGCCCGCGCGCGACAGGTGGCGCAAGCGTGATCGTCGCGTTCTCGGTGACCCCGCTGGGGGTCGGTGAAGAGGTCGGCGAGTACGTCGCCGACGCGGTCCGGGTGGTCCGCGAGTCCGGACTGCCGAACCGTACGGACGCGATGTTCACGACCGTCGAGGGCGAGTGGCACGAGGTCATGGACGTGGTCCGGCGCGCCGTGGCCGCGGTCGAGGAGCGGGCGCCGCGGGTCTCGTTCATCCTCAAGGCCGACATCCGGCCCGGTGTGAGCGACGGGATCACGTCGAAGGTGGAGACGGTGGAGCGGCACCTCGCCGGGGGCTGAGGCGCCCGGCTGCCGTGTCTGGTGTACCCGAAGCGCCCTTGGCCTCCCGGCCGGGGGTGCTTTCGCGTGTGCGGGCCGGTGGTGGGGGCCCCGGGCTGCGCCCGGCTTTCTGGGGCTCCGCCCCGGACCCCGCGCCTCACACGCCGGCGGGCTGGAAGAGCGGGGCTCCGCCCCGGACCCCGCGCCTCAGACGCCGGCGGGCTGGATCTGCTACTCCCTGGCTCGGCGGGCCAGGCCCAGGGCGTAGGGGGGCCACCAGGTGCCGGCTTTCGGGCCGCCGCGGCAGGGGCCGTCGGACTCGCCCGGGGGCTTGATCCACAGGTACGCGTCGACGAGCGGGTCGGCCGTGCGGTCGGTCGGCGGGGTTCCGAGGGCGCGGCCCGGCGGGTTGCACCAGGCCTGGGCGGGGTCGCCCGGCAGCGGGCCTTCGCCGTTGCGGCCGGTGTCGATGACGAAGTGTCTGTTCCCGGTCCGCTCGGAGATCCTGGCGCCGTACGCCCGGGCGGCCGCGTCGGGCTGGAAGCCGGAGACGTTGACGGCGAAGCCGTCCGCGTGCTCCAGGCCCGCCTTGGCGAGGGGCGGCACGAGGTCCGTCGGGTTCTTGACCGAGGCCGGATCGCCCGCGTCCAGGTAGACCTTGGTGTTGCGGTTCCGCTTGAGCCGGTCGACGGCCTCGGAGAGCAACCGGTAGCGCTCCGCGTGGTGTTCGGCCCGGGTGCAGCCGTCGACGGTGTGCGCGAGGGCGCCCGGCTCCAGGATGACGACGGCCTTGGTGGTCCCGATGCCGTCGGCGAAGGCGCCGATCCACTTGCGGTACGCCTGGGCGTTCGGGGCGCCGCCGGCCCGCGGCTGCCCGCAGTCGCGGTACGGGATGTTGTGCGCGGCGAGCAGCAGGGTCCGCCCGGCCGCCCGCGCCCCCGCCCCGGCCCGGCGGATCTCGGGTCCCGGGTCACCGCCCGGCCCCCACAGGGCCGTCGGCCGGTCCGCGATCCTGCGCAGCACCTGGGCGTCGCTGTTGCGGCCGGCCGCCTCCCAGGCGGCGACCTGCCGGGCCGCCTCGCTCCGCGGGTCCACCCAGTACGGGGACTCGGCGGCGGGCGCGCCCGGCGAGGCGGCCGCGGGCGGTCCCGGCGCGGGCGCCGGCCCGCCCGAGCAGGCCGGGGCGGCGGCGAGCAGCGCGAGGAGGCCGAGGACGGAGTGCAGGCGGCGTCTGGGGGCGGCGGAGGGCATCCGGCTTCCTCGGGACGAAGGGTCGGGCAGCGGACCGGGATATCGTGACATAACGGTCAGTCGCCGTCCCCTTACGACACCGTGGGGTCGCCGCTCGCGAGGGCGATGGCCAGCGGGGTGCGCTCGTAGAGCACCTGGTGGCCGTGGCGGGCGGAGATGAGCAGGCCCGCCGCGTGCAGGGTGCCGAGATGCGCCGAGACCGTGGACGGGGCGAGGCCGAGCCGGTGGGCCAGTGCCGTGGTGGAGGACGGTTCGTCCAGCGCGCACAGCACGTCGGCCCGGGCCCGCCCCAGCAGGCGGGCGAGCGCGGCCGGGGTGTCCTCCCGTACCGGGGTCCACAGGGCGCCGACCCCCCGGGCCGGGTAGACCACGGTCGGCTGCCAGGGCGGGTCGAAGCCGCCCGCGATCTGCGGCCAGACGAAGGCGCTCGGCATGAGCACGAGGCCCTGGCCGCCCAGAACGCGTTCGTGGTGCGACGGCCGCTCGATGGTCAGGGTGAGGGAGGCGGCGTCCCACGAGAGGTCGGGGTGCAGACCGTCGAAGAGCGACTCCAGGCCGCCGGCCGCGAGGCGGCGCGTGTGGAAGAGGACATCGGCCTCCAGCAGGGCCCGCAGGCGCGGCCAGTGCGGCTCGACCAGGACGCTCCAGGCCCGTTCGATCAGATCGGCCAGCTCCTGCACCGACCGCGCCGGATCGGCGAGCAGGGCCCGGCCCGCTTCGCTGTCGAGCGCGCCCGGCGTACAGGCCAGGGCCTTGCGCATGTCCTCGCGCGCCGCGGCCGGATCGGCCGCGCGGATCAGCGCGAGCTCCTCCTCGAAGCTGACTCCGGGGCCGCTCGGCGGCGGGCTGATGAAGTCCGTACTGTGCCCCCGGCGCGGCATCAGCAGCCACAGCGGCCGCAGGTCCAGCCCGTCGGCGGCGGCCCGGATCCGCCGCAGCCAGGGCAGGTGGTAGCCCTGCCGGTCCGGGCGGTTCAGGGTGCGCACCGCCTCCTGGGTCTCCCACGCGGGCGACAGCGCGAACCGGCACCGCAGCAGGTCCCGGTGTCCGAAGCGATGGTGCAGGCCCATCCCGGCCCCCCTCCCCACACGTGTGCGTCGCCTCAATACCTCAATATTCGGGTACGGACGAATCTCTGGAGCGCGGCGGCTCCGGTGCGGACGCTGGACCCCATGCCAGCCGACACCCAGGCGCCCGCGCGGTCCACGCCGTCACCGGGCTACCGCTCCGTCTTCCGGACCCGAGAATTCCGCCCCGTCTTCGCCGCCCACCTGATGTCCGTACTCGGCGTCGTCGTCGCCGAGATCTCCCTCACCGTGCTCGTCTACCGCGCCACCGGCTCACCCCTGATGAGCGCGCTCACCTTCGCCCTCGGCTTCCTCCCGTACGCCCTCGGCGGCACGCTGCTCGCCGGGATCGCCGACCGGCACCCCGCCCGGCGGGTGCTCGTCGCGTGCGACCTCGTCTGCGCGGCCTGCGCGACGGCCATGATCCTGCCGGGCACGCCCGTCGCCGTGCTCCTCGCCCTGCGCTGCGCGATGGCCTTCGTGGCGCCGCTCTTCCAGGGCACGCGCAACGCCTCCCTCGCCGACATCCTCGGCCCCGGCGACACCTTCGTCCTGGGCCGCTCGCTGATGCGCATGGTGGCCCAGAGCGCCCAGCTCGTCGGATTCGGCCTCGGCGGACTGCTGCTCACCGTGCTCGCACCGCGCGGGGCCATCGCCCTCACCGCCGCCGGATTCCTCGGATCCGCGCTGCTGCTGCGCCTGGGCACGCGCAGCCGGCCCGCCCGTACGAGCGCCCGTACCTCCCCCCTCGCCGGACTGCGCGCCGTCCTCGGCCGGCGCCGGCTGCGCGCGCTCACCCTGCTCTTCTGGCTGCCGCCCGTCTTCCTCGTGGTGCCCGAGGCGCTGCTCGCCCCCTACGTCGACGGCATCGGCGCCGGGACCGCGGTCCTCGGGCTGCTGATGTGCGCGATGCCCGTCGGCACCATCACCGGTGAACTCTGGGCCGGCTCCGCCCTCACCGCCCGGACGCGATCGCGGATCGTGGCCCCGCTCGCCGCCGCCGGTCTGCTGCCGCTCCTGCTCTTCGCCGGCCGGCCGGGCGTGCCCCTCCTGCTGACCGCGCTGCTGCTCGCCGGCCTGGCCCACGCCTACACCCTCGGGCTGGACCAGTGGTACGTCGACGCGGTGCCCGAGGAGCTGCGCGGACGGGCGATGACCCTGCTCAGCACCGGCCTGATGACCCTCCAGGGAGTGGGCATGGCCCTGGCCGGTCTCGCTGCCGAGTTCCTGCCGGTGCACGCGGTCGTCACCGGTTCCGGGATCCTCGGCACGGCCGTCGTCCTGCTGCTCCTCGCCGAACTCCGGGCCGCCGCCCGGCAGGAGGGGGGACTGAAGGATGAGACGGCCCCCGCCGCGAAGTGACCTCCCGGTAGGGTCGGGGACGTGCCCAAGCCGCTCAGCCTTCCCTTCGACCCCATCGCCCGCGCCGACGAGCTCTGGCAGCAGCGCTGGGGGCCCGTGCCCTCGATGGCCGCGATCACCTCGATCATGCGGGCGCACCAGATCCTGCTCAGCGAGGTCGACGCCGTGGTCAAGCCGTACGGGCTGACCTTCGCGCGGTACGAGGCCCTGGTGCTGCTCACCTTCTCCAAGGCCGGGGAACTGCCGATGTCGAAGATCGGCGAGCGTCTGATGGTCCACCCGACCTCGGTGACGAACACCGTGGACCGGCTGGTGAGGTCCGGGCTGGTCGACAAGCGGCCCAACCCGAACGACGGCCGCGGCACCCTCGCCTCCATCACGGAGAAGGGCCGCGAGGTGGTCGAGGCGGCCACGAAGGACCTGATGGCGATCGAGTTCGGCCTCGGCGCCTACGACGCCGAGGAGTGCGCGGAGATCTTCGCGCTGCTGCGCCCGCTGCGGGTGGCCGCCGCGGACTTCGAGGAGTCCTGAGGCGGACCCGGGCGGACCCCCGGGCCCGTCCCGCGATCACCGGGGCCGCGTCAAGATCGAGCAAAACGGACGGTTAGGCTCGTCCGCATGAAACGAAGCGTGCTGACCCGCTACCGCGTCATGGCCTACGTGACCGCGGTCATGCTCCTGATCCTCTGTGCCTGCATGGTGGCGAAGTACGGCTTCGACACCGGCGCCGGCCTGACCTTCGCGGTCTCGCAGGCCCACGGCGTCCTCTTCATGATCTACCTGGTCTTCGCCTTCGACCTGGGCTCCAAGGCCAAGTGGTCCTTCGGCAAGCTCCTCTGGGTGCTCGTGTCGGGCACGATTCCGCTGGCCGCCTTCTTCGTCGAGCGCAAGGTCCGCGCCGAGGTGGAACCGCTGGTCAGCGACTCGCTGGCGACCGCCAAGGCCTGATACGAGGCGAGCGTCACCCACCCCCGGGGCGGGTCCCCGGGGGTTGCCCATCGACATTTACTAGGACGTCCTAGTAAATTCATGGGTATGGACGCAGACGCCATCGAGGAGGGCCGCCGTCGCTGGCAGGCCCGGTACGACAAGGCCCGCAAGCGCGAGGCCGATTTCACGACGCTCTCCGGAGATGACGTCGACCCCGTCTACGGGCCCCGGCCCGGCGACGCGTACGAGGGGTTCGAGCGCATCGGGTGGCCCGGGGAGTACCCGTACACCCGGGGGCTGCACGCCACCGGCTACCGCGGGCGGACCTGGACCATCCGGCAGTTCGCCGGGTTCGGCAACGCCGAGCAGACCAACGAGCGCTACAAGATGATCCTGGCCGCCGGCGGCGGCGGGCTCTCCGTGGCCTTCGACATGCCGACCCTCATGGGGCGCGACTCCGACGACCCCCGCTCGCTGGGCGAGGTCGGGCACTGCGGGGTCGCCATCGACTCCGCCTCCGACATGGAGATCCTGTTCAAGGACATCCCGCTGGGTGACGTCACGACCTCGATGACGATCTCGGGCCCCGCCGTGCCCGCCTTCTGCATGTACCTGGTCGCCGCCGAGCGGCAGGGTGTGGACCCCGCCGTGCTCAACGGCACGCTCCAGACCGACATCTTCAAGGAGTACATCGCCCAGAAGGAGTGGCTCTTCGAACCCGAGCCGCACCTGCGCCTCATCGGCGACCTGATGGAGTACTGCACCAAGGGCATCCCGGCCTACAAGCCGCTGTCCGTCTCGGGCTACCACATCCGCGAGGCCGGGGCCACGGCCGCGCAGGAGCTCGCCTACACCCTCGCCGACGGTTTCGGTTACGTGGAGCTCGGCCTCTCCCGCGGCATGGACGTGGACGCCTTCGCGCCCGGCCTCTCCTTCTTCTTCGACGCGCACCTCGACTTCTTCGAGGAGATCGCCAAGTTCCGCGCCGCCCGCCGCATCTGGGCGCGCTGGATGAAGGAGGTCTACGGGGCGAAGAGCGAGAAGTCGATGTGGCTGCGCTTCCACACCCAGACCGCCGGCGTCTCCCTGACCGCGCAGCAGCCGTACAACAACGTCGTGCGCACCGCCGTGGAGGCCCTCGCGGCCGTCCTCGGCGGCACCAACTCCCTGCACACCAACGCCCTCGACGAGACCCTCGCCCTGCCGAGCGAGCAGGCGGCCGAGATCGCCCTGCGCACCCAGCAGGTGCTGATGGAGGAGACCGGCGTCGCCAACGTGGCGGACCCGCTGGGCGGTTCCTGGTTCGTGGAGCAGCTCACCGACCGCATCGAGGCCGACGCCGAGAAGATCTTCGAGCAGATCAAGGAGCGCGGCCTGCGCGCCCACCCGGACGGACAGCACCCCATCGGACCGATCACCTCGGGCATCCTGCGCGGCATCGAGGACGGCTGGTTCACCGGGGAGATCGCCGAGTCGGCCTTCCAGTACCAGAGGTCGCTGGAGAAGGGCGACAAGCGGGTCGTCGGCGTCAACGTCCACCACGGGTCGGTCACCGGGGACCTGGAGATCCTCCGGGTCAGCCACGAGGTGGAGACCGTCCAGGTACGGGAGCTGACGGCGCGCAAGGCCCGGCGCGACGACGCCAGGGTCACCGCCTCCCTGAAGGCCATGCTCGACGCCGCCCGGGACGGGTCGAACATGATCCCGGCCATGCTGGACGCGGTGCGCGCCGAGGCCACGCTGGGCGAGATCTGCAACGTCCTGCGCGACGAGTGGGGCACCTACACGGAGCCGCCGGGCTTCTAGCCCCGCGCCCCCGCCGCACGGTGTGAGACGGCCGGCCGCGGTGCCCCCTACGGGCGCCGCGGCCGGCCGTTTCGCCGCTCAGGCCGCGGCGGGGCCGCGCAGGCCGTGCATCAGGAGGGCCGTGAAGGTGGCCACCCAGAGTTCGTCCACCGGTTCGGAGCTCACCAGGGCGCGGTGCACCACCGTGCCCGCGATCACGTCGAAGATCAGGTCCGTGGTGCGGTCCGCGAGGGACTCGTCCTCCTCGTACGGGAGTTCACCGCGGGCCTGGGCCCGTTCGCGTCCCAGTACGACGAGACGTTTCTGCCGGTCCACGATCGCCGACCGGATCCGGTCGCGCAGGGCCTCGTCGCGGGTGGACTCGGCGACGACCGCCATCAGGGCCGTACGGGCCTCCGGGCGCCGCAGCAGCGCCGCGAACTGCAGGACGACGTTCTCGATGTCGGCTTCGAGGGAGCCCCGGTCCGGGAGTTCGAGCGCGTCGAAGAGCTCCGCCACCGCGTCCACGACCAGTTCGTTCTTGCCCGCCCAGCGCCGGTAGAGGGTGGTCTTGGCGACCCCCGCGCGGGCCGATACGTCGCCCATCGTCAGCTTCGACCAGCCCAGCTCGACCAGCGCGTCCCGGGTCGCGGCGAGGATGGCGGTGTCCGCGGCGGCGCTGCGGGGACGACCGGTGCGGCCGGGGCTGGGGTTGCGCATGGCCGAGACCATACCCGCCGGTAGCCGAGGCGCCCGCTGTGGCTCAGATCACGGGACGCGAAACGCCCCGGACGGCCGCCGGGGGAGTTACGCTACGGCTCGTAGCGTAAGAGCGACAACCACGCGAAGGGCTACAGGCGCCAGGTGGGGACCCGGCGCCGATCAGCACCACGACCAGTATCGGACCAGCACCACGATCGCGACGGACGGCCGGTACGGCCAATTCACGCGATCTTTTTCGTCGGCGCGCGCACACGGGGGAGGATGTACGCATGCAGCCCAGAAACATGTCCATGAGCGGCGTCGTCGACCTCGCCGCGGTGAAGGCGGCCGGCGAGGCCAAGGCCAAGGCCGAGCAGGCCCGCGCCGAAGCGGCACGCCAGGCCGGCCAGGGTGGCGGGGCGGGCCCCTCCGCCGGCGCGGTGCCGCCGTCCGCGCTCGTCATCGACGTAGACGAGGCCGGCTTTGAACGCGATGTGCTCCAGCTCTCCGCCGAGGTCCCGGTCGTCCTGGACTTCTGGGCCGAGTGGTGCCAGCCGTGCAAACAGCTCAGCCCGCTGCTGGAGCGTCTGACCGTCGAGGCGAACGGCCGCCTCGTGCTGGCCAAGGTCGACGTCGACGCCAACCAGATGCTGATGCAGCAGTTCCAGATCCAGGGCATCCCGGCGGTCTTCGCCGTGGTCGCCGGTCAGGTGCTGCCGCTCTTCCAGGGCGTGGCCCCCGAGGAGCAGATCCGCGAGACCCTGGCCCAGCTGGTGCAGGTCGCCGAGGAGCGCTTCGGGATCATCGGCATCGAGGTGGACCCGAACGCGGAAGGGGCCGCTCCGGCCGCCCCGACCGAGACCGAGGCCCCGGCCGGCCCGTACGACGCCCTGCTGGAGGCGGCCGTCGTCGCGCTGGACGCCGGTGACCTGGGCGGCGCGGTGCAGGCGTACAAGAACGTGCTCGTGGACGACCCGGCCAACACCGAGGCCAAGCTGGGCTTGGCCCAGGCCGAGCTCCTCGCCCGCGTCCAGCACATGAACCCGCAGGCGGTGCGTGCCGCGGCGGCCGAGAACCCGAAGGACCCGGCGGCCCAGATCGCGGCGGCCGACCTCGACCTGGTCGGCGGTCACGTGGAGGACGCGTTCGGGCGTCTGGTGGACACCGTGCGCGTCACGTTCGGTGAGGACCGGGACGCCGTGCGGCTACGGCTGCTGGAGATGTTCGAGGTCATCGGTGCCGACGACCCGCGGGTGTCCGCGGCGCGTACGGCGCTCGCGCGGGTGCTCTTCTAGGCCCGATCCGACCCGATCCGCCCGATCCGGCCCGGCTCCGGGCGGCCGGCGATTTGTTGACACGTAGATGAACAGCGGCCGCGCTTTACCAAAACTTGGTAATCGCGGCCGCTGTTACTCGCAGTAAATCGAACCCCGTGAACTGTCCGGTGTGTTCACCATTCCACCGTTCTGTCGTGGCCCCGGGTAACACCCTGTGTTGCTGCCCGACCGCGGCAGGTCGTACTCAGGTTATCTGCCCGTTACCCGCCAGTAACGAACCCCCTTGTGCCCCGGCCGGGAATGGACCACGATCGGCGACGCTCGGTCCTTCCCGCAGAGCCGCTCACTCGGAGCCGCGGTGAAGGGTCCCCACCGAGTCGGCCTGTGGCAGTGGCACCGGCCGTGGGACAGGGGGGTCTCTGCCACACCGGCGGGGCCTGTCCTCCAGGTTGCGCGAACGCGTGGCCCAGTGGTTGTCGCTCGGGGGTGATCGCCGGTGTTTCGGACGTGGCACAGCCGCGGCCCGGCCGCCTGCGCTCCTTCCCGAGGACGTAGCACTTCTCCCATCCCAGGACGGGCACGGCCCGGACCGGAGATGTACGTCCGAGAAGGAGGAACGAAATGAGTTCTCAGGTTCGTGGCGGGACCAGATGGAAGCGCTTCGCGCTCGTCATGGTGCCGAGCATCGCGGCCACGGCCGCGGTCGGTGTGGGTCTGGCGCAGGGTGCCCTCGCGGCGTCCTTCAGCGTCTCCGGCCAGGACTTCAAGGTCTCGGCCGACAAGCTTGACGGTGACAACCTCATTCAGTACGGCGGTATCGCCGAGGGGCACGACCTCAAGGGCAATGCGCAGCACCACCCGGTCACCATCTCCGGGTTCAGCCACGCCGAGATCACCAACATGTGCCAGTCACTGGTGACCCCGACGCCGCTGGGCAACATCACGCTGCAGCTGCGCACCGGTCACAAGGGCAAGCCGGCCGTCGCCGACAACATCTACCTGGATGTTGCCGAGCTCGACACCGACGCCGAGTTCAAGAACCTGGACATCGGCGTCGCCGTCGGCGACTCGAGCCACAAGACCAAGCCGCAGGCCGGCACGGTCGCCAGCCCGTACGCGTTCTCGCAGCGCGCCGACAAGGCGATCCTGACGAACGTGCGCCAGAAGGCGTGGGCGACGACGGCGGGAACCTTCAAGCTTCCCGACCTGAAGCTGCGCCTGCTCGGCGGCGACCAGCCGTGCTACCAGGACGCGAACTGATCCGTCCAGGCGAGTGACCGGAGGGGCGGTCGGCGGCGCACGTCGCCGCCCGCCCGTCCGGGCTCCACAGAGTTCTCCGTACCACCGTTTCCAGGGAGCTGTTGTCCATGAACCCCCAGGCCCCGGTTTACGTTCGCGCTGAAGACGACGCCTGGCTCACCGTGGCGTGGTACCAATTCCACGCCTGGCGAGGGCGCCGTCCCTTCTGGGCCGGGCTGTTCACGTTCGTCAGCGGCTTCCCCATCGCGTACTTCCCGTACGCGGACCTCCGGCTCGGCAACCTGAGCCTCGCGATGGCCACCACCGGCGGCGCCGGAGCGCTGATCATCGGTGTCCTGCTGATCACGCTGGGCCTGGCTCTCTGGTTCCAGCAGGCCATCCGGGT
This sequence comes from Streptomyces sp. NRRL F-2580, assembly GCF_000720115.1. Lineage (GTDB taxonomy): Bacteria > Actinomycetota > Actinomycetes > Streptomycetales > Streptomycetaceae > Streptomyces. Next base: position 107,996 of record NZ_JOIR01000005.1, read on the forward strand.
CTTCGCCGGTGTCGCCTCGATCCTGCTGGCTCTGGTCTCGCTGCCGGTCTCCAACCTCGGCGGCTTCGGGCTGGGCTTCGTACCGGCCCTGATCGGCGGCGCGCTCGCGCTGGCCTGGGTCCCCGGGCAGCCGGGGGACGAGGAGCCGGCCGACCAGCGCCAGGGCGGGCTGGACATGGCCAAGGCGGAGGCGATGGCGGGTCTCCAGGACTTCCCGGGGCAGCGCGAAACGGAAATGCCGGCACACGCGAGCGAGACGACTGCCCACGCCGATGGCGGGAGGAACAGTGCGGGGTGACGAGACGCAGCGGGGCGTGGCCCCAGGCGCAGAGTCCCGGGAGACCAAGGGGCCGCGCCACGCGGCGCCCAGGAAGTCGCTGCTGAACAAGATCCAGATACCCGTCGGCAAGACGATGGCGCTCGCGGCGATGCCGACGGCCGTGTTCGTCGGGATGGGCATGGCGCCGAAGCTGGCCGTGGCCGACGACAAGGAGATCCCCTTCGCGCCCGGCCCGTGCGTCACGCGGTCCGACCAACCCGCGGAGTCCGAGTCGAAGTCGCCGTCCCCCACGCCGTCGACGACGCCCTCGCCGAGCACCTCGCCCGGCGCGACGCCCTCGCCGTCCGCGTCGGCGGCCGCGAAGCCGAAGCCGAAGACGAGCGCCTCGCCGTCGGCGACCCAGCCCCCGGCGAAGCAGGAGACGGCCCCGGCCGCCACCCCGACGCCGACCAAGAGCACGAACCCGCTGGACCCGCTGGGTGTCGGCGACGCGCTCAAGGGCCTCGTCGACGAGCTCGGCCGGCCCCTCAAGGACGGCCTGCCGAAGACGACCCCGACGCCCACCCCCACGCCCTCGACGACCGCCAAGCCGACCCCGGACCCGGCCGCGGACGCGATCCGGGACGCGGCGAAGCAGTCGGGCGTCGACGTCTCGGAGCTGTCCGACGAGGTCAAGGACACCGCGAAGACCCCGAAGGACGAGACGGGCAAGGCGGGCGAGCGCGAGAACAAGGACAAGGACAAGGGAGAGGCCAAGCCCGAGGAGTCGAAGGACCCGGACGGGAAGGAACCCTTCCCCTGCCCGACCTACGACGCCAAGGCGCTGGCCGACGCCGAGCTGGAGCAGGGCATCCCGCTCCTGCCGGACGAGCCCTGGTACCTCGACAGCTCGCTGCTGACCCTCTACGGCCTGGACTACCACGGCATCGTCGAGGTGAAGACCGGCAGCGGCAAGATCAAGAAGGTCCTGAAGTTCACCGCGGACTCGCTGGACATCAAGGACCTGTACCAGACGGTCGGCAAGGACGGGAACGTCGCTCACCTGAAGTCCCGTCCGGGCTCCACGTCCAAGATCCGCGGCGGCACGGTGACGATGTACACCGAGAGCCTCAAGGGGAACCTGTTCGGGCTGATCCCGATCGAGTTCACCCCGAACAGCCCGCCGCCCCTGAACGTCCCGTTCGCGTTCTTCACGGACGTCAAGGTCATCCAGGCCGGCCAGTTCGGCGGCACCCTGACCGTCCCGGGCCTGAAGAACTACATCGGCCCGCCGGAGTAGTCCCGTACGGCAGCGCTCACCTGGAACACGCTCACCTGGAACACGCTCACCTGGAACAGGTCACCTGGAAACACGGTCACCCGGAGACACACCGAGGGCGGCACCCCGGATCCCGATCGGATCCGCGGTGCCGCCCTCGGTCTCTGTGCGGCAGAGTCCAGGCTTCAGGCGGTGCGGCGGCGTCAGTCGCGGCCGGCGTCGCCGCCCAGGTGGTGGACCCGGACCATGTTGGTCGTGCCCGGGACGCCGGGGGGCGAGCCGGCGGTGATGACCACGGTGTCGCCCTCGTTGTAGCGGCCGAGCTTGAGCAGCTCGCCGTCCACCAGGTCGACCATCGCGTCGGTGTTGTCCACGTGCGGGACGACGTACGACTCGACGCCCCAGCTCAGCGAGAGCTGGTTGCGGGTGTTCACGTCCGTGGTGAAGGCCAGGATCGGCTGCGTGGAGCGGTAGCGCGACAGGCGGCGGGCGGTGTCCCCGGACTGGGTGAAGGCGATGAGCGCCTTGCCGTCGAGGAACTCCGCGATCTCGCAGGCCGCGCGGGCGACGGAGCCGCCCTGGGTACGGGGCTTCTTGCCCGGGACCAGCGGCTGGAGGCCCTTGGAAAGGAGCTCCTCCTCGGCCGCCGTGACGATCTTCGACATCGTCTTGACGGTCTCGATCGGGTAGGCGCCCACCGAGGACTCGGCGGACAGCATGACCGCGTCCGCGCCGTCGAGGATCGCGTTGGCGACGTCGGAGGCCTCGGCGCGGGTCGGGCGGGAGTTGGTGATCATCGACTCCATCATCTGGGTCGCGACGATCACCGGCTTGGCGTTGCGGCGGCACATCTCGATGAGCCGCTTCTGGACCATCGGGACCTTCTCGAGCGGGTACTCGACGGCGAGGTCGCCACGGGCCACCATGACCGCGTCGAAGGCGTCGACCACGGCCGCCATGTTCTCGACGGCCTGCGGCTTCTCCACCTTGGCGATGACGGGGACCCGGCGGCCCTCCTCGTCCATGACCTTGTGGACGTCCTTGACGTCGCTGGCGTCGCGGACGAAGGACAGGGCGACCATGTCGCAGCCCATCCGCAGGGCGAAGCGCAGGTCGTCGACGTCCTTCTCCGACAGGGCGGGGACGTTCACGGCGGCACCCGGCAGGTTGATGCCCTTGTGGTCCGAGATGACACCGCCCTCGATGACGATGGTCCGGACCCGGGGGCCCTCGACCTCGGTCACCCGGAGCTCGACGTTGCCGTCGTTGATCAGGATCTGGTCACCCTTGGCGACGTCGCCCGGGAGGCCCTTGTAGGTGGTGCCGCAGATGGACTTGTCGCCCGGGACGTCCTGGGTGGTGATGGTGAACTCGTCACCGCGCACCAGCTCGACGGGACCCTCGGCGAAGGTCTCCAGACGGATCTTCGGGCCTTGGAGGTCGGCGAGGACGCCGACGGCGCGCCCGGTGTCCTCGGAGACCTGCCGGACGCGGTCGTACCGCTCCTGGTGTTCTGCCTGGGATCCGTGGCTGAAGTTGAATCGGGCCACGTTCATACCTGCCTCGATGAGCGCTTTCAGCTGCTCATACGAGTCGACGGCGGGGCCCAGCGTGCAGACGATTTTGGAACGGCGCATGACTGGATCCTATCGGTTTGTTTCGTAGCGGAATATTCCGTCTGGCGGAAAGTCCAAGACGCGGCTACTGAGCAACGGTAACGAAGGCGTACGCCTGGGTGGCGATCTCCAGTTCCTCATCCGTCGGGACCACCGCCACGGCCACCCGTGCATACTCCGCCGAGACCAGCCGCGGCTCCGGGGAGCCCGCCGCGTTGGCCTGAAGGTCCAGCGCCAGGCCCAGCTCGGCCAGGCCGTCCAGCGCGGCCTCGCGGACCTGGTGGGCGTTCTCGCCGACCCCGGCCGTGAACGCCACCGCGTCCACCCGCCCCAGGACCGCCGAGTAGGCGCCGATGTACTTCTTCAGCCGGTGGACGTACGCGGCGAAGGCGAGGCTCGCCGCCTCGTCGCCCTCGCCCGCCCGCCGGAGCACCTCGCGCATGTCGTTGTCGCCGCACATGCCCAGCAGACCGCTCTTCTTGTTCAGGAGCGAATCGATCTCATCCACCGAGAGGCCCCCCACCCGCGCCAGGTGGAAGACGACCGCCGGATCGATATCGCCCGAACGGGTCCCCATGACCAGACCCTCCAGCGGGGTCAGGCCCATCGACGTCTCCACGCACACGCCGCCCCGGACCGCCGAGGCGGAGGCGCCGTTGCCCAGGTGCAGCACGATCACGTTCACGTCCTCCACCGGCCTGCCGAGCAGCGCGGCCGTCGCCCGGGAGACGTAGGCGTGGGAGGTGCCGTGGAAGCCGTACCGCCGGATGGAGTACGCGTCGGCCGTCGCGGCGTCGATCGCGTACCGCGCCACGTACTCCGGCATCGTCGAGTGGAAGGCGGTGTCGAAGACCGCCACCTGCGGGATGTCCGCGCGCAGCGAGCGCGCCACCTCGATGCCCGTCACGTTCGCCGGGTTGTGCAGCGGGGCCAGCGGGATCAGGTTCCGGATCTCCGCCAGCACCTCGTCGTCGATCACGGTCGGCTGGGTGAAGCGCGTCCCACCGTGCACCACCCGGTGCCCCACCGCGGCCAGTTCGGGGGAGTCCAGGCCCATCCCGTCGGCGGCGAGCTCCGCGGCCACGGCCTTCAGCGCGGCCTCGTGGTCCGCGATCGGGCCGAGCCTCTCGCGCTTGCCGCCGGCGGCGTCCGGGGCCGAGTCCCCGGTGATCCGCTCGTGCACCAGCCGCGAGGTCTCCTCGCCGATCCGCTCCACCAGGCCGACCGCGAGCCGGGACCGGTCCGCCATGTCGAGGAGCTGGTATTTGACCGACGAGGAGCCGGAGTTGAGGACGAGTACGCGCGAAGCGGTCACGATGAGGGTCTTTCCTTGTCTCGGGCGGCGGGGTGGGGAGGGGATCAGGCGGTGGCCGCGGACGACGGCCCGCCCTGCGCCTGGATCGCGGTGATGGCCACGGTGGTGACGATGTCCTGCACGAGCGCGCCGCGCGAGAGGTCGTTCACCGGCTTGCGCAGGCCCTGGAGCACCGGGCCGACCGCCACCGCGCCCGCCGAACGCTGCACGGCCTTGTACGTGTTGTTGCCGGTGTTGAGGTCGGGGAAGATCAGCACCGTCGCGCGGCCGGCCACCTGCGATCCGGGCAGCTTGGTCGCGGCGACCGAGGGCTCCACGGCCGCGTCGTACTGGATCGGGCCCTCGACCTGGAGGTCGAGGCGCTGCTCGCGGACGAGCTCGGTGGCCTTGCGGACCTTGTCCACGTCCGCGCCCGAACCGGAGGTGCCGGTCGAGTACGAGAGCATCGCGATCCGCGGGTCGACGCCGAAGGCGGCGGCGGTGGCGGCCGACTGGACGGCGATGTCGGCGAGCTGCTCGGCGTTCGGGTCCGGGTTGACGGCGCAGTCGCCGTAGACGAGGACCCGGTCGGCCAGGCACATGAAGAAGACCGAGGAGACGATGGACGCCTCCGGCTTGGTCTTGATGATCTCGAAGGCGGGGCGGATGGTCGCCGCCGTGGAGTGCACCGAACCGGAGACCATGCCGTCGGCCAGGCCCTGCTGGACCATCAGAGTGCCGAAGTAATTGACGTCGGTGACCACGTCGTTGGCGAGCTCGACGGTCATGCCCTTGTGGGCGCGGACCTTGGCGTAGTACTCGGAGAAACCTTCCCGCAGGGGGGAGGTCGCCGGGTCGATCAGCTGCGCGCCCGAGATGTCGACGCCGAGGTCGCCGGCCTTCTTCAGGATCGCCTGCTCGTCGCCCAGCAGGGTCAGGTCGCAGACGCCCCGGCGCAGCACCACGTCCGCGGCGCGCAGCACGCGCTCCTCGGTGCCCTCGGGCAGGACGACGCGGCGGCGCTCCGAGCGGGCCCGCTCCAGCAGCTCGTGCTCGAACATCATCGGGGTGACCCGCTCCGAGCGGGCCACCGAGAGCAGGTCGCGCAGCTCGCCGGTGTTCACGTGCCGTTCGAAGAGGCCGAGCGCGGTCTCCAGCTTGCGCGGGGTCGCGGAGTTCAGCCGGCTCTGGAGCGAGAAGAGTTCGGCGGCGGTCGGGAAGCTGTTGCCGGCCACCGACACCACGGGCGTGCCCGGGGCCAGCTTCGAGGCGAGCGCCAGGACTTCCTTGCTCGGCCGCTCGTTCAGGGTGAGCAGCACACCGGCGATCGGCGGGGTGCCGGAGGTGTGCGCGGCCAGCGCGCCGACGACCAGGTCGGAGCGGTCCCCGGGAGTGACGACCAGGCATCCGGGGGTCAGGGCGTTCAGGAAGTTCGGCAGCATGGCACCGCCGAAGACGAAGTCCAGGGCGTCGCGGGCCAGCCCGGCCTCGTCGCCGAGGAGCACCTCGCCGCCGAGCGCCCGGGTGATCTGGGCGACGGTCGGGGCGGAGAGCGACTTGTCGTCCGGCAGCACGTAACAGGGCACGGGGAGCCGGGCGGCCAGCCGCTCGGCTATGAGGTCGCGGTCCTCCGGGGCCACCCGGTTGACGACCATCGCGACGACGTGGCAGCCGAGGGTCTCGTAGGCCCGGTAGGCGTTGCGGGCCTCGGCGCGCACCGCCTCGGCGTGGTGCTTGGTGCCGCCGACGACGGGGACGACGAGCGCGCCCAGCTCGTTGGCGAGGCGGGCGTTGAGCGCCAGCTCGTCCGGGAGGTTGGTTTCCGCGTAGTCGGTGCCGAGGACGAGCATGACCTCGTAGTCGCGGGCCACTCGGTGGTAGTGGTCGACCAGCCGGGAGACGAGTTCGTCGGTGCCCTTCTCGGCCAGGATCGCCGAGGCCTCCTGGTACTCCATCCCGTACGCCGTCGCGGAGTCCTGCTCGATCCGGTAGCGGGCCTTCAGGAGCTCGAAGAGGCGGTCCGGTCCGTCGTGGAGCAACGGACGGTAGACGCCGACCCGGCCCGTCTGCCGGGTCAGGAGCTCCATGATCCCCAGCTCGACGACCTGGCGGCCGTCGCCCCGCTCGATACCGGTCACGTACACGCTGCGCGTCACGCCCGCACTCCGTCCCATGCTGTGGATATCTGTTTGGTCTGGCTTGACCTCTTGACAATACCTCTGCCAATAGATAGGGCGCCCCCCGGGAAAGGGCCTGGCCAGGAGGGTCGAAAGGCCCGGGAACCGGAGCGGCGCAGAACGCGCGGCACCCCGGGCCCGTGGAACAATCGGACAGGCTTCACCATTACGCCCTTCATATGTACGGCAGGAGACACAGCACGATGCGTATCGGAGTTCTCACCGCAGGCGGCGACTGTCCGGGGCTCAACGCTGTCATCCGGTCGGTCGTACACCGCGCCCTGGTCGGGCACGGGGACGAGGTCATCGGTTTCGAGGACGGGTTCAAGGGCCTCCTCGACGGCCACTTCCGCCCCCTCGACATCAATGCCGTCAGCGGCATTCTCGCCCGCGGCGGCACGATCCTCGGCTCGGCGCGCATGGAGCGCGCCCGCCTGCACGAGGCCGCCGAGAACGCCGCCGAACTGGCGACGCGCTACGGCATCGACGCCCTCATCCCGATCGGCGGCGAAGGCACCCTGACCGCCGCCCGGATGCTGTCGGACGCCGGGATGCCGGTCGTCGGCGTGCCCAAGACCATCGACAACGACATCTCCTCCACCGACCGCACCTTCGGCTTCGACACCGCCGTCATGGTCGCCACCGAGGCCATCGACCGCCTCAAGACCACCGCCGAATCCCACCAGCGCGTGATGGTCGTCGAGGTGATGGGCCGCCACGCGGGCTGGATCGCTCTGGAGTCCGGCATGGCCGGCGGCGCCCACGGCATCTGCCTGCCGGAGCGTCCCTTTGAGGTGGACGCCCTGGTGAAGATGGTGGAAGAACGGTTCTCCCGCGGTAAGAAGTTCGCCGTCATCTGCGTCGCCGAGGGCGCGCACCCGGCCGAGGGCTCCATGCCGTACGAGAAGGGCGCCATCGACCAGTACGGTCACGAGCGCTTCGCCGGCATCGGCAACCGCCTCGCGATCGAGCTGGAGCACCGCCTCGGCAAGGAGGCCCGCCCGGTCATCCTCGGCCACGTCCAGCGCGGCGGCGTGCCCACCGCGTACGACCGCGTGCTCGCGACCCGCTTCGGCTGGCACGCCGTCGAGGCCGTCCACCGCGGCGACTACGGCAACATGACCGCCCTGCGCGGCACCGACATCGTGATGGCCCCGCTCGCCTCCGCGACCACCGAGCTGAAGACGGTCCCCGAGGACCGCATCTACGAGGCGGAGTCCGTCTTCTGATCCGCCCGGCCGGGACCTCCGCCCCTGCCGGGCCGGGCCCTTCGGCCCCGCTTTCCCGCCGGACGGCCCCGCAGCCGGCCCTCCGGGGCCGCTCCGTGCCTCCGCGCCTCCGCGCCCCGGTCCCCGGTGGTTAGGATTCCGGCCGGGGGACCGGCCGGCCGAGTCGCGTGACGGACCGGGCCCGCACGCCGGGCCCCCTCCTCCGCTCGCACGCACTCGATGGAAAGGTGCCCCCCTCCCGTGGCGACCAGCTCCGCCGTCCGGACCGCCGAACCGGTCGAGAACCCACCGGGACCCCGGGTCACCGGCCCTGCCGCACGGCGCAGCCCCACCGTCCTCGCCGCGGCCCTCGCCGCGTCCTGGGCGGTGCCGCTGCTGCTCCACGCCGTCGCCCTCGACGTGCTGCTCCTCCCCGTCCTGGTCCTCACGACCGCCGCCCTGATCCGGGTCGGCGGCGGACTGCTCGACCGTCTCGTGGTCGCGGCCTTCCTGCTCTGCGGCGCCGTGATGGGCTTCGGCCTGCTCTTCTCCGTCTGGCCGTGGGGCCTGGCCCCCGTGCCCGGAGCCGGCCTGCTGCTGACGGTCGCCTCCGTCTCCGGCTGGCTGGCCCGCCGCCGGCCCGGCGTCCCGCTGCGGCTGCGCGGCTCGGACGCGCTGGTCGCCGGCACCGTGGCCGTGGTCTGGCACTACGTCCACCACCCGGTGGCCGGCAAGTCGGCCGCCGACCGGCTGGCCTACTTCGTCACGTCCGAGGACCGGATGGGGCACTTCTCGTACTTCACCGGCATCCGGCAGGTCGGCGGCTACGCCTTCCTCCACCAGGACGCCGCCCGGACGTACATGATGACGCCGTCCGAGGCGGTCTACCCGCAGGGCTCCCACTTCCTGCTGGCCTGGGTCGACGCCCTGGTGACCTCCTCCGCCGAGGCGGGCTCCGCCCTCGCCATGACGAACCGGTACTTCCTCTACGTCCTGGCCGCCTACGCACTGTTCTGCGGGGCGCTGGTCTGGGCCGCCCGCTGGATCGGCGGCCCCCGCCTGCGCGGCTGGCGCGCGGCCGCGGTCTGCGCCACCGCCGCCGCGGTGATGATGTCCGGATCGATGGCTGAGCTGATCGAGCGGGGCTTCGACTCCGAGACCGTCGGCCTGCTGTTCCTGGCCGTCGCCCTGGCCCTGCTGGTGCGGCCCGCGGCGGGCCGCACCGAGTTCGTCCTCCTCGCGGCGGCCGGCCTGATCGCCGTCACCTACGTCTACAACCTCTACGGCGCCCTCGTCGGCATCGCCCTGGTCGCGGTGCTGCTCGTCCACCGCCGCCGGTTCGCCGGGCGGTGGATCCCGGTCCTCGGGGCACTGGCGGCCGCCACTCTCGTGGCGGGACTGCCCAGTGCCTTCTCCGTCCTCACCAAGCTGGACGTCGCCAAGACCTCGAACCTGGCCGGCCCGATGGTCATCCCCGACCGCCCGGTGTTCATCGGGCTCGGACTGCTCGCCGTGGTCGCGGCCACCCTCCCGGTGAACCGCCGGACGGGCACCGGGCGGACGCTGCTGGCCCTCGTCCTCGGCGGGGCCGCGCTGATCGGCGTCTTCGGCGCCTGGCAGAAGCACACCATCGGCTACTACTCGTACTACTTCGAGAAGCTGACCGCCGCCGGGCTGGTGATCGCCCTGCTCTCGCTCGGCCTGATCGGACTGATGCTGCCGCCCGCCGGCGGGACGACGGGCCCGGCGCTGCGCCGCCGCGCGGACCTCCTGCTGCGTTCCTGCCTCGCGGCGGCCGCGGCGCTGGCGCTCTTCGGCGGCGTCCAGTGGGGCGTGCCCTCCGGCTGGGGCCACCCCTCGGCCTGGTACGGCAGCCCCCTGCTCAAGTGGAGCCGGGGCGAGGCGAAGAGCGGCGACATCGGCCCGCCGGCCGCCGCCCTCACCGGGCGCGACCTGCCCGGCGTCACCTCCCCGGTGATCGCCCTGTACGGCAACGACGCCTACCTCAACCTGAGGTCGACCTTCCTCGCCCAGATCCTCACCCACCAGGCCGGCACCATGGTCGGGCTGTACGAGGTCTTCTACGTCAAGGTCGGCGGACCCGCGACGGCCGGGGAGGAGGAGTACCAGGCGTCGCTGGGCCACCTGAAGACCGCGATCGCCTCGTGCCCGGCCCCGCCGACCGTCCTGGTGGGCGACCGGAAGACCGCAGACCGGCTCAGGAACGACCTGGCGGCCGCCGGCAGCGCGGCCACCGTGGTCCACGCGCCGCTGCCCTCGTAGTGGCCTAGGTCGTGCCACCCGCGAGCTGCCAGAAGCGGTCCACGATCTCGACGAGGAACTCGCGGCCGGCGTCGCCGCTGCCGGCCTCGCCCCCGCCGCCGCCCCAGCTGAGCGTCGCCACCATCCGCGACTGGTAGTCGCCGTGCAGCTGCTCCAGCACCCATTCCAGGTTGGCCTTGGGGATCGGCAGCAGCTTGCCGAGCGGCTTCACGTACGCCTGCCAGCGCGTGGTCACCGCACTGCGCAGCAGGTCGGCCAGCTCCTCCTGTTTGCCGGTGGCCGTCACGAACTGGGCCAGCGTCAGACCGAGCACCGAGGCGAGGGCGGCGGACTGCCGTTCGTTGCCCTTCCAGCGCCCGGTGTCCTCCATCTTCTGGTACGAGTTCGTCTCCAGGCCGATCCGCCGGGCCAGTTCGTCCGCGGCGAGCCCCCGGGACATCCGGTGCTCCCGCAGGGTGACCGGCTCGGCGAGCAGCTCCCCGGGAGCGCACCAGAGCACGCCCGCGAGCGCCGTGAGTTCGACCGAAGAGGGCGATATCTCGCCACGCTCCCAGGCCATCACCGTCTCGGGCGCGACGACGAGTCCGTACTGGGCGCGCAGGCCGTAGGCGACATGTCCGGGAGCCATGCCCAGGGCCGCGCGCAGACGACGCGCGGCGGGGGCATTGAAAGGTGGGCTGGAGTGCACACCGCACACCGTAGGAGTGGCCGGGCGACGGCGCCTACAGACCAAACAAACAAGCCCATACCTCGTAGGAAAGTCCTATGGAGATAAGGGCTTTCGTCGGGTTTCTGGGCGACTGTCCGGTAACCGGTGAACTCGAAGATCCTTTGTGATGAGTACGGTTCCAGCCAATGCCCGCCGACGCAAGAGTCGTCACACCCTCCACACAAGATGAACCGGACACCTATTCCGTACGTGGTTATCTGAGGGGCCCTCGCGCACGGGGGTGGCGAGGGCCCCCTTCCGCTTCCTCTACCGCCGGGTGCGGCCCCTGCCTCGCCAGATCGCGCCCGTGCTGTCCGCGGTCGCCGCCCAGGAGGCCGACCGGCTCAAGGCCGTGCAGATCGACGCGGACGGCAACCCCGCCGCCGTCACGCGGTACGGGGTGCTGTCCCTGCCGACCCTGCTCCTCTTCCGCGACGGCGAGCCCGTGAAGCAGATCGTCGCCGGAGGAGGAGCTGACTAGGGCCTGAGCCAGACCGTCGCCAGCGGCGGGAGGGTCATGCGCAGGCTGGCCGGGCGGCCCTGCGCCGGCACCGGCTCCGCCCGCAGCGGCTGCGTGTGGTGGACGCCGCTGCCGCCGTAGACCTGGAGGTCGGTGTTGAGGACCTCGCGCCACAGCGGCACCTCCTCCGGCACGCCGATCCGGTAGCCGTGCCGGACCACGGGCGAGAAGTTCGACACCGCCAGCAGCTGCGAACCGTCCTGCGCGTACCGCAGGAAGGCGAACACGTTGTCGTCCGCGGCGTCCGACTCCACCCAGGCGAAGCCCTCCGGCACGGTGTCCCGCTCCCACAGGGCGGGCGCCGCCGTGTACGTACGGTTCAGGTCGCGCACCAGGGTCCGTACGCCCCGGTGGTCACCGGCCGCCGCGTAGGAGTCGTCCAGCAGCCACCAGTCCGGCCCGTACGCCTCCGACCACTCCGAGCCCTGGGCGAACTCCTGCCCCATGAAAAGCAGTTGCTTGCCCGGGTGGGCCCACATGAAGCCGAGGTACGCCCGGTGCGCGGCCCGCTTCTGCCACCAGTCCTCGCCGGGCATCTTGGACACCAGTGAGCCCTTGCCGTGCACCACCTCGTCGTGCGAGATCGGCAGCACGTAGTTCTCGCTGAAGGCGTAGATCATCCCGAAGGTCATGTCGTGGTGGTGGTACTTGCGGTGCACCGGCTCCTTCGACATGTAGCGCAGGGTGTCGTGCATCCAGCCCATGTTCCACTTCAGGCCGAAGCCGAGCCCGCCCGAGTCCGTCGGACGCGTCACGCCGTCCCAGGCCGTGGACTCCTCCGCGATCGTCACCACGCCCGGGCAGCGCCGGTACACGGTGGCGTTCATCTCCTGGAGGAACGCCACCGCGTCCAGGTTCTCCCGCCCGCCGTGCTCGTTGGGCGCCCACTCGCCCTCGCCGCGCGAGTAGTCGAGGTAGAGCATCGAGGCCACCGCGTCCACGCGCAGCCCGTCGACGTGGAACTCCTCGCACCAGTACACGGCGTTGGCGACGAGGAAGTTGCGGACCTCCTTGCGGCCGTAGTCGAACTCCAGCGTCCCCCAGTCCGGGTGCGCGGCCCGGCGCGGGTCCTGGTGCTCGTACAGCGGCCGCCCGTCGAACTCCGCCAGGGCCCAGTCGTCGCGCGGGAAGTGCGCGGGCACCCAGTCGACGATCACCCCGATCCCGGCGCGGTGCAGCGCGTCCACGAGGAAGCGGAAGTCGTCCGGGGTGCCCATCCGGGAGGTCGGCGCGTAGAAGCCGGTGACCTGGTAGCCCCAGGAGCCACCGAAGGGGTGCTCGGCGACGGGCATCATCTCCACGTGCGTGAAGCCCAGCTCCTTGACGTACGCGGGGAGCTGCTCGGCGAGCTGCCGGTACGAGAGCCCGGGCCGCCAGGACGCCAGGTGCAGCTCGTACACGGAGAAGGGGGCCTGGTGCGGGGGCCTCTCACCGCGCCGCGCCATCCACTCCGCGTCCTGCCACACGTGGGCGGAGGCGGTGACCACCGAGGCGTTCGCCGGCGGGACCTCCGCGGACCGGGCCATCGGGTCGGCGCGCAGGGTGTGACTGCCGTCCGGGCGCGTGATGTCGTACTTGTAGAGCGCACCGGCGCCCACACCGGGCAGGAACAGCTCCCACACGCCGCTCGCGCCGAGCGAGCGCATCGGGTAGGCGACGGAGTCCCAGTACGAGAAGTCCCCGGCGATGCGGACCCCCTGGGCGTTGGGCGCCCACACGGTGAACCGGGTCCCGGCCACGCCCTGGTGCTCCATCGGCTGGGCGCCGAGCGCCGTCCACAGCTGCTCGTGGCGGCCCTCGCCGATCAGGTGCAGGTCCAGCTCGCCGAGGGCGGGCAGGAACCGGTACGGGTCGTGCACCTCGATCTCGTCGCTGTCGTACGTCACCAGCAGCCGGTACTCGGGCACGCCGGTCAGCGGCAGCAGCCCGGAGAACAGCCCGTCGCCCTCGTCGAAGAGCTCGGCCCGCAGCCCCTTGGCGACGATGGTGACCGCCTTGGCGTAGGGGCGCAGCACGCGGAACGTCACCCCGCCCCGCGCGGTGCGGGCGCCCAGCACCCCGTGCGGATCGTGGTGGCGGCCCTCCAGCAGCCGGGCCCGTTCGTCACCGCCGAGCGCGGGCGCCGGCCGGACCCCGCGTGCAGGAGTGGCGCGGCGGGCCCGGGGCGCGCGGGGCTTCTTCGCCGCCGCCGGGGCGGGTACGGCTTCGTCGCGGACGGTCGGTGACGGCTGTCGTGCGGCGCTCACGCGAGCGGCCTCCTCGGGGGCTTCGGGCGGGGATGGGGATGCGGGGTGATGGAACCGGGGGCGGGCGGGGTCGGCGGCACGCGGTGCGCGGATCGCGAGGGTTCCGAGAGCCGCCGGATCGCGGCCATCGGGACGTGCAGCCAGTCGGGGCGGTGCCGGGACTCGTAACGGGCCTCGTACACCGCCTTGTCGGTCTCGTACGCGCGCAGCAGTACGGGATCCTCGCGGGGGTCCCGGCCGGTGGTGCGGGCGTAGCCCTCGCAGAAGGCGGCCCGGCAGTCGTCCGCCCAGGCGGGGGCGAACGGCCGGTGCGAACGGGCGGCGTAGTCGAAGGAGCGCAGTATCCCGGCGATGTCGCGGACCGCCGGTTCGGGACGGCGCCGGTCGGCCAGCGGCCGGGCCGGCTCGCCCTCGAAATCGATCAACGACCAGCTGCCGTCGAGGGTGCGCAGGGTCTGACCCAGATGGAGGTCCCCGTGGATCCGCTGGGCGGGCACCCCCGCCCCCCGGGAGGCGGCCAGCGCGTCGAAGGCTCCGCGCAGCCCCGCCTCGTAGGGCCGCAGGGCGGGCACCTCCCGGGCGGTCGCGGCCAGCCGGGCGGTCATCCCGGCGGCCAGCCGGGCGGTCTGCTCCGGGCCGAGCGCGACGGTCGGCAGCGCGGCGGCGAGCGCGCTGTGCACCTCTGCGGTGGCCCGGCCGAGGGCGTGCGCCTCGGCGGTGAAGTCGTCCCCGGCGCCGAGCCGGCGCAACGCGAGCTGCCAGCCGTCGTCGGAGCCGCGCAGGTACGGCTGGAGCACGCCCAGGGTCAGCGGCTCGCTCCCGGGCGGCTCGGCCTCGTACCAGGCGACGGGGGCCGGGACGCGGGCGCAGCCGGCGGCGGCCAGGGCCCGGGGCAGCTCCAGGTCCGGGTTGACCCCGGGGCCGACCCGGCGGAACACCTTCAGGATGAACGAATCTCCATAGATCAACGAGGAGTTGGTCTGCTCTCCCGAGAGCGGCCGGGGCGCGAGCCCCGCCGGGATCGGCGTGGCCGGGTCCCGGTCGAAGCGCAGCGGGCCGAGCACCCCGGGGGAGCGCAGCCGCTCCAGCAGCATGGCCGCGAGCCGCGGGTCGCCCAGTGCCTCGTAGACCGCCCGGCCGGCGTACGGGCCGTCCTCGGCATGGCCGATCAGGGTGGGCGCGAGCGCGGGCGGCAGGGACGGGCGGATGCCCAGCAGCAGTTGGTAGCAGTCCCCGTCGACGTCGAGGAGCAGGTGCAGCATCCCGGGGGTGGATCCCGGCGGCAGCAGCTCGGCCGCCGAGACGGTCCTGAGTCTGCTGATGGTGCGGCCCTTGCCCGCGAACCAGCGCTGAGCGGGCAGCCAGGCCCTCAGCATCGGTTCCAGCGGGGCGATCCCGGCGGCCCGGTCGGCCGTCAGCCGGTTCCGGGCGGATGCAGCCTCCGACATGGCGTCGCGTCCTTTCCCCGGGCCGTCACAGAATGCGCAGAGTGTCCCGGATGCGCGGCAGTTGCTTCTCCGGCATGTGCGAGTGTCGGGTCAGGATGGTCCGTACAGGGGCGGGCGATTGACCCATTCGAGCTGCCCGCCCCTCTGCCGGCCCGCTAACCGTCGCGTTGCTCGCCGCGTTGCCCGCCGCGCTTCTCGGTCCGCAGCCGGAACCAGTAGAAGCCGTGTCCCGCCAGGGTCAGCAGGTACGGCCACTCACCGATCGGCGGGAAGCGCACGTCGCCCGTGAGCTCCACCGGGACCCGTCCGTTGAACGACCGAAGATCCAGCTCGGTGGGCTGCGCGAAACGCGAGAAGTTGTGCACGCACAGCACCAGGTCGTCCCCGTACTCGCGGAGGAACGCGAGCACCGCCGGGTTGGACGAGGGCAGTTCGGTGTACGAGCCGAGTCCGAAGGCCGGGTTGGCCTTGCGGATCTCGATCAGCCTGCGGGTCCAGTGCAGCAGTGAGGAGGGCGACGCCATGGCCGCCTCGACACTGGTGACCTGGTACCCGTAGACCGGGTCCATGATGACCGGCAGGTTGAGCCTGCCCGGATCGCAGGAGGAGAAACCGGCGTTCCGGTCCGGGGTCCACTGCATGGGGGTGCGGACGCCGTCGCGGTCGCCCAGCCAGATGTTGTCGCCCATGCCGATCTCGTCGCCGTAGTAGAGCACCGGCGAGCCCGGGAGGGACAGCAGCAGGGCGGTGAACAGCTCCATCTGGTTGCGGTCGTTGTCCAGGAGCGGGGCGAGGCGGCGCCGGATGCCGATGTTGGCCCGCATCCGCGGGTCCTTGGCGTACTCGGCGTACATGTAGTCGCGCTCTTCGTCCGTGACCATTTCGAGGGTGAGCTCGTCGTGGTTGCGCAGGAAGATGCCCCACTGGCAGCGGTCCGGGATCGCCGGTGTCTTGGCCAGGATTTCCGAGACGGGGTAGCGGGACTCTCTTCGCACGGCCATGAAGATGCGCGGCATGACGGGGAAGTGGAAGGCCATGTGGCACTCGTCCCCGCCCTTGGCGAAGTCCCCGAAGTAGTCGACCACGTCCTCGGGCCACTGGTTGGCCTCGGCGAGCAGCACGGTGTCGGGGTAGTGCGCGTCGATCTCGGCCCGCACCCGCTTCAGGAGCCGGTGGGTGCGCGGGAGGTTCTCGCAGTTGGTGCCCTCCTCGGCGTACAGGTAGGGCACGGCGTCGAGTCTGAAGCCGTCGATGCCGAGGTCCAGCCAGAACCGCAGGGCGGAGATGATCTCCTCGACCACGGCCGGGTTCTCGTAGTTCAGGTCCGGCTGGTGCGAGAAGAAGCGGTGCCAGTAGTACTGCTTGCGGATCGGGTCGTACGTCCAGTTCGAGGTCTCGGTGTCGATGAAGATGATGCGGGCGTCCTGGTACTGCTTGTCGTTGTCGGCCCACATGTAGTAGTCGCCGTACGGGCCGTCGGGGTCCTTGCGCGACTGCTGGAACCACTCGTGCTGGTCGCTGGTGTGGTTCATGACGAAGTCGATGATCACGCGCATGCCGCGCTGGTGTGCGGCGTCCACGAACTCCACGAAGTCGGCGAGGTCGCCGAACTCGGGCAGCACGGAGGTGTAGTCGGAGACGTCGTAGCCCCCGTCGCGCAGGGGTGAGGCGAAGAACGGCGGCAGCCACAGGCAGTCGACGCCGAGCCACTGGAGGTAGTCCAGTTTGGCGGTGAGCCCCTTGAGGTCCCCGACACCGTCTCCGTTGCTGTCGTGGAAGGAGCGGACGAGGACCTCGTAGAAGACGGCCCGTTTGAACCAGTCGGGATCGCGGTCCTTGGCGGGGGTGTCCTCGAAGGTGTCGTGGACGGGATCGTTGATCATCATGTGGTGGGTGACCCTCCGGTGGGCGGGGACGGTCGCAGAGCGGCCAGCACGTGCGCGGGCGTTCGGCCCGGCTCTAGGCGCACGTAGTTCGCCCTGCCCCAGTGATAGGTCTCGCCGGTGAGCTCGTCGCGCACCGCGAGGGACTCGTGCCAGTCGAGGCCGAGTACCGGCATGTCCAACGAGACCGTCGCCTCCTGGGTGTGGTGCGGATCGAGGTTGACGACCACCAGTACGGAATTGGCTCCGGCGTGCTTCGAATAGGCGATCACCTGTTCGTTGTCGGTCGAGTGGAAGTGGATGTCGCGCAGCTGCTGGAGCGCGGGGTTGCGGCGGCGCAGCCGGTTCAGGGCGGTGATCAGCGGGGCGATGGTGCGGCCCTCGCGGTCGGCGGCCTCCCAGTCGCGGGGCCGGAGCTCGTACTTCTCCGAGTCCAGGTACTCCTCGCTGCCGCGGCGCACCGGGGTGTTCTCGCAGAGCTCGTAGCCGGCGTAGACCCCCCAGGTGGGGGAGAGGGTGGCGGCGAGGACCGCCCGGACCTCGAAGGCGGGGCGGCCGCCGTCCTGCAGGTACTCGTGGAGGATGTCCGGGGTGTTCACGAAGAAGTTCGGCCGCATGACGGAGGCCGAGGCGGTGCCGGACAGCTCGGTCACGTACTCGGTCAGCTCGGCCTTCGTGTTGCGCCAGGTGAAGTACGTGTACGACTGCTGGAAGCCGACCGCGGCGAGCGCGCGCATCATGGCGGGACGGGTGAAGGCCTCCGCCAGGAAGATCACGTCGGGATCGGACTTGTTGATGTCCGCGATCACCTTCTGCCAGAAGACCACCGGCTTGGTGTGCGGATTGTCGACGCGGAAGATGCGGACCCCGTGGTCCATCCAGTACCGCAGGATCCGGCAGGTCTCCTCGACGATGCCGGCCATGTCGGTGTCGAAGTGGATCGGGTAGATGTCCTGGTACTTCTTCGGCGGGTTCTCGGCGTACGCGATCGTCCCGTCGGCCCGGTGGCGGAACCACTCCGGGTGCTTCTCCACCCACGGGTGGTCGGGGGAGCACTGGAGGGCGAAGTCCAGCGCGATCTCCAAGCAGAGCTCGCGGGCGCGCGCGACGAACGCGTCGAAGTCCTCGATGGTGCCGAGCTCCGGGTGGACGGCGTCGTGCCCGCCCTCGGTCGACCCGATCGCCCAGGGCACGCCCGGATCCCAACTCCCCGCGGACAGGGTGTTGTTCGGACCCTTGCGGAAGGTGCTGCCGATCGGGTGGATCGGTGGCAGGTAGACCACGTCGAAGCCCATCGCGGCGATGGCGGGCAGCCGCTCCGCGGCGGTCCGGAAGGTGCCGCTGACCGGCGCCTCGCCTGGCTCCAGTACCGCCCCCTCCGAGCGCGGGAACATCTCGTACCAGGAGCCGAAGAGGGCCCGCTTGCGCTCGACGAGCAGCGGCAGCGGCTTGGAGGCGGTGACCAGCTCCCGGTACGGGCGCTTGGCGAGCGCCGCGTCCACGGCGGGGTCGAGGGCGGCGGCGTACCGTTCGGCGGCCGGCCGGTCCTCGTCGCGCATGATCTCGGCGGCGGCCAGCACGGCCTCGCGGCCGTCGCGCTTGGTGATCCGGGCCCCGGCCCGCTCGTAGAGCTCGGCGCCCTCCAGCAGCATCAGCCCGGTGTCGATGCCGGCCGGGATCTTGATCGCGGCATGGGCCCGCCAGGTGGCCACCGGGTCGCTCCACGCCTCGACGGTGTACGTCCATCTCCCCTCGGTGTCGGCGGAGACGCGGGCCCCCCACCGGTCGGTGCCGGGGGCGAGCTCGCTCAGCGGTACGGGAGGCCGCAGCCGCCCGCTCGGATCGCGCAGGACGATGTGTGCCGCGACGGCGTCGTGGCCCTCGCGGAACACGGTGGCCGAGATCTCGAAGACCTCGTCCACGACCGCCTTGGCGGGTCTGGCGCCGCAGTCGACGGCGGGGCGGACGTCCAGCACGGGAATGCGACCGATCATGATGGGATCACCTGGGGGCAGTTCGCAGGGCTCGGTGACAACAGGCCAGTCGGAGTCACGACTGGTAGTGCACGCTCTGTTCGCTCTGTTTCTAGCCGCTCGGAAGACGGCTGGGCTGCGGGCATGGCCGCTCCTGTCCGCGTTCACTCGGGTGGCGGGGAGAGGGTTTGTGGGCGGGTGCCTCGTGCTGTACCACGTCTACCCGGGGAGCCCTTCCCACTCTCGTCCCGCCCAATCCGCGCGCTCGGTTAACTACTCGTACGTAGTGAAACGGGTAATACCAAGCCCTGGATCGACATCCCGGCGGGGCTCCGTCAAGTCGGCCGGTACTAGGTGACGTAGAGGCCGACACCACCCGTCCCACGGGTCTCCCGGGCCCCTCCCGGACCGCCCGAACGAGTGGACGGGAGACAGGGCCTCTGGACGCGGATACCCCGGCGAACGGCGTATGCACGGCGGTGGAGGGGCCCGGTGCGGACCCGCAGGCTCCGGCACGAGGGCGGGAGGCGGGCGGCCGGCCGCCGCCGGAGGCGCCATGGCCGGAACACGCGGGCCTCGCTAGCCTTCCCGGGGTGATGCGCGGGTGCACAGCGTGGTGCGGCCGCTCCGATCCGCAATCCCCTGCGAAGGTGGAACGTGTGAAGGCTATCCGTCGATTCACCGTGCGCCCCGTCCTCCCGGAACCCCTGTTGCCGCTCACCGACCTCGCGCGCAATCTGCGCTGGTCGTGGCATACCGAGACCCGTGAACTCTTCCAATCCGTCGACCCCGAGGGCTGGCAGGCCGCCGGCGGCGATCCCGTCCGGCTGCTCGGCGCCGTCTCCGCCGCCCGCCTCGCCGAACTCTCCGCAGACCGCCGCTTCCTGCGGCGGCTCGCCGTCGCCGCCGCCGACCTCGACGACTACGTCAACGGCGGGAGGTGGTACCAGAGCCATGAGAACGGCGCGGAACTGCCCGCCGCCATCGCCTATTTCTCCCCCGAGTTCGGGATCACCGCCGCCCTGCCGCAGTACTCCGGCGGCCTCGGCATCCTCGCCGGGGACCACCTGAAGTCCGCCAGCGACCTCGGCGTCCCGCTCATCGGGGTGGGACTGCTCTACCGGCACGGCTACTTCCGGCAGTCGCTGTCCCGCGACGGCTGGCAGCAGGAGCACTACCCCGTACTCGATCCCAACGAGCTCCCGCTCGGCCTGCTCCGCCAGGAGGACGGGACCCCCGCCCGGGTCTCGCTGACCCTGCCCGGCGGCCGCGCCCTCCACGCGCACATCTGGCAGGCCCGCGTCGGGCGGGTGCCGCTGCTGCTCCTGGACTCCGACGTCGAGGACAACGACGCCGTCGCCCGCGAGGTGACCGACCGGCTCTACGGCGGCGGCAGCGACCACCGGCTGCTCCAGGAGATGCTGCTCGGCATCGGCGGTGTCCGCGCCGTCCGGCTGTACTGCGGGCTCAGCGGCCACCCCGCCCCCGAGGTCTTCCACACCAACGAGGGCCACGCCGGCTTCCTCGGGCTGGAACGCATAAGGGAACTGGAACGTGAGCAGGGACTCGGCTTCGACGCCGCCGTCGAGGCGGTGCGCGCCGGGACCGTGTTCACCACGCACACCCCCGTCCCGGCCGGCATCGACCGCTTCGAGCGGTCCCTGGTCGCCCGGCACTTCGGGGACGGCGGGGAACTGCCCGGCGTCCCCGTCGAGCGGATCCTGGAGCTCGGCGCCGAGACCTATCCCGGGGGCGACCCCGGCGTCTTCAACATGGCCGTGATGGGACTGCGGCTGGCCCAGCGCGCCAACGGGGTGTCCACCCTGCACGGCGCGGTCAGCCGGGAGATGTTCGCCGGCCTGTGGCCCGGCTTCGACCCGGCCGAACTGCCGATCACCTCCGTGACCAACGGGGTGCACGCCCCGACCTGGGTGGCCCCCGAGGTGGTCCGGCTCGGCATCCGCCAGATCGGCGCGGGCCGCACCGAGGACGCCCTGTCGGTCGGCGGCTCCCACCGCTGGGACGCCGTCGCCGAGATCCCCGACCAGGACGTGTGGGACCTGCGGCGGGTGCTCCGGGAGCAGCTGGTGCAGGAGGTACGGGACCGGCTGCGGGCCTCGTGGCTCCAGCGCGGGGCCGCCGCCGCCGAGCTGGGCTGGGTGGACTCCGTGCTCGACCCCGACGTGCTGACCATCGGCTTCGCCCGGCGCGTGCCCTCGTACAAGCGGCTGACGCTGATGCTGCGCGACCCGGACCGGCTGCGCAGGCTGCTGCTGGACCCGGAGCGGCCGGTGCAGATCGTGGTCGCGGGCAAGGCGCATCCGGCCGACGACGGCGGGAAGCGGCTCGTGCAGGAACTGGTGCGGTTCGCGGACGACCCGCGGGTGCGGCACCGGATCGTCTTCCTGCCCGACTACGGCATGGCCATGGCGCAGAAGCTCTACCCGGGCTGCGACGTCTGGCTGAACAACCCGCTGCGGCCGCTGGAGGCGTGCGGGACGAGCGGGATGAAGGCGGCGCTGAACGGCTGCCTCAACCTGTCCGTGCTGGACGGCTGGTGGGACGAGTGGTTCGAGCCGGACTTCGGCTGGGCCATCCCGACCGCCGACGGGCTCGGCGCGGACGAGGACCGGCGCGACCACCTGGAGGCGAGCGCCCTCTACGAGCTGATCGAGGGCCGGGTCGCCCCCCGCTTCTACGACCGGGCCGGGCGCGCCGGGCTCCCGGTGCGGTGGATCGAGATGGTCCGGCGCACGCTCGTCTCGCTGGGGCCGAAGGTGCTCGCGGGCCGGATGGTGCGCGAGTACGTGGAGCGGCTGTACGCGCCGGCCGCGCTCGCCCACCGGGCCCTGGACGCCGGGGCCGCGCGCGACCTCGCGTGGTGGAAGGGGCGGGTCCGGGCGGCCTGGCCGCGGGTCTCCGTCGAGCACGTGGAGGCGCTGGCCGCGGCTCCCGTGAACGGCACCGCCGAGCTCGGGGCCACCCTCACCCTGCGGGTGCAGGTGTCGCTGGACGCCCTCGCGCCCGAGGACGTGGAGGTCCAGGCCTTCGCGGGCCGGGTGGACGCGCAGGACGTGATCCGGGACGGGCGGACCTTCCCGCTCAAGCCGGCCGCGGGGCCCGACCTGGAGGGGCGCTGGGTGTACGAGGGCCCGCTCGCCCTCGACCGTACGGGACCCTTCGGCTACACGGTACGGATCCTGCCCGCGCACCCGCTGCTGGCGACCCCGGCCGAACTGGGCCTGGTCGCGGCTCCGGTGGACACGGACGCGGGAGGCGGCGTACTGCTGCGGTAGACGCCGCCGAGGAACCGGTTCAGGGGGCGGGCGGCGGATCCACCAGCCGCTCGCCCTCCACGAGCATCCCGGCCCGTTTGACGCTGCGCAGGGCCGGGATCACCTCCACCTGCCCCACGCCGTCCACCGCGCCGATCCGCTCGGTCAGGTACGTGTAGAGCGCGTCGGTGTCCCGGCACACGACCACCGCCATCAGGGAGGCCGCCCCGGTCACGGCCGCCGCGAACGGCACCTCGCGGTGGCTCGCCAGCGCGGCCCCCACCTCCGCCAGCCGGGCCGGCGGGACGGTCAGCACCATCGTCGCCTCGGCCTCGTAGCCGAAGAGCGAGGGGACGAACTCCACGTCGAAGAAGAGGGCCCCGAGATCGCGCAGCCGTTCCACCTTGCGGCGGGCGGTCGACTCCGACAGCCCGGTGGCGCGGGCCAGTTCCGGATACCCGGCGCGGCCGTCCCGGCCCAGCACCGCGAGCAGCGCGAACTCCGTCTCGTCCAAGGCGTACCGGTCCGGCCCGGGCGGGGCCGCGGGCCGTTGCAGGGCCGCGATCTGATCCGGGCGCAGCACGTCCACACCCGCCCACGAGTCGGGCCCGCCGAAGAACTTCCGCAGGATGGTGTGGGCGCTGATGCCGGTCACCCGGCGGGTGCGCGGCAACTTCTCCAGCAACAGGGCGTCCCGGTCCCGGCGGGTGCGGGCCCGGGTCATGCAGTGGACCTCCGTGCCGCCCGAGTTCAGGGTCACCCACGCGATGTCCGGGCGGCGGGCGAGAGCCTCGGCCACCGGGAGCGCCGCGTCGGGGGCGCACTGCACCCGCAGCCAGGACTCGAACAGGCCGACGCGGCTGCCCTGCGGCAGCCCGACCACCCGCACCAGACCGGTGGTCCGCAGCCGACGGTAGCGGCGTACGACGGTCTGGTCGGAGACCTCCAGCACCTCGGCGAGCCGGCTGAAGGAGGCCCGGCCGTCGATCACGAGGGCGTGCACCAGGGACTGGTCGAGTGCGTCCAGCTGCGTGTCGTTCATGGTTTCCATCATTGCAGGGGCTCCCATGACGGAAATCCGGCAGAAGCAGGCCGGTGGATGGGGGACTGGCGGCGGGCGATGGGACCTTGGGGTCACCGCGGATCCGCCCGCGACCCCGCCGCTCCGCAACCCGAGGAGAACTCCCATGCGCAAATGGCTGCCCCTGACGGCCGTCTGCCTCGGGGCTTTCATGCTCCTGGTCGACGTCACGATCGTGACCGTCGCCCTGCCCGACATGTCCGCCGACATGCACACCGGATTCGCCGGCCTCCAGTGGGTGATGGACGTCTACGCCCTCGCGCTGGCCGCCCTGCTGC
Source organism: Streptomyces sp. NRRL F-2580 (assembly GCF_000720115.1). Classification (GTDB taxonomy): domain Bacteria; phylum Actinomycetota; class Actinomycetes; order Streptomycetales; family Streptomycetaceae; genus Streptomyces. Next base: position 131,525 of record NZ_JOIR01000005.1, read on the forward strand.
TCGGAGCGGGCTCGCTCGCCGACCGGATCGGCCGCCGCCGCGTCTACCTCATCGGGCTCGGACTCTTCGCCGTCGCCTCGCTCGCCTGCGGGCTGGCCACCGGCCCGGCCGAACTGATCGCCTTCCGCGCCGTCCAGGGCATCGGCGGAGCCGCCATGTTCGCCACCACCATGGCCCTGCTCAGCGCGTCGTACCAGGGCCGCGACCGCGGGGTCGCCTTCGGCGTCTGGGGCGCGGTCAACGGCGCCGCCGCCGCGGCCGGCCCGATCATCGGCGGGCTGCTCACCGAGAACTTCGGCTGGCGCTGGATCTTCTTCATCAACCTGCCCGTCAGCGCGCTGGCCGTGTACGTCACCCTCAAGGCGGTGGCCGAGTCACGCGACCCGCACGCCGGGCGCCTCGACCTGCCCGGCATGGCCACCTTCACCGCGGGCGCCGCGGCCCTCACGTACGCCGTGATCCGCGTGGGCGAGAACGGCTGGGGCTCGCCCACCACCCTCGGCCTGCTCGGCCTGGGCTTGGCCGCCTTCGCCGCCTTCGTCCTCGTCGAACTGCGCAGCACCCGCCCGATGCTGGACCTCTCGCTCTTCCGCAGCCGCACCTTCGTCGCCGTCATGGCCGCCGGACTGCTGCTGTCCGGGGCCGCCTTCTCGTACCTCATGTACGTCTCCCTGTGGCTGCAGTCCGCCGAGGGGATGAGCCCGGTCGGCGCGGGCCTGGTGCTGCTGCCGCTCAGCGCGGCCGGCTTCGTCGTCGCCGCGGTGGCCGGACGGCTGCTGCACGGGGTCCCGCCCCGGCTGACCATCGGCGGCGGGCTGCTGCTGATCGGCGTCGGCGCGCTGCTCCAGGCCTGGATGCTCGACGCCGGGGACGGCTGGACCGCCCTGGTGCCCGGACTGCTCGTGACCGGCGTGGGGGTGGGCGCCGCGACCCCGGCGCTGGCCGCCACGGCGATGGGGGCCGTGGCCCCGGCCCGGGCGGGCATGGCGGGCGGCGCCCTGAACACCGCGCGCCAGCTGGGCACCGCCCTCGGCATCGCCGTCCTCGGCGCGGTCTTCCACGCGGGGCTGCGCTCCGGGCTCGGTGACGGCGGCCGGGGGCTGGCGGAGCCGCTGGCCTCCGGTGCCGCCGGGCAGGTGCTCGCCGAGGCCCCGGCGGGCGCGGCCCGCGAGGCGCTGACCGGCCTGGTGGAGGCCGCCTTCGCGAGCGGTCTGCGCGAGACGTTCCTGGTCTCGGCCGCGATGGGGCTGGCCGGCGCGCTGGCGGTCTTCCTCCTGCTCCGCGGCGGGGCGCCGGCGGCCGCCGCTCCGCTCCCGCGGCCCCGCACGTCGACCCGGGCCCACGGCCCGGCGGGGGCGCAGGCCGTACGGAACTGAGCCCGTACGGAGCCGAGGCCGTGCGGAAGGAAGCCGTACGGCTGGGACCTCACGGGTGAACCTTCGAACGTACTGGGCATGCCGAATCGTTTCAGCGTCCTGCTCCGCTCCTACGCTGCCCGCGGATGCCACCGGACCCGGCATCCGCGAACCCGAGGAACGGATTTCCCCCCATGCGTCTTCGCACCACCGCCGCCGTGCTCGTCGGCGCTCTCGCGCTCGTCCTGCCCACCGCCGGCCCGTCGCTGGCCGACGACCACGGCGACCGTGCGCTCGGCACATTGAACTACCGGTTCATCAACGATGACGACGTCGAGGAGAACGGCCAGATCAGGCCTGCGGACAACCACACCTGCTACGTGCTCACGCACACCTCCCAGGACAGGCCGGCGGTCGCGGTACGGAACAACACGCGGTCGCGGGCGCACCTCTTCGACAACCGCAGCTGCTCCGGCGAGGAGGTGGCGACGCTGAGGCCGGACCGGCAGGTGAACCGGGTGAGGGTCGTCTCGGTCTACTTCACGCCGGTGAACGAGGACGACGAGGGCCGCGGCGACTGGAACAACGGCGGTGACCAAGGCCGCGGCGACTGGAACAACGGCGGTGACCAGGGCCGCGGCGACCAGGGCCGTGAGGACGAGGCCCGCGAGGACCAGGGGCGTGGCGACCAGGGCCGTGAGGACGAAGCCCGCGACGACCAGGGCCGTGGCGACCAGGGCCGGGACGACCAGGCCCGTGAGGACGAGGCCCGCGAGGACCAGGGTCGCGAGGACCAGGGTCGCGGTGACCAGGCCCGCGACGACCAGGGCCGCGGTGACCAGGCCCGCGACGACGAGGAAGAGGAGGAGGAAGCCCTCCTCGACAAGGTCTTCCGCACCTTCGGCTGACCTGCTCCCCGCTGACCCGGGAGCGGTCCGGCGCCCACGTGGCGGCCGGGCCGCTTCCGCGTCAGGCGGCCCCGCCACGTGCGCGGCGCCCGCCGCCGGCCACTCCACCACGTCCGCCGCCGTGTAGGGCGCCGCGTCCGGAGAGAGGCCCGCCAGGAAGGACAGGTCCTGGCTGATCGTCACCAGCGGGGGTTCCACCGCGCCGCCGGGCCGCCGCTGCGCCAGTCCGACGGTGGCGAGCAGGCCGTTGCACAGGCACTGCCGGCCCTTCGTGTCGGCCGCGTCCCCGCCCTTGCGGACGTAGCTCGCCACCGGCTCGGCCGCGCACCGGTAGAGCAGACCCCGGGGGCCGCGTACCAGAGGCAACAGCTCCCGGCGCGGGGGCCCATGGGACAGGGCCGCCCGGGGAGGTCTTCTCCCGGGCGGCCCCGTGTCTATCTGTTCAGCTCGTGCTCACGCTGCCCCGACGGGGTCAGAAGGTGAGCTTCCAGCTGTTGATGTAGCCGGTGTCCAGGCTGGCAGCGTCCTTGACGCGGAGCTTCCAGGTGCCGTTGGCGACCTCGGAGGAGGCGTTCACGGTGAAGGACTGGACGATGTTGTCCGCGCTGCCGCCGGTGCGGTTGCGCAGGTTGTACACGCTGCCGTCGGGGGCGACCAGGTCGACCACCAGGTCACCGACGTAGGTGTGGACGATGTTCACGTCCACCTTCAGCGTGCTCGGGGCATTGCCCGTGCGGGTCACCGCGAGCGGGGACTCGACCGTGGCGTTGTCCGCGATCTGGTAGTCGTTCGTGTTCTCGAAGACGTTCTGCTGACTGGTGCCGACCGTCCAGGTGAAGGACGTCGTCCCGGTCTTGCTCTGCGAGTCGGTCACCGTGACGGTCACGTTGGACGTGCCCGCGGTGGTGGCCGTGCCCGAGATCAGACCGGTGGAGGAGTTGATCGACAGGCCGGCCGGCAGGCCGGTCGCCGCGTAGCTCAGCGCACCCGGGTTGGTGCTGGTGGCCTGGACCTGCAGGCTGACAGCGGTGTTGATCTGGGTGGTCTGGTTCGGGATCGCCGTGACCGAGACGCCGCTGGGTGCGGGGCGCGATCCGACGGCGATGGCCGCCCAGGCGTGGGCCACGTTGTTGTACGTCGCCGAGCCCGCGCCGTACAGGTCGGCCGCCGCCTGCAGGGTGGCCGTACGGGCCGCCGCGTAGTTGGTGTTCGACTTGAACAGACCGGTGGTCAGCGCGCGGAACCAGATCTTCGACGCGGCGTCGCGGCCGATCCCGGTGACGGGCAGGCCGTCGGCGGTCGGCGAGTTGTAGCTCACGCCGTTGATGACCTTGGCGCCGGAGCCCTCGGAGGCCAGGTAGTACCAGTGGTTGGCCGGGCCCGACGAGTAGTGGACGTCGATGCCGCCGAGGCCGGAGTACCAGGAGTCCTTGGACGCGCCGTCCTTGCTCGGCTTGTCCATGTAGCGCAGCGGGCTGCCGTCGCCGTTGATGTCGATCTTCTCGCCGACCAGGTAGTCGCCGACGTCCTGCGGGTTGTTGGCGTAGAACTCGACCGCCGCCGCCATGATGTCGGAGGTGGCCTCGTTCAGACCGCCGGGCTCACCGCTGTAGGTCATGTTGCCGGTGACCGAGGTCAGGCCGTGGGTCATCTCGTGCGCGGCCACGTCGGTGGAGGTGAGCGGCTTGTTGTTGCCCTCGCCGTCGCCGTACGTCATGCAGAAGCAGGAGTCGTCCCAGAAGGCGTTCACGTACGCGTTGCCGTAGTGGACCCGGCTGTAGGGCGCGACGCCGTCGTTGCGCAGGCCGTTGCGGCCGTGCACGTTCTTGTAGTAGTCCCACGTGACGGCCGCGCCGTAGTGGGCGTCCGCGGCGGCGGTCTCCAGGTTGGCGGCCGTGCTGTTGCCCCAGATGTCGTCCGGGCCGGAGAAGAGCGTGCCGGTGCCGGAGGAGCCGCGGTTCAGGTTGTACGTCTTGTGGTTGCCGCGGCCGGTGTCGGTCAGCGTGTAGTTGCTGCCCGACTGCGCGGTCCCGAGGGTCACCTGGCCGCTGTACATGGTGTTGCCGGTGCCGGTCTCGATGGCCTGCCACTCGGTGATCTTCGCGCCGGTCTTGGCGTCGGTGACCACGTGCAGCTCGCTCGGGGTGCCGTCGTGCTGGAGGCCGCCGACGACGGTCTCGAACGCGAGCACCGGAGCGCCCTCGGCCGCCCAGACCACCTTGCGGGCGTTCTTGGAGGCCTTCGCCTCCTTGCCACCCTGGGACTTGGCGGCGGAGAGGGCCTGGCTCTCGGCGGCCGCGGGGGTGACCGAGGCGCTGGTGTCGACCTTGATCTCGTGGTTGGTCGCCTTGGTCACGCTCTTGGTGACACCGCCCTTGGCGTGGACGGTGAGGTCACCGCCGAGCACGGGGAGACCGTCGTAGGTGCGCTCGTACGTCGTGTGCGTGGTGCCGTCCGCATCCTGGACGACATCGCGGACGATGAGCTTCTCACCACTGCCGAGGCCGAGGGCCTTGGCAGCCTGCGCGGTGGTCGAGTTGGCCTCGGCGAGGAGCGTCGCACGCTCCGAAGCGCTGAGTACGCGGTTGGCCGCGCCCGGATTGGGCTGGGCAGCCTTGGGTGCCTGGGACGCGGTGGCGTCGGCGGTGGCGGTGCCGGTCTGTATGCCTACGGCGAGCAGGGCTGCCGCGGCAACGAGCGCGCCGGCCGCGGTGGCACGCCTCTGGGGGGTGGACCTCAACGCAGACTCCTTCTGCAAGGGGGGTTCCGGATGGCTGGGTGGGCCTCCGGGCAGAACAGGGCTGGTGCGATGAACGGTCGAAGATTGCCACTTGGCGGTCTAGATGTCAGGGCTACGTCAAAAGGTTGGCCGGAAACGGTTCGTTGTCCGAAGATACGTATCCGGTATCCGGACCATTCACCTTCGTGTGCTTCGCGGCGTGTCCGGCTTCCGGAACGGCTGATACCGGTTGCTAACACTTGCGCAACAAGAGGCTGCGTTGACCCAAACGGCATTTACCGTACGGGTGTTTGTCGTACTGTTTGCCGGTGCGGCAGATGTCCGTTGCCAGGGGAGGCCTCGGACACCCGCCACTGCCATAGACCACGTGCCAGGGGGGCCCATGAGGCATGTCCATTTTCCTGCGCAAAGAGTGGCCGGGGCGGCCCCTGAGTTCGTAGGGTCCGCCCGGCGTCACGGGGACAAGGCCCGCTGGTACCGCCCGGCAGCCGTCGCCGCCGACTTCTTCGGCGCCGCCCTTCCCGTAGGGCTCGTCTTCGACGCCGCACAGCAGGTCCGGCCCCTCTACTGCGCCCTGGCCGCCGCCGTGGCGTGGACCGGGGTGCAGGCGCTGCGCCGGCGGTACACGGCCCGCGCGCTCGGGGAATCGCGCGGAGTGCTGCCCGTCGTCCACGACTGGCTGATTCTCATCGGTGTGCTGGCCGTGGCCCGCGTGGTGACCGAAGAGGCCACCCCCCGCCTGTCCGCTCTCGGCGCCCTGCTGCCGGCCCTCCTCATCACCGTCGCCTGCCACAAACTGACCTACCGACACCTTTCGGCGGCCCGCCGCGAGGCCCAGGTCGTGAGCCGGGTCCTGGTCGTCGGTGAGCCCGACGCCGCCGAGGACGTCATCGCGCACCTCTCCGCCCGCACCGACCACCCGTACGTGGTCGTCGGCGTGGTCCCGGTCGGCTCCGGTGCGCTCTCCAGCGGGGTGCCCGTGGCGGCCCGGCTCGACGAGGCGATGCCCGAGGCGTCGGCCGGCGACTCCGCGGCCGTGCTCGGCGCCGTCGCCAGCCACCACGCCGACCTGGTCCTGGTGGCCCCCGGTGTGCGGATCACGGGGGAGCGGCTGCGCCGCGTCGCCTGGGCCCTGCACGACGCCGGGCTGGAACTGGCGGTCTTCCCCGGGCTGGTGGAGGTCTCCGTCAAGCGGCTGGAGACCCTGTCCGCGGGCGGGCTCGCCGTGCTGCGGATCGCGCCGCCGGTCAGCCGCGGGATGCAGACCCTGCTCAAGTCGGTCCTGGACCGGGTGGGGGCCGCGGTCGGACTGCTGCTGCTCGCGCCGGTCTTCCTCGGGATCGTGCTGGCCATCCGCCTCGACTCGCGCGGTCCGGCCTTCTACCGCCAGCAGCGCATCGGCCGCGACGGAGTCCCCTTCGTCATGTGGAAGTTCCGCACGATGGTGACGGACGCCGACGCCCGCAAGGCCGAGCTGTCCGGGGCGAACGAGAACGACGGCCTGATGTTCAAGATGCGCCGCGACCCCCGGGTGACCCGCGTGGGCCGGTTGCTGCGCCGCACGTCGCTGGACGAACTGCCGCAGCTGGTGAACGTACTGACGGTCGACATGTCACTGGTCGGCCCGCGCCCGCCGCTGCCGGAGGAGGTGGCCCGGTACGACGAGGTCGAACTGCGCCGGCTCACCGTGCGGCCCGGGATGACGGGGTTGTGGCAGATCAGCGGGCGGTCCGACCTGTCCTGGGACGAAACGATCCAGCTTGACCTGCAGTACGTCGACAACTGGTCCTTCACCAGCGATGTCGACGTCATGGGCCGTACGCTCCGCGCCGTCGTCGACGGACGCGGAGCGTACTGAGGCACCGGAGACCGGGGCCGCCTGTGCGATCAGCCCTGCTCGCGCCACCACTTGTACGTGGCGGCGATCCCGTCCCGCAGCGGGACGGCGGGCTTCCAGCCGAGCGAGGTCAGGCGGTCGACGTCCAGCAGCTTGCGCGGGGTCCCGTCCGGCTTGGACGTGTCCCAGGCGAGCCGGCCACGGAAGCCGGTCACCTCGGCGACCGTCTCCGCCAGTTCCCTGATGGTCAGGTCCTCGCCGCAGCCGATGTTGACCGGCTCGTCGCCGTCGTAGCCGGCGAGCAGCACGGCGCAGGCGGCGGCGAGGTCGTCCACGTGCAGGAACTCCCGCCGCGGGGTGCCCGAACCCCACAGGGTGACCTCCTCGCGGCCCTCGGCCGCGGCCTCGTGGAACCGCCGGATGAGGGCGGGCAGGACGTGCGAGGTCTCCAGGTCGAAGTTGTCGCCCGGGCCGTAGAGGTTCGTGGGCATGGCCGAGATGTACGAGGCCCCGTACTGCTTGCGGTACGACTGGACCTGGACGATGCCGGCGATCTTCGCGAGGGCGTAGGCCTCGTTGGTCGGCTCCAGCGGGCCGGTCAGCAGGGCGTCCTCGCGGATGGGCTGCGGGGCCAGCTTCGGGTAGATGCAGGACGAGCCGAGGAACAGCAGCCGGCCCACGCCGGCGGCGTGCGCGCCGGCGATCACGCTGAGCTGGATCTGGAGGTTCTCCTCCAGGAACTGCACCGGGTAGGTGCTGTTGGCCATGATCCCGCCGACCTTGGCGGCGGCCAGCACGACGGCGTCCGGGCGGACGTCCTTCAGGTACGCACCCGTGGCGGCGGCGTCGCGCAGGTCAAGGTCGGCCCGGCCCCGGGTGAGCACCTCGTGGCCGTCGGCGGTCAGCCGCCGGGCGACCGCGGACCCCACGAGGCCGCGGTGGCCCGCGACGAAGACGCGGGCGTTCGGGGGCAGGAGCGGCAGCGAACTTGTCATACCGCCGATGATGCCAGTCCGCTCCCGCGGGGGGCGCAGTGGTCCGGTCCCCGGGAGGAATCCGCCGCAAAGGCGGTTGGACCGGGCGTGTACGGTACGCATCCAGTCCCCCGGGACCTCGAACGGGTGGGGCGCCCCGCTCGTCACAACTGACCGAAACCATCCCCAGGGGGACCGCATGGGCAAGACCGCACTGATCACCGGCGTCACCGGGCAGGACGGCTCGTACCTCGCCGAGCTCTTGCTCTCCAAGGGCTACACGGTGCACGGGCTCGTGCGGCGGTCCTCCAGCTTCAACACGGAGCGGGTCGACCACATCTACCAGGACCCGCAGACGGCCAACCGGTCCTTCGTCCTGCACCACGCCGACCTCTCCGACGGCGTCGCGCTGGTGAACCTGCTCCGCGAGATACGCCCCGACGAGGTCTACAACCTCGGCGCGCAGTCCCACGTCCGCGTCTCCTTCGACGCCCCGCTCTACACTGGCGACGTGACCGGCCTCGGCGCGCTGCGGCTGCTGGAGGCCATCCGGGCCAGCGGCGTCGACACCCGCATCTACCAGGCCTCGTCCTCGGAGATGTTCGGGGCCACCCCGCCCCCGCAGAACGAGGGCACCCCGTTCCACCCGCGCAGCCCGTACGGCGCCGCGAAGGTCTTCGCGTACTGGACCACGGTGAACTACCGCGAGGCGTACGACATGTTCGCCGTCAACGGGATCCTCTTCAACCACGAGTCCCCGCGCCGCGGCGAGACCTTCGTGACCCGCAAGATCACCCGTGCGGTCGCCCGCATCAAGTCCGGTCTCCAGGACCACCTTTACCTCGGCAACCTCGACGCGGTGCGCGACTGGGGCTACGCCCCCGAGTACGTGGACGCCATGTGGCGGATGCTCCAGCAGGACGAGCCCACCGACTACGTCGTCGCCACCGGTGTGGCCGCCACCGTCCGCGAGTTCGTCGAGTCCTCCTTCTCGCACGCCGGTCTCGACTGGACCGAGCACGTGCGCTACGACCCCAAGTACGAGCGCCCCAGCGAGGTCGACGCACTCATCGGCGACGCCTCGAAGGCCCATGACCTGCTTGGCTGGAAGCCGTCGGTCCTGGTGGCGGAGCTGGCGCAGATCATGGTGGACGCCGACATTCGGCAGGTCGAGGACCAACTCGCGGGCGTGACGGTCCGCATCGACCGCTGAGGCCTTATATTTCCCCTACGATTTGCCGTGTCCCGGTCATTCGCGCACTTCCCTGCGGGTATGGCCGGTTCAAACCTGTCATATGTCCGTTGTGCACCCTCGCTGCTGAGCCGTTGATTCCAAGTTGGTATGCAATGGGTCAAGAGGGGTGACCAGGCCCTCGCGTGAGCCCTAGTCTGCGCCCGTACATATGGCTGTTCGGATAGTTCCAGCCATCAAACCGGGCAATTGCCCTGGGGGGCTCATGCGTAGATCCAGAGGGCTGACTGCTGCCCTCGTCCTGTCACTGGCCGGTGCCGGCACCGGCATAGGCCTGGTGTTGATGCCTCAGGCGTCCGCCATCACGCCGCCGGTGGCATTCACCGCCGACGAGCTGCCCACCTGGCAGCCGGACGGCATCGTCTTTGCGATGGCCCAGGCGAACGGCACCGTCTTCGCCGGCGGTACCTTCTCGGCGGTCCGTCCGCCCGAGGGCGCCGCGGGCGCCGAGCAGGAGGCCGTGAACTTCGTCGCGCTCGACGCCGCGACGGGCAAGCCCACCTCCTGCAAGCTCGCCTTCACCATCGGCGACGGCACGGCGACCGTGCGCACCCTGGTCGTCTCCAAGGACAAGAAGACCCTTTACGCGGGCGGCTACTTCGGCGCCGTCAACGGCACCCCGGTCTCCAGCCTCGCGGCGATCGACATCGAGAGCTGCACCCCCAAGGCATCGTTCCACCCCGGCTTCCCCGCCACCGTGCGCGGGCTCGCCGTCACCGACGACACCCTGTACGCCGCCGGTGACTTCAACGCCGTCGACGGGCAGACCCGCGAACGGTTCGCCGCCGTGGACGCCGGCACCGGTGCGCTCAAGCCCTTCGTCGCCAACGTCGACGAGCCGGGCCGCGCCGTCGAGGTCACCCCCGACGGCAAGAACGTGCTGCTGGGCGGCGACTTCTTCACGGTCAACGGCTCCAACAGCCACGCCCTGGCCGTGGTCAACGCCACCACCGGCGCGGTCACCAAGACCTACACCAACATCCCGTCGAACTCGGTCGTCAAGGACATCTCCACCGACGACACCGGCTTCTACACGGGCCACGAGGGCTCCGGCGGCGGCGTCTTCGACGGCCGCATCGGCCTGCGCCTGAGCGACTTCACCGAGAAGTGGCGCGACCGCTGCCTCGGCGCCACCCAGTTCGTCCTGCCGTACCAGGGAGTGCTCTACAGCTCCTCGCACGCGCACGACTGCTCCACCGAGCTGGAGTTCCCCGACGGCAAGCGGAACTTCCTGCTGGCCCAGCCGACCAACCACGACGGCGCCGCCCCCGCGCCCGTGGACGGTTTCGTGCGCGGCCCCGGCAAGCTCGGCTGGCACCCCACCGCCAACGACGGCCTCGGCGAGGGCATCGGCCCGCGCGTCATGGCCGTGGCCGACAAGAACGACGTCAAGTACCTGTGGGTCGGCGGTGAGTTCACCCTCATCAACGGCAAGGCGCAGCAGGGGCTGACCCGCTTCGCCTCCACCGGTGACGTCGGCGCCCCGACCACCCCGGTGGCCAGCGCCGCGAGCGTCAAGCCCGGCGAGGCCCAGGTCCGCTGGCGCACCAGCTACGACGCGGACGACAGCAAGCTGACGTACCGCATCTACCGCAACGGTTCGGCCACCCCGGCCGCGACGGTCACCGCCAGCTCGCTGGAGTGGGAGCGCCCGCAGGCCTCCTGGAACGACACCACGGTCAAGGCCGGCCAGACGTACACCTACCGCGTGACCGCGACCGACGACGCGGGCAACACCAGCGCCCTGTCGGCCGTCGCCTCGGTGACGATCCCGACCTCGGTCCAGACGTACCCGAACCAGGTCCGCCAGGACGGTGCCAACCTGTACTGGCGCTACGACGACTCCGTCAGCCCGTACGTGGCCGACTCCTCCAACGGTGGCAACACCAGCGGTGTCCAGTTCAACGCCCCGGCCCTGCGCCAGACGCCCGGCGCGGTCTCCGGCGCCAGCACGGCGATGGGCTTCAACGGCACGAGCCAGCTGGTGCACAGCGACCGCCGTCAGTCGGTCGGCAACACCTTCACCGTCGAGACCTGGTTCAAGACGAACACCACGCGCGGTGGCAAGCTGATCGGCTTCGGCAACAACACCACGCGCAGCAGCGGCTCGAACGACCGCCACATCTACATGACCAACACCGGTCGCCTCGTCTTCGGCGTCTACAACGGCTCGGCCCGGACCGTCTCCACGGGTCTGTTCGAGACGTACAACGACAACAAGTGGCACCACGTGGTCGGCACCCAGGGCCCCGGCGGCATCACGCTGTACGTCGACGGCCAGAACAAGGGCTCGCTGAACGCCACCAGCAACAGCACCTACGCGGGCTACTGGCACGCCGGCGGCGACAACCTCTCCGGTTGGCCGACCCGCCCGACGAGCAACTTCTTCGCCGGTCAGCTGGACGAGACGGCCGTCTACCCGACGGCGCTCACCCAGGCCCAGGTCAAGAACCACTTCGACCTGGCCAAGGCACCCACCGACTCGGTCTCCGCGGTCAAGGCGACCGAGGACACCTACATCAACCAGGGCGCCCCGAGCACGGCCTACGGCACGTCCACCTCGCTCGCGGTGCGCGGCACCTCGGCGTACGAGACGTACCTGCGCTTCAACCTGCCGGCCGCCCCGGCCGGCCAGGTCCTGAAGTCCGCCTCGCTGCAGATCAAGACCTCCACGCAGGCGGGCGCCGGCACCGCCGACACCGTCTCCGTGGTCCCGGTCACCGGCACCTGGAGCGGCGCGGGCACCACCTTCAACACCAAGCCCACCCTCGGCACCACCCCGCTCGGCACCATCGCGGGCGTGCCGGACGGCTCGGCGGTCCACAGCGTCGAGCTGGACACCGCCGCGGTCTCCGCGGTGCTGGGCGGCGGCTACAGCCTGGGCCTGACGAGCACGGGCACCGACCCGCTGTGGATCTGGTCCTCGGAGTCCACGGCGGCGGAGGGTACTCCGCAGCTGGTTCTGACCTTCGGCGCGAAGTAGCGACCACCCGGGCAACCGCCTGACGGTGTGCGGGGCCCGGCTCTACGCAGCCGGGCCCCGCTCGCCCGTCCCACCCCCTGTAAGTAGTACGGGAGCCATCCGATGTACCGACGCTCCGCGGCGGCCGCTGTCCTGCTGACCGCCGCCCTGACCCTGACCGCCTGCAGTTCCGGCGGTGACGACTCCGAGGCGAAGGTGAAGCCCCCGGCCTCGTCGGCGGCCCCCGATCCCGCGGACACCCCGGCCACCCCGGCCACGGCGGAGCCCGCGGCCGACGCGAAGCCGACGGGCCCGGTCCTGCCCGACGCGAAGCTCACCCCGAAGACGGGCAGCTTCACGGCGCAGGAGAAGAAGTACCTGAGCGGGCGGGTCCCGGAGAAGATGGACCCGGCGGCCGTCCTGCAGACCGGCCAGGAGGCCTGTCAGCGGGTGGCGCGCACCGCGAAGCACGACAAGGACGCGGCGACCGGGGCCGTCATCACCGGGGAGATCCCCGGCGCCAAGGACGCGATCACGTACCTGTGCCCGGACCAGAAGCCGATCCTCGCCGCGGCGGAGAAGGGCTTCGCCGAAGGCCCGAAGCAGTCGCCCGCGGCGGGCGGTTACCGGGCGCTGACCCAGGCCACGAACTGCACCTGGGAGGCCAAGGGCAAGGACGGCTCCGTCCTCGCCTCGGGCCCCGAGGCCCCGCTCAAGGCGGGCGACAAGATCACGGCGACGATCCCGGCGGGCACGACGGAGTTCAACTCCTCGGGCTGCTACGCCTGGATCCCCGCGTAGCACCGCGGCGCGCCACCGGCGTACGACAACGCCCCCGAGGACCGGACTCCCGGCCCCCGGGGGCGTTTTCGTGCCCCGGACCCGGGTATCCGCGCGGTCACAGCCACAACGGCGGAAGGCGGACTCATGGGCATCGGTGGATGCATCGGTTTGATCGTGGTGGGCGCCATCCTCACCTTCGCCAGCGACTGGGAGATGGAGAGCGTCAACCTCGACCTGGTCGGCCTGATCATGATGGCGGTCGGCGGGATCGGCCTCGCCGTGTACACCAGCATCTACAAGCGGCGCCGGGCCGCGGGCGCGATACCGGTCGTGGAGGAACACCGCCGGGACGTCATCTGACGCCGCGGCGGGGCTTCACCCGCGGTGGGGCCTCACCCGCGCAGCGCGCCCTCGTACACCGGGAGCAGGGTGTCCAGGACCGCGTCCATGGAGAAGGAATCCGCGGCCAGCTTGCGGGCCGACAGCGAGGCTTCCCGGTTGGCCACCGGGTCCAGCAGGGCCAGGACGGCCGCGGCGACGCCCGCCGGACCCGGATCCACCGCGTGCCCCGCACCGGCCCGCGCGACGTCACGGGCCAGGCCGTTGGAGTGCGTGACCACCGAAGGGACGCCCACCGAGAGCGCCTCCAGCACCGACATCGGGAACGGCTCGTCCACCGAGGGCAGGACGTACACGTGCGCCCGTCGCAGCTCCGTCAGGACCTCCGCGCCGGACAGCGCCCCCGGCACCGTGAACCGGTCCGTCAGACCCAGCTCCCCGATCCGGGCCCGTACGGCCCCCAGCTCGCCCTCGTCCGGACCCGCGACCACGAAGTGCGCGTCCGGACGCACCGCCAGGACCGCCGGGGCCGCGTCCACGAAGTCCACCGGCCGCTTGCGGGCCTGCAGGCGCGCCGAGTAGAGGATCCGCGGCGGGCCGGCGGGCGGCGGCCGCTCCTCCTGCGCCGGGGTCCCGTTGACCAGGCGGACCGCGTTCGGCAGCGGTGTGCCCACCACCGCGTCCAGTCCCTCGCGCTCGTGCGGGGTCAGGTACAGCAGCGCGTCCGCGCCGCGCAGCAGCCGGCGTACCGCCACCGCGTCCAGCACCTTGGCCAGCAGCTTCTCGCTGGGGTCCACCATCCCGTGGGTCTGCAGCACCAGCGGCTTGCCCGCCCGCAGCGCCGCCAGCGCCACCGGCAGGGTCACCAGGTCCCGGGCCAGGTGGACGTGGACGAGATCGGCGTCGCGCACCAGCCGGCCGGCCGACGCCAGCAGCGCCGGTGAGGTCATCCCGCTGAAACCGAGGGGGAGCAGACGGCGGGCGGGGAACAGCTTCGCCGGCACGCCCTCCACGGAGGTGGGCCACGCGTCGAAGCCCTCGCCCAGCGCGAGCAGCCGCGCCTCGTGGCCCCGGGCGCGCAGCCCCTTCGCCAGGTTCAGCGCGACCCGCACCGGCCCGCCGAAGGCGTGCGAGGGGGAGTGCAGGGTGACGGCGTGCAGCACGCGCACCGGGGTGCTCACTTGGGCTCCTCCACCGGGCGGCGCCGCCCGTCCTGGGTCTGCAGCGTCAGCTCCGGCAGGTCCTTGTGCACGACCGAGCCCGCGCCGGCGACCGCGCAGCGGCCCACCGTGACCCCGGCCAGCACGGTCGCCCGTACGGCCACCCAGGCGCCGTCCTCGACGGTGATGGGCGCGTTGCGGTAGCGGAAGTCGGCGGCCCGGTGGTCGTGCGAGCCGGTGCACAGCACGGCCTCCTGAGAGAGGCACACGTGCGAACCGATCGTCAGCGGCTCCAGGTTCAGCAGCCAGGCGCCCTCACCGATCCAGGTGTGGTCCCCGACGGTGAGCTTCCACGGCCACAGCACGCGCACCCGGTGGCGTATCAGCACGCCCTCGCCGATCTTCGCCCCGAAGGCCCGCAGCAGCGCCACCCGCAGCCGCGCCGGACAGAACCAGCTCATGAACAGCGTGTTCATCACGGCGAACCAGAGCGCCTGCGTCAGCAGCCCGCGGCCCTTGTCGTATCCGGCCAGCGTGAAGGAAGGAAGATCCCGCAACTGTCGCCCCCATCTGCTCCCCCGGAATCCGTCCGGGGAGACCCCCACGCCGCCGCCTCCCCGGGCGTGGCCCGCTCAGACTAGACTGCGCGCGGACCAGGCACATCGGGTGGGGGCGGCAGTGACGACGGACATACGCAAGCCCCCCGCGACGCCCGCGAAGCAGCCCGTCCCGTCCCCCTTCGAGGACGAGAGCCTGTGGGGCCGGGCCACCCTCCCGCGCACCCTGCTCTCGCGCGCGCTGTCCGTACCGCTCGCGCTCGGATTCACGGTCTTCCTGCCGTTGTTCGTCGCCGTCCAGACGGGCTCGGGCGCCCGTGACGCGGCCTTCTGGCTCCAGCTCCTGCTCACCATGTACGCGGGCGCCCGGCTCTCCGCGATGGTGCTCACCAGCCGACGCAAGCTGCTCCAGGGCTCCTTCTGGCTCTTCGTCTACATGGCCATGGGCGTGGCCCCGCTCGCGCAGGCCGTCCTCGGCCAGGTCCCGACGCCGGTCGTCGGCCCGCGCTCCGACCTGACGATCGCCATCGGGCTCGTGCTGCTCGGCTGCACGGCCTTCGACGTCGGCGTACTGCTGGCCCGTCACCGGCCGGCCGGGCGCGCGGGCGGCTCCCAGAAGGAGTCCAAGCCCGTCATGGCGCACCGGCGCCGGCTCCAGCTCCTGACGGTCCTCTCGTTCCTGTGCAGCGCCGCCTTCATCATGAAGCTGGGGGGCCCGGCGGTCTTCTTCTCCAGCCGCCAGGAGATCATCGCGGGCATCGAGGAGGCGGGCGTCTCCAACGGCGACGGCCAGGCCGGGCAGGCCCTGCTGCGCGGCTTCGGCACCGTACCGGCCCTGCTCGCGCTGCTCCTCTACACCCGCTGGCTGATCACCTCGAAGTTCGCCCGCCGCAAGGTGTCGATCATCGTCACGTGGGCGGCGCTCGCCGGCCTCAACCTGATCGTCAACAACCCGATCTCGAACCCGCGGTACTGGTTCCTGACGGTCATGTTCGCGCTGCTCTTCACCGTCTTCCCGGTGAGCGCGGCGATGTACCGGGTGGCGCTGTCGATGGCGGTGGTCGTCGCGCTGCTGATCTTCCCCTTCGCAGACCGCTTCCGGTACGACGAGAAGAACTACCGTCCGGTCGAGACCACGTCCTTCCTGGAGCCGATGGCGCTCAAGGACTACGACCAGATCGGCATGTTCGCGAACACCATCACCTTCTCGGAGTCGGGCCCCGGGCACTTCTACGGGCGCCAGCTGGCCGGGTCGATCCTGTTCGCGGTGCCGCGTTCGGTGTGGCCGGGCAAGCCGCGGGACACGGGTGTGATGGTCGGCCAGTGGATGGGCACGGTCAACACCAACCTCTCCTCCCCGATCTGGGCGGAGCTGTGGCTCGACTTCGGTCCGCTGGGCATGGGCGCGGGGCTGCTGGGCATGGGGTACGCCTCCGCCCGCGTCGACCGGCGCTACGCGAAACGGGCCACGCGGAGGTCGCCGCCGGGCAGCCTGATCTCGGTGGTCGTCCCGCTGGTCGCGGGCTACTCCTTCATCCTGCTGCGCGGCCCCCTGCTCCAGGCGTCGGGGCGGGTGGCGATCGCCGCCCTCTGCCTCGCGCTGGTCGCCACGTACCGCACGGACCGCGGCACGACGTTGCGCTAGCCGCGCCCGCGCCCAGGTGCGTAGCCGCTGCGGGGGCGCTGCCCCCGAACCCCCGCGCCTCGAACGCCGGCGGGGCCCTATCTCAGCCCCGCCGGCGTTCGAGGCGCGGGTCCGGGCAGAGCCCGGGAAACGGCGGGCAGCGGGTCAGGCGGCGGGGGCCGGCTCGGGTTCGCGGTCCTGCGCAGCAGGTACTCGCAGGCGGGTGACGCGCCACCAGGCGGCCGCGGCCTTGAGTGCGGAGCCGGCCGCCAGGCCCACCGCGGCGCCCGCCACACCCCCCACCGCGTACCCGCCGAGCAGCAGCCCCACGGACAGCACCGAGAAGACCACCTGCAAGGAGAGCGTCGCCTTCGGCGCCAGCACCCGCAGGGTCAGCAGCGCACAGGTGCCGAGCCCCATCACCGCGTACTGCGCCCCCGTCGCCGGCAGCAGCGCGGCCGTCGCCGACCAGGTGTCGCCGAGCAGCCGACGGCCCACCCGCTCCGGCAGCGCGTACAGCACGGCCCCCCAGCCCGCGCCGAGCGCGGCCAGTACCAGGCCGAGCAGCGCGGTCGCCCGCACGGTGGCCCGCTTGCCGCCGAGCCGCCCGAGGACCGGCGGACCGAAGGAGTTCGCGGAGTTGAACAGCACGTTCAGCGGCCCGAAGAGGGTGGTCGCACCCCGCAGCGCGCCGACGGCCAGCGGGGTCGCGAAGACGCCGAGGCCCAGTACGGCGAGCTGGCTGGAGCCGTTGCCCACCGCGAACTCGACCACGAACCGCTGCCCGAGATGACCCCGGCGCAGATACGGCCGTAGTCCCGCGAGACCGCCCCGGGCGCCGCGGACGTACGGCCGCAGCAGCCACAGCCCCAGCCCCAGCGCGGGCACCGCGGAGAGGCCCCACACCAGCACCAGCCGCCCCGCCGAAGCCCCTTCGGGCTGCACGGTCAGCGCCGCGACCACGCACACCAGCCGCAGCGCGTCCGCGGCCAGCGCCCGCTCGGGGGCGCGCAGCGCGGAGAAGCAGTAGCGCAGTCCGTCTTGGAGGAGAACCAACGGCAGGACGAGGCCCAGCGCGAGGAAGGCCCGGCCGGGCGTCGCGGGGAGCGCGAGGCCCACCACCACGAGCAGCGCTCCCACGGCGGCCGACGCGGCCCCGGTGAAGCCGATGGCGGAGCGGCACATCGCGCCGAGCCTCCCCCAGACTTCGTCCGGGGGGACCCCCTGGCCCTTCTCCAGGACGAGGCTCTGGCCGACGTAGGCCATGTTCAGTCCGAGGAGCACGCTGAAGGTCACGTACACCATCGAGAAGTCGGCGAACCCGGCTGCCGAGGACAGCCGGGCGGCCAGCACCAGCACCAGGATGTTCGTGGCACTGGAGGCGGCCTGGTCCAGGACCGACGCGACGGCGGCGAGGCCGCGTCGGCTCATCTGCGGCCCATGCGCACGGTGCGCAGCGCCACGGTGTCGGTGCCGTCACCGGGGATGTGCTGCTCGGGTTCGGCCACCTCGTACGGGATCGGCTGCGGCGGCTGCGGGCCGCCCGCCGGGGAGCCGGCGGCAGGTGCGGGGGCCGGGGTCTTGTCCTTGCCGCGGCCGCGCTTCTCGCCGGGCAGCGGGGCGTGCAGCACCGCGCCGAGCACCGTGCCGCCGGCGCCGCTGATCAGCTCGCGGATGCGGGACAGGTCGGTGCGGTGGACGCCGCGCGGGTTGCAGACGACCAGGACGCCGTCGACGCGGTCGACGAGGGCGAGGGCGTCGGCGTAGGAGAGCACGGGCGGCGCGAGCACGATGACGGTCGCGTTGGGGGAGTCGGCCTCGGAGATCAGCCGGGTGGCGCGGGGGGAGGTCAGCGCGCGCGGCACGTTGCGCGCCCGCTCGCCGGGGATCAGGTCGAAGGAGCCGGACTCGCCGGCGTCCACGACGAGCTGGCGTCCGTCGGGCCACTCGGAGTCGGAGTGCCGTCCGCCGCCCTTCTGGCCGCCCGGGGTCTGGCTCCAGCGCGGCCGGCCGCCGGCGTCCGTCGGCAGCTGGCTGGCCAGTACGGGGGTGCGCAGGTCGGCCTCGATGAGCAGCACGTCCTTGCCGGTCTCCGCGAAGGAGGCGGCGAGGTTCACGGCCACCGCGGCGGCGGTCTCGCTGCTGCCGCGCGGGGCGACGACGAGCAGCCGGCGCCGGTCGGCGAAGCGGGAGTCGTAGGCGAGCCGGAAGGCCACCGAGCGGTACTCCTCGGCGAGGCGGGGGTCGGCCTCGCCGGCGGCGAGCAGCGGCCCGCCGCCCGTCCGGTCCCGGGGCAGGTAGCCGAGTACGGGCGCGCGAAGGGCCCGTGCCACGTCGCCCTCGGAGCGCGGCGCCGGGTCGAAGACGAGCCGGACCCAGGCGGCCAGCAGGCCGAGGGCGAGGCCGACGGCGGCGCCGAGCGCGAGGGACATGAGGATGCCGGGGCCGTCGGCTCCGGGGGGCGCGGTCGCGGCGCTGGTGACGCGGCCCGGGGTCATGTCGAGGGCTTCGAGCTTGGTGATCTTGGTGTTGTAGCCGCCGACCTCGCTCTGCAGGTCGGTCTTGGCGGAGCTGGCCGCGTCGCGCCCGGCACCGGCGGGCATCCGGGCGATCTCCTTGGAGAGCTCGTCGAGCTGCTTGGCGATCGGGTCGCGCTGCTCCTTGTAGCCCTTGACCATCTTGTCGCGGGTGGCGTCGAGGGACTCCTGCCGCTTGAGCAGGTACGCCTCGGTCATCGCGTTGGCGCGCTTGGCGGCCTCCTTGGGGGAGGACGCCGTGTACGTGAAGCGCAGCACCATGGTCTGCGGCGGGTTGGTGACCTGCAGACCGCTGCGCAGGGCGGCGAAGCCGGACGCGGACACGCCGAGCTTCTTCGCCGCCTCGTTGGCTATGGAGGAGCTGAGCGCGACCTGGCGCTCGGAGCCGATGTTGATCGCCTTGTCGGGGGCGAGGCTCGGGTTGAACGGGTCGTCGGTGGGCGCGCGCAGCACGACGTCGGCGGTCGCGACGTAGGTGTCGGCCGTGGAGATGCCGAGGTAGACGCCGCCCAGCAGGCCGATGCCGATGCCCGCGCCGATGAGCCTGCGGTAGCGCAGGAGCTGCCGGAACTGGTCTCTGAGGAGGTCCGGTTCGTCGTCGGCCGGTGCCGCTGCAGGGCGGTTCGTCTCGATCACGGCCGGGGTCCCCCAAGTGCTTCGTCTATCAGTGCGTCGATGCGGGCCAGGCCCGCTTCACGGCTCAGATGGGCCGCCACGTGGCGG
Organism: Streptomyces sp. NRRL F-2580; assembly: GCF_000720115.1. Classification (GTDB taxonomy): domain Bacteria; phylum Actinomycetota; class Actinomycetes; order Streptomycetales; family Streptomycetaceae; genus Streptomyces. Next base: position 151,276 of record NZ_JOIR01000005.1, read on the forward strand.
GGTCCGGCCGCTCCCAGTGCGTCCGCGCCTTCGGGGTCCTCGGCCAGGGCCCGTACGGCCTTCAGCAGGGCCTCGGGGTCCTCCGGCGGTACGAGCACCCCAGCGCCCGAGCGTTCCACCTCCTGGGCGGTGCCGCCCTCCGCCGCCACGGAGGCGACGACGGGGCGGCCGGTCTGGAAGTAGGAGGTGAGTTTCGACGGCACGCTCATGTCCAGCACGGCAGCGTGCTGCGTGACCGCGAGTACGTCCGCCGCGGCGAGGATATCGGGGAACTCACCGTCCGCGGCAGGGGGGATGATGTCCAGATTCGGTACATCGGCCGACAGATCGGCGAGCGCGGCGCGCTGACTGCCGTCGCCCATGAGGACGAAGCGGACATGGGGATCCAGCCTGGCGGCGCCCACGAGGACTTCCAGTCCCTGCTTGAGGCCCATGTTCCCGGAGTGCAGGACGACGGTCTCGCCGGGGCCCCAGCCGAGGTGGCGACGCGTCTCCCCGCGCGGCTTCGTGGGCACCGCCACGTGCGACCAGTTGGGGACGAGGCGGATCCGGCCCGGGTCCACGCCCATGCCGACGACCCGGTCGACGAAGGTCTCGTGGATGACGCCGACGAGGGTGGCGCGCTTGAGGGCGTACGCCTCGGCGCGGCCGGCGATCGCGGCGGCCTTGTCCCCGCCCCTGATCCCGCTCTGCGCTGCGGCGGCGCCCATCAGGTCCTGGACGACCGGGACGTACGGGACCTTCCAGCGGGCCGCGAGCCGGGCGGCGAGCACCCCGCCGGCCAGGCTGGGCATCTGGGCGAGCACCGCGTCCGGCTTGGGCATCCGGGGCGGGGCCACGGCGCCGTGCAGCAGAATCGATCCTTCAAAAAGGGCCCGCTTCACGGCGGTCTGGCGCGGCGGTACGGTGTGCGCCCGCCGGTGGACCGTGACGCCCGCGCGCTGTTCCGTGCGCTGGAGCGCCCCCTTGTACTCCGGCTCGACGGACCACGCCGGGTAGTGCGGCATGCCCGCCAGCACGTGCGTCTCGTGGCCGAGATCCGCCCAGTGCTCCGCGATCTGGGTGGCATACGGGCCGATCCCCGCGTGCTCCGGAGCGTAATTGGTGGAAACCAGCAGCATGCGCCGCTGACCGGATCTGGACACCGAGCGTCCCCTCTTCCCCTGGATGATGCGCACGTCACCCTATTCGTTCACCCGCGTGCTGCGGAACGTGCACGCTATTGTCTGCTCATCAGCTGCACCGGGGGGTGCGGTCGCTGGGGATAACAGATGACGGAGCACGAGATGTCCGACTTTGGCGCGCCGGCGCGTAGACCGTACCGAGTCGGCTACGCGCCGGGAGCCTACGATCTGTTCCACATCGGACATCTGAACATCCTTCGCCACGCGCGCAGCCGGTGCGACTACCTCGTCGCCGGAGTGGTCTCCGACGAGATGGCCGAACGCGCCAAGGGGCGCCGCCCGATGATCCCGCTCGTCGAGCGGCTGGAGATCGTCCGCAGCGTGAAGTACGTGGACGCCGCCTTCGTGGAGACCGTCCCGGACAAGGTGGAGACCTGGAAGCAGGTCCGCTTCGACGTCATCTTCAAGGGCGACGACTGGCGCGGCACGCCCAAGGGCGACCGGCTGGAGAAGGACTTCGCCGCCCACGGCGTCGACGTCGTCTACTTCCCCTACACCGTGCACACTTCCAGCACCCAGCTGCGCCGGGCGCTGGACGCGCTCGCGGAACCCTCCGCCCTCCCCGGTCAGGTCACCGGGGAACGGCGCTGAGCTCCCGGAACCACTTCGCGAGGAACGCCAGCAGGAACAGCACGGCGACCACGCCCAGCCCGGCGTACGCCCAGGCGAACAGCCTCCCGCCGCCGAGCAGCAGGAACACCACGCAGAACACCCCGTAGTCCACGGGCAGCAGGGCCACCGCGCGCAGGGTCGACGGAGCGGCGGCGGGGCTGCCCGGGGCCGGCTTCGGCTTGAGCTTCTCCGTCAGCAGCCCGCCGAAGAAGGTGACGACCGCGGCGAACTGGAAGCCCAGCGGCACCAGCAGCCAGCCGTCGGCCGTCGTCCCGTACTCCCCGGGGAAGCGGTAGAAGGCGATCAGCACGCATGCGTGCAGCGCCGTGAGCTTGGCCGCGTCCACGACGTGGTCCAGCCACTCGCCGGCCGCGCTGCCGCCGCCGCGCAGCCGGGCCAGCTGCCCGTCCGCGGAGTCGAAGGCGAACCCGACGGCGAGCGCCGCCCACACCGCGGTCCCCAGCGCCCACGAGGGCGCGCACAGGGCGACCGCGGCCACGGCGGCGAAGCTGAAGGCGGCGCTGACCAGCGTCACCTGATTCGGGGTGAGCCCGAGCGCGTACGAACCGGCGGCCAGGTACCGCCCGGCGGGCCGGTTGACGAACCGCGAATACAGCGACACCCCCTTCGCCGACTTCTGCGCCCCGCGCAGTTCCTGCAGCGCGGTGTTGACTCTGCCCATGCAGGACCCCCCTCAGAACGATGTCGAACACATCATCGCAGGGCGAGCAGGGGAGTCGTTCCGGATGTCCGGTTTCCTCCGGAGGCAGCGGCGTGCGGGGTCGTGGGCCGCCGCCTCCTCACACGGACGGCCCCCGCGCCGCCGACCCGCAGACCCGCAGCAGCAGGACCGAGCGGGCCGGGACCGTCAGGGTCTCCCCGCCGCGGTGACGGGTGCGGGGCGCGTCCGACTGGCTCTCCAGGGAGGTGTCCAGGACCAGCTCGTACGCCTCCGCCCACGGCGCCCCCGGCAGGACCCAGGCCAGCGGCCGGTCCCCGGTGTGCAGCAGCGCGAGGAAGCTGTCGTCCGTCACCTGCCGGCCCCGCTCGTCACGGCCCGGGATGTCCCGCCCCGACAGGTACATCCCCAGCGCGGCGGCCGGGGCGTACCAGTCCTGCTCCGTCATCTCCGCGCCCGTCGGCGTGAACCAGGCCAGGTCCCGCAGCCCGTCCGCCCCCTGCGGCCGCCCCGAGAAGAACGCCCGCCGCCGCAGCACCGGATGCGCCTGCCGCAGCGAGATCAGCCGCTCCGTCAGCGCGAACAGCTCCCGCCACGCCGGGTCCTCCAGCAGCGACCAGTCCACCCACCCCGTCTCGTTGTCCTGGCAGTAGGCGTTGTTGTTGCCGCCCTGCGTGCGCCCGAACTCGTCCCCCGCCACCAGCATCGGCACCCCCGTCGACAGCAGCAGGGTGGTCAGCAGGTTGCGCAGCTGGCGGCGGCGCAGCGCGCCCACCCGGACGTCCTCGCTCTCGCCCTCCTCCCCGCAGTTCCACGACCGGTTGTCGTTGGTCCCGTCCCGGTTCTCCTCCCCGTTCCCCTCGTTGTGCTTGCGCTCGTAGGACACGAGGTCGCGCAGGGTGAAACCGTCGTGCGCGGTCACGAAGTTCACCGAGGCGTACGGGCGCCGCCCGCCCCAGGCGTAGAGGTCGCTCGACCCCGAGAGCCGGTACCCGAGGTCCCGTACGTCGGGCAGCGCGCCCCGCCAGAAGTCCCGTACGGCATCGCGGTAGCGGTCGTTCCACTCCGTCCACAGCGGGGGGAACGCGCCCACCTGGTAGCCGCCCGACCCCACGTCCCACGGCTCGGCGATGAGCTTCACCCGCCGCAGCACCGGGTCCTGGGCGATCACCGCCAGGAACGGGGACAGCATGTCCACGTCGTGCATCGAACGGGCCAGCGCCGCCGCCAAGTCGAAGCGGAAGCCGTCCACGCCCATCTCCGTCACCCAGTAGCGCAGCGAGTCCGTGATGAGGCGCAGCACGTGCGGGCGCCCGGCGTGCAGGGTGTTCCCGCAGCCCGTGTAGTCGGCGTAGCGGCGCTGGTCGGACTGGAGCCGGTAGTAGCCCCGGTTGTCGATCCCGCGCAGCGACAGGGTCGGACCCAGCTCGCCGGCCTCCGCCGTGTGGTTGTAGACCACGTCGAGGATCACCTCGATCCCGGCCGCGTGCAGGGCCCGCACCATCCGCTTGAACTCGCCGACCTGCTGCCCCGCCGTCCCGGACGCCGAGTAGCCCGCGTGCGGGGCGAAGTAGCCGATCGAGTTGTAGCCCCAGTAGTTGCGCAGCCCCCGGCGCAGCAGGTGGTCCTCGTGCGCGAACTGGTGCACCGGCAGCAGCTCGACCGCCGTGACCCCCAGCCTGGTCAGGTGCTCCACCGCCGCCGGATGGGCGAGCCCCGCGTACGTGCCGCGCAGCTCTTCGGGAACACCCGGATGGCGCATCGTGAACCCGCGCACGTGCAGCTCGTAGATCACCGAGTCGGCCCACGGGGTCTTCGGCCGGACGTCGTCCGCCCAGTCGTCGTCGTCGTGGACGACCACGCCCTTCGGGACGAACGGCGCCGAGTCCCGGTCGTCGCGCACGGTGTCCGCGATGTACTGCTGCGGCCAGTCCCGGACGTGCCCGTACACCTCCGGCGGCAGGGTGAAGTCCCCGTCGACGGCCCGCGCGTACGGGTCCAGGAGCAGCTTCGCCGGATTGAACCGGGCTCCCGTCCAGGGGTCCCAGCGCCCGTGCACCCGGAACCCGTACCGCTGACCGGGGCGCACGCCCGGCACGAAACCGTGCCAGATCTCGTGCGTGAGCTCGGTGAGCGAGCAGCGGGTCTCACCGCCCTCGGAGTCGAACAGGCACAGCTCCACCGCCTCCGCGCCCTGCGCCCACAGGGCGAAGTTGGTGCCCGCCGTCCCGTCCGGTCCGTGGTGGAACCGGGCCCCCAGGGGATGCGAGGATCCCGGCCACACCGCTGGTCCCGGGCGCGTGTGGACGCGTAACACCTGCCCCTTGACCTGGCCGTTCGACTGGCCTACGCCCGGATGGCCGTTCGGCCGGATGTTCGGATGGACGCCCGGCTGGCCGCCCGGATGACCGTCGACCCGCGGTGCGGGCGCGGTCTGGCCGCCCCGCACCGCATCGACGGCGTTGCCGACGGCTTCCACCGCCTCTTGCTCGGCTGCGCTCGACACTGCCCGCCTCCACGGCTCCTGGGTACCTGCGGGGGTGGGGAGTGCGGCTCCGGCGTCCCGGCCCGGGCCGCCCCCGTCTGGTCCTTCCCACTGTTCTGCCCGGACTGTTCCGCCCGGAACGTGGAGCGCGCTCACGTTTCCCCCGGAGGGGGCCGGTCGTTGGAGGGATCGTGACACTTCTGACGAGGCGGGCAGGGGCGGGCTTGGCCGCCGTGGCGGCATGGGTGGGCCTGTTGGGCGGGCTGGCCGGATGCACCAAGGACGGCAAATCGCCGGTCGAGATCCAGCTGCCCGGCAAACCCCGCTCGCCGGACGAGGCCATCCGCATCACCCCCGACGACAACGCCAAGGGGGTCCCCGCCGACGCGCGGCTGGTGGTCACCGTGCCCGAGGGCCGGCTGGAGCGGGTCGTCGTCACCAAGGTGGAGGACGCGCAGCAGGAGGAGGTCCCCGGCGCCATCGCCGACGACGGGCTCAGCTGGAGCCCCGACCCCGACTCCGCCCGGCTCGCACTCGCGGCCAAGTACACCGTGGACGCCGTCGCCCTCGACGGGCACAACCGCCGCCAGGCGCGGCACACCACCTTCACCACCTACGTTCCCGAGGAACGGTTCATCGGCTACTTCAAACCCGAGAACCGCTCCACCGTCGGCACCGGCATGATCGTCTCCTTCAAGTTCAACCGGGCGATCGAACGCCGCGCGGAAGTGGAGCGGGCCATCACCGTCACCTCCGACCCGGCCGTGCAGGTCGTCGGCCACTGGTTCGGCAGGGACCGGCTCGACTTCCGGCCCAAGGAGTACTGGAAGGCCGGCACCAAGGTCACCGTGAAGATGGACCTGCGCGACGTCGAGGGCGCGCCCGGTTCGTACGGCATCCAGTCCAAGACCGTCACCTTCACCGTCGGCCGCTCCCAGATCTCCCGGGTGGACGCGGCCGCGCACCAAATGGAGGTCCGCCGGGACGGGGAGCTGCTGTCGACCGTGCCGATCAGCGCCGGGGCGCCCAAGACCACGACGTACAACGGGAAGATGGTGGTGATGGAGCTCTTCGACGTCACCCGCATGAACGGTCAGACCGTCGGCTTCGGCGGCGAGTACGACATCCCCGACGTCCCGCACGCGATGCGGCTCACCGCCTCGGGAACCTTCCTGCACGGGAACTACTGGTCCAGCCCCGACACCTTCGGCACCACCAACGTGAGCCACGGCTGCGTGGGCCTGCGCGACGACAAGGGCGGCGGCTCCGACACCCCCGCCGGCTGGTTCTTCGACCGGACCCTGATCGGCGACGTGGTGGAGGTCGTCAACTCGCAGGACAAGACGGTCGCCGCCGACAACGGGCTGGGCGGCTGGAACATGTCCTGGGCGGACTGGGTCGCCGGCTCCGCCATCGTCTGAACGGCGCACGGCGGCGCCGTACGAGTGACTCCCTTTACGGGAGGCAGCGGTTCGGCCGGCTGCGTCAACCTCACCTAACCGGACGCGGGGCGCCTCTGGGACCTGCTCACCGAGGGCGACGCGGTGTACGTGTGGGGCACCAAGCCGGGCACCGAGGACTGACCCCGCCACCCTCCGGCCGACCGTCGCCGCCGACCGTCCCCGACAACCGACCCGGCCGCTGATCAGCATGTTGGGACGGAACGGTGACAAGACCGTGGCTCATCGTGATCTGCCCGTGTGATTTCCTGTCGACAAGCGCGCGACTGTCCGCGCGCGGGGGACATGGGGAGAACAAGAGTGAACCTGCAGCCGATACGCGGCCGCGCCCGGACCGGCCTGCCGGCCCTTCTGCTGGGGGCGGCCCTGCTGTTCACCACCGCGTGCAGCGGTGGTGGCGGGAGTGACAGCAGCGGCGGCGGCGACAACGCCGGGGGTGGCGCCAAGAACGGGACCGAGGCCTCGAAGGCCGTCGTCAGCGTCAAGCCCGACGACGGGGCCAAGGAGGTCGCCACCAGCGGCGTCCTGAAGATCTCCAGCAGCGGCGGCAAGCTCACCACGGTGACCGTCGCCGACACCAAGGGCAACGCGGTCGAGGGCAAGCTCGCCGACGACGGTTCGAGCTGGGAGCCGGCCCGTCACCTGGCCTCCGCCACCGAGTACAAGGTGCACGCGGTCGCCAAGGACGAGGCCGGCCGGGAGTCCGCCAAGGACACCACCTTCACCACCCTGACGCCGACCAACACCTTCGTCGGCCACTACACGCCGGAGGACGGCGCGGAGGTCGGCGTGGGCATGCCGGTCTCGATCAACTTCAGCCGTGGGATCACCAACCCCGAGGCCGTCGAGAAGGCCATCACCGTGACCGCCGAGCCGGCCGTGCCGGTCGAGGGCCACTGGTTCGGCAACGACCGCCTGGACTTCCGCCCCGAGAAGTACTGGGCCGCGGGCACCAAGGTCACCGTGAAGCTCGCCCTCGACGGCGTCGAAGGCCGCCCGGGCGTCTACGGCAAGCAGACCCGTACGGTCACCTTCAAGATCGGCCGCTCCCAGATCTCCACGGTCGACGCGAGCGAGAAGCACATGGAGGTCGTCCGCGACGGCCAGGTCATCAAGAACCTCCCGATCACCGCGGGCGCCCCGTCGACCACCACCTACAACGGGCAGATGGTCATCAGCGAGAAGTACAAGGTCACCCGGATGAACGGCGCGACCGTGGGCTTCGGTGGCGAGTACGACATCTCCGACGTCCCGCACGCGATGCGGCTGTCGAACTCCGGCACCTTCGTGCACGGCAACTACTGGGCCTCCTCCAGCACGTTCGGCTCGGAGAACGTCAGCCACGGCTGCGTCGGCCTCAAGGACGTCCGCGGCGCCGGCGACGGCAACCAGCCCGCCGCCTGGTTCTTCAACGAGTCCCTGATCGGCGACGTGGTCATCGTGAAGAACTCCAAGGACAAGCAGATCGCCCCGGACAACGGCCTCAACGGCTGGAACATGGACTGGGCGGAGTGGATCAAGTAAGCGGGTCCCGTACCCCCTGAAGCCGGCCCGGTGCTGTGACACACAGCACCGGGCCGGCTCGCGTTAACCGCGGCTAACCTGGCCCGTATGACCATCTCTCTCGAAGTCTCCGAAGGCGTCGGCACCATCCGCCTGGACCGGCCGCCCATGAACGCCCTGGACATCGCCACCCAGGACCGGCTGCGCGAGCTCGCGGTGGAGGCGACCGACCGGGCCGACGTCCGCGCCGTCGTCATCTACGGCGGCGAGAAGGTGTTCGCGGCGGGCGCGGACATCAAGGAGATGCAGACGATGGACCACGCGGCGATGGTCGCCCGGTCCCGTGCGCTCCAGGACGCCTTCACCGCCGTCGCCCGCATCCCCAAGCCGGTCGTCGCGGCCGTCACCGGCTATGCGCTGGGCGGCGGTTGCGAGCTCGCGCTGTGCGCCGACTACCGGATCGCCGCCGACAACGCGAAGCTCGGCCAGCCCGAGATCCTGCTCGGCCTGATCCCGGGCGCGGGCGGCACCCAGCGGCTCTCCCGCCTGGTCGGCCCGTCGAAGGCCAAGGACCTCATCTTCACCGGACGCATGGTCAAGGCCGACGAGGCGCTCACCCTGGGCCTGGTCGACCGGGTCGTGCCCGCCGCCGAGGTGTACGAGCAGGCGCACGCCTGGGCCGCCAAGCTGGCGCAGGGTCCGGCGATGGCGCTGCGCGCCGCCAAGGAGTGCGTGGACGCCGGCCTGGAGGCCGACATCGACACCGGTCTGACCATCGAACGCAACTGGTTCGCGGGCCTGTTCGCCACCGAGGACCGTGAGCGCGGCATGCGCAGCTTCGTCGAAGAGGGCCCGGGCAAGGCGAAGTTCGTCTGAGCGCGGCGCCGGTCCTCCCTGGGGGTGGATTAGCCAGGCCTTAAGGCAGTCTTAAGCAGAAGCGGTGATCCACTCGGCGTGATCCATTCCGTGCGGTGTGTCACCGCAGGTCAAACCGGGTATTGAGGCACCTTTGCTGCCTCTCGCATATGACAAGACACCCCCTTGGATTCGTTGAATCCGGGGGGTGTTTTCCTCCGGAACGACCCGGAGGGGCAGGTCGGCCGTCCATGATGGGTGCATGGCGGGCCTGGAGGGTGTGGAACAGCCGCGGCAGCGCGGCAGCGCTTCGGCAGTGCGGCTCACGGCGGCTCTTGAGGACGAACAGGGTCTCAAGGCGCTGGAGTCGTACGGCAATCCGGCCGAGGCGGAAGTGACGCTGCCGTCCATGCCGGAGTCGGCGAGCACGGCGCGCCGGCTCACCCAGTGCGTGGTGATCCGCCTCTGGGGACTCTCGCCGCAGATCGCCGAGCACGCCGTCCTGCTGGTCTCTGAACTCGTCGGCAACGCGGTGCGGCACACCGGGGCCCGCTCCTTCGGCTTACGCATGCTGCGGCGGCGCGGCTGGATCCGGGTGGAGGTGCGCGATCCCTCGCGCGGACTGCCCTGCCTGATGCCGGTGCACGAGCTCGACACCACGGGCCGGGGCCTCTTCCTCGTCGACAAGCTGTCCGACCGCTGGGGCGCCGACCTGCTGCCGCGCGGGAAGATCACCTGGTTCGAGATGCGGGTCGCCGACCGCCAGAACGCCTGACCGCCAGAACGCCTGAGCGCATGAACACCGAAGAAATGCCTGAAGCCCCCGGCTCGCCTGTGGGGGCGGTGTGGGGGCTTCATGGGTGCGCCGAGGATCGAAGGGGGTGTGATCCTCGGCGTGGCGACTTCGCTCGGGTCAATGGGGAAGCCGTGGCTCCGACTATGGCAGACGAGGGTCCAAACGCCAAAAGTCCCTACTCGGACATAAGTGTGCAAATCGTAAGACTTTCTAGCTAAATCCTAGGTGAGGTGGGCCACTCACCTCGCAATCCATGAATAACTATCGGAACCTCTGAGTGAATCGTTGATCACATAGAGGATCGATCACCCGCTCGGCCCCTTCTGGTGGACGTCCCGAATTGGGTCAATCATTACCATCCGGGTCATCCGCCCCTTAAATGGGCAGGTGCTCTCACAACCAGGCCGCCGCGCGGCCCTGCGCGGGGCCCTGCGTGCGGCCGGTCTCGGAGCGGCCGCGACCGCGGCGGCCGGCCTCACCGCCGCCTGCGGACCGGGTCGCCCCGCCCCCGCCTCCTCCGCCCCGCCCCCCGGTCCGGCCAGACCCGACCGCCCCGCCAAGGCGGCCGCCGCCGCCCCGCGCCGGTTCCCCGGGCAGCCCGTGGAGATCGGCCACGGCCCGCGCGACCGCCCCCGGGTCGCCCTCACCTTCCACGGCAACGGGGACCCGGCCATCGCCCGGGCGGTCCTGACCGAGGCCGAACGCGGGGGCGCGCGGGTCACCGTACTGGCGATCGGCACCTGGCTCGACGCCCACCCGGACATGGCCCGCCGCATCCTCGACGGCGGTCACGAGCTCGGCAACCACACCCAGCGCCACCTCGCGGTCAACGACCTGCCCGAGGCGGAGGCCTACGCCGAGATCACCGGCTGCGCCCAGCGGCTCAAACGGCTCACCGGCTCCATCGGCTCCTGGTTCCGGCCCTCCCAGACCCAGTACGCGACCCCGCTCGTCCGGAAACTGGCCCAGCGGGCCGGCTACCCGCACGTCCTCTCGTACGACGTGGACTCCCTCGACTTCACCTCGCCCGGCGCCGCGGCCGTCATCCGCACCGTCACCGGGACGATCCAAGGCGGATCGGTGGTGAGCCTGCACTTCGGCTACGCGGACACGGTCGACGCGATGCCTCCCCTCCTCGAAGAACTCGCGCGCCGCAAGCTGCGCGCGGTGACCACCACGGAGCTGCTGACCCAATGACCACCACCCGCCTTCCCCGGAAGGTCACCGTGCTGCTGGCCGGTCTGGTCCTCGCCGCCCTGGCCGGCTGCGGCGCAGCCGAAAAGGGGCCCGCCGAGGCGCTCGGCACCAAGGGCCCGGCCAAGCCCGTCAAGGCCGTGCCGGCCCTCCCGCCCGGCCTGCCCGGCATGCCGCCGCTCCTCGATCCGAACGACGTCTACGCGGCGGACCGGCCGAACAAACTCTCCCCGGTGGTCAAGGACTTCCCGTCCCGCGTCTACGTGCCGAACACCACCTCCAACACGGTGTCCGTCATCGACCCGGTGACCTACCGGGTCATCGACACCATCCCGGTCGGCGTCCAGCCCCAGCACGTGGTGCCCTCCTGGGACATGAAGACCCTGTGGGTCAACAACAACCGCGGCCACACGCTCACCCCGATCAACCCGGCCACCGGCGAGGCCGGAAAGCCCGTCGAGGTGCACGACCCGTACAACCTGTACTTCACGCCGAACGGCAAGTACGCGATCGTCATGGCCTCGATGGACAAGGAGCTGGTCTTCCGCGATCCGCACACCATGGACCGCGTGAAGACGGTCCCGGTGACCTGCTACGGCGTCAACCACGCGGACTTCTCCGCCGACGGCCGCTACTTCATCGTGAGCTGCGAGTTCTCCGGCGAGCTGCTCAAGGTCGACACCGAGCAGATGGAGGTCATCGGCCAGCAGAAACTGCCGTTCGAGGGCGCCATGCCGCAGGACGTCAAGGTCTCCCCGGACGGGAAGACCTTCTACGTCGCGGACATGATGGCGCACGGCATGTGGGTGCTCAGCGGGGACAAGTTCGAGACCCCCAAGCTGCTGCCCACGGGCAAGGGCTGCCACGGCCTGTACGTGAGCCGCGACTCCAAGGAGATGTACGTCTCCAACCGCGGCGAGGGCACCATCTCGGTCTACAACTTCCCCCAGAACAAGCTCACCAAGAAATGGACCCTGCCGGACGGCGGCAGCCCCGACATGGGCGGGGTCTCGGCCGACGGCAAGGTGCTGTGGCTGTCGGGCCGCTACAACTCCGAGGTGTACGCGATCGACACCGCGACCGGCAAGCAGCTCGCCCGGATCCCGGTCGGCGGCGGACCGCACGGGCTCGCGGTGTACCCGCAGCCCGGCCGCTACTCGCTCGGCCACACCGGGATCTTCCGGTAGCCGAAGGCACGTTGGCCCCATGATGTGACGACGGAGCCCCGGGGGCTCGCACGACTCCCGGGACACCGCTGGGCCATCGGTCAGCGGCATCTTGACGTGGTACGCCGCCACCGAGGACGGCACGTCGAGAATGCCCGGGGTGTCCACGAAGCAGCCGTAAACGGGGTTCGACTGAAACTCCGACAGGGTCGCACGCGGATATCAGCCCCTCCGGGTCCGGACTCCTCCACGCCCTTGAGAATCCGCCGCCCGACCCTCTGATTTCCTTCGTGGCGCGCGTTCAGCCCTGCTCCGCGTGACAAGTGCGGGGCCGGATTTCTTGGCTGGAATTATCGCATTTGTATTGTGGAAGGGTAATCGAATTTCTTTCTGCCGTCCGAACGGGACCCGCGGCGGGGGCCGGGCGTGGGGACCGCTACCCTGAGCCGGTCAACAGGCATCAAGAAGGAGTGCACCCAGTGGCGGACATCGAGAGCGCACGGACGACGTTCGGCAAGTTCGACGTGAACGGTGACGGCTTCGTCACGGCCGAGGAGTTCAAGGCGGCCATGGCGGCCATGGGCGACCCGTTCGTCACCGCCGCCGTCGCGGACGCCGTGATCGCCGCCAAGGACGGGAACGGCGACGGCCTGCTCAGCTTCGACGAGTTCTGGGCCTCCCTGAACAAGTAGTCCCTCCGCGCCCGCTCCCGCCCCGCGCACCCCGGCCCGCCGGCCGGCCGGGGCGGGAGCGCGCGCGTGTCAGGCCTCCGGCCCGGACGACATGTCCTCGACCTCGGCGAGGGCCTCCTCCAGCCAGTGCAGCCAGAACGTCTCCAGGGCGATCCCCCCGTGCAGGACGAGCCGGCGCAGCCGGTCCTCCACGGCGTCGCGACCCGGCGGGAAGTCCTTCTCCTCGATGGCCTCGTACTGCGCCAGCTGGCGCCGGTGCAGGTCCAGATGGCGCCGCAGCTCAGGGCCGAGCCCCTGTGGCCCCACCACGCCCGCCGCGCGGATCCGCAGCAGCAGCGGGTCGCGCATCGGCTTCGGGTCCTGGCTCTCGCCGACCCACCGCGCCAGCTCCGCACTGCCGCCGGGCAGCACCTCGTACTCCTTCTTCTGCCCCCGCACGGGCACCTCGCTGGGCAGCGCCCGGATCAGCCCGGCCTCCTCCAGCCGCCCGAGCTCGCGGTAGATCTGCTGGTGCGTCGCCGACCAGAAGTACCCGATCGACTTGTCGAACCGCCGGGTCAGCTCCAGCCCGGACGAGGGCTTCTCGAGCAGGGCGGTGAGGATGGCGTGCGGGAGGGACATGGCGCCATCCTAGGTTTGCTGCCGCCCCCGTTCAGCCCCCCCCGTTCAGCCGCCCCCGGCTGGCGGACGGGCCCGGCGGTCCACAGGCTGGGGGAGTGTCCGCCGACGTCGAGTACCCAGACCTCACCGCCGTGTACGTGAACTGCACGCTCAAGCGCTCGCCCGAGACCAGCAACACCGAGGGCCTGATCGACAAGAGCCGGGCGGTCATGGAAGCCGCCGGAGCCCGCACCTCGCTCATCCGGGCCGTCGACCACGACATCGCGACAGGCGTCTGGCCGGACATGACCGAGCACGGCTGGGAGAGCGACCAGTGGCCGGTCCTCTACAGCCAGATCATGGACGCCGACATCCTCGTGCTCTGCGGCCCCATCTGGCTCGGCGACAACAGCTCCATCATGAAGCAGGTCATCGAACGGCTCTACGCCTGCTCCTCCCTCCTGAACGAGCAGGGCCAGTACGCCTACTACGGGCGGGTCGGCGGCGCGCTGATCACCGGCAACGAGGACGGCGTCAAGCACTGCGCCATGAACGTCCTCTACAGCCTCCAGCACCTCGGCTACGTGATCCCTCCGCAGGCCGACGCGGGCTGGATCGGCGAGGCCGGACCCGGGCCCTCGTACCTCGACCCGGGCTCGGGCGGTCCCGAGAACGACTTCACCAACCGGAACACCACCTTCATGTCCTGGAACCTCATGCACCTGGCCGCCCTGCTCAAGCGCTCCGGCGGCATCCCGGCCCACGGAAACCAGCGCTCGCTCTGGGACGCCGGCTGCCGCTTCGACTTCCCCAACCCCGAGCACCGCTGAGCCCGGTCCCGTCCTCGTCGACAAGGCTGGAGGAAGCCGTGGAGCAACTGCTGAGAGTCCAGAACTTCACCGTCTCGCGCGACGGGTTCGGCGCCGGTGAGCACCAGAGCCTGGAGCGGCCGTTCGGCGACGCCGATCCCGGGGAGATGTTCGCCTGGGCCGGGGCCACGGCGAGCTGGCCCAACCGCACCGACCCCGGAGGCAGCCGGGGCCTCGACGACTACTTCACCAGGGACTTCGCGCACAACATCGGCGCCGAGATCATGGGCCGCAACAAGTTCGGGCCCCAGCGCGGGCCCTGGCCCGACCACGACTGGCGTGGCTGGTGGGGCGACGAGCCCCCGTTCCACACCCCGGTGTTCGTCATGACCCACCACGAGCGTCCGTCGTTCACGCTCTCCGACACCACCTTCCACTTCGTCTGCGCCGACCCGGCCACGGCCCTCGGCATGGCACGGGAGGCGGCGCGGGGCAAGGACGTCCGGCTCGGCGGCGGGGCCACCACCGTCCGGGAGTTCCTCGACGCCGACCTCGTCGACACCCTGCACGTGGCGGTCTCACCGGTGGAGATCGGATCCGGGGCACGGCTCTGGGACTCGCCCGAGGAGCTCCTCGACAGGTTCCACCTCGACGTCGTGCCCAGCCCCAGCGGCGTGACGCACCACCTCTTCTGGCGGCGGTGACCGCCCCTACCCCGGCACCTGCGCCGGCGCCGTCTCCAGCCGCGCCGGCAGCGGCCGGGCGTTCATCCGCCGGCAGCCGGCCAGGGCCTCCCGCAGCAGGGCCCGGGGCACGTGCGACGCCCCGGGCCCGCCGGTCTGCCCGCTCGTCCGCCCGTCACCGGGTGACGTGCGAGATGTCCACGACGAAGCGCTCCGGGGAGTGCAGGGTGTAGGCGCGGTAGTACGGCACGGTGTCGAAGGCGGCGCCGAAGGTCACGTACCCCTCGTAGTCGCCGGTCAGGGCGATGCCCTTGAGCTTGCTGAGGTAGATCTTCTGGAGCTTGGGCCCGTGGTAGACGCTCTGGCCCGCGTCGTCGTGCGCGGCGGCGGGGTGGAAGCGGATCTCCAGGAAGTACTTCCCGGCCAGCGGCACGGGCTTGCCGGACCCGTCGTAGAACAGCTGCGGGACGGGAGTGACGGTCACCTCGGGGACGTACCCCTGCAGGTCGATGACGATCCGGTCGTACGTGGCGTGCCCGCCCCAGCGGGCGTCGACGACGAGCGGGGTCTGGCTCTGGGTGGCGGTGGCGGTGGCGGTGGCGGTGGTAGGGGCGGCGGCGGTGGAAGTGGCGGCCGAGGCAGGTGCGGCGAAGGAGAGGCAGGCGGCGAGCAGAGCGCCGGAGGCCAGGGCCACGATCTGCCGGAGACGTGCGTGGATCATGACGTCCCCTCGATTCCTGAGAGACGGGGACTGGTGGCACGGCTTAGGACGCCATGGGCGGCTCCCGCGGTTCCCGTTCTTTTGCCCGCACTCCTCCCCGCTCTGGTTCGGTCAATCCGCCGCTGCGCAACTGCCATTGGTGGCAGGGTGGTTGGTGGGAGCCCCGCCCGGCCGACAGGAGAGAACCGGATGCGTCTTCACCGCTTGTCCCGTCACGCAACGGTCGCCGCGGCCCTCGTCCTGGCGGCCACCGCCTGTGGCGGTGACGCGGAGCGCGAGGTCCCGCAGGAGGGGAAGGGCGGCTACCGCTGGGTGGCCACGGACGAGATCTGCAACGTGCTCCCGTACGGCGAGCTCGCCGACCCGCTCGGGGTGCGCGAGGAGGCCGCGGACCGGGACAAGCGGTCCGGCGCGGGCGCCCCGGGCGTCAAGTGCGTCCAGCCGCTCGTCGAGTCCGGCCCGGCGAAGTACGGGAACGTCACGGTGGAGCTGGACCTCGCGTACACGGAGAGTGTCGACTTCGCCGAGGACGTCTTCGCCCGGGGCCGCGAGAACACGGCCAAGGACATGCCCGACAGCGGCCTCACCGAGGTGAAGGGCGTCGGCAAGGAGGCCTACCGGTTCGCCTTCAACAAGCCGACCGAGCTGCGGCAGGTCCACGAGTTGCGGCTGCGCGACAGCAACATGACGATCGACGTGACGGTCACGGCCGAGACGCGCACACCGCCCACCCCCGAGAGCCTGAAGGCGTACGACGCGGCGGTGGACGATTTCGCCCGAGGGGTCCTCAAGGCGCTGCGCCGCGGGTAGCAGGCGGCAGCCCGGCGGAAACGGAAGGGGCCCGGCGCGCACGCCGGACCCCTTCCGTCACCTGCCGTGGATCAGCACTCGATGACGTTGACCGCGAGACCGCCGCGGGCGGTCTCCTTGTACTTGACCTTCATGTCGGCGCCCGTCTCCTTCATGGTCTTGATGACCTTGTCGAGGGAGACCTTGTGGGTGCCGTCACCGCGCATCGCCATCTTGGCGGCGGTGACGGCCTTGACCGCGGCCATGCCGTTGCGCTCGATGCAGGGGATCTGGACCAAGCCGCCGACCGGGTCGCAGGTCAGGCCCAGGTTGTGCTCCATGCCGATCTCGGCCGCGTTCTCGACCTGCTCCGGGGTGCCGCCGAGGACCTCGGCGAGGGCGCCGGCCGCCATCGAGCAGGCCGAGCCCACCTCGCCCTGGCAGCCGACCTCGGCGCCGGAGATCGAGGCGTTCTCCTTGAAGAGCAGCCCGATCGCACCCGCTGCCAGCAGGAAACGGACCACGCCTTCCTCGTCGGCGCCCGGCACGAAGTTGACGTAGTAGTGCAGGACCGCCGGGATGATGCCCGCGGCGCCGTTCGTCGGAGCGGTGACCACCCGGCCGCCGGCCGCGTTCTCCTCGTTCACGGCCATCGCGTAGAGGGTGATCCACTCCATGGAGAGCGCCAGCGGGTCGCCCTCGGATCGGAGCTTGCGGGCGGTGTTCGCGGCTCGGCGCCGGACCTTCAGGCCGCCCGGCAGGATGCCTTCACGCGACATGCCGCGCGCGACGCACGCCTGCATGACCCGCCAGATCTCCAGCAGGCCCTCGCGGATCTCCTCCTCGGTGCGCCAGGCCTTCTCGTTCTCCAGCATCATCGCGGAGATCGACAGGCCGCTCTCCCGGGCCATGCGCAGCAGCTCGTCGCCGCTGCGGAAGGGGTACTTCAGCACGGTGTCGTCGAGCTTGATCCGGTCCTCGCCGACCGCGTCCTCGTCCACGACGAAGCCGCCGCCGACCGAGTAGTAGGTCTTCTCCAGCAGCGGGGCGCCGGCGGCGTCGTACGCGAAGAGCGTCATGCCGTTCGCGTGGTACGGCAGGGAGCGCCGGCGGTGGAGGATCAGCTGGTTCGGCTCGTCGAAGTCGATCTCGTGGACGTCGCCTATCTCCGCGCCCAGCAGCCGCAGCCGGCCGCTCTTGCGGATGCGCTCGACCTCGTCGTCCGCCGTCTCGACGTTCACCGTGCGGGGGGAGTGCCCCTCCAGACCCAGCAGCACCGCCTTGGGGGTGCCGTGTCCGTGGCCGGTCGCGCCGAGGGAGCCGAAGAGCTCGGCCCGCACGGCGGCGGTCTGGGCGAGCACGCCGTCCTTCTTCAGCCGCATCACGAACATGCGGGCGGCCCGCATCGGACCCACGGTGTGCGAGCTGGACGGACCGATGCCGATCGAGAAGAGATCGAAAACGGAAATGGCCACGTTGGCGGTCTCCCGGGTCATCCCCGCGGTGGCGGGGAACGGACCGTCCAGTCGCGCTCGCAGTGCAGCGAGGCGGCCGACGGAGGGGCGGACTTTGCAGGGATTGCGGGCAAAGATCACCTCGTGGGCGCCCTTGCCCGGTTCATCAGCGTACGTCAGTTCGTGCGGGGCCCGGTTACGCCGACCTGTACGGCGGCTTTCGCGACCCCGACGTCGAGGACCGCGCTCCGGACCATGGGAAAGGCCCGGCCCTGTGCGAGACGAGGCCGGGCCTTCCCAAGCCGTTGCCTAGAGCGACGGGTACAGCGGGAACTTCGCGGCGAGCGCGGAGACGCGCGCCTTGAGGGACTCGGCGTCGTAGGCCGGCTTCAGCGCCTGCGCGATGATCTCGGCGACCTCGGTGAAGGCCTCGGCGTCGAAACCGCGGGTGGCCAGCGCCGGCGTACCGATCCGCAGACCCGAGGTGACCATCGGCGGCCGCGGGTCGTTCGGGATGGCGTTGCGGTTGACCGTGATGCCGACCTCGTGGAGGCGGTCCTCGGCCTGCTGGCCGTCCAGCTCGGAGTTGCGCAGGTCGACCAGGACCAGGTGCACGTCGGTGCCACCGGTGAGGACGTCCACGCCCACGGCCTTGACGTCGTCCTGGACCAGGCGGGCGGCGAGGATCTTCGCGCCCTCCAGGGTGCGCTCCTGGCGCTCCTTGAACTCCGGCGAGGCCGCGATCTTGAAGGAAACGGCCTTGGCCGCGATCACGTGCTCCAGCGGGCCGCCCTGCTGACCGGGGAAGACCGCGGAGTTGATCTTCTTGGCCAGCTCCTGCGTCGACAGGATGACACCGCCTCGCGGACCGCCGAGGGTCTTGTGCGTGGTGGTGGTGACCACGTGGGCGTGCGGCACCGGGTTCGGGTGCAGACCCGCGGCGACCAGGCCGGCGAAGTGCGCCATGTCGACCATCAGGTACGCGCCGACCTCGTCCGCGATGCGGCGGAAGGCGGCGAAGTCCAGCTGGCGCGGGTACGCGGACCAGCCGGCGACGATCAGCTGCGGCTTGGACTCCTTGGCGAGGCGCTCGACCTCGGCCATGTCCACCTCGCCGGTCTCGTCGACGTGGTACGGGACCACGTTGTAGAGCTTGCCGGAGAAGTTGATCTTCATGCCGTGGGTCAGGTGACCTCCGTGGGCCAGGTTCAGGCCCATGATCGTGTCGCCCGGCTTCAGCAGCGCGAACATCGCGGCGGCGTTCGCCTGCGCACCCGAGTGCGGCTGGACGTTCGCGGCCTCGGCGCCGAACAGCGCCTTGATGCGGTCGATCGCGATCTGCTCGACCACGTCGACGTGCTCGCAGCCGCCGTAGTAACGGCGGCCCGGGTAGCCCTCGGCGTACTTGTTGGTCAGGACCGAACCCTGGGCCTCCATGACGGCGACCGGAGCGAAGTTCTCCGACGCGATCATTTCCAGGGTGGACTGCTGGCGCACGAGCTCGGCGTCGACGGCGGCGGCGACGTCCGGGTCGAGCTCGTGGAGAGGGGTGTTCAGTACAGACATCAGGGTCCCCTGGGGTCAGTTACCGGCGGTGAGCGTGGTGTACTCCTCGAAGGACAGGGTGTCCTTCGGCTCCTCCGAAAGGCGCACCTTGAAGAGCCAGCCCCCCTCGAACGGGGCGGTGTTCACGAGCGCCGGGTCGTCCACGACGTCCTGGTTGAACTCGACGATCTCGCCGGAGACGGGGGAGTACAGGTCGCTGACCGACTTCGTCGACTCCAGCTCGCCACAGGTCTCGCCCTCGGTCACCGTCTCGCCGGCCTCGGGGAGCTGGGCGTAGACGACGTCACCGAGCGCGTTGGCCGCGAACTCCGTGATGCCGACCGTCGCGACGCCGTCCACGGCGTCCGACAGCCACTCGTGCTCCTTGGTGTAACGCAGCTTCTCGGGGTTGCTCATGACCTGATTCTCCTGGATGCGGGGGAGTGGATACCAACAGTGGTCTTGGGTACTGAGACGGCGCCGTACGGGTACCCGTACGGCGGACGTCGTGAGTGGAGCTACTTCTGCCGCTTGTAGAACGGCAGCGCCACGACCTCGTACGGCTCATGCGTACCGCGAATGTCGACGCCGACGCCGGAGGTGCCGGGCGCGGCGTGCGCCGCGTCCACGTACGCCATCGCGATCGGCTTGCCCAGCGTCGGGGACGGGGCGCCCGAGGTGACCTCACCGATGACCTGACCGTCGGCGACGACCGGGAAACCGGCGCGCGGGACGCGGCGGCCCTCGGCGATCAGGCCGACCAGCTTGCGCGGCGGGTTCGTGGCGGCGCGCTCGGCGGCGGACTCCAGCGCGGCGCGGCCGACGAAGTCCCCCTCCTTCTCGAACTTCACGACCCGGCCCAGCCCCGCGTCGAACGGGGTGAGGGAGGTGGTCAGCTCGTGCCCGTACAGCGGCATGCCCGCTTCCAGGCGCAGGGTGTCGCGGCAGGACAGGCCGGCCGGCACCAGGCCCACGCCCTCGCCCGCCTTGGTCAGCGCCTGCCACAGCTCCACGGCGTGCTCGGGAGCGACGAAGAGCTCGAAGCCGTCCTCGCCGGTGTAGCCCGTACGCGCGATCAGCGCGGGCACGCCCGCGACGGTGCCCGGCAGACCGGCGTAGTACTTGAGGCCGTCCAGGTCGGCGTCCGTCAGGGAGGCCAGGATGCCGGGGGACTCCGGGCCCTGCACCGCGAGCAGCGCGTACGCGTCGCGGTCGTCGCGGACCTCGGTGTCGAAGCCGGCGGCACGCTCGGTCAGGGCGTCGAGGACGACCTGGGCGTTGGAGGCGTTGGCGACGACCATGAACTCGGTCTCGCCGAGGCGGTAGACGATCAGGTCGTCGACGATCCCGCCGTCCTCCTGACAGATGTGGGTGTAGCGGGCGCGGCCGACGCCGACGGTGGAGATGTTGCCGACCAGCGCGTAGTCCAGCGCCTTGACGGCCTCCGGGCCGGTCAGCGTGATCTCGCCCATGTGGGACAGGTCGAAGAGGCCGGCCTTGGTGCGTACGGCGTTGTGCTCGTCGCGCTCGCTGGCGTACCGCAGCGGCATGTCCCAGCCCGCGAAGTCGGTCATGGTCGCACCGAGCGAGCGGTGCAGCGCATCGAGGGCGGTCAGACGGGGGGCAGTGCTCATGGGTGTGGCTCCCGAGTCCCAGGGCATGACATGACGAGGAGGGTCCTCCCCATCTGTCATCGGAACCTGAGAGGTTCGCCGAGAGTTCCTCGGCTTGCACCTTGGGTGGAGCTGTCGAGCAGCTCGCTTTTCAGATCTGCCTCATCCACGCGGTACGGGGCCTGAGAGATTCAAGGGAGGATCTTGCTCCTTCGGCGCCCGCGCACGGCCTTGCGGCGTGCCGGGACTCTCCCGCGCGGATTCAAGCGGCCGGTATGCAGTTGGTCCAGATGGCGCACATCATTGCACGCCATGCCCGTGATCGGGCGGAGGGGTCCGAAAGTTCGTACGGTACCCCGAGCGGTCGGACCGGAACCGGGGGTGCCGGATTACCGTCTCTTTACACTCAGTGGGCAAGGGTCCTGGCGACCCGATTCGGGGGAGGCGAACACTGTGCGGAGATTCGGAGTGGTGTCGACGACGGGAACCGTGGACGCGGTGCCGGCGCAGCGCGGGGCGCGCGAACGGGACCGCGGGCGCGAGCGTCCGGCGGACGACGGCATCGGCTCCGTACGCGACCTGCGCGGACCCGAGGTGCGCGGCCCGCAGCGGCTCGCCTTCGCCGACGGGGACATCGTCGTGGTGTCCGGCCTGCCCGGCGGTGGCAAGAGCACCCTGATCACGCGGGCGGCGGCCGAGGGCGGCGCCGTCGACTCCCAGGACACCCGTGAGCGCTGGGAACGGCGGATGCCGGTGCCCCTGCCGTACGCCGCGTACCGGCCGCTGGTGCGCGCCGCGCACTACTGGGGGCTGTGGCGGCTCCTGCGCTCCGGAGCCTCCGTGGTCGTCCACGACTGCGGTACGCAGAGCTGGGTGCGCGGGCTGCTCGGGGCGGCCGCGCGGCGCCGGGGGCGGGCGCTGCACCTGCTCCTCCTCGACACGAGCCCCGCGGAGGCCCTCTCCGGGCAGGCCGCGCGGGGGCGGCGGGTCTCGGCCTACGCCTTCGCCCGCCACCGGGGCGCGGTGGGCCGCCTCCTGCGCGAAGCCGAGGCGGGCCGCCCCCCGCGGGGCTGCGCCTCGGTCACCCTGCTCGACCGTGCCTCGGCCGCGACGGTGACCCGCATCGCGTTCCACGCCTGACCCGCATCGTCCAGCCCCTGCGGCGTGTGAGGCGCAGCGGGCCGGGCCCCCGCAGCGGCGGCGCGTACGGGCCGGTACCCTGCGGGGCGACACGCGGCGGGATCACGGAGGCACGGGACATGCAGGGCAGCGGCTGGCCGGGGAATGAGCTGGAGCATGTGCTCGGGGCGGCGCTCGGGAAGCCGGACGCCGGCGGGCGGATCCTGGAGGTGCTCGGGCGCAGCCAGGTATGGGTGCCCCTGCCCGGAGGCGGCGGCCCGGACTCGGCCGACCTCACCCTGCCCACGATGGACATCGACGGCGCGGCCTACGTCCCCGTCTACAGCTCCGAGGCCCAGTTCCTCGCCTGCGTCGGCCCCAGCATGGACTTCGCCGTGGCCCCGGCCGTGGAGTTCGCCCGCGGCCTGCCCCCGCAGCTCGGCATCGCGGTCAATCCCGAGGGCGCCGTCGGCGTCCCGCTCCCTCCGCCCGCCGTCGCGGAGCTCTGCCGAACCGGCCGGACCCCGCTCGACGGCCCCTCCACCGGCGGTCGCGTCCGGCTCTACGAGCCCGACTGGCAGGAGGACCCGGTGGACTTCCTGGCCGCCGCGGCCGAGGAGTTCCGGGCCACCGGAGTGGTCGCGGCCGCGCACCGCTGCCTGGCCAGCATCGAGGGCGGGGCGCCGGAGCTGTTCATCGGTGTCCGCCTGCTGGGATGGGAATCCGAGATGCGCGAGGCCCCGATGGAGGCCCTCGGACGGGCGCTGACGCGTGTCCCGCCGCCGTGGCCCGTGCAGTTGATCCTGCTGGACGCCGCCCAGGACCCGGTCACGGACTGGATTCGTGAGCGCGTACGCCCCTTCTACCTTCCGTAGGGCCGCTTAAGCTGAGGGGCACGCGTGGACGACGGGCGGACGAAGAGGGGTACCGGGTGAGTGCGTCAGGCACGGCCGCGGCCGGGCAGGTCGAGCACATGATGCGCCAGGTGACCCCCGGGCGCTATGAGAGTTACGAGTCGCTCCTGCATGCCCTGTCCGAGGGGCGGCTCTGGATGCTGCTCTGGCAGGGGCAGCCGGGCTCCACGGACGCCCAGTACGGCGGCATGGAGGTCGACGGCCTCGGGTACGCGCCCTGCGTCACCTCCCCGCAGGAGCTGGCCGCCAGCAGCTGGAACCGGGGCTACGAGGTGGTCACCGGGCGAGACATCGCCCGCGCGCTCTACCCGGACCGCTGGGGCCTGTGGCTCAACCCGCACGCCCCGGGCGGCGGCCTCGGCGTCCCCTGGGCCGACCTGCGCCGGATCGCCACCGGCCTGGACCGGATGCCGGCCGGCCCGCTGCGGCTCTCCGAGCCCGCCATCGAGCTCCCGCAGTTCTACGGGCTGCTGACCCAGCACGCGCACCGCACGCCCGCCGTCCGGTCGCTGCGCCGCGCCTGGGTGCAGCCCGCGCTCGGGTCCCCGTACCTCGCGGTCGGGCTCGACCTGTACGACGCCTCCGCGACCGCGCTGGAATCCGTACGGGAGATGATGCGCCAGTCCGTCGGGGTGGTCCCCGAAGGCGTCCCGGTGTGCACGGTCGCGCTGGCGGACGAACACGACCCGGTGGCGATGTGGCTGCGCGCGCAGACCCGCCCCTTCTACGACCGCGAGGGCCAGGCCCCGGCGTACTGATCCGTCTCTCCACATATCGAGACATTCCCCTCGAAGGCCGCACCGGACCCATCGGTGCGGCCTTCGGCATATCCGCCGAATAGACCCAAGATCCACGTCCGAAAGGGCAGTTGGGGCGGATGTCCGTTCCGCGCCGAACATGAGGTCTTGAACCGCTGAGGCGGGTGCGCCGTTCGGATAACGGAAGTCGACTCGTCACATCACGGTTGCGCATCACATCACCGTCGGGTCTGGCGGGTGATCGAGAGACCGTTGAAGACTCCCCCCACTGAGAGGGCCCAACCAGCGGGTGCCCACTCTTCATCCGCATTTCGCGAGCAGTTCCGTAGCGACGAACCGCCGGCAACCAGCGACGACCGCGACACGATGTGAACCAAGCCGTCACAGCGGCTGGCAGGGGCCGGCCACCAGCCGGCCGAGAGGGGTCCCCACCACGATGACGGCACCTACCGAGACCAGCGGGCCCGCGGGGCTCCAGCCCGGCGCCAGCCCGGACGGGGCGAAGCAAGGGGCGATTGAGGGTCGTTCGCTCGGCCGGATCGCCTGGACCCGCCTCAAGCGGGACAAGGTCGCGATGGCCGGCGGGATCGTCGTCCTCTTCCTGGTCGTGCTGGCCGTTCTCGCGCAGCCGATCCAGGCGATCTTCGGCCTCGATCCCGACGCCCTCCACCAAGACCTGATCGACCCGTCGCTCGCGACCCCCACCGGCCCCTTCGGCGGCATCAGCTGGTCCCACCCGCTGGGCGTGGAGCCGAAGTTCGGCCGTGACATCGCCACCCGCATCCTGGAGGGCTCCTGGGTGTCGCTGCTCGTGGCCTTCGGCTCGACCCTGCTGTCCGTGGTCATCGGCTCGGTGCTGGGCGTCGTCGCCGGCTACTACGGCGGCTGGGCCGACACCGTCATCAGCCGGATGATGGACACCTTCCTCGCCTTCCCGCTGCTGCTGTTCGCGATCTCCATCTCGGCCGCGCTGCAGGGCGGTGCCTTCGGACTGGAGGGGCTGCCGCTCCACATCAGCGTGCTGGTGTTCGTGATCGGCTTCTTCGGCTGGCCGTACATCGGACGCATCGTGCGCGGTCAGACGCTGTCGCTGCGCGAACGGGAGTTCGTCGACGCGGCACGCTCCCTGGGAGCGCGGGGCCCGTTCATAGTCTTTAGGGAGCTGCTCCCGAACCTGGTGGCGCCGATCCTCGTCTACGCGACCCTGCTGATCCCCACCAACATCCTTTTCGAGGCGTCCCTGAGCTTCCTGGGCGTCGGTATCCAGCCCCCGCAGGCTTCCTGGGGCGGAATGCTGAGCGAGGCCGTCAGGTACTACAAGGTCGACCCGATGTACATGGTCGTGCCGGGCCTGGCGATCTTCATCACCGTGCTCGCCTTCAACCTGCTCGGCGACGGTCTGCGGGACGCCCTGGACCCCAAGAGCCGCCGCTGAACCGTTTCCTCGGGCGCGGCCGGGCCACCGCCCACCCCATCACCACTCCACTCTGAATCAGGGGGCTTAACTCCACCATGAAAAGCAGGTCGAGATCAGCTGCGGTGCTCGTGGCCGCCATCAGCATCGCCATGGGCGCCTCCGCGTGCAGCGGCGGGGACAAGACGGGCGAGGGCGACGGCAAGGGTTCCGCCGCTGCCAACGCCGCCGTCACGGGTGTCGTCAACACCTCGGACAAGAAGGGCGGAACGCTCGTCTACGAGGCGTCCGACACGCCCGACTCGTTCGACCCGGGCAACACGTACTACGGCTTCGTCTTCAACTTCAGCCGCCTGTACGCGCGTCCGCTGACCACCTTCGCCCCCGCGCCGGGCGCCGAGGGCAACAAGGTCGTGCCGGACCTCGCCGAGTCCCTGGGCGTGGCGAGCGACGGCGGCGCCACCTGGACGTACAAGCTCCGCAAGGGCGTGAAGTACAGCGACGGCACCGAGGTCACCTCGAAGGACGTCAAGTACGGCGTCGAGCGCAGCAACTTCGCCCGTGACGTCCACTCCAACGGCCCGAGCTACCTGGCCCAGTACCTCAAGGACAACGAGCCGAAGTACGAAGGCCCGTACAAGGACAAGAGCGACGAAGGTCTGAAGTCCATCGAGACCCCGGACGACCACACCATCGTCTTCAAGCTCAAGCAGCCCTTCGCGGAGTTCGACTACCTCCTGGCCAACCCGCAGTCGGCCCCGGTGCCGAAGGCCAAGGACGACGGCGCGGACTACGTCAAGCACATCATGTCCTCCGGCTCGTACATGTTCGAGAGCTACGAGCAGGACAAGCAGGCCGTCCTGGTCCGCAACCCCAACTGGGACGCCGGCAACGACCCGCTCCGCAAGCAGCTGCCGGACAAGATCGTCGTCAAGCTGAAGGTCAACCAGGAGACGATCGACTCCAACCTGAAGGCCGGCAACTCCCACATCGACATCGTGGGCAACGGCGTCGCCCAGCAGACCCAGTCGGAGCTGCTGAGCTCGAAGGACCCGAACACCGACAACGCGCAGGGCGGTCGCCTGGTCTACATGGCGATCAACACCAAGGTGGCGCCCTTCGACAAGGCCGAGTGCCGCAAGGCCGTCCAGTACGCGGTCGACAAGGTCTCGGTGCAGACCGCCTTCGGCGGACCGGTCCGCGGCGCCATCGCCAGCACGGTGCTGCCGACGGACATCCCGGGCCACGTGGACTTCGACACCTACAAGACCCCGGACAACAAGGGTGACGAGGCCAAGTCCAAGGAACTGCTGACCGCGTGCGGCCAGCCGAACGGCTTCGAGACCACCATCACGGCCCGCAACGACCGTGCCGGTGAGGTCGACATGGCCACCGCTATCCAGGCCTCGCTGAAGAAGGTCGGGATCACCGTCAAGATCCAGCAGTACCCGGCCGGCAAGTACTTCAGTGACTACGCGGGTGTCCCGAAGTTCACCGAGGACAACAAGATCGGCCTCATGATGATGCAGTGGGGTGCCGACTGGCCGACCGGCTTCGGTTTCCTCCAGCAGGTGGTCCACGGTGACGCGATCGGCAAGACGGGCAACACCAACCTGTCGCAGCTGAACAACCCCGAGATCAACAAGATGCTCAACGACAACATCGCCAACACCGACCCCGCCGCGCGGGAGAAGGTCTACGGCGACATCGACAAGAAGGTCATGGACGAGGCGGTCATCGTGCCGCTGACCTACTTCAAGGTGCTGCACTACCGCTCGCCGAAGATCACCAACGCGGTGTCGAACCCGGCCTGGAGCGGCCAGTACGACTACCTCAACGTCGGTCTGAAGTAAGTCCGAACCCAGTAAGGCCCGACCTTTCAGCCCGATCTGCCAGAACCGTGGAAGGCAGGTGAAGGCAGCAGTGCACGCCGGCTCGTGCGGCTCCCCCGACCGGGGGGCCGTACGGGCCGGCGGACGCCGAAGCCGACCCTCGTGTTTGTGTACATCGTCCGGCGGATGATCGCCGCGGTGGCCCTGCTGCTCGTCGTCAGCGCGATCACCTTTGCGATTTTCTTCCTGCTGCCCAGGCTGGCCGGCGGAACCGTCGACTCGCTCGCCACTCAGTACATCGGCAAGAACCCGTCACCGGAGTCGATCGCCGCTGTCAAGCAGAACCTCGGCCTCGACCAGCCCCTGCACCACCAGTTCTGGGAGTTCCTGAAGGGGATATTCGTCGGCCGCGAGTTCAACTTCGGCCCGCAGCCCTCTCAGTGCCACGCGCCCTGCCTCGGCTACTCCTTCAAGGACCACGTCGAGGTCTGGCCCCAGATGCTGGAGCGCCTGCCGGTCACGGCCTCCCTCGCCTTCGGCGCGGCCGTCGTCTGGCTGGTCACCGGCGTGACCACCGGCGTCATCTCCGCCCTGCGCCCCGGGTCGCTCTTCGACCGCGTGGCCATGGGCGTGGCGCTGGCCGGCGTCTCGCTGCCCATGTTCTTCACCGGCGTCCTGTCGCTGGCCCTGTTCGTCTTCAACTGGCCGATCTTCACCAACGTGTACGTCGACTTCTCCGACGACCCGACCGGCTGGTTCCAGGCGCTCGTCCTGCCCTGGTGCACCCTCGCCTTCCTCTACTCGGCGCTCTACGCCCGCCTCACCCGGGCCGGGATGCTGGAGACGATGAGCGAGGACTACATCCGGACGGCCCGTGCCAAGGGCCTGCGCGAGCGAGTGGTGGTGACCCGGCACGGACTCAGGTCCGCCCTGACGCCGATCATCACCATCTTCGGCATGGACTTCGGGCTCCTCCTCGGCGGCGCCATCGTCACCGAGACCGTCTTCTCGTACCACGGGGTCGGCGAGTACGCCTACCAGGCGATCGCGGTCAACGACCTTCCGAAGATCCTCGGCGTGACCCTGTTCGCCGCGTTCTTCATCGTGTTGTGCAACCTGCTGGTCGACCTCGTCTACGCCATCATCGACCCGAGGGTGAGGCTGTCGTGACCGACCCGACGAAGCCCGTCAGCGGTGCCGGCCAGGGCACCGAAACCAGCACAGGAGCCGGCACCGACACCGGTACCGGAACCGCGACGGCACCCGGCGCGCCCGGGGCCTTCCTCGACGTCCGCGACCTGCGGGTCCACTTCCCCACGGACGACGGCCTGGTGAAATCGGTCGACGGACTCTCCTTCCAGCTGGAGAAGGGCAAGACCCTCGGCATCGTGGGCGAGTCGGGCTCCGGCAAGTCCGTCACCTCGCTCGCCCTCATGGGCCTGCACCGCGTCGGCAACGGCGGCCGGTCCAGCGCCTCCCTCTCCGGCGAGGTCTGGCTGGACGGCAAGGAGCTGCTCTCCGCCCACCCGGAGGAGGTGCGCAAGCTGCGCGGCCGGGAGATGGCGATGATCTTCCAGGACCCGCTCAGCGCGATGCACCCCTACTACACGATCGGCTCCCAGATCGTGGAGGCCTACCGGGTCCACCACGACGTGAGCAAGAAGGTCGCGCGCGCCCGGGCCGTCGAGATGCTGGACCGCGTCGGCATCCCCGAGCCCGACCAGCGGGTGGACAACTACCCGCACGAGTTCTCGGGCGGCATGCGCCAGCGCGCCATGATCGCGATGGCGCTGGTGAACAACCCCGAGCTGCTCATCGCGGACGAGCCGACGACCGCCCTCGACGTCACCGTCCAGGCGCAGATCCTCGACCTCATCCGGGACCTGCAGAAGGAGTTCGGCTCCGCGGTCATCATGATCACCCACGACCTCGGCGTGGTCGCCGAGATGGCCGACGACATCCTCGTGATGTACGGCGGCCGGTGCGTGGAGCGCGGTTCCGCCGAGAAGGTCTTCTACGAACCCCGCCACCCGTACACCTGGGGCCTGCTCGGTTCGATGCCCCGCATCGACCGCGACCAGACCGAGCGGCTCATCCCGGTCAAGGGCTCGCCGCCCAGCCTGATCAACATCCCCAGCGGCTGTGCCTTCAATCCGCGCTGCCCGTACGCCGACGTGCCCAAGGACGGGATCACCCGCACCCAGCGGCCCGAGCTGACCGAGGACGGGCACAAGCACTGGTCCGCCTGCCACATGCCGACGGAACAGCGGACCCGGATCTGGACCGAAGAGATTGCGCCGAAGCTGTGACCGAGGACATGAAGAAGACGGACGCCCCCGGTGTCCCCGCGCAGCGGGCGGAGGAGCCCGGGCCGCTGCTCAAGGTGTCCGGGCTGACCAAGCACTTCCCCATCCACAAGGGGCTGCTGCGCCGGCAGTCCGGCGCGGTCCAGGCCGTCGACGGCCTCGACTTCGAGGTGCGCCGCGGTGAGACCCTCGGGGTCGTGGGCGAGTCCGGTTGCGGCAAGTCCACGATGGGCCGGCTGATCACCCGGCTGCTGGAGCCCACGGGCGGGACCATCGAGTTCGAGGGCAAGGACATCACCCACCTCGGGGCCTCGGCCATGCGGCCGCTGCGCCGCGACATCCAGATGATCTTCCAGGACCCGTACGGCTCGCTGAACCCGCGCCACACGGTCGGCACGATCGTCAGCGCCCCCTTCAAGCTGCAGGGCGTGCAGCCGGAGGGCGGGCTCAAGGCCGAGGTCCAGCGGCTGCTGTCGCTGGTGGGTCTCAACCCGGAGCACTACAACCGTTACCCGCACGAGTTCTCCGGCGGCCAGCGCCAGCGCATCGGCATCGCCCGCGCCCTGGCACTGAACCCGAAGCTGGTCGTCGCGGACGAGCCGGTCTCGGCGCTGGACGTGTCGATCCAGGCCCAGGTGGTCAACCTGCTGGACGACCTCCAGGAGGAGCTCGGCCTCACCTACGTGATCATCGCGCACGACCTGTCGGTCATCCGGCACGTGTCCGACCGCATCGCCGTGATGTACCTCGGCAAGCTCGTGGAACTGGCCGACCGGACCGCGCTCTACGAGAGCCCGATGCACCCGTACACCAAGGCGCTGCTGTCGGCCGTACCCGTTCCGGACCCGCGCCGCCGGGGCGCGAAGAGCGGGCGCATCCTGCTCAAGGGCGACGTGCCCTCGCCGATCTCGCCGCCGAGCGGGTGCCGCTTCCACACGCGGTGCTGGAAGGCCACGCAGATCTGCACGACGCAGGAACCGCCGCTGTTGTCGCTGAAGACGGGCCACCAGGTGGCCTGCCACCACCCGGAGAACGCCCCCGACCAGGCCCCGGGCGACAAGCCCCTGCCCGGCGCGGCGGACGCGGTGGCGAAGACGACGGAGTAGCAGGGCAGGCGGGGCTGGACCATCCGGCCCCGCCCAGCACTTTCCGGCCCCGCCCGGCACTTTCCGGCCCCGCCGCACCCTCCGGCCCCGCCGGCGTTTGAGGGGCGGGGTCCGGGGCGGAGCCCCAGGTCTTTGAGCCGCACGGGTCCGGCGGCCCGCACTCGACCCCGTAACCCCCGGCGGGAGCACAAGGGCGGGAGCGAGGGGCGACAATGACCCGGTGCTCCACGATCTCTTCCCGCCCGGGGTCCAGCATGCGCTGGACCTCGCCGGCATCTTCGTCTTCGCCACCGCCGGCGCCCTGCTCGCCGT
The DNA here is from genome assembly GCF_000720115.1 of Streptomyces sp. NRRL F-2580. GTDB lineage: Bacteria > Actinomycetota > Actinomycetes > Streptomycetales > Streptomycetaceae > Streptomyces. The sequence continues at coordinate 181,877 of NZ_JOIR01000005.1, forward strand.
CCGCAAGAACTTCGACGTCTTCGGCATCGCCGTCCTCGCCCTGGTCACGGCCCTCGGCGGCGGCCTCTTCCGTGACCTCGTCATCGGCGCGGTCCCGCCGGCCGCCTTCGGCGAGCTCAGTTTCTTCGTCACGCCGCTGATCGCCGCCGCGCTCGTCTTCTTCCTGCACCCCGAGGTCCAGCGGATCAACCGGGCCATCAACGTGTTCGACGCCGCCGGCCTCGCGCTGTTCTGCGTGACGGGCACGACCAAGGCCTACGAGTACGGCCTCGGCCTCACCGCGTCCGCCGCGCTCGGCCTGGCCACGGCCGTCGGCGGGGGCGTACTGCGCGACGTACTCGTCAACGAGGTGCCCTCGCTGCTGCGCGACCGCGAGATGTACGCCGTGCCCGCCACGGTCGGAGCCGCCATGGTCGCCGTCTCCATCGCCCTGGACTCCCTCAACGCGGTCACCACCGGCCTGGCGATCGTCACCACGTTCGTTCTGCGGCTCCTCGCCATGCGCTACCACTGGCGGGCCCCGCTGGCCTGGAACCGGCGCTCTTCGGTGGCCGAAGAGCCGTAGGAAGAGAAAGCTACCGCTTAGTAGCAACCCGGTGTACCGTCGTTTTCATGTCACACGCAGCTGCCAAGGCATCCATCGGCGACAGTGAGTTCGACCGCGACACCAGCATCACCGCACGCGCGGACGAGCCCGGGGTGTACGACGCGGAACTCTCCGCCGGGTGGACGATCATCGCCGCCGTCAACGGCGGCTACCTGTTGGCCCTGGTCGGCCGGGCCCTCTCCGCGGCCCTCCCGCACCCGGACCCCTTCACCGTCTCCGCGCACTACCTGACCTCCTCCGTGCCCGGCCCCGCCGTGATCCGCACGCAGGTGGTCCGCGTCGGCCGCACCCTCTCCACCGGGCAGGCCTCGCTGTTCCAGTTCGACGAGAGCGGCGCCGAGGTCGAGCGCATCCGCGTCCTCGCCTCCTACGGCGACCTCGCGGCCCTCCCGGACGACGTCCGCACGGTCGCCGAGCCGCCCGTCATGCCCGCCTACGAGGACTGCATCGGCCCCGAGGCCGGCCCGGCCCCGATCCCCGGCAGCTCCGCCATCGTGGACCGGCTCCGGCTCCGGCTGGACCCGGCGACCGCGGGCTGGGCCGTCGGCGCCCCCTCGGGCAAGGGCGAGATGCGGGCCTGGTTCGAGCTGGCCGACGGCCGCGACGCCGACCCGCTGTCCATGCTCCTCGCGGTGGACGCGCTGCCGCCGACCGCCTTCGACCTCGGCCTGGTGGCCTGGACCCCGACCGTGGAACTCACCACGCACGTCCGCCGCCGCCCGGCCCCCGGACCGCTCCGGGTCGCCATCACCACCCGCAACCTGGCCGGCGGCTTCCTGGAGGAGGACGCCGAGGTCTGGGACTCGACGGACCACCTGGTCGCCCAGTCCCGCCAACTGGCCCGCGCGCTCCGTTCCTGAACGCGCCCCTCGCACCGCTCGGCCCGGGCGGGCCTCCCGGCAAATCCAGCCCCGCCGGCGTTCGGGGCGCGGGGCCTCGGGCGGAGCCCCAGGAGACGGTGAGGGTCCCGCCGGGCGGACCGGCACCGGCGGGCTCGTAGAATCGGGGGATCATGGCCTACCTCGACCACGCCGCCACCACCCCGATGCTGCCGGAGGCCGCCGCGGCGATGACCGCGCAGTTCGCCGCCACGGGGAACGCGTCCTCCCTCCACGCCGCCGGCCGCCGGGCCCGCCGTACCGTCGAGGAGGCCCGCGAGGCCTTCGCCGAGGCGGTCGGCGCCCGCCCGAGCGAGGTGGTGTTCACCGCCGGCGGCACGGAGGCCGACAACCTCGCCGTCAAGGGCCTCTACTGGGCCCGGCGCGACGCCGACCCGGGCCGGACCAGGGTCCTGGCGAGCCCCGTCGAGCACCACGCCGTGCTCGACGCCGTCCACTGGCTCGCCGAACACGAGGGCGCCCGCGTCGAGTACCTGCCCGTGGACCGCTACGGCCGCGTGCACCCCGACGCCTTCCGGGAAGCCGTCGAGCGCGACCCCGACGACGTGGCCCTGGCCACCGTCATGTGGGCCAACAACGAGATCGGCACCGTCATGCCGGTCCGTGAACTGGCCGCCGTCGCCCGCGAGCACGGGATCCCGCTGCACTCCGACGCCGTCCAGGCCTTCGGGCAGCTCGACGTCCACTTCGCCGACAGCGGTCTCGCCGCGATGACCGTCAGCGGCCACAAGGTCGGCGGCCCCTACGGCATCGGCGCGCTGCTCCTCGGCCGCGACCAGACCCCCGTACCCGTCCTGCACGGCGGCGGCCAGGAGCGGCACGTCCGCTCCGGCACCCTCGACGTGCCGGCCATCGCCGCCTTCGCGGTGGCCGCGGTCCTCGCCGCCGAGCGGCGGGAGCGGTTCGCCACCGAGATCGGCGCCCTGCGCGACGAGCTGGTCGCCGCCGTCCGCGCGGCCGTGCCCGACGCCGTCCTCGGCGGAGACCCCGAGGGGCGGCTTCCGGCCAACGCCCACTTCAGCTTCCCCGGCTGCGAGGGCGACTCCCTGCTGCTCCTGCTCGACGCCCAGGGCATCGAGTGCTCCACCGGCTCCGCCTGCACCGCCGGCGTGGCCCAGCCGAGCCACGTCCTGCTGGCCACCGGCACCGACCCGCAGCTGGCCCGCGGCACCCTGCGCTTCTCCCTCGGCCACACCTCCACCAGGGAGGACGTCGCGGCCGTGGCCGCGGCCATCGGCCCGGCGGTGGAACGCGCCCGCACGGCGGGCCTCAGCTAGGGCCCGCCGCGAGGGCTGCCCGGACGAGGCGTACGTAGCGGTCCCAGTCCCAGTGGGGGCCCGGATCCGTGTGGTCGGCGCCCGGGACCTCGGAGTGCCCGACGAGGTGGGTGCGGTCCGCCGGTATCCCGTACCGGTGGCAGATGTCGGCCGCCAGCCGGGCCGAGGCCGCGTACATCGCGTCCGTGAAGTCCTGCGGGCGGTCCACGAAGCCGACGTGTTCGATGCCGATGCTGCGCTCGTTCATCTTGCGGTTCGCCGCGTGGAAGGCCACGTCCATCTCGCGCACCAGCTGCTCCACGTGGCCGTCGCCGCGCACCATGTAGTGCGCCGACGCCCTGTGCCACGGGTTCTTGAAGGCCTGCACCGAGCCCTCGAAGCTGCCCTGTGTGACATGGACGACGATCCGGTCCACCCGGTAGTCGTCGGGCCGGTCCGCCATCCGCCAGTTCGCGGGCGAGGCCGAGGTCCAGCTCGCGCCCGCGTGGTCGATCTCGCCTTCCTTGCGCGGCTTGGCCACTCCCGGTATCAGCCACCAGGCCCGGCCGATCTCGTCGTGGCCGGCGACCGCCGCCGCCGCGAACACCCCGAGCCCGCCGAACAGCACCGCCCTGCGGGTCCGGTTCCGCGGTTTCGATCTTTTGTTCCCGAGCTCGGTCATGTGATCCACCCCCCGTACCCGATAACGCGCTGTGACCCCGGCCGGTTCCCCCGTACCCTGGAAGGCGCTATGACTGAAAACCTGCCGCGCACCGCCCGCCCCCTTCGCGTCCTGGCCGCCATGTCCGGCGGCGTGGACTCCGCCGTCGCCGCCGCCCGCGCGGTCGAAGCCGGGCACGACGTGACCGGTGTCCACCTCGCGCTCTCCGCGAACCCGCAGTCCTTCCGGACCGGCGCCCGCGGCTGCTGCACCATCGAGGACTCCCGCGACGCCCGCCGCGCCGCCGACGTCATCGGCATCCCGTTCTACGTCTGGGACCTGGCCGAGCGCTTCCGCGAAGACGTCGTCGAAGACTTCATCTCCGAGTACGAGGCCGGGCGCACCCCGAACCCCTGCCTGCGCTGCAACGAGAAGATCAAGTTCGCGGCGCTGCTCGACAAGGCGCTCGCCCTCGGCTTCGACGCCGTCTGCACCGGGCACTACGCCACCGTCGTGCTGAACGAGGACGGCTCCCGCGAGCTGCACCGCGCCTCCGACATGGCCAAGGACCAGTCGTACGTCCTCGGCGTCCTCGACGAGAAGCAGCTCGCCCACGCGCTCTTCCCGCTCGGCGACACCCTCACCACCAAGGACGAGATCCGCGCCGAGGCCGAGCGCCGCGGCCTCGCCGTCGCGAAGAAGCCCGACAGCCACGACATCTGCTTCATCGCCGACGGCGACACCCAGGGCTTCCTCGCCGACCGCCTCGGCAAGGCCGAGGGCGACATCGTCGACGAGGCGACCGGCGAGAAGGTCGGCACCCACGAGGGCGCCTTCGGCTTCACCATCGGCCAGCGCAAGGGCCTGCGCATCGGCCACCCGGCCCCCGACGGCAAGCCCCGCTACGTCCTCGACATCTCCCCGGTGAACAACACCGTCACCGTCGGCCCGGTCGAGGCCCTCGACGTCACCGCCCTCACCGCCATCCGCCCCCGCTGGTGCGGAGCCGTGGCCGCCGCCCCGGGCACGTACACCGCCCAGCTGCGCGCCCACGGCGGCGAGACCGAGGTCTTCGCCGAGGTCGTGGACGGCGAGCTGCGCGTCTCCTTCACCGAGCCGGTCCGCGGCGTGGCCCCCGGCCAGGCGATCGTGCTCTACGACGGCACCCGCGTGGTCGGCTCCGCCACCATCGCGACCACGACGCGGGCCGCCGCCGCCGTCTGACCGGCACCGTTCACGGCACGACGCCGCGGCCCCCCCCGTGCGGGCCGCGGCGTCGTGCTGTCCGGAATCAGGCCGCCGGGTACCAGACGGTGCCGCGGCCGCCGTGCTGGTTGAGGGTGGTGGCGATGATCTCGCCCTCCCGGAAGTAGCGCGGGTGCTGCTGCAGGAAGCCGGGGAAGGAGTTCAGGGACGTCGCGTCACAGACCCCGTCGGTCTGGATGCAGTGGCGCTGGACGGGGACGCCCGGGAAGTCCTCCGGCCCGGTGCCGGGGGAGTAGGCCACGAAGGGGACGAGGACCCCCTCCGGGACCAGGCGCCAGAAACCGGTTCCGGGCTGCATCGGGTCGGAGTAGAGCATGCCGTCGACCCGCTCGCGCGGTACCTCGGTGCCGTTGTCGGCGATCGTCTGGAGCAGCAGGTCGGCGACCCAGGCGCCCTGGGAGTAGCCGGCGACCGTGAAGGTCGCGGTCGGGTCGGCCCGGTAGGCGTCCTCCAGGGCTGCCTTGGCGTTCCAGTAGCCCTGGTTCACGCTGTCGCCGAAGCTCGGCGCGAAGGGGGCCGGCTGCTCGTTGTGGCTCCCGACGAAGGGGCCGCCGCTGGCCACGTAGCAGACCGGGATCGCGATGCCCCCCTTCAGATCCCTGTTCGCGGCGTCGAAGCTCGTGGTGCATCCGGGCGCGGCCGCGGCCGCGCCGGTGCCGCCGATCTCGATGTAGTAGTGGTTCGCCGGGGCGGCGTGCGCGCCGGTCGGTGCGACGACGGCGCCGGCGAGCAATAAGACCGTCGACACGACGACGGACTTGAGGCGGCGGGTGAGCCTGTTCGGCTTCGTGGTGGACATACGGGTCAACTCCCCTGGGTCGAGGCGGCGCCGCGTCGGGTGCGGCGACAGGCACTCATCGTGGTGTTCGTGCTGGTCGGCGGACCATGCCCGCAACCGGCCATATGTGGCCGGCCGGTGGTGCCCCGTGGTTTGACCGGGATCCCGGAGGACATCGGACACAGGTGGCAGGAGCGTCGTCGGGGGAAAGGGCGTACAAGTGAGCAGCCGGTTCGGTGCGTTGCTCCGCGGGTTGCGGCACGAGGCGGGGATGACGCAGGAGCAGTTGGCCGAGCGGTCCCGGCTCGGGGTCCGGACCATCCACCGGCTGGAGACTGGCAAACCCACCGACGCCCGGATGGGAACGGTGAAGCAGGTCGCGCACGCACTGGCCGACGAGCTGCGGCGCGACCGGGACGAGCTCTGGACGGACCTGCTGGCCGCCCACCGGGGCAACGCGGCCGCCGCCGGGCAGGCCGCGGAGGAGGGCGTACGCGAGCCGCCCGCGGCCGGCGCGACTCCGCCTCCCGCACCCGCCCCCGTACCGGCTCCCGTACCGGCCCGGCCGGGGCGCCCCGGCACGCTGCCGACGTCCCGGGGAGCCCTGGCCGCGGTCGCCGAGGCGCTCGCCCACGACGTCTACGGCCGCTGCATCCGCGAGGAGGAGCAGCGCCGCGTCCACGACCCCTTCCCGCTGCCCGTGCGCTGGCGCTCCGCCCCCGCCGAACTGCTCGACCACCGGGCCAACATCAGCGGTACTCCCCCCGGGGCCTCAGAGGCCCCCGGAGCACCCGGAACCGCCGACGGGCAGCCCGCCCTGGACGGCGGCCTCACCGACATCGCCGACGTCTACCGGCGCGTCCGGTCCGGCCGGCTGGTGGTGCTCGGCCGGGCCGGCTCCGGCAAGACCGTCCTCGTGCTGCGGTTCGTCCTCGACCACCTGGGGGCCCGCACCCCCGGCGAGCCCGTGCCCGTGGTCTTCAGCATGGGATCGTGGGACCCGACCGGCACCACCCTGCGCGACTGGCTGATCGGCCGGCTGCTGCGCGACCACCCGAACCTCGACGCGAGCGCACCCGGCGGCTCCACCCTCGCCGCCGCCCTCGTGGACGCCGGATGGATCCTGCCGGTGCTGGACGGGTTCGACGAGATGGCCACCGGGCTGCTCGGCGTCGCCCTGCGCGAACTCAACACCAGCGCGCTGCCGCTGCTCCTGACCAGCCGCACCGAGCAGTTCGCCGAGGCCGTGGGAGTCGAGGTGCTCCGCCGGACCGCGGGCATCGAGCTGCTGGACCTGGACGCCGACGACTTGGTCCACTACCTGCCCCGCACCGCGCGCCCCACCGCACCGGCCGACCGCGACGGCCGGGCCGCCACCGGCTGGGAGCCTGTGCTGGAGCGGCTGCGCACGGATCCGGACGGCGCCCCCGGCGCCCGCCTCGCGGCCGTGCTCCGCACCCCGCTGATGGTCCTGCTCGCCCGGACCGTCTACAGCGACACCCCGGCCCAGGACCCGGCCGTCCTGCTGGACTCCGACCGCTTCCCGACCCCGGGGGCCATCGAGGAGCACCTGCTGGCCGGGTTCGTGCCGAGCGTCTACGGCTTGCCCCCCACGGCCGTCCCGGGCGCACGCCGTGCGCGCGGGACCCGAACCTGGGACCCGCAGCGCGCCCGGCACTACCTGGGCCACCTCGCCGGGCACCTGGACCGGCCCGGGCGGCGCGAGGGCCAGGACCTGGCCTGGTGGCAGCTGCGCGAGTCACTGCCGCTCGCCTCGCGGATCCTGGCCGTCGTCCTCGCCTGCTCCCTGGTCACCGCGGTCGCCGACTGGCTGGTCTTCCCCGCGAAGAACCTGCTGGCGGGCCGCGGCGCCGCCTTCGCGCTCGGCGCGGGCCTGCTGGACGCGCTGCTGTTCGGCCCCGCCGTCGGCCTCGCCTTCGGGCTGGTCCACGGGCTCGTGGCCGTGCTCGGGATCCGGGCGTTCGAGCCGTCCCGGGTGCGGATCCGGCTGCCGGGCCGCCGCCGGCCGTCCGCCGGACCGTCCGCCCGCCGCGTCGGCGCCCTCGTCCCGGCCGGACTGCTGGGCGGATTCGTGATGGGCCTCGGGTGCGGGCTCGCCTACACCGTCAGCGCGCAGTTGACGTACGGCGGGGTGCTGGCCAACCCGGCGGTGCTGGAGGCGACGGCCGTCAACTGCCTGATGTACGGGCTCACGTTCGCCCTGGCGGGAGGGCTCGTACTCGGGCTCGTGGCCACCCTGGAGACCCCCATCGACCTCGGCCGCGCCGCCACCCCGACGGACCTGCTGGCCGTCAACCGCAGCATCGTGGTGCGCCAGGCCCTCTTCCTCGCGCCGATGCTCACCGTGGTGATCGCCTTCGGCGGCCGGCTCATGACCGAGCTGCTCCAGGGCGTCGTCGGCCCCCTGACCTGGCCGATGGCCGACGGGCTCGCGCTCGGCGCCGTGGGCGGGGTGGCCGGAGCGCTCTCCTACGTCCTGGCGTTCACCGCCTGGGGCCAGTGGGTGCTGCTGGGCCGCATCTGGCTGCCGCTGACCGGGCGCCTCCCCTGGGCGACCGTCGCCTTCCTCGAGGACGCCTACCGGCGCGGCGTGCTGCGCCAGGTCGGCGCCGTCTACCAGTTCCGCCACGCCCGGCTCCAGCGCCACCTGCGCGGACGGCCCGGGGGTTAGGCCGTGACCCAGCCCCCGGGCCGTCCCGCGGTGGACCGCGCCGCTCAGGCGACCGTCAGGACGATCTTGCCGGTGGTGCGGCCCAGCTCGCCGATCTCGTGGGCCTTCGCGGCCTGCTCCAGCGGCAGCACCGTGTCGACCAGCGGCCTCAGCAGGCCCTGCTCGGCCAGGGCCGCGATCTCCCGCAGGCCCTGCAGGTCGGGCTCCACGAGGACCCAGGAGGCGCGCACGCCCTCCGTGTCGGCGGGGATGCCGTCCGGGCCCGGCAGGGTCACCAGGTGTCCGCCCGGCTTGAGCACCTTCAGGGAGCGCCGCGTGTAGTCCCCGCCGACGGCGTCGACCACGACGTCCACACCGGAGACGACGTCCTCGAAGTCCGTGGTGCGGTAGTCGATCACCTCGTCGGCGCCGAGCTCGCGCAGCAGCGCGTGCTTGCCCGCGCTCGCCGTGCCGATCACGTACGCGCCGCGGGCCTTGGCGATCTGCACCGCCAGGTGCCCGACCCCGCCGGCCGCCGCGTGCACCAGCACCCGCTGCCCGGCCGTGACACCGGCCGTGTCCACCAGTGCCTGCCAGGCGGTCAGCGCCGCCAGCGGCAGCGCGGCCGCCTGCACGTGGTCGAGGGAGGCGGGCTTGCGGGCGAAGTGCCGGGCGGGGGCGGTCACGTATTCGGCGTACCCGCCGGCCTGCCGCGGGAACAGCGGCATCCCGTACACCTCGTCGCCCGGGGCGTAGAGGGTCGTGCCGGGGCCGACCGCCTCGACGGTGCCCGAGACGTCCCAGCCGACGACAGGGGTCTCGCCCCAGGCGATCAGGGCCCCGCTGGCCCGGGTCTTCCAGTCGACCGGGTTGACGCCGGCCGCGTGGACGCGGACCAGGACCTCGCCGAGGCCGGGCTCCGGCCGCTCGATCTCCCGCTCGACCAGGGTCTCGGGGCCGCCCCACTCGTTCACGACGATCGCGCGCATATCTGTCTGCCTCATTCCGTGTCTTTACGGTCAGTACGTCGATTTCCGGGCCGTTTCCCGGCGACGTGGTCCAGATTCGGGCACCGCGTGTCCGCATGGTGTTGGCCGTCCGGCCACCATGTGACAGGATCTGGCCATGAGCGAGGAACGTGCGGAACCCACGGAACCCACCCGGCGGACCGGGAGCGGTCCGGACGGCAGGCACCTGGTCGCGGTGCTCGCCCTGCCGGGCTTCCCGCCCTTCGAGCTCGGCATCCCCTCCCGCGTCTTCGGCCAGGCAGTGGACGACGCCGGCGAGCCCCTGTACGAGGTGGTCGTCTGCACCGCCGACGGCCGGCCCGTGCTCAGCGACTCCGGCTTCACCCTCCAGCCCGCCGCCGGCGGCGAGGCCCTGGCCGCCGCCGACACGGTGATCGTCCCGCCCACCCACGCCATGCCCGAGCTGGCGCTCGGCGGTCCGCTGCCGGCCGCCGTCGCCGACGCCATCGCCGGCATCCGCCCCGGCACCCGCCTGGTCTCCATCTGCTCCGGCTCCTACGTGCTGGCCGCCGCGGGCCTCCTCGACGGGCGCCCCGCCACCACCCACTGGAACCTCGCACCGGAGTTCCGCCGGGCCTACCCCCGCGTCCGGGTCGACGAGGACGTCCTGTTCGTCGACGACGGCGACGTCCTCACCTCCGCCGGGGTCGCCGCCGGCGTCGACCTGTGCCTGCACCTGATCCGCCGCGACCACGGCGCGGCCATCACCAACCGGGCCGCCCGGATGTGCGTCGTACCGCCCTGGCGCGACGGCGGGCAGGCCCAGTACATCGACCGGCCCGTCCCCGAACCCACCGTGGCCACCACCACCGCCACCCGCGCCTGGGCCCTGGAACGCCTCGCCGAACCGGTCACCCTCGCCGAACTGGCCGCCCACGCCCGGATGAGCCTGCGCACCTTCACCCGGCGCTTCCGCGACGAGGTCGGCATGACCCCGGTGCAGTGGCTCACCGCCCAACGCCTCGAAGTGGCCCGCCAGTTGCTGGAGTCCAGCGACCTGCCGGTCGACCTGGTCGCCCACCGCGCCGGCTTCGGCTCCGCCAACTCCCTGCGCCAGCACATGCGTGCCGCCCTCGGCATCTCCCCGATCGCCTACCGGCGCACCTTCCAGCCCGCGGCGGCATGACCCCGGAGGTAATCGCCGCCCCGGCCCGCCCCTGACAGGATCGGACCAACGGCCCGGACCGGCGGGCCCGTCGAGAGGGGAGCGGACCATGACCGCGTACGCCATCGCCCACATACGGCCCGAGACGATGAACGAGGACGTCCTCCGCTACATCGAGGAGATCCAGTCGACCATGACGCCCTTCGGCGGCCGGTTCCTCGTCCACGGCGCGGAGGTCGAGGTCCTGGAGGGTCCCTTCCCCGGGACCGTCGTCATGGTCGGCTTCCCGGACATCGAGCAGGCCCGCGCCTGGTACGCCTGGCCCGCCTACCAGGCCATCCTCCCGCTGCGCACCGACCACATGGCGGGCGAGGTCATCCTGGTCGAGGGCGTCCCCGCCGGATACGACGCCGCGAAGACGGCCGCCCGCCTGCGCGAAGCCGCGGGTCTCTGACATGAGCGACTACGCCACGTACCTCCTCGGCGGCCCCGACGGCTACACCGGCCACGCCGACGAGTGGGGGGCCATCTGCCTGGACCTCGACCTGCTGGCCGGCCCCGACGTCCTGCTCCCGTTGCTGGAGGCCGGGACCCGTACGCCTGTGGACTGGGGCGCGGACGACTTCGTGCAGTCGGGCGTCCTGGCCGACCCCGGCCGCAAGGTCCTGCTGTTCTTCGCGGTCGAGGGCCCGGCCGCCTCGTCGCGCACCCGCGCCGCGTTCCTCGCGATGCTGGGTCACGCCTGGCCCGGCTGGGAGGTGCGCTGGGCCCACGACGGCCAGGCCGACCTGCGGAGGTACCTCGGCGAGCCGGTGGAAGACCACGGCCACCCGATCTTCTCCTTCGAGGGCTCCGCCATCGGCCCGGACGACCGGACCCTGACCCTGGCGGACCCGCCGACGACGGTCGTCACCATCGGCGCGGACCGCTGTCACGTGCTCACCGACATCGTCGACCTCGCCGTCGCCGGGGGCTCCGGCCTGCTCGGCCGGCTGGACGACGCCCCCCGGCACGAGGCGTACCGGACGTACGCCCAGGGCGGGATCCACATCGATCCGGAGCACCGGCGGGTCGGCTGGTGGCTCAGCGGCACCCACGAGTACGTGCGTACCCCGGCCGCGGCCTGGGAGGGCTGGACGGTGGAATTCTGGGGGGACCGCTGGTGGGAGCAGACCCGCGCCTCGGGCGGCCGCTTCGATCCGCCCGTGCCGGACCGGGCCGCCGCACTGGCCGAGGTACGGGACGAGGCGCTGCGGTACTGGACCGGATCGAGGAACGGTGATCCGGCCGGGGTCATCGCCCTGGCCGGGCTCAGCCAGGTCGCGTGCCTCACCGCGCGGCAGGCCCCCGCCGCCCGAGCCGCGATCGAGCGCGCCCACGCGGCGGCCGCGGGACTCTGACCTCCGGGGTAACGGCAGCCCCAGGGGTGCGAGCATGGGCGGTATGGCTACTCACATGATCACCGGTGCCGGATCCGGCATCGGCGCGGCCGTCGCGGCCCGCCTGCACGCCCGTGGCGACGACCTCGTCCTCCTCGCCCGCGACGCCGCCCGCGGCAAGCAGCTCGTCGAGCGGTACCCCGGGGCACGCGTCCTCGTGGGCGACCTCGCCGACCCCGAGCGGCTCTCGTGGGCCTTCTCCAAGCAGGCGATCCCCGAGCGCATCGACTCCCTGCTGCACGTCGCCGGGATCGTGGACCTCGGACCGGTCGGGGAGCTGCGCCCCAAGACCTGGCACCAGCAGCTCAACGTCAACCTGATCGCGCCCGCCGAGGTCACCCGGCTGCTCCTGCCCACCCTGCGCGCCTCCAAGGCCACCGTCGTCTTCGTGAACTCCGGCGCCGGCCTGACCGCCCACGCCGACTGGAGCGCGTACGCCGCCTCCAAGCATGGGCTGAAGGCCCTCGCCGACTCGCTGCGCGCGGAGGAGAAGGCCAACGGGATCCGCGTCACCTCCGTGTACCCGGGGCGGACCGCCAGCCCCATGCAGGCCAAGGTGCACTCCCAGGAGGGCAAGGAGTACGACCCCGCCGCCTGGATCGACCCCGAGTCGGTGGCGACCACCATCGTCATGGCCGTCGACCTGCCGCGCGACGCCGAGGTCAACGACCTGAGCGTCAGGCCGGGCCGGTGACCGCGAGCGCCACCGGCGTCGGTTCGCTGCCCGGCGGGGACGCCCGCGAGGCCGCCAAGACCGTCACCGGGTCCTTCGAGGAGTTCCCGTACCTCCCCGAGCTGCCCGCCCGCGGGCCCGGCGCCGACATGATCGGCCGGTCCCTCGGACTGCTCGTCGACATGTACGCGCACGTCGAGCCCAGCGGCTGGCGGATCAGCGACCGCCCCGGACGGGACTCGAAGCGGGCCCGGTCCTGGCTCGGGGAGGACCTCGACGCCCTGGAGGAGTTCACCCAGGGGTACACCGGGAAGGTCAAGGTCCAGGCGGTCGGCCCGTGGACGCTGGCCGCCGCCCTGGAGCTGCACGGCGGCGAGGCGATGATCCAGGACGCGGGAGCCTGCCGGGACCTGGCCGGATCGCTGTCCGAGGGGCTGCGCGACCACCTGGCCGACGTGCGCAAGCGGATCCCCGGCGCGGACATCGTGCTCCAGTTCGACGAGCCGTCCCTGACGGCCGTGCTGCTCGGCCGGGTCCGCTCCGCGAGCGGCTACCGCACCTACCGCGCCGTCGACCGGCAGGTCGTCGAGGGCACGCTGCGCGAGCTCTTCGCCGTGCACGACGGGGACGTGATCGTGCACTCCTGCGCCCCCGAGGTCCCCTTCGGCCTGCTCCGGCGGGCCGGGGCCACGGGCGTGTCGTTCGATTTCTCGCTGCTCACCGAGCGCGAGGACGACGCCATCGGGGAGGCCGTCGAAGGCGGTGCGAAACTCTTCGCCGGAGTGGTGCCGGGCACGGACGGCCCGTTGTCGGACCCTGCCGGTAGCGTCATGGGTGTCAGGAAGCTTTGGCGCAGGCTGGGGCTGGCCCCGGGGACTCTCGCGGAGTCCGTCGTGGTCACTCCGTCGTGCGGTCTGGCGGGCGCCTCGCCCGCCTACGCCCGCGCGGTGCAGGCGCATTGCGTCAGGGCGGCGAGGTCGCTCGCCGACAACCCTGAGTGACGGTCGAGACGGGGCACGGGAGGACACGGCATGGCAGCCGAACAGCAGGACACGGCAGTACCGGCGGCGGTGCGTGAGCAGCACCAGCTGCTCGCCGAGCAGATCGAGGAGCACCGCTTCCGGTACTACGTGAACGACCAGCCGGTCGTCAGCGACGCCGAGTTCGACAAGCTGCTGCGCTCGCTGGAGGCACTGGAGGAGCAGTACCCGGAGCTGCGCACGCCCGACTCGCCCACCCAGAAGGTGGCCGGGGCGTACGAGACGCACTTTGCCTCCGTCGAGCACCGGGAGCGCATGCTCTCCCTCGACAACGCCTTCGACGACGAGGAACTGGCCGCCTGGGCCGAGCGGGTGGCCCGGGACGTGAACACCTCGGACTACCACTACCTGTGCGAGCTGAAGGTGGACGGCCTCGCCGTCAACCTCACCTACGAGAACGGCCGGCTCACCCGTGCCGCCACCCGCGGCGACGGCCGCACCGGTGAGGACATCACGCCCAACGTCCGCACCATCGCCGAGATCCCGGACCGGCTGAAGGGCGACCGGATCCCGGCCCTGGTCGAGATCCGCGGCGAGGTCTACTTCCCGATGGAGAAGTTCGAGGAGCTCAACGCGCGGCTCGTGGAGGCGGAGGGCAAGCCCTTCGCCAACCCGCGCAACGCGGCGGCCGGTTCGCTGCGGCAGAAGGACCCCAAGGTCACCGCGAGCCGCCCGCTGCACATGGTCGTGCACGGCATCGGCGCCCGCGAGGGCTTCGAGATCGAGCGCCAGTCGCAGGCGTACGAGTTGTTGCACGAGTGGGGTCTGCCGACCGCGCAGCACAACAAGGTGGTCGCCACGCTCGCCGAGGTCCGGGACTTCATCGCGGACTTCGGCGTGAACCGGCACTCGGTGGAGCACGAGATCGACGGCGTGGTCGTCAAGCTCGACGAGGTCGCCCTCCAGGGCCGGCTGGGCTCCACGGCGCGCGCCCCGCGCTGGGCGATCGCCTGGAAGTACGCCCCCGAAGAGGTCAACACCAAGCTGATCGACATCAAGGTCGGCGTCGGCCGCACCGGGCGCGTCACCCCGTACGCGCAGGTGGAGCCGGTGACGGTGGCCGGCTCGGAGGTCGAGTTCGCCACCCTGCACAACCAGGAGGTCGTCAAGGCCAAGGGCGTGCTCATCGGGGACACGGTCGTCCTGCGCAAGGCCGGCGACGTCATCCCCGAGATCCTCGGGCCCGTGGTGGACCTGCGGGACGGCAGCGAGCGGGAGTTCGTGATGCCCGCCGAGTGCCCCGCGTGCGGGACGGCGCTGCGGCCCATGAAGGAGGGGGACATCGACGTCCGGTGCCCCAACGCCCAGACCTGCCCCGCCCAGCTGCGCGAGCGGCTCTTCTACCTGGGCGGCCGGCAGTCCCTGGACATCGAGAACTTCGGCATGGTGGCCGCGGCCGCGCTGACCGCCCCGCTGGAGCCGGCGCAGCCGCCCCTGCTCGACGAGGGCGACCTCTTCGGCCTGACCATCGAGCAGCTGCTGCCCATCAAGGCGTACGTCCTGGACCCGGACAGCGGCCTGCCCAAGCGGGACCCGAAGACGGGCGAGGAGAAGATCGTCACGGTCTTCGCCAACCAGAAGGGCGAACCGAAGAAGAACGCCCTGGCGATGCTGGAGAACATCGCCGCCGCCAAGGAGCGCCCGCTCGCCCGCGTGATCAACGGTCTGTCGATCCGTCATGTCGGCCCGGTCGCGGCGGAGGCCCTCGCCCGCGAGTTCCGTTCCATCGAGCGCATCGAGCAGGCCACCGAGGAGGAGCTGACCGCCACCGACGGGGTCGGGGCGATCATCGCCGCCTCCCTCAAGGAGTGGTTCGCCGTCGACTGGCACCAGGAGATCCTGCGCAAGTGGCGGGAGGCCGGGGTGCGGATGGAGGAGGAAGGTTCCGCCGAGGAGGAAGGGCCCCGCCCACTGGAGGGGCTGACCGTCGTCGTCACCGGCACTTTGCAGAGCCACACGCGGGACGGCGCGAAAGAGGCCCTGCAGAGCCGCGGCGCCAAGGTCACCGGCTCCGTGTCGAAGAAGACCTCGTTCGTCGTCGTCGGCGACAACCCGGGCTCCAAGTACGACAAGGCCGTGCAGTTGAAGCTGTCCATCCTCGACGACGCCGGTTTCGCCGTGCTGCTGGAGCAGGGCCCGGACGCGGCGCGGGAGGCCGCGCTCCCGGTGGCCGGCGAGGGCGAAGGGGAGTAGTACCGGGCAGTACCGGGAAGGACCCGTGAGGGGAATCGCCGAAGGGGAGTAGCGAAGGCGAACGGATGCGTGGCGTGCGGCCGTACGGGCGGGCGTACGCCAGGCGCAGCGGCCGGTGGTAAACGGCTGGTACAAGGCTGGTCGCAGGGCGGTGACCTGTCGGATCATCGGATGGGTGACGTGGGGGTCCTGGTCCAAACTCACCCGTTCGGCGGATACCGTACTGATGAGGATGGCTGGGTCGCATTCGGGCAACCACTGCCGACCGCTGCCCCTGGGAGCCTCGCGCGTCCTACTGTTGAGGGGTGCGCCTGTCGTGCACGGCTGCAGGATGCGATCCGGCCGTGGTGGCATGACATCGGGGCCATCGCGTGACATCGGCATCGCCGGCTGTGAGAGGTACGGGCATGAAACCCACCGAAAGCGCCGACCCGTCACCTGAATTCGGCGGGGAAGTCCCGTCCATGCGGGCGGGCAGGCTCGGTGTCCTGGGTGTCAGGACACCGGAGACCCGACCGATCGACACCGACGCGGGCGGACAGGAACGGCGCGGCGTGCTGCCCTTCCTGGTCGTGGGCCTCTCGGTCGTGGTCCTCGGCGCCGGCATCGTGTCCGCGCTGAGTGGTCGTCACGCACTGTTCCCGGGCGGCACGGTCGGCTGGGCGCTGGCCCTGCTCACCGGCATCATCGTCGGCCACCTGGTCGCCCTGGGCAGGGACCGCTGGTGGGGCGGCACCGGATCCGGCGCCGCGCTCACCCTCGGCGTGCTCCTCCTCTACGGGTGGGTGCCCGCGGGCCTGGTCTCGCTGGCCGTCGTCTCCCTGGTCGGAGCCGCCCGCCGGCACCGCTGGCGGCAGGGGCTGCTGCACGGCTCCGTGGACATCCTCGGCATCGGCGCCGGGGCCCTCGTACTCGCCGCCTTCGGCGTGGAACCCTCCGTCGAGACCCCCTGGCTGCCCACCACCTGGGAGCTGGAGGCGGTCCCCGAGGTGGTCCTCGTCGCCGTCGCCTACCTGCTCGTCACCCGGGTCCTGCTCTGGATGGCGCTCGCCCCGCGCGGCGGCGGCCTGCCCACCGTCGCCCGCACCGCCCTGCTCCGGCAGGTCTTAGTCGCGGTCGCGCTGCTCGGCATCGCCCCCCTGATCTGCGTCGTCGCGGTCACCCAGCCCGTCCTGCTGCCGCTGTTCGCCGTACCGCTGATCGCGCTGGACTCCACCCTGTGGATCGCCCGGGCACGCGCCGAGGAACAGCTGCGGGACCCGCTGACCGGGCTGCCGAACCGGCAGTGGCTGCTGGAGCGCGCCTGGTCCGCCCTGGACGAGGCTGAACGTTTGGGCACCCGGGCAGCTCTTGTGCTGATCGACCTGGACCGCTTCCGGGCGGTCAACGACACCCTCGGCCACCTGGCGGGCGACCGGCTGCTGCTCCAGATCGCCGACAGGCTGCGCCAGGCCCTGCCCGAGGAAGCCGAGGCGGCCCGGCTCGGCGGCGACGAGTTCGCCGTGCTGCTCCCCGTCACCGACTCCACCACCAGCGCCCAGCGCGTCGCCCGCCACCTGGTCGCCGAGCTCAGCTCCCCGCTCGACCTGGACGGCCTCACCCTCGTCCTGGAGGCCAGCGCCGGCCTCGCCGTCTTCCCCGACCACGCCCTGGACGCGGAGGGGCTGCTGCGGCGCGCGGACGTGGCGATGTACCAGGCGAAGCGCGACCGGACGGGCGTGGAGGTGTACGAGTCCAAGCGGGACAGCAACACCCCCGACCGCCTGGGCCTCCTCGGCGACCTCCGCAGGGCCCTGGACGCCGGTGAAGTGGAACTCCACTACCAGCCGAAGGTCCGCTTCGACGGCCAGGTGGCCGGGCTCGAAGCCCTGGTCCGCTGGGTCCACCCGGAACGCGGACGGGTGTCCCCGGACGAGTTCATCGCGATCGCCGAGACCTCCGGGCTGATGCCGCACCTGACGGAGTACGTCCTGGAGACGGCCCTCGCCCAGGTGGCACGGTGGCGGGCCCAGGGACTGAAGGTCCCGGTGGCCGTCAACGTCTCGCCGCGCGACGTCCACACCCCGGGCTTCGCGGGTGCGGTGGCCGCGCGCCTGGCCCGGCACGGGGTCCCGGCGAGCGGGCTGCAGCTGGAGATAACGGAACACGTCCTGCTGGAGGACCCCCAGCGGGCGGCCGACACCATGGCCGGGCTCACCGGCCACGGCGTGAAGATGTCCCTGGACGACTTCGGCACGGGCTACTCCTCGCTGGTCCACCTGCGGCGGCTGCCGGTCAGCGAGCTGAAGATCGACCGCTCCTTCGTGGGCAGGCTGGCGGTCGACGCGCAGGACGCGGAGATCGTCCGCTGCACCGTGGACCTCGCCCACTCGCTCGGCCTGCTGGTCGTCGCCGAGGGCGTGGAGGACGACGAGACGTGGGAGCGGCTGCGGGACCTGGGCTGCGACGCGGTGCAGGGGTGGCTGGTCGCCGCCGCGATGCCGCCGCAGGAGGCCACCGCCTGGCTGCTGGCCCGCGGCGAACGCGGCTGGCGCCGCCCGGCCGACATCTCGGCCGAACTGGCGGCGGCCGAGGCCGACGTGGTCTGACCGGGCGCCGCCACTGCTGGGGCTCCGCCCCGCACCCCCGCCTCAAACGCCGGCCATCCATCCCCTCCGGCGTTTGAGGAGCCGGGTGCGGGGCGGAGCCCGGTCTTTGAGCCGCGCCGGCGATCGAGGCACGGGTCCGGGCGGCGCCCGCGAGGCTCCGCGCAGCGGCTCGGGCAGCGGCCCGCGCGGCGAACCCGCGGCGGCCCCGTTCAGGCATCGGGCCAAACCGTTTCGCAGGCCGGGCGCCCGGCCCCATAGGATTGGGTCCGAAACCCAAACATCCACCCACCCCCAGAGGATCGCTGCATGCCTGGCATTACGCGCGAGGAGGTCGTCCACCTCGCTCGGCTGGCGCGCCTTGAGCTGTCCAGCAACGAGCTGGATCACTTCGCCGGACAGCTCGGCGACATCATCGGCGCGGTCGCCCGCGTTTCCGAGGTCGCCGACCAAGACGTCCCGCCGACCTCCCACCCGCTGCCGCTGACGAACGTCATGCGCGCGGACGAGGTCCGTCCGTCGCTCACCCCCGAGCAGGCGCTCTCCGGTGCTCCCGCCCAGGAGCAGCAGCGTTTCAAGGTGCCGCAGATCCTGGGGGAGGACTAACAGCCATGGTCGACATCATCAAGCTCACGGCCGCCGAGACCGCCGAGAAGATCGCCTCCGGCGAGCTCACGGCCGTCGAGGTGACCGAGGCCCACCTGGCCCGCATCGACGCCACCGACGAGAAGGTCCACGCCTTCCTGCACGTGGACCGCGAGGGCGCCCTCGCGCAGGCCCGCGCCGTCGACGCCAAGCGCGAGCGCGGCGAGAAGCTCGGCCCGCTGGCCGGCGTTCCGCTCGCCCTCAAGGACATCTTCACCACCGTCGGGGTCCCGACCACCGTCGGTTCGAAGATCCTCGAAGGCTGGATCCCGCCGTACGACGCCACCCTGACGCGCAAGCTGAAGGAAGCCGACGTCGTCATCCTCGGCAAGACCAACATGGACGAGTTCGCCATGGGGTCCTCCACCGAGAACAGCGCCTACGGTCCCACCGGCAACCCCTGGGACCTCACCCGGATCCCGGGCGGCTCCGGCGGCGGCTCCGCGGCGGCCCTCGCCGCCTTCCAGGCCCCGCTGGCCATCGGCACGGACACCGGCGGCTCCATCCGCCAGCCCGCCGCCGTCACCGGCACGGTCGGCGTGAAGCCCACGTACGGCGGCGTCTCCCGCTACGGCATGGTCGCCTTCTCCTCCTCCCTCGACCAGGGCGGCCCCTGCGCCCGTACGGTCCTGGACGCGGCGCTCCTGCACGAGGTCATCGCGGGCCACGACCCGATGGACTCCACCTCCATCGACGCCCCGGTCCCGCCGGTCGTCGAGGCCGCCCGCAACGGCTCGGTCGCCGGCATGCGCGTCGGCGTGGTCAAGCAGTTCGCCGGCGAGGGCTACCAGGCCGGCGTCGTCCAGCGCTTCAACGAGTCGGTGGAGCTCCTCAAGGAGCTCGGCGCCGAGATCGTCGAGCTGGACTGCCCGTCCTTCGACCTCGCGATGGCCGCGTACTACCTGATCGCGCCGTCCGAGTGCTCCTCGAACCTGGCCCGCTTCGACGCCATGCGCTACGGCCTGCGCGTCGGCGACGACGGCACCAAGTCCGCCGAGGACGTCACCGCCCTGACCCGCGAAGCCGGCTTCGGCGACGAGGTCAAGCGCCGCATCATCCTCGGCACGTACGCGCTCAGCTCCGGCTACTACGACGCGTACTACGGCTCCGCCCAGAAGGTCCGCACGCTCATCACCAAGGACTTCGAGAAGTCCTTCGAGCAGGTCGACGTGATCGTCTCCCCGACGACCCCGACCACCGCCTTCCCGATCGGTGAGCGCACCGACGACCCGCTGGCGATGTACCTCGCGGACCTGTGCACCATCCCGACCAACCTGGCCGGCAACTCCGCCATGTCGCTCCCCTGCGGCCTGGCCCCGGAGGACGGCCTGCCGGTCGGGCTGCAGATCATCGCCCCGGCGATGAAGGACGACCGGCTCTACAAGGTCGGTGCGGCCGTCGAGGCCGCCTTCGTCGCGCGTTGGGGTCACCCGCTGCTTGAGGAGGCACCGTCGCTGTGAGCACCAGTGCACTGTCCAAGGCCAAGGGCTTCAAGAAGTCCAAGACCGGCACCTACCTGTCGATCGGCACCACAGCCTTCGGCGCGATCAGCGTGATCAAGCAGGTCAGGAAGGCCCGCAGCGAGAACGACATGCTGAAGCTGGTCGACGCCGCCGTGTCCGCCGCCGCCATCGTCACCGGCCTCGCGATCCTGTACCGCGAGCTGAAGCGCCTGGGCGACGACGACGTCCTGCTGGGCTGAGAGGGAAAAGTTTCACCGTGAGCACCTACACCGAACTGATGTCGTACGAGGACGCTCTCGCCTCGTTCGACCCCGTCATGGGCCTTGAGGTCCATGTCGAGCTCGGCACCAAGACCAAGATGTTCTGCGGCTGTTCCACCGAGCTGGGTGCCGAGCCCAACTCGCAGACCTGCCCCACCTGCCTCGGTCTGCCCGGCTCCCTGCCGGTCGTCAACGCGATCGGCGTCGAGTCCGCCATCAAGATCGGTCTCGCGCTGAACTGCGAGATCGCCGAGTGGTGCCGCTTCGCCCGGAAGAACTACTTCTATCCGGACATGCCGAAGAACTTCCAGACCTCCCAGTACGACGAGCCGATCGCCTTCAACGGCTTCCTCGACGTACAGCTGGAGGACGGCGAGATCTTCCGCGTGGAGATCGAGCGCGCCCACATGGAGGAGGACACCGGCAAGTCGCTGCACGTCGGCGGCGCCACCGGCCGTATCCACGGCGCGTCCCACTCCCTGCTGGACTACAACCGCGCCGGCATCCCGCTCATCGAGATCGTCACCAAGCCGATCGAGGGCGCCGGCGAGCGCGCCCCCGAGGTCGCCAAGGCGTACGTCGCCGAGCTGCGCGAGGTCATCAAGGCGCTCGGCGTCTCCGAGGCCCGCATGGACAAGGGCCAGATGCGCTGCGACGTGAACCTGTCGCTGCGCCCGACCCCCGAGTCAGAGTTCGGCACCCGCAGCGAGACGAAGAACGTCAACTCGCTGCGCTCCGTCGAGCGTGCCGCGCGCTTCGAGATCCAGCGCCACGCGGCCGTGCTGACCTCCGGCGGCTCGATCGTGCAGGAGACCCGGCACTTCCACGAGGAGGACGGCTCCACCACGGCCGGCCGCATCAAGGACAACGCCGAGGACTACCGGTACTTCCCGGAGCCCGACCTGGTGCCCGTGGCCCCGGCCCGCGCGTGGGTCGAGGAGCTGCGCGCAGCGCTGCCCGAGATGCCGCGCGTGCGCCGCAACCGGCTCCGCGAGGATTGGGGCGTCAGCGAGCACGACATGCAGTCGATCCTCAACGCGGGCGCCGTGGACTCCATCGTCGCCACGATCGCGGCGGGTGCCGACTCGGCCGCCGCGCGCAAGTGGTGGATGGGCGAGCTGGCCCGCAACGCCAACGAGCAGGGCGTCGTGGTCGACGAGCTGCCGATCACCCCGGTCCAGGTGGCCCGGGTCGCGGCCCTGGTCGCCGCCGGTTCGCTCAACGACAAGCTGGCCCGCAAGGTCCTCGAAGGCGTCCTCGCCGGCGAGGGCACCCCGGACGAGGTCGTCGAGAAGCGCGGCCTGAAGGTCGTCTCGGACGAGGGCGCGCTCGGCGCGGCCGTGGACGAGGCCATCGCGGGCAACGCGGCCATCGCGGACAAGATCCGCGGCGGCAAGGTCGCCGCCGTCGGCGCCCTGGTCGGCGCGGTCATGAAGACCACCCGCGGCCAGGCCGACGCGGCACGCGTCAAGGAGCTCATCCTGGAGCGCCTGGGCGTCTCCGAGTAACTCTTCCGCACGCACGGCGGCCCCGCACCGGAACCTCTGGTGCGGGGCCGCCGTGCGTGCAGACTGGGTCCGGGGTGATCGCGCGCGAGGGGCGCGCGGTCGTCGGACGTCGGGGCTCGGGGGTGGACCGGTGGAGATCGGTGCGATGGTCATCGCGGTGGCGGGTGTCGCGGGAACGCTGGGCGGCGCGCTGCTCACGCAGCGGGGTGCGGAGCGCGCGAAGCGCCGCGAGATCGAACTCGTGCGCGCCCACGACGAGCTGCGCGAGAACCGGGCGCTGCGGCGCACGTGCTACGCGAACCTCAACCGGGACGCCCGGCAGTTCACCACCGCACTCAACCAGCATCTGCACACCCTGCGGGAACGCACGGTCGACGCCGCGGACCGGGCCGCGCTCGACGCCGCGAAGGACGCCTTCCGGGACCGCTACTCGGAGGCGCAGATGGTCGCCCCCGATCCGGTCCTCGCGCCGGCGACGCTGGTCCACCACGCCCTGACCGCGGTCTACGGGCAGGTGAAACGCCTGGAGCGGGGCACGCCGGCCCCGGGAGAATCGATGGAGACGGCGGTGGAGGCCCAGCAGGAGATCTGGGACCCGCTCCGGGTGATGCGGGAGGCCATGCGCGCCGACCTCGGCGTGGGCTGAGACCGGATCGGGCCGTCCGTCCGTCATGACCGACATCCTGCCCGGTCCTTCTGACCGCGCGGGACTCCGGGCAGGCTCCCGTGGGAGCCCACCGGGAGGCCGCCGCTTCGTCAGCGCGTCAGCTGCGGGGCGGCGATGACCACCTTGCCCATGTCGCAGCCGGCGTCCACCTTGATGCGCAGCCGCAGGGCGCCGTTCACCTCCACCCTCTTGGTGATCGGCTTGCCGAGCGCCACGAGTTCGGAGAAGGCGGCCGGCTGGCCGTCGAGCGAGATGCTGACGCGCCCCTTCTCGTTGGTGGAACCGTCGTCGATCCCGGCCGTGAAGTCCAGGAACTTCCACTCGCGGTTGAGGTCGAACTCCGCGATCGCGTCGCCGTTGCAGCCCAGGTCGGCGATGAACGCCGCGCCGTACTGCTTGGTGTTGATCTTCGCCGCCCCGACCGCGAACTCGCCCAGGCCGTTCACGGGATTCATGACGGTCAGATCGGCCGCGTTGACGCCGGGCGCGGTGCCGTTCGCGGGCTTCGACGCGGTGGCGGTGGGCTCCACCAGGGTGTCGGCCGGGGCCGACGGGCTGCCGGCGGTCGGCGTCGGCGTCGCGTCCGGGGAGGACGGCTGCCGGCTGGAGGCGGAGGCCACCGGTCCGTCCGCGCCCGAGGCCTGCCCCGTCTCCCGGTCCTTGTCCTTGTCGCCCAGCAGCTGTACGCCGGCCACCGCGAGGGCGGCCAGTACCAGCACCGTGGCCACCGAGCCCAGGACCAGGCCGGTCCGCCGCTTCTTCGGGCGCACGGGCTCCGGGGCCGGGGCCGGGGCCGGTGCCGGGTTCAGGTTGTACGTCGGCCCGTACCCGGCGGGCACGGCCGACGGGACCGGCTCCGCCGCGGCCGTCGGCGCCGGATCCGGCACCGTCTCCGGGGCGGGCTCCTGGGGCGCCGCCGGAACCGCGTGCGCGATCGGCGTGTGGGCGGGCGCCGCCACCACCGGCGGCGGGCTCGCGGGCTGCGGCGGGGCCACGGGCTGCGGTGGGGCGGCTGGGCGCGGCGGGGTCCCCTGGACGGCCCGCTGCGAGGTGGAGGTGGTCGTGGAGACCACCGCGTGGCGGACGTCCTTCATCCAGCCGGCCAGGTTCACCGGCCGCTCCCCCGGGTCGGCCGCGTAGATCGAGGCGATCCGCGCCCGCTGCTCGGCGTCCAGCACGGCGATCTGCGGCAGCGCCGTCAGCGCGTGCGCCAGCTGCTCCGGGGTCGCGGGCGGTGACTGCCCGCTCAGCAGGAAGTAGGCGATCGCCCCGAAGGCGTACCGGTCCGTGCCCGGGGTCCGCTTGCCGTCGAAGACCTCGGGCGCCGCGTAGCCCGGGGTGAACCAGACCTCCGCCGTCTGGTGGTCGGCGGTCAGCTTGCTGAGACCGAAGTCCACGAGCGTGGCCTGCCCGTGGGCGTCGACCATCACGTTGCCGGGGGAGAGGTCGCCGTGGACGACCTGCCGTCCGGACGGCGTGGCCTTCCCCGAGTGCAGCCAGTCCAGTACGTCGGCCAGCTGCTCCAGGGTCCGCATCACCTCGCGCCGCTCGGCGGCGGTGGCGAGCGTCCGCTCGGCCCGCCAGTCCCGCAGGTCCAGGCCGTCGACGTGGTTCATCACGAGGACGAGCGCCCGACCCGTCAGGGTCGAGGACTCACCGGGCCGGTGGATCGGCGGACCCTCGAAGTGCTCGCGTACGCCCACGACGCCGGGCCGGTGGACGAAGCGCAGCAGTTCGGCCTGCTCGTTCCACTTCTGGCTGATGCGGTCGAAGATGTCGGGCGTGATGGTCGTCTTGGAGTCGAGCACCTTGACGACCACGGGCTCGGATCCGCCCGCGAGCTCGATCTCCGCGAGATAGAGCACGGCCTCCCCACCGCGCCCGATGGACCGGAGCAGACGATACCGGTCCGCTGCCGAGTCGGGTCCGATGTGCAGGTTCTGACTGGTCAATGTCGCCCACCTCAACGCAGTTTGAGAGGGCATCAGCTTCCCGGGGGATACCTGCGGGGTCAATCGGAATCGGAAATCCCCGTGAGAAGCGCGGCCGGGCGTCCGGTGAGCGGAACTGCCTTTCGGGCAGGTTCCGTTCGACGGACGCCCGGCCGGGTGGGCGAACCGGTCAGCGGCCTGCCGGCGCGTCGAAGAACGCCAGCCGGGCCGGCTTCGCCGGGAGGTAGACCTCGGGCAGGTCGATCTCCGGGAGGACGACCTCCGGTCCGAGCACGAAGCCGGTGCGCTCCAGGCGGGCGATCGCCTTCGTGTTGCGGGCGTCCGGTTCGACGACCACGCGCCGTGCGGCGTCGTCGGAGAACACGAACGCGATGAAGGCGGCCATCAGGGCCCCGGTGAAGCCGCGCTCGGCCGCACCCTCGGTCGGGCCGATCAGCAGGTGCACGCCGACGTCCCCGGGCTGGACCTCGTAGCACTCGCTGACGCGGTCCTCGGCGCAGTCGTACGTCTGGAACAGCGCGACCCGCTCGCCGTCGCGGCTGACCATGAAGGCGTGGTGGGTGGTGCGGCGGTCGACGTCCTCGTAGATCTCCTGGACCAGTTCGCGGCTGGCCTCGCCCATGCCCCAGAAGCGGGCGCGCTCCTGCGTGACCCAGCTGTGGATCAGCGCGGAGTCGGCGGCCGGGTCGACGGGCGTGATGGCGACGGTGCCGAAGCCCTCGACGAGCCGGGTGTGCACGGGCTGTCTGACGGAGGGGGCGGAGGTCATATCGATTCCTTGGTGAGACGGGTCCAGTCGGTGACGACGGGGACGAGTTCGCAAGCGGCCCACAGGGGGAGCTGGTCGCGGTGGTGGGGTGCGCCGGTGACGCCGTCCGCGCCCAGCGGGACCACCCAGAGGCTGTCCTCGCGGCGGGCGAGGTCCCAGACGTAGCGGGCCGCCGACGCGCGGGCGGTGAGGTCGGTGAAACCGGGGACGGTGGAGGTGGCGTTCACGCAGTCGTGGTCGCCGCCGAGACCGGGCCACTCCGTGGCCTCCGGGTCGGGCACGGCCTGCCAGGGGGTCAGGCGGTGCACCTGCGACCAGGGGGTGTCGGGGGTGTCGGCCGCGGCCGTCTCCTCCAGGGCGGCCCGGACGTGCGCCGCACGGTCGAGGCCGGGGACGAGGGAGGTGGTGAGCAGGCCTTCGAGGGCGTAGCCGATCTTCGGGACCAGGTACAGCCACGGGTGGAAGACGGCCGGCCCGGCGGGCGCGCCCCACAGCCCCTCGAAGACCGGGTCGGCGGCGAAGCGGCGTACGGTCGCGCTGCGGAAGGCCGAGAAGACGGTGGCGTCGGTGCTGTCGGCCGCCATGTGCCGGTCCCAGACCAGCAGTCGGGTGCGCAGGGCCCGCGCCGCCGGGGTCAGGTCCTCGAAGGCGGGCAGCAGGGCGAGCAGGGGCTCGGCCGAGGCCAGGTACGTGTCCCGGTGTACGTCGGCCATCGCCTTCGGGGACCAGTCCGCGGAGCCGCCGAGCAGCTCGCGGATGCGGTTGGCGCGGTGCGGGGGCGCGAACTCCACGCCGAGCGGGGAGGCGATCCCGCGCGCGTTGGCCATCACGGCGAAGCCCTGCACGGGCTCGGCGGGGGTCGGGGCCCAGTCCTGCCAGGCGTGCCGCGAGTCCCAGGCGGGCACGGGGCGCAGCCGATTGGCGCTGTGGCGCAGCGGCACGGCGCCCGCGACGCGGTGCAGCAGGCCGCCCTCGGTGTCGGCGGCGTGGACGACGTTGACCGGCTCGGCCCAGCCGTCGAAGGCCCGGTCGATGTCGGCGACGGTGCGGGCGCGCAGGAGGGCGGGGAGGGCGGCGAAGCCGAGGTCCCGGCGGACCCGGGGCGGGTAGCGGAGGGAGAGGGTCTGTGCGCTGCCGTCGGCGTGGGCCGCTGCGTGCGCGTCGGCCCCGGTGTCCCCGTCCGCGTGGATGATCACGGGGCCGCGGGCGGTCTCCAGGACCTCCACCTCGACGTCCTCGCCGCCGGCCACGGTGATGGTCTCGGTGTGGCGGGCGACGGGCTCCCAGGCGCCGTCCGCGCCCAGAGCCTCGACGACGTCGTCGGCGCTGCGGCGCAACTGCTCGATGTACAGGTCCTGGTAGTCGGACATCGCGTTGGTGATCGCCCAGGCGGCGGTGCCGGTGTGGCCGAAGTGGCCGAGGCCGGGGACGCCGGGGACGGCGAGGCCGAGGACGTCGTAGTCCGGGCAGGAGAGACGTATCTGCTGATAGACGCCCGGGTCCTCGATGAACCGGTGCGGGTCGCCCGCGATGATCGCCGAGCCGGAGGCGGTGCGGTCGCCCGGCACCAGCCAGCCGTTGCTGCCGGCGGTGCCGGGGCCGTCGGTGGCGAAGAGGGTGACCGCCTCGTCGCCGAGGGCGCGGGCGACGCGCTCGCGCCACAGCTTGGTGGGGAAACCGGCGAACAGGATGTGGGTGGCGGTCCAGACGGCGAGCGGGACCCACGGCTCCCAGGGGGCGGGGGTGAGGCCGGTGCGGGCGAAGCGCTCGTCGCGGGCGGCGCCGGCGGCGAGCCCGTCGTTGACGCCGTCCACGTACGCGCGGACCCAGGCGGCGGTGCCGGGGTCGTCGGCTTCCAGGACCTCGTGGCAGAGGCGGGCGGTGTCGGCGAGGCGGCACTGGCGGGCGAAGCGGTCCCAGTCGACGGAGTCCGCGCCGAGGAAGGAGGCGCTGGAGCCCTGGGCGCGATGCCGCTCGACCTCCAGCTGCCAGGCGCGGTCGAAGGCGGTGACGCGGCCCTGCGCATAGGCGAGTCGGAGCTCGTCGGAGGCGCGGAGGTGGGGGACGCCCCAGGGGTCGCGGAAGACCTCGTACGATGCGGAGGCCTCCGAGTCGTTCTCGCTGCTCACACTGCTCACGCTGCTCACACTCTTCCCCAGGGTGCATTAGGTTAGGCTGCCCTAACTATAGACGGGGTGCAGGGGAGGGGCTGGACATGGCTGTCGGCAAGGGCTGGGAGGGCGTGGTCCTGAAGCTCATGCGGGGCAAGGACTTCACGTTCACGGTCACGGGGGCGGAGGACGTCACGGAGCACTACCGCCGGGTGTACTTCACCGACGGCGGGCTGCTGGCGGCCGCCGGCGAGTCGCTGCACCCGACGATGTGGGTGCGGGTCTGGTTCGAGGGCGCGGGCCGTCCGCACCAGCGGGCCTACACGCTCGTCGACCCGGATCCCGAAGCGGGCACCTTCTGCTTCGAGTTCGCCCTGCACGGCGGGGTCGCCAGCGCCTGGGCGCGCGGCGCCAAGCCGGGCGACACGATCGAGGCCACCGTCCAGGGCACCGGATTCACCGGCCTCGTGCCGGCCCCCGAGCGCCTGCTGGTCATCGGCGACCCGGCCTCCCTCCCGGCGGTCAACTCGCTGATGGACGCCTACCCGCAGACCCCGGCGACCCTCTGGTTCGAGACGCAGCACGCCTCGGACGCGGAACTGCCGGTCCGCGGGGACGCGGAACTGCGCGACGTCCGCCGCGTACCGCGGGGCGGCCCGGCGCTGGCCGACCGGGTCCGGGCCGAACTCCCGGAGCTGCTGGGCGATCCGGAGTCGGCGTACGTCTGGCTGGCCTGCGACACGGTGACGACGCGCGCCCTGACGGCGTACCTGCGCAAGGACCTCGCGCTGCCGAAGCACCGGGTGAACGGTCTCGGGTACTGGCGGCCGGGCACGGGTGGCTGAGCCGGCGCACCGGACCGCGCCGGCCAGGGCCTACGCGCCGGTGGTGCCGTCGAGCGCCTCGCGGAGGAAGTCTGCGTGGCCGTTGTGGCGGGCGTACTCGTGGATGAGGTGGAGCATGACCAGGCGCAGCGAGGCCTCCTCCTCCCAGCTCGGCACGTACGCCGTCACGTCCAGGGAGTCGGCGGCGGACTCGATTCGGCGGGCGTGCTCGATCTCCTCCCGCCAGGCGGCAAAGGCCTCGGTGCGGCTGGAGCCGGAGGCGTCGTAGGCGGCCTGGAAGTCGTGGGTGTCCGACCACAGGTGCGCGAGCTCCTCGCCGTTCAGGACGCGACGGAACCAGTGCCGCTCGACCTCGGCCATGTGCCGGACCAGCCCCAGCAGGGACAGCGTGGACGGGGGCATCGAGCTGCGGCGCAACTGCTCGTCGGTGAGGCCCTCGCACTTCCAGGCGAGGGTGGCCCGGTGGTAGTCGAGAAAGGCCCGGAGGGTCTCGCGCTCGTTGCCGGTCAGGGGCGGGCTGATGCGTTCCATGCGGGCGATCCTGCCCGTTGATCCCGGGCGGGGGAACCCCGTCGGGGAGGCAGTGTCCGTAGGCCCGCACGCGGGCGGCCCGGCCGGCGGCGGACCGGACCTCCCCGCCGAAGGTCAGACGGCGCCGGCGGCCGTCCACATGTACGGCACCGTCACGCCCAGGACCCCGAAGCCCAGCCGCTCCAGGATCGGACGGCTGTCGTCCGACGCGTCCACCTGGAGGTACGGGATGCCGCGCTCCGCCGCGATGCGGGCGCGGTGGGCCACCAGCAGGCGGTAGATGCCGCGGCCGCGCCACTGCGGGACCGTGCCGCCGCCCCACAGGCCGGCGAAGGCCGTCCCCGGCCGCATCTCCATCCGGGCCGCGCTCACCGGGGTGTCGCCCGCCATCGCCAGCACCGCGGCGATGTTCTCCGGCTCGTTGCGCACCTGGTCGAGCAGATGCTCCCTGATCCGCGGCCGCTCGATTCCGAAGGCCCCCGCGTGGACCTCCATCATCAGGTCGACCCCGGCCTCGTCCGTCACCACCCGCAGCGTGATCCCCTCGGGCGGCTCCACCGGCAGCCGGGCGAGCTCGGCCGCCCGGCCCACCATCAGGGTCTCCGGCGGCTCCGGTACGAAGCCGGCCGCCCGCAGCCGCTCCCCGAGATCGGCCGGCCCGTCGTAGTCGTACAGCTTCCACTCGAACTCGGGACATCCCCGTCCCGCGAAGAACGCCACCTGCGCCGCGATCTCCGCATCCGCGCTCTCCTCGTCGAGGTCCGACCAGAACACGCCGTTCCACCCGAGCCCGGGCACGCTCTGCCGTACGACCCGCCCCACCCGCTCCACCCGGGCCTGAGCGCTGTCCGACTGCGCCCCCTCGCGCACCTCGGCGTCGTAGCGGGTGCGCAACTTCAGAAGTTCGTCAAGATTCATCGTCATCGTCCCAGCTCACCAGTGTCGGGCCGCCCGCCACAACTGCATTAGCCTCACCCCGTGAACGACGACTCCACCATCTACACCGGCAAGGCAGCCCCCGACGCCGCCGCCGACCGCGGCTGGCTGCTGGGCCACTTCAAGGATCCCGCCGATCCCCGTCACAGCGAGGACGTGGAGATCAAGTGGGGGGTCCACCCGAAGGGCGACGAACGGGAGCGGTGGGCGACCGCCGAGCGGCGCACCGCACTGCTGGTCCTGATCAGCGGGCGCTTCCGGCTGGAGTTCCCGGGGCGGACCGTCGTCCTCGCCGAGCAGGGGGACTACGTGCTCTGGGGCCGCGGCGTCGACCACTCCTGGTACGCCGAGGAGGACGCCGTGGTCCTCACCGTCCGCTGGCCCTCGATCCCCGGCTACCGGGTGGACGAGCCTTCCCTGTCCTCCTGTGACGATGCACACGAAACGGGCCAACGATCACTAAACGCTGAGATCCTGTAGATGTAGACCATCTGGGCCCAATTCCCCGGGGCGATCCCCCGGTCCGCCGGCCCGGTCTTCACGAGTTCATGCGTTCTTTGCGACGGGCCGCCTCCCGGTGAAGACCCGAACCATCAGGGAGCACGTCCGTTGGCAGTAATCGCACGCTGGTGCATGCGCCACCGCCTCCTCGCCGTCCTGATCTGGCTCCTCGCACTCGGCGGGACCGCGGCGGCCGCAGGCACCGCCGGAACGGCGTTCTCCAACGACTACGAGGTCCCCGGCACCGAGTCCGGCAAGGCGAACGACCTCCTCCGCGAGGGCTTCCACGGCCAGGGCGGCGACACCGACACCATCGTGTGGCGGGCCCCGGACCATCAGAGCGCGCGCACCCCGGACATCGAGCGGCGCATGACCCGGGCCCTCAACGCCGTCGCCGCGCTCCCGGGCGTCGGCTCCGTCGCCGGACCCTACGGCCCCGGCCCCGAGAGCTCCGCACGGATCAGCCCCGACGGGCGCACCGCCTATGCCGTGGTGACCTTCGACCAGCACGCGGACTCCGTGCCCAAGGCCCAGGCCAGGGCCGTCGTCGACGCGGTGAAGAACCCCGCCACCGAGACCGACGGACTCCAGGTCGAACTGGGCGGCCGCGCCATCCAGCTCACCGAGGCGCCCACCGCGCACCTCGCCGAGGTCATCGGCGTGGCCGTCGCGGCCCTGGTCCTCTTCCTCGCCTTCGGCTCGCTCGCCGCGAGCCTGCTGCCGATAGCGACCGCCCTGGTCAGCGTGGGCACCGCCTATTTCGGCATCACCCTCCTCGGGCACGCGATGCCCGTCGCCGACTTCGCCCCGATGCTCGGCACCCTCATCGGCCTCGGCGTCGGCATCGACTACGCCCTCTTCATCGTCACCCGGCACCGCAAGGGCCTCGCGCGCGGCCTCCCCGTCGACGAGGCCGTCGAGAACGCCGTCGCCACCACCGGCCGGGCCGTCGTCTTCGCCGGCGCCACCGTCTGCATCGCCCTGCTCGGCATGCTCGTGCTGCGGCTGAACTTCCTCAACGGCGTCGCGATAGCGGCCTCCGTGACGGTCGTGCTGACGGTCGCCGCCTCGGTCACCTTGCTGCCCGCCCTCCTCTCGTACATCGGAAAGCGCGCCCTCTCGGGCCGCGAGCGCCGCAAGCTCGCCGCCGGGGGCCCGCGGCCCGCGCAGCCCTCCGGCTTCGCCGCCCGCTGGTCCGTCTTCGTGGAACGCCACCCCAAACTGCTCGGCCTCCTCGCCACCGCGGTCATGCTGGTGCTGGCCCTGCCCACCCTCTCGCTCCACCTGGGCACCTCCGACCAGGGCAACAACCCGGCCGGCTCCACCACCCGGGGGGCCTACGACCTGCTGGCGGACGGGTTCGGGCCCGGCACGAACGGCCCGCTCACCGTCGTCGCCCGGCTGGACGGCGCCGGCGACCGGCTCGCCGTCGACCACCTCGCGGACGCGCTCCGTCGGACGGACGGCGTCGCCTCCGCCGGCCCCGCCGTCCTCAACCGCAGCGGGGACACCGCCGTCCTGACCGTCGTACCGGACTCGGCCCCCCAGTCCCGGGCCACGAGCGACCTCGTCGACACCCTCCGCCAGGACGTCATCCCGCGCGCCGGGCACGGCAACTCCATGGAGGTCCACGTCGGCGGTGTGACCGCCGCCTACGACGACTTCGCCGAGGTCATCATCGGCAAGCTGCCGCTCTTCGTCGGCGTGGTCATCGCCCTCGGCTGCGTGCTCCTGCTGCTGGCCTTCCGGTCCATCGGCATCCCGGTGAAGGCGGCGGCCATGAACGTCGCCGCCGTCGCCTCCTCCTTCGGCGTCGTGGTCGCGATCTTCCAGTGGGGCTGGGGGAGCGAACTGCTGGGGCTCGGCAGCGCCGGACCCATCGAACCCTTCCTCCCCGTGATCATGGTGTCCGTCCTCTTCGGACTGTCCATGGACTACCAGGTCTTCCTCGTCAGCCGGATGTACGAGGAGTGGCTGGAGACCGGCGACAACCGGCGGGCCGTGCGCGTGGGCCTCGCCGAGACCAGCCGGGTCATCAACTCGGCGGCCGTGATCATGATCTCCGTCTTCCTCGCCTTCGTCCTCAGCGGCGACCGGATCATCGCGATGTTCGGCATCGCGCTCGCGGCGGCCGTGGCCCTCGACGCCTTCGTGCTGCGCACCCTCCTCGTCCCGGCCCTCATGCACATGCTCGGGGGAGCCAACTGGTGGCTGCCCGCCTGGCTCGACCGGCGGCTGCCCAGGATCAGCATCGAGCCCCCCGAATGCCGCCCGCATGCGAAACTTCCGGCACAGCGGCCCGCCGCGGTTCCCGCCACGAGCGAGGACGGCGCCGAGCCCGCCACCACCTCCCGGTGATCCGGCCACCCGCCGTCCGAGACCCAAGGAAGACCGCGCATGTTCTCGATAGACCTCGCCGACGACGCCCAGCTGTTCCCGCTTGAGGCCCGGCACGCCGAGGAGTTCTTCGCCCACATCGAGCGCGGCCGGGAGTTCATCGGCCAGTACGTCGGCTTCCCCGACCGCTCGCCCGACCTCGACTCCGCCAGGGCCTTCCTGGCCAAGTACGCGGTGAAGGCGGGGGAGGACGGCGCCCGGTTCTTCGGCATCCGGCTCGACGGCACCCTCGTGGGCGGGGTCCTCTTCCCGGCCTTCGACGCGGACGGCGGCAACTGCGAGATCGGCTGCTGGCTGGAGCCCGCCGCGGCCGGCCGGGGCCTGGTGACCAAGGCCTGCCAGGTCCTGATCGACTACGCCTTCGGCGAGCGCGGCATGCACCGCGTCGAGTGGCACGCCGCCACCGGCAACAAGAAGAGCCTCGCCGTGGCCGAGCGCCTCGGCATGACCCGGGAAGGCGTCATGCGGCAGAACCACCTGCACCGCGGCGTCCGCCAGGACACCGAGGTCTGGTCCCTCCTCGCCCACGAGTGGTCCGCGGCCCGCTCCGCCTAGACCGGATCGACCGGCCGCCGGTCCGGGCCCCGCCCACCGCGGGGCCCATTGTGGCCACCACCAGCGGATTCTCAGAAAACTCTCAGACAGGGCGCCTACGGTGCCCCGCATGGACACCACGAAGACCCCCGCCGCGAACGCCACCGAGGCGGACGCCACCCCGGTCGACCTCGACAAGACCGAGGCCGCCCAGCCCGCCGAGGCCGAGGCCGAAGCCGACTCCGTACGCACCGACGCGGACCCGGAGGACGAGACCTTCGCCGAGGACGGGGACGAGGACGAGGCGCAGACCGCGCAGCCGAGCCACGTCGGTTCCGCTGCCTCCGCGATCGTCGCCGCGGGGCTCGGCGTCGTCGCCCTCAGCGGCAGCTGGGTCGCCGGCATCGTGTCCGAGCGCGCGAGCATCGCCGCCCGGCTGGAGCTGAGCCAGGCCGCCGACGCCAACGCGCAGATCGCCGCCCAGTTCGTCGACCCGTGGCACACCACCGCGATGGTGAACGGCGTCTTCTCCGCCCTCGCCCTGATCATCGCCACCTTCGTGCTGGCCCTCCCCGCCTTCAGCACCCCCGAGCGCATCCTCCCCACCTGGGTGCGGTCCGTCTCCTGGGCGGGCATCGGCCTGGGCGCCCTCGGCGTACTCCTCTTCGTCCTCATGTACTTCGACCTCCTCCTCGCCATCCCGAAGGCGGCGGGCTAGGTACTGCCTTAGGCGAACTCGGCCTGGTCCGGGCACATCCCGGCCCGGACTAAGGCCCCCCGCCCCCGGCAGATGCGGCATGCGACCGATGCGCCGGCACCCCCTGGGACGCGAATCTTGGATCACACCGAACGAGGTGCCCGAGAAACGCCACCAGGGAGTACGAGATGTTCGAGTACGAGATCGCCGCCACCGCCCGCACCGCCGACCTCCTCCGCGAGGCCGCCGCGTACCGCACGGTCCGGGACGCCGGCGCGCGCCGCGCCTCCTTGCGCCACCTCGAACCGCGAGGGTCGGTGAGAGCACTCCGGAGCCGCTTCGCCCGCACCGCGGGCCACGCGCCCCACACCGCCTGAACCGACACGTGATGAGAAGCGCACCGATATCGAGTGCCGTCGCACCGGACGGCTGTGCGATGCTCGGCGACGTGGAGACCAGATCTGTCAGCCCGGTGTTCGTCGGCCGAGCCGACGAACTGGCCGTACTCACCGACGCACTGACCCGCGCCGCCGGCCGCGAGCCCCAGGCGATGCTCATCGGCGGAGAGGCCGGGGTCGGAAAGACCCGCCTCACCGAGGAGTTCGTCTGCGAGGCCGAGCGCCGCGGCGCCGTCGTCGCCGTCGGAGGCTGTGTGGAGATCGGGGCGGAGGGACTTCCCTTCGCCCCCTTCTCGACGGCCCTGCGCACCCTGCACCGCCTGCTCCCCGACGAACTGGCCGCCGCCACCGCCGGCCAGGAGGACGAACTCGCCCGGATCCTCCCCGAACTCGGCGACACCCCGCGCGGCCCGCACGACGAGGAGAGCACCGCCCGGCTCTTCGAACTGACGGCCCGGATGCTGGAGCGGCTCGCCGCCGACCGCACCGTCGTCCTCGTCCTGGAGGACCTGCACTGGGCGGACACCTCCACCCGTCACCTGCTCTCCTACCTCTTCCGCACCCTCGGCAGCGGCCGGCTCGTCGTCGTCGCCACCTACCGCGCGGACGACGTCCACCGCCGCCATCCGCTGCGCCCCCTCCTGGCCGAGCTCGACCGGCTCCGTACCGTCCACCGCATCGAACTGGCCCGTTTCAACCGGGCGGAGGTGCGCCGCCAGCTCGCCGGCATCCTCGCCACGCAGCCCGACGAGGACTTCGTCGACTCCGTCTTCGACCGGTCCGACGGCAACGCCTTCTTCGTCGAGGAACTCGTCGCCTCCCGGGAGAGCGGCTGCCGTACCGGCCTCACCGAATCCCTGCGCGACCTGCTCCTCGTCCGCGTCGAGGTGCTGCCCGAGGAGACCCAGCGACTGGTGCGGATCGTCGCCGAGGGCGGCTCCACCGTGGAGTACCCGCTGCTGCGCGCCGTCGCCGGGCTCACCGAGGACGAGCTGATCGAAGCGCTGAGGGCGGCGGTCGGGGCCAACATCCTGCTCGCCACCCCCGACGGCGACGGCTACCGCTTCCGGCACTCGCTGGTCCGCGAGGCCGTCAGCGACGACCTGCTGCCCGGTGAACGGGCCCGCGTCAACCGCCGCTACGCCGAGGCCATGGAGGCCGACGAGTCGCTGATCCGCTCGGGGGAGCGGGTCATCCGGCTGGCCAGCTACTGGTACCAGGCGAACGACCCCGCCAAGGCGCTGCCCGCCGTACTGGCCGCCTCCGTTGCGGCCCGCCGCCGGCACGCCTACTCCGAGCAACTGCGCCTGCTGGAGCGGGCCATGGACCTGTGGGACAGCGCTCCGGAGGAGGTCCGCGAGGCCCTGCGCCCGGCGGACTACACCGAGGTGTACCCGCCGTGCGGCTGCGACGACTCCGCCGCCACCCCGCTCCGGCGGATCGACCTGCTGGCCGAGGCGACCGTCGCGGCACGCTACGGCGGCGAGCGCGAACGCGCCCTGAAGATCACGAAGACGGCGCTGCGCCTGCTGGAGGAGGAGCGCGACTCGCTGCGGGCCGCCTGGTTCTGGACCGAGCGCTCCCGGCTGGTCGCCGGCCTCGGCCGTGGCGACGGCTGGGAGGAGATCGCCAAGGCGCAGGAACTCGTCCGGGGGCTGCCCCCGTCCCAGGTGCACGCCGAGGTCCTGGTCCGGGCCGCGAGCTGGGGCATGCTCCACAAGCCGGGCCCCGACAACCTCGCCGCCGCCGAACGCGCCGTCGAGTACGCGCGCATGCTGGGCGCCGAGGACACCGAGCTCAATGCCCGGATCACGGTCGGCTGCCTGCTCACCGACTCCGGTGACGGCGCCGGCGGCCTCGCCGAACTGCACGCGGTCAGGGAACGGGCCGCGAAGCTCGGACTCACCAGGCTGACAGGGCGTACGCATGTCAATCTCACCTCTCAGTTGGAAAGCATGGGCCGGTCCCGCGAAGCCGTGGAACTGGCCGAACAAGGGGCCGAACTGGTCCGGGAATCCCGGCTGATGGACAGTGAGGCCTGGGTCTGCGGAAACATGGCCGAGAGCCTCTACAGCCTCGGCCGCTGGGACGAGGCCGCCGAGGCGGCCCGGCGCACCCTGCGCGTCGGCCAGAGTGCGGCCCCGCGCGGTACCGCCTCCGCACGGCTGGCTCACCTGGCCCTGGCCCGTGGCGAGTTGGCCGAGGCAGCCCAGCAGCTCGCCGCCGCCCACGCCCACTTCGGCACCCACGACACCCAGCCCCAGCACCGGATACCGCTGTACCGCCTCGCCATCGGGATCGCGGCGGGAGAGGGCCGGATCGCCGACGTGCGCGCCGAGACCGCCGCCGCCGTCGCCTACGGGTTCCCGCTCGGCCAGCACCGCTACGCCTGGCCGCTGCTGCTCGCCTCCGCCTCCGCCGAGGCGGACGCCCGCGGGCTCCCGGCCGCCGACGCCGACCGGGACGCCGCCCTGGGCGTGCTGCGCGGCGCCGCGCACACCCTCGCCACCCCGGTCCCGCTGTGGGCCGCCCACGCCGAGTACCTCCGGGCCGAACTGCTCCGGGCCGAGGCCCGGGACACCCCGGCGGACTGGACCGCCGTCGAGGCGGCCGTCCGCCCGCTGGAGCGCCCGTACCTGCTGGCCCGTGCCCGCCACCGGCTCGCCGAGGCCCTGCTGGCGGCCGGCGACCGGGAACCCGCGGCCACCCTGCTCCGCGAGGCCTACGCCACCGCCGAACAGATCGGTTCACGCCCGCTGCGCGAGGACCTGGCGCTGCTCGCCCGGCGCGCCCGGCTCCCGCTGAGCGACGCCGACCCGTCCGCGGCCCCGACCGCCCCGCAGAGCGACCCGGTCGAGGCGCTCGGCCTGACCAGCCGCGAGCGGGACGTCCTGCACCTGGTGGCGACGGGCAGCACCAACCGCAAGATCGCCGAGGAACTCTTCATCTCCCCGAAGACGGCGAGCGTGCACGTCTCCAACATCCTGGCCAAGCTGGGCGTCGCCGGCCGCGGCGAGGCCGCCGCCCTCGCCCACCGGCTACGGCTCTTCGCCCCGCCCGTCCACGGCGGCCCCGCAGAGGGCGGCCCCGGCCCGGTCAGCCCCCGTCCGGAGGCTGCTCGGCAGGGCGTATGAGCACTCTGCCGGAGTCGAGGTCTATCGGCCCCCGTCCCGGATCGTTGTCATTCACATCGGTCCGGGACAGCTCCAGCCGCTTCTTCTCCTCGTTCGTGTGCTTGCGTCCCGGGTTGAACAGCTCCTCGATCATGTTGAACAACGCGCCCACCGTCCCTGTGGTCCCCGTGCGGAGACGTGCTGGTCACCGCACCGTCAGTGTCAGGATCCTGTCGTCGCCCGCCTCCGGCGACCCCCGTCCGTCCGTCTCGCTCGTCACCAGCAGCAACCGGTCACCGCCAAGAGCCACCACCGTCCGCAGCCGGCCGTACCGCCCCTCCAGGAAGGCCTCGGGCTCCGCCACCGGCTCCGTCCCGGCCAGGGGTATCCGCCACAGCCGGTTGCCCTTCAGTGCGGCCATCCACACCGAACCCTCCGCCCAGGCGATCCCGCTCGGCGAGGCCTCGTCGGTCTTCCACACGGCCACCGGATCCCGGAAGCCGGGCCTGCCCGCCTTCCCCTCGGCCTCGGGCCAGCCGTAATTCGCCCCGGGCTCGATCAGGTTCAGCTCGTCCCAGGTGTTCTGGCCGAACTCGGCCGCCCACAGCCTCTTGTCCTTGTCCCAGGCGAGGCCCTGCACATTGCGGTGACCGTAGGAGTAGACGACCGAATCCGCCTCCGGGTTGCCGTGCACCGGATCCCCGTCCGGAGTCATCCGCAGGATCTTGCCGCCCAGCGACTTCTTGTCCTGCGCGAGCGCCTTCTCGCCGGTCTCGCCCGTCCCCGCGTAGAGCATCTTGTCCGGGCCGAAGGCGATCCGGCCGCCGTTGTGCACGAGGCCCTTGGGGATGCCCCGGAACACGGTGTCCGGCGCGCCCAGTTGCTGGCCGGCGGATCTGTGCTCGTCGTACCGCAGCCGGGCGATGCGGTTGTCGGACTCGGTCGTGAAGTACACGTACACCAGCCGGTCCGAGGCGAAGGAGGGCGACAGCGCGAGACCCAGCAGCCCGCCCTCGCCGCCCGGGGCCACCCCCGGCACCTCGCCGATCCGCGTCACCGTGCCCGAGCCCACCGCGACCCTGCTGATCGTCCCCATGTCCCGCGAGGCGACCAGCAGGTCCCCGCCCGGCAGCTCGGCCACGCCCCACGGCGACTCCAGGCCCTTGGCGACCTCGCCGGTCACCGTCACCGCGCCCTTGGCCGGCGGCCCGGTCGCCTCCGGCGAGGCGGACGCGCTCCCCGACTGGCCCGCCGGCCCGGAGCCCGCCGCGGCCTTGCCCGGTGGAGAGCTCCCACCCCCCGCTCCGGGGGCGCCGGCCGGTGCGCATCCCGCCGCCAGCAGAACGCCGCACCCCGCCAGAACCGCCGCCGCCAGCACGCTCCGGTGCCGCACGCCCTGCGTCTCGGACCCCACGTGCCCGGGAGAACTTCCGTATCGCATCACCCTGCTCCTTCCGGTCCTCCGATCGTGCCCTTCACCAGTCTCAACAGCGGCGGCAGTTCCCGAAGTTCCACCACTCGTACACTCGATCGAGTGGTTGTCGCTCAGTCCCAGGCTCCCACCTCGACCGGCAGGGCCGCGATCTCGGCCAAGTCCCCGGCCGACAGCCGCACCTCCGCCGCCCGCGCGTTCTCCGCGGCCCAGTGCGCCCGGTCGGCCCCCGGCACCGGCACCACGTGCGGCCCCTGCGCCAGCACCCACGCCAGCGCCACCTGCGCCGCCGTGACCTCCGCCCCGTGCCGCCGCGCCACCCGCCGCAGCCCCGCCACCAGCACCTGGTTCGAGGCCATCGCCGCCGCCGTGAACCGCGGATGGCGGGCCCGCACGTCCTGCGGCTCGAAGCCCTCACCCGGAGTGAGCGTCCCGGTGAGGAACCCGCTGCCCAGCGGCATCGCCGCAAGGAAGCCCACACCCCGCGCCGCGCACCACGGCAGGAGCTGCCACGCCGCCTCCGGCGACCACACCGACAGCTCCGCCTGCACCGCGCTCACCGGGAACACCTGCTGCAGCCGCTCCAGGTGCCGCAGCGTCGTCCGGTACTTCCGGTCCCCGCTGCGCCCCGCCCCCGGCCCGGCCCCGGCGCCCAGCGCGCAGAAGCCGAGGGCGCGCACCTTCCCCGCACCCACCAGCTCTGCCATGGCACCCCAGGTCTCCTCCACGGGCACCTCCGGATCCACCCGGTGCAGCTGGTAGAGGTCTATGACATCGGTCCGCAGCCGCCGCAGCGAGGCGTCGCAGGCCCGCCGCAGATAGCCGGGCCGCCCGTCGGCGACCACGTGCTGGTCACCCGCCCGCAGCCCCACCTTGGCCGAGACGAACGCCTCGGAGCGCCGCTCGCGCAGCACCCGCCCCAGCAGCAGCTCGTTGGTGAACGGCCCGTACACGTCGGCCGTGTCCAGCAGGTTCGACCCCAGGTCCAGCGCCGCGTGCACGGCCGCAAGCGACTCCTGTCCCCGCCGCCGCGAAGGCGCGTACGCCCAGCTCATCGGCATACAGCCCAGGCCGACGGCGCCCACGGTCAGCGCCCCCGCCCCGATCGACCTGCGCTCCACCCCTCGGTCCCCCTCACGCTCCGGCCACCAAACTAACGGCTTGATCAAGACGGCTTGGCATAGCCTCGTGATCATGACTGCTACGCCCCAGGACGTCTGGCTCCCCTTCCCCGCCGAGGAGGTCGCCGGCCTTCCCGACTCCTTCCGGTACCGCCGGTGGGACGGCGAGGACGCCTACCCGGCCGATCCGGCCGCCTGCGTCTTCTACGTGGCCCCCTACATGAAGCCCGCCGAGGTCACCGTGCGGCCGCTCGCCGCGATGACCGCCGTCCGCGTCGTCCAGACCCTGACCGCCGGCATCGACGACGTGCTGGGCCGCCTCGGCGACCTGCGCCCCGGTGTCCGGCTGTGCAACGCCGCCGGGGTCCACACGGCCAGCACCGCCGAGCTCGCCCTGACGCTGACCCTCGCCTCCCTGCGCGGCATCCCCGGCATGGTCCGCGGACAGGACCGCGAGGAGTGGCGCTCCGGCTTCTACGACGCACTCGCGGACAAGTCCGTTCTGATCATCGGCTACGGATCGATCGGCTCGGCCATCGAGGACCGGCTCGTGCCGTTCGAATGCGGGCCGATCGCGCGCGTGGCCCGTACGGCGCGGACCACCGGGCGCGGGCCCGTGCACGCCCTCG
This sequence comes from Streptomyces sp. NRRL F-2580, assembly GCF_000720115.1. Lineage (GTDB taxonomy): Bacteria > Actinomycetota > Actinomycetes > Streptomycetales > Streptomycetaceae > Streptomyces. The sequence goes on from NZ_JOIR01000005.1 coordinate 222,587, forward strand.
CCGACCTGCCCGGCCTCCTGCCGCAGGCCGACGTGGTGATCCTCGTGACGCCGCTGACGGACGCCACCCGGGGCCTGGCCGGCGCCGACTTCCTGAGCCGCATGAAGGACGGCGCCCTGCTCGTGAACGTGTCCCGCGGCCCCGTCGTCGACACCAAGTCCCTGCTCGCGGAGGTCGAATCGGGCCGGCTGCGCGCGGCGCTCGACGTCACCGACCCGGAACCGCTGCCCGCCGGCCACCCGCTCTGGCATGCTCCGAATGTCCTGATCACGCCTCATGTCGGCGGCAGCAGCACGGCGTTCGAGCCACGCGCCAAGCGCCTGCTGGCCCGCCAGCTCGGCCGGTTCGCCGCCGGAGAGCCCGTGGAGCACACGGTGCTGATCACCGAGTGAGCCGTGATGCGCACGCTCCGCATTCACCCGGATGCGCACCGTGGGCAGAGCTCCTCAACCGGTAACTGAGAGTAGAGGGACTATGTCCCTGAGTGACGAAAGTGGTGTATCGTCCGGAACAAGGGGCTGCGCCACGAACGTCTGGCGCTGGGGAGTGATCGGACACTTTGGGGGGCGACGGGCGATGCACGGCCAATGGACGAAGGATCCGATGCGGCACAGCCGCCGGAGGCGACGCTGCCGAGACTGGGCTGCACCGGAACCAGCCAGCGAGGGGGACCGGTGAGTGCCCCGGGGGCGGCGCTCCTGAACCGGCCGTCCGTCTCGGGCGGAGGCAGGGGTCTGGCGATGCAGCTGCTCCTCGCGGTGGTCAGCGGCGGGTACGCCGTAGGCGCCGCCCTCAACTGGGGCTCGGAGGAAGTCGCCGAGATCATGGGTGACTTCGGACTGAGCGCGGCCGGCTTACTCGCCGCCGTCTCCTGCTACACCTACGCGCGCGCCATCGACAGCCGTGAACGCCCCGCCTGGCTGCTCTTCGCCTTCTCCTCCCTCATGGGCGCCGGCGGCAACGCGGTCTGGGGCTGGTACGAGGTGATCCTCGGGGAGCCGGTTCCGAAGCCCTCGGTGGCCGACTTCGCCTTCCTCTGCTTCGCCCCGCCTGCCATCGTGGGCCTGCTCGTCCTCGCCAAACGTCCGGTCACCCGCGCCGGCTGGGTCTGCCTCGGGCTCGACTCCTGGCTCATCGGCGGCTCCCTGCTCACCCTGTCCTGGAGCCTGGCCCTGGCCCACGCGGCGCGGACCGCCCAGTCCGGTGCCCCCGGCAGCGTCCCGCGCGCCGCGCTCTCCCTCGCCTACCCGCTCCTGGACATCGCGCTCGTCTCGATGGTCCTGGTCCTGCACTTCCGCCGGAGCGAGACCAACCGCTCCGCCGTCAACACCGCCATCGCGGCGCTGGCCCTGACCGTGCTCAGCGACGCGCTGTTCACCTCGCCCCTGCTGAGCGCCGAGTACCAGTCCGGACAGCTGCTCGACGCCGGCTGGTTCGCCGGCTCGCTGCTGCTCGCGTACGCACCCTGGGGCGCCCGGCGCATCCACCCGGGCCCGGAGCCGGCCGGGCACCCGCGCGGGGACCGGCCGCACAGCCGCCCGATCACCGGTTCGCTGCCCGCCCTCACCCCGTACCTCGCGGCCGGCGTGTGCACCCTCGGCATCCTCTACAACGTCGTGGACGGCCGGAAGGTCGACCGGATGGTCGTCTTCACCGGCTGCGCGGTCGTGCTCGCCCTCGTCATCCGGCAGGGCATCATGCTCCTCGACAACATCGCGCTCACCCAGGAACTGGCCCAGAAGGAGAACCACTTCCGCTCCCTGGTCCAGGGCTCCAGCGACGTCATCATGATCGCCGCACCCACCGGGACCCTGCGCTACGTCAGCCCCGCCGCCGCCGGGGTCTACGGCCGCGAGGCCGAGGAGCTGGTCGGCACCGAGCTCGCCACGCTCATCCACCCGGACGACCTCGGCCGGGTGGTCCACGAGGTACGCCGCTTCCTCGCCGCACCGCCGACCGAGGAGCCCACCACCCGCATCGAGTGCCGCTTCAAGTCGGGCGGCGGCGAATGGCTCAACGTGGAGTCCACCGTCAACCGCCACCAGGGCGGGCTCATCCTCAACAGCCGGGACGTCACCGAGCGGGTCCGCCTCCAGGCCCAGCTCCAGCACAGCGCCGAGCACGATCCGCTGACCGACCTGCCCAACCGCGCCCTCTTCACCCGGCGGGTGCGCCAGGCCCTGACCGGCCGGCGCGCGGGCGACCACAGCACCGCCGTGCTCTTCATCGACCTCGACGGCTTCAAAGCGGTCAACGACACCATCGGCCACCAGGCCGGCGACGAGCTGCTCATCGAGGCCGCGCGCAGGCTCCAGGACTCCGTCCGCGCCGGGGACACCGCGGCCCGCCTCGGCGGCGACGAGTTCGCCGCGCTGATCGTGGGCGACGGCAACCGCGACCGCAGCGCACGCGAGTACCAGGTGCGCGAGATCGCCGACCGGCTGCGCACCACCCTCTCCCAGTCGTACCGGATCGGCGGCAGCGAGGTGCGGGTGGCCGCCAGCATCGGCGTGGCCTTCGCCGACCCAGGCATCACCCCTTCGGACCTGATGCGCAACGCGGATCTCGCGATGTACCGGGCCAAGGCGGGCGGCAAGGACCGCGTCGAGATGTACGCGCCCCAGATGCAGGCCGAGGTCGTACGGAAGGCCGAGCTCGCCGGCCGGCTGCGGACCGCACTGCACGAGGGGGAGTTCGCGCTGCTGCACCAGCCCGTGGTCTCGCTGGCCACCGGCGAGGTGGCGGCCGTCGCCGCGCAGGCCCGCTGGCGCTCCGCCCAGGGGATCCTCTTCACCCCGGCCGAGTTCCTCCGCGTCGCCGAGTACAGCGAGGGCGGTGCGGGCGGACCCGGCGGCTCCGGCACGGCGGGCCCGGACGCCTCGCGCACCGCCGAGCTGGGCCGCTGGCTGCTGGAGGAGGCCGTGGAGCAGGCCGCCGACCGGCACCGGGCCGGGCACGCCGTACCGGTGGCCGTGCGGATGACCGCCCAGCGGCTCCTGGACCGCGCCATGCCGCTCCGCTCCGTGGAGGCCCTGCTGACCCGGCACGGCCTGCCCTCCGGAGCCCTGGTGCTGGAGCTCGCCGTATCCGACCCGAGGGTGCCCTTCGACGACCTGGAGCGCCGTCTGACGGCCCTGCACCGACTCGGGGTGGGTATCTCCCTGGACGGCTTCGGCAGCGGCTACGCGGCCATCAGCGCCCTGCGCCGCCTTCCCGTGGACATGCTCAAGCTGGACCGGGGCCTGGTGGAGGGCGTGGTCGAGTCGGCCCGCCTGCACAAGATCACTGCCGGACTCTTGCGCATCGCAAACGACCTGGGCATGCGGTCGGTGGCCGACGGGGTCGACCTCCCCGAGCAGGTCATGGCCCTGCGCGCGATGGGGTGCACGCACGGTCAGGGAATGGCCTTTTCCGGCCCGCTCGACGAGTACAGGCTGCGCCGCGCGCTGGTGCGCGGTACGTTCCCAGTACCGGGCGGGGCGGCCCAACCAGCGCTGGCCGGCGGCTCCCCCGGGGGATCGATGGCCATGCGTAGAGGCTCACATAATGAGACGCCCGTCCCACCTACTTGACATCACCCTCCCGCCAGAGGGAGGGTCAGTGCCATGCGCACCCGAATTCTCGTACTTGGAAAGCGCGTCGGCTGAAGCTGGGACCTGCATGTCCTCGCTCAAGACACCCGACGCGCTCCCCTCGCTTGCCTCCTGGCACGAGGGGTTTTTTGTTGCACTGGCACAGAGTCGAATCCGCGTAAAACCCTCAGCTTCGAGAAGAGAATGCCGATGACCGAGCAGGCCACCGGGGCCCACCATCCGCAGCCGCGGCCCCGTTCCGGCGGACAGCAGTCCGCCGCAGTTGAGCACGTCACGGGTGCGCAGTCCCTCATCCGCTCTCTCGAAGAGGTGGGGTGCGACACCGTCTTCGGGATTCCGGGCGGCGCCATCCTCCCGGCGTACGACCCGATGATGGACTCCAAAAAGGTCCGTCACATCCTGGTCCGCCACGAGCAGGGGGCCGGCCACGCCGCCACCGGCTACGCGCAGGCCACCGGCAAGGTCGGCGTCTGTATGGCCACCTCCGGCCCCGGCGCCACCAACCTGGTCACCCCGATCGCCGACGCGCACATGGACTCGGTCCCGCTCGTCGCCATCACCGGCCAGGTCTCCTCCAAGGCGATCGGCACGGACGCCTTCCAGGAGGCGGACATCGTCGGCATCACGATGCCGATCACCAAGCACAACTTCCTGGTCACCAAGGCCGAGGACATCCCGCGGACGATCGCCGAGGCCTTCCACATCGCCTCCACCGGCCGCCCCGGCCCGGTCCTGGTCGACATCGCCAAGGACGCCCTGCAGGCGAAGACCACCTTCTCGTGGCCGCCCGCCCAGGACCTCCCCGGTTACCGGCCGGTCACCAAGCCGCACGCCAAGCAGATCCGCGAGGCCGCCAAGCTCATCTGCCAGGCCAAGCGCCCGGTGCTGTACGTCGGCGGCGGCGTCATGAAGTCCGGCGCGACCGCCGAGCTGAAGGTCCTCGCCGAGCTGACCGGCGTCCCGGTCTGCACCACCCTGATGGCGCTGGGCTCCTTCCCCGACAGCCACCCGCTGCACGTCGGCATGCCGGGCATGCACGGCAGCGTCACCGGCGTCACCGCGCTGCAGAAGTCGGACCTGCTGATCGCCCTCGGCACCCGCTTCGACGACCGCGTCACCGGCAAGCTGGACAGCTTCGCCCCCTTCGCCAAGATCATCCACGCGGACATCGACCCGGCCGAGATCGGCAAGAACCGCGCGGTCGACGTCCCGATCGTCGGTGACGCCCGCGAGGTCATCGCCGACCTGATCCAGGCCGTCCAGGCCGAGCACACCGAGGGCAACGCCGGGGACTACACCGCCTGGTGGAACGACCTGAACCGCTGGCGCGACACGTACCCCCTGGGCTACGACCTGCCCACCGACGGCAGCCTCTCGCCCCAGCAGGTCATCGAGCGGATCGGCGCGCTCGCGCCGAAGAGCACGATCTTCGCGGCCGGCGTCGGCCAGCACCAGATGTGGGCCTCGCACTTCGTCAAGTACGAGGAGCCCCGCACCTGGCTGAACTCCGGCGGCGCCGGAACCATGGGCTACGCGGTCCCGGCCGCGATGGGCGCCAAGGTCGGCATGCCCGAGCGCACGGTCTGGGCGATCGACGGTGACGGCTGCTTCCAGATGACCAATCAGGAACTGGTCACCTGCGCCCTGAACAACATCCCGATCAAGGTCGCGATCATCAACAACGGTGCGCTGGGCATGGTCCGCCAGTGGCAGACCCTGTTCTACAACCAGCGGTACTCCAACACCGTCCTGCACGCCGACGAGACCGGCCACGACACCGTCGGCTCCCAGCTCGGCGAGTCCATCGCGCCCCGCAAGGGCACGCGCGTCCCTGACTTCGTCAAGCTCTCGGAGGCCATGGGCTGCGTGGCGCTGCGCTGCGAGGACCCGGCCGACCTGGACAAGGTCATCGCCGAGGCCAACGCGATCAACGACCGTACCGTCGTGATCGACTTCATCGTCCACGAGGACGCCATGGTGTGGCCGATGGTCGCCGCCGGCACCTCCAACGACGAGGTCATGGCAGCCCGGGGCGTCCGTCCCGACTTCGGCGACAACGAAGACGACTGAGCCGAGAGAGCCGAGAGAGAGAACGCCCCACATGTCCAAGCACACGCTCTCCGTCCTGGTCCAGAACACGCCCGGCATCCTCGCCCGGATCGCCGCCCTGTTCTCCCGCCGCGGGTTCAACATCGACTCCCTCGCGGTCGGCGTCACCGAGCACCCCGACATCTCCCGCATCACCATCGTCGTGAACGTCGAGGACCTCCCGCTGGAGCAGGTGACCAAGCAGCTGAACAAGCTGGTCAACGTGCTCAAGATCGTCGAGCTGGAGTCCCACAACGCCATCGAGCGTGAACTCGTCCTGGTGAAGGTCCGCGCCGACAACGAGACCCGTTCGCAGATCGTCGAGATCGTCCAGCTGTTCCGCGCCAAGACCGTCGACGTCTCCCCGGAGGCCGTCACCATCGAGGCCACCGGCGGTTCCGACAAGCTCGGCGCGATGCTCAAGATGCTGGAACCCTTCGGCATCAAGGAACTCGTGCAGTCGGGCACGATCGCCATAGGGCGTGGCGGACGGTCCATCACGGACCGCAGTCTGCGCGCGCTCGACCGCAGCGCCTGACCCGCCGGGCGCAGCGGACACCCAAGCCGCTCCAGACACGCTCAGCTCGCATAGCGAGACCGAGAAACTCAGATTCCGTTCCCCGCCGTACGGTGGGAGCAACACCAGCGCACCAAGGAGATATCCCAGTGGCCGAGCTGTTCTACGAGAACGACGCCGACCTGTCCATCATCCAGGGCCGCAAGGTCGCGGTCATCGGTTACGGCAGCCAGGGCCACGCCCACGCGCTGTCGCTCCGTGACTCCGGCGTCGACGTCGTCGTCGGCCTGAAGGAGGGCTCGAAGTCCAAGGCCAAGGCCGAGGAGCAGGGCCTGAAGGTCGTCCCCGTGGCCGAGGCCGCCGAGTGGGCGAACGTCATCATGATCCTGACCCCGGACCCGCTGCAGGCCGAGATCTACGAGGAGTCCATCAAGGACCACCTCAAGGAGGGCGACGCGCTCTTCTTCGGCCACGGCTTCAACGTCCGGTACGGCTTCATCAAGCCCCCCACCAACGTCGACGTCGCCCTGGTCGCCCCGAAGGGCCCCGGCCACCTGGTCCGCCGTCAGTACGAGGAGGGGCGCGGCGTTCCGTGCATCGCCGCCGTCGAGCAGGACGCCACCGGCAAGGCCTTCGACCTGGCGCTCTCGTACGCGGCCGGCATCGGCGGCACCCGCGCCGGCGTCATCAAGACCACCTTCACCGAGGAGACCGAGACCGACCTGTTCGGTGAGCAGGCCGTCCTCTGCGGTGGCGCGTCCGCCCTGGTCAAGGCCGGTTTCGAGACGCTGACCGAGGCCGGCTACCAGCCGGAGATCGCCTACTTCGAGTGCCTGCACGAGCTGAAGCTCATCGTCGACCTCATGTACGAGGGCGGCCTGGAGAAGATGCGCTGGTCGGTCTCCGAGACCGCCGAGTGGGGCGACTACATCACCGGCCCCCGCATCATCACGGACGCCACCAAGGCCGAGATGAAGCAGGTCCTCGCGGAGATCCAGAGCGGCGAGTTCGCCAACACCTGGATGGCCGAGTACAAGGCCGGTCTGCCGAAGTACAACGAGTACAAGAAGGCCGACGAGGCGCACCTGCTGGAGACCACCGGCAAGAAGCTGCGCAAGCTCATGAGCTGGGTCGACAGCGACGAGAGCTGATCGTGGACGGCGGGGCCGGGACGCCGTGTCCCGGCCCCGCCGCGCGTCGCTTGTCCAACACGGCCAACCACGGAAGGGTGATCCTTCCGTACAGGCGGAAATCCGGTCCGTCAGCGCCACTACACTGCTCAACACATACGCGTCAGGCCCACAGTGTCGTGCGTCTTCCACGCGGCTACCCCCTCCACCGCCTGCGGCCGTCGGGACGGCCGTCCGCACTGGACTTGTGAGGATGACCCACGTGAGCTCGAAACCTGTCGTACTCATCGCCGAAGAGCTGTCGCCCGCCACGGTGGACGCGCTCGGTCCGGACTTCGAGATCCGGCACGTCAACGGAGCCGACCGCGCGGAGCTGCTGCCCGCGATCGTCGACGTCGACGCGATCCTCGTCCGCTCCGCCACCAAGGTCGACGCCGAGGCCATCTCCGTCGCCAAGAAGCTGAAGGTCGTCGCCCGCGCCGGCGTCGGTCTGGACAACGTCGACGTCTCCGCCGCCACCAAGGCCGGCGTGATGGTCGTCAACGCCCCGACCTCGAACATCGTGACGGCCGCCGAGCTGGCCTGCGGTCTGCTCGTCGCCACCGCACGCAACATCCCGCAGGCCAACACCGCCCTGAAGAACGGCGAGTGGAAGCGGAACAAGTACACGGGCGTCGAGCTCAGCGAGAAGACCCTCGGTGTCGTCGGCCTCGGCCGCATCGGGGTCCTGGTCGCGCAGCGCATGTCGGCCTTCGGCATGAAGATCGTCGCGTACGACCCCTACGTGCAGCCCGCGCGCGCCGCCCAGATGGGCGTCAAGATGCTGACGCTGGACGAGCTCCTCGAAGTCGCCGACTTCATCACCGTGCACCTGCCCAAGACCCCCGAGACCCTCGGTCTCATCGGGGACGAGGCCCTGCACAAGGTGAAGCCCTCCGTCCGTATCGTCAACGCCGCCCGCGGCGGGATCGTGGATGAGGCCGCGCTGTACTCGGCCATCAAGGAGGGCCGCGTCGCCGGCGCCGGCCTCGACGTGTACGCGAAGGAGCCCTGCACGGACTCCCCGCTCTTCGAGCTCGACCAGGTCGTCTGCACCCCGCACCTCGGCGCGTCCACGGACGAGGCCCAGGAGAAGGCCGGTGTCTCGGTCGCCAAGTCGGTGCGCCTGGCCCTCGCCGGCGAGCTCGTGCCGGACGCCGTCAACGTCCAGGGCGGCGTCATCGCCGAGGACGTCCGTCCGGGCCTGCCGCTCGCCGAGAAGCTCGGCCGCATCTTCACCGCCCTCGCGGGCGAGGTCGCGGTCCGCCTCGACGTCGAGGTCTGTGGCGAGATCACCCAGCACGACGTCAAGGTGCTGGAACTTTCCGCGCTCAAGGGTGTCTTCGAGGACGTCGTCGACGAGACGGTCTCCTACGTCAACGCCCCCCTGTTCGCACAGGAGCGCGGGGTCGAGGTACGCCTGACCACCAGCTCGGAGTCCCCGGACCACCGCAACGTGGTGACCGTCCGCGGCACCCTGTCGGACGGTCAGGAGGTCTCGGTCTCCGGCACGCTCGCGGGCCCGAAGCACCTTCAGAAGATCGTCGGCATCGGCGAGTACGACGTGGACCTCGCGCTCGCCGACTACATGGTCGTCCTGCGCTACACCGACCGCCCCGGCGTCGTCGGCACCGTCGGCCGCGTCCTCGGCGAGGCCGGTCTGAACATCGCGGGCATGCAGGTCGCCCGTGCGGAGGAGCACGGCGAGGCGCTCGCCGTCCTCACCGTCGACGCGGAGGTCCCGGCGAACGTCCTCGCGGACATCTCCGCCGAGATCGGCGCCGTCTCGGCGCGTACGGTCAGCCTCGACTGACCTGTGTGACACCACGAAGGGCCCGGGGGATTCCCCCGGGCCCTTTCACGTTCCCCGCCGTCCCGATCAGTTGTACGTCGGCACCGGCACGTCGGCCTCCGCCACCTGGGGCTGCTCCGCGGCGGCCGGGGCCGGGGTCTCGATGCCCCGCATCAGCGCCGCGGCGAGGACGGCCGCCCCGAGCAGCAGCGCCGTGCCGCCCCAGGCCGCGTACTGCATCCCGTGGGCGAAGGCCTCCCGGGCGAGGGTCAGCACCTGCTCGCCCGCCTCCCCGCCGATCCGGTGGGCGGTGGCCACCGCGCCGCCGAGGGTCTCCCGCACGGCGGGCTCGGCATCCGCCAGGTCGCCGCGGTAGACCGCGGTGCCCAGGCTGCCGAGGACCGCCATGCCCAGGGCGCCGCCGAACTCCGTTCCGGTCTCCAGCAGGGAGGCGGCGGAGCCGGCCTTCTCTGCGGGGGCCGCGGCGAGCGCCATGTCGGAGACCAGCGACATCACGGCGACGACGCCCGAGGAGAGCACGCCGGCGGCGGTGAGGACCAGCCACAGGGAGTCGGTGTCCACGAGGCTGAACAGGGCGAACCCGGCGGCGGCCAGGACGAACCCGCCGGCGATGACGTATCCCCGGTCGACCTTCTGGGCGAGGGCGGCGGAGACGGGGGCCGCGGCGCCGATGACGACGGAGGGGGCGAGGCTCCACAGGGCCGCTTCCAGGGTGCCCATGCCGAGCACCGACTGGAGGTACTGGGTCGTGAAGTAGGACGCGCCCATCACGGCGAAGGCGGAGAGGGTGTTGAGGGCGATGCCCGCCCCGAAGCCGCGGCCCCGGAAGAGGGCCCGGGGGATCATGGCGTCGTCGCGGGTGCGCTGGCGGCGTACGAAGACGTACGCGAAGGCCAGGCCGACGGCGACGCAGCCCAGGTGGAGCGGCTCGAAGCCCTCGGCGGCGATCTCCTTGAGGCCGTAGACGACCGGCAGCACGGCGGCCATGGACAGCGGGACGCTCAGCAGGTCGAAGCGGCCGGGGGCCGGGTCCTTGAACTCCGGGACCAGGACCGGGACGAGGATCAGCAGGAGCAGCATCGCGGGCACGTTGACGAGGAAGACCGAGCCCCACCAGAAGTGGTTCAGCATCACACCGCTGAGCACCGAGCCGAGGGCGATGCCGCCGGTCATGGCCCCGGACCAGATGGCGATGGCCTTGCCGCGCTGCTTGTCGTCCTGGAAGAGATTCCGTACGAGGGCCAGTGTGGAGGGCATCAGGGTCGCGCCGCCGATGCCGAGCAGGACGCGGCAGGCGATGAGCATGTCGGCGCTGGTGGCGTAGCCGGCGCCGACCGAGGCGATGCCGAAGGCGGTCGCGCCGATCAGCAGCAGTCTGCGGCGGCCGATCCGGTCCCCGAGTGAGCCCATCGTGATCAGCAGGCCGGAGAGGGCGAAGCCGTAGCTGTCGAAGATCCAGAGCTGCTGGGTGGAGCTCGGGGCGAGCTGGTCGGTGATGGCCGGGATGGCGAAGTAGAGGACGGAGACGTCCATCGACACCAGGAGGAGGGGCAGCAGGAGGACGGTGAAGGCGGTCCATTCGCGGCGGCCGGCAAGTCGCGCTGTGGCGGCGGGGTTTGTCATGAGCAGGAATATACACACGTATTAAACGTTCGTCTATGACGACTGTATGGAACTGTTGTCTGGGACGGTTGTCTTGCTACCGTGTGGCCATGGGACATCGCGAAGATCTGCTCGAAGGCGCCAAGAAGTGCCTGGTCGAGAAGGGGTTCGTGCGCACGACCGCGCGCGACATCGTCAGCGCCTCGGGGACCAACCTGGCGTCCATCGGCTACCACTACGGCTCGAAGGACGCCCTGCTCACCCAGGCCTTCATCGGCCTGATGGAGGACTGGGGCGCCGTCTTCCAGGACGGCCTGGACGGTGAGGGCGGCTCGCTGGAGCGGTTCCGCGCGCTCTGGGAGGGCGTCCTCGCCCAGCACGACACGTCGGGTCCGATTTGGGCGGCCAGCCTGGAGGTGGCGCTCGGCAGGGACAAGCGGCCGGAGTTGCGCTCCATGCTCGCGGCCTCGCAGGCCGAGGGGCGCCGCGGCCTGATCTCCATGCTGACCGGCACTCCCGAGGACCAGCTCGACGACCGCGACGTGCGCACGCTGGGCACCTTCTACCAGGCGCTGCTGAACGGCCTGATGATCCAGTGGCTCTTCGATCCGGAGTCGGCGGCCACCGCGGAGGAGTTCACCGAGGGCATGCGCCGGGCGGCCGAGGCGATGATCCGCCCCCGGGACCCCGAGGGCGGGGAGTAAGCGGAGGGGGAACCACCGCCGGGAACGCCCCGTCCCACCCCCGCACCGGCCCGGGACGAGGGGGAGTCGCCACGGCGGCAGCGCGAGCGGGAGCAGGAGCGGGTGCCGGAACGGCGGCCACGGAGGCGGGGGCGGGGGCAGGGCCAGGCGGAGCGCGGGCCCGGGCGCGGTCGGGCGCGGCGCTGTGCGCTCCGGCGGCGGTGCTCCTGGCGCCCGCCTGCGGTGCGCCGCGCGACGCGCACGAGGGTGCCCCGTGAACACGCGGCCGGAGCCCCGGACCGACGTCCGGACCAACATCCGGCGGGCTCGACGAGTTCCCGGAGAGCCGCCAGGCTCCCGCGGCCGGCGCATGGTTGCCCACCAGATCGAGCACGAGGTCGTGGTGCGGACCGCCGCGGGGGAAGTCCTCCCGGGAGGGGCCGACGACGTGGTCGGCGCCGGGCGAGCGGACCCGGTCCGCGTCCCATACGCGCCGGTCCTGTACGCGCCGGTCCCCTCCGCGCCGAACGCCTTCGCGATCTGAACGGCGAACGTGCCCGCGCCGCCTGACGCACCGTTGACCAGGGCCGTCTGCCCCGGCCGTACGCGACCCGGATCGCGCGGGCCCATCAGTGTGGCGTTCCCCGCCGACGGGAGCGAGGCCGCCTGCTCGGACGTCGGACCGGCCGGCACCGCCCGCGCCACGCCCGCGAAGTCCGTGCCCCCGACCTTCACCTTCGGCCCGCCGAACCCGAGCACCAGCCCGAGAACGGCCCGGAGATCCCCCTCGGACATCCCCTACGTCAGGCGGGCTGCCTTCAGGGCCATGTGGAGCAACAGGCGGTCCTCGCCCTCGTCCAGGTCGAGCCCGGTCAGCTGTTCCACCCGGGCGAGGCGGTAGTAGAGGGTCTGGCGGTGGATGCCGAGGGCGGCCGCCGCCCGGCCCGCCTGGCCGGCGCAGTCCAGGAACACCTCGGCGGTGCGGGCGAGTTCACGGTGGGCCGGGGCCAGCAGGGCGCGCGCAGCCGGATCGTCCACCGGGTCGGCGGCGAGGGTCGCGAGCAGCCGGTACGGGCCGATCGCCGACCACTGGGCGACCGGGCCGAGCCGGGGCTGTGCGACGGCCGCCCGGGCCGCCGCCACGGCCTGCTCCCAGGCGGCGGGCAGCTCCGCGAGGCCCCGGACGGGGTCGGCGACGCCCGCGGTCATCCGGCGGGCGGGGGTGGCCGCGGGCGTGGTCTCGGCCTTGGCCGCCGCGGTCGATCCGGCCGCCTTGCCCGCTCCGCCCGTTCCCCCTGCCGAAGCCGCCGCACCCGCTCCGGCCGCGCCGGCCGTCCGTGCCGGTTCCGCCGCGCGCGGCAGCAGCCGGGCCACCGCCGTCAGGGCCGGGGTCAGCGCGTCCGTCGAGCGCAGCCGGAGCAGCACCGCCAAGGCCAGGTCGCCGGTCGCCCCTGCTTCGTCCCCGCTCCCAGCCCCGCCCCGCCGCGGTACGAGGCACACGGCCGCCGCGCCCGGCACCGACGCCGGAGCCTCCCCGGACCAGGGAGCCACGCAGACCGCCGCGTGCAGCCCGTCGCCGCCCGGGCCGAGGGCGGCCCGCAGCGCGGCCACCGCCATGTCCTGCTGCCAGCCGCGCCCCGCGGTGAGCACCGCCTGGAACTCCCGCGACAGGTCCGCCCCCGCCTTCGCCTCCTCGGCGAGCAGCACCCCGATCCGCTGGGCCACCTCCATGGCCGCGGCCAGGGCCGCCGGATCGGGGCCGGGCGCGCCGGGCTCCTGGTCGAGCAGCCACACGTAGCCCTGCACGATGCCCCGGAACCGCACCGGCAGACAGATCCGCCCCCGGAGGACCCCCGCGTCGGGCGCCGCCGGGATCCGGACGGGTCCGGTGGCGCGGGCGATGCCGAAGCCCTCGAACCAGGACCGGACGGCCGCCGTCGACTGCCGCGTCAGGATCGAGCGCGTCCGTACCGGGTCCAGCGTCAGCTCGCCGGAGTCGCTGTCGCTGTCGTGCGCGCCGAAGGCGATGAGGCGGAAGTCCCGGTTCTCCAGGGTCGCCGGGGCGCCGAGCATCGCCGAGATCTCGTCCACCAGGTCCTGGTAATCGCCCTTCACCCGGACATTCTCCCACCCCGGGACCGGCTCTTCAGACAGATGTATGAGATCCGGGACACGGATGCGTGACAGCTGTCGATGGCAGAGGATCAAAGCGATCCTTAGGTTTCACGGTGGTTTTACTTGCGCTTTTCTTCTGCCACCCGCTGGAGGTGCCCCGTGCTGGGTCCCGTGATCCTCGCCGCTTCGCGCAGCGACAAGATGCGTCGTATCGTCTCTGCCGCCCCGGTGACCAAGCCCGTGGTGAATCGGTTCATCCCCGGCGAGACGGTCGACCAGGTGATCCCGATCGTCGAGGAGCTCACTCAGGCCGGGCTTGAGGTGACCCTCGACGTCGTCGGCGAGGACATCACCGAGGTGGCGCAGTCCTACGCCGCCCGGGACGCCTACCTCCAGCTCATCGAGCGCCTCGCGGAGCTCGGCCTCGGCGAGAAGGCCGAGATGTCCGTGAAGCTGTCGATGTTCGGCCAGGCATTGGAGGGCGGCCACGAGCTCGCGCTCGCCAACGTCCGCCCGGTCGTCGAGGCCGCCGCCGCCATCGGCACCACCGTGACGCTCGACGCCGAGGACCACACCACGCTCGACTCGATGTTCGCCATCCACGAGGAGCTGCGCCGGGACTTCCCGCAGACCGGCTGCGTGATCCAGGCGTACCTCTTCCGCACCGAGGCCGACGCCCGGCGCCTGGCCGCCGCCGGCAGCCGCGTCCGGATCGTCAAGGGCGCCTACAAGGAGCCCGCCGAGGTCGCGTACCAGGACAAGGCGGAGATCGACAAGGCGTACGTCCGGATCATGAAGATCCTGATGGAGGGCGAGGGCTACCCGATGATCGGGTCCCACGACCCGCGGCTGATCGCCATCGGCCAGGAACTGGCCCGGCAGGCCGGGCGCAAACTGGACGAGTACGAGTTCCAGATGCTGTACGGCATCCGCAGCGAGGAGCACCTGCGGCTCGCCGCCGAGGGCCACCGGATGCGGGTCTACACCGCGTACGGGACGGACTGGTACGGCTACTTCATGCGCCGCCTCGCGGAGAAGCCGGCCAACCTGCTGTTCTTCCTCCGCTCGATGATCACCAAGAACTGAGCGCGCAGTGAGCGGCGGTTGCCGTCACCCCCGGGAGACCCCAGGCGATGGCAACCGCCGCTCATCGGCCGGCTGAGCCGGTCCATGCTGGTTGTAGATCTCACGAAGGAGTTGCCAGCCCCGTGACTCCGCCCCGCAGGGCTTCTCACTCGCCCGCTGTGGCGAACGCGTGATGGTCAAGCCCTGACCGCCAACCAATCCATGCCGCCGCTTCAGTCCCTCTCGGCGGAAGTCAACGATTTCACTCGGAAGAGGTGCCCCCATGGATGCTGTGACCCAGGTCCCCGCGCCGGTCAACGAGCCGGTCCACTCGTACGCCCCCGGCACCCCGGAGCGCGCACGTCTCGAAACGCAGCTCAAGCTGCTCTCCGAGAACCCGATCGACCTCCCGATGACGATCAACGGCGTCAAGCGGATGGGTGGCGGCGAGCGTTTCGACGTGGTCCAGCCGCACGACCACAAGTCGGTGCTCGGCACCTTCGCCAACGCCACCCAGGCCGACGCGCAGGAGGCCATCGACGCCGCCCTCGCCGCCGCCCCGGCCTGGCGCTCGATGTCCTTCGACGACCGCGCCGCGATCATCCTGCGCGCCGCCGAGCTGCTGTCCGGCCCGTGGCGCGAGAAGCTCGCCGCCTCGACCATGCTGGGCCAGTCGAAGACCGCGCAGCAGGCCGAGATCGACACCCCGTGCGAGCTCGTCGACTTCTGGCGCTTCAACGTCCACTTCGCCCGCCAGATCCTGGCCGAGCAGCCGGTCGCGAACTCCGCCGGCGTGTGGAACCGCAGCGACCACCGCCCGCTCGAGGGCTTCGTCTACGCGATCACGCCCTTCAACTTCACGGCCATCGCGGGCAACCTGCCGACCGCCCCCGCCCTCATGGGCAACGTGGTGCTGTGGAAGCCGTCCCCGACGCAGACCCACTCCGCGGTCCTCCTGATGGAGCTCCTGGAGGAGGCCGGCCTGCCCAAGGGCGTCATCAACCTCGTCACCGGTGACGGCATCGCGGTCTCGGAGGTGGCCCTGAACCACCCCGAGCTGGCCGGCATCCACTTCACCGGTTCGACCAAGACCTTCCAGTACCTGTGGAAGACGGTCGGCAACAACATCGAGAAGTACAAGTCCTACCCGCGCCTGGTCGGCGAGACCGGCGGCAAGGACTTCGTCGTCGCGCACCCGTCCGCGGACCGCGCCGTCCTGAAGACCGCCCTGACCCGCGGCTCCTTCGAGTTCCAGGGCCAGAAGTGCTCGGCTTCCTCGCGCGCCTACGTCCCGGCCTCGATCTGGAACGACGGCTTCAAGGAGGCCTTCGCGGCCGAGGTCGACGGCATCGCCATGGGCGACGTCCGCGACCTGACCAACTTCATCGGCGCCGTCATCGACGAGCGCTCGTTCGCGAAGAACAAGGCCGCGATCGACCGCGCCAAGGCCGACCCGACCTGCGAGATCATCGCCGGCGGCACCTACGACGACTCGGAGGGTTACTTCGTCCGCCCGACCGTCATCGCGTGCACCGACCCGGAGAACGAGGTCTTCACGACCGAGTACTTCGGGCCGATCCTCGCCGTGCACGTCTACGAGGACGCCGACTTCGACGCGATGCTGGCGCAGATGGAGTCCGTCTCGGCGTACGCCCTGACCGGCTCGATCATCGCCGCCGACCGCTACGCGGCGGCGGACGCGATGGAGAAGCTCCGCTTCGCGGCGGGCAACTTCTACATCAACGACAAGTCCACCGGCGCCGTGGTCGGCCAGCAGCCCTTCGGCGGCGGCCGTGCCTCGGGCACCAACGACAAGGCGGGCGCGGCGACCAACCTGCAGCGCTGGACCTCCACCCGCTCCATCAAGGAGACCCTGGTCGCGCCGACCGAGTACGGCTACCCCCACATGGGCTGAGCCCAGCCCCGCTGAACCCCGCCCCCGCTCCGGTACCCCCAAGTCCGGAGCGGGGGCGGTTTCCATTTCCCCGCCGGAAAACTGCTGCTAGCCTGGCTGCAGTTGTCGGGTACGGCGACCAGCTCCGCTACCCGGGCCCGGTGACCCGGGGGAGCCAAGGGCTCTACCGAGTTCCCGTACGGGGTGGGACAGACCGCTGGGAGATACGCAACCTCTATGCGCCCGTACCGGGACCGGCGCCCGGGGAGACGTATGTCCAGGCGTACAGACAACCACCACCGTGCCGCGACCATCTGCCGCGCGGCCACCGGACTGCCGCACCGTATGTGCCTCGGCTGGGCCGAAGCGGGGCTGATCGACTACCGCCAACCGGTCCCGGACGCCGAAGACGAGGGGCAGCGCCTCCTTGAGTCGCTCCTGGTGGCCGAGCTGGCCGACGGGCTCCGGGAGGGGGACCTCCGCGACGGGGCGCTCTTCGGCTTCACCTCCGCCCGGCCCGGCCGGGGCGCCCTGGCTCTCGGGCTGCACCCGGCCATGGCCGATCCGGTCCTCGCCACTGTGCTGCCGCGCATCGACCAGCACTACGGCGGACTCCGCGGAGTGCCGGGCCTACGCATCGTCCCGACGGGGCGTAACTGGGCACTGATCCACCTGCCGGGCCGGGCCGCCGTCCATCTGGTGCACCCCGACCCGGACTGGCGCCCGGTGCTGCCGGAGCACGGCGACGGGCTGACGCAGCTGTGGCGGCGCAACCGCCACCGCCTGCACCCCGCCGAGGCGACGGACCTGCGGGAGCGCGCCGGCGCGGGGGCCGATCCCGGATCGGCCGCGGCCCAGGACTGGCTGAACAGCAGGCTCCTGAGACGGCCACGACTGCTGGGCGCGGCCGGTGCCGCCCACGGATCGGCGAACGTGTACACCCACGGTGGCGGGGACCTGGTCGTCGAGTGGTGCTGCGCCGTGGAACGGGACGAACTCGAACGGAGGCTGCGCCGGAGCGGTCTGGCGCAGCGGCCGGCCCGGGTCCCCGAGCGGCTGCGGGACCAGCCGTGGTTCCCCGGCGAGATCGCCATGGGCGGAGCCTTCGTCACCCTGCGGCGGGGGCCCTGCTACGCCCCGGATGCCTCGGCGCGGAGGTACGGGTGATGCTGACCGCGGCGATCGTGACGGCGGCCGTGCTCGGGGTGAGCAAGGTGGTGCGGGACTGGCTCATCCTGCGGCAGGTGCGGGCGGCCATGGACGCGGGGACGTCGGAGGACCGGGTGCGGATCGGGATGCGGCTCGCGGAAGCCCTCGGCGGCGGGCGGTCCGGGCCGTCCCCGGATCCGCCCGCCGGGGAGGTCGTCACACCTCCACGATGACCTGGTCCAGGGACTTGCGGACGAGATCCGGGACCTCGCAGTCGTCCGCCGGGTAGCCGACCGGGATGACCGCGAAGGCCTTCTCGTTCTCCGGGCGGTTCAGGACGTGGCTCAGGAAGCGCATCGGGCTGGGGGTGTGGATCAGTGCGGCGAGGCCCGACAGGTGGAGGGCGGACAGGAGTATGCCGACCGCGATGCCGACCGACTCGTCGACGTAGTAGTGCTTGTGCTTCGTGCCGTCCGGGCCGAGCCAGTGGCGCTGCTGGAAGACCACGATCAGCGCCGGGGCGTCGGTGAGGTGCGTCTTGACGGCGTCGGTGCCGAGCGGGCGCAGGGCGGCGAGCCATTCGTCGCCGAGGCGGCCGTCGTAGGACAGCTGCTCCTCCTGCTCGGCGGCCGCGCGGATCTGCTGCCGTACGGCCGGGTCCTTGACCAGGACGAAGGTCCACGGCTGCTGGTGCGCCCCGGAGGGGGCGGTCGCCGCGCAGGCGATGGCGTCCCGGACGACCTGTTCGGGCACCTGGTCGGGGGAGAAGTGGCGTACGGTCCGCCGCTCGTCCATGCGGGCCCGCAACTCGGCGGCCCGCGCGAGCGATTCGCCGCTCGCCATCCGCTCGGTCCGGTAGGGGGCGGGACGGTACGGCTGGCCGTGGATCGGGGTCCACTGCTGGGTATCGGGCGACATGCGGCGAGTCTGCCGAGGCAATGGTCCAGACCGCCAGAGCGGCGTCGGCCGATTCCGGCCGGTGGACGGCGTCCAGCGTCCGCAATGCGGTCCTTGGTACGGTCGCGGGATGAGTGACGAGGGCGCGGAGGCCGTACGGGCGCGGCTGCGCGCGAAGGTCCTCCGGTACGAGCCGGCCGCCCGGCTCCCGGAGACGGAGGTCCGGGCCTTCGAGGTGGAGCACGGCATCCGACTGCCCGAGGAGTACCGGAGCTTCGTCACGACGGTCGGCGACGGCCCCGCCGGCCCCGAGTACGGGCTGTGGCCGGAGAAGTGACGGACGTGCGCGTCGCACACACCGCCGGGCTGACCGGCGACGAGCTCCGCGAGGTGCGGGCCCTGCTCGACGAGGCCTTCGAAGGGGACTTCGGCGGGGAGGACTTCGAGCACGCGCTCGGCGGGATGCACGTGCTGGTCCGGGACGCGGGCGGCCTGCTCGTCGCGCACGGCAGCGTGGTGCAGCGCCGGGTCGTGCACGGCGGGCGGGCCCTGCGGACCGGGTACGTGGAGGCCGTCGCCGTACGGGCCGGCTCGCGGCGGCGGGGCCTCGGCGGGAAGGTCATGGCCGAGCTCGAACGGATCGTCGCGCGGGCCTACGTACTGGGCGCGCTGTCGGCGTCGGAGGAGGGGGCCGGGCTCTACCTCGGCCGTGGCTGGTCGGTGTGGCCGGGCCGGATCGGGGCGCTGTCGCCCGACGGGCCGGTGCCCCTCCCCGAGGAGGAGGGGTCGACGTACGTGTGGGTGCCGCCCGGCGGGATCCGGCTGGACCCGGCCGGGCGGCTGGACTTCGACTGGCGGGACGGGGACGTGCTCTAGCGGGCAGCGGGCAGCGGGCAGCGGGCAGCGGGCAGCGGTCAGCAGGCAGGGGTCAGCGGTCAGCGGTCACGAGCCCGAGATGCTGGGCGCCCCCGTCTCGATGTGGCCCGTGTAGCGGCGCGACCAGGTGCCGTCGGAGTCGGCCAGGATCGTGAAGTCGTACCAGCCGTTGCTGTAGGCCACGGCGTTGAAGTAGTCCTCGCGCGAGGAATTCGCGGGGACGGTGTAGGTCCAGGGGCCGTCCGTGCGGTAGGCGTTCGAGCGGATCGTGAAGGTGATGGGGGAGGCGGAGGAGTTCGTCATCTTGAAGTAGACCGCCGTCTTGCCGGTCCCCGGCTCCACCGCGAAGCGGGCCGCGACCTCGATGTCCTTGCCCGCCTTCGAGGCGTCGCCGATGAAGCGGCGCAGGAAGCGGTTCGGCCCGTACATCGAGATGTCGTACTTGCCCGAGCCGTGGCCGAGGCCGATGTTGAAGTAGTCGCTGCCGGTGGCGCCCGGGTCGACCGTGTACTGCCAGGCCGCCGTGTCCCGGTGCTGGTGCGGGTGGATGGAGAAGTGCGCGGGCCGCTTCGCCTCCGCGCCCTGGTTGGTCATCGAGAACCAGGCCAGGATCTTGCCGGCCGCCCCGAACTCGAAGCGGTCCAGGTTCCCGTTCACCTGGTACGGAAGGGCCCGCGCCGGGCGTGTGCCGGGCTCCTGCGCGGGGAGGGCGTTGTCCTGCGGCGCAGGGTTGGGCAGCGGGCCGCAGGTCGACTGCCCGATGACCTTGGCGGTGGACGGGAGGCCGGCCGGGACCCCGTAGACCGGGTGCGCGAAGTCGAAGACGCCGGTCAGGTCGCCGACCACCTTCCGGCGCCACGCGCTGATGTTCGGACAGGTGGCCGGGGTGCCGAGGGCGGCCGTCCACTGCTCCATGAACCGCAGGACGGAGGTGTGGTCGAAGACCTCCGAGCTCACCCAGCCGCCGCGGGTCCACGGGGACATCACGATCATCGGGACGCGGAACCCGAGCCCGATCGGGACGCCGTCCAGGTACTCGCCGGGGGTGCCGGGCGGGGCGATGGGCGGGGGCACGTGGTCGAAGAAGCCGTCGTTCTCGTCGTAGTTGAGGAAGAGGACGCTGGAGTCGAAGACCTCGGGGTTCGCGGCCAGGGCGCGGTAGACGAGGTCGACGAAGTGCGCGCCGTCGCCGGGCGGGGCGTACGGGTGCTCCGAGAAGGCCTCGTTGGCGACGACCCAGGACACCTGGGGGAGGGTGCCCGCGACGACGTCGGCGCGGATCGCGGCCGCGATGTCGTCCGGGGTGGAGCCGGTGACCTTGGGGACCGAGCCCATGCCCCGGTCCCACAGCGGGTTGCCGGGGGCCGCGTCCGTGAACTTCTTGAAGTAGGCGAGGCCGTTGTCCCCGTAGTTGTCCTGGGCGTTCTGGTAGACCTTCCAGCTCACGCCGGCCCGCTGGAGGGCCTCCGCGTACGTCTCCCAGGTCAGCCCGGACTCGTCGCCGCCGTCCTTGCTGGAGGCGTCGACCTTGCCGCTCCACAGGAAGGTGCGGTTGGGGCCGGTGGCGCTGAGGGTGGAGCAGAAGTAGGCGTCGCAGATCGTGTAGTTGTCGGCGAGACCGTAGTGGAAGGGGATGTCCCCCCGGTCCAGGTACCCGAGGGTGCGGGTGTTGCCCACGCCGGTGACCCAGTTGTCCATCCGGCCCTTGTTCCAGGCCGCGTGCTGCGAGGTCCAGCTGTGCGGGAGGTCGCCGTTGCACTGGGCCAGGGTCTCGCCGTCGACGCCGCCGGCCGGCGGGGTGGAGCTGAGCTTCCACGGGTACTGGCGGCCGCCCCAGTTGGGCTGGCTGAACATGCCCCAGCCGCCCGGGATGTTGCCGGCGGCGCGGTCGCCGAACCCGCGGACGCCCTTCAGCCTGCCGAAGTAGTGGTCGAAGCTGCGGTTCTCCTGCATGAGGATCACCACGTGCTTCACGTCGGTGATGGTGCCGGTCGCGGCGGCCGCGGCCGCCGTCGTCGGCAGGGCCGCGGGCAGGGCGGCCCCCGCCATCAGCCCGGCGCCGATTCCCACGAAACCCCTGCGGCTGATCGGTGTCACTGGCCCCTCGCCTCCAACTCAAGTGCCCCGCCGGCACATTGACGGCAAGAGTGACGGGGGTCGGCTCAAAGGTCTACATCCGTGCGGTAAGAGTTCGGTGAACTTCCGGGTGGCTGGAATCGATCGGTGGTCCGCGCGGGCCTCCTGCCTGGAATGTCCCAGCGGAGCAGGTCTCCGGAGCCTCCGTGGCGCCTTCCGGCTCGTCCCGCAGATTGGTGTGACCGCGAACCAATGCCCTTTCGGGTCCGGCGGCGGTCGCCGGGTGGGCCGGCCGGGCCGGCGTCGTGTCCGTCGCTCCGGCGGATCTCGCCGCCGAGACCGGGAAGGCCCTGCGGATCACCCGTTCGGCTCCCCGGAGGCCGGTGCGGAGATCCCTGCGGAGGGTGGGATGCGTCACTGCGCCGGACCCGGTATCGGGCCTCGCCATCAGGCCTCTGACCTGGGGAAACATGCCTCGGAAAGGTCTGAAGCGGACCCTCTCGGCGGTGCCTTCCGGGGGGTTCCGCGTCTCAGATAGTAGGAAGTCCGAGTAATTGCCGAGACATACAGCGGGACCTGGCCTAGCTTTGTAGGAGCCGAACGTCTCGCCGATCCGGCGAATGGCGGTCGAGAGCGCGCGCCCCTGGCAGGCAACCCCTGCGGCGCACTGCTCCCCGCCTCTTCCGGCGCCTTGAAGGAACCCCTCATCCGTGGCCCCGCCACGCCGTGATCTCAAGGAGTCGATCACCATGACCGCAACCACCGCCGCCCGCCGCGTCCGCCACACCTCCGCCTCGGCCGACGACCGCAAGAACGCCGCCGCCGCCCTCCAGCGCGCCCTCGACCGCCGTGACAACGGCGGATCGACCGGCCACTGAGCCATCCGCGCGGACATATTGCGTCCACATGATGGACGCAATATGTCTGAGGGCTGGGACAGGGAGTACGGTTTCGCCATGTCGACCAGCATCAATCTCGCAGTGATCCCCGGTGATGGCATCGGCCAGGAAGTCGTGGCTCAGGGACTCAAGGTCCTTACCGCGGTCCTGCCCCAGGATGTGAAGCTGGAGACCAAGCAGTACGACCTCGGCGCCCAGCGCTGGCACCGCACCGGTGAGACCCTCCCGGACGCCGAGCTCGAAGCCCTCAAGCACCACGACGCGATCCTCCTCGGCGCCATCGGCGACCCGTCGGTCCCGTCCGGCGTGCTGGAGCGCGGTCTGCTGCTGAAGCTGCGCTTCGCGTTCGACCACTTCATCAACCTGCGCCCGTCGAAGCTGTTCCCCAACACGGCCACCCCGCTCGCCGGCCGTCCGGACATCGACTTCGTCGTGGTCCGCGAGGGCACCGAGGGTCCCTACACCGGCAACGGCGGCAGCCTGCGCACCGGCACCCCCGCCGAGGTGGCCACCGAGGTCAGCCTGAACACGGCGTACGGCGTGGAGCGCGTGGTCCGCGACGCGTACGAGCGGGCCAACTCCCGCCCCCGCAAGAAGCTGACGCTGGTCCACAAGAACAACGTCCTCGTCTACGCCGGTCACCTGTGGAAGAACATCTTCGACAAGGTCGGCCAGGAGTACCCCGGGGTCACCACCGACTACCTGCACGTCGACGCCGCGACGATCTTCTTCGTCACCCAGCCCGACCGCTTCGACGTGATCGTCACGGACAACCTCTTCGGTGACATCCTCACCGACCTGGCCGCCGCCGTGACCGGCGGAATCGGCCTCGCCGCCTCCGGGAACATCAACCCGACCGGCGCCTTCCCGTCCATGTTCGAGCCCGTCCACGGCTCGGCCCCGGACATCGCCGGCACCGGCAAGGCCGACCCGACCGCGACGATCCTCTCCGTCGCCCTCCTGCTGCGCCACCTCGGCTACGAGGCCCAGGCCACCCGCATCGAGGAGGCGGTCTCCGCCGACCTGGCGGAGCGCGACGGCACCTTCCGCTCCACCGACGCGATCGGCGACGCGCTCGCCGCTCGAGTAGCCGGCTGACCCGGCAGCCCCACCTCACGAAGGAAGCCGCCGGGTCACAATGGGACCTGGCGGCTTTTCCTGTGCGGCCCCGGGTGCCACCATCTCCCCTGGGCCGCAGTCCCCGCTTCTCCGCAGCTCCCTCGCGCGCGATAATCGAACGCGAGGCCGCGGAATGCGGGGAAGCTCGGACGTCCTAGTACGCCGTGAGCGCGGTCCGCCATACACAACCGGTGAAGGACAAGCACTCATGACGACGCCCACGATCGAGCTCAAGCCCTCCTCGAACCCGCTGTCCGATGCGGAGCGCGAGGCGATCCTGGCCAGCCCCGGCTTCGGCCGCCACTTCACCGACCACATGGTGACGATCAAGTGGACCGAGGGCCGTGGCTGGCACGATGCCGAGCTGGTCCCGTACGCGCCGCTCTCGATCGACCCCGCGAACATGACCCTGCACTACGCGCAGACGATCTTCGAGGGACTCAAGGCCTACCGTCAGCCCGACGGCACCGTGGCCACCTTCCGCCCCGAGGCCAACGCCGCCCGCTTCCAGGCCTCCGCCCGCCGCATGGCGATGCCGGAGCTGCCGGTCGAGCTGTTCATCGAGGCCTGCGACGCCCTCATCAGGCAGGACCGCGCCTGGGTGCCGGACTCCGGCGAGGCCTCGCTGTACCTGCGGCCCTTCATGTTCGCCTCCGAGGTCGGCCTGGGCGTCCGCCCGGCCAACGAGTTCCTCTTCATCGTCATCGCCTCGCCCGCCGGCGCGTACTTCCCCGGTGGCGTCAAGCCCGTCTCCGTCTGGCTGTCCGAGGACTACGTCCGCGCGGTCAAGGGCGGCACCGGCGCGGCCAAGACCGGCGGCAACTACGCGGCCTCGCTGGTCGCGCAGGCCCAGGCGGCCTCGCACGGCTGCGACCAGGTGGTCTGGCTCGACGCCGTCGAGCACCGCTGGATCGAGGAGATGGGCGGGATGAACCTGTACTTCGTGTACGGGGACCGCATCGTCACCCCGGAGCTCACCGGCTCGCTCCTTCCGGGCATCACCCGCGACTCCCTCCTCACCATCGCCCGCGACCTCGGCTACACCGCCGAGGAGGGCCGCCTGACCACCGAGGACTGGCAGCGCGACAACGCGAACGGCACCCTCACCGAGGTGTTCGCCTGCGGCACCGCCGCCGTCATCACCCCGGTCGGCTCCGTCAAGTCCGAGCGCGCCGACTGGACCCAGGGCGACGGCGAGCCCGGCGAGGTCACCATGCGGCTGCGCAAGGCGCTCCTGGAGCTCCAGACCGGCCACAGCGCCGACACCCACGGCTGGATGCACCCGCTGGGCTAGTCCCCGGCGCCCCGAACGGACCGAAGGCCCCCGCGCGATGCGCGGGGGCCTTCGGCCGTACCGGTGGGACGGGGGGAGAGGCGCGTGGTCGGCGCCTCAGTCGACCGCGACCGCTACCCGGCCGGCCGGATCGGCGGCCGGAGCCGCCTGCGGGCGGAGCGTCAGCGCGGTGTACACCGCGCCGCCGACCAGCCCCGACAGGATGAAACTGCAGTCCACCCCGCCGGTGAGGGCCAGCAGCGGGCCCTCGTACACCGGGGTCGACACGGCGGCCAGTCCCACGGCCGCGCCGGCCGCCCAGGAGGCGGTGGCGCGCAGGTTCCAGCCACCGCTGTACCAGTAGACGCCGCCGCGGGCCCGACGGTTGAACACCTGCAGGGCGTCGGGGTCGTACACCCCGCGGCAGCGCACGTAGCCGATGAGGGTGATGACGGCCCACGGGGTGCCGATCGCGGTCAGCAGCAGCACGAAGGAGGTCATCGCGGACTGCACGTCCCACTCGAAGGAGCCGAAGAAGACGAACGCGGTGGCGACGGCCGCGGCGACCAGGGTGGCGGTGGTGCGGGTGGCCTTGGGGACGATCGCGTCGAGGTCCAGGCCCATGGAGTAGAGCATCAGCCCGGCGTTGCCCACCGAGCCGGCCGCCGCGGCGACCAGCAGCGGGACCAGGTACCAGAACGGCGCGGTCTCCACGAGCGGCCCGGCGTAGTCCACCCCCGCCCTGGCGGCCAGCGCGGTGTACGTACCGAACAGCTGCGGTATCAGCAGGCCGATCAGCAGGCCGAAGGCGGTGGCCCAGAGCACCTTGCGGGAGCCGTGCCGGCGCGGGGAGATGTAGCGGGTGTAGTCGCCGAGCAGGGTGATGAAGGCGACGGGCCCGCTGAGCCCGGCGGCGACGGCGGCCAGCAGCCACGTCGGCCAGAAGGAGCCGAGCAGGTACGAGGTCTCCGGCGGGGCGGCGGTGGTGAAGTCCGGGGCGTAGGCGAGGAAGCCGACGGCCAGCAGGACCACCATGCCGATGGCGAGGACCTTGCTCATGCGCAGCAGCAGCCGGTAGCCGAAGACGGCCCCGACGACGGTACACGCGGCGAGCACCCCGTACATCGCCGCGCGCGAGACGCCGGTGTCGGGAAGTCCGGTGAGCCGCGAGAGGGCGCCCACCATCACGTCTCCGCCGATCCACAGGGTGAGGGCGGTGTAGCCGAGCGAGAGCAGCAGGCCCACTACCGAGCCCACGAGCCGGCCGCGGACGCCGAACTGCGCGCCGCTCGACGTGGAGAGGTTGGTCGCGGTGCGCAGGGAGACGAGCGCCAGCGGCGCGGTGAAGACGATACCGACGAGCGTGCCGGTCACGATGGCGGTGACCGAGGGCCACAGGCCCAGTCCGAAGGACGGCGGCAGCCAGCCGAAGACGATCACACCGAGGCAGAGGTTGGAGCCGAGGAGGATCGAGATCAGGTCACGGGGACCGCTCGTCCGCTCCTCCTCCGGGATGGTGTCGACTCCGCGCTGTTCGATGGGCATGGGGGACTCCCTTGGCAGGGCGGGGGGTGGTTCGCATTTGTTTGAGCGACACTCAATGTGACTCAGGCTCATGTCCCAGGTCAATGATTCCCTGCAACGAAATGAAGAGTTAGAGTGATGCTCTAACCCATCGACTCGAGAGGTGGTGGATCGGCGTGCGGCTGACTCCTACGGAGCGTGACCGACTGCTGCTCCGCGGCGCAGCGGAACTGGCCAGGGCTCGGCGGGCCCGGGGCCTGAAGCTCAACGTCCCGGAGGCCACCGCGCTGATCGCGGACACGGTCTGCGAGGCCGCGCGCGACGGCAAGCGGCTCGCGGAGGCCATCGAGGAGGCCCGCAGCGTGCTGGGCGCCGGCGATGTCCTGCCGGGCGTCGCCGACGTGGTCACCGAGGTGCACGTGGAGGCCGTCTTCGACGACGGATCCCGCCTCGCGGTGGTCTCGTCGCCCATCCGGGACGCGCAGCCGCTCGGCGACGACGCCCCGGGCGCGGTCGTGCCCGGCCCGGGCGCCCCCCAGCCGGAGCCGGTGGTGCACCTGCGCGTGCGCAACACCGCCCCCGTGCCGGTGAGCGTCACCTCCCACTTCCACTTCTTCGAGGCCAATCCGCGCCTCGACTTCGACCGCGCCGCGGCCTACGGCATGCGGCTGTGCGTGCCGGCGGGCTCGTCCGTACGGTTCGACCCGCACGGCGAGGGCGAGGTCGGCCTGGTCCCCATCGGCGGCGACCGCATCGCGATCGGCTTCGCGGGCCTGGTCGACGGCCCGCTGGACGCCCCCGGAGCCAAGGCGCTCGCGCTGGCCCGGGCCGAAGCGTGCGGCTACCTGGGAGCGTCCGCCGAGGACCCGGCCCCGGGTTCCCCCACCCCCCAGGCCGGACGGGCCGGACAGGCCGGCGGCACCGACCGAGCGGACGGAGCGCAGCCGTGAGCAGGCAGACCCCCCACAGCGATCACAGCGCACACTGCGCCCCCGGCAGCCGGCACATCGACCCGCACGAGTACGCCTCCGTCTTCGGCCCCCGCGCCGGGGACCGGGTCCGGCTCGGAGACTCCGGGCTGACCGTCCGGGTGGAGTCCGACGCGCAGAAGCCCGGTGACGAGTTCCTGGCCGGCTTCGGCAAGACGGCCCGTGACGGTCTGCACCTGAAGGCGGCCGCGGTCCGCGAGACCTGTGACGTGGTGATCAGCAACGTGCTGGTCATCGACGCGGTCCTGGGCATCCGCAAGGTGTCCATCGGCATCCGTGAAGGCCGGATCCACGCGATCGGCCGGGCCGGCAACCCGGACACCCTCGACGGGGTGGACGTCGTGGTCGGCACCGGCACGTCGATCGTCTCCGGCGAGGGGCTGATCGCCACCGCGGGCGCCGTGGACACCCACGTGCACCTGCTCTCCCCGCGGATCATGGAGGCCTCGCTCGCCGCGGGCGTCACCACGATCATCGGCCAGGAGTTCGGACCCGTCTGGGGCGTCGGCGTCAACTCCCCGTGGGCGCTGAAGCACGCCTTCAACGCCTTCGACGCCTGGCCCGTCAACATCGGCTTCCTCGCCCGAGGTTCGTCCTCGGACGCGGCTCCGCTGGTGGAGGCCCTGGCCGAGGGCGGCGCCTCCGGTTTCAAGGTGCACGAGGACATGGGCGCGCACACCCGCGCCCTGGACACCGCGCTGCGGGTGGCCGAGGAACACGACGTACAGGTCGCCCTGCACAGCGACGGTCTCAACGAGTGCCTTTCCGTCGAGGACACCCTGCGCGTTCTGGACGGCCGGACCATCCACGCCTTCCACATCGAGGGCTGCGGCGGCGGGCACGTTCCGAACGTCCTGAAGATGGCGGGCGTGCCGAACGTCATCGGCTCGTCCACCAACCCCACCCTGCCCTTCGGCCGGGACGCGGTCGCCGAGCACTACGGGATGATCGTCTCCGTCCACGACCTCAAGCCGGACCTGCCGGGCGACGCGGCCATGGCCCGTGACCGGATCCGTGCCGGAACGATGGGCGCCGAGGACGTGCTCCACGACCTCGGGGCGATCGGCATCACCTCCTCCGACGCCCAGGGCATGGGCCGCGCGGGCGAGACCATCCGCCGGACCTTCGCCATGGCCGCCAAGATGAAGGGCGAGCTCGGCCCCCTGGCCGGTGACGGCGAGGGCGACGACAACGCCCGCGTGCTGCGCTACATGGCCAAGCTGACGATCAACCCGGCCATCGCCCACGGCCTGGCCCACGAGATCGGCTCCATCGAGGTCGGCAAGCTCGCCGACGTCGTGCTCTGGCGCCCCCAGTTCTTCGGCGCCAAGCCCCAACTCGTCCTCAAGTCCGGCTTCCCGGCCTACGGCGTCACCGGCGACCCCAACGCCGCCACCGACACCTGCGAACCGCTGGTGCTGGGCCCGCAGTTCGGTTCGTACGGGGCCACCGCGGCCGACATCTCCGTCGCCTTCGTCTCCGCGGCGGCCGCCGCGCTCGGCTCCGACGAGATGCCGACCCGCCGGCGCCGCGTCGCCGTCCGCGGCACCCGCGGCATCGGCCCCAAGGACCTCCTCCTCAACTCCCGGGTGGGCGCGGTCGATGTGGACGCGCGCAGCGGGCTCGTCTCCCTCGACGGGGAACCGCTGCGCTCCGAAGCCGCCGAGTCGGTCTCCCTCAACCGCCTGTACTTCTTGTAAGAGCACAGCCTGTAAGCCGTTAGGACCCCTGCCATGACTGCACAGCCCGCCAAGCCCGTGAACGACGGCTTCCGGATGCCGGCCGAGTGGACGCCCCACGAGCGCACCTGGATGGCCTGGCCCAGCCCCAACCCGACCTTTACCAACGAGCAGGAGCTCGCCGAGGCCCGCGAGGCCTGGGGCGCCGTCGCCCGCGCGGTCCGCGCGTACGAGCCCGTGACCCTGGTCGTCTCGCCCGGCGACGCCGAGAGCGCCCGCGCGATCGTCGGCGACGACGTACAGCTGGTCGAGCAGGAGCTCGACGACGCCTGGATGCGCGACATCGGCCCGACCTTCGTCACCAACGACGCCGGCGAGATCGCGGCCGTCGACTGGACCTTCAACGGCTGGGGCGCCCAGGAGTGGGCCCGCTGGGACCACGACTCGAAGATCGCCCGGCACGTCTCGGACGTGGCCGGCACCCGTACGTACAGCACCGCGCTCGTCAACGAGGGCGGCGCCATCCACGTCGACGGCGAGGGCACCGTGCTCCTCACCGACACCGTGCAGCTGGGGGAGGGCCGCAACCCCGGCTGGACCCGCCGGCAGGTCGAGGCCGAGATCCACGCCCACCTCGGCACCACCAAGGCGATCTGGCTGCCGTACGGCCTGGCCGGTGACTACGGCACCTACGGCACCCAGGGCCACGTCGACATCGTCGCCGCCTTCGCCCGCCCCGGCGTCGTCATGGTCCACACCCAGCCCGACCCGGCCCACCCGGACCACGAGCGCTGCAAGACCATCGCCGCCGTCCTGCGCGCCTCCACCGACGCCCGGGGCCGGCAGCTGGAGGTCGTGGAGATCCCCGCGCCGACCGTGCTGGAGGAGGACGGGGAGTGGGTGGACTACTCGTACATCAACCACTACCTGTGCAACGGCGGCGTGGTGCTGTGCTCCTTCGACGACCCGCGCGACGAGGAAGCGGCGGAGATCTTCCGCGGACTGTTCCCCGAGCGGACCGTGACACTCGTTGACGCACGTACGATTTTCGCCGGGGGTGGCGGTATCCACTGCATCACCCAGCAGCAGCCGAAGGTCTGACCTTCGGGAAACGGACGAGGAGTGGGCCCATGGTGGCGGGTGGAGTACCGGTACGGGCGGCGCGCAAGAACGCGCCCCCGCGCGAGGACGTACTCGTCGCCGCCATGGCCACGATCGCCGAACGCGGCCTGGAAGGCCTGACCATGGCCGGTCTCGGCCGCGAGGTCGGCATGAGCAGCGGCCACCTCCTCTACTACTTCCGCAGCAAGGACGAGCTCCTGCTGCAGACCCTGGAGTGGAGCGAGGCGGCACTGGGCGGCGAGCGGCGGGCCCTGCTCTCCCGTCGCGGCCCGGTCGCCGAGCGCCTGCGCGCGTACGTCGACCTGTACGTGCCCACGCAGGCCCGCGACCCGCACTGGACGCTGTGGCTGGAGGTCTGGAACCGCTCCCAGAACGCCGGCCCCCAGGAGCGCGAGCGGCAGGCGGCCATCGAGGGAGCCTGGCACCGCGACCTGGTGGCACTGCTCGCCGAGGGCATCTCGCGCGGGGAGTTCCGCCCGGTGGACGCCGACCGCGTGGCGACCCGCATCCGCGCCCTGCTCGACGGATTCAGCATCCAGCTGGCGGTGGGTCTGCCGACGGTGGACCGGCAGGAGATCCTCGACCACGTCCGCGAGTTCCTCACCGAGGCACTCACCCCGACGAACTAGCCCCGCCGGCCCGGGTGCCCGCATGGTGAGATTGCTGTCCATCCGCGGCGAGCGGTGTGGCACACTGCCAGCGTGCCTGCTCAGCTCATGATTATCGCCAGCAGCGCGCCGGTCCCCAGTGGCCGCTGAACCGCGGAAGAACTTCGCGGAAGCGGCCACCGTGCCTCGGACCCGCGCGCAGACCTCTCGCTACCCGCGAGAGGTTTTTTCGTTTCCCGGACCATCCCTGCCGGGACCGGACCGCGCGCGATGATGGGGGCAGTGGATGCCGGGCATATCCGGAACCACTCATCCGACAGGAGTCAGATCAGCATGACGACGACACCAGAGGCGGCAACTGTGCGCTCAGGGGGCCTGGACGACAGCTTCCACGTCTTCGACACCACCCTGCGCGACGGCGCGCAGCGCGAGGGCATCAACCTCACGGTCGCCGACAAGCTGACGATCGCCCGGCACCTGGACGACTTCGGAGTGGGCTTCATCGAGGGCGGCTGGCCCGGCGCCAACCCCCGTGACACCGAGTTCTTCGCCCGCGCACGCGCCGAGATCGACTTCAGGAACGCCCAGCTGGTCGCCTTCGGCGCCACCCGGCGGGCGGGTGGCACGGCCGCCACGGACCCGCAGGTGCGGGCCCTGCTGGAGTCCGGCGCCCCCGTGATCACGCTCGTCGCCAAGTCCCACGACCGCCACGTCGAACTCGCCCTGCGCACCACCCTGGACGAGAACCTGGAGATGGTCCGGGACACCGTTTCCCACCTGGTCGGCCAGGGCCGCCGCGTCTTCGTGGACTGCGAGCACTTCTTCGACGGCTACCGGGCCAACGCCGAGTACGCGAAGGCCGTCGTCCGCACCGCCCACGAGGCCGGCGCCGACGTGGTCATCCTCTGCGACACCAACGGCGGCATGCTGCCCGCCCAGGTGACCGCCACCGTCGCCACCGTCCTCGCCGACACCGGCGCCCGCCTGGGCATCCACGCCCAGGACGACACCGGCTGCGCCGTCGCCAACACCCTGGCCGCCGTGGACGCGGGCGCGACGCACGTCCAGTGCACGGCCAACGGCTACGGGGAGCGCGTCGGCAACGCGAACCTCTTCCCCGTCGTC
Organism: Streptomyces sp. NRRL F-2580; assembly: GCF_000720115.1. Classification (GTDB taxonomy): domain Bacteria; phylum Actinomycetota; class Actinomycetes; order Streptomycetales; family Streptomycetaceae; genus Streptomyces. Next base: position 254,462 of record NZ_JOIR01000005.1, read on the forward strand.
GCCGCCCTGGAGATCAAGTACGGGCGCAAGGTGCTCCCCGAGGGGGCGCTCGCCGAGATGACCCGGATCTCGCACGCCATCGCCGAGGTCGTGAACCTCACCCCCTCCACGCACCAGCCGTACGTCGGCGTCTCCGCCTTCGCGCACAAGGCGGGCCTGCACGCCTCGGCCATCAAGGTCGACCCGGACCTCTACCAGCACATCGACCCCGAGCGGGTCGGCAACACCATGCGGATGCTGGTCTCCGACATGGCCGGCCGCGCCTCCATCGAGCTCAAGGGCAAGGAGCTCGGCGTCGAGCTCGGCGGGGACCGCGCGCTGATCTCCCGCGTCGTGGAGCGGGTCAAGGAGCGGGAGCTCAAGGGCTACACGTACGAGGCCGCCGACGCCTCCTTCGAGCTGCTGCTGCGCGCCGAGGCCGAGGGCCGGGCCCGCAAGTACTTCCGCATCGAGTCCTGGCGGGCGATCGTCGAGGACCGCCCGGACGGCACCCACGCCAACGAGGCCACGGTCAAGCTGTGGGCGAAGGGCGAGCGGATCGTCGCGACGGCCGAGGGTAACGGTCCCGTCAACGCGCTGGACCGGGCGCTGCGGGTGGCGCTGGAGCGGTTCTACCCCCAGCTGGCCAAGTTCGAGCTGGTCGACTACAAGGTCCGCATCCTGGAGGGCACGCACGGCACGGAGTCCACGACCCGCGTGCTGGTCGCCACGACGGACGGCGTCCGCGAGTGGTCCACGGTCGGCGTCGCCCCGAACGTGATCGCCGCCTCCTGGCAGGCCCTGGAGGACGCGTTCACCTACGGCCTCCTGCACGCGGGCGTCGAACCGCCCGAGTAGGCCCGCGACAGTCTTATGTCCTGCTCACACAGGAAAGTCCGGGTTCGGGTAGCGTCGTCCGTATGAGGACCAGGCTTATATCCGTACGTCTTGGATCAGTGCTGGCCGGTCTGCTGCTGGGCCTGTCGGGGACGGCGCTCGCGGTCGCCCCGCAGGCTTCGGCGGCGACCGGGGTCGCCGCAGTGGGGGAGGCCCTCAAGGAGGGGCCCGTCTACGTGGACCCGGGGGCGCGGGCGCAGCTGTCGCAGGCCGAGGCCGACGCGCTCGCGAAGAAGATCAAGGACGCCGGGAAGCCGGTGTTCGTCGCCGTGCTGCCCGCGACGAGCGAGTTCCCCGCCGACAAGGTGTTCGGCGCCGTCCGGGCCGAGACCGGCATCACCGGGCTCTACGCGATCCGGCTCGGCGACGGCTTCAGCGCCCGCGCCGACCAGTCGGTCATGCCGGCCAACGCCGTGCGCAACCTGACCGACGCGGTGAAGGTGGGGACGCCCGACGCGGCGACCCAGCTCGACAACTTCGTCGACCAGGCCCTGAGCCAGGCCAAGGGCAGCGCCCCGGCCTCCTGGGGGACCGCGGGCGGCGAGGCCGGCGCTCCCGTCGGCGGGCTGATCACCCTCGGCGCGGTGGCCGTGATCGGCGGCGGCGGGGCGTACGCGCTGGTCCGCCGCAACCGGAAGAAGAAGGAAGAGGCCCGGCGCGAGGCCCTGGAGCGCCTCAGCGTGGTCGTCGACGAGGACATCACGGCCTTCGGCGAGGAGCTCGAACGGCTCGACTTCCATCCCGCCGAGCCCGGCGCCGACGACGCCATGCGCAAGGACTACGAGCAGGGGCTCGACTCGTACGACACGGCCAAGCAGATCATGGGCTCGGTGCAGTACCCCGAAGAGGTCAAGGGCGTGACCCAGGCCCTGGAGGACGGCCGGTACGCGCTGGCCTGCCTGGACGCGCGCCGGCAGGGGATGCCGGTGCCCGAGCGCCGCTCGCCCTGCTTCTTCGACCCGCGCCACGGGCCGAGCACCGAGGACGCCACCTGGGCTCCGGCCGGCGGAGCGGTCCGTACCGTGCCCGTCTGCACGGCGGACGCCGTGCGGCTGCGCGACGGCCTGGACCCGGCGGTCCGCACGGTCGACACCGAGCACGGGCCGCGGCCGTACTACGACGCCGGCCCGGCGTACGGTCCCTGGGCCGGAGGCTACTTCGGCGGCGGCATCCTGCCCGGCCTGCTGGTGGGCACGATGCTCGGTTCGATGATGTCCAGCCCGGCCTACGCCTCGGACCTCGGCGGCGGCATGGGCGGCGGCTTCGAGGGCGGGGACGTCTCCGGGGCCGACTTCAACCCGTCCGACTTCGGCGGCGGGGACTTCGGCGGCGGGGGCGGATTCGACGGGGGCGGCGGTTTCGACGGCGGGGGCGGCTTCTAGCCGCCGCCCCCGGGGGGTTCGCCGGATCCTGCCGGTCAGCCCTGCTTGATGGCCGAGATGTCGAAGGTCAGCTTCACCTTGTCGCTGACCATGACACCCCCGGCCTCCAGCGCGGCGTTCCAGGTGAGGCCCCAGTCGGAGCGCAGGATCTGGGCGGAGCCCTCGAAGCCGACGCGCTCGTTGCCGTAGACGTCCTTGGCGGACCCCGTGAACTCCAGGTCGATGGCGAGCGGCCGGGTGACGTCCTTGATCGTCAGCTCGCCGGTGATGCGGTAGGCGTCCCCGCCGAGCGCGCGCGCCTCGGTGGAGCGGAAGGTCATCAGCGGGAAGAGCTCGGCGTCGAAGAAGTCGCTGCCCAGCAGGTGGGCGTCGCGGTCGGCGATGCCGGTGCTCACCGACGGGATCTTGACGTCGATGGCGGCCGTGGAGCGGGCCGGGTCGGCGCCGTCCAGGTGCAGGGTGCCCTCGTGCTCGGCGAAGGAGCCGCGGACGTTGGTGACCATGGCGTGGCGGACGGTGAAGCCGATGCTGCTGTGGGCGGCGTCGATGACGTAGTCGCCGGTGAGGGCGGTGAGCACCGGGTCCACGTCCAGCGTGGTCGCGGCGGCGCCGACGTTCTGGTGGTCGGTGGTCTGGCTGCGGCGGGTGAAGAGACCCATGGCCTGCTCCTCGGTGGTGTCTGGGCGTTCTGCTCGATCAGAGAGTCTGTTGAATCTTCAACGACTTCAACGAGCACGACGCTAGACCCTTTCTGTTCAAATTTCAACATCTAGGCGGGGTGTCAGGTCATTTTGTGAAGATCCCACAATGGGCGGAGGTCCCGTCTGGCGGAGTCCCTACATCCTCCGGTCGTACTGTGCGGGCCACACAGCGGAAGACTCCCGAGACTGTGCGGAATGAACGGAGGTTTTTCATCGCGATCTTCGTAAGGTCGGTACATGACCGTTGTGGACCAGACCCCGAGCGAGCCGACGGACGCCCGCGGGCGCGTGGCCGAGCTGCACTCCCTGCGCGAGCAGGCGCGGCGCGGCCCCAGTGACCGTGCGACCGAGACCCAGCACGCCAAGGGCAAGCTGACCGCCCGCGAGCGCATCGCGCTGCTCCTCGACGAAGGTTCCTTCAAGGAGGTCGAGCAACTCCGCCGCCACCGGGCGACCGGGTTCGGCCTGGAGTCCAAGAAGCCCTACACCGACGGCGTCATCACCGGCTGGGGCACGGTCGAGGGCCGCACGGTCTTCGTCTACGCGCACGACTTCCGCATCTTCGGCGGCGCCCTGGGCGAGGCCCACGCCACGAAGATCCACAAGATCATGGACATGGCCATCGCGGCCGGCGCCCCGCTGGTCTCCCTGAACGACGGCGCCGGCGCCCGTATCCAGGAGGGCGTCTCCGCCCTCGCCGGTTACGGCGGCATCTTCCAGCGCAACACCAAGGCCTCGGGCGTCATCCCGCAGATCTCGGTCATGCTCGGTCCGTGCGCCGGCGGCGCCGCGTACTCCCCGGCCCTCACGGACTTCGTCTTCATGGTCAGGGACACCTCGCAGATGTTCATCACGGGCCCGGACGTCGTCCGTGCGGTGACCGGCGAGGAGATCACCCAGAACGGCCTCGGCGGCGCCGACGTGCACGCCGAGACCTCGGGCGTCGCGCACTTCGCGTACGACGACGAGGAGACCTGCATCTCCGAGGTCCGCTACCTCATCTCGATGCTGCCCTCCAACAACCGCGAGAACCCGCCCGTCCACGAGACGAGCGACCCCGCGGACCGCCGCAGCGAGGTCCTGCTCGACCTGGTGCCCGCCGACGGCAACCGCCCGTACGACATGCTCAAGGTCATCGAGGAGATCGTCGACGAGGGCGACGTCCTGGAGATCCACGAGCGCTGGGCCCGCAACATCATCTGCGCCCTGGCCCGGATGAACGGCCAGGTCGTCGGCATCGTCGCCAACCAGCCCGGCCACCTCGCCGGCGTCCTGGACATCGAGGCCTCCGAGAAGGCCGCGCGCTTCGTCCAGATGTGCGACGCCTTCAACATCCCGATCGTCACCCTGCTGGACGTCCCCGGCTTCCTGCCCGGCGTCGACCAGGAGCACGGCGGCATCATCCGCCACGGCGCCAAGCTGCTGTACGCGTACTGCAACGCCACCGTCCCGCGGATCTCGCTGATCCTGCGCAAGGCCTACGGCGGCGCGTACATCGTCATGGACTCCCAGTCCATCGGCGCCGACCTCACCTACGCCTGGCCCACCAACGAGATCGCCGTGATGGGCGCCGAAGGCGCCGCCAACGTCATCTTCCGCAAGCAGATCGCGGACGCCGAGGACCCCGAGGCCATGCGCGTCCGCATGGTCAAGGAGTACAAGGCCGAACTGATGCACCCGTACTACGCGGCCGAGCGCGGCCTCGTCGACGACGTCATCGACCCCGCCGAGACCCGCGAGGTCCTCGTGAGCGCCCTCGCGATGCTCCGCAACAAGCACGCCGATCTGCCGTCTCGCAAGCACGGCAACCCGCCGCAGTAACCGCGAAGGAGACCTGCCACCCCATGACCACCGCCACTGACACCCTGCTGCGCGTCGAGAAGGGCAACGCCGAGCCGGAGGAGCTGGCCGCGATCACCGCGATCCTGCTCGCCCGCGCCGCCGCCACCCCCGAGGAGACCGCGGTCCGCACGCCCCGCCAGGCCGGCTGGCGCCGTCTGGAGCGCACCCCGGGCTTCCGCGCCCCGCACAGCTGGCAGGGCTGAGCCCCGAGCCCGGCGCAAGGCCCCGCACCCCTTCCGGGTGCGGGGCCTCGCGCGTACCCAGGTTCGGCGCGCGGGGGCCGTCCCGTACGGCCGTGTCCGCGCGCGGGGGGTCCGTACGGCCCGGCCCGGACACGCCGAAGGCCCCCGCGTCGTACGACACGGGGGCCTTTCGGATGCCGCTGAACGCGACCGCTAGCGCAGGCGCGCCATGAGGGCGTGCTCGACGAGCGTGATGAGCGCACTCTTGGCGTCCGCGCGGTGGCGGGCGTCCGTGGTGATGATGGGGGCGTCCGGGCCGATCTGCAGGGCCTCGCGGACTTCCTCCGGGGTGTACGGCTGGTGCCCGTCGAAGCCGTTGAGGGCGATGACGAACGGCAGGCCGCTGTTCTCGAAGTAGTCGACCGCGGGGAAGCAGTCGGCCAGGCGGCGCGTGTCGACGAGCACGACGGCGCCGATGGCGCCGCGGACGAGGTCGTCCCACATGAACCAGAAGCGGTCCTGGCCCGGCGTACCGAAGAGGTACAGGATCAGGTCCTGGTCCAGGGTGTCGCGGAGGTGGTGGAGCGAGCAGGAGCCGCTCCGCCGTTAGAGCTTGCGAAGTCCACTGAGCACCCTTTCGAGCAGTGTCACATCAGGCTGGCCACCGGCAGACTCGTCGCCGCCGGGCTGGTGAATGGCGACAAGGCCCGCCTCCGCCAGGTCGGCGACGAGGATGCGGGCGACACCAAGAGGAATGGAGAGGAGTGCCGAGATCTCCGCGACGGATTTGATCTCCTGGCACAGACGGCAGATGCGCTGGTGCTCGGGCAACTGCCCTTGCAGACGCGCGGGATCTGCCGTGGTACTGACCAGCGCCTCGATGGCGAGCTGGTAGCGCGGCCGGGTACGGCCGCCGGTCATCGCGTACGGGCGCACCAGCGGGTTGTGGGCCTTCGGCGCCGGCTGCCGAGCGGCGCGCGGAGGCGGCTGCGGAGGCATCTGGTGCTGGGGCTGCTGGGGCTGGCCGTACGGCTGCTGCTGGTACGGGCTCTGCTCCGGCACGGGCCGGCTGGGAGCGGAGGGAAAGTTGAAGCGGTTCTGGTCGTGCCCACCCTGCGGCTGCTGCGCGCCGCCATAAGGATGTCCTCCGGGTGTTGTCACGTTTCCTCCTCCGACTCCAAGTACGCAGTACTCCCTGTGGAACCGCGCCACCGCACCCTATGGTGCGATGGCGCGAAACGCACTGCCTGTCTGCTAGTTGAGAAGACTTCCCTGCAGCTCGGCGCGCAGGTCCGGGGTGAGGACACTGCCCGCACGATCCACCAGGAGGGCCATCTCGTAGCCCACGAGGCCGATGTCGCACTCGGGGTGCGCGAGCACCGCGAGGGACGATCCGTCCGAGACGGACATGAGGAAAAGGAATCCCCGGTCCATCTCGACCACGGTCTGGTTGACGGCGCCACCCTCGAAGATGCGGGAGGCCCCGGCGGTCAGCGACGTCAGACCGGAGGCCACGGCCGCCAGCTGATCGGCGCGGTCGCGCGGAAACCCGTCGGACATCGCCAGAAGAAGGCCGTCGGCGGAGACCACCACGGTGTGGGACACCCCTGGGGTGTTGTCCACGAAGTTGGTGATCAACCAGTTCAGGTTCTGTGCCGCCTGGCTCATCGGGCTCACACTAACGCTCCTGGTCATAGCTGTTACTTGACTGCTCAGAACCCGCGCTGCGTCCCTGCTGGACACCGCGCCGCAGGTTGCTCAACCTGCCGCGGACGTCCTCCGGAGCGCGGGAGACCTGGGGGCCGCCCTGCGGGGTCGTCTCCGCCGCGCCCTCGACCAGGTTGGCCTTGGGCACGCGCCGAGGGAGACCGGACGGGGTGACCCCGCCCGCCTTCGGCTCACGGAGTTTGGCGGCCTGCTGCCAGCGCTCGTCGTTACCCGAGCGCCAGTCGGTGCCGCCTTCCTTCTCCTGCTCCGGGACGGCGGGCTGCTGACGCGGCGACCGCTGTTCGAAGAGGGATCCGGTGGACTCCGCTTCCTGCTGTGCCGGCTGCCACTGCTGCTGGCTGCCGCGGCGCGGCAGGCCCGCTCCGGTCATCACGTGACCGGTGTCGGCAGCGGCGCCCGGACGGTCGAAGCCTACGCGTTCCGGAGCCGGTTCGGGGACGGCCTGGGATTCCGATTCGGTCCCGTAATCCTGCTGGTAGGCAGCCGGATACGTGTTCTGACCAGGCCACTCGGCCTGCTCCGCCCGGGTTTCGTAGCCGCTGTCGTAGCCCTGAGCGGCCGGCTGCTGGTCCGGGTATCCGTCTTCCGTATAACCGTAGTCCTGCTGCGGGTACGCCTCGTAGCCCGGCTGACCCTGCTGCGCCTCGTAAGAGGTGTCGTAGGGCTGCCCGGACTGCTGCTCGAAGCCCTGGTACTCCTGGTACCCGTGTTCCGGTTGCGGTTCCGGATACTCCTGGGCGCCTTGGTCGGCGTACTGCTGCTGGTCCTGCGGGAAGCCCACCTGGGCCGCCAGCGCGGCCCGGCGCTCCTGCTGTCCCAGGGACCGGCCGACCGGGTCGGCGGGGAGGCCGTCGGCGCCCTGCTGGTCGTACCGCGAGTCGTCGAAGCCGAGCTCGGCGGCGGTGCGCAGCGGGGCGGCCTGCTGGGCCTTCTGCTCCGGGATGATCTGGGAGACCGTGAAGTCGTCGTCCGGTATGCCCTCGCCACCGCCACCGTGGGTGATGGCGTCGGGGAGCATGACCAGCGAGGTGGTACCGGCCGCCTCGCCCGAGGGGCGCAGCTGGACGCGGATGCTGTGGCGGTCCGCCAGCCGGCCGACCACGAACAGACCCATGCGCTGCGAGATCGCGGCGTCCACGGTCGGCGGGTTGGCCAGCTTGTGGTTGATGTCCGCGAAGTCCTCGGCGGTGAGGCCGATGCCCTTGTCGTGGATCTCGACCATCACGCGGCCGTCGGGCAGACGGGTCGCGTTCACGCGGACCTTGGTCTGCGGGGAGGAGAACGTGGTGGCGTTCTCCAGGAGCTCGGCGAGCAGGTGCACGAGGTCGGTCACGGCCTGGCCGTGGATCTCGGCCTCGGAGACGCCGGAGAGCTCGATGCGCTCGTACTGCTCCACCTCGGAGGAGGCGGCGCGCAGGACGTCGACGAGGGGCACCGGCTGGTCCCAGCGGCGGCCCGGCTCCTCACCCGCGAGGATGAGGAGGTTCTCGCCGTTGCGGCGCATACGGGTGGCCAGGTGGTCCAGGCGGAAGAGGTTCTCCAGCTGGTCCGGGTCGGCCTCGTTGTTCTCGAGGTCGGTGATGAGGGTCAGCTGGCCCTCGATCAGCGACTGGTTGCGCATGGAGAGGTTCGTGAAGATCGCGTTGACGTTGCCCCGCAGGAGGGCCTGCTCGGCGGCGAGCCGTACGGCTTCCCGGTGGACCTGGTCGAAGGCGCGGGCGACCTCGCCGATCTCGTCCTGGGAGTCGATCGGGATCGGGTGGACCCGGGTGTCTACCTTGCCCGGATCGGTGCGCGAGAGCTGGTCGACGAGCATCGGCAGGCGCTGCTCGGCGATGTCGAAGGCGGAGCTGCGCAGGCGGCGCATCGCGCGGCCCATCTGGCGGGCCATGAGGCCGGCCATGATGAACGCGGCGAGCAGGGCCACGACCACGATGGCGCCGTTGACGATGGCGTCGGTGCGGGCCTCGTCGGAGACCGCGACGGCGTCCTTGACGGCCTTGTCGAGGAGTTCCCTCTCGATCTGGTCGTAGCCGTCGAACTTGGCGGTGGCGGCGGCCTGCCAGAACACGGGGTTCGTGCCGTTCTCGGCGAGCTTCTTCTTGTTGTCGCCGCTGGCGATCGCCTCGGTCATGCCGAGCAGCGGGTTGCCGTTGGGGGCGGGCGGCGGCACGAAGCGGGTACCGGCCTGCTCGGCCTGGTGCTTGGCCTCCGCGAGCTTGGCCTTGCCCTCGTCCGATTTCTTGCCCATCACCTCCTTGAGGCGGTTCACGTCCGCCTCGGTGCCGGCCGCGACGTACTCGCCGATGGCGATTTCCTCGAGGTAGGCGTAGGAGGAGAAGGCGACGAGCTGGGCCTTGCGCACGTTCTCGTCCGTGCTGGGACGGACCAGGAGGTGGGTGCCGACGGAGCGCTGCAGCGAGTTCGCCGCCTTGGCCAGCTGGACCGCGTAGACCATGCGGCCGTACGAGGTCACGTTGCCGGTGCCGAGACCGAGCTCGTTGGCGAACTGCATGAGGTAGTGCTCGACGCCGACGTAGCCCTCTTCGGTCGGGATGGGGCCGGCCGCGGAGGGGAGGTTCTTCTTGGGGGTCTCGAAGGCGGCCTGGTAGGCCTTCTCCCGGACTTCCTTGAGTTTGGGCTCTTCCGCGCGGAAGAGGTCCAGGCGCCGTTCCAGGCCCTGGTTCTTCGGCATGTCCTGGACGGCCTTGTCGAACTTCTCCTTGGCCCCGGTGGTGACCGCGTAGGCCTTGGTGACCTGCTCGGAGTTGGTCTGGCCGTTCAGGAGGGGCTCGGCCGTCAGGTCACGCTCGTTGAGCAGTGCCTGGCTGTACTCCGAGGCCGCCTGGACGACCCGGGCTATCTGCTCGGCGTCCTTGGCCTCGTTCCACTGGTCGACGGAGCCCTTCACCTGGAAGCCGCCCATGACCAGGCCCACGAGGGCCGGCACGAGGAGGATGGCGTTCAGGCGGGTCGGCACGCGCCAGTTGCGGGGCGAGAATTTGCTGGTGCTCCCGGGGCGCGCGGGTGGCTCCACGGGCACGTCGACGGGCGACGCGGCCGCTCGCGGCGGCGGGGTGAAGTTGCCGCGCGCGGGTTCAACCGCGGGGCTTGCGTTGCTTCGCCTCACTCGACCAACAACCTTCCGGCGGTGCTACTAGCTAGTTCGTTGAATTCCAGCACGGTTAACGGCCGTGTTCCAAACAGTTGGAATCAGCCATTCGGAGATCCTTATGCCCCACATAAATCGGACATAAAGAGCGTCCTGCGGCAAAAATAGGGGGAGTTGTGCGCGTAGCGGCACCAACCGAACGCGCCCCGTGGCCAACTGGCGGCAATTGTCTGTCGAAACGTTATGAACCGAGAGGGCGGGCCGTGTCCTATGACACAGCCCGCCCTCTCACGTTGTGAAGAACCCGTGGGACTTGAGTGATGCCGCTTGAGCCGGGCTGCCTGCGTGGTGTTACTTGAGACGCGCCATGAGGGCGTGCTCGACGAGAGTGATGAGCGCGCTCTTGGCGTCCGCCCGGTGGCGGGCGTCCGTCGTGATGATGGGGGCGCCGGGGCCGATCTGCAGCGCTTCGCGGACTTCCTCCGGGGTGTACGGCTGGTGTCCCTCGAAGCCGTTGAGGGCCACGACGAACGGCAGGCCGCTGTTCTCGAAGTAGTCGACGGCCGGGAAGCAGTCGGCGAGACGGCGCGTGTCGACGAGCACGATCGCGCCGATGGCGCCGCGGACGAGGTCGTCCCACATGAACCAGAAGCGGTCCTGGCCCGGCGTACCGAAGAGGTACAGGATCAGGTCCTGGTCCAGGGTGTCCGCCAGGTCGGCGACGAGGATCCGGGCGACTCCGAGCGGCATCGACAGCAGCGCGGAGACCTCCGCGACCGACTTGACCTCGCGGCACAGGGTGCAGATGCGCTGGTGCTCCGGGAGCAGGCCGGACAGGTGCATCGGATCGGCAGTGGTGCTGACCAGTGCCTCGATGGCGAGCTGGTAGCGGGGCCGGGTCCGGCCGCCGGTCATCGCGTACGGACGCACCAGCGGCTGATCGCCTTCCGAGTACGAATCTCCGTACGAATCGGAGTAGGCGGGGGGCGGGGTCATGGATCCTCCGGGCTGGACAGCAGTGGTCAGCGTGCCGTCTGACGGGGCGGCCGGTGGGGGGGACTGTATGACGGCCTGGCGGGGGTACTGGATTCCGGGGGCGGGGCCCCGGTCTCCCGGCCGGAAGTACCGTCCGGCCGGGAGGGGGGAAGTCAGCCGAGCAGGCTTCCCTGAAGTTCGGCGCGCAGGTCCGGGGTGAGGACACTGCCCGCGCGATCCACCAGGAGGGCCATCTCGTAGCCCACGAGGCCGATGTCGCACTCGGGGTGCGCCAGTACGGCCAGCGAGGATCCGTCGGAGACGGACATGAGGAAAAGGAATCCCCGGTCCATCTCGACCACGGTCTGGTTGACGGCGCCGCCCTCGAAAATGCGGGAGGCACCGGCGGTCAGCGACGTCAGTCCGGAGGCCACGGCCGCCAGCTGATCGGCGCGGTCGCGGGGGAATCCTTCGGACATGGCCAGAAGGAGTCCGTCGGCGGAGACCACCACCGTGTGGGACACCCCTGGGGTGTTGTCCACGAAGTTGGTGATCAACCAGTTCAGGTTCTGTGCCGCCTGGCTCATCGAACTCAACTATCGCTCCTGCTGGTAAGTGGGGTCGATGTGGTAACTGCCGGTCGCCGGTCCGTTGTTGCCGGCCTGACGGCCCTGCTGGATACCGCGTCGGAGGTTGGTCAGACGGCCGCGGACGTCATCCGGTGCCCGCGAGACCTGCGGACCCGCCTGTGCCTCGGCCTGCTGCTGCGCGGTGCCGGCCACGAGGTTCGCCCGCGGGACCCGGCGGGGCAGCCCCGAGGTCGTGATACCGCCGGCCGCGGGCTGGCGCACGCGCTCGGCCTGACGCATCAGCTCGTCGTTCGGCGAGGACTTCCAGCTGACGGTCGGCATGCTGCCGGTCGCCGCCGCGGCGGGCTCGGCCGCGGACTCCTGGCCGCGCTGCGGCAGCGGCTGCTGCGGCGCGGGGGCCGCCGGAGCTGAATGCTGCGGCTGCCGGCCCTGCTGGGGCATCGCCGTGCCCGGTCCCTGCGCGGGGGGCTGCTGCCCCTCCTCGCGGAACCAGTTCGACTCGAGCGTGTCGAAGATCGGGCTGCGGCCGTCACCGGAGCTCTGGGCCGGCGGCAGCGCCTCCGGCCGGTGAGCCTGCGGCAGTCGCGGGGTCTCCGGGCGCGCGGGCGGTACGGGTGCGTACCCGCCGCCGGGCTGCGGAGGCTGCGGCTGCGTGTGCTGCGGCTGGGGCTGCTGCGGGGCCTGGGGCTGACGGGCGACTCCGCCGACACCGGGGCCGCCGGGCCGCTGGGGCTGGTAGCCCGGGCGCTCGAACTGTCCGGTGGTGGACGGGTCCACGGCGCCCCGCACGTCCGGACGCTCGAACTGTCCGGTCGTGCCGGCCAGGCCGTCGCCCTGCGGCATCGGGGCGTTGAAGTCCGGGCGGGCGAACTCCGCCGTCGAGCCGGGGCCCGACAGCTCGTCGTGGCCGCGCGCCTGGTCGGCGCCCCAGCTGGTGGTCTGCGGGCCGGGAAGCTCCGGACGCGGGGCGCCGCCGCGCGGCGGCAGCTGCGGGCGGGCGCCGTTGGGACCCGGGGCCGGTTGCTGCTGCTGCTGCTGAGGCTGGGCCTGCTGCTGGGGCTGCGGCTGCTGCGGACGCTCGAAGCCGTTGCCCTGCGGGAACCCGGACGGGCCGGCCGCGGAGGGCGACTGGGTCGGACGGGCCTGCGGTCCGCCGCCGAATCCGGCACTGGCGACCGGACCGCGGGCCGGCAGCGGTCCACCGGCGCCGAAGGCACCCTGGCCCTGGCCCGCGGTGGTCTGACCCTGCTGCGGACGGGCACCGGGAGCACCGGGGCCGCCCTGCTGCGGACGGGCACCCGGAGCACCGGGGCCGCCCTGCTGCGGAGGCCGCCCGCCCTGCGGGCCCTGACCGGAGCCGTCGCGGCCCGGGAGGGCGGCGCGCTGGCCGCCCGCGCCGACCTGACCGCGCTGCGGGCCCGCGCCCACGGACGGCCGTGCGGCCGCGCCGGGCACGGAAGCCTGACCGCCGGGGGCACCCTGGGCGCCACCGGGGCCGCCCTGACCGCCCTGGCCCGGCATCGGGCCCGGCTTCTTGCCGCCCTGGGCGACGTCCACCGGCAGCATGACGAGGGCCGTCGTACCACCCGAGTCGGAGGGGCGCAGCTGGATGCGGATGCCGTGTCGCAGGGACAGGCGGCCGACCACGAACAGGCCCATGCGGCGGGAGACGGAGACGTCCACGGTCGGCGGCGACGCGAGCCGCTCGTTGATCGCGGCGAGGTCCTCGGGGGAGAGGCCGATACCGGTGTCGTGGATCTCGACGAGCACGCGGCCGTCGGGCAGCGCGTGACCGGTGACCTTGACCTTGGTCTGCGGGGAGGAGAACGACGTCGCGTTCTCCAGCAGCTCGGCGAGCACGTGCACGAGGTCGTTGACGACGCGGCCGGCGACGTCGGTGCCGGGCACCGAGGCCAGCTCGACGCGCTCGTACTGCTCCACCTCGGAGGCGGCGGCACGGAGCACGTCGACGAGCGGGACGGGGCGCGTCCACCGGCGGCCCGGCTCCTCGCCCGCGAGGACGAGGAGGTTTTCGCCGTTACGGCGCATGCGGGTCGCGAGGTGGTCGAGCTTGAAGAGCGAGGAGAGCTGGTCCGGGTCGGCCTCGCGCGACTCCAGTTCGGAGATGAGCGACAGCTGACGCTGGATGAGGCCCTGGGAGCGGCGCGAGAGGTTGGTGAACATCGCGTTGACGTTGCCTCGCAGGAGGGCCTGCTCGGCGGCGAGGCGGACGGCCTCGCGGTGCACGTCGTCGAATGCCGCGGCCACCTGGCCGATCTCGTCGCGGGTGTGCACACCGACCGACTCCACGGACGTGTCCACGTCCTGCGGGTCGGACTCGGACAGCTGCTTGACGAGCTCGGGCAGCCGGTCCTGCGCGACCCGCGTCGCGGTGTCCTGCAGGCGGCGCAGCGAGCGGATCATCGAGCGGGCCATGACGAAGGCGCCGACGAGGGAGACACCGAGGACGAGGAGGATCAGGGCACCGTTGATGATGGCGTCCTGCTGGGCCTCGTTCTTCAGCTCGCGGGCCTTCTGCTCCATCTCCTCGAGCAGGGTCAGCTCGATGACCTTCATGGCCTGGAGCTTGGTGCCGTCGGCGTCGTACCAGTCCAGCCAGGACCGGTTCTTCTCGCGGAGGAAGGCGTCCTGGCTGGCCAGCACGCGGCGCGCGTAATGGTCGGCGGTGGAGATCTCCGAGTTGCTGTCGCCGAGGCCGGCGAGGAGCTCCTCGGTGCGGCCCTGGTAGACGAGCTCGAAGGTGGTCTTCGCCTGCGTCTCGCCCTTCTGCGCGGAGAGGGCGTAGAGCCGGTCGTTCTCCTTCAGCTCGCCCTGCTTCTCCGAGGTGTCCGGGAGCGAGGCGGCGATGATCGCGCGCTGGATGGAGGCGTACTCCTTGGCCGCGGAGAAGGCCGCCAGGGCACGCGTACGCTTGATCATCTCCGGGTTGGAGGTGGCCTGCGCCATGTCCTGGGAGAGCGAGAGCAGCGAGACGATCATCCCGTTGTACTCGCTGACGGTCTGCTGGGCGCCGTTGACGTACGCCTTGTCGCGGACCGTCTGGATGTTCGCGATCTGACGGCCGATCTGCAGCACGTTGTTGCGGATCGACTTGAGGGTGTCGTCCTTCTCGCCCGTGCTGTCGACCTTGTCGGTCGCGGCGGCGAAGGCCTTGGCTGCGGTGTCGGTCTGCTGGCGGACACCGTCGACGGAGCTGGTGCTCTTGCCCTTGGAGATCGTGAGCGGACCCGCGGAGAGGTCGCGCTCCTCCTGGAGCATGGCGGCCAGGTTGGTGGCCTGACGGGTCATCGTCGTCAGCAGCTGCATGTGTTCCAGCTGCGCGATGTCGTTGAGCGAGTCGTTGATGCGGAAGCCACCGAGCGTGGTGGCGGCGACGACCGGCAGGGTCAGCAGCGACACGAGTCGCGTGCTGATGCGCCAGTTCTGCATGGCGAGGCGAGAGCCGGGCCCACTGGGGGCCTTCGGTATCGCCACGTCCTGCTCGGCCGACCCGGCCTTGGCCTTGCCGGCCTTCGCGGACTTCCCACGGCCCTTCGCCTTCACCGCGGCGGAGGAGTCGGGGCCTGCGCCTACGACAGCCGGCCCGCGGTTCTGGGCGTGCTGGGGCGAGGAGCCACGGTCGGTCCCGCCGCGCGGCTCCTGCTCCGCCGCAGCGCTGCCATCCCTCTTGAATCGTCCCTGCACTAGCGTCGCAACCTCTGGACCAGGCGTCCCGCCGGGCGACCGGTGGGACGGTGTCGAGTCGTGGGGCACGTGCGGCCCCATGGTGGTCGTCGGTGACCGGCGCGTCTCCCTCTCCTTGCCACCGCGCTCGGCGCTGAGTCGCGCCACCTGCGCGCCGGCTGATTTCCCGCGGCGGTCCCGCGAATTCCAGCACAGTGGAGGATCTCCAACAAGGTGCGCGTGTCGGCTTGGAGAGTCGGTTACGTCACGTGACAAGCGGGCTACTCGATGTGCGACCGCATTCGGTAGAAACCGGACTTACGCCATCCAAACAACAAGGCTGGCAAGGTGTCCCAGTCGCGATGATCAGGAGCGGAATGGCGCATTCAGTGGCGCAATGTCCGTTTCGTCGGGTGAAGTTGACTGTCCATTATGCCGGAAATGACTGGTCACGGGTGAGCAAACTCACATAGCCGTGGCCATTACTTCCTGGTTCCGCGGGGGATTCAGATGTTTAGCCTTGCCCCTTAAAGGGTTGGCGCCAGGGTTGGTGCATCGACAGCCGACACTCACAGATCGAACCGAGGACCCCGAACTCCCATGAAGACGACGATGATGTTCCGCAACATAGCCAACCCCCGCCGCACCACCCTCGCGCACCTCAAGGACGCCGAGGAGCTGCAGGCGGCGCCGGCCACCCCGGAACACTCCGTCGAGCTGCCCACGCAGACGGCCAACCCGCGGCGCACGGTCCTCATGGACGTGCCGGTCGCCGCCGCGCAGTAGCCGCACAGCTGCGGAACGCGAAGCGTCCCTGCCCACCGCGTTAGCCTGGGGTCCGCAGACTCCAGCCGACGGACATACAGAGGGGCAGACGCAACACGTGCGCATCGCCAGGTTCTCGATCGACGGAAATGTCGCGTTCGGCGCGGTCGAGGGCAGCACCGCCCCCGGCGACGAAGCGACGCTCGTGCTCGACATCATCAAGGGCATCCCGTTCGCCGACTTCGAGCTCTCGGGCACGAAGGTGCCGCTGAGCAAGGTCCGGCTGCTGCCGCCCGTGCTCCCGAACAAGGTCGTGGCCATCGGCCGCAACTACGCGGAGCACGCGGCAGAGCTCGGCAACGAGGTTCCGGACGCGCCGATCACCTTCTTCAAGCCCTCCACCTCGGTGGTCGGCCCCGGTGACCCGATCACGTACCCCTCCTTCTCCCAGGACGTCCACCACGAGGCGGAGCTCGCCGTGGTCATCGGCCGCATGTGCCGGGAGGTCCCCAGGGAGCGCGTCAAGGACGTCATCCTCGGCTACACCTGCGCCAACGACGTCACCGCGCGCGACGTCCAGCAGCGGGAGAAGCAGTGGGCCCGGGCCAAGGGCTTCGACAGCGCCTGCCCCCTCGGCCCCTGGATCGAGACCGACCTGGACCCGGGCGACCTGACCATCCAGTGCACCGTGAACGGCGAACAGCGCCAGCTCGGCCGCACCAGCGACATGGTCCGCTCCATCGAAGACCTCGTCGTCCACATCACCGAGGCCATGACGCTGCTCCCCGGCGACGTCATCCTCACGGGGACCCCGGCCGGAGTCGGCCCCCTGAACGTCGGCGACGAGGTCGCCGTCACCATCGAAGGCATCGGCACTCTCACCAACAAGGTGATCAAGCGTGGTTAACGGACCTGTCCGCGTACGTTTCTGTCCCTCCCCGACCGGCAACCCCCACGTGGGCCTGGTCCGCACCGCCCTGTTCAACTGGGCGTTCGCCCGCCACCACGGCGGCACGTTCGTCTTCCGCATCGAGGACACCGACGCGGCCCGCGACTCCGAGGAGTCGTACGACCAGCTGCT
Organism: Streptomyces sp. NRRL F-2580; assembly: GCF_000720115.1. Taxonomy (GTDB): domain Bacteria; phylum Actinomycetota; class Actinomycetes; order Streptomycetales; family Streptomycetaceae; genus Streptomyces. Next base: position 271,380 of record NZ_JOIR01000005.1, read on the forward strand.
CGCCTCGCTGCGCTGGCTCGGCTTCACCTGGGACGAGGGCCCCGAGGTCGGCGGCCCGCACGCCCCGTACCGCCAGTCCGAGCGCATGGACATCTACAAGGACGTCGCGAAGAAGCTGCTCGACGGCGGCTACGCGTACCACTGCTACTGCACCACCGAGGAGCTCGACGCGCGCCGTGCGGCCGCCCGCGCGGCCGGCAAGCCCTCCGGCTACGACGGCCACTGCCGCGAGCTCACCACCGTGCAGGTCGAGGCGTACCAGGGCGAGCACCGCCCGGCGATCGTCCGCTTCCGGATGCCCGACGAGCCGATCACCTTCACCGACCTCGTCCGCGGCGAGCTGACCTTCACCCCGGAGAACGTGCCGGACTTCGGCATCGTCCGGGCCAGCGGCGCCCCGCTCTACACGCTGGTCAACCCGGTCGACGACGCGCTCATGGAGATCACGCACGTCCTGCGCGGCGAGGACCTCCTCTCCTCGACCCCCCGCCAGATCGCGCTCTACAAGGCGCTGATCGAGCTGGGCGTCGCCAAGTCCACCCCCGCGTTCGGCCACCTGCCGTACGTGATGGGCGAGGGCAACAAGAAGCTCTCCAAGCGCGACCCCGAGGCCTCGCTCAACCTGTACCGCGAGCGCGGCTTCCTCCCCGAGGGCCTGCTGAACTACCTCTCGCTCCTCGGCTGGTCCTTCTCCAAGGACCAGGACGTCTTCTCGATCGAGGAGATGGTCCAGAAGTTCGACATCGACGGCGTGAACGCCAACCCGGCGCGCTTCGACCTGAAGAAGGCCGAGTCGATCAACGGCGACCACATCCGCCTGCTCGACCCGAAGGCCTTCGCGGACGCCTGCGCCCCGTGGCTGCGGGCCCCGCACGCCAACTGGGCGCCCGAGGACTTCGACGCCGCGGCCTGGGAGCGCATCGCCCCGTACGCCCAGACCCGCGTCACCGTCCTGTCGGACATCACGGCCAACGTCGACTTCCTGTTCCTGAAGGAGCCGGTCGAGGACCAGGCCTCGTGGGACAAGGCGATGAAGGGCGAGCCGGCGGCCCTCCTGACGACGGCGCGCGAGAACCTGGCGAACGCCGACTGGTCGGACCCCGAGTCCCTCAAGCAGGCCGTCCTGACCGCGGGCGAGGCCCACGGCCTCAAGCTCGGCAAGGCCCAGGCCCCGGTCCGCGTGGCCGTCACCGGCCGCACGGTCGGCCTGCCGCTCTTCGAGTCCCTGGAGATCCTGGGCAAGGAGCGCTCCCTGGCCCGCATCGACGCCGCGCTGGCCAAGCTGGCCGCGTAGCACTCCCGTACGTCCCGCAGGGGGCGGCAGCCGAACTCCGGCCGCCGCCCCCTGCGGCGTTCCCGCCCCCCATCCGGAAGGACCCGCGATGCCGCCGACCGCTCCCGACTACTCCCGGCACTTCACGCCGGGCAACGCCTTCCGGGACGAGGACGGGGACCTCGGGACCCTGTCCGTGGCCGCCGGGGGCACGCTGTGGCTGCCGAGCGGGCGGCTCGTGGCCTGCGACCCCATGGCGTACCTGGGGCTGGAGGAGGGCGTGCCCCCTTTCCACGACCAGGTGAGCCCGGGCCGCTACCGGCTGGAAGCGGCGCTCGTCACCTGGACCCCGGCCGACGGTCCGCCGCAGGCGTCGCCCTACCGGGACCTCGCCGCCGTGCGGCTCGTGATCACCGAGGCGCCGACGGTGTCCTGGGAGCCGGCGCTCAGCGGAGCGCGGCGCGTGGGCGGCCTCGGGCCGGACCGGTTGCAGGGCTATGGGGTGGACGCGGGCCTCGGTGCGTTCCACGACGCGGCCGCCGGGCCGGGCTTCGCCGACCGCGAGGCCACCCGCGAGCTGCTGCGCGCCCCGTTCCTCGCCGACGGGTACCGGCATCCCGGCCCGTACGTCATCACCGGCCGCGGCGGCCACCAGGCGGCGGTCTTCCGGTCCGGCTGGGGCGACGGCGTGTATCCGACCTGGACCGGACGGGACGAGGACGGCGGCGTGACCTGCTTCCTCACCGACTTCTTCGTCGTGCCCACGGAGGCCGGGGCCGCGGCGTAGGCTCGGCCCCATGCCGATCCGCGCCGTGCTGTGGGACATCGACGACACCCTCTTCGACTACACGGGGGCCGATGCCGCCGGACTCGCGCGGCAGCTGGAGACCGAGGAACTCGCGGACCGGTACGGCACCCCCGCGCAGGCGCTCGGGCTGTGGCGGGAGATCACCGACCGCCACTGGGCGCGCTTCGCCGCCGGGGAGGGAACCTTCCAGGGGCAGCGGCAGGACCGGGTGCGGGAGTTCCTGGAGCGGCCCGGGATGACCGCGGACGAGGCCGACGCCTGGTTCGACCGGTACGTCGAGCACTACAAGTCCGCCTGGACCGTCTTCCCCGACGTGGTGCCCGCACTGGACGTCCTCGCGGCCGGCTACCGGCACGGGGTGCTCTCCAACTCCTCCAGCGCCAACCAGGACCCCAAGCTGCGCCACCTCGGGCTGCGCGACCGCTTCGAGGTGCTGGTCTGCGCGGTCGAACTCGGGGTCAGCAAGCCCGAGGCGGCGGCCTTCCTCGCCGCGTGCGATGCGCTCGGGCTGCCGCCGGGGGAGGTGGCGTACGTGGGGGACCAGCCCGAGATCGACGCGCGCGGGGCCCGTGACGCCGGGCTGCTGGCGGTCTGGATCGACCGTGACGGCGGCCGCGGGCCCGGCCCGGACGGCGCGCACCGCATCCAGGGGCTTGACCAGCTCCCGGAGCTGCTGGCAGGGGATACCCGTTTTGGAGCACGGTCAGGCATCCGGTAATGTTCTTTCTGCGCCGCCGGAGCGGGCCGAAAGGCCGGACGGAGGCGCCACCCGAAGGAAAACCCCGCGAAGGGGTTGACTTTTGGTGGGGTATAGTGTAATTGGCAACACGAGGGTTTCTGGTTCCCTTATTCTAGGTTCGAGTCCTGGTACCCCAGCGCAGTGCAGCAGTAACGCAGTGCTTTGCCCCCGTTGTGTAGCGGCCTAGCACGCCGCCCTCTCAAGGCGGTAGCGCCGGTTCGAATCCGGTCGGGGGTACAGATCCTTCCCGCGAGATCTCCACCCGGACGTCTTGATGCAGGATCGCTAGGGCCCCCGTTGTGTAGCGGCCTAGCACGCCGCCCTCTCAAGGCGGTAGCGCCGGTTCGAATCCGGTCGGGGGTACTTTGGGCTATAGTGTAATTGGCAACACGAGGGTTTCTGGTTCCCTTATTCTAGGTTCGAGTCCTGGTAGCCCAGCGCAGTAACAGCAGCACCAGCTAGCCCCCGTTGTGTAGCGGCCTAGCACGCCGCCCTCTCAAGGCGGTAGCGCCGGTTCGAATCCGGTCGGGGGTACGCATCGAAGAGGCCCTCCGCGTTCATCGCGGAGGGCCTCTTCGCTTTGCGCCGGCGCGGGCGCGCGTACGGGGCGCGGGCGCGGGCGTGGACGCATAAGTGCGGGCCCGGAGGCGCGTGTTCGGACGTGTGCGGCGTCGTACGCGCCCCCGGGCCCGGGGGACGGATGGGGGAGGGCCCGGAGGGCTCAGCCGGAGCGGCGCAGGGCCTCCGTGAGGCGTGCGGCCGCGTCGATGACGGCCTGGGCGTGCATCCGGCCCGGGTGGCGGGTCAGCCGCTCGATCGGGCCGGAGACCGACACGGAGGCCACCACGCGGTTCGACGGCCCGCGCACGGGCGCCGACACCGAGGCCACACCGGGCTCCCGCTCGCCGATCGACTGCGCCCAGCCGCGACGCCGTACGCCCGAGAGCGCCGTCGCCGTGAAGCGCGCGCCCTGCAGCCCGCGGTGGAGCCGCTCGGGCTCCTCCCAGGCCATCAGGATCTGCGCGGCCGAGCCGGCCTTCATCGGGAGCGTGGAGCCCACCGGGACGGTGTCCCGAAGGCCCGACAGCCGCTCCGCGGCCGCCACGCAGATGCGCATGTCTCCCTGACGGCGGTAGAGCTGCGCGCTCTCGCCCGTCACGTCACGGAGGTGGGTGAGTACCGGTCCCGCCGTGGCCAGCAGGCGGTCCTCGCCGGCCGCGGCGGCGAGTTCCGCCAGCCGCGGGCCGAGGATGAACCGGCCCTGCATGTCCCTCGCCACCATCCGGTGGTGTTCCAGTGCCACGGCAAGGCGATGTGCCGTGGGTCGTGCGAGCCCTGTCGCCGCGACCAGCCCGGCGAGGGTGGCCGGACCGGACTCCAGTGCGCTCAGTACCAGAGCTGCCTTGTCGAGAACGCCGACGCCGCTAGAGTTGTCCATGAAACGATATTCGCGTCTCACACTGTGAAACGCAAGTTCAATTTTTCCAAGAACCAGCGAGTCTGTATGTGCGGGTCCACGAACCACTGGGTCCGAGCCGTCGTCCGGGACGTGGGGTACGGGCGACAGGCGCACAAGATCTCTATGAAGCGCCGGCACAACCGGCCGGCCGGAGGGAAAGCGATGGGTAGGACACTCGCGGAGAAGGTCTGGGACGACCATGTCGTCCGGCGCGCCGAAGGCGAGCCCGACCTCCTCTTCATTGATCTGCACCTGCTGCACGAGGTGACCAGCCCGCAGGCCTTCGAGGGCCTGCGTCAGGCCGGCCGCAAGGTCCGACGCCTCGACCTCACCATCGCGACCGAGGACCACAACACCCCCACCCTCGACATCGACAAGCCGATCGCGGACCCGGTCTCCCGGGCCCAGCTGGAGACCCTGCGCAAGAACTGCGCCGAGTTCGGCGTCCGCCTGCACTCGCTGGGCGACGTCGAGCAGGGAGTCGTCCACGTGGTGGGACCGCAGCTGGGACTGACCCAGCCCGGCACCACCGTGGTCTGCGGCGACTCGCACACCTCCACGCACGGCGCCTTCGGTGCGCTCGCCTTCGGCATCGGCACGAGCCAGGTCGAGCACGTGCTGGCGACGCAGACGCTGCCGCTGGCCCGCCCGAAGACGATGGCGATCACCGTCACCGGCGCGCTGGCCGAGGGTGTCACCGCCAAGGACCTGATCCTGGCGATCATCGCCAGGATCGGCACCGGCGGCGGCCAGGGCTACATCCTGGAGTACCGCGGCGAGGCCATCGAGCAGCTCTCGATGGAAGCCCGCATGACCATCTGCAACATGTCGATCGAGGCCGGAGCCCGGGCGGGCATGATCGCCCCCGACCAGACCACCTTCGACTACCTGCAGGGCCGTGACCACGCCCCCGAGGGCGAGGACTGGGACGCGGCGGTCGCGTACTGGAAGACCCTGCGCACCGACGACGACGCGGTCTTCGACGCGGAGGTCGTCATCGACGCCACCGTGCTGTCCCCGTTCGTCACCTGGGGCACCAACCCGGGCCAGGGCGCGCCGCTGTCGGCCAACGTCCCCGACCCGGCTTCGTACGAGGACGCTTCGGAGCGCCTGGCCGCCGAAAAGGCCCTGGAGTACATGGGGTTGACCGCCGGGCAGCCGCTGCGCGACATCAAGGTCGACACCGTCTTCGTAGGTTCCTGCACCAACGGCCGCATCGAGGACCTGCGCGCCGTCGCCGGCATCGTCGAGGGCCGCAAAGTCGCCGACGGCGTACGGATGCTGGTCGTCCCGGGCTCGGTCCGCGTCGCCCTGCAGGCGGTGGAAGAGGGCCTGGACAAGGTCTTCAAGGAGGCCGGCGCCGAATGGCGGCACGCGGGCTGCTCGATGTGTCTGGGCATGAACCCCGACCAACTGGCGCCCGGTGAGCGCTCCGCGTCCACCTCCAACCGCAACTTCGAGGGTCGGCAGGGCAAGGGCGGGCGCACCCACCTGGTCTCCCCGCAGGTGGCCGCCGCCACCGCGGTGCTGGGCCATCTGGCCTCGCCCGCCGACCTGTCCGCCGCCGACGCGACCGCCGGAGTCTGAACCATGGAAGCCTTCACCACCCACACCGGCCGGGCCGTCCCGCTGCGCCGCAGCAACGTCGACACCGACCAGATCATCCCGGCCCACTGGCTGAAGAAGATCACCCGTGACGGGTTCGAGGACGGGCTCTTCGAGGCCTGGCGCAAGGACCCGGAGTTCGTCACGAACCGCCCGGAGCGCGCCGGCGCGACCGTGCTGGTCGCCGGCCCCGACTTCGGTACCGGTTCCTCGCGCGAGCACGCCGTCTGGGCCCTGCAGAACTTCGGCTTCAAGACGGTCATCTCCTCCCGCTTCGCCGACATCTTCCGCGGGAACTCGCTGAAGAACGGCCTGCTGACGGTCGTGCTCCCGCAGGAGACCGTCGAGCGGCTGTGGAAGCTGACCGAGGCGGACCCCACCGCCGAGATCACGGTCGACCTGGTCGACCGCCAGGTGCGAGCGGAGGGCGTCGTCGCGGAGTTCGAGCTCGACGACAACGCCCGCTGGCGTCTGCTGGAGGGCCTGGACGACATCTCGCTCACCCTTCAGAACGAAGCGGACATCGCCGAGTACGAAAGTGCCCGCCCGGCCTTCAAGCCGCGCACGATTCGGGCCTGATTCCTGCCTGATCAGCGCTTATTCACCTTCGGGTGATCACATCGGCAACACTGTGCCCCCCGCCTTCCGGCGGGGGGCACAGCCGTTTGTTGAGGCCCCGTGAGGCGACAACTCGCCCCAGATGGCACAATCTGTGCATGGAACGCGACAGTCAACTCGAGCTCTACGAACTCGTCGCGGACCGGTTGAAAGAAGCACACACACGGGTGCGCTCACTGCAAGTCCCGGAGGGCGTAAGGATGGCGCTGTCCCGGAAGCTGTTGGTCGTCACGGCCGCGGCGAAGCACGATCTCGCCGATGCGGCAAGGCGCCTGGACAGGTTGATGAAGGACCTCGACGAGGGTCGATTCCCTGAAGGCGACTGATGCGAAGGAACTCCGTAACAGCCTCCGGCGTTGCGGCACTAGGGTGATTAGCCCGTTTCGTGTTTGATTTGCGGTATATATCCGCCTAACGTGCGAAATAAGCTTGAACACATTCGTTCTGGCGAAGTCTCCGAAGGGGAAGACGTGAACAAGGCGCAGCTCGTAGAAGCGATTGCCGACAAGCTGGGCGGCCGCCAGCAGGCCGCGGATGCTGTCGACGCGGTACTGGACGCGATCGTCCGCGCTACCGTCGCGGGCGACCGGGTCTCGGTCACGGGCTTCGGCTCGTTCGAGAAGGTCGACCGTCCGGCCCGTTACGCCCGCAACCCGCAGACGGGGGAGCGCGTCCGGGTCAAGAAGACCTCCGTGCCCCGATTCCGCGCCGGCCAGGGCTTCAAGGACCTGGTCAGCGGCACCAAGAAGCTGCCCAAGGGCGGCGAGGTGTCGGTGAAGAAGGCGCCCAAGGGCAGCCTCACCGGTGGCGCCTCCGCGACGGTCAAGAAGGCCGCCGCGAAGAAGGCCACCACCGCCAAGAAGGCCGCGGCAAAGACCACGGCCGCAAAGAAGGTGACGGCGAAGAAGTCCACCCCGACCGCCAAGAAGGCGGCGGTGAAGAGCACGCCCACGGCGAAGAAGGCCACGGCCACCGCGAAGAAGGCGACGACCGCCAAGAAGACCACGGCCACGGCGAAGAAGACGACCGCCGCCGCGAAGAAGACCGCCCCGGCGGCCAAGAAGGTCACCGCCGCGACGAAGGCGCCCGCCAAGAAGACGGCGACGCGCAAGGCCACCGCGAAGAAGACCACGGCCCGCAAGCAGTAGGGGTACGGGTCACACACGCCGGGCCGGCTTCCCCCTGCTGGGGAAGCCGGCCCGCGGTGCGTTCCGTCGCAGGTCAGACGGCCGGACGGTCACACGGCCGGACGGTCAGAAGGTCTGCAGCGTCACCAGGGTGATCCGCAGGCCCGCGCCCTCGCCGTCCGTCTCGATCCGCACCCGCTGCCCGGGCCGCAGCAGGCGCAGGCCGCCCGCGTCGAAGGCCGGGGCCTCGAAGGGCACCGGGGTGCCGTCGTCCAGCAGCACACTGCCGCTGCGGGTCTGGGAGTCGTACGTGTACGCGGTCGCCTGCATACCGGCACTGTATCGGGCGGTGTGACGCCCCACACCGAGGGCGAGCGCCGTCCGCAGATCCGCCGCCGTGTCCACGTCCCGGCGCACGCTGTCGACGTCCGCCAGCGCGATTTCCACCGCCCCCGAGGCCGAATGCCTGGCCCGTGACGGGCCGCCGAAGGAGGGGGCCAATTCCACGTCCGGCGCAGCGGAAAGCAAGGTCGTCCCGATTCCGGCCGCATCCGCCAGAAATGCCCGCGGAAATACCGAGGCGTTTTCGAGCACGCGTAGCAATTCGGGGGGCCGTAGCGCCGGCAGATCGGCGTTCATCGCGGCCACCGCGGCGCCGGGGCGCCCCGACCGCACCGCCCGCGCCCCGTGGGCCAGCGCCGCGTTGAGCCCGGCCGCCGGGGCGTCCGCCACGATCCGCGCGCCCAGCCGGGACAGTTCCGCACCGGCCGCCGCGTCGTCCGTGACGACCACCACATCCGCGACCGCCGCGCAGGCCAGGGCCCCTGCGACGGTGTCCTGCGCGAAGGCCAGCGCGAGCCCCGGACGGGAGGCGCCCACGGCCGCCGCGAGACGGCTCTTGGCCACCGCCAGAGGCTTCAGCGGGACCACCAGACTCCAGACGGCGTTCGTGACGGACCCCTTCCCCGCGGTGTGCTCCGGCCCAACCCCGGACCATGGTCAGGTCACGGCCGGGTCATGTGTCGGCCCATTGTCGCCTCCGCCCGGGCGACCCGGGAGCCCGGTGGCGTGAGCGGGGCGTACGGTGTTCTCGACAGAGACCGGCCCCGGGGCGACACTTGTCCGGCCGACGAGGTGCCCAGACTCCCCAGCCGACGCTGGGAGGTACCCCCGCCCACCGGTCCAGAGGAAAGGTGTCCGAGTGCCCCGCCGCAGAATCGGCTTCTGGTACCGCCTGGCGGCGGTCATCGCAAAACCGCCGCTGGTAGTGCTCTTCAAGCGGGACTGGCGGGGAATGGAGCACATTCCGGCCGAGGGCGGCTTTATCACCGCTGTCAATCACAACTCGTATCTGGACCCGCTCTCCTACGCGCACTTCCAGTACAACACCGGCCGAGTGCCCCGATTGCTCGCGAAGGCCGCCCTCTTCAAGGTCCCTATTGTCGGGTCGATCCTGCGCGGCTCCGGCCAGATCCCCGTCTACCGGGAGAGCACCAACGCCCTGGACGCATTCCGGGCCGCGGTGGACGCGATCGAGCGCGGCGAATGCGTGGCCTTTTACCCGGAAGGCACCCTGACCCGCGACCCCGACATGTGGCCGATGGCCGGCAAGACCGGCGCCGCCCGTGTCGCACTCATCACCAAGGCGCCCGTCATTCCGGTGGCCCAGTGGGGCGCGAACCTCGCGATGCCGCCGTACGCCAAGGAGAACAAGGTCCGGCTCTTCCCGCGCAAGACCCTCCAGGTGCTCGCCGGACCGCCGGTGGACCTCTCCGCCTTCTACGACCGCGACCCCACCCCGGACGTGCTCAAGGAGGCCACCGAGGTCATCATGGCCGCCATCACCGCGCTGCTGGAGGAGGTGCGGGGAGAGACCGCGCCCGAGCAGCCGTACGACCATCGCAACGCCAGGGCGGAACAGCGGCGCAAGGCCGCAGGGGAGGGCAAGAAGTGACACGTCCCGTGAAGGCGACCGTCTTCGGAACAGGCTCCTGGGGCACGGCCTTCGCCATCGTGCTCGCCGACGCCGGATGCGAGGTGACCCTCTGGGGCCGCCGGCAGGAGGTGGTCGACGCCATCAACACCGGCCGGACCAACCCGGACTACTTCCCCGACGTCGAACTCCCCGCGAACCTCCGGGCCACCACCGACCCGGCCGAGGCCGCCGCCGGCGCCGACTTCACCGTCCTCGCCGTCCCCTCCCAGACCCTGCGCGACAACCTCGCCGTCTGGACGCCCCTGCTGGCCCCCGACACGGTGCTCGTCTCCCTCATGAAGGGCATCGAACTCGGCACCGCCAAGCGGATGAGCGAGGTCATCGAGGAGGTGGCCAAGGTCCCCGCCGAGCGCATCGCCGTCGTCACCGGCCCCAACCTGGCCGCCGAGATCGCCGCCCGCCAGCCCGCCGCCTCCGTCGTCGCCTGCGTGGACGAGACCGTGGCGCAGCGCCTCCAGGCCGCCTGCCACACCCCGTACTTCCGCCCGTACACGAGCACCGACGTCACCGGATGCGAGCTCGGCGGCGCCGTCAAGAACGTCATCGGCCTCGCCGTCGGCATCGCGGACGGCATGGGCCTGGGCGACAACACCAAGGGCTCGCTCATCACCCGCGGACTCGCCGAAGCCACCCGGCTGGGCGTCGCGATGGGCGCCGACCCGCTCACCTTCTCCGGCCTCGCGGGCCTCGGCGACCTGGTCGCCACCTGCTCCTCGCCGCTCTCCCGGAACCACACCTTCGGCACCAACCTCGGCCGCGGGATGACCCTGGAGGAGACCATCGCGGTCACCAAGCAGACCGCCGAGGGCGTCAAGTCCTGTCAGTCGGTGGCCGATCTGGCCCGCCGCCACGGGGTCGACATGCCCATCACCGACACCGTGGTGGACATCGTCCACCACGGCAAGCCGACCCTGGTCGCGCTGAAGGAACTGATGAGCCGCAGCGCCAAACCGGAACGTCGCTGACTCCATTCCGGACGCATGAGCGGGTACTCTCGTGGCGATATGAGCAGCGAGAACCTCCCCCAGACCCCTGAGCAGCAGGGCCGCAAGCCCCGCGTGGCCGTCGTGTTCGGCGGCCGCAGCTCGGAACACGCCATCTCGGTCGTCACGGCGGGCGCCGTGCTGCGCTCCATCGACCGGTCCAAGTACGAGGTGCTGCCCATCGGCATCACGACGGACGGCCGATGGGCGCTGACCGCCGACGAGCCCGAGCGGATGGCCATCGCCGACCGCCGGCTCCCGAGCGTCGAGGAGCTCGCCGACTCCGAGGACGGCGCCGTCGTCCTCTCGGTCGACCCCGCGAGCCGCCAGGTCGTCTACACCGAGCCGGGCGCCGTCCCGAAGGCCCTCGGCGAGGTCGACGTCGTCTTCCCCGTCCTGCACGGCCCGTACGGCGAGGACGGCACCCTCCAGGGCCTCCTGGAGCTGTCCGGCATCCCGTACGTCGGCTCGGGCGTCCTCGCCTCGGCCGTCGGCCAGGACAAGGACTACATGAAGCGGGTGTTCACCTCCTTCGGGCTGCGCGTCGGCCCGTACGTGACCATCCGCCCGCGCGAGTGGGAAGCCGACCGGGACGCCGCCAAGGCGAAGATCCTGGACTTCGCCGCCGAGCACGGCTGGCCCCTGTTCATCAAGCCCGCCCGGGCCGGCTCCTCCATCGGCATCACCAAGGTCGACGACGAATCCGGCCTGGACGCCGCCGTCAAGGAGGCCCGGCGCCACGATCCGAAGATCATTGTGGAGGCGCTGCTGCGCGGCCGCGAGATCGAGTGCGGGGTCCTGGAGTTCGAGGACGGTCCGCGCGCCAGCGTGCCCGCCGAGATCCCGCCGGTCTCCAGCCACGACTTCTACGACTTCGAGGCGAAGTACATCGACTCCGCCTCCGGGATCGTGCCCGCCCCGCTCACCCCGGAGCAGACCGCCGAGGTGCAGCGGCTCGCGATCGAGGCCTTCGAGGCCGCGTCCTGCGAGGGCCTCGTGCGCGCCGACTTCTTCCTCACCGAGGACGGCACCTTCGTCATCAACGAGATCAACACGATGCCGGGCTTCACGCCGATCTCCATGTACCCGCTGATGTGGCAGAAGACGGGCGTCGCCTACCCGGAGCTGGTAGACCGCCTGATCCAGGCCGCCCTGACCCGCTCCACCGGGCTGCGCTAGGCAGGCACGCGAAGACACGACGACCGCCCGCCGGGATGCCCGGCGGGCGGTCGCTGTGAGTCGGAGCGGCCTTCCGGCCGCAGCCGGCGAGGATCAGTACGAGGAGAATCCCAAGGGCACCGTCTTGGAGATCGCCGCGGACAGCCCGACCAGCATCCCCGCGTCCGTGGCATGCTCCTTGTCGACCAGGACCTCCGTATACGCCTTCCGCATCCCGGAGACGAAACGGAACCCCCCGTCGGACTGCTTGTCCAGCAGCCAGGCGACATCGTTGACGTGGACGCCCTCCTGCTTCTCATCCAGCATCTCGGGGGGCTTGGGGACACCGCACCGCAGTACGATCGCCGAGCCGCCCCACGCGGCCGTCAGAGCGGACTCCGGATCGGTCCGGGTCCGCTCCAGACCGGCCACCGTCTCCGGAAGCTCCTCGTGCAGTGCCGCACAGAGCTCCCCGATGGCGGCGGGGGGCGTGGGCGGCGGATCCACCCGGGCCTCGGAATCGCCCGGTGAGCACGCCGCGAGGCCCAGCAGGGCCAGCGCGGCGGGCAGGGCCAGGACACGGAGGGGCCGGCGGTGAGTGGTCATCACCGGCCAAGAGTAGACGGGGGCTACAGATGGACCACCGGGCAGGTCAAGGTGCGGGTGATCCCCTCCACCTGCTGGACCTTGGCCACGACCATGCGGCCGAGCTCGTCCACGGTGTCGGCCTGGGCGCGCACGATCACGTCGTACGGGCCGGTCACGTCCTCGGCCTGGATCACCCCCGGGATCTGGCCGATGGACTCGGCGACGAACGACGCCTTGCCCACCTCGGTCTGGATAAGGATGTACGCCTGTACCACGGAACCTCCAGGGCGGCCACGAGGATCATTTCCCCTAACCTTCGGGTGGGCCCCACACGCTCGACAGGGCCGGGGGAAGAAGGGACGCCACGGTACCGCGTCGCCGTGCGCCGCGGGGAGACCTGCGGGCCCGGCGCCACGCACAGCGGGGCGCACGGAGAGCAGAAGTTGACGTATCTGTTGACGGTACCCAGAGCTGTGACGGCTCGCGACCGCAAGCGGACTGGCCAAGAAGGGGCACAGCGATGAAGGGCACTGTGGGCGAGCTGGGGGAGTTCGGGCTGATCAGGGAGCTCACCTCACGGCTCACCACCACCCCGGCGGTCCGGCTCGGGCCGGGCGACGACGCCGCGGTGGTGTCGGCCCCCGACCGGAGGGTCGTGGCGAGCACCGACATCCTCCTCGAAGGCCGGCACTTCCGGCGCGACTGGTCCACGGCCTACGACGTCGGCCGCAAGGCCGCCGCGCAGAACCTCGCCGACATCGCCGCCATGGGCGCGGTGCCGACCGCGCTACTGCTCGGCCTCGTCGTCCCCGCCGAACTCCCGGTCACCTGGCCCACCGAGCTGATGGACGGCATCCGCGACGAGTGCCAGGTCGCCGGCGCGGCCGTGGTCGGCGGGGACGTGGTCCGCGGCGACGTCATCACCGTCGCCATCACCGCCCTCGGCGACCTGCGCAACCACGAGCCCGTGCTGCGCTCCGGCGCCCAGCCCGGCGACGTCGTCGCCGTCACCGGCTGGCTGGGCTGGTCCGCCGCAGGCTTCGCCGTGCTCTCGCGCGGCTTCCGCTCCCCGCGGGCGTTCGTGGAGGCGCACCGGCGCCCCGAACCGCCCTACCACGCGGGCCCCGCCGCCGCCGGGCTCGGCGCCACCGCCATGACCGACGTCAGCGACGGCCTGATCGCCGACCTCGGGCACATCGCCGAGGCCAGCAAGGTACGGATCGACCTGCACTCGGGGGCCGTCGACATCCCGACCCAGATGCACGACATCGGGCAGGCCGTCGGCGTGGACCCGCTGCAGTGGGTGCTCACCGGGGGAGAGGACCACGCGATCGTGGCGACCTTCCCGCCCGACGTGAAGCTCCCCGCCCGCTGGAAGGTCATCGGCGAGGTGCTGAACCGCTCCGCGCTGCCCCAGGTGACCGTGGACGGCGCGCCCTGGACCAGCACCGGCGGCTGGGACCACTTCGGGGCCGACCCGGCCGCCCAGGACGGCGCGCCGTGAGCACGGCCCCGCCGCTGTGCCTGACCGTCGCCGGATCCGACTCCGGCGGCGGCGCGGGCGTCCAGGCCGACGTCAAGACGATGCTCGCCCTCGGCGTGCACGGCATGAGCGTCGTGACGGCCGTGACGGCACAGAACTCGCTCGGGGTACGGGGAGCCTGGGAGCTGCCCGCCGAGGCCGTCACGGCCCAGTACCGGGCCGTCGTGGACGACATCGGCGTCCAGGCCGTGAAGACCGGGATGCTGTCCTCGGCCCTGCTGGTGGAGACGGTGGCGGCACTGCTCGCCGACACCCCCGCCCCGGCCGTCGTGGACCCCGTGGGCGTCTCCAAACACGGGGACGCGCTGCTCGCCGTCTCGGCGCTGGACGCCGTACGCAAGGACCTGCTGCCGCGGGCCACCGTGGCCACGCCCAACCTGGACGAGGTGGCGCAGCTCACGGGCGTGCGGGTGGAGACCGAGGAGGACATGCGGCGGGCCGCCGACGCGATCCTCGGCTTCGGGCCGCGGTGGGCGCTGATCAAGGGCGGACACCTCGCGGCGCACGGCGGCGAGGCGGTGGACCTGCTCACCGACGGCACCGAGGAGCGGTGGCTGCGCGCCCCCCGCCACGACAACCGGCACACCCACGGCACGGGCTGCACCCTCGCCAGCGCGATCGCGGCGGGCCTGGCCAAGGGCCTGGCCGTCCCGGAGGCGGTCACGGCCGCCAAGGAGTACGTCACGGGCGCCCTCGCCGCCGGCTTCGCGCTCGGCGGGGGCATCGGCCCGGTGGATCACGCCTGGCGGTGGCGCTGAGCCCCGCCGGGCAAGGCAAAAGGCCGGTTCACCAGAGGTGAACCGGCCTTTTTGGCAACCGGAAAGGGCTGCGCTACGACGGGAGGCGTCAGCGCGAGACCTTGCCGGCCTTGATGCACGAGGTGCAGGCGTTGAGGCGCTTCGGCGTCCCATTGACCACGGCACGGACGCGCTGGATGTTCGGGTTCCAGCGACGCGAGGTGCGGCGGTGCGAGTGGGAGATGTTGTTGCCGAAGCTCGGCCCCTTGGCGCAAACGTCGCAGTTGGCAGCCACAGGTCACTCCAAGACTTCAGATGCAATTACAGTGAAACCGGCGCACCGGAATCAGAGATCTGAAGTGGTTTGCCGGGGAATGATGGCCCGACTCTCATCGGGCAACCGGAGCAGCATACAACGACTGCGTCCGTCCAAGAAAACTACCATGACCGCCGCTGCCCCCGCCCCGAGGTCCGGACGTCCGGGCAGACCTTGGCTACCCTGCGGTGAACCCTGGCCCGCACGAGGAGGAACGCCCGGTGCCGCACCAGCCGCAGCCGCAGGCCCCTGACGAGCTCGACGCCGAAGCGGTGCGCACCTGGAGCTCGCTGGCCCTGGCCGCACTGGGCCGGGCCCGCGAGGACATCGACGCGATCAACGTCTACCCGGTCGCCGACGCGGACACCGGGACCAACCTCTACCTCACCGCCGAATCCGCCGACCGCGCGCTGGACGACGCCTTCACGAAGGTGACCGAGGGCACAGCGCCCGCCTCCCTGGCCCACGCCGTACGCGCCTGGGCGCACGGCGCGCTCGTCGGGGCCCGGGGGAACTCCGGGACGATCCTGGCCCAGCTGCTGCGCGGAGTGGCCGACGTACTCGGCGACGAGCCCGGCGCGGCCAAGGCCGCGGAGACCGGGGCCGCGGAGACCGGCTCCGGGCCGCGCGGCTCCGGTGCGCTGCTGGCGCAGGCCCTGACCCGGGCCGCCGAGGAGGCGTACGCCGCCGTCTCGCACCCGGTGGAGGGCACCATGCTCACCGTCGCCCGCGCCGCCGCGCGGGCCGGCGAGACCGCCGGAGCCGCCGCCGGGACCGCGGCCGACGTGGCCCGCGCCGCCTACGACGGTGCCCGCGCCGCCCTGGCCGAGACCCCCGGACAGCTCGCCGCGCTCGGCCGGGCCGGGGTGGTCGACGCCGGGGGCTGCGGGCTGGTCGCCGTACTCGGGGCGCTGTGGCAGGCGCTGTCCGGGCAGGAACCGGCCGCCGAACCCGTACGCGGCCGGGCCGTGCCCGTGCCGCAGCCCGCGGACCCGTGCGCCCAGGACGACGAGGGGCCCGCGTACGAGGTGATCTACCTGCTGGAGGCCTCCGAGGCGGCGATCGGCGAACTGCGCGAACGCCTCGACGGGCTCGGCGACTCCCTGGTCGTGGTCGGCGGCGACGGGCTGTGGAACGTCCACGTGCACGTCGACGACCCCGGCGCGGCCGTGGAGGCCGGAGTCGTCGCAGGGCGGCCGTACCGGATACGGATCACACACTTCGGGGACGAGCGGCGCCGGGGGCGCGGCGAGCGCGCCCAGCGGGCCGTGGTCGCCGTGGTCCCCGGCGAGGGACTGGCCGGGCTGTGCGGGGAGGCGGGAGCCACCGCCGTGCTCGTGCGCTCCGGAGAGGTCCCCGCCGTACCCGAACTGCTCGACGCCATCCGCCGCGCCCACGCCCGCGAGGTGGTCCTGCTGCCGGGCGGCGCCGAGCTGCGCGCCGCCGCGGCCGCCGCGGCGGAACAGGCCCGCGCCGAAGGGGTGCGGGTGGCCGTGATCCCCACCCGCTCCGCGGTCCAGGGGCTGGCCGCCCTCGCCGTGCACGACCCGGACGCCAGCTTCGACGAGGACGTGGTCGCCATGACGGCGGCGGCCGGCGCCACCCGGTACGGGGAACTGGCCGTCGCCGAACGGCAGTCCTTCACCTCCGCCGGCATCTGCCAGGCCGGCGACGTGCTCGGCCTCATCGACGGGGACGTCGCCGTGATCGGCTCGGACCTGGCCGAGACCGCCGAGGCGGTCCTGGAACGCATGCTCGGCTCCGGCGGCGAACTCGTCACCCTGGTCCTCGGAGCCGAGGTGGCGGACGCGCTCGCCGAGCGCCTGGAGGCGTACGTCCAGCACGGCCACCTGGCCGTGGACACCGTGACCTACCGGGGCGGCCGGTATTCGGCGCCGCTCCTCATCGGGGTGGAATAGCGGGCTTGTCAGCGCCATGGTGTGCAATGGAACACGTGCCCGCGCTCGACGAAGACCTCAAGAAGACGCTCGGACCCGCCACCGCCAAGGTGCTGGCCGAGCAGCTCGGCCTGCACACGGCCCTGGACCTGCTCCACCACTACCCGCGGCGGTACGCCGAGCGCGGTGAGCTGACCTCGCTGGCCGAGCTCGCCGACCAGATCGACGAGCACGTGACCGTCGTCGCGCAGGTCGCCGACGCCCGGATCCTGACCTTCAACGGGGGCCGCGGCAAGCGCCTGGAGGTGACCATCACCGACGGCAGCGGCCGCCTCCAGCTGGTCTTCTTCGGCGCCGGCGTCCACAAGCCGCACAAGGACCTGCTGCCCGGCAGCCGCGCGATGTTCGCCGGCAAGGTCTCCAAGTTCAACCACAAGCTCCAGCTCGCCCACCCCGCGTACGAGCCGCTCGGCGCGGACGCCTCCGACCGGGACGCCGCCACCGCCTTCGCGAGCCAGCTCATCCCGATCTACCCGGCCTGCGCGAAGCTGGAGTCCTGGAAGATCGCCAAATGCGTGGACGCGGTGCTGCCCAGCGCCCGGGAGGCCGTTGACCCGCTGCCGCCCGCCCTGCGCGAGGGCCGCGGGCTGGTCCCGCTCACCGAGGCCCTGCTGAAGATCCACCGGCCCGCCACCAAGGCCGACATCGAGGACGCCCGCCAGCGCCTGAAGTGGGACGAGGCCTTCGTCCTCCAGGTCGCCCTCGCCCGCCGCCGCCACGCCGACGCCCAGCTCCCGGCCGTCCCCCGCCGCCCCGCACCCGGCGGCCTCCTCGACTCCTTCGACGCGAAGCTCCCCTTCACCCTCACCGACGGCCAGCGCACCGTCTCGAAGGAGATCTTCGACGACCTGGCCACCAGCCACCCCATGCACCGCCTCCTCCAGGGCGAAGTCGGCAGTGGCAAGACGATGGTGGCCCTGCGGGCCATGCTCGCCGTCGTGGATTGCGGGGGGCAGGCGGCGATGCTCGCGCCCACCGAGGTGCTCGCGCAGCAGCACCACCGGTCCATCGTCGAGATGATGGGCGAGCTCGCCGAGGGGGGCATGCTCGGCGGCTCCGACCAGGGCACCAAGGTGGTGCTCCTCACCGGGTCGATGGGGATGCCCGCGCGCCGGCAGGCCCTGCTGGACCTGGTCACCGGCGAGGCCGGGATCGTGATCGGCACGCACGCGCTGATCGAGGACAAGGTGCAGTTCCACGACCTCGGGCTGGTGGTCGTGGACGAACAGCACCGCTTCGGCGTCGAGCAGCGCGACGCCCTCAGGTCCAAGGGGAAGCAGCCCCCGCACCTGCTGGTGATGACCGCGACCCCGATCCCGCGCACGGTCGCCATGACCGTCTTCGGCGACCTGGAGACCTCCGTCCTCGACCAGCTGCCCGCCGGGCGCTCGCCGATCGCCACCCACGTGGTGCCCGCCAAGGACAAGCCGCACTTCCTCGCCCGGGCCTGGGAACGTGTCCGCGAGGAGGTGGAGAAGGGCCATCAGGCGTACGTGGTGTGCCCGCGCATCGGCGACGGAGAGGACGAGCCCAAGAAGAAGAAGGCAGCCGAGGAGGACGGGGACAAGCGGCCCCCGCTGGCCGTGCTGGAGATCGCCGAGCAGCTCGCCCGCGGCCCGCTCGCCGGGCTGTCCGTGGAGGTGCTGCACGGCCGGATGGACCCGGCTGACAAGGACGACGTCATGCGGCGCTTCGCCGCGGGCGAGGTCAAGGTGCTCGTCGCCACCACCGTCATCGAGGTCGGTGTGAACGTCCCGAACTCCACCGTCATGGTGATCATGGACGCGGACCGGTTCGGCGTCTCCCAGCTCCACCAGCTGCGCGGCCGCGTCGGCCGCGGCTCGGCGCCCGGACTGTGCCTGCTGGTCAGCGAGATGCACGAGGCCAGCCCCGCCCGGGCCCGGCTGGCCGCCGTCGCCGCCACCCTCGACGGCTTCGAGCTCTCCCGCATCGACCTGGAGCAGCGCCGGGAGGGCGACGTGCTGGGCCAGGCCCAGTCGGGCGTGCGCTCCTCGCTGCGCATGCTCGCCGTCATCGAGGACGAGGAGGTCATCGCGCAGGCCCGCGAGGAGGCCACCCGCGTCGTCGCCGAAGACCTCGCGCTGGAGCGGCTGCCGGGCCTGCGGACCGCGCTGGACGCCCTGCTCGACACCGAGCGCGAGCAGTACCTGGAGAAGGGCTGAGCGGCACGACCTATCGTTGGAGTGCCGCGGCAGCCCCGCGGCGCCCCCTACCGCCGTACCGAAGGACCCCAGATGACCCGCGTGATCGCCGGCAGCGCCGGCGGGCGACGGCTGGCCGTGCCCCCCGGCACCGGCACCCGCCCGACCTCGGACCGGATGCGCGAAGGCCTCTTCTCCACCTGGGAGTCGCTGCACGGCGTGGAGGGGGCGCGAGTGCTCGACCTGTACGGCGGCTCCGGCGCCGTCGGCCTGGAATCGCTCTCCCGCGGCGCGGCCCACACCCTGCTCGTCGAGTCCGATGCCAAGGCAGCCAAGGCGATCCGGGACAACATCAGGACGCTGGGCCTGCCCGGCGCGGAGTTCCGCGCGGGCAAGGCCGAGCAGATCGTGGCGGCCAAGGCCGCCGGGGACCCGTACGACATCGTCTTCCTGGACCCGCCGTACGCCGTGGACAGCTCCGACCTGCGGGAGATCCTCCTCACACTCCGGTCCAATGGCTGGATCACCGGCGATGCGCTCGTCACCGTGGAGCGCAGCACCAGGAGCGGTGCCTTCCCGTGGCCCGAGGGCTTCGAGCCGCTCCGGTCGCGCAAGTACGGCGAGGGCACCCTGTGGTACGGCCGCGCCGCCTTCACCAGCGAAGACTCATGAACGAGGGAGTTCAGTTGCGCCGCGCCGTCTGTCCGGGGTCCTTCGATCCCATCCACAACGGACACCTCGACATCATCGGACGCGCCTCCAGGCTCTACGACGTCGTGCACGTTGCCGTGATGATCAACAAGTCGAAGCAGAGCCTGTTCACCGTCGAGGAGCGGATCGAGCTGATCCGCGAGGCGACCGCCGACTACGGCAACATCCAGGTCGAGTCCTTCCACGGCCTCCTCGTCGACTTCTGCAAGCAGCGCGACATCCCGGCCATCGTCAAGGGCCTGCGCGCGGTCAGCGACTTCGACTACGAGCTCCAGATGGCGCAGATGAACATGGGCCTGTCGGGCGTCGAGACGCTGTTCGTCCCGACCATCCCCACCTACAGCTTCCTGTCCTCCTCGCTGGTCAAGGAGGTCGCGGCCTGGGGCGGCGACGTCGCCCACCTGCTGCCGGCGCACGTGCACACGGCCCTCCTGGAGCGGCTGCGCAACCGCTGACCGCCTGACGGGCCGTCAGTCAGTGTCGGGCGCCCGCCCGCTGGCCTTACAGTCGTCCCGTCCGTCTCAGGAACCGCCCGAGGCCGAGAGAGTGCGAGCCCCCATGGACGTGCAGAAGAAGCTCGACGAGATCGTCGCGGCCGTCGGCGGCGCCCGGTCCATGCCCATGTCGGCCTCCTGCGTGATCAACCGCGCCGAGCTGCTCGCCCAGCTCGAAGAGGTGCGCCAGGCGCTCCCCGGCTCGCTCGCGCAGGCTCAGGAGCTCATCGGCGGGCGGGAGCAGATGGTCGAGGAGGCCCGCCGGGAGGCGGAGCGGATCATCGACGCCGCCCACAACCAGCGCGGCTCGCTGATCTCCGACACCGAGATCGCGCGGCGCTCCCAGGCCGAGGCGGACCGGATCCTCGACGAGGCCCGCCGGGAGGCCGAGGAGATCCGGGCCGAGGCCGACGACTACGTCGACAGCAAGCTGGCCAACTTCGAGGTCGTGCTGACCAAGACCATCGGTTCGGTGGACCGCGGCCGGGAGAAGCTGCTGGGCCGCGGCCCGGGCCTGGACGAGCACGGCTACCCGGACGCGGAGGCGCCCGAGCGCAGCCACGATCCCGAGACGCAGCGGCAGCAGGCGGACGCGTACGTGGACACCAAGCTGGCGACCTTCGAGGCGGTGCTGTCCAAGACCCTGGAGGCCGTGGGCCGCGGCCGCCAGAAGCTGCTGGGCCGGGTCCCGTCGGACGACCTGGGCGTGCACATGGCCGCCCAGGACGCGGCGGGGGGCCAGTCCTCGCGCTCCGCGAGCGACTCGGACTTCCTGGCGGGCCTGGCGGAGCCGGAGCAGCCGCACGTGCAGGCGCCGATCCCGGCCCAGGCCGAGCCCGCGTACGACTCGTACTCCTACCAGCAGCCCGCCGCCCAGCAGCAGGACGCGTACTCCTACCAGGATCCGTACGGCGGCTACCAGCAGCAGCCCGACCCCTACGCGGCCTACCAGCAGCAGCCGGACCCTTACTCCGGTGCGGGCGCCGGCTCCACCGGAGCGGCTTACGCCGCGCACTACGATGCGCAGCAGCCGCAGGCGCAACAGCCCTCGCTCGACGAGACCAGCCTGTTCGACACGAGCATGATCAACCTGGACCAGCTGCGCCAGTACGAACAGGGGCGCTAGCACCGGATTGGGCGCTGGGCGCCGCTCCGGGTATCCTGGCTCTTCGGTCGCGCGTATGCACCGCGATCCGTGCTGCCCTTACGTGTGGCATACATGCAGCATTCTTTGACCTTCAGCGATCTGTGAAAGCAGGAACGGCCCTGAATACCCACCTCGACCACCGCAACCCCCTCGTGTTCGACACGCACGAGCTGGGCCGGCGTCCTGGTGCCATGCAGCGGCTGTCCCGTGAGATCGCGGCACCGGCGGACCTCGGTCTCGCCGGCGTCATCTGGGTGCCGGAAGGCAGCCCGCTGAAGCTCAAGCTCCGCCTGGAGTCGGTCATGGAAGGGGTGCTTGTCACAGGCACCGCCCGTGCATCGGCCGTGGGGGAGTGCGTAAGGTGTCTGGAGTCCGTCGAGCGCGAGCTCAAGGCGGACTTCCAGGAGATGTTCTCGTACCCTGACGCCGACGACCGGAGCCGCTCCAAGGCGGAACCGGCCGACGACGCCGAGGACGACGAGGACACGCTCTTCCTCGAGGACGGTTTGTTCGACCTCGAACCCGTGCTGCGCGACGTGGTGGTGCTCGCACTGCCGCTGCAGCCGGTGTGCCGGGAGGACTGTCTCGGACTGTGCCCCGATTGCGGGCTCAGCCTGAACGACGACCCGGACCACCACCATGACGCCGTCGACATCCGTTGGGCGGCACTGCAAGGACTCGTCGTGACCGATCAGGACGACGAGAAGGACAACATGAGCGGCACTGCCTCTGACGGAGTTCAGGGCGCCGCCGAGAAGCAGGAGAAGTAGCCGTGGCTGTTCCGAAGCGGAAGATGTCGCGCAGCAACACGCGCCACCGCCGGTCGCAGTGGAAGGCTGCGGTCCCCACCCTGGTTTCGTGCGAGCGTTGCCAGGAGCCGAAGCTCCAGCACATTGCGTGCCCGAGCTGCGGCACCTACAACAAGCGCCAGGTCCTCGAGGTCTGAGCGGCTGGTGAGAGGCGCAATGTCTGAGCTGTCCAACGCTGAGAAGCAGGCAGACAGTAACAACGCGGCCTCGTCCCACACGCTTCTGGAAGGGCGGCTCGGGTATCAACTCGAGTCCGCCCTTCTGGTGCGTGCACTGACCCACCGCTCGTACGCGTACGAGAACGGCGGTCTGCCCACCAACGAACGCCTGGAGTTCCTCGGGGACTCCGTGCTGGGCCTGGTGGTCACGGACACGCTGTACACGACCCACCCCGATCTTCCCGAAGGCCAGCTGGCCAAGCTTCGGGCCGCGGTGGTCAACTCGCGCGCACTGGCGGAGGTCGGGCGCGGCCTCGAACTCGGCTCCTTCATCCGGCTCGGCCGGGGCGAAGAGGGCACGGGCGGCCGGGACAAGGCCTCCATCCTCGCCGACACCCTTGAAGCGGTGATCGGCGCGGTCTACCTCGACCAGGGCCTCGACGCGGCCTCGGAGCTGGTTCACCGGCTCTTCGACCCGCTCATCGAGAAGTCCTCGAACCTCGGGGCCGGCCTGGACTGGAAGACCAGTCTCCAGGAGCTCACGGCGGCCGAAGGTCTTGGCGTACCGGAATATCTGGTCACCGAGACCGGTCCGGACCACGAGAAGACCTTCACTGCTGCCGCTCGCGTCGGTGGTGTCTCGTACGGCACCGGCACCGGCCGCAGCAAGAAGGAAGCGGAACAGCAAGCCGCGGAGTCCGCCTGGCGCGGCATCCGCACCGCGGCGGACGAGCGGATCGCGGCGGCCGCCGTGGCCGCCGCCGCTCCGGCCGAGGTCCCGGCTCCGGCCGTGGCCGAGGACGGCGGGGTGCCGACGCCCGCCGATCCGGCGCCGGACGCCTGACCCTTCCTTCCGGAAGTGCCCGCCCGCCCCTGCCTCGCAGGGGCGGGCGATTCCGTTTACAGGGGGCCGGTACGCTCGCCGGGAGCGTCCAGATCCGCGTCCCCGGAGGTGCACCGTGCCCGAGCTGCCCGAAGTCGAAGTCGTGCGGCGGGGGCTGGAGCGCTGGGTGGCCGGGCGGACGATCGAGGCGGTCGAGGTCCTGCACCCGCGGGCCGTACGCCGCCACCCGGGCGGCGGGGCCGACTTCGCGGAGCGGCTGCGCGGGGAGACCGTCGGAGTGCCGCAGCGGCGCGGGAAGTACCTGTGGCTGCCGCTGGAGGGGCGGGACCTGTCCGTGCTCGGGCACCTCGGGATGAGCGGGCAGCTGCTGGTGCAGCCGCAGGACGCCCCCGACGAGAAGCACCTGCGGATCCGCGTGCGGTTCACTGATTCCGACAGCGGCTCCGCCGCGGGCGCCGCCGGGACGGAGCTGCGCTTCGTGGACCAGCGGACCTTCGGCGGGCTCTCCCTGCACGACAACACGGCCGACGGGCTGCCGGACGTCATCGCGCACATCGCCCGGGACCCGCTCGACCCGCTCTTCGACGAGGGGGCGTACCACCTCGCGCTGCGCGCCAAGCGGACCACCGTCAAGCGGGCGCTGCTGGACCAGTCCCTGATCAGCGGGGTCGGCAACATCTACGCCGACGAGGCGCTGTGGCGCGCCAGGCTGCACTACGAGCGCCCCACCGCCAATCTCACGCGCCCCCGGAGCGCCGAACTCCTCGGCCACGTCCGGGACGTCATGAACGCCGCCCTCGCGGTCGGCGGCACCAGCTTCGACAGCCTGTACGTCAACGTCAACGGCGAGTCGGGCTACTTCGACCGCTCGCTCGACGCCTACGGGCGCGAGGACGAGCCGTGCCGGCGATGCGGCACCCCGATGCGGCGCCGCCCGTGGATGAACCGGTCGAGCTACTTCTGCCCGCGCTGTCAGAGGCCGCCGCGCGTGGTGTCGTAGGCCTCGCGGGCGGTGAGCACCGCGGGCATGTTGCCCTCCAGGCAGTGGATGAGCGAGAGCAGCCGCTCCGCGACCTCCATGCCGAGCGGGGTCAGCTCGTAGTCGACGCGCGGCGGGTTCGTGGGCTGGGCCTCGCGGTTGACTATGCCGTCGCGCTCCAGCGCGTGGAGGGTCTGGGAGAGCATCTTCTCGCTGACGCCCTCCACCCGGCGGCGCAGTTCGTTGAAGCGGCAGGGGCCTTCGCGCAGGGCGCCCACGGTGAGGCTGCCCCAGCGGCCGGTGACGTGTTCCAGGGTCTCGCGGGACGGGCAGGCACGCGCGAAGACGTCGAACGGTTGCTCGGTCTCGGCGGCTTCGGTTCGGACAGGGGTCTCCATAGGAAGAGCGTACTCCTCTACAGCGCTAACCGGAGGGTTGCGCTTTCCGAAAGTTAGTGCTTCTCTGGGTGTCGTCACAGTCCTGCTCCCACCGCACCGCGCTCAGTGCGGCGGCGGGAGTTTCCTGAGGGAGAGCACCTTGTCCGGTATCGCGCACACCCCCGTCGTCTCGATCGCCTACCACTCCGGCTACGGCCACACCGCAGTGATCGCCGAGGCGGTGCGCAGTGGCGCCGCCGACGCGGGCGCCACCGTCCACCTGATCAAGGTCGACGAGATCGACGACGCGCAGTGGGAGCTGCTCGACGCGTCCGACGCGATCGTCTTCGGCTCCCCGACCTACATGGGCACCGCCTCCGGCGCCTTCCACGTCTTCGCGGAGGCCACCTCGAAGCGCTGGTTCGGTGACGCCTGGCAGGACAAGGTCGCCGCCGGCTTCACGAACTCCGCGTCCAAGAGCGGCGACAAGCTGCACACCCTGCAGTTCTTCCAGATCCTCGCCGCCCAGCACGGCATGAGCTGGGTCAACCTGGGCCTGAAGCCGGGCTGGAACAGCAGCACGGCCTCGGAGAACGACCTCAACCGCCTCGGTGTCTTCGCCGGCGCCGCCGCCCAGAGCAACTCCGACGAGGGCGCGGACGCCGTTCACAAGGCCGACATCGCGACCGCCGAGCACCTGGGCCGCCGCGTCGCCGAGCAGACCCGCATCGTGATCGCGGGCCGCGCGGCCCTGGCCGCCGTCGGCGTCTGAGCCCGAGTGGCCGCGGCGCTCGCGCCGGTGGCCGTGGGGGGTGTCTCCCGCTAGAAGCCGAAGTCCTGGGTCCACCAGGGGCCGCCGTCGGCGAAGTGGGCGCCGACTCCCAGGGTGCGGAACTCGCAGTTGAGGATGTTGGCCTTGTGGCCCGGGCTGTTCATCCAGGCCTTCATCACGGCCTCGGCGTCACCCTGGCCACGGGCGATGTTCTCGCCTCCGAGGCCGGAGATGCCGGCCTTGGCGGCGCGGTCCCACGGGCTGTTGCCGTCGGGGTCGTCGTGACTGAAGAAGCCCCGGGTGGCCATGTCCTTGCTGAAGGCTCCGGCCAGCGTCGCGAGCGGCGGATTGGCCCGGACCGGACCGCACCCGGCCATCGCTCGCTCCTGGTTCACCAGGGTGACCACGGCGGCCTCCTCGGCGGAGTGACCGTCCAGGTCCGGCGGGGTCGCGGGGGCAGTCGGCTTCGAGGGCTCCGGGGCCGGCTTCGAAGGTGCCGGAACCGGCTTCGAAGGCGCCGGAACCGGCTTCTTCTGCGGGGCCTTGGTGGCGGGAGCGGGCTTGGCCGAAGGCAGGGTGCTCGGCGCGGCGGACGCGGCGGCGCTCGGCGAGGCCGAGGGTGAGGCCGGGGCGGAGGGGGAGGCCGAGGCCGAGGGGGACGGCGAGGCCGACGGGGAAGGCGAGGCCGACGGGCTCTTGGAGGGGGAACCGGAGGCGGTGCCCGTGCCGGCACGGCCGGACAGGCTGGCGAGGCCGCCCTGCTGCTCGGCCGCGGAGTCCGGAGTGGGCGAGGCCTTGGCCTTGGCTGCCGGGGTGGCGTCGGCACCCGTACCGCTGACGCCCACATAGGGGAACGAGGCGCCGACCGGCACCACGCCCGTGGTGACGGCCGCCGTGCCGAGGACCACGGCCACCGAGACGCCCAGCAGGCTGGTGCGCAGGACGGTGCCGCGCTTGCCGCCGCTGCGCGGCGCGGCGTTGAGTCGGTGGCGTCCCATCGCTGTCGTGCCTTCCTTGCCGGATCAAGATCGTCCCTTACTCACCCAAATGGGTGAGTTCGTTGCTGCGCGACTGTACGCCATGGGGCCAGGGGGGCGATGTGTCCGGAAAGTGATCGCCCGGTTAGCGTTCACGCATGAACGAAGATGTCCGTCTGACCGCCTGGGTGCGCGGCCGTGTGCAGGGAGTGGGCTTCCGCTGGTTCACCAGGGAGAACGCCTTGGAGATCGGCGGCGTCGTCGGCTTCGCGCTCAACCTCGACGACGGGCGAGTACAGGTGGTCGCCGAAGGTCAACGTGAGAATTGCCACCGGCTGCTCGACTGGCTGCGCTCCGCCGACACGCCCGGCAGGGTGGACGGAGTGACAGAGATCTGGGGCACACCGCGCGGTGGCTACGACGGATTCGGGATGCGGTGACCGATCGACTGATCATGCACTCATCACATGTCTGAGCGTCCGTACACGGTCGGAACTGCGCATTCGTCGCCGACGCGTTGCCGACGGGAGCGAACCGTGGAAGGCTCGGAGATGAGGATGATCTCCGCGCGCCCTGCCGGGGCCGGAACACCCACCGATACGGGGTGTGATCGTGTTGACCGTCAAACTTTTTGGTGAGACGCTGGAAGCCCCGCGCACCCTGAGCTGTTTGGCAGTGTTGGCAGTAGTAAGCGCAGTGACTGTCAGTCGCTGCCGGACATCCGCGGGTGCGATTCCCTCACGACCCACACCGCTTCGGTCGGTCACTCAGTGTGGAGGACCATCCATCATGGCAAAGGCGCTTCTCGGTTACGTCGGCGGTTCCGATCCGCGACTCCTCGCCGAGATGCGACGGCTTCAGCAGCGCGTCCAGGACCTCGAGTCCGAGCTCGTACGGATTCAGTCTGAAAATGACGCGCTGAACGCGGCCGCCGCTCAGCACGACGGAGACTCGCTGCTGGACCGCATCGACATCGACGTACCCCAGGCGGAGCCTGCGCTCACCTGATCCGCGCTCACTCGTCGCTCGACTCCAGCCCCGTCAGATCTGCAAGGGACGCTTCGGCGTCCCTTCTTTCTTTGACCGCTCCCTCGCCCCCTGCGCCCAGCCCCTCCCGCCGTGCCCTCCGCACCGGGACCAGGGGGCCAGGTGGGGGGCGTGATGCCTTTAGCGTCAGTGGTGCCCTGCACCTTCATGGGTGAAACCGAACGTGACAGGTAGAGTCCGGCGGCGTGCACCTCAAGTCCCTGACCCTGCGTGGCTTCAAGTCCTTCGCCTCCGCCACCACCCTGCGCTTCGAACCCGGCATCACCTGCGTCGTGGGTCCGAACGGCTCGGGCAAGTCCAATGTGGTGGACGCGCTGTCCTGGGTCATGGGGGAGCAGGGGGCCAAGTCCCTGCGCGGCGGGAAGATGGAGGACGTCATCTTCGCCGGGACCACCGGCCGGCCGCCGCTCGGGCGCGCCGAGGTGTCCCTGACGATCGACAACTCCGACGGCGCGCTGCCCATCGACTACGCCGAAGTCACCATCACCCGGATCATGTTCCGCGGCGGCAGCAGCGAGTACCAGATCAACGGTGACACCTGCCGTCTGCTGGACATCCAGGAGCTGCTCTCCGACTCCGGCATCGGCCGCGAGATGCACGTCATCGTCGGCCAGGGCCAGCTGGACTCCGTCCTGCACGCCGACCCCATGGGCCGCCGCGCCTTCATCGAGGAGGCGGCGGGCGTACTGAAGCACCGCAAGCGCAAGGAGAAGGCGCTGCGGAAGCTCGACGCGATGCAGGCCAACCTCGCGCGCGTGCAGGACCTCAACGACGAGCTGCGCCGGCAGCTCAAACCCCTGGGACGGCAGGCCGCGGTCGCCCGGCGGGCCGCCGTGATTCAGGCGGACCTGCGCGACGCGCGGCTGCGGCTGCTCGCCGACGACCTGGTCATGCTGCGGCGGGCGCTGGACGCGGAGATCGCGGACGAGGCGGCGCTCAAGGAGCGCAAGGAGGCCGCCGAGGCCCAGCTGGCGCTCGCGCTGCGGCGCGAGGCCGAGCTGGAGGAGGCGGTACGGGAGCTCGCGCCGCGGCTGCAGCGGGCCCAGCAGACCTGGTACGAGCTGTCACAGCTCGCCGAACGGGTCCGGGGCACCGCGTCCTTGGCGGACGCGCGGGTGAAGAGCGCGACGGCCCCGGTGGAGGACGAGCGCAGGGGCCGCGACCCGGAGGACCTGGAGCGGGAGGCCGCGCGGATCCGCGAGCAGGAGGCGGAACTGGCGGCGGCTCTGGAGGCGGCCTCGCGGGCGCTGGAGGACACGGCCGAGCACCGGGCCGAGCTGGAGCGGGCGCTGGCCGAGGAGGAGCGGCGGCTGCGGGACGCCGCGCGGGCCATCGCCGACCGGCGCGAGGGACTGGCCCGGCTGACGGGGCGGCTCGGCGCGGCCCGCTCCCGCGCGGGGGCGGCGCAGGCGGAGATCGACCGCCTCGTCGCGGCGCGGGACGGGGCACAGTCCCGGGCCGCCGCCGCGCAGGCGGAGTACGAGGCACTGGCGGAGGAGGTCGGCGGGCTCGACGAGCCGTCGGCGGACGCGGACCACGAGGCCGCGCGGGCGGAGCTGGCGGAGGCTGAGGCGAGCCTGTCCGCCGCGCGCGACGCGCTGTCGGGGGCGGAACGCTCGCGGGCGGCGGTGTCGGCGCGGCGGGACGCGCTGGCGATGGGGCTGCGCCGCAAGGACGGTACGGGGGCGCTGCTCGCGGCGCGGGAGAAGCTGGCCGGGCTGCTCGGGCCGGCGGCGGAGCGGCTGACGGTGACGCCGGGCTACGAAGCCGCCGTGGCCGCTGCGCTGGGCTCGGCGGCGGACGCGCTGGCGGTGTCCTCCCCGGGTGCGGCGGCCGAGGCGATCCGCCACCTCCGCGACACGGACGCGGGCCGCGCCACCCTCCTGATCACCCCTCCCCTCCCGGCCGGGCCGCCCCCCGCGACCGTGCCGGGCCAGGCCCTCGGCGCCGAGCCGGCTCCGGCGGGGCCGGCCCTACGGGGTCAGGATCCGGACGGCTCGGCGGGCGCGCAGCTGCCGGGGCCGGCCCACGCTCCTGAGCCCGGCCCGGCGGATCCCGCCCGGCTGGGGCAGGCTTCGGCCGGGGGAGTTTTCCCCCACCCGGCCCCTTCCCGGGACCGGGCTCTGCCCGGACCCGGTCCTCAAACGCCGGACGGGCTGAAGAACGCAGCCTCGCCGGCGTTTGAGGCGCGGGGTGCGGGGCGCAGCCCCGGCGACGGAGCCGCGGGCGAGGTCTTTTCCGCGGTGCGGCTGGTCGACGGGGAGGCCGAGGCCATCGGGCATGATCCAGTGCCGGGGCTGGGGCGGAGCCCCGGGGGTGGGGCCCCGGGTGAGGGGATTCCCGCGGCGCGGCTGGTCGACGGGGACGACGAGGCGCGGCGGGCGGCCGCCTGGGTACTGCGCGACCACGTCGTCGTCGGCACGCTCGACGCCGCCGAGGCCCTCGTCGCGGCGCGACCCGACGCGGTGGCCGTGACCCTCGACGGAGACGTGCTCGGGGCGCACCTCGCGCACGGCGGCTCCGCCGGGGCGCCCAGCCTGATCGAGGTCCAGGCCGCCGTCGACGAGGCCGCGGCGGAGCTGACCGCGCTGGACGAGCGCTGCGCGGAACTGGCCGGGGCCCAGACGGCCGCCCAGTCCCGCCGCCGGGACGCGGCCGCCCTGGTCGAGGAGCTCGCCGAGCGCCGCCGCGCCGCGGAGCAGGCCCGCGCCGGGGTCGCGCAGCAGCTCGGGCGGCTCGCCGGGCAGGCGAAGGGGGCCGCCGGCGAGGCCGAGCGCAGCGCCGCCGCGGCGGCCAGGGCCCAGGACGCGCTGGAGCGGGCGCTGGCCGATGTGGAGGAGTGCGCGGAAAGGCTCGCGACGGCCGAGGAACTGCCGGTGGAGGAGGAGCCGGACAGCTCCCGCCGGGACCGGCTCGCGGCCGACGGGGCCAACGCGCGGCAGACCGAGATGGAGGCCCGGCTGCAGCTGCGGACCCATGAGGAGCGGGTCAAGGGGCTGGCCGGACGGGCCGACTCCCTCGACCGCGCGGCCCGGGCGGAACGTGAGGCCCGGGCCCGCGCCGAGAGACGCCGGGCGCGGCTGCGGCACGAGGCGCAAGTGGCCCGGGCGGTGGCCGACGGCTCCCGGCAGCTCCTCGCGCACGTGGAGGTCTCGCTGCTGCGGGCCGACGAGGAGCGCGTCGCGGCCGAACGGGCGAAGGGCCTGCGCGAGCGGGAGCTCGGCGAGGCGCGCAACCGCGGACGGGAACTGAAGGGGGAGCTCGACAAGCTCACCGACTCCGTCCACCGCGGCGAGGTGCTCGGCGCCGAGCAGCGGCTGCGCATCGAGGCGGTGGAGGCCAGGGCGTTGGACGAGTTCGGCATGGAGTCCGCCGGGCTCGTCGCCGAGTACGGCCCCGACCAGCCGGTGCCGCCGTCCCCGCCCGCCGAGGGCGAGGAGCTGCCCGAGGACCCCGAGCACCCGCGCAACCGGCCCGGCCCGTTCGTCCGCGCCCAGCAGGAGAAGCGGCTCAAGGCGGCCGAACGTGCCTACCAGCAGCTCGGCAAGGTCAATCCGCTCGCGCTGGAGGAGTTCGCCGCGCTGGAAGAGCGCCACCAGTTCCTCAGCGAGCAGCTGGAGGACCTCCGCAAGACGCGAGCCGATCTCCTTCAAGTGGTGAAGGAGGTCGACGAGCGCGTCGAGCAGGTGTTCACCGAGGCCTACCGGGACACGGCCCGGGAGTTCGAGGGGGTGTTCTCGCGGCTGTTCCCCGGCGGCGAGGGCCGGCTGATCCTGACCGACCCCGACAACATGCTGGCCACCGGCGTCGACGTCGAGGCCCGCCCGCCGGGCAAGAAGGTCAAGCGGCTGTCGCTGCTCTCCGGCGGCGAGCGCTCGCTCACGGCCGTGGCCCTGCTGGTGTCCATCTTCAAGGCGCGCCCCAGCCCGTTCTACGTGATGGACGAGGTCGAGGCCGCGCTCGACGACACCAACCTGCAGCGGCTGATCCGGATCATGGAGGAGCTCCAGGAGAGCTCGCAGCTGATCGTGATCACGCACCAGAAGCGGACGATGGAGGTCGCGGACGCCCTGTACGGCGTCTCGATGCAGGGAGACGGGGTCTCCAAGGTCATCAGTCAGCGTCTGCGCTGACCCGTTCACTTCAGGAAGTGAACGCTGTGGCTCTCTTCACTCAGGCTCGACGGATTTTCCTCGACTATTGACTTCAGAAAGTGAAGCCATAAGCTCTGGTTGCCGTGTCCCACGTTCAGGTGGTGGTGAGCAGTTTGCTGTGCGCCACTGGAGGAACACGCGTACAGACGTACACCCCCACACCGCCCGCCGTCGGCGTCGGGCCCAGGAGCACACCTTGACCAGCACAGCGAACGCACCCGCGTCCGGCAGTGGCCGGGAGGCACGCCCCGACCACCTCGGGCACGTCGTCTTCATCGCCGCGGCCGCGGCGATGGGCGGTTTCCTCTTCGGCTACGACAGCTCCGTCATCAACGGCGCCGTCGTGGCCATCCGCGAACGGTTCGACGTCGGGTCCGCGGCGCTCGCCCAGGTGATCGCCGCCGCCCTGATCGGCTGCGCGTTCGGTGCCGCCACCGCCGGCCGCATCGCTGACCGGATCGGCCGAATCCGCTGCATGCAGATCGCCGCCCTCCTCTTCACCGCGAGCGCCATCGGTTCGGCCCTTCCGTTCGCCCTGTGGGACCTGGCCATGTGGCGCGTCATCGGCGGCTTCGGCATCGGCATGGCCTCCGTCATCGGCCCCGCCTACATCGCCGAGGTCTCCCCGGCCGCCTACCGCGGCCGGCTCGCCTCCTTCCAGCAGGCCGCCATCGTCATCGGCATCGCCGTCTCCCAGCTCGTCAACTGGGCCATCCTCAACATCGCCGACGGCGATCAGCGCGGCGAGATCGCCGGCCTGGAGGCCTGGCAGTGGATGCTCGGCATCATGGTCATCCCGGCCGTGATCTACGGGCTGATGTCCTTCGTCATCCCGGAGTCCCCCCGCTACCTGATCTCCGTCGGCCGCACCGAGCAGGCCAAGAAGGTGCTGCGCGAGGTCGAGGGCTCGAAGATCGACATCGACGCGCGTGCCGCCGAGATCGACCGGGCCAT
Organism: Streptomyces sp. NRRL F-2580; assembly: GCF_000720115.1. Classification (GTDB taxonomy): domain Bacteria; phylum Actinomycetota; class Actinomycetes; order Streptomycetales; family Streptomycetaceae; genus Streptomyces. Next base: position 303,873 of record NZ_JOIR01000005.1, read on the forward strand.
GCGCTCCGAGCGCAAGTCCACCTTCAAGGACCTGCTCGGCGGCCGCTTCGGCTTCCTGCGCATCGTCTGGATCGGCATCGGGCTCTCCGTCTTCCAGCAGCTCGTCGGCATCAACGTGATCTTCTACTACAGCTCCTCGCTGTGGCAGTCCGTCGGCATCGACCCGTCGAGCTCGTTCTTCTACTCCTTCACCACGTCGATCATCAACATCGTCGGCACGGTGATCGCGATGGTCCTCGTCGACCGGCTGGGCCGCAAGCCGCTCGCCCTCATCGGTTCCGCGGGCATGGCGCTCTCCCTCGGCCTCTGCGCGTGGGCCTTCTCGTACAAGGAAGGCAGCGGCGACAACATCACCATCCCCGACACCCAGGGCACGGTCGCGCTGATCGCGGCGCACTCCTTCGTGCTCTTCTTCGCCCTGTCCTGGGGCGTGGTGGTCTGGGTGCTGCTCGGCGAGATGTTCCCGAACCGCATCCGGGCCGCGGCGCTCGGTGTCGCCGCCGCGGCCCAGTGGATCGCCAACTGGGTCATCACCGTCACGTTCCCGACGCTCTCGGACTGGAACCTGTCCGGCGCCTACGTGATCTACACGTTCTTCGCCCTGCTCTCGATCCCGTTCATCCTCAAGTGGGTGCCGGAGACCAAGGGCAAGGCGCTGGAGGAGATGGGGTAACACTCCCCGCCACCACCCCTTCTCCTCGATACTGCCCCGGCTCAGTCCTTGAGCCGGGGCAGTACCTGTTCGCACAGCAGGTGCAGGCTGCGCCAGCCCTCGTCCAGCGGCATCCCGCCGCACAGCGGGTGCAGCACCAGGTTCCCCGCCTCGCCCGCGCCCCGGGCGTACGCGACGGCCTCGTCCGGGGTGAGGATCCGGTACACGCCCTCCGCGCGCAGCTCCGCCACCGAGCGCGCGGCCGACCGTACGGCGCTGCGGATGTCCTTGGACTGCCAGGAGGCGTACATCCCGGCCTCGTGCAGGAAGCGCTCGCCGTGCTCCGCCCAGACCCGGTCCGGGTCCTCCGCGATGTGCAGCAGCGGGGTCTCGGCCGCCGGCATCATGCAGAAGCCCTCCGTGCCGTACTCCGCGAGCCTCGCGGTGTAGTACGCCTCCAGCTCCGGCAGGTGCGCGCTGGGGAAGAACGGCAGCCCCAGCCGGGCCGCGCGGCGGGCCGCCGCCTCGGAGCTGCCGCCGACCAGCAGCAGGGGGTGCGGCCGCGTGAACGGCGTCGGAGTGACCCGTACCGTGCGGCCGCGGAACTCGAAGGGCTCGCCGGTCCACGCCTTCAGCAGGGTCTCCAGCAGCTCGTCCTGGAGCCTGCCGCGCCGGCCCCACTCCACGCCGTGCTGCTCGTACTCCGCGGGCCGGTAGCCGATGCCCGCGACCGTCACGAGGCGGCCGCCGCTCAGCAGGTCCAGGACGGCGATGTCCTCGGCCACCTTCAGCGGGTCGTACAGCGGCCCGATGATCGCCGAGACGGTGACGGCGATCCGGCGGGTGGCGCCGAAGACGGCGCCCGCGAAGGCGAAGGGGGAGGGCAGCCAGTTGTTCTCGGTGCCGTGGTGCTCCTCGGTCTGGATGGTGTCGATCCCGCGGTCGTCCGCGTACCGGGCCATCTCCAGGGCCGCCTTGTAGCGGGCGGAGAGGGACTCGGGGGTGCCGTTCGGGTCGACGAGATTGAACCGGGCCACGGTGATGGGCATGGAGGAGTCCCCCTTCGCCGGATGTGGGTGGGCGGGCGAAGGGGGACGTTAGCTGACGCCGCGTCAGTTGGACAGGGATCCGGCGAGTGCGGGCTCCTCCGCCGCGGCCGCGCCGGGCTCCGGCTCCGCGGGAGCCGTGCGCGGCAGGACGGCGTACAGCACGCCCGAGGTCACGATGCCGGCCACCCAGCCGAGGCCGTTGCGCCCGATCCAGGTGGTCGCGAGCGGCCCGCTGAACCAGTCCACCGAGGTGAACAGCAGCCCTACCACCAGGGCCAGGGCCCACGCGGTCATGGCCTGCCAGGCGAAACCGCCCTTGTACCAGTAGGCGCTGGTCCGCGTGGTGTCCAGCAGCGCGGCCCCGTCGTAGGTCCGGCGCCGCAGCATGTCCACGCCGAAGACGCCGATCCACGCCGAGAAGGCCACGGCCAGCAGCGTCAGGAAGGAGATGAAGGAGCCGAAGAAGCTCGTCGCGACCACCATCAGCAGGAAGCCGAAGACCAGGCTGATGGCCGCGTTGACGCTGACCGCCCACGCGCGCGGGACCTTGATGCCGAGGGTCTGCGCGGTGAAGCCGGCCGAGTACATGGACATCGAGTTGATCAGCAGCATCCCGACGAGCGCGACGAGCAGGTACGGGACCGCGATCCAGGTCGGGAGCAGCTCGCCGATGAAGGACACCGGGTCCTGGGCGGTGGCCAGGTCCGGGGTGCCGACGGCCATGACCGCGCCCATCAGGACCATCGGCAGGACGACGACGCCGGCGCCGCCGATCGTCGCGCCCACCAGCCCCTTGGAGGAGGCGGTGCGCGGCAGGTAGCGGGTGAAGTCGGGGCCCGAGGGCACCCAGCTGATGCCGCCGGCCGCGATGGTGCCGATGCCCGCGATCATCATCGCGGTGGAGCCGGCCGGCTTGCCGAGGACGGCGGACCAGTCGGTCGTGAAGAGCAGGTACCCGAGGACGAGCACGCTGAAGGCGCCGAAGAGGTACGTCGACCACGTGGAGCACACGCGCAGCGCCTTGATGCCGAGGCCCGAGACCACGAAGGTGCAGCCCACGAAGAACAGCAGGGTGACGACGACGAGCGGGGTGTCGCTCTTGATCCCGAAGAGCAGGTCGAGCACGGTCAGCACGGCGTAGGCGCCGCTCACCGCGTTGATGGTCTCCCAGCCCCACCGGGCCACCCAGATCAGGGAGCCGGGGAAGAGGTTGCCACGCTGCCCGAACACGGCCCGCGAGAGGGCCATGCCGGGAGCGCCGCCGCGCTTGCCGGCGATCGATATCAGGCCGACGAGCCCGTACGAGACGACCGGCGCGGCGACCGCGACGACGAGCACCTGCCAGATGTTGAGCTTGTTGAAGATCACCAGACCCGCGCCCATGGTCAGCAGCAGCACGCTGATGTTGGCGGCGACCCAGGTGGGGACGAGGTCGCGGACCCGGCCGCCGCGCTCACCGTCCGGGACGGGCTCAAGCCCGCGGGTCTCCATCGCGGTTTCGGTTGCGCCGTCGGCGGGCTCGGCAGGCATGCGGCTGCTCCGTGGGGGGAGGGACGAGGGGGAAGTCGCCCATCATCGTAGATGTGCCGCTAAGAGCACAAACGGAGGCTTACGTCCGGGTGTGACGCCCGGGGTCCGAGCTCCGGGCCGCCCGTGGCCGATACTGGTGAGGTTATGGACATCCTCATCCTTGCTGTAGTCATCGCCCTGGTCGCGGTCGGCGCGATCAGCGGGCTCGTGGTCAGCAGCCGCAAGAAGAAGCAGCTGCCCCCGGCACCGCCCAGCTCGCCGACCATCACTGCCCCGCCTGCCGAACCGCAGGTGGGGGAGGACGCCGTAGAGACGGCGGAAGAGCCGCGCCGCACGATCGAGGAGGTCGGGCTCCCGCAGGCGGAAGTCGAGGCCCCGGTCGAGGCCCCGGCCGCCGGGCCCGAGGCCCCGGCCGCGCCCGCGATCGAGGTGCCCGAGCCCACCGCCGGCCGCCTGGTCCGGCTGCGCGCCCGCCTCGCCCGGTCGCAGAACTCCCTCGGCAAGGGGCTGCTCACGCTGCTCTCGCGGGAGCACCTCGACGAGGACACCTGGGAGGAGATCGAGGAGACCCTCCTCGTCGCCGACGTCGGCGTCGTGCCCACCCAGGAGCTCGTCGACCGGCTCCGCGAGCGGGTCAAGGTGCTCGGCACCCGCACTCCGGCGGACCTGCGCGCCCTGCTCAAGGAGGAGCTGCTGACCCTGGTCGGCACCGACTTCGACCGCGTCGTGAAGACGGAGAGCGGCGAGGACACGCCCGGCGTGATCATGGTCGTCGGCGTCAACGGCACCGGCAAGACCACCACCACCGGCAAGCTCGCCCGGGTGCTCGTCGCCGACGGCCGCAGCGTGGTGCTCGGCGCGGCCGACACCTTCCGCGCCGCCGCCGCCGACCAGCTGCAGACCTGGGGCGACCGCGTGGGCGCCCGTACCGTCCGCGGCCCCGAGGGCGGCGACCCGGCCTCGATCGCCTACGACGCGGTCAAGGAGGGCATCGCCGAGGGCGCCGACGTGGTGCTCATCGACACCGCCGGCCGCCTGCACACGAAAACCGGCCTCATGGACGAGCTCGGCAAGGTCAAGCGCGTCGTCGAGAAGCACGGCCCGCTGGACGAGATCCTGCTGGTCCTCGACGCCACCACCGGGCAGAACGGCCTGACCCAGGCCCGCGTCTTCGCCGAGGTCGTGGACATCACCGGCATCGTGCTGACCAAGCTCGACGGCACGGCCAAGGGCGGCATCGTCGTCGCCGTCCAGCGCGAACTGGGCGTCCCGGTCAAACTCGTCGGACTCGGCGAGGGCCCGGACGACCTGGCCCCCTTCGAGCCGGAGGCGTTCGTCGACGCCCTCATCGGCGACTGAGCGCGGTCTCCACGCACCACGGGTGCCCCCGGGTTCCGACAGGAACGCGGGGGCACCGTTGCGTGCGGGGCTGCGTGCGGGGCGTGGGCGTGGACGTGGCTACCGGCGCGAGCGGTGGCAGATGTAGGCGAGGGTGCCCAGCAGCAGCCGGGCCTGCGGCGGGCCCCCGGCGCGGTCCAGCGCGGGCGGCCGCAGCCAGCCGACCTGGCCGAGCCCGGCCCGGTCCGAGGGCGGGGCGGTCACGTAGGCCCCGCGGCCGAGGGCCCGCAGGTCGAGGTCGGCGTCGTCCCAGCCCATCCGGTACAGCAGCTGGGGCAGCTCGTCCGCCGCGCCCGGGGCCACGAAGAACTGCGCCCGGCCGTCCGCGGTCACGATCACCGGGCCGAGCGGCAGCCCCATCCGCTCCAGCCGCACCAGCGCCCGCCGCCCGGCCTCCTCGCAGACCTCGATGACGTCGAAGGCGCGGCCCACGGGGAGCAGTACCGCGGCGCCCGGACAGGCGGCCCAGGCCTCGGTGACCTCGTCCAGGGTGGCCCCGGCCTTGACCGTGGGTGCGAAGGGGAGCGGATGCGCCCCGGGGGAGACGCACTCCGCGTCCCCGCAGGAACAGTCGCGGGCGGGCGCCGCGGCGCGGGCGCCGGGGACCACGTCCCAGCCCCACAGCCCGGTGTACTCCGCCACCGCCGTGCACTCCGAGGTCCGGCCCCGGCGCCGGGTGCCGGAACGGAACTCCCTGGTGCCGCGGCTGCCGCCGATCGTGAAGCCCATGCCCATGCCCCCTCCAACGGGTCGGACGCGCCGGTGGTTACGACGCCGGTGGTGACGACATCGGCGGAACCCGCGGACCGCCGTCCGCCACGGGGTGCCCTCCAGGGCTGCCCGGCGCACTCCTCGCCGCGCGCGCCCCTCGCGCACTCCAGTCCAACCGAGCCGTCTCACCTCGCTGTCAAGTGAATCGCGCCTGGCCGGTGGCGAGTTCATTCGAAGGGGTGGCGAATGGTGGCGTTTCGGGAATCGACCTCGCCGGAGGGGTGATCGTAGGATTACTTTCGGTACACGAACCCCAAAAGCAGGCCCGTTCGTGGGTATGCCGGAGGCAATGCGTGAAGGACCTGTGAAGGTCCGTGGCGGCGCCCTGCGCCCCGGCCAGGGTTTCGTGTGGAAGAGGGTGAGCGGATGGGGGCGTTCCAGTGAGCGGCAACGGCGCAAGCGGAACGATCGAGGACGCTGCTGCGCGCAACGAACAGCTGACCTCGTGGTTCGTCCGCAGCGGCTGGTCCAAGGGCGAACTCGCCCGGCAGGTCAACCGCCGGGCCCGTCAGATGGGCGCCCACCACATCAGCACGGACACCTCCCGGGTGCGCCGCTGGCTGGACGGCGAACAGCCCCGCGAGCCCGTTCCGCGCATCCTGTCCGAGCTGTTCTCCGAGCGCTTCGGCTCCGTCGTCGCCATCGAGCAGCTCGGCCTGCGCACCGCCCACCAGACCCCCTCCGTCTCCGGGGTCGACCTGCCCTGGGCCGGCCCGCAGACCGTCGAGCTGCTCGGCGAGTTCTCCCGCAGCGACCTGATGCTGGCCCGCCGCGGCTTCCTCGGGACCTCGCTCGCCCTCTCCGCCGGCCCCGCCCTCATCGAGCCCATGCAGCGCTGGCTCGTACCGGTCCCGGCCGCCGACCCGGGACCGCGCACGGCGGGGCCGACGGGGGCCCTCGGCGGCCACCGCCCGCCCCGGCTCTCCGAACCGGAACTCGACCTCCTCGACGCCACCACCGTCATGTTCCGCCAGTGGGACGCCCAGTGCGGGGGCGGGCTGCGCCGCAAGGCCGTCGTCGGCCAGCTCCACGAGGTCACCGACCTGCTCCAGGAGAGCCACCCCGCCCCGGTCATGAAGCGGCTCTTCAAGGTCGCCGCCGAGCTGGCCGAACTGGCGGGCTGGATGAGCTACGACATCGGCCTGCACCCCACCGCGCAGAAGTACTTCGTCCTCGCCCTGCACGCCGCGAAGGAGGCCGGCGACAAGCCGCTCGGCTCGTACATCCTCTCCGGCATGAGCCGCCAGATGATCCACCTGGGCCGTCCCGAGGACGCCCTCGAACTCGTCCACCTCGCGCAGTACGGCAGCCGCGACTGCGCCGGCCCGCGCACCCAGGCCATGCTGTATGCGATGGAGGCCCGCGCGTACGCCAACATGGGCCAGCCCAGCCGCTGCAAGCGGGCCGTGCGGATGGCCGAGGACACCTTCTCCGACGTCGCCTTCGGCGGCGAGCCCGAGCCCGACTGGATCCGCTTCTTCTCCGAGGCCGAGCTGAACGGCGAGAACTCCCACTCGTACCGGGACCTGGCCTACGTGGCCGGGCGCAGCCCCATGTACGCCTCCCTCGCGGAGCCCGTCATGGAGCGGGCCGTCGAGCTCTTCGAGAAGGACGAGGAGCACCAGCGCTCGTACGCCCTCAACCTCATCGGCATGGCCACCGTCCACCTGCTCCAGCGCGAGCCGGAGCAGGCCGCGGCCCTCGTCGACAGGGCCCTCGACGTGGCGGGAAAGGTGCGGTCCGAACGGGTGAACACGCGCCTGCGCAAGACCGTCGACAGCGCCGCCCGTGAGTACGGCGACGTAGCCGAGGTGGTCCGGCTCACCGACCACCTCGCCTCCCGGCTCCCCGAAGCCGCGGAGGCCGTCTGACGGCCCCGGCGGCCGCCCCTCAGGCCCCGGCCGCGGCAGTCACCCCGTGAAGCCCGATCAGGCTCCCCCAGCCAGGACGTCCGGGTCACCGCCGCGGCCGGTCGCACCACCCGCACAGTTCATGGACGCGTAACACGCCCGACCTCTTCGTCATCGGCGCGAAACACCCAGCGGCGCCGCCGGAAACCGGCCTGCGCGAATCTCATGGCCAATAACCGGCCAGTTCCCAATGCCGCCGCTCAGGTTTTCACGATCGCCCGCACGCGAACGTACCGACGACGAGGAGACGCCGATGGCATCAGCCATCACGACCCTCGCGGCAGACGCCCCGACGCTGTCTGCCGCGAACACCGGGTTCATGCTCATCTGCTCCGCCCTGGTCATGCTGATGACCCCGGGACTCGCCTTCTTCTACGGAGGCATGGTCCGCGTCAAGAGCAGCCTCAACATGCTGATGATGAGCTTCATCAGCCTGGGGATCGTCACGATCCTCTGGGTGCTCTACGGCTTCAGCCTCGCCTTCGGCACCGACTCCGGCTCCCTCATCGGCTGGAACTCCGACTACGTGGGCCTCAGCGGCATCGGGATCACCGAGCTGTGGGACGGCTACACCATCCCGGTCTACGTCTTCGCCGTCTTCCAGCTGATGTTCGCCGTCATCACCCCGGCCCTGATCAGCGGCGCCCTCGCCGACCGCGTGAAGTTCAGCGCCTGGGCCCTGTTCACCGTCCTGTGGGTCACCGTCGTCTACTTCCCCGTCGCCCACTGGGTCTGGGGCGCGGGCGGCTGGCTCTTCGAGCTCGGCGTCATCGACTTCGCGGGCGGCACGGCCGTCCACATCAACGCCGGCGCCGCCGCCCTCGGCGTGATCCTGGTCATCGGCAAGCGCGTCGGCTTCAAGAAGGACCCGATGCGCCCGCACAGCCTGCCCCTCGTGATGCTCGGCGCCGGTCTGCTCTGGTTCGGCTGGTTCGGCTTCAACGCGGGCTCCTGGCTCGGCAACGACGACGGCGTCGGCGCGGTCATGTTCGTGAACACCCAGGTCGCCACCGCCGCCGCCATGCTGGCTTGGCTCGGCTACGAGAAGCTGCGCCACGGCTCCTTCACCACCCTCGGCGCCGCCTCCGGCGCGGTCGCCGGCCTCGTCGCCATCACCCCCGCCGGCGGTGCGGTCAGCCCGCTCGGGGCCATCGCGGTCGGCGTCATCGCCGGTGTGCTCTGCGCCATGGCGGTCGGCCTCAAGTACAGGTTCGGCTACGACGACTCCCTCGACGTGGTCGGCGTCCACCTCGTCGGCGGTGTCGTCGGCTCCCTCCTCGTCGGCCTCTTCGCCACCGGCGGGGTCCAGTCCGACGTGGCCGGCCTCTTCTACGGCGGCGGCCTCGAACAGCTCGGCAAGCAGGCCATCGGGGTCTTCTCCGTCCTCGCCTACTCTCTGGTGGCGTCCGCGCTGCTCGCCTTCCTCCTCGACAAGACGATCGGGATGCGGGTCAGCGAGGACGTCGAGGTCGCCGGCATCGACCAGGCCGAGCACGCCGAGACCGCCTACGACTTCAGCGGAGCCGGTGGCGGCGCGGCCTCGCGCAGCACCGCCGCACCCACCCCCTCCGCCGCGAGCAAGAAGGTTGACGCATGAAGCTGATCACCGCGATCGTCAAGCCGCACAAGCTGGACGAGATCAAGGAAGCCCTCCAGACCTTCGGAGTGCAGGGCCTCACGGTCACCGAGGCCAGCGGCTACGGCCGTCAGCGCGGTCACACCGAGGTCTACCGCGGTGCCGAGTACCAGGTGGACCTCGTCCCCAAGATCCGCATCGAGGTGCTGGTCGACGACTCCGACGCCGAGGAACTGATCCGCGTCATCGTGAGCGCGGCGGCGACCGGCAAGATCGGTGACGGCAAGGTGTGGAGCGTCCCCGTGGACTCCGTCGTACGGGTCCGCACCGGCGAGCGCGGCGCTGACGCGCTCTAGGTGACGGGAGCTCCCGGGTGACGAGCGTCGAAGAGACCACGGACAACACGGCCGACTCGGGACCCGGCGGATACGCCGCGGCCCGGCTGCGACTCCTCCAGGAGGAGTCGCGGTCCGGGCCTTCGCGGCGTTCCGCCCTGGCCGGGCTGACCGACGACTGGCTGAACGCCCTGTTCACGACCGCAGTACGGGAGACCGGCGTCCGCGGTGCCACCCTGGTCGCCGTCGGCGGCTACGGGCGGGCCGAACTCTCCCCGCGCAGCGACCTCGACCTGGTGCTGCTGCACGACGGCAAGGCGGAACCGCGGGCGCTGAGCGCGCTCGCCGACCGCCTCTGGTACCCGGTGTGGGACCTCGGGCTCGCCCTCGACCACTCGGTACGGACCCCCGGCGAGGCCCGCAAGACCGCCGCCGAGGACCTCAAGGTCCAGCTCGGCCTGCTCGACGCCCGGACCGTCGCCGGCGACGCCGGACTCCTCGCCGGACTGCGGACCTCCGTCCTGGCCGACTGGCGCAACCAGGCCGCCAAACGCCTCCCGCAACTGCACGCCCTGTGCCGTGAGCGGGCCGAGCGCGCCGGAGAGCTCCGCTTCCTGCTCGAACCCGACCTCAAGGAGGCCCGCGGCGGGCTCCGCGACGTCACCGCGCTGCGGGCCGTCGCGGCCTCCTGGCTGGCCGACGCCCCGCGCGACGGCCTCGCCGAGGCCCGGCGGCGGCTCCTCGACGCGCGGGACGCCCTCCATCTGGTGACCGGCCGGGCCACCGACCGGCTCTCGCTCCAGGAACAGGACCAGGTCGCGGCGCAGCTCGGGCTGCTCGACGCGGACGCGCTGCTCCGCGAGGTGTACGAGGCCGCGCGGATCGTCGCGTACGCCGGTGACGTGACCTGGCGGGAGGTCGGGCGGGTGCTGCGGGCCCGCGCCGCCCGGCCCCGGCTGCGCGGGCTGCTGGGCGCCCGGGCCGCCGCGGCGGCCGCGCGGGCACCGCTGGCCGAGGGCGTGGTGGAGTCCGACGGGGAGGCCGTCCTTGCCCTGGCGGCGCGTCCCGACCGCGATCCCGTCCTGCCCCTGCGGTTCGCCGCGGCCGCCGCGCAGGCGGGACTTCCCGTATCGCTGCATGCCGTACGCAGGCTCGCGGCGCAGGCCAAACCGCTCCCGGTGCCCTGGCCGGCCGAGGCGCGGGAACAGCTGGTGACCCTGCTCGGCGCGGGGGAGCCCACGGTCGCCGTGTGGGAGGCGCTGGAGGCGGAAGGCCTGATCACGCGGCTGCTCCCCGACTGGGAGCGGGTGCGGTGCCGCCCGCAGCGCAACCCCGTCCACACCTGGACGGTGGACCGCCACCTCATCGAGACGGCGGTGCGGGCCTCGGCCCTCACCCGCCGGGTCGGCCGCCCCGACCTGCTGCTGATGGCGGCCCTCCTGCACGACATCGGCAAGGGCTGGCCGGGCGACCACTCGGTGGCCGGCGAGACGATCGCCCGCGACGTCGCCGCCCGCGTGGGCTTCGACGCGCAGGACGCCGCCGTGCTGGGGGCGCTCGTACGGCACCACCTGCTGCTGATCGACACCGCGACCCGGCGCGACCTGGACGACCCGGCCACCGTCCGCTCGGTCGCCGAGGCCGTCGGGTCGGTGGGCACGCTGGAGATACTGCACGCCCTGACGGAGGCGGACGCCCTGGCCACCGGACCCGCGGCGTGGAACGCATGGCGGGGCTCGCTGGTGGCGGACCTGGTCGCGCGGGTCGCCGCCGTGCTGCGCGGCACGGCCCCGGCGGTGCGGGAGGCGGAGATCCCGACCACGGAACAGGAACGCCTGGCGGTCGAGGCCCTGCGCACCCGGGAGCCGGTGCTCGCGCTCCACGTCCGGCAGGAGGAGGACGCGGTCGGCGGGGAACTGGTCGTGGCCGTACCCGACCAGCCGGGGGTCCTCCCGGCGGTCGCCGGGGTGCTGGCCCTGCACCGGCTCACCGTACGGGCGGCGGACCTGCGCTCCATGGAGCTCCCGGACCGGCTGGGCGAGGTCCTGGTGCTGCGGTGGCGGGTGGCGGCGGAGTACGGCGCGCTGCCCGAGGCCGCGCGGCTGCGCAGCGACCTCGTCCGGGCCCTGGACGGCTCGCTGGACGTCCCGGCGAAGCTGGCGGACCGCGAGGCGGCGTACCCGCGCCGGCGCGGGGTCGTCCCGCCGCCGCCCCGGGTCACGGTCGTCCCGGAGGTCTCCTCGCTGGCCACGGTCCTGGAGGTGCGGGCTCCCGACGCGGTGGGCCTGCTGCACCGGATCGGGCGGGTGCTGGAGTCCCGGGGCGTCCGGGTCCGCAGCGCGCACGTCTCCACGCTGGGCGCGAACGCGGTGGACACGCTGTACGTCACCAACTCCGACGGCAAGCCCCTGGACCCGGCGGAGGCCGCCGCCCTGGCCGGGTCGGTGCAGGCCGCCCTGGCGTAGCCCTGCGGCGCCGCTGCCGGGGGCTCCGCCCCCACACCTCCGCTCCTCAAACGCCGGAAGGGCCGGCTCTTTCAGCCCGTCGGCGATTGAGGCGCGGGTCCGGACGAGCCCGGTTCCGGGAAGGGGCGGGGAAGGAATGCCGCCCGCAGGGCCATGCAGGTGGCGCGGCCCGATACCCTGGGGGACGACCACAACGCCCCCGACCCGAGGAATCGCGACCACCGTGTTCGATACGCTCTCCGACCGCTTGGCGAATACCTTCAAGGGCCTGCGCGGCAAAGGCCGGCTGTCCGAGGCTGACATCGACTCCGCGGCCCGGGAAATCCGTATCGCCCTCCTCGAGGCCGACGTCGCCCTCCCGGTCGTCCGCTCCTTCATCGCGAACGTCAAGGAAAGGGCCCGCGGCGAGGAGGTCAGCAAGGCGCTGAACCCCGGCCAGCAGGTCCTGAAGATCGTCAACGACGAGCTCGTCACGATCCTCGGCGGCGAGACCCGGCGGCTGCGCTTCGCCAAGACCGCGCCCACCGTGATCATGCTGGCCGGTCTCCAGGGTGCCGGTAAGACCACCCTCGCCGGAAAGCTCGGCCTCTGGCTCAAGGGGCAGGGCCACACCCCGCTCCTCGTCGCCTGCGACCTCCAGCGCCCCAACGCCGTCAACCAGCTCTCCGTCGTCGCCGACCGCGCCGGCGTGGCCTTCTACGGCCCCCAGCCGGGCAACGGCGTCGGTGACCCGGTCCAGGTCGCCAAGGACTCCGTCGAGTACGCGCGGACCAAGCAGCACGACATCGTCATCGTCGACACCGCCGGCCGCCTCGGCATCGACCAGGAGCTGATGCAGCAGGCCGCAGACATCCGCGACGCCGTCAGCCCCGACGAGATCCTGTTCGTCGTCGACGCCATGATCGGTCAGGACGCGGTCAACACCGCCGAGGCCTTCCGCGACGGCGTCGGCTTCGACGGCGTCGTGCTCTCGAAGCTCGACGGCGACGCCCGCGGTGGTGCCGCGCTCTCCATCGCGCACGTCACCGGCAAGCAGATCATGTTCGCCTCGAACGGTGAGAAGCTCGACGAGTTCGACGCCTTCCACCCGGACCGCATGGCGGGCCGGATCCTCGACATGGGTGACATGCTCACCCTCATCGAGCAGGCCGAGAAGACCTTCTCGCAGGCCGAGGCCGAGAAGATGGCGGCCAAGCTCGCCAAGGGTCCCAAGGAGTTCACGCTCGACGACTTCCTGGCCCAGATGGAGCAGGTCCGCAAGATGGGCTCCATCTCGAAGCTGCTCGGCATGCTGCCCGGCATGGGTCAGATCAAGGACCAGATCAACAACATCGACGAGCGCGACGTGGACCGCACCGCCGCGATCATCAAGTCGATGACCCCGGCCGAGCGCCAGGACCCGACGATCATCAACGGCTCGCGCCGCGCCCGTATCGCCAAGGGTTCCGGCACCGAGGTCAGCGCCGTCAAGTCGCTCGTCGAGCGGTTCTTCGACGCCCGCAAGATGATGTCCCGCATGGCCCAGGGCGGCGGCATGCCGGGCATGCCCGGCATCCCCGGGATGGGCGGCGGCCCCGGCCGGCAGAAGAAGCAGGTCAAGCAGGCCAAGGGCAAGCGCAAGAGCGGCAACCCGATGAAGCGCAAGGAAGAGGAGGCCGCGGCAGCGGCCCGCCGTGAGCAGGGCCCGCAGGCGATCGAGCCCGCGGCCGGCGGCAGCCCCTTCGGCCTTCCCGCCGACGGCGGCCAGCCGGGCCAGGACTTCGACCTTCCGGACGAGTTCAAGAAGTTCATGAAGTAGTACCCGCGCAGGCGGGCAGCGGAGGGCCCCGGTCGTGATCCCACGGCCGGGGCCCTCTGTCCTCTGCGGGGCAACGGGTCGATTTGTCGCTTATCGTCGGCCGGGAGGATGGCAGAAGGAGGCGCCCCGTGCCCAGCCCCACCCCCGTACCTCCGCGCGACCGGGCCGACACGCCCTGGCGCTCGGAAGGCGCCCCGCCCACGCCTCCGCCGAAGAAGAGGATGCCGGGCGGCTGGAGGGGACTGATCCTCGCCGCCCTGATCGTCTACCTGGTGACCAACCTGGTGCTGTCCTTCTTCAACGAGGGGGACGAGCCGACGATCTCGTACACCGAGTTCAGCAAGCAGGTGGCCAACGGCAACGTCTCGAAGATCTACTCCAAGGGCGACGCGATCCAGGGCGAGCTGAAGGCCGAGCAGCCGCTGCCCGAGGGGGACAAGGGCGACTACACCAAATTCGTCACCCAGCGCCCGGCCTTCGCCGACGACGACCTGTGGGCCAACCTCACCAAGCAGAACGTGACCGTGACGGCCTCCCCGGTCGTCGTGCAGCGCAGCTTCCTCGCCAACCTGCTGCTCTCCCTCGCCCCTATGCTCCTGCTGGTCCTGCTGTGGGTGGTCATCGCCCGCCGGATGGGCTCGGGGATGGGCGGCATGGGCGCCCTCGGGCGCAAGGCCCCGCCCAAACCCGTGGAGCTGGAGACGGGCGACAAGCGCACCACCTTCGAGGACGTCGCCGGCATCGACGAGGTCGAGGGCGAGCTCAACGACGTCGTCGACTTCCTCAAGAACCCGCAGGCCTACCGGAAGCTGGGCGCCCGGATGCCCGGCGGCGTCCTCCTGTCCGGCCCGCCCGGCACCGGCAAGACCCTGCTGGCGCGCGCGGTCGCGGGCGAGGCCGGGGTGCCGTTCTTCTCCGCCTCCGCCTCCGAGTTCATCGAGATGATCGTCGGCGTCGGCGCCTCCCGCGTCCGCGAGCTCTTCACCGAGGCGCGCAAGGTGGCCCCCGCGATCATCTTCATCGACGAGATCGACACCATCGGCCGGGTGCGCGGCGGCGGCGCGGCCCTGGGCGGCCACGACGAACGCGAACAGACCCTGAACCAGATCCTCACCGAGATGGACGGCTTCTCCGGCTCGGAGGGGGTCGTCGTCCTAGCCGCCACCAACCGGGCCGACGTCCTCGACCCCGCCCTGACCCGGCCCGGCCGCTTCGACCGCACGGTGACCGTCTCCCCGCCCGACCGGGGCGGCCGCGAGGCCATCCTGCGCATCCACACCCGGGACATCCCGCTCGCCCCGGGCGTCGACCTCGCGCAGGTCGCCCGTACCACCCCCGGAATGACCGGCGCCGAACTGGCCAACCTCGCCAACGAGGCCGCGCTGCTCGCCGTGAAGCGCCGGCAGGACCAGGTCACCCAGTCCGACCTCTCCGACGCCCTGGAAAAGGTCCAGCTCGGCGCGGAGCGGTCCCTGGTGATGCCCTTGGAGGAGCGCCGCCGCACCGCGTACCACGAGAGCGGCCACGCCCTCCTGGGCATGCTCCAGCCGGGCGCCGACCCGGTCCGCAAGATCACGATCGTGCCCCGCGGCCGCGCCCTCGGTGTCACCCTCTCCACCCCGGACGCCGACCGGTACGCGTACACCGAGGAGTACCTGCGCGGCCGCATCATCGGGGCGCTCGGCGGCATGGCCGCCGAACACGTCGTCTACGACGTCATCACCACCGGCGCCGAGAACGACCTCGAACAGGTCACCAACATCGTCCGAGGCATGGTCGGCCGCTGGGGCATGAGCGACCGCGTCGGCAAGCTCACCGCCATCCCCTCCGACGGAGGCGGCCCGTACGGCCTGTCCGCCGCCCCCGCCACCCTCGACGCGGTCGACCACGAGATGCGGCGGATCGTCGACGAGTGCTACATGGACGCCTGCCGCCTGCTGCGCGAACACCGGCCGCAGCTCGACGCCCTGGCCGAGGCGCTGCTCGCCAACGAGACCCTGGACGAGGCGGCCGCTTACGCCGCCGCCGGGATCACCCGCCTGACGAAGGCCCACGACGCCGACTGACTGACGGAGGGCCGGCCGCGCCGCGGAGATCAGCCCATCCGGGCGATCTCGGCCGCGCCGCGGAGATCAGCCCATCCGGGCGATCACATACCGGAAGATGTTCGGCAGCCACACGGCGCCGTCGGACCGCTCGAACGGGTGAAGCGCCTCGGCCAGCTCCTTCTCCGCCAGCGCGGGGTCGGCCGCGCCGTCGTAGAGCCCGGTCGACAGCAGCCCGCGCACCGCGCTGTCCACGTCCGCGTACCCGAAGGGGCAGAACACCCGCCCCGATCCGTCCGGTGTGAGTCCGGCCCGCTCCACCAGTGCGTCCAGGTCGCGGGGCGAGGGCCCGCCACCCAGGACCGCGGGCACCGTGCAGCGCTCCGCCGGGCCCCAGTCGGCCAGCACCACCGCCCCGCCGCGGCGCACGGCGGGCAGGGCCGCGGCCAGCTCCGCCGGGGACGGCGAGAAGGCCAGCAGGGCGTCGTACGGGCGCGGCGCCGACGGCGGGGCCGCCAGTACCTCCAGCAGCCGCTCACGGGCCAGGGCCCGCCGGGCCGGATCCGCCTCCACGCCCGTGGCCACGGCTCCCCGCCCGGCCGCGAGCAGCAGGGGCAGGCCGGCCCCGCAGTCGAGGCCCAGCAGCCGGTCACCCGGCCCTACCTCCAGTCGGTCGTAGACCGCTTCGTACAGCGGTACCAGCATCCGTTCCTGGATCTCCGCCCAGTCCCGGGCGACGAGCGTCGCCGTCGGCGTCGGTGTCATCGAAAGAGCGCTCCTGATTCCGTGTCGCCCCCTTGCCCCCGTTGCCAGAGAACTCCCCATTCGCCCCCGCGTCCAGAGGAGCGCGCCACCCGATTCACGCATCGCGTGCCCGGCGCCGTACGATTCGCGGCATGGCAAAGGCACCCGTTCTCACCCCGCAGGCGGAGGATTTCCCCCGCTGGTACCAGGATCTGATCAACAAGGCCGAGCTGGCCGACAACGGTCCGGTCCGCGGCACCATGGTCATCCGACCGTACGGCTACGGCCTGTGGGAGCGGATGCAGCAGGAGATGGACGCGCGCATCAAGGACGCGGGCGCCCAGAACGCGTACTTCCCGCTCTTCATCCCGCAGTCTTACCTGACGAGGGAAGCCGAGCACGTCGAGGGCTTCGCCCCCGAGCTCGCGGTCGTCACGCACGGCGGCGGCAAGGAGCTCGAAGAGCCTGTCGTCGTCCGGCCCACGTCCGAGACGATCATCAACGACTACTTCTCCAAGTGGGTCCAGAGCTACCGCGACCTGCCCCTGCTGATCAACCAGTGGGCCAACGTGGTCCGCTGGGAGATGCGCCCGCGCGTGTTCCTCCGTACGAGCGAGTTCCTCTGGCAGGAGGGCCACACCGCCCACGCCACCTACGAGGAGGCCCGCGACTACGCCGCCCGCATCCACACGGACGTCTACGGCGACTTCATGACGAACGTGCTCGGCATCGACGTCGTGCTCGGCCGCAAGACGGCCAAGGAGCGCTTCGCCGGCGCCATCAACACCCTCACCCTCGAGGGCATGATGGGCGACGGCAAGGCCCTGCAGCTGGGCACGAGCCACGAGCTCGGCACCAACTTCGCCAAGGCCTTCAACACCCAGTACCTGTCGAAGGAAGGCAAGCAGGAGCTCGTCTGGCAGACCTCGTGGGGCGTCTCGACCCGCATGGTCGGCGGCCTGATCATGTCCCACGGCGACGACAACGGCCTGCGGGTGCCGCCGCGCCTCGCGCACGTCCAGGTCGTCGTCATGGCGATCAAGGGCGACGAGGCCGTCGCCAAGGTCCGCGAGCTCGGCGCACAGTTGAAGGCGGCCGGCCTCCGCGTCCAGGTCGACGACCGCGTGGACACCCCCTTCGGCCGTCGCGCCGTGGACTGGGAGCTCAAGGGCGTACCGGTGCGCATCGAGATCGGCCCCCGCGACCTGGAGGCCGGCACCGCGATGCTGGCCCGCCGGATCCCGGGCGGGAAGACCCCGGTGCAGATCGACGCCCTCGCCGACCTGCTGCCCAAGGTGCTCGACGAGGACCAGGCGCAGCTGCTGCGCGAGTCCCGCGAGCGCCGCGAGTCCCGCACCTCCGACGTCGCGACCATCGAGGAGGCCGCCGAGGCCGCCATCGCCGGCGGCTGGGCGCGGATCCCGTGGGCGGACCTCGGTCCGGAGGGCGAGGCGAAGCTGGCCGAGCAGGCCGTCTCCGTGCGCTGCCTGATCGCCGAGGACGGGTCGGTTCCCCAGGCGGACGACGCCCCCGGTACCCTCGCGATCGTCGCGCGCTCGTACTAGTCGCGCCCCGAAGGCTCCTGCGCCCCGGCGTGCGGCTCGTGCCGCGCGCCGGGGCGGCTTCGTCGGTGGTCCTCGTTAAGTACCGACTCCTCCTGAGATCGGCGCACCCGTCCTCGTCAGGACGCATGAGACTGAACTGACTGGTACGTGCAAAAAATTTGGAATGGCCCGGAATCGGAACACCCGGGCACCCCGGCTCGTTGTCACGACGTGAGCACGACACCACCTGTTCTCGCCGCAGAGCTGGCGCAGGCGTGGGCCGATATTCAGCGGCACCACCCCGAGCTGCCTGACCTTGCCGCGCCCGAGTCCCTGATCGGAGAGTCCTCGTCCGCCTGCGGCGCCGAGCTCTCCTTCGAGCGACTGCTGCACGAGGCAGTCCACGGCATCGCCGCCGCCCGCGGAGTCCGAGACACCTCGCGCGCCGGCCGCTACCACAACCGCAGATTCCTCGCGATCGCCGAGGAGCTGGGGCTGGACCACTCCGAGGAACCGCACGCCAGCAGCGGCTTCTCGCTCGTCACGCTCAATCCGGAGGCGAAGCGGCGCTACCGCCCCACCATCGAACGGCTGCAGCGCGCCCTCAAGGCGCACACCGCCGCCACGGCCGCCGACACCAAGCGCAGCTTCCGCGGACCGGCCGCCCGGCACGGGTCCTCCGGCGGCGGCGTGCGCGTCAAGGCGGTCTGCGACTGCGGGCGCAACGTGCGGGTGGTCCCCTCCGTGCTGGCCCAGGCGCCGATCGTGTGCGGCGGGTGCATGAAGCCCTTCCGCATCCCCGAAGTCGCCATCGCGGCGGCCTCCTGACCACCGTCACCGCCGCCAACGGGGCCACCGCCCCACGGCGAACCGGCCGCCGGGCCCTCGCCCCCACCGGGGCGACCGCCTACGGCGCGCACGCGGGCAGCCCGCACCGCCGCACCACCGGCGGGCCGCCCGCGGGAGCCGGGCCGCCCCGCCCGGCTGAGCGCGCCGCGGGCGTATGGCACAATGGCTAGCTGTACTCGACAGTCGCATAGGACCCCTCTCTCCTCCGGCTGACGCGTCCATCGGGCACCCGAGTACCGCAACCCCACGTGGCATCTCATGTGCCCAACCACGTCAAGTTCAGGAGACACCACTCCAGTGGCAGTCAAGATCAAGCTCAAGCGCCTCGGCAAGATTCGCCAGCCGCACTACCGCATCGTCGTCGCCGACGCCCGCACCCGCCGGGATGGTCGCGCGATCGAGGAGATCGGTATCTACCACCCGACCTACAACCCGTCGCGCATCGAGGTCAACGCCGAGCGTGCGCAGTACTGGCTGTCCGTCGGCGCCCAGCCCACCGAGGCTGTGCTCGCCATCCTGAAGCTGACCGGTGACTGGCAGGCCCACAAGGGTCTCCCCGCCCCCGCGCCGCTCCTGCAGCCGGAGACGAAGGAGAGCAAGCGTCGCTCCTTCGACGAGTTCGCCAAGGCCCTCGAGGGCATCGGCGAGGGCAAGGGCGAGGCCATCACGCAGAAGGCGAAGAAGGCCGACAAGAAGGCGGACGAGGCTGAGGCCGCCGCCGAGTCGACCGAGGCCTGAGCATGCTCGAGGAGGCTCTTGAGCACCTCGTAAAGGGCATTGTGGACAACCCCGACGAAGTGCAGGTCGCCTCGCGCGACCTGCGTCGCGGGCAGGTGCTCGAGGTCCGGGTCCACCCCGACGACCTCGGCAAGGTGATCGGCCGCAACGGCCGCACCGCGCGTGCTCTGCGTACCGTCGTGGGCGCCATCGGCGGCCGTGGGATCCGCGTCGACCTCGTCGACGTGGACCAGGTCCGCTGAGCAGTTGAATCACCGGCACGGGCCGGGGAGGGCATTCGTGCCCACCCCGGCCCGTCGTCGTCTGAACAGGAGAGAGACCACAGTGGAGCTGGTAGTCGCGCGGATCGGCCGCGCCCACGGCATCAAGGGTGAGGTCACCGTCGAGGTGCGCACGGACGAGCCGGAGCTGCGGCTCAGCCCCGGCGCGGTGCTCAAGACGGAGCCCGTCACCGCGGGACCGCTGACCATCGAGACGGGCCGGGTGCACAGCGGCCGGCTGCTGCTCCGCTTCGCCGGCGTCAAGGACCGCACCGGGGCCGAGGCGCTGCGCAACATCCTGCTGATCGCCGAGGTGGACCCGGCGGAGCTGCCGGAGGAGGAGGACGAGTACTACGACCACCAGCTGATGGACCTGGACGTGGTACTTGAGGACGGCACCGAGATCGGCCGGATCACCGAGATCTCCCACCTGCCCTCGCAGGACCTCTTCATCGTCGAGCGGCCGGACGGCTCCGAGGTGATGATCCCCTTCGTTGAGGAGATCGTCGCCGAGATCGACCTGGAGGAGCAGCGCTGCGTCATCACCCCGCCACCGGGGCTGATCGACGAGCGCGAAGCCGTCGTCGCCTCGTCCCGTGACGAGGACGCGGCCCCCGACGAGGACGCTGCCCCTGACGAGGACGCTGCCCCTGACGCGGACCCGGCCCGTGACGCGGACTCCGGGGACAACGCCTGATGCGACTCGACGTCGTCACGATCTTCCCCGAGTACCTGGAGCCGCTGAACGTCTCCCTCGTCGGCAAGGCCCGTGCCCGCGGGCAGCTCGACGTGCACGTCCACGACCTGCGGGACTGGACGTACGACCGGCACAACACGGTCGACGACACCCCGTACGGCGGCGGTCCCGGCATGGTCATGAAGACCGAGCCCTGGGGCGAGGCCCTGGACGCGGCGCTGGCCGACGGCTACGAGGCGGGCGCGCACGGGCCCGTCATGGTCGTCCCCACGCCCAGCGGCCGGCCCTTCACCCAGGAACTGGCCGTCGAGCTCTCCGAGCGGCCCTGGCTGATCTTCACGCCGGCCCGGTACGAGGGCATCGACCGCCGGGTCATGGACGAGTACGCCACGCGCATGCCGGTGTACGAGGTCTCCATCGGCGACTACGTCCTGGCGGGCGGCGAGGCAGCCGTCCTGGTCGTCACCGAGGCCGTGGCCCGGCTGCTGCCCGGGGTCCTCGGCAACGCCGAATCGCACCGCGACGACTCCTTCGCGCCGGGCGAGATGGCCAACCTGCTGGAGGGGCCCGTCTTCACCAAGCCCCCGGTGTGGCGCGGCCGCGACATCCCCGAGGTGCTGCTCAGCGGTCACCACGGGAAGATCGCCCGCTGGCGCCGGGACGAGGCCTTCCGCCGCACGGCGCGGAACCGGCCCGACCTGATCGAGCGCTGCGAGGCCTCCGCCTTCGACAAGAAGGACCGGGAGATCCTCTCCGTCCTGGGCTGGACGCCGTCCCCGGACGGCCGATTTTGGCGCAGGCCGCAGACCGTGGAAGAATAGGCGGCTGCTGTACGCCCGCGAGCGCCCCTGCCACAGGGGGACCGTCGCCCGCAGGGTGGGACAGCTCCCGAATTCTCTACGGAAACCCGCCCGGCGGCCTGTGGCGTCGTGCGAAGAAAGCAGACGAAGAACATGTCTCACCTGCTCGATGGCGTCAACGCCGCCACGCTCCGCTCGGACGTCCCGGCCTTCCGCCCGGGTGACACGATCAACGTGCACGTCCGCGTGATCGAGGGCAACCGCTCCCGTATCCAGCAGTTCAAGGGCGTCGTCATCCGTCGCCAGGGCGCCGGGGTCTCCGAGACCTTCACCGTCCGCAAGGTCTCCTTCAGCGTCGGCGTGGAGCGTACCTTCCCGGTCCACTCCCCGATCTTCGAGAAGATCGAGCTCATCACCCGCGGTGACGTTCGCCGTGCGAAGCTGTACTACCTCCGTGAGCTCCGCGGCAAGGCCGCGAAGATCAAGGAGAAGCGCGACAAGTAAGGTCGCCTCCGGTGTTCCGGGGCGGCCGGATAGGCTCGCCCCCGATGGACACCGAAGCACCTCACACGCAGCGCGGCCACTCTTCCCCCGGCGAGGGGGAGGAGCGGCCGCGTTTTGCGTTCTCCACGCCAGGCAGGACCGGCGCGCGAAAGCGGGCTTCCGGGGGACCCGCGTCCGGGGGTCCCGCGTCCGGGGCGCCCGCGAACGGGCGGGCGTCGTCCCGGGGGCCGCTGACCTGGCGGCGGGCCGGAGTGCTCGGCGTGATCTGCACGGTCTTCCTGCTGCTCTTCAGCAACTTCGTGGTCCAGCCCTTCCTGATCCCGAGCCGCTCCATGGAGCCGACCCTCCAGGTCGGGGACCGGGTACTGGTCAACAAGCTGGCGTACCGTTCCGGCGACCGGCCGGCCCGCGGGGACCTGGTGGTCTTCGACGGCACGGGCTCCTTCGTACCGGAACGCCCGGAGGGGAATCCGGTCGGCGTGCTGCTGCACGGCGCGGCCTCGGCGCTCGGGCTCGCGGAGCCGTCCGACACCGACTTCGTGAAGCGGGTCGTGGGCGTCGGCGGTGACGACGTGGTGTGCTGCGACGCCGCCGGGCGGGTCGAGGTCAACGGCGTGCCGCTGGACGAGCCGTACCTGTATCCCGGTGACGTGCCCTCGAAGGTGCCGTTCCGGATCGTCGTACCCCTGGGGAGCCTGTGGGTGATGGGTGATCATCGGTCCCAGTCCCGGGACTCACGGGACCACCTCGGGGAACCGGGCGGGGGGATGGTGCCGGTGGACATGGTGATCGGGCGGGCCGACTGGATCGGCTGGCCGGTTTCGCGCTGGGGCGCGGTCGGCGGCGGTCATGGGTAACCGGGGACGGCCGCGCGGCGGCCGGGAGCGGGAGCCCGAACCGGAGCCGGAACCGACACCCGTACCGGTGGTGGAGGGCGGCCGGGCCGAACGGCGCCGGACGGCCCGCAAGGTGCGCCGGCGCCGCCGCACGCGCCGGGCGGGCGAGCTGCCGCTGCTGGTCGTGGTGGCGCTGTGCATAGCCCTGCTCCTCAAGACCTTCCTGGTGCAGGCCTTCTTCATCCCTTCGGGCTCGATGGAGCAGACGATCCGGATCGGCGACCGGGTCCTCGTCGACAAGCTGACCCCGTGGTTCGGCTCCAAGGTCGAGCGCGGCGACGTCGTCGTGTTCAAGGACCCCGGCGGCTGGCTCAAGGGCGAGGCGGCCCGGCCCGCCCAGGATCCGGTCGGCGTCAAACAGATCAAGCAGACCCTGACCTTCATCGGTCTGCTGCCCTCGGCCGACGAGCAGGACCTCATCAAGCGCGTCATCGGCGTGGGCGGGGACACCGTCCAGTGCTGCGACAGCCGGGGCCGGGTCACCGTCAACGGCTCCCCGCTCGACGAGCCGTACGTGAACCCGGGCAACGCCCCCTCGGAGATCACTTTCGAGGTCGAGGTACCGCCCGGCCGGCTCTTCGTCATGGGCGACCACCGGGCGAATTCGGCGGACTCGCGCTTCCACCTCGACGAGGCCTTCGAAGGAACGATCGACGAGAAGGGGGTCGTCGGCGAAGCCGTGGTGATCGCCTGGCCGTTCGGGCACTGGAAGCGACTGGAACAGCCCGCGACCTTCCGCATGGTGCCCGATCAGGCACGGAGCGAAGGACGCGGACGGCGTAAGCGCCGTCGGGGCGTGCCGTTCGCATAGTGTGTCTTCGGTCTCCCGCGCCTTAGGGAACTCCCGCTCGTTAAGGGAGGGGAGGGCCCGTGCCTGTTTCGGCGCGGGCGGCGATCGCGAGTGAGGAGTGGATGTGGGGGATGTGGCGGTAGGCGCACGATCCGGACGCGACGAGGGCGAGGAGCGGCCGGACGATGCAGTCGAGCGCGACGCCGATGAGGACGGTACCGCGGCGCGCGCGCACCGCTCGTTCTGGAAGGAACTTCCGCTCCTCATCGGCATCGCCCTGCTGCTGGCCCTGCTGATCAAGACCTTCCTGGTGCAGGCGTTCTCGATCCCGTCCGACTCGATGCAGGACACGCTGCAGCGCGGTGACCGGGTGCTGGTGGACAAGCTGACCCCGTGGTTCGGTTCCGAGCCGGAGCGCGGTGAGGTCGTGGTCTTCCACGACCCCGCGAACTGGCTCTCGGGGGAGCCGACGCCGGAGCCGAACATCGTGCAGAAGGCCCTCAGCTGGATCGGCCTCATGCCGTCCGCCGAGGAGAAGGACCTGATCAAGCGGACCATCGCCATCGGCGGTGACACGGTCGAGTGCAAGAAGGGGGGACCGGTCGTCGTCAACGGCAAGGAGCTCGACGAGCCGTACATCTTCCCCGGCAACACCCCTTGTGACGACGCCCCCTTCGGTCCGATCACCGTGCCCAAGGGCAAGATCTGGGTGATGGGCGACCACCGGCAGAACTCCCAGGACTCCCGCTACCACATGCAGGACTCCACCCAGGGCTTCGTTCCGGTCGACAAGGTCGTCGGGCGCGCCGTTGTGATCGCGTGGCCGCTCACCCGCTGGTCGACCCTGCCGGTCCCGGCCACCTTCGACCAGCCGGGCATCGGCAACCAGGCCGCCGCGACCGCGCTGGGTCTTGGGGCCTCCGGACTGGCGCCGGTCGGGCTCGGCCCGGCCGCGCTGGGCCTCGTCGGGGCTGTTCCGCTGGTCATGTGGCGCAGGCAGAAGCTGACCGGCGGTCGTACCGCCCGGTAGGGTGCCGCCCAGGTCGTCGATCCCGGAGTGTGGGGGCGCTGCAATGGGCGGAACACAAGCGATACGCAGTGGCAAGGATGGCCGCGGCGGTCTCGGCAATGTGCTGTCGGGACTGGCCGTGGCCATCGGCTTTGCGCTCTTCCTCGGCGGTTTCGTGTGGGGGGCGTTCCTCTACCAGCCCTACACGGTGCCGACCGACTCGATGATGCCGACCGTGCGGCCCGGGGACCGGGTCCTCGCGCAGCGCATCGACGGCGAGGAGGTGCGCCGCGGGGACGTGGTCATCTTCACTGATTCCCTGTGGAGCGATTCGCCCATGGTCAAGCGGGTCGTCGGCATCGGCGGCGACACCGTGAAGTGCTGCGGCGCGGGCGGCGAACTCACCGTGAACGGCACGCCGCTGGACGAGCCGTACGCCGACACCACCCGGCCGGACACGGGTCTCGCCACGCCGCCGGGGCAGGCCCCGCCGCCCGGGACCCCCTTCGAGGTGACGGTCCCCGAGGGGAACCTCTTCCTGCTGGGCGACCGGCGGGCCGCGTCCCTGGACTCCCGGGCCCACCTGCAGGAGGCCGGGCAGGGGACCGTGCCCCGGTCGGCCGTCAGCGCCCGCGTCGACGCCCTGGCCTGGCCCTCCGCGAAGATGCTGGAGCGGCCGGCGACGTACGCCGCCCTGCCCGGCGGCATCTCGCGGCCCGGGCCGCTGCGGCTCCAGCTGGTGGCGGTGGCCGCCGGCGCCGCCCTGGTCCTGCTGGGGGCCGCGTACGGCCCCCTGGCGCGGGTCCTGGGGCGCAGGCGGCGGCAGGAGCGGGCCGGTGTCCGCTGACCAGGCCGGAACGGGCCACCGGAAGGTGTCGCGGGTGATCCTGCTGGACCCGGAGGACCGGATCCTGCTGCTGCACGGCTTCGAGCCGGCGGACCCCTCGGACGACTGGTGGTTCACCCCGGGCGGCGGGCTGGAGGGCAACGAGAGCCGGGAGCAGGCCGCACTGCGCGAGCTGGCGGAGGAGACGGGGATCACAGAGGTGGAGCTGGGGCCGGTGCTGTGGCACCGCTACTGCTCCTTCCCCTTCGACGGGCGCCGCTGGGAGCAGGACGAGTGGTACTTCCTTGCACGTACCAGCCAGACCGCGACCGAGATGGGCGGGCTCACCGAGCTGGAGCGGCGCAGCGTCACCGGAGCCAGGTGGTGGACCTCCGAGGAACTTCTCTCGGCCCATGAGACGGTGTACCCGACCAGACTCGCCGAGCTGCTCCGTACGCTGCTCGACGACGGTCCTCCGGGTGAGCCGGTGGTCCTGGCCCCGGAAATCGTTTAGGGGCGCATGGGCCTGGCGCACAATAGGGGGACGCACGGCTGAAGGGGAACATGCCATGAGTGCCGAGGACCTCGAAAAGTACGAGACCGAGATGGAGCTGAAGCTCTATCGGGAGTACCGCGACGTCGTCGGGCTGTTCAAGTATGTGATCGAGACCGAACGCCGTTTCTACCTCACCAACGACTACGAGATGCAGGTGCACTCGGTCCAGGGCGAGGTCTTCTTCGAGGTCTCCATGGCCGACGCGTGGGTCTGGGACATGTACCGGCCGGCCCGCTTCGTGAAGCAGGTCCGGGTGCTGACCTTCAAGGACGTGAACATCGAGGAGCTCAACAAGAGCGACCTCGAACTGCCCGGCAGCTGAGTTCCCTCACCCGGGAGGGTGAGGGGGTTGTCCACAACGGCCGGCTTGTCCACCAAGATCCACAAGGTGGGCGGGGACGCGGGACCGTCGGTGCCGGAGGTGGTGCCGGATGAACGCGAAGGGCGTGGCACAGCAGGCATTGGGGCGGTACGGCGAGGAACTCGCGGCGCGGCGGCTGACCGAGGCCGGGATGACCGTGATCGCGCGGAACTGGCGGTGCCGCGGCGGTGAGATCGACATCGTCGCGCGGGACGGGGACGCCCTCGTCGTGTGCGAGGTCAAGACCCGCCGGGCGGCTGACTTCGAGCATCCCATGGCCGCCGTGCGGCCTGCCAAGGCCGAGCGCTTACGGGGGCTCGCCGGGCGGTGGCTCGCCGACCACGGCGGACCGCCCCCGGGCGGCGTGCGCATCGACCTCGTCGGAGTCCTGCTGCCGCGGCGCGGCGCTCCCCTGGTGGAACACGTCAGGGGGGTGGCCTGATGGGCTTCGCGCGAGCCTGCTCGGTGGCCCTGATCGGCGTCGACGGGGTGGTGGTCGAGGTCCAGGCAGATCTGGAGCCCGGGGTCGCGGCCTTCACCCTGGTGGGGCTGCCGGACAAGACCCTCGTCGAGAGCCGGGACCGGGTGCGGGCGGCCGTGGTCAACTCCGGTGCGGCCTGGCCGCAGAAGAAGCTCACGGTCGGGCTCAGCCCCGCCTCCGTGCCGAAGTCCGGCGCCGGATTCGACCTGGCCGTCGCCGCGGCCGTGCTCGGGGCCGCCGAGGTGGTCGACCCGGTCGCCATCGCCGACCTCGTCCTCATCGGTGAGCTGGGACTGGACGGCCGGGTGCGTCCCGTCCGCGGGATCCTGCCCGCGGTCCTCGCCGCGGCGGAGGCCGGATACCGGCAGGTGGTCGTGCCGCAGCAGTGCGCCGCCGAGGCCGCCCTCGTGCCGGACGTCTCGGTGCTCGGCGTGCGCAGCCTGCGCCAGCTGATCGCGGTCCTGACCGACGGGGTGGTCCCCGAGGAGGAGCCGCCCGAACCGCCGGGGCGCCCCGATCCGATACTGGCCGGCCTGCTCGTCCCCGGGGCGGGGCTGGGCACGGGTCTCGCCCCCGGCCGCGGCGGCCGCGGGGACGCCGCGGACTTCCCCGACCTCGCCGACGTGGCCGGGCAGCACACGGCCCGCCGCGCCCTGGAGGTGGCGGCCGCCGGAGGCCACCACCTGTTCCTCAGCGGACCCCCGGGCGCGGGGAAGACGATGCTGGCCGAGCGGCTGCCCTGGATCCTGCCGCCGCTCACCCGCCAGGACTCGGTCGAGGTCACGGCCGTGCACTCGGTCGCGGGAATCCTCCCGCCCGGCGAACCACTGGTCGCCCGGCCGCCGTACTGCGCACCGCACCATTCGGCGACCATGCAGTCCCTGGTGGGCGGCGGCACCGGCGTCCCCAGGCCCGGGGCGGTCTCCCTGGCCCACCGCGGCGTGCTCTTCCTGGACGAGGCCGCCGAGTTCCACAGCCGGGCCCTGGACGCGCTGCGCCAGCCCCTCGAATCGGGACACGTGGTCATCGCCCGCGCGGCCGGGGTGGTGAGGCTGCCGGCCCGGTTCCTGATGGTGCTTGCCGCGAACCCGTGCCCGTGCGGGCGCCACACCCTGCTGGGAGCCGGGTGCGAATGCCCGCCCTCGGTGATCCGGCGCTACCAGGCGCGGCTGTCCGGGCCGCTGCTCGACCGGGTGGACCTCAGGGTGCAGGTCGAGCCCGTGACCCGCTCCGATCTGCTGGGGCAGGGCGGGCGGGGAGAAGCCACCGCCGTGGTCGCCGGGCGGGTGCGGGAGGCCCGGGAGCGCGCCGCGGCCCGGCTCGCCGGCACCCCCTGGCGGCTCAACTCCGAAGTGCCCGGACAGGAGCTGCGGACCCGGTGGCAGGTGGGCCCGGGGGCACTGGCGCAGGCCGAGCGCGATCTGGAGCGGGGGCTGCTCACCGCGCGCGGGCTGGACCGGGTCCTGCGGGTCGCCTGGACCGTCGCCGACCTGCGGGGGCGGGACCGGCCCGACGCGCTGGACGTGGCGGTGGCGCTGGAGCTGCGGACCGGGATCACCCGCGGGGCGATCCCGGTGACGGGAGGCGCGACGTGACCGGCGCCGGCGAAGGGGAACTGCTGGCGCGGGCGGCGCTCACACGGGTGCTGGAGCCCGGGGACGAGCACGGCGGGCGCTGGCTGCGCGAGCACGGCGCGGTCGGGCTGATGGGGCTGCTCACCGGCCCCGAGGCGGGATCGGAGGCCCCGGCCGGAGTGGGACCGGAGCGGCTCGCCGGATACCGCAGACGGGCGGCGCTGGCCGATCCGCGCCGCGACCTCGAACAGGCCGCCGCGGCGGGAGGCCGGTTCGTGTTCCCGGGATCGGCGGAGTGGCCGACCCAGCTCGACGACCTCGGCGACGCCCGCCCCGTCGGGCTGTGGCTGCGGGGCCGGCCGAACTTGCGGACGTGGGCGCTGCGTTCGGTCGCCGTGGTCGGGGCCCGGGCCTGCACCCCGTACGGCGCGCACATGGCCCAGACTCTGGCCGCCGGGCTCGCCGAGCGGGGCTGGGTCGTGGTCTCCGGGGCCGCGTTCGGCATCGACGGCGCCGCCCACCGCGGGGCCCTCGCCCCGAGCGGCGCGACCGCGGCGGTGCTCGCCTGCGGGGTGGACGTCGCCTACCCCCGCGGACACTCCGGGCTGCTCGACCGGATCGCCGGCCAGGGGCTGATCCTCGGGGAGCTGCCGCCCGGCAGCCACCCGACCCCCAGCCGGTTCGTCCTGCGCAACCGGGTCATCGCCGCCCTCACCCGGGGCACGGTCGTCGTGGAGGCCGCCCACCGCAGCGGTTCCCTGGTCACCGCCCGGCGGGCCCAGCAGCTCGGGCGGATCACGATGGGCATCCCGGGGCCCGCCACCAGCGCGCTCTCGGCCGGGGTGCACGAGCTGCTGAGGGGCGAGGCCGCGCTCGTCACCGACGCGGCGGAAGTCGTCGAACTGGTGGGCGCCATGGGGGAGCTGGCTCCCGAGCGGCGCGGCCCGGTGCTCGCCCGGGACCTGCTGGACCGGGACACCGTCCGAGTGCTCGAAGCGCTCCCGGCCGGACGCCCGGCTGACGCGGCGGAGGTGGCACTTGCCTCCGGCACCGGCACCGATGAAGTCATCGGCAGACTGTACGAACTTCACTCTCTGGGGTTCGTCGAACGGCAGGGCGACGGCTGGCAGTTGAGCAGACACACGGCTGGAGGGGACACACAAACCCGGTCCGCCCGGCGAGGCGGTCGTTGACCTGGGGAGTTCCGGTGAAAGAGTGAAACCGATGAGAGACGCGGTCTTCCCGATGGCAGCCGCCGGGACCGTGCGCGCGGCGCCGGTCCCGGGCGGCGCGTGCGAGCCGGGGCGCGCCTGTGCCCCCGCGCCATCCCGTACTCTTCGCGCACCGCGACACTTCCGTCACGCTACGCTCCCAAGGAATCCGGCTCCGGCAAAGGCGAAGCATGCCCCAGCACACCTCAGGGTCTGACCGCGCTGCGGTGCCCCCCGCTGCCCGCGGCAGCGTGCGGTCCACCGCGCCCTCGTCCCTGGAGGTGCTGTGGCGCTCGTACAAGGAATCGGGTGACGAGCGACTGCGGGAGCAATTGATCCTGCACTACTCGCCCCTGGTGAAGTACGTCGCCGGCCGCGTCAGCGTGGGGCTGCCGCCCAATGTCGAGCAGGCCGACTTCGTCTCATCCGGGGTCTTCGGACTGATCGACGCCATCGAGAAGTTCGACATCGACAGGTCGATCAAGTTCGAGACGTACGCGATCACCCGGATCCGCGGCGCCATGATCGACGAACTGCGGGCCCTGGACTGGATCCCCCGCTCCGTCCGGCAGAAGGCGCGGGCCGTGGAGCGGGCGTACGCCACGCTGGAGGCGCAGCTGCGGCGCACCCCGACGGAGAGCGAGGTCGCCGGGGAGATGGGCATCGGGGTGGAGGACCTCCACACCGTCTTCAGCCAGTTGTCCCTCGCGAACGTGGTCGCGCTGGAGGAGCTGCTGCACGTCGGCGGCGAGGGCGGCGACCGCCTCTCGCTGATGGACACCCTGGAGGACACCGCCGCCGACAACCCGGTCGAGGTGGCGGAGGACCGCGAACTGCGGCGCCTGCTGGCGCGGGCCATCAACACACTGCCCGAGCGGGAGAAGACCGTGGTGACCCTCTACTACTACGAGGGCCTCACGCTCGCCGAGATCGGGAACGTGCTGGGCGTCACCGAGAGCCGGGTCAGTCAGATCCACACCAAGTCCGTCCTGCAGCTGCGCGCGAAGTTGGCGGATGTAGGACGGTGAGCTTGCGCCACGTCCGTAGAGTGGATGCGTGCCCAGGATTCGAGCGGCCTCCGTGGCCGAGCACCGGTCGATGCAGCGCGGCGCCCTCTTGGACGCCGCGCGTTCCCTGCTGTCCGAAGGCGGGACGGAGGCGCTGACCTTCCCAGCCCTGGCGGAGCGGACCGGGCTCGCCCGGTCCTCCGTGTACGAATACTTCCGCTCCCGCGCGGCCGTCGTCGAAGAGCTGTGCGCGGTGGACTTCCCCGTGTGGGCCGCCGAGATCGAGGCGGCGATGGAGCGGGCCCCGTCGCCGGAGGCGAAGATCGAGGCCTACGTGCGGAGCCAGTTGGGGCTGGTGGGGGACCAGCGGCACCGGGCGGTGGTGGCCATCTCGGCGAGCGAGCTGGACGCCGGGGCGCGGGAGAAGATCCGTGCGGCGCACGGGGGACTGGTCGCGATGATCGTCGAGGCGCTCGCCGCCCTCGGGCAGCAGGAGCCCCGGCTCGCGGCGATGCTCCTCCAGGGCGTGGTGGACGCCGCCGTCCGGCGGATCGAGCTCGGGGCCGCCGAGGATCCGGCCGTGGTGACGGAGGCGGCCGTGGCCATGGCCCTGCGGGGCGTGCGCGGCTGAGGCCCTGGGGCTGCGCCCCGGACCCCGCGCCCACACGCCGGCGGGGCTGAATCTCGCTCCCGCTGGGTGTGCCGGTGCGGCTCAAGGATCGGGGCTCCGCCCCGGGCCCGTGCCTACACGTCGGCGGGGCTGAATCTCGCTCCCGCTGGGTGTGCCGGTGCGGCTCAAGGGTCTGGGCTCCCCCCTCGGCCCCGCGCCTCAAACGTCGGCGGGGCTGGATTCGGCAGGAGGCGGGGGGTCGGGTGGGGGGCGAGGGTGAGCGGGTTGAGGTACGTCTCGCCTGACAGGAGGCCCCAGTGGAGGCAGGGCTGCGGGCAGTGGGAGCCCTCCGTCAGGACCGCCACCACCTGGCCCGCCGTGACCTCCTCGCCCTCCGTGACCAGTGGGCGGACCGGTTCGTAGGTCGTGCGCAGGCCGTTCGGAAGGGTCAGGGAGAGCACCCCGCGACCCGCGACCAGCCCGGCGTAGTGGACCCGGCCGGGCCCGACCGCGCGGAGCTCCGCGCCCACCGGGGCGGACAGGTCCACGCCGCGGTGCCCGGCCGCGTACGGGGTCGGCGGCGGGTCCCACCAGCGGGCCACCCTCAGGGGCGCGGGCAGCGGCCGGACGCCGGGAACGGGCCCGGGAGCGGGTCCCGGAAGGACCGCCTGGGCCAGGACCAGGAGCAGGCTGAGCAGCAAGGTCGTCATGGGCCGTAGCGTCCCGCGCCCGCACACGGCCGAGGGCCGGCCTGTGGACGGGCCGGGCGTTGTGGACAACGGCGTCACCCGGCATACCGCCGGGTCCCGTACACTTCTTGTGGCGATCCGGGTCACCGGGTCGACTTCGCACGCCCCAGCACCAGCCCGAAACGGCCAGGTGGCAGCGTCTCTCGGTCCCTCATGGGGCAGGGCGCGGTGGGGCGTCAGGAACCAAAACCGAGAAACCAAGGAGATGGCCATGGCCGTCGTCACGATGCGGGAGCTGCTGGAAAGCGGCGTCCACTTCGGTCACCAGACCCGTCGTTGGAACCCGAAGATGAAGCGCTTCATCTTCACGGAGCGCAACGGCATCTACATCATCGACCTGCTGCAGTCGCTGTCGTACATCGACCGCGCCTACGAGTTCGTGAAGGAGACCGTCGCGCACGGTGGCTCCATCATGTTCGTCGGTACCAAGAAGCAGGCCCAGGAGGCCATCGCCGAGCAGGCGACGCGCGTTGGTATGCCGTACGTCAACCAGCGGTGGCTGGGTGGCATGCTCACCAACTTCTCCACCGTCTACAAGCGCCTTCAGCGTCTGAAGGAGCTTGAGGCGATCGACTTCGAGGACGTCGCCGCCTCGGGTCTCACCAAGAAGGAGCTCCTGGTCCTCTCCCGCGAGAAGACCAAGCTGGAGAAGACCCTCGGTGGTATCCGCGAGATGTCGAAGGTCCCCAGCGCCGTCTGGATCGTCGACACCAAGAAGGAGCACATCGCCGTCGGTGAGGCGCGCAAGCTGCACATCCCGGTCGTCGCGATCCTCGACACCAACTGCGACCCCGACGAGGTCGACTACAAGATCCCGGGTAACGACGACGCGATCCGTTCCGTCACCCTGCTCACCCGCGTGATCGCCGACGCCGTCGCCGAGGGCCTCATCGCCCGCTCCGGCGCTGCGACCGGCGACTCGAAGCCGGGCGAGAAGGCCGCCGCCGAGCCGCTCGCCGAGTGGGAGCGCGACCTGCTCGAGGGTGACAAGAAGGCCGACGACGCCGAGGCCGCCCCGGCCCCGGCCGCCGAGGCTGAGGCCCCGGCCGCCGACGCCGAGGCCGCCCCGGCCGACGCCGAGGCCGCCCCGGCCGCCGAGGCTGAGGCCCCGGCCGCCGACGCCGAGCAGGCCTGACCCACTGAGAGCGCCCGGTGTTCACACGCCGGGCACTCACAGCACGGACGATGACGGCGGGGGAGCCGCGCCACGAGCGCGGCACCTCCGCCGTTCACCCGTAGATCTACGACTTCGAGAGAGAATCACAGACTCATGGCGAACTACACCGCCGCTGACGTCAAGAAGCTCCGCGAGCTCACCGGCGCCGGCATGCTGGACTGCAAGAACGCGCTCGTGGACGCCGACGGTGACGTCGACAAGGCCCAGGAAGCGCTCCGCATCAAGGGTCAGAAGGGCGTCGCCAAGCGCGAAGGCCGTTCTGCCGAGAACGGTGCGGTCGTCTCCCTCATCGCCGACGACAACACCTCCGGTGTCATCGTCGAGCTGAAGTGCGAGACCGACTTCGTCGCCAAGGGCGAGAAGTTCCTGGCCGTCGCCAACCAGCTGGCCGCCCACGTGGCCGCCACCTCCCCGGCCGACATCGAGGCGCTCCTCGCGTCCGAGATCGAGCCCGGCAAGACCGTCACCGCTTTCGTCGACGAGGCCAACGCCAACCTCGGCGAGAAGATCGTCCTGGACCGCTTCGCGCAGTTCAACGGCGGCTACGTGACCGCGTACATGCACCGCACGATGCCCGACCTGCCGTTCCAGATCGGCGTCCTGGTCGAGCTCGACAAGGAGAACGCGGAGGTCGCCCGCGGCGTCGCGCAGCACATCGCCGCGTTCGCCCCGCAGTGGCTGTCCGCCGAGGACGTCCCGGCCGAGAAGGTCGAGTCCGAGCGTCGCATCGCCGAAGAGGTCACCCGCGCGGAGGGCAAGCCCGAGGCTGCCATCGCGAAGATCGTCGAGGGTCGCGTCAACGGCTTCTTCAAGGACGCCACGCTGCTCGGCCAGGCGTACGCCCTGGACAACAAGAAGTCCGTCCAGAAGGTTCTGGACGAGGCCGGTGTCACCCTGAAGCGCTTCACCCGCATCAAGGTCGGCATCTGAGTCCGTCCGTACGCGACGGACACCGGACCCCGGTAGGGTCTGAAGCAGTCGTCCGCGCTTGCGCGAGGCGACCGCAGATCTGACGAGGAGGCCATTGCCGTAGAGGGAACCGCAAGGACCCACCGGCAATGGCCTTCTTCGTATGTGCACGAGGAGATCTCCATGAATCAGGGCGTGGACCCCCACACCGCATCCGACGACAAGAGCGACCAGGACAAGAAGGGCCGCCGCTTCATGCTGAAGCTGTCGGGCGAGGCCTTCTCCGGTGGCGGAGGACTGGGCGTCGATCCCGACGTCGTCCACGCCATCGCGCGTGAGATCGCCGCGGTGGTCCGCGACGGCGCGGAGATCGCCATCGTGATCGGCGGCGGCAACTTCTTCCGCGGCGCCGAACTCCAGCAGCGCGGCATGGACCGGGCACGGTCCGACTACATGGGCATGCTCGGCACCGTCATGAACTGCCTCGCGCTCCAGGACTTCCTGGAGAAGGAGGGCATCGACTCCCGCGTGCAGACCGCCATCACCATGGGCCAGGTCGCGGAGCCGTACATCCCGCTGCGTGCCGTGCGCCACCTGGAGAAGGGCCGCGTCGTCATCTTCGGCGCGGGCATGGGCATGCCGTACTTCTCCACCGACACCACGGCCGCCCAGCGTGCCCTGGAGATCGACGCCGAGGCCCTGCTCATGGGCAAGAACGGCGTCGACGGGGTCTACGACTCCGACCCGAAGAAGAACCCGGACGCGGTCAAGTTCGACGCGCTGGAGTACAGCGAGGTCCTCTCCCGCGACCTCAAGGTCGCCGACGCCACCGCGATCACGCTCTGCCGCGACAACAAGCTGCCGATCCTCGTGTTCGAGCTGCTCGCCGAGGGCAATATCGCCCGCGCCGTCAAGGGTGAGAAGATCGGCACGCTCGTCAGCGACCAGGAAACCCGGGTCTGAGCGGTCCGCTGCCGGACCGAGCCCGGACCGGCCCCGCCGGCCCCGCCCGCCTGAACCATCCATTCAAGACATGCAGGAGCACGTGGTGACCGAAGAGATCCTCCTCGAGGCCGAGGAGAAGATGGAAAAGGCCGTCGTCGTCGCCAAGGAAGACTTCGCCGCGATTCGCACCGGCCGTGCGCACCCGGCGATGTTCAACAAGATCGTGGCGGACTACTACGGCGCCATCACGCCCATCAACCAGCTCGCCTCCTTCTCGGTGCCCGAGCCGCGCATGGCGATCGTGACCCCGTTCGACAAGAGCGCCCTGCGCAACATCGAGCAGGCCATCCGCGACTCCGACCTCGGTGTCAACCCGAGCAACGACGGCAGCATCATCCGGGTGACCTTCCCCGAGCTGACGCAGGACCGACGCAAGGAGTACATCAAGGTCGCCCGCACCAAGGCGGAGGACTCCAAGGTCTCCATCCGCGCCGTGCGCCGCAAGGCCAAGGACGCCCTCGACAAGCTCGTCAAGGACAAGGAAGCCGGCGAGGACGAGGTCCGTCGCGCGGAGAAGGAGCTCGACGACACCACCGCGAAGTACGTCGCGCAGGTGGACGACCTCCTCAAGCACAAGGAAGCCGAGCTCCTCGAAGTCTGATGAACGACACTTCCTGGCAGCCGGAGCCGGTTCCGGCGGGTCCCGCATACGATGCGCAGGTGGGCCCGCACACTCGGCCCATGCCCATCGTGCCCGATGCCGCCGGCCGTGACTTCGACGACCGGGAAGCACGCGATCGGGGGGCCGCCCTGGACGGCGGCCCCCTCTTCCGCGCCGATACGCCGCCGCAGGAGCCCATGCCCAGCCCCCCGCCTCCGCATGCCCCGCAGCCGCAGGACGCCTCGCCCCCGCCGCCGAAGAAGCGCGCGGGCCGGGATCTGCGCGCCGCCATAGGGGTCGGCGTCGGTCTCGGCGCGGTGATCTTCGCCTCGCTGCTGATCGTCAAGGCGGTCTTCGTCGGCGTCATCGTCGTCGCGGTCGTCGTGGGCCTGTGGGAGCTCACCTCGCGGCTGCAGGAGAAGAAGGGCATCAAGGCCCCGCTGGTCCCGCTCGCGGTCGGCGGCGCGGCCATGGTCATCGCCGGGTACGTCCGGGGGGCCGAGGGCGCCTGGGTCGCCATGGCCCTGACCGTGCTGGCGGTCCTGGTGTGGCGGATGACCGAACCGCCCGAGGACTACCTCAAGGACGTCACGGCGGGCGCCTTCGCGGCGTTCTACGTGCCCTTCCTGGCCACCTTCGTCGCGATGCTGCTCACCGCCGACGACGGCCCCCAGCGCGTGATCACCTTCCTGCTCCTGACCGTGGTCAGCGACACCGGCGCCTACGCGGTCGGCTGGCGCTTCGGGAAGACCAAGCTCGCGCCGCGCATCAGCCCCGGAAAGACCCGCGAGGGACTGTTCGGCGCGGTGGCCTTCGCGATGGCGGCCGGCGCGCTGTGCATGGAGTTCCTGATCGACGGCGGTGTCTGGTGGCAGGGCCTCCTGCTCGGTCTGGCGGTCGCGGTCAGCGCCAC
Organism: Streptomyces sp. NRRL F-2580; assembly: GCF_000720115.1. Taxonomy (GTDB): domain Bacteria; phylum Actinomycetota; class Actinomycetes; order Streptomycetales; family Streptomycetaceae; genus Streptomyces. Next base: position 340,213 of record NZ_JOIR01000005.1, read on the forward strand.
CCTGGGCGACCTGGGCGAGTCCATGATCAAGCGGGACCTGGGCATCAAGGACATGGGCACCCTCCTTCCGGGCCACGGCGGGATCATGGACCGGCTCGATTCGCTGCTGCCGACCGCCCCGGTGGTGTGGCTGCTGCTGGCGGCCTTCGTGGGCACCGGCTGACCCGTCCGGGTTATCCTGGAAAGCGCGCCACTCATACGTGGTGCGCTTTCCCGTTTCTACGGGATGGACCCGTGAGCTCTCCGGGCACCGGGCGTGCCACCACGTCGACTCCGCTCCTGTGCGGAGATCGCCCGCCCAGGGTTCGTCAGATTTGAGGAGTACCACTCATGGCCCCCCGTCCTGTCCCGGGTGAGCTCACTTTCGTCGCCCCCCGCGGGGCCAAGAAGCCGCCCCGGCACCTCGCCGACATGACCCCGGCCGAGCGCCGTGAGGCGGTCGCCGCGATCGGCGAGAAGCCGTTCCGGGCCAAGCAGCTCTCCCAGCACTACTTCGCGCGCTACGCCCACGACCCGGCCGAGTGGACCGACATCCCGGCGGCCTCGCGGGAGAAGCTCCAGCAGGAGCTGCTGCCGGACCTGATGAACGTCATCCGGCACATCTCGTGCGACGACGACACCACCCGCAAGACCCTGTGGAAGCTGCACGACGGCACGCTCGTCGAGTCCGTGCTGATGCGCTACCCCGACCGCGTCACCATGTGCATCTCCTCGCAGGCCGGCTGCGGCATGAACTGCCCGTTCTGCGCCACCGGCCAGGCGGGCCTCGACCGCAACCTCTCCACCGCCGAGATCGTGCACCAGATCGTCGACGGCATGCGCGCGCTGCGCGACGGCGAGGTACCCGGCGGCCCGGCCCGGCTGTCGAACATCGTCTTCATGGGCATGGGCGAGCCGCTCGCCAACTACAACCGCGTGGTCGGCGCCATCCGCCGGCTCACCGACCCCGAGCCCGACGGCCTGGGCCTGTCGCAGCGGGGCATCACCGTCTCCACCGTCGGCCTGGTCCCGGCCATGCTGCGATTCGCCGACGAGGGCTTCAAGTGCCGCCTCGCCGTCTCGCTGCACGCGCCCGACGACGAGCTGCGCGACACGCTGGTCCCGGTGAACACCCGCTGGAACGTCCGCGAGGTGCTCGGCGCGGCCTGGGAGTACGCGGAGAAGTCCGGCCGCCGGATCTCCATCGAGTACGCCCTGATCCGCGACATCAACGACCAGGCCTGGCGCGGTGACCTGCTGGGCAAGCTGCTCAAGGGCAAGCGCGTCCACGTCAACCTGATCCCGCTGAACCCCACGCCCGGCTCGAAGTGGACCGCCTCCCGGCCCGAGGACGAGAAGGCCTTCGTGGAGGCGATCGCCCGCCACGGCGTGCCCGTGACCGTACGGGACACCCGCGGCCAGGAGATCGACGGCGCGTGCGGCCAGCTGGCGGCCTCGGAGCGCTAGGTTCCGGTCAGCGGAGCCCTATTCGGCCACGGGGTACCCTGTGGCCGAACCAATTTCATATTCCGACAGGGGAGCGCCACAGCGCTGAGAGTGCGGTATCCGTCATCCGCAGACCCTCTGAACCTCGCCCCGGTCATTCGGGGTAGGAAGTTCGGTCACCACTCAAGCTGTTGCGCCCTGCCCGGCGTCCGCTCCCACAGAGCGCCGGGCAGGGCCGCGTCTTCTCCTGGACATCCCAGGAGGAATTCACCAGTGAGCACCACCAAGAAGATCGCGGGCGCCGCGCTCGCGGCCGCGCTGGGCGTCACCACGCTGAGCGCGTGCGGCGACGCCGGCGACGAGTCCGCGGGCACGACCGACAAGACCGTCACGCTCGTCTCCCACGACTCCTTCAACGTGACCGACACGGTCCTCAAGGAGTTCGAGCAGCAGAGCGGCTACACCGTCAAGGTGCTGAAGTCCGGCGACGCCGGCGCCGCCCTGAACCAGGAGATCCTCACCAAGGGCTCCCCGCGCGGCGACGTGTTCTTCGGCGTGGACAACACCCTGCTCTCGCGCGCCCTCGACAACGGCATCTTCACGGCGTACGAGGCCAAGGGCCTGGACACGGTCAAGCCCGAGTACGTGCTCGACAAGGAGCACCGGGTCACCCCGATCGACTCCGGCGACATCTGCGTCAACTACGACAAGGCCTACTTCGCCGACAAGAAGATCGCCCCTCCGCAGACGCTGGACGACCTGGTCAAGCCCGAGTACAAGAACCTGCTGGTCACCGAGAACGCCGCGACCTCCTCGCCCGGTCTCGGCTTCCTGCTCGCCTCCGTCGGCAAGTACGGCGAGGAGGGCTGGAAGGACTACTGGAGCAAGCTCAAGGCCAACGGCGTCGAGGTCGTCGACGGCTGGGAGCAGGCCTACAACGAGCGGTTCTCCGGCTCCGCGGGCGGCAAGAAGGCCAAGGGCGACCGCCCGCTGGTCGTCTCCTACGCCTCCAGCCCGCCGGTCGAGGTGCTGTACGGCGAGCCGCAGCCGGCCGAGGCCCCGACGGGCGTCGCCACCGGCACCTGCTTCCGCCAGGTCGAGTTCGCGGGCCTGCTCAAGGGAGCGAAGAACGAGGCGGGCGGCAAGGCCCTGCTGGACTTCCTGATCAGCAAGAAGTTCCAGGAGGACATGCCGCTCCAGATGTTCGTGAACCCGGTGACGAAGGACGCCTCCCTGCCGGAGCTGTTCACGAAGCACGGAGTGGTGGTCGAGAAGCCGGAGAACGTGGCCCCCGAGACCATCGCCAAGAACCGTGAGCAGTGGGTCAAGGCATGGACCTCGCTGGTCGTGAAGTAGGCGGTACCAAGGGGTCGGGCGCGGCGCCGGGAGGCGCCGCGCCGGGCCCCGGCCCCCGCGAGGGCGGCCGGGCGACCGCCGTACGGCTCGCCCTCATGGCCGTGCCCCTGGCCTTCTTCGGGCTGTTCTTCGCCTATCCCGTCGCCGCGATCGTCGGCCGCGGCCTCAAGACCGACGAGGGCTGGCAGTTCGGCCGGATCGGCGAGGTACTGAGCCGGCCCGACATCGCCGACGTGCTGTGGTTCACCACCTGGCAGGCGCTCGCCTCCACCGTGCTCACGCTGCTGATCGCCCTCCCCGGCGCGTACGTCTTCGCGCGCTTCGAGTTCCCCGGCAAGCAGCTGCTGCGGGCCGTGGTGACCGTTCCCTTCGTGCTGCCGACCGTGGTCGTCGGCACCGCCTTCCTCGCACTGCTGGGGCGCGGCGGGCTGATGGACGAAACGATGGGGGTCCGGCTCGACACCACCGTCTGGGCGATCCTCCTCGCGCACGTCTTCTTCAACTACGCGGTCGTCGTCCGCACCGTCGGCGGGCTGTGGGCCCAGCTCGATCCGCGCCAGGAGGAGGCCGCCCGGGTGCTGGGCGCCGGCCGGTTCGCCGCCTGGCGGCGCGTGACCCTGCCCGCGCTGGCCCCGTCGGTGGCCGCGGCCTCGCTGATGGTCTTCCTGTTCACCTTCAGCTCCTTCGGCGTCGTGCTGATCCTGGGCGGGCCCGCGTACTCCACCCTGGAGGTGGAGGTCTACCGGCAGACCGCGCAGCTCCTGGACCTGCCGACGGCCGCCGTGCTGACGATGGTTCAGTTCGCCGCGATCGGCGGGATCCTCGCCGTGCACGCCCGGACCGTACGCCGGCGCGAGACCGCGCTGCGGCTGGTGGACCCGGGCCGGACCACGCACCGGCCGCGCGGCTGGGCGCAGCGCACGCTGCTGGGCGCGGTGCTGCTGACCGTGGCGCTGCTGATCGTGCTCCCGCTGGGCGTGCTGGTCGAGCGGTCCTTCGACACCCCCGGCGGATACGGCCTCGGCTTCTACCGCGCGCTCCAGGACGCGGGCGCCGGCGGCGGGACCTTCCTGGTGCCGCCGCTGGAGGCGATCTGGAACTCCCTGCGGTACGCGCTCGCCGCCACCGCGATCGCCCTGTTCATCGGGGGACTCGCGGCCGCCGCGCTGACCCGGCGCGCGGGCCGCTTCGTACGCGGCTTCGACGCGCTGCTGATGCTGCCCCTCGGGGTGTCCGCCGTGACGGTGGGCTTCGGATTCCTGATCACCCTGGACGAGCCGCCGCTGGACCTGCGGACCTCGTGGATCCTGGTGCCGCTGGCACAGGCGCTGGTGGGCGTGCCCTTCGTCGTACGGACCATGCTGCCGGTGCTGCGCGCGGTCGACGGGCGGCTGCGGGAGGCGGCCGCCGTGCTCGGCGCGTCGCCGCTGCGGGCCTGGCGGGAGGTGGACCTGCCGCTGGTGCGGCGGGCGCTGCTGATCGCGGCCGGCTTCGCCTTCGCCGTCTCGCTGGGCGAGTTCGGCGCGACCGTGTTCATCGCGCGGGCGGACCGGCCGACGCTGCCGGTGGCCGTGGCGCGGCTGCTGGGGCGGGCCGGCGAGATGAACTACGGGCAGGCGATGGCCCTGAGCACGATCCTGATGCTGGTGTGCGCGGTGTCCCTGCTGGTGCTGGAGCGACTGCGACCCGACAAGACCTCCGGGGAGTTCTGATGACACTGCTTCAGCTGGAAGGGGTGTCGGTCCGCTTCGGTGAGCGCGCGGTCGTCGACTCCGTGGACCTGGAGGTCGCCGAACACGAGATCGTGTGCGTGCTGGGGCCGAGCGGAAGCGGCAAGTCCACGCTGCTGCGGGTCGTCGCCGGGCTCCAGCAGGTGTCCGAGGGCCGGGTGCTGCTGGGCGGGGACGACCAGTCCGGCGTGCCCGCGCACCGGCGGGGCGTGGGCCTGATGTTCCAGGACCACCAGCTCTTCCCGCACCGCGACGTCGGCGCGAACGTCTCCTTCGGCCTGCGGATGCGCGGTGGTGCACGCGCCTCGTACGCGTCCCAGGTCGCGGAGCTGCTGGAACTGGTCGGGCTCCCCGGGGCCCAGGGCCGGGCGGTGGCCTCCCTGTCGGGCGGCGAGCAGCAGCGGGTGGCGCTGGCCCGGGCGCTGGCGCCGTCGCCGCGGCTGCTGATGCTCGACGAACCGCTGGGACAGCTGGACCGGGGGCTGCGGGAGCGGCTCGTGGTGGAACTCCAGGAGCTGTTCTCCCGGCTGGGCACCACGGTGCTCGCCGTCACCCACGACCAGGGGGAGGCCTTCGCGCTGGCCGACCGGGTCGTCGTGATGAGGGACGGCCGGATCGCGCAGGCCGGGACCCCGCTGGAGGTGTGGCAGCGGCCCGCGTCGGAGTTCGTGGCGCGGTTCCTCGGCTTCGAGAACGTCGTCCCGGCCGTGGTCTCGGGCGATGCGGCCGGGACCCCGTGGGGCAAGGTCCCGGTCCCGGAGGGATCCCCCGAGGGGGAGCAGCGGCTGCTGATCCGCCCGGCGGGGGTGGCGCTCTGCGCGGCCGGCCTGCGGTGCGAGGTGGTGTCCCGTACCTTCCGCGGCACGCACGTCGCGCTGCGGCTGCGGCCAGGGGCCGGGCCGGAGCTGGAGGCGGAGTGCGGACTGGACGGGGCGCCGGCCGTGGGGGACCGGGTCGCGGTGACCTTCACCCCGGCCGAGGTCGTCGTACTGCCGCCGGAGCTTTAGGGACGGATGCCGTCGCAGGCGATCGGCAGGTGGCGCGGGCCGCGCAGGACCGCGTTCTGACGGTAGGGCGGCGGGTCCTCCAGCAGTCGCGGGTTCTCCAGCCGGCGGGCCAGTTCGCTCAGCGCCAGCTGCGCCTCCTGCCGGGCCAGCGGCGCCCCGAAGCAGCTGTGGATGCCGCTGCCGAGGCCGAGGTGCTGGATGTCCTTGCGGTCGGGGTCGAAGCGGTCCGGGTTCTCGAACCGCTTCGGGTCACGGTTCCCGGCGGCCAGGATCAGCCACAGGGAGGCGCCCTTGGGGATCGTGACGCCAGCGACCTCGATGTCGGAGAGGGTGGTGCGCTGGGGGAGCAGCTGCACGGGCGGCTCGTACCGCAGCAGCTCCTCGACGATGGGGACGGACAGACCGGGGTCCTCGCGGAGCCTCTTGAGGACGTCCGGGTGGCGCAGCAGGGTCAGCATCCCGTTGGTGATCAGGTTGACCGTGGTCTCGTGGCCCGCGATCAGCAGCAACGCGGAGGTGCTGAGCGCCTCCATGGTGGTCATCGACCCGTCCGGGCCGTCGTCGGTCGCCAGCTGGGACAGCATGTCGGTGCCCGGGTTCTTGCGGCGTTCCTCGATCAACCCGGCCAGGTACATGCCCAGTTCCATGCGGGCGTCCATGGCACCCTTGCCGTGCTGGGTGGGGTCGGCGTCAGGGTCGGGGTCCAGGCTCGCGGCGAGGGTCTCCGCCCAGACGTGGAACTTCGGCTCGTCCTCGCGGGGCACGCCGAGCAGCCGGCAGATGACCGTGACCGGGAAGGGGTACGCGAACTGGTCCACCAGGTCGACCCGGTCCAGGTTGCCCGTCTCGGAGATCGAGTCGATGAGCCCGGTGACGAGGCCGCCGAGTTCGTCGCGCATGTCGTGCACCCGGCGGGGGGTGTGGGGCGGCCCGAACGGCCGGTTCGTCATCCGCCGCAGGCGGTCGTGGTCCGGCGGGTCGAGCTTGAGGAAGGACGGCGGCAGGGCCGTCCCGGTCCCTTCGTCCTCGGCCTGGCCCAGCGGGTCGTCCCCGGTGGACTTCAGGTTCCTGGCGTCGGAGCTGATCCGCGGGTCGTGCAGGAGGCTCTGGATCTCGTAGTACGTGCTGACCACGTACGGGCCGTCCCCGTCGTGGGACACCGGGGTCCTGCGGAGCTCCTCGTACAGCGGATACGGATTCGCGCGGTTCGCGTAGTCGATGATCTCCCGCAGGAGGGCTTGTGTCATGACGGGTCCTCGTGATCCTCGGGGGAGGGCGCGATGCGGTCTCGGACGCGGTCAGGGGCGCCCGGGGACGAAGGTCATCTTCCGGTCGGCCGGCGAGTAGCCGCTGAGGGTGATGGTCGGCCCGTGCGTCGGCACCGAGGGGTCCGGGAAGTCCGCCGGTACCGGCTTGTGCCCCTCAGGCCTGCGGTCCACCGTGGAGAACTCCGGGGGGAACGGGGCGTTGGTCTCGATCTGGTGCTCGTAGAAGGGGAGCCACCGGCAGTTGTCGAAGGTCACGGCGGCGATCACGCGCCCCTGGTACCCGTACACGGCCGCGAACCGGCGCTCCGCGAGCGAGCCCTGCGTGACGAGGAGCTCGGTCCCCATCGGCGGTACCCCGACCGACTTGATGTTCACCCCGAACTGCGAGGACCAGAACGCCGGGACCCACAGGTGGGGGCGGCGGTCCGCGCTCTCGCTGAGCATGTTGTGCGCGGCGGTGTCGGCCTGCGCGACGGCATTGCCCCAGTGCTCCAGGGAGAGGAACTGGTAACCGAACAGGGCGTGCGGGGACCGCGCCACGTCACCGGCCACGTAGATGTCATCGGTCACTATGCCGCGGATGTCGAAGGCCCGGCAGCCCGCGTCACAGGCGATGCCGCGGGGGCCGGCGCCCAGCCCGGACCCGGCGAGCCACTCGGTGTTGCGCTGCGCGCCGAGCCCGACGACCACCACGTCGGCCTCGACGGTGGACCCGTCGGAGAAGTGGGCGGCGCGGACCCGTCCGGAGGGGTCGCCCTCCAGCCCGGTCACCATGACCCCGGTGCGCAGGTCCACCCCGTTCTCGCGGTGCATCTCGGCCGCGATCTCGCCGATCACCCCGCCGAGCGCGCCGACCAGCGGCGCCGCGCCCCGCTCGGCGACGGTGACGTCCAGGCCGCGTTCCCGGCAGGCGGAGGCGATTTCGGACCCGGTGAACCCGGCTCCGATGACGAGCACCCGGCGGGGGCCGGCGGCGAGGGCCTGTTGCAGTGCTTCGCCGTCGTCGCGGGTGCGCAGGACGAAGACTCCCTTGAGGGCGCCCTCCTCCGGATTGGGCCAGGGCCGCGCCCGGACTCCGGTGGCGATCAGCAGCCGGTCGTACTCGACCTGGTCGCCGTTGCCGAGCCGGACCCGGCGGGCGGCCATGTCCAGTCCCGTGGCGGGGACCCCGAGGCGCCAATCGGCGTCGATTGCACGGCGGCGGGGGAGCGCCGTGTGGTCGGCCACCGCGTTGCCCAGCAGGACCTGCTTGGACAGCGGGGGCCTGTCGTAGGGCTCGTACGGTTCGTCGCCGATCATCGTGAGCGAGCCGGCGAAGCCCTTCTCGCGCATGGTCTCGGCGGCCCGCAGGCCGGCCAGCGAAGCGCCGACGACGACGATGCGGCCCTCGCGCTTGAGCCGCTCCAGGGCTCCGTCGCGTGTTCCTTCACCGGTCACCGCGCGCCTCCGGAACGAGAGCCGGCTCCGGCCACGGCATCGGGGGCCGGCACGTTCGCCATGTCCTCGTCGGTCAGTTCCAGGAGGATCGCACCGACCGGACAGGCGGCCACGGCGCGTTCGATGTTCTCGCGCTGCTCGGCGGCCGCCTCCGGGTTGTAGAGCAGCGACTCGTCGCCGTGCATGGCGAACACGTCGGGAGCGAGGAACGCGCACTGGGCGTATCCCTGGCATCGGTTGAGGTCGACGACAAGCCTCATGACGGTTCTGCCTTTCCCTCGGCTGGGTACCCCGTCACCCCCGAAATCCCCGGATCCGCCCTTTCACCCCAGCATGCACGGGGGACCCGCAGGCCGCCTGCCGGAGTACACATCCCCAGGTCAGCGGGTGTCATCCCGGTCTGGACCGGTCCGTCCGGGCGGTGCCGCGCCGGGCGCGCAGGATGTGCACGCTGATGACCAGGGCCCAGGCCGGGAACAGCATCTCGGACCAGGGCACGCCGGAACCCACCACGATCAGGAGCAGGCCGACGACGGTGCCCAGCAGGGCCAGCGACCGGGGGAAGACCCCGAGCAGCCGCCCGATGGTCGAGGTCGCGAGGACGAAGACGGCCGCCATCCGCATGGCGTAGGTCGCGAGGAGCGTATAGGCGTAGTGGCGGCCGAAGTCGGAGGGCGTGTCCTCGTTCAACACGGTGCCCGCGGCCGCGGCGGAGGCGAACAGCGTGGCCACGAAGACGAATCCGCTGCCGAGGAACACGGTGGCGACGAACCGGTCCTCGGCGTCACCCGTGTGCGCGCGCAGGGCGCCCATGAACCAGAGGAAGAAGATGCCCGCGAAGGGAACGATCTCCAGGGCCACCTGGACCGCCCAGCGTTTGTCCGGGTCGATGGCCGCGTCGGCGGCGTCGCCGGGGACGGCGATCCGCATCAGGACGATCGCCACCCCGAGCAGCAGGGCGAAGCCGACTCCGGCCATCCCGGCGGCGCGCGGTGTCTTCAGCCGATCGGTCGTGGGCTCCACAAGCCCCTCGCTCTCTCCCCCGGTCCAGCAAGCGGCAGCCGCCGCCGCGCCACCACCGGGGGCGGCCGACCGGGTGATGCCCGTCCGGCGGCCCGGGTCAGCCGACGGCCTCCGGCACCGGGGCCGGGGCCGCCTCCTCGGCGGCCTCGTGCTTGCCGTACCAGGCGACGGCCACCGCGCCGGCGACGGCCAGGACGAAGCCGAGGACCGCCAGCCAGGCCAGACCCGGACGGGAGGCGTCACCGAGCCAGAGCACGCCGATCGCGCCCGGGAGCACCGTCTCGCCGACGACCAGAGCCGCCGTGGCGCCGTTCACCGAGCCGATCTGGAGGGCGACCGTGTGCAGGTACATGCCACCGATCCCGGCCACCAGAATGGCGTAGAGGGCCGGGTCGGAGAGGAAGGTGGCGAGGTCGAACGGGTCGACGCCGTCCAGGATTCGGACGCCGACGCCGAGCGCGCCGAAGCCCAGGCCCGACAGCAGGCCCGCCAGGATCGCCGCCCCGCCGCCGAGGAGGCGTACCGCGACGGTGCCGCCGACCATCAGCAGCAAGGTGATCCCCAGCAGCCACCAGTGCGTGGACATCGGTGCGTGGTGGCCGCCCTCGTGGCCCGCAGCCGTCGCGAGCAGCACCAGCGCCGTGCAGACGACGCCGATCGAGGTCCACTCCTTCCGGCTCAGCCGGATGCCCAGCATCTTCACGCTCAGCACGGCCGTGATCACCAGGTTGGCGCTGATCACCGTCTGCGAGAGGAACAGGGGAAGGAGGCGGGCGGCCAGGGCGCCCAGTCCGAAGCCCACGAAGTCCAGGATCGTGCCGACGATGAACTCCCAGGTCATCGCCGCTTTCGCGGTGGACGACAGATTGGGTCCGCCATGGGCGGTCACCCCGGCGGCGGTGGGGGACATCCGGGCGGCGCGGCGCGATCCGACGGCTTGCAGCACGGATCCCGTGCCGTAGCAGATGGACGCCGCGACAGCGGTCAGCAGGCCTATGAGCACCAAGGGCTCCGTTCACGTCTGGCAGGTTTTGCGGTACCTCTGCCAGACGTGCGAACGGGCCGCGAAGTTGCTTCCGGAGCTCAGCTCATTGACGCGAGGACCCCGGGGACCTCGTCCACCGAGTCGACCAGCGCGATCCGGGACTCCATGGCGCGGCCGCGGGCGAGCGCCCGGAGCAGTGGCCAGACCGGGAGGTGCTCGGTCCAGTGGTCGCGGCCGACCAGGACCATCGGCGCCGGCTCGCCCCGGGACTCGTAGTAGTTCGGCGTGGCGTTGTCGAAGACCTCCTGGACCGTGCCCGCCGCACCGGGCAGGAAGACCACGCCCGCGGTGGAGCGGGCCAGCAGCCCGTCCTCCCGGGTGGCGTTCGCGAAGTACTTCGCGGTGTGCCCCGCGAAGGCGTTCGGCGGCTCGTGCCCGTAGAACCAGGTCGGGATGCCCACCGAATCGCCGCCGGCGGGCCAGCGCTCCCGTACGGCGAAGGCCGCGCGCGCCCAGTCGGACACCGACGGGGTGAAGGACGGGGCCTTGGCCAGCAGCTCCAGGGCCTCCGCGAGGGCATCGTCGGGGGCCGGGGCCAGGTAGGCGCCGAGGTTGGCGGCCTCCATCGCGCCGGGGCCGCCGCCGGTGGCCACGGTCAGCCCGGACCGGGTCAGGGCCCGGCCCAGCTCCGCCGCGCCGCGGTAGTCCACGCCGCCGCGGGACATGGCGTGGCCGCCCATCACGCCGACGACCCGGGCGCCGGCGAGGTGCTCGTCGAGGGCGTCGGAGACGGCGTCGTCGTGGATGGAGCGGAGCATGGAGGAGTAGACGTCGCCGTCGGTCTTGGTCTCCAGGAACCAGGCGTAGGCCAGGGCGTCCGGGGTGGCCTCGTACCCGTCGGGCAGTCCGGCGAACAGCTCCTCGGGCGTGTAGAGCAGCCCCCGGTACGGGTTGAACGGCAGGTCCGGGACGGGCGGGAAGACCAGCGCGCCGTCGGCGCGGACCTTCACCGAGGCATCGGGCTCCATCGCGCAGCCCAGGAACACGGCTGCCGAGGTGTCGGCGGAGAGCAGCGCGAAGGTCCGCTCCAGCAGGTTGACCGACTGGATCCGGTAGCCGCTGAGCGAGCCGCGTGCCACGACCTGGTCGAATTCGGCGAGCGTCTCGATCTCGATGTCTGCGTTGACCATTCGGCCCACCCTAAGGGCTGCTCGCGTCAGCGGGTCAGTGCCAGCGACGTCAGCTGCGCCACACCCCAGCTGAGCGGAACGCACACCGCCACGAGCGCGCCGGCCCGCAGACTCGCCGCCGTACGCAGGACCTTGGCGGGAGCGCCCAGGTCGAGCAGGGCCTCCCGCGCGGCGCCCCGGTCGCGGCGCGCCTCCACCGCGGATGTGAGAAGGGTCGCGGCCGCGCACAGGGCCACCAGCGCGGCGGCCGGCCCGGTCAGCGGGCCCAGCGGGACGAGCGGCCCGCCCTGCTCGCGCAGGGCCACGGCGGTGAGGGCGCCCACGCCGACCGAGCACAGCACGCCGAGCGGCGGGCCGATCCGGGGCGCCTCCTCCTGGAGGACCCGCCCGGCCAGCAGCCGCAGCGCGCCGGGGCGCACGGCCTGGACCAGGCTCCCGGCGGCGTAGGCGAAGCCCGGCCCGGCGAGGGCGAGGCCGATCGCGGTCAGTGACCAGCCGGCGAGCATCCCGAGGCCGCTGCGGCCGGCGTAGGCCTCGGCTGCGAACCCGCAGGCGGTCAGCGCGATCCCCCAGGGCAGGCCGGTCTGCGGGGCGAGCGGCCGGTGCGGGCGCAGGGCGAGAGCGGTGGCTGCCGCGGCGGTCAGCGGGACCAGGGCCAGCAGGGTGAGGGCGGCGGCCACGGGCAGCGGCTGGTCGGCGTGGAGCAGCTCGGCCCCGGCTCCGTCGAACGGCAGTCCGGCCAGGTCCCCGCGCAGGTGGAGGAAGGCGGCCAGGGCCAGGGAGCTGCCCAGGGTGCAGGCGAGGGCGGTGGAGATCGCGGCGACGAGGATGAGCCGTACGGGTCCGGGTCCGACGGCGTGCATGCCCGCGCGGGGGCGGTTCGCCGGGTCGGCGCGGGCCACGGCCACGGCGAAGTGGACGGTGACGGCCACCGGGATCAGGGCCCAGAGCAGGCGAGGGAACGATCCGGCGGGCCGGGCCACGGCCCCGGCGAGTACGGAGAGCAGCAGGAACCCGGTCCCGGCCGAGGCGGCGGCCACGAGGAGCCGCCGCAGCTGGACGAGTGGCCGGGAACCGCGGGCTAGGCGGAGAGCGAGCACGCGGCCTGGCCCTCCGGAGTGTCGTGGGCGGGGGAGGAGGCGGCCGCGGCCCCCGCGAGACGGCCGTCGAGCAGGGCCAGCCGGCGGTCCGCGACGGCCGCGGTGGCCTCGTCGTGGGTGGCCAGCAGCACGGTGACCTCGTGGGAGCGGGCCGCGGTGGTGAGGGCCCGGAGCAGCAGGGCCCGCTCGGCGCGGTGCAGCGGGGCCGTGGGCTCGTCGGCGAAGATCACCGCGGGCTCGTTGACCAGGGCGCGGGCCAGGGCGACCCGCTGGCACTCGGCCCGGGTGAGGGAAGTGGGGCGCTTGCGGGCGAAACCGCCGATGTCGAGGCGGTCCAGCCACTCGCAGGCGGCGCTCTTGGCGGCGCGGTGGGAGGCGCCGGCGAGGAGCAGCGGCAGGGCGGCGTTCTCCCAGACCTTCAGCTCGGGCAGCAGCTGCGGCTCCGGGCCGATCCAGCCGAAGCGGTCGCGGCGCAGCCGTTCGCGGGCCGTCGCGCCCATGGTGTGCACGGGGACGCTGTTGAACCAGACCTCGCCCTCGGGCCGCAGCTGCCCGGACAGGCAGCGGAGCAGGGTGGTCTTGCCGCTGCCGCGGGGACCGGTCAGGGCCAGGATCTCGCCCTGGCGGACTCCCACGGAGACCCCGACTAGGGCGGGGGATCCGTCGTGGGAGTAATGAAGGGACCGAGCCCAGAGGACGTCATTGTCAGGCGGGGCAGTGTCCGGTGGAGCCACCATGGCGTACACCTCCGTCCGGGGGAACGAAGCGGAACCGGTTCGGTCACTGGCGCCGCACTGAGATGTAAAGAGATGAACGTCTTGGATGGTGACAGCACACGGCCCGAACCCCCGCGTTCTCACTCGAACGAGGGATCCGGGCCGTGTGATCGGACTATTGCAGCCTCGGACGATTTACATCCTGGCCGGCCGGGCGGGCCTGTTTACAGCTTCGTCCACGCCTCGGTGAGCACCGAGCGCAGGATGCCCTCGATCTCGTCGAAGGTGCCCTGGTCCGCGATCAGCGGCGGCGCGAGCTGGATGACCGGGTCACCACGGTCGTCGGCCCGGCAGTACAGGCCGTTCTCGAAGAGCGCCTTGGAGAGGAAGCCGTAGAGCACGCGCTCCGTCTCCTCGTCCGTGAAGGACTCCTTGGTTTCCTTGTCCTTGACGAGCTCGATGCCGTAGAAGTAGCCGTTGCCGCGGACGTCGCCGACGATCGGCAGGTCGTGCAGCTTCTTCAGCGTCGAGAAGAAAGCGCCCTCGTTGTCCAGCACGTGCTGGTTGAGGCCTTCCTTGTCGAAGATGTCGAGGTTGGCCAGCGCGACCGCCGAGGAGACCGGGTGGCCGCCGAAGGTGTAGCCGTGCAGGAAGGTGTTGTCGCCCTTGTAGAAGGGCTCCGCGAGGCGGTCGGAGATGATGCAGGCGCCGATCGGGGAGTAGCCCGAGGTCATGCCCTTGGCGCAGGTGATCATGTCCGGCACGTAGTCGAACTTGTCACAGGCGAACATCGTGCCCAGACGGCCGAAGGCGCAGATCGTCTCGTCGGAGACGAGCAGGACGTCGTACTCGTCGCAGATCTCGCGGACCCGCTGGAAGTACCCGGGCGGCGGCGGGAAGCAGCCACCGGCGTTCTGCACCGGCTCCAGGAAGACGGCGGCGACGGTGTCGGCGCCCTCGAAGAGGATCTCCTGCTCGATCTGGTCGGCGCACCAGCGGCCGTAGGCCTCGGGGTCGTCGCCGTAGATCGGGGCGCGGTAGATGTTGGTGTTCGGCACCTTGTGCGCGCCGGGGACCAGCGGCTCGAAGGGGGCCTTCAGGGCCGGCAGGCCGGTGATGGACAGGGCGCCCTGCGGGGTGCCGTGGTAGGCGACCGCACGCGAGATGACCTTGTACTTGGTGTGCTTGCCCTGCAGCTTGAAGTACTGCTTGGCGAGCTTCCAGGCGGTTTCGACGGCCTCGCCGCCACCGGTGGTGAAGAAGACCTTGTTCAGGTCGCCCGGGGCGTAGTGGGCGAGGCGCTCGGCGAGCTCGACGGCCTTGGGGTGCGCGTACGACCAGATGGGGAAGAACGCGAGTTCCTGGGCCTGCTTGTACGCGACCTCGGCCAGTTCCTTGCGGCCGTGACCGGCGTTGACCACGAACAGGCCGGCGAGGCCGTCGAGGTAGCGCTTGCCCTTGTCGTCCCAGATGTAGGTGCCCTCGCCCCGGACGATGGTGGGGACGGGGGAGTTCTCGTAGGACGACATGCGGGTGAAGTGCATCCACAAGTGGTCGTACGCGGTCTTGGAGAGGTCCTGGCTCACGGTTATCGGGTTCCCCACATGTAGGTCTGCTTCTTCAGCTTCAGGTAAACGAAGCTTTCGGTGGATCGCACGCCGGGGAGCGTGCGGATCTTCTTGTTGATCGTTTCGAGCAGGTGGTCGTCGTCCTCGCAGACGATCTCCACCATCAGGTCGAAGGACCCTGCGGTCATCACCACGTACTCGCACTCGGCCATGGCGGTCAGCGCATCGGCCACCGGGTCGAGGTCGCCCTCGACGTTGATGCCGACCATGGCCTGGCGTCGCAGACCCACGGTGAGCGGGTCGGTGACGGCGACGATCTGCATGACGCCCTGGTCGAGCAGCTTCTGCACGCGCTGGCGCACGGCAGCTTCGGAGAGGCCGACGGCCTTGCCGATCGATGCGTAGGGACGGCGGCCGTCCTCCTGCAGTTGCTCGATGATCGCCAGGGACACAGCATCGACCGAAGGGGACGGTTGTCTGTTCCTGGAATCTGCGCTTCGACTGACCACGACCTCACTGTGCACGAGGGTCGTCTGTTCCGCAAGACTGAATCGATGAAATCCGTTGTTTGGGAACTCTGATCTCACTGATTTCGTAGTTGGTGACGTCTGGGTCTGTCGAAAGCCTCCGCCTAGGAGCTAGGCTTGGCTTTTGTCTCAATCGTTGGACATGTGATCAGGAGTGTGGCTGTAGTGACCACCGAACTGCGTCGTCTGCGCAACTACATCGGCGGGGAGTTCAAGGACGCCGCCGACGGGCGGACCACCGAGGTGGTCAACCCGGCCACCGGCGAGGCGTACGCCACGGCCCCCCTGTCGGGCCAGGCCGACGTCGACGCCGCCATGGCCGCCGCCGCGGCGGCCTTCCCGGGCTGGCGCGACACCACCCCCGCCGAGCGCCAGAAGGCGCTGCTGAAGATCGCGGACGCCTTCGAGGCGCGCGCGGACGAACTCGTCGCCGCGGAGTCGGAGAACACCGGCAAGCCGCTGGGCCTCACGGCCAGCGAGGAGCTGCCGCCGATGGTGGACCAGATCCGCTTCTTCGCGGGCGCCGCCCGTCTGCTGGAGGGCCGCTCGGCCGGCGAGTACATGGAGGGGATGACCTCGATCATCCGCCGTGAGCCGGTCGGCGTCTGCGCCCAGGTCGCGCCGTGGAACTACCCGATGATGATGGCCGTGTGGAAGTTCGCCCCGGCCATCGCGGCGGGCAACACCGTCGTGCTCAAGCCGTCGGACACCACCCCGGCCTCCACGGTCCTGATGGCGGAGATCATCGACTCGGTCCTGCCCAAGGGCGTCTTCAACGTCATCTGCGGCGACCGCGAGACCGGCAAGGCCATGGTCGAGCACTCCACCCCGGCGATGGCCTCCATCACCGGCTCGGTGCGCGCCGGCATGCAGGTCGCCGAGAGCGCCTCGAAGGACGTCAAGCGCGTCCACCTGGAGCTCGGCGGCAAGGCCCCGGTCGTGGTCTTCGAGGACGCCGACATCCCGAAGGCCGTCGAGGACATCGCGGTCGCCGGCTACTTCAACGCCGGCCAGGACTGCACCGCCGCCACCCGCGTGCTGGTGCACGAGTCGATCCACGACGAGTTCGTGGCCGCGCTCGCCAAGGCCGCCACGGACACGAAGACCGGCCAGCCGGACGACGAGGACGTGCTCTACGGCCCGCTGAACAACCCGAACCAGCTCAAGCAGGTCGCGGGCTTCATCGAGCGGCTCCCCGCCCACGCCAAGGTCGAGGCGGGTGGCCACCAGGTCGGCGAGAAGGGTTTCTTCTACGCCCCGACCGTGGTCTCCGGCCTCAAGCAGGACGACGAGATCATCCAGAACGAGGTCTTCGGCCCCGTCATCACCGTCCAGTCCTTCACGGACGAGGCCCAGGCCCTGGAGTACGCGAACGGCGTCGAGTTCGCCCTCGCCTCCTCGGTGTGGACCAAGAACCACGGCCGCGCGATGCGGATGTCCAAGAACCTCGACTTCGGCTGCGTTTGGATCAACACCCACATCCCGCTCGTCGCCGAGATGCCGCACGGCGGCTTCAAGAAGTCCGGCTACGGCAAGGACCTCTCCGCCTACGGCTTCGAGGACTACACGCGCATCAAGCACGTGATGACCTCGCTCGACGGCTGATCGGCCGCATCGATCACAGCACAGCGTTGACGGGGCGGGCAGTAGACACCATGTCTATTGCCCGCCCTTCCGCGTTCCCCGAGGCTGTGCCCATGCCTGAACTCGCCTTCTCCCGCCGTGCGGCGCTGTACGGCCTCGGTGCCGCGGGCCTGTCGGCCGCGCTCGTCGGCTGTGGTGTGCCGGCCGCCTCCGTTCCCGAGGGGCGGCGTACGGGACCGGACCGGTCCGAGCGGGACCGGAGCGTCGCCTTCTCCAACTGGCCGCTCTACATCGACACCGACGAGGAGGACGAGGGGCGACGGCCGACGCTGGAGGCCTTCTCGGAGCAGACCGGCATCGAGGTCCGGTACACCGAGGAGATCAACGACAACGACGAGTTCTTCGGCAAGGTCAGCCCGGCCCTGATGAACCGCCAGGAGACCGGCCACGACCTCGTCGTGGTCAGCGACTGGATGGCCGCCCGCTTCGTCCACCTGGGCTGGGCCCAGAAGCTGGACCGCTCGGCGCAGCCCAACGTGTCCAGGCACCTCGACCCGCAACTGCGGTCCCCCGCCTTCGACGAGGGTCGGCTGCACACCGTGCCCTGGCAGTCGGGGATCACCGGCATCGCCTACAACCGCAAGGCCCTGGGCCGGGAGATCAAGTCGGTCAAGGACCTGTGGCACCCGGACCTGGCGGGCCGCGTCACCCTCTTCTCCGGCCTCGACGAGTCCTTCTCGCTGCTCATGCAGGGCAACGGCGTGGACGTCACCCGCTGGACCGAGTCCGACTTCCACCGGATGTGCGACCAGGTCGAGAGCATGGTGAAGAAGAAGCACATCCGCCGCTTCACCGGCAACGACTACACCTCCGATCTGAGCAAGGGCGACGTCCTCGCCTGCCAGGCCTACTCCGGTGACGCCATCCAGCTCCACGCCGACAACCCGGACATCGCGTTCGTGGTCCCCGAGGAGGGGGCCGAACTCTGGGCGGAGAGCCTGCTGGTCCCCAACCTGGCCCGCCACAAGGCCAATGCTGAGGCCCTGATCGACTACTACTACGACCCGGCGGTGGCCGCGTCACTGGCCGCCTCCGTCAACTACGTCTGCCCGGTCCCGGCCGCCCGCGAGGTCCTGGCCGGCTCCGACGACAAGGAGACCGCCGAACTGGCCGAGAACCCGCTGATCTTCCCGGACGACGAGATGCGCAAGCGGCTCGTGGTGTCCCGCGACATCTCCTCGGCCGAGCGCCGCTCCCTCGCCCGGCGATGGAACGCGATCGTCGGACTCTGATCACGGTCCGGCCACGAAACTGAACGCGTTCAGCAATTTGGCTGAACGTGTTCAGAAACTTCCGTAGGCTTACTCGCATGAGCGAGAGAAGCGCCCTTCAGCGGCGGATCCGTGCCTGGTTGACCCTGTTCCTCATCTGCCTGGTGCTCAGCGGCCTCACCGCCTTCCCCCTGGTCACCGAACTCCATTGGCTCAACTCCCTCGTGGACAACGACTGGGTGCGCCGGGTGGGCGACGGCCTGGACCGGGCCGATGCCGACTACCCCTTCCTCCTCTACGGAACCGACTGGCTCGCCTTCGCCCACCTCGTCATCGCCGTCTTCTTCTACGGCGTCCACCGCGACCCCGTCCGCAACATCTGGATCGTCGAAGCCGGCATGATCGCCTGCGCCGGAGTGATACCCCTGGCCCTGATCTGCGGCCCGATCCGGGGCATCCCCGTCTGGTGGAGCGTCATCGACATGTCGTTCGGCGTCTTCGGAGTCATCCCCCTGCTGGTGCTCCGCCGCATGATCAAGCGCCTTGAGGCGATGCCCGCCTAGTCGGGCGCCTACCGTGCGAAGGCCGCCATCACGATGTCGAAAGCCACCTTGTTCATGTCCTGGCCCTTGGCGTCGGTGGAGTTCACCGAGTACACGAGCGTGCGGGACAGGTCGCGGGTCCCGCCGATCGCGGTGTTGTAGCCGTGGCGGCCGCCCGTCTTGCCCCAGGCCACCGTGCCGTCGGGCAGGACGAACCTCTTCATCCCGGCGGTCAGTTCGGCAGGGGCCCCCGTGGTGAAGTCCGCCACCGCCGGCACCGTGAACATCTCCTCCAGCTGGGCCTTCGGCACGAGCCGCCCGGCGAACAGGGCCGTGGTGAAGCGCTCCAGGTCTGCCGTGGTCGATATGAGGTCGCCGGCGGCCCACTCCCGCGAGGATCCCCACTCGGTCACATCGACCAGCGTCCGGCCGCCGTCGGCCTGCGGCACCGCCTGGTAACCACGGTTGTGCGGACCCGGTATGCGCGTCTGTCCGGGACCCGGCAGCGAGGTGTGACGCAGGCCGAGGGGTTTGAATATCCGGGTGGCCAGCGCCTTCTCGTACGAGGTGCCCGTCACCTTCTCGATCAGTACGCCCAGGATCGTGTAGTCGATGTTGAGGTAGTGCTGCCTGGTCCCGGGGTCGAACTCCGGCCCCTTCGCCACCGCGTTGGCGATCAGGGCGCGCGGATCCTCCACGTCGAACCGGTGGGCGTACGCCTCAGCGAAGGAATCACCCGGACCGTCGGCCGGCTGGATGCCGCTCGTGTAGTTCAGCAACTGCCGCACGCTGACCGGCTTGAACGTCGCCGGCAGCAGACCCGGCAGGTACTCCTGCACCGGACGGTCCAGATCCACCGAGCCCTCTGCGGCCAGCTGGAGCACCACCGCCGAAGTGAAGGTCTTGGTCACCGACCCCGCCCGGAACCGGCCCTGCTCCAGGGCCTCGCGCCCCGTACGGACATCGGCGACACCGGAACTCCCCTGCCAGGTACCGCTCCTGCCGCCCACGCGGACCAGCGCGGCGGTCGCGTCCCGGTGCTCCGGACCCAGCCCGGTGATCGCCTTCTCCAGCGCCGCCGCGTCGGGCGGCGTCGGGATCTCCGGCGCGACCCGCGTGGAGGAGACCGGCGCCGGGGCCGGGGCCGGGGCCGGCGCGGCGTGGGCGACGGCCGGGCCGGACGCGATCCCCAGGACCAGTGCGGCGGCGATCAGCGTGCGCGTACGTGCGTTCATGGTGGTGTGGCTCCCCCTGTGAGATCACCGGGACCGTGCGCCCCGATGACCTCAATGCTCCAGGTCAGAGGGGTAGTTGCGGATCACCATCAAGAGGGGTCTTCACCGGTACGACAACTCACCTCCGGGAGGGAGGCGACACGCCGTCCTCTCACTCCCCAGAGGGAGAACCCGTGGGAGTACCCACCGCGATCAGCCCCGTCTCGTACGCGCAGATCACCGCCTGGATCCGGTCCCGCAGCCCCAGCTTCGCCAGCACGTTCCCCACGTGCGACTTCACCGTGTGCTCGCTCACCACCAGCGCCGCCGCGATCTCGGCGTTCGACAGCCCTCGCCCCAGGTGCAGCAGCGTCTCCCGCTCCCGCGCCGTCAGCACCTCCAGCCGGTCCGCCGGCAGGGAGGGCCGCGCCGTCGCCGCCGTGTACTCCTCGATCAGCCGCCGCGCCACCGAAGGCGCCAGCAGGGACTCGCCCGCCGCCACCACCCGTACCGCGTGCACCAGATCGTCCCGCCGCACGTCCTTCAGTAGGAAGCCGCTCGCCCCGGCGTGCAGCGCCTCGTACACGTACTCGTCCGAATCGAAGGTCGTCAGCATCACCGTCCGGCACGCGCTCCGCGCCGAGATCGTCCGGCACGCCTCGATCCCGTCCAGCACCGGCATCCGGATGTCGAGCAGCGCCACGTCCGGGGCGAGCCGGGCCACCGCCTCCACCGCTGCCGCGCCGTCGCCCACCTCCGCCACGACCTCGATGTCCTCCTGCACGTCCAGGATCATCGCGAACCCGCTGCGCACCAGCTCCTGGTCGTCGGCCACCACCACACGGATCGTCACATCCCCACCTCCAGCGGCGAGGTTACAAGGACGACCCGCACAGAGAACCCGCGCCCGTCCGGCCCCGGCCCCGTCCGCGCCGTCCCGCCGTGCGCCGCCGCCCGCTCGCGGATCCCGATCAGACCGTGGCCGCCCGAGCCCGGCCCGGGCCCCCGGCCGTCGTCCGTCACCGACACGGTGAGCGTCCGTGGCCCGTACTCCAGCCGGACCTCCACCGCCGAGGCGCCGGCGTGCTTCACCACGTTCGTCAGCGCCTCCTGCACCACGCGGTGCACCGTCGCCTCCAGCGCGGCCGCGAGCTCGCGCACCTCGCCCGACCGCTCGTACGACACCCGGATCCCGCCGGCCCGCACCCGGTCCAGGAGCGCCGGCAGCGCCCCGAGCCCGGGCTGCGGCGCACGCGGAGCCGCCTCGTCCGTACGGAGCACCCCCAGCATCGTGCGCAGCTGCGCCATCGCGTCCCGGCCGGTCTCGGCGATCGCCTCGAAGGCCGCCTCGGCCCGGGCCGGCGCCCTGCGCACGGCCACCGGACCGGCCTCCGCCTGCACGATCATGATGCTGACCGCGTGCGAGAGGACGTCGTGCATCTCCCGCGCGATCCGGGCCCGTTCGCGCGCCGCCGCCTGCTCCGCCTCGATCCGGTTCGCCCGCTCCAGCTGAGCCGCCCGGTCCTCGACGGCCGCCGTGTAGGCCTGCCGGGTCGCCTGCAGCCGGCCCAGTGCGACCGCCGCCCCGAAGACGAACAGTGCGAACAGCAACTCCTTGGCCGTCGTGGTGTTGAGCGCCACGGAGCCCACGATGGCCACCGTCACGACCACCCACATCACGAGCCGCACCCGCGGCTCGCAGATCAGCGCGATCGTGTAGACGGAGATCAGCGCCGCGTACGGGAGCGGCTGCCCGGGACCGTCCAGCGAGAGCTGGTACACCGATCCCGCCGCGATCATGCCGAACACCACCCGCACCGGAGCCCGCCGGCGCCAGACCAGCGGCACGTTGATCAGCGTGGTCAGCAGGTACGCCGGCCAGTCGGCCGGCGATTCGCCCGGGTCCCGCGGCACGACGAACGGGATCGTCGTCGCCACCTGCACCAGCAGCATCAGCCCCGCGTCCTGCCAGCGCGGATCCGCCTGCCGGACCCGCTCCGCCAGCTCGCGTATCACCGCCCGGACTCGGCCCGTACGGCCGCGAGCGCGCTCATCCGGTTCGTGGTGATCGAGTCGACCCCCGCCTTGACGAGCCGCTTCATCGCCCACTTGGTGTCCGCGGTCCAGGCCGAGACCAGCAGGCCGTCCCGGTGGAGCGCGTCCGTCAGCTCCCGGCTCACCAGCCCGAAACGGTAATTGAGCCAGCGCGGCGCCACGGCATCGATCAGCACCCGCCGCGGCGGCGACAGCGTGGTCCAGGTCAGCGCGATCTCGGCGCCCGGATCGGCGGCGCGGACCGCCAGCATGCTGTTCGGGCCCGCGCAGTAGTACGTCCGCTCGCGCGCGCCGCACTCGCGGACCAGGCCCACCACGGTGCGCACCGCCTCGGGCGTGGCGCCCGGGAGGTCGAGCATCAGCCGGCCCGCCCCCGCGGCCATCAGGGCGTCGCGCAGCGTGGGAACGCCGTCCTCCGTCAGCTCCTTGAGCTGCGGGGCCGTGACGTCGTCGAGGCGTACGTCGTGGCCCCACAGCCGCTGGAGCGTGTCGTCGTGGAGCAGGACCGGCACCCCGTCACGGGTCAGCCGTACGTCGATCTCCACCGCGTCCGCCCCGCGGGCGAAGGCGGAGCGGATCGACGGCAGGGTGTTCTCAGGGACACGGTAGGGATCGCCGCGGTGGCCGACGGCAGTCAGGGTGCGCATGGCCCCATTCTCCGTGCCGCGGACGTCAATTGGACGTCAGCGCGCCAGCCATTCGGCGGTGTACGCGTCGATCTCCGCGATGATCCGCGCCTTGCCGGCCGGGTCAAGGAAGGAGGCCTCGACGGCGTTCTTGGCGAGCTGCGCGAGACCGCGCTCGTCGAGGTCCAGCAGACGGGCGGCCACCGCGTACTCGTTGTTGAGGTCGGAACCGAACATCGGCGGGTCGTCGCTGTTGATGGTGACGAGCACGCCCGCCGCGACCATCTCCTTGACGGGGTGCTGGTCGAGGTCGGTGACCGCGCGGGTGGCGATGTTCGAGGTCGGGCAGACCTCCAGCGCGATGCGGTGCTCGGCGAGGTACGCGAGGAGCTCCGGGTCCTGCGTGGAGCTGGTGCCGTGGCCGATGCGCTCGGCGCCGAGCTCGCGGATGGCGTCCCAGACGGTCTCCGGGCCGGTGGTCTCGCCGGCGTGCGGCACGCTGTGCAGGCCGGCGGCGCGCGCCGCGTCGAAGTACGGCTTGAACTGCGGGCGCGGGACGCCGATCTCGGGCCCGCCCAGGCCGAAGGAGACCAGGCCCTCGGGGCGCAGGTCGACGGCGAGCCGGGCGGTCTCGGCGGCGGCTTCGAGGCCGGCCTCGCCGGGGATGTCGAAGCACCAGCGCA
The DNA here is from genome assembly GCF_000720115.1 of Streptomyces sp. NRRL F-2580. Classification (GTDB taxonomy): domain Bacteria; phylum Actinomycetota; class Actinomycetes; order Streptomycetales; family Streptomycetaceae; genus Streptomyces. The sequence goes on from NZ_JOIR01000005.1 coordinate 363,520, forward strand.
GGATGACGCCGAGTTCGGCCTCGGCGGCCTTGCGGGCGTCCTCGATGGCCTCCATGAACGCCCGCTCGTCGATGCCGCGGCGGGTGGAGGAGTACGGGGTGATGGTCAGCTCGGCGTAGCGGATGTTCTGCCGGGCCATGTCACGGGCGACTTCGAAGGTGAGGGTGCGTACGTCGTCCGGGGTGCGGACCAGGTCGACGACCGACAGGTAGACCTCGATGAAGTGGGCGAAGTCGGTGAAGGTGAAGTAGTCGGCGAGGGCCTCGGGGTCGGTGGGGACCTTCGAGTCGGGGTGCCGGGAGGCGAGCTCGGCCACGATGCGGGGGGATGCCGAGCCGACGTGGTGGACGTGGAGTTCGGCCTTCGGCAGCCCCGCGATGAAGGGGTGCAGGTCGGTCATGGGGTTGCCTCCGGGAGGACGCGGTTGCGGGCAGGTCGGGATTCATCGTAGGCAGGCCCGTGACTGTCGGTGCCAGCGCTTAGCATGGCTGTACGAGAGGGGGGCGCCGTATGAACGACAGCAGTCCCGAGCCGGGCGACCCGTGGGCGCCGCCGGAGCGGCCCGCGGTGGATCTGGGCAAGCCGCAGGGCACGCAGGACACCAGCGGCACGCCGGGAGTGTCGGGCCCGCCGTCCGTGCACGACCAGCCGACGCTCGCGGGAATGCCGGAAGACCGGCTGCCGCCGACCGCTCCGGCGCCGGAGCCGGCGTCCGCGCCGCCGGCCGGCCCCGCGCCCGCGGCGTACGGATATCCCGTCCAGCCCGGCTACGGATACCCCGGCGACGCGGGTTACCCCGGCCCCGGCGGCTACCAGGGCTACCAGGGCTACCCGGGCCCGCAGGGGTACCCGGGCCACGGCCCCTACACGCCGTACGGGCCGCAGCCCAGCAACGGCTTCGGCATAGCCGCGCTCGTCCTCGGCATCATCTCGGTCCTCGGCTGCTTCCTGAGCTTCGCGGGCGTGGCCATCGGGATCGCCGCGGTCGTCTTCGGCGCCCTCGGCAAGGGCAAGGCGAACCGCGGCGAGGCCGACAACGGCGGGATGGCGCTCGCGGGCATCATCCTCGGCGCGGTGGGCATCCTGCTGGGCGTGCTGGTGCTCCTGGCCGTGTTCGCCAGTTTCATGGACCTGGGGCCGATCGACGATTCCCCGTACGACAGCCCGTACGACAACTCCCAGGTCCACGAGAAGGTCTGACCAGGGGACCCCGGGGCGCGGACGGCCTCAGGAGGCCCAGGGCCAGTCCGCGTTCCGGCCGTCCTCGATCAGGGGGACCATCCGGAAGGCCGCGTCGGTGAGCCCGCCGAAGGTGTGCCGGTTCCCGCCGCCGGAGGGGGCGTGCCCGACCCGGTGGCCGGCCAGGTTCCAGGTGTAGACGGGAACCGCGTCCGGCACCTCCGCCGTCGGGTCACCGCCGTGGCCGTACGAGGCGGCCTGCTCGTCGGTGACGATCAGTACCCGGTCGTGGTCCCGGTAGTGCTCCCTCACGGCCTGGGCCGTGTAGGTGCCGCCGAGGTCCCCGAAGCGCTCCAGCACCTTCAGCACGGACTCGCCCCGGCCGTACCGGACCGCCTGGCTCGTCGTACCGAACTGCACCAGGTCGGCGTGTTCGGCCCGCAGTGCCAGCGCGGCCCCGAACACGGCCGCCGCATCCGCCCGGTTGAGCTTCGAGCGGTCCGACAGCGGGGACCACATCGACCCGGACCGGTCGACGAGGACCAGCGTCCGGCCGGGCAGCGCCGGTACGTTGGCCAGCGAGTGGCCGAGCGCCTGCTCCAGCGGGTACGCCCAGCGCAGCGAGGGCGCGTGCTGATGGGCGGCCAGGTAGCGGAAGGGGAACTGCCGGGACCGGGCGACGACTTCCGGGTCGGAGATCCTCGCCGCGACCTGCGCGGCCACCGTGTCCGAGACCCCGGCCTGGTCGAAGTTGCGCAGGTTGCGCAGCAGCGCCATCGCGCCCATCGACGGGATGACCGCCTCCCAGGCCGCCGCGTCCATCGGTCCCTGCAGCCAGCCGGCCAGCGCCTCCCAGGTCATGCCGGCCTCCGCGAGCCGCTCCGCGCCGTCCGGGGCGAGGACCACACCGCGCCGCTCGGAGACCGGCAGCTCCATCAGCGCCCGGTGGGCGGTGAGGGTGCGGTTGCCGGCCGGGACCCGCGCGCCGTCCGGGTTGTGCCGGCGGTCGAGGGCGTGGCGGAACAGCTCACCCTGCCAAGGCTTGTCCGGGTCGGGGGAGGCGTGCACGAGGTTGAGGACGTCGCCGAAGCGGTAGGCCTTGGAATCCGTGTCGTACTTCAGCAGCGAGGTGCCGGAGTAGAGCCGGCGCACGGCGTCGGCGATGCCGCGCTTGACGGGCTTGGGCACGCTCCGGCCGTACGTCGCCGTCCAGTACGCCAGCAGCTCACCGGGCTCGTCCGCGCGGCGCAGCACGGAGTCCACGACCTGGCGGTTCGAAGGCCCGTCGGTGGCGCCCGCGTCGAGCCGGGCCTTGACGTACTCGGCGGCGCCGACGAGGGAGGCGGTGCGCATGTTCGCGTCCCCGCGGAGCCAGCCCAGCAGACCGGCCGTCCACGCGGGATCCTCGACGGCGAGGGTGCGCACGAGCGCGGCGAAGCGCTCGTCGCGGGCCTCGCCGCTCTCGTACGCGGTGCGCTGCGTCACGAAGTTGGCGACGGCGAGCAGGAACAGCTCGGAGCGGGGATCGCGCAGGTGGCCGGGGCCGCCCTGGCCGGTGCGGGCCCGGCCGGCCGAGCGTACGGGCGACGTGGGCGACGTGGCCGAAGCGGGCGACGCGGGCACGGACTTGGACGCCCGCAGGTTGAAACGAGCCATGGTGAATCCCCCCGAATTCAAAGGAAGCGGGGGAGGCGTGACGTGCGGGATGCCCGAGATCAGAGGTCGGCGACGGACAAAGTCAGGTGCTCTGTCCAGCTGAGCTACCGGCCTGAGCCGGGCGGGATTCGAACCCGCCACCTCCTGATCCGGAAGGAGCCGTCGCCTGCGCACCGGGCATCCCGCACGCGGCCTCCCGAGATCAAGGGGGCGGCGGCCTGGAGATCTTCGCAAAAGAAGGAGCCGCAGCCCGCGCACCGGGAGGTGCGTGACGTAGGTGTCCAGAGAACAAGGCCGGCGAAACCACAAGGTGCTCTGCCAGCTGAGCTACACCGGCACGATGCCGGTGACGGGACTCGAACCCGCGGCCGCCCGATTATGAGTCGAAGGAGGTCTCGCCTTCGCACCTGGACGAGGATCACGTTAGGCGGCGGGGCCGGGATCCACCACGCAATTACTGAGCAGCGTCGGCACCATGACCGACGCGCCGTCCGTACCGCGCGAGAGCGGGACCCAGATCAGCCCGACCATCCGCGGGCAGTCGCACTCCAGGTCCGCGTCGACGCCCAGGACCGGCTCGCCGGGCGCCACCTCCACGCGGAAGCAGGAGGTCCAGCCCGAGGGGTAGGGCGTTTCGTACGCGTACCGCACGCCCAGGGCGCGCAGGCCGGTCTCCTCGGCCACCTCCCGCCGGACCGCCTCCTCGGGCTCCTCGCCGGCCTCCAGCCCGCCGCCGGGCAGGGTCCAGTACTCCGGCCCGTCGTGCCGCCCCGTGGCCCCCCTGCCGCGCTCGCGCACCATCAGCACGCAGCCGTCGCGGACGATGACCGCGGCGACCCGGCGCCGCTCCGTCACGCGCCGTCCCCGCGCAGCCGCTCCCGGGCCTCCATCAGGGCGAAGCCCAGCAGGTTCAGCCCGCGCCAGCGCGCCGGGTCCAGGGCGCGCCCGTCGTCGGCGGCCAGACCGATGCCCCAGATCCGGTCCATCGGGCTCGCCTCCACCAGCACCCGGCTCCCGGTGCCCAGCAGGTACGAGCGCAGCGCCGGGTCGGAGCCGAACTTGTGCACGCTGCCCTCCACGACCAGGGCGAAGCGCTCCCGCTCCCATATCGCGTTGTCGAAGCCGCGCACGAGCCGCCCGGCCTTCTTCGCCTCCGCGGGGCTCTTCGCCGCGAGCGCGGCCCGCTCCCCCTCGGCGTCCCCGAACAGCCGGGCCTTGCCGGCCATCATCCAGTGCTCGGCCGTGGCATACCGGACGTCACCGACAGTGAAAGCGGACGGCCACCACTGGCTCAGGCAGCTCGGACCGAGCCTGCCGTCGGGCAGCGGCCGGTGCCCCCAGAAGGGCAGGTACTTCACCCGTTCACCGCGGCTGACCTGCTTGATCAGGTCCTCGATCATCTCCATGCACGCGAGTCTGGCAGTCGCCACTGACACTTCGTACGGGATTTTCGGTGTGCCTCGACACATGGTCGACCGATTCCGTCGCGTAATCAAAAGGAAACAACGGAATCACTTGGCCGAGGGCACCACCTCTGTCAGGATCGGCACTCAATTCGAGCTGTAGCTCGAACTGTAGCTACGGAGAGCGTGAGAGCGTGATGGGCAACCGCTTCCAGGTCAAGGACCGCTTCGCAGACGGCGCGCAGTACATCGACGGGCAGCTCAGGCCCGGCACCTCCGGACAGTCACACACGGTGGTCGATCCGGCGAGCGGCGACGAGGTCCTCACCTACGAACTGGCGAGTACCGCGGACGTCGACGAGGCGGTCGCCGCTGCCAAGCGTGCCTTCCCGGCATGGTCCGGCGCCACCCCCGGCGAGCGTTCGGACGCCCTGCACCGGCTGGCCGCCGTGCTGGCCGAGCAGGCGGAGGACTTCGCGTACGCCGAGTCCCTCCAGTGCGGCAAGCCGATCAAGCTGTCCACGGAGTTCGACGTGCCGGGGACCATCGACAACACCGCCTTCTTCGCGGGAGCCGCCCGCCACCTCCAGGGGCAGGCCGCCGGCGAGTACTCGGGCGACCACACCTCCTACGTACGTCGTGAGGCCATCGGGGTGGTCGGCTCCATCGCGCCTTGGAACTATCCGCTCCAGATGGCCGCCTGGAAGATCCTCCCGGCGATCGCCGCGGGCAACACGATCGTCCTCAAGCCCGCCGAGCTCACCCCGCTGACCTCCCTGATGTTCGCGCAGGCGGCCAAGGAGGCGGGCCTGCCCGACGGCGTGATCAACATCGTCACCGGCGCCGGCCGCGTGGCCGGCGAGCACCTGGTCGGCCACCCCGACGTGGTGATGACCTCCTTCACCGGCTCCACCGCCGTCGGCAAGCGGGTCGCGGAGATCGCCACCGCCACCGTCAAGCGGCTCCACCTGGAGCTCGGCGGCAAGGCCCCCTTCCTCGTCTTCGACGACGCGGACCTGGAGGCCGCCGCACACGGCGCCGTCGCCGCCTCCCTCATCAACACCGGCCAGGACTGCACCGCTGCCACCCGCGCCTACGTGCAGCGCCCCCTCCACGACGCCTTCGTCGCCCGGGTGGCCGAGCTGATGGAGACCGTGCGCCTCGGCGACCCGTTCGCGCCCACCACCGACCTCGGCCCGCTGGTCTCGCACGCCCAGCGCGACCGGGTCGCCGGCTTCGTCGAGCGGGCCCGCGCCTACGCCACCGTCGTCACCGGCGGCGAGATCCCGGCGGGCGAGCTGGCCGACGGCGCCTACTACCGGCCCACCCTCATCTCCGGCGCGGCCCAGGACAGCGAGGTGGTCCAGTCCGAGATCTTCGGCCCGGTCCTCGTGGTCCTGCCCTTCGACACCGACGACGAGGGCATCGCGCTGGCCAACGACACCCCGTACGGGCTCGCGGCCTCGGCCTGGAGCCGCGACCTCTACCGGGCGAACCGCGCCACCCGTGAGATCCAGGCGGGCTGCGTCTGGGTCAACGACCACATCCCGATCATCAGCGAGATGCCCCACGGGGGCTACAAGGCGAGCGGCTTCGGAAAGGACATGTCCGCCTACTCCTTCGAGGAGTACACGCAGGTCAAGCACGTGATGTACGACAACAGCGCGGTGGCCGCGAAGGACTGGCACCGCACGATCTTCGGGGACCGATAAGAAACCACCGCCCGACCAGCGGTACACCTCCCGAAAGGGCACAGCGCATGGAGCAGTTCGAGCCCGACCGCCTCTCGGCGGCGCAACTCGCCGCGATGCGGCGCAGCCTCACCAGCGGGCGCGGCGCCCTCACCCGCCGCTCACTGCTGCGCGCCTCCGGAGTCGGAGCGCTCACCCTCGGCGGCCTGTCCACCCTCGCCGGGTGCGGCATCCCGCCCGCCAAGCGCGCGGGCGACGCGGCGGTGGCCTCCGATGACCACTCGGCCCAGGAGAAGGAGATCAACTTCTCCAACTGGACCGAGTACATGGACACCAGCGAGGACGAGAAGTCCCGTCCCACGCTGGAGGAGTTCACCAAACGGACCGGGATCAACGTCAAGTACACCGAGGACATCAACGACAACGTCGAGTTCTTCGGCAAGATCAGACCGCAGCTCGCGGCCGGCCAGGACACCGGCCGCGACCTGATCGTCGTCACCGACTGGCTCGCCGCCCGCATCATCCGGCTCGGCTGGGCCCAGCGGCTGGACCCCTCGCACCTCCCGCACGCCTACGCCAACCTGATCCCGCAGTTCCGCACCCCGGACTGGGACCCGGGACGGGCGTACAGCTATCCCTGGACCGGCATCGACACCGTCATCGCCTACAACGAGAAGGCGACGGGCGGCAAGAAGGTCGACTCCGTCACGCAGCTGCTCGACGACCCCACCCTCAAGGGCCGCGTCGGCTTCCTCACCGAGATGCGCGACAGCGTCGGCATGACCCTGCTCGACCAGGGCAAGGACCCCGCCAACTTCACCACCGCGGACTTCGACGGGGCGATCGGCCGCCTCCAGAAGGGCGTGGACACCAAGCAGATCCGCCGCTTCACCGGCAACGACTACACGGCGGACCTCGACAAGGGAGACCTCGCCGCCTGTCTCGCCTGGGCCGGTGACGTCATCCAGCTGCAGGCCGGCAACCCGGACATCAAGTACGCCATCCCCGCCCCCGGCTACATCACCTCCAGCGACAACCTCCTGGTCCCCGCCCGGGCCCGGCACAAGGCCAACGCGGAGAAGCTCATCGACTACTACTACGAGCCCGCGGTCGCCGCCCAGCTGGCCGCCTTCATCAGCTACGTCTGCCCGGTCGAGGGCGTCAAGGACGAGCTGGCCAAGATCGATCCCGAACTCGCGGACAACCCCCTGATCGTCCCGGACAAGGCGATGGCCGCCAAGGCCCGCGCCTTCCGCTCCCTCACCAGCGAGGAAGAGACCGCGTACGAAGAGAAGTTCGCCAAGCTGATCGGCGCGTAGCCGTACGCGCCCCGCCGCGAACCCTCCCTTGCCCGCTCCGCCCACCCACCCCCGGGACCCATCCATGACTGACAAGACCGCGGGCGGCGACGTCCGCCTCTCCGGGATCAGCAAGCACTACGGCACCTTCACCGCCGTGCACCCGCTGGATCTCACCATCCCCCAGGGCTCCTTCTTCGCCCTGCTCGGCGCCTCCGGCTGCGGGAAGACCACCACCCTGCGCATGATCGCCGGCCTGGAGGAGCCCTCCACCGGCACGGTCCACCTCGGCGACCGGGAGGTCACCGACCTGCCGCCGTACAAGCGCCCGGTCAACACGGTCTTCCAGAGCTACGCGCTGTTCCCGCACCTGAACATCTACGAGAACATCGCCTTCGGACTGCGCCGCCGCGGCATCAAGTCGGTCAAGAAGCAGGTCGACGAGATGCTGGAGCTCGTCCAGCTCGGTCAGTTCGCCCAGCGCAAGCCGCACCAGCTCTCCGGCGGCCAGCAGCAGCGCGTCGCCGTCGCCCGCGCGCTGATCAACCACCCGCAGGTGCTGCTCCTCGACGAGCCGCTCGGCGCCCTCGACCTCAAGCTGCGCCGCCAGATGCAGCTGGAGCTCAAGCGGATCCAGACCGAGGTCGGCATCACCTTCGTGCACGTCACGCACGACCAGGAGGAGGCCATGACCATGGCCGACACGGTCGCCGTGATGAACGGCGGCCGCGTCGAGCAGCTGGGCGCCCCCGCCGAGCTGTACGAGAACCCGGGCACCACCTTCGTCGCCAACTTCCTCGGCACCTCGAACCTCATCGAGGCGAACGTGGAGTCCGCCGGGTCCGACGTGGTCGTCTCGGCCTCCGGCACCACCCTCCGGCTGCCCGCCGCCCGATGTTCCACCACGCCCCGCGCTGGCGGAAAGCTGCTGGTCGGCGTGCGCCCGGAGAAGATCTCCCTGGTCCCGGCCGCGGACGAGCACACCATCGCCGGCGGCCGCAACAAGGTCGCCGGCAAGATAGCCGACTCCTCCTTCATCGGGGTCTCCACCCAGTTCGTCATCGACAGCCAGGTCTGCCCGGAGCTGGAGGTGTACGCGCAGAACATCGAGCGCGACTCCCGCCTGGTCCCGGGCGCCGAGGTGATCCTGCACTGGAACCCGGAGCACACCTTCGGCCTCGACGCAGCCCAGGACATCGACGCGGGCATCGAGACCGTCGAGGAGAGCGCATGACCACCACAGCGGCGCCGCCCGAGGTGCCCGCCGCCACCGAACCCCCGGTGCACAAGCCGTCCGTGCGCAAGCGGCTGATCCCCTACTGGCTGCTGCTCCCGGGCATCGTGTGGCTGCTGGTCTTCTTCGTGCTGCCGATGGTCTACCAGGCCTCCACCTCGGTGCAGACCGGCTCCCTCGAAGAGGGCTTCCAGGTCACCTGGCACTTCGGGACCTACTGGGACGCCTTCACCGAGTACTACCCGCAGTTCCTGCGCTCCCTGCTCTACGCCGGCACCGCGACCGCGCTGTGCCTGCTGCTCGGGTACCCGCTGGCCTACCTGATCGCCTTCAAGGCGGGCCGCTGGCGCAACCTGCTGCTGGTCCTGGTCATCGCCCCCTTCTTCACCAGCTTCCTGATCCGCACGCTGGCCTGGAAGACGATCCTGGCCGACGGCGGCCCGGTGGTCGCCGTCCTCAACGACATCGGCTTCCTCGACGTCACCAGCTGGCTCGGCATGACCGAGGGGGACCGGGTGCTGGCCACGCCCCTGGCGGTCGTCTGCGGTCTGACGTACAACTTCCTCCCCTTCATGATCCTGCCGCTGTACTCCTCGCTGGAGCGCATCGACACCCGCCTCCACGAGGCGGCCGGGGACCTGTACGCCCACCCCGCCACGGTCTTCCGGAAGGTGACCTTCCCGCTCTCCATGCCGGGCGTGGTCTCCGGGACCCTGCTCACCTTCATCCCGGCGAGCGGCGACTACGTCAACGCCGAACTGCTCGGCTCCACGGACACCCGGATGATCGGCAACGTCATCCAGTCGCAGTACCTGCGGATCCTCGACTACCCGACGGCGGCCGCGCTGTCCTTCATCCTCATGGCCATCGTGCTGATCATGGTCACCATCTACATCCGCCGAGCGGGGACGGAGGACCTGGTCTGATGCGCAATCCCCTCACGTGGCTCCGCCGCAATCTGGTCGTCATCGCGGGCCTCGGCACGCTCGCGTACATGATCCTGCCGAACGTCGTCGTCACCGTCTTCTCCTTCAACAACCCCACCGGGCGGTTCAACTACGCCTGGCAGGAGTTCTCGCTCGACGCCTGGACTGACCCCTGCGGCGTCGCCGACATGTGCGGCTCGCTCTCGCTGTCGCTCCAGATCGCCCTGTGGTCCACCCTCGCCGCGACCGCCCTGGGCACTGCCATCGCCTTCGCGATGGTCCGCTACCGATTCCGGGGACGCAGCGCGGTCAACTCGCTGATCTTCCTGCCCATGGCCATGCCCGAGATCGTGATGGCGGCCTCGCTGCTCGCGCTCTTCCTCAACATGGGCATCCAGCTGGGCTTCTGGACGATCCTGATCGCCCACATCATGTTCTGCCTCAGCTTCGTCGTCGCCGCCGTCAAGGCGCGTGTCCTGTCCATGGACCCGCGGCTGGAGGAGGCCGCCCGGGACCTCTACGCGGGCCCGGTGCAGACCTTCGTACGGGTCACCCTGCCGATCGCGGCCCCCGGCATCGCGGCCGGCGCGCTGCTCTCCTTCGCGCTGTCGTTCGACGACTTCATCATCACCAACTTCAACTCGGGCAACACCGTCACCTTCCCCATGTTCGTGTGGGGATCGGCCCAGCGCGGTACGCCCGTGCAGATCAACGTCATCGGCACGGCGATGTTCGTCATCGCGGTGCTGGTGGTCCTCGTCGGCCAGATGGCCGGCAACCGCCGCAAGAAGGCACAACCGAAGTAGACCCCTGTAGGGAGTTGGAAGCCATGGCCCCAGTCGCCATGCGTAGTGTTGCGAAATCCCTTTCCGAAGCGAAGCCGGTCTCGTACTGGCTGGACGACCCCGGCAAGCCCGCGCCGCAGCCGGCGCTGACCGCGGACGAGCGCTGCGACCTGCTGGTCATCGGCGGCGGCTACAGCGGGCTGTGGACCGCGCTGCTCGCCAAGGAGCGCGACCCCGAGCGGGACGTCGTCCTCATCGAGAGCAAGGAGGCGGGCTGGGCCGCCTCCGGGCGCAACGGCGGTTTCTGCGCCGCCTCCCTCACCCACGGACTCGGCAACGGGATCGCCCGCTGGCCCGACGAACTGGCCAGGCTGGAGGAACTGGGCGCCCGCAACCTCGACGCCATCGAGGAGGCCGTCGCCCGCTACGGCATCGACTGCGACTTCGAGCGGACCGGCGAGATCGACGTCGCCACCGAACCCCACCAGGTGGAGGAGCTGCGCGAACTCCACGAGGAGGCGCAGCGCCTCGGCCTGGCCGGCAACTCCGAATGGCTGGACGCCGACGCCCTGCGCGCCGAGGTCGACTCGCCGACCTTCCTCGCGGGCCTCTGGGACCGCGACGGCGTCGCCATGCTCAATCCGGCGAAGCTGGCCTGGGGCCTCAAGCAGGCCTGCCTCGGCCTCGGGGTGCGGATCTACGAGAACACCCGCGGCCTGAAGATGTCGGCGGTCGGGACCGGGATGGCCGTCCAGACCCCCTACGGCACGATCCTCGCCCGCCGGGTCTCCCTGGGCACCAACATCTTCCCCTCGCTGGTCAAGCGGATCCGCCCCTTCACGGTTCCGGTCTACGACTACGCGCTGATGAGCGAGCCGCTGGACGAGGCCCAGCTCGCCGCGATCGGCTGGAAGAACCGGCAGGGGCTCGGCGACAGCGCCAACCAGTTCCACTACTTCCGGATCACCAAGGACCACCGGATCCTGTGGGGCGGCTACGACGCGATCTACCCCTACCGGGGCAGGCTCGACTCCGAGTACGACCACCGCCCCGAGACGTACCTCAAGCTCGCGGAGCACTTCTTCACCGCCTTCCCGCAGCTGGAGGGGCTGAAGTTCAGCCACGCCTGGGGCGGCGCCATCGACACCTGCTCGCGCTTCTCGGCCTTCTTCGGCACGGCGCACTCCGGGAAGGTGGCCTACGCGGCCGGCTACACCGGGCTCGGCGTGGGTGCCACCCGCTTCGGCGCGGAGGTGATGCTCGACCTGCTGGACGGTCTCTCCACCGAGCGCACGCGGCTGGAGATGGTGAAGTCCAAGCCGATGCCGTTCCCGCCCGAGCCCTTCGCCTGGACCGGCATCACCCTCACGAAGTGGTCGCTGGCCCGCGCCGACCGCCGCGGCGGGCACCGCAACCTCTGGCTCCGGACGCTCGACCGCTTCGGCCTCGGCTTCGACAGCTGAACTTCGGCTGCTGGGCACGCGCCCCCGGCGCACACCGCCGGTCACCCCGCCCGGCCCCGCTCTCTCCCGGTGAGAACCCTTCACCGCGCACGAGACGAACGGGGCCGGGCGATGACGTTCCCGGGGGCCAAGACGGCAGTGGAATGGCTGGTATCGGTGGCGCCGGACCCCGATGCCTGCCGGTGGGAATGGGAGCGCAGCCCCACTCGGGGTCGTCCTGCTGCCCGCCGGCCGGCTGTGGGACGTGCTCATCCTGCCCGGGGACCTGGGCCAGGTGACCCTCGACGTACTGCGGCTCCGGGTGTGGGAGGAGGAGGGACGGACGTCTTGACAAGGGCATTGGTCTGGACCATCTTGGGCGCCGCTGTTCCCCTTTCCGCAGCCTGGCTCCATCCCCCCATGCCCCGGAGGCAGTTGTGCGCAGAACCTGGTCCATTCTCACGGCCGCCGCCCTGGCGGCCGCCGGATTCCTCGCCGCGGGACCGCCCGCCGCGGCGGCCGACGCCGATCTCGTACGCAACGGCGGCTTCGAGGCCGGCCTCGGCGGCTGGAGCTGCTCGGCGGGCAGCGGAGCCGTCGTCACCACACCCGTCCACAGCGGAGGTTCCGCACTCAGGGCCACCCCGGCCGGACAGGACAACGCCCGCTGCTCCCAGAGCGTCACCGTCAAGCCCGACTCCTCGTACACGCTGGCCGCCTGGGTGCAGGGCGCGTACGTCTACCTCGGCGCGAGCGGCACCGGCACCACCGACGTGTCGGCCTGGACGCAGACCCCGGGCGCGTGGAAGCAGCTCACCACCACCTTCCGCACCGGTCCGTCGACGACCTCGGTGACCGTCTACACCCACGGCTGGTACGGCCAGCCCGCCCACCTCACCGACGACCTCACCCTGATCGGCCCCGACCCCGGCGGACCCGGCCAGCCCCAGCCCCCGGCCGCCCCCACCGGCCTGACGGCCACCGCCACCTCGTCGAGCTCGGTCTCCCTGAACTGGACGGCGGTGCCCGGAGCCACCTCGTACACCGTCCACCGGGACGGCGCCGCGCCCCTTTCCGTCACCTCCGCCCCGGCCGCCGTGACCGGCCTCGCCGCGTCCACGACGTACACCTTCCGGGTCAGCGCGGTGAACGCGGCGGGCGAGTCCCCGCAGAGCGCCCCCGCCTCCGCGACCACGACGGGCGGCGGCGGTGGCGGCGGGGGAGGGCTGCCCGCGCACGCGCTGGTCGGCTACCTGCACGCGAGCTTCGCCAACGGCTCTGGCTACGTCCGGATGGCCGACGTGCCCGACTCCTGGGACGTCGTCAACCTCGCCTTCGGCGAACCGACTTCGGTGACCTCCGGCGACATCCGCTTCCGGCTGTGCCCGGTCGCAGAGTGCCCGAACGTCGAATCCCCCGCCGAGTTCAAGGCCGCGATCAAGGCCAAGCAGGCCGCCGGCAAGAAGGTGCTCATCTCCATCGGCGGCCAGAACGGCCAGGTGCAGCTGGCGACCACCGCCGCCCGCGACACCTTCGTCTCCTCCGTCAGCAAGATCATCGACGAGTACGGCCTCGACGGCCTCGACATCGACTTCGAGGGCCACTCCCTCTCCCTCGCCACCGGGGACACCGACTTCCGGGCCCCCACCACGCCGGTGGTCGTGAACCTGATCTCGGCCGTGAAGACCCTGAAGGCCAAGTACGGCCCGGGCTTCGTCCTGACCATGGCCCCGGAGACCTTCTTCGTCCAGCTGGGCTACCAGTACTACGGCTCCGGCCCCTGGGGCGGCCAGGACCCGCGCGCCGGCGCGTACCTCCCGGTCATCCACGCCCTGCGCGACGACCTCACCCTGCTCCACGTCCAGGACTACAACTCGGGCCCGGTCATGGGCCTCGACAACCAGTACCACTCCATGGGCGGCGCGGACTTCCACATCGCCATGACCGACATGCTGCTCACCGGCTTCCCGGTCGCCGGCAACACCGCCCGCGTCTTCCCGGCCCTGCGCCCGGACCAGGTCGCGATCGGCCTCCCGGCCACGACGAACGCCGGCAACGGCCACACCCCGCCCGCCGAGGTGAACAAGGCCCTGAACTGCCTGACGAGGAAGACGGACTGCGGGAGCTACCAGACCCACGGCACCTGGCCCGCCCTGCGCGGCCTGATGACCTGGTCGATCAACTGGGACCGCTTCGGCGGCTGGGAGTTCAGCCGTAACTTCGACGCCTACTTCGGCGGCTGACCCAGCACGTCCCGCCACAACCGGGCCGGAGCCGCCGACGGCTCCGGCCCGCCCAGCACCGCGAGGGCGTCGCGCAGGTCCAGGGACACGGCCCGCACCCGTGCCGAGGTGGCGCCGTCCCAGTCGCGTACGGCGACCCGGGCCCCGGCGGCCCCCGGCCCGCCGGGGTGGACCAGGACGCACGCGGCGGGGCTCCCGATCGCGTGCGCGTAGAGGAACGCCTGGTACAGGTCGCCGGTCGACAGCTTCTTGCCGTCGTAGAGCTTGTACTTCGCGTCGACCGGCAGCCGGAAGGGTTTCCCGTCCCGCTCACCGAGGACCAGGACGTCGGGCCGCACCTCGCTGTAGGGGGTGCGGGTCCTCTCGTCGAAGAGCACGTGCCGGTGCCGGGACTGCGCGTCGACGCGCACGCCGGACCCGCCGGCCGCGGCGCCCTCGGTGAGCAGCCGGGTCACGAACTCCTCGAAGAGGCTGTTCATGTCCACGAGGAACGCCCGGGACGACAACGGCCCCGAGGCGAAGAGCCCTTCGACGCCGCCCCCGGAGAGCAGCAGCTCGGCCCACTGGTGGGCGGCCCGGTAGTGGGCGTTGTGCCGGTGGTACTCCAGTCCGGCGACGAGCGTCCGCAGGTCCCCGAGCGGCGTCGGCGCCAGCGGCGCGAACTGCGCGGCGGCCCGGCGCGCGCGGGCCCGTACCCGCGGGAGCCGGGCGGTGCGGGCGGCCCGCTCCAGGGCGGCCGAGCACAGCCGGTTGTCGGGGATGTCCGCGTCGTGCTCGTCGAAGCGGCAGGCGAGGCGGTCGAGGCGGCCGTGGTGGCGCAGGAGCTGGCGGTCCGCCAGCATCCGGCCGCGTACGGCGGGCAGGTCGTCCTCCCGGGTGAGGTAGTCCCGCCGGACGCCCCGGCGCAGCAGCCCCTCACCGTGCTCGGTGACCATGAGCGCCACGAGGTCGCGCAGGTCCGGGTCGCCCGCCGTCAGGTCCTGGTCGGACGGCAGCAGGTGCCCGGTCCCGCCCCTGGCGTAGTCCAGCATCCGCAGGACGTCGAGGCCGCTCCCGAGGTACTTGGGCAGGACCCGGATCTCGCACGCCTCCAGCCGCACCACCCCGACGTGGGAGGTGGCCTCCACCTCGATCCCGCCCCCGGCGGGCTCCCGGACGCGCAGCGTCCCGTCGAGTGCGCCGTCCGCGAGCAGCAGCCGGTCCGCCGCAGTGAGGCGGGCCTCGGGGAACAGCCGGGAGCCGTACTCATTCAGGCTGAGTCGCATGGGCCTTGACCTGAAGTTCCTCGTACAGGGCGGACACGAGCTTCTCGTCGTCGAGCTCCCGGGGCGTGTGCGCCACGGGATCGATCACGGCAGTGCCGAGGAAGCCCGCCAGCAGGCCGTAGTCGTCGTAGGCGTACTCCTGGAGCAGCGGCAGGATCTCGTCGCGGATCACGGCCGCCAGCTCCTCGGGGGTGCTGATCGGCTCCCCGCCGGGCAGCAGGAAGGCCTGGCCGATCTGCTTCTCGCGGTCGAGGCCGGCGCGGATGCGGGCGTTGAGCTCGGTGAGGAAGACCTTCAGGTCGAGCTGTCCCACCACGGCGTCGGTCAACGGTTCCGTGTTCGGCAGCAGCTCCAGGAAGGCGAAACGGCGGCGGATCGCCGAGTCGAGCATCCGGATCGAACGGTCGGCCGTGTTCATCGTCCCCAGCAGCTGGACGTTGGGCGGTACGGAGAAGTGATCGCCGCTGAGCGGGAGCGTGACGGTGTACCCCCGCTTGTCCTTCTCCAGCAGGGTGATCAGCTCACCGAAGATCTTGGGCAGGTTGCCGCGGTTGAGCTCGTCGACGAGGACCAGGTAGGTGTGGCCGGGATCCTGCTCGGCCCGCGCGCACACCCGCTTGAACACGCCGTCCCGCACCTCCAGCGAGAGGCCCGCCTCCCCCTTCACGGGGCGCAGGCCCTCGATGAAGTCCTCGTAGCCGTAGCCGGGGTGGAAGGTGACCATGGTGAGCCGGTCCGCCTCGACGAGCGCCCGGTGGGTCGCCCGGAAGGCCTCCTCGCCGGGTTCGGCGTACGGCCGGACCCCGGGGAGGTCGTCCGCGAGCTCGCCGATGCGGCGGACGGCGTAGCGCAGGGCCTCGTACGTCTTGCCGGTACCGGGCGGCCCGTAGAGGACCGCCTGCCCGCGCCGGTCGAGGGCGTCCCCGATGCGCTGGAGCACGGGGTCGAGCGGGCTGCCGTCCGCCACCGCCTCGGCGGCCTCCTCCTGGCCGGCGGCGGCCAGGCTCTTCGAGCGGGCCTTCGCGATCCTCTCCCACACGGCCGGCTTGACCTCCGCCAGGAACCCCGGCCGCCAGGCCACGGGCGGTTCCAGGACCGTCGCGTACGTCTCGTCCCACTGCACCGAGACGGTGTGGCGGGGCTCGCTGCCGTCGGGGTCCCAGTGGTACCCGTCGTCGGTGACCCGGCCGACAGCGAGGACCCGGGCGTTCCCGGAGGTCGCCACGACGCGGTCGCCGGGGCGCAGGACGAGCACCTCCCACAGGTCCGTCAGACCGGGGCGGCCGGCGCAGGCCTCGGTGAACTCGTCACGGTCGGCGAACCGGTGCAGGTCGCCCACGTCGTCCCCGTCCCTCGCGACGGCGAGGTGGCCGTGCGCCAGCCAGTCCGGCCACTGCGGCCACTGCTCCGCCGTGTCGATCCGTACGGTCCGGGGCGCGCTCAGCGGCGGCGCCCACCACAGGAGGAAGCGGGCGGCGAGATCCGGCGACCAGCCGGAGGGGACGCCGGTGCGCTCGAACAGCTCCTTGAGGTGGGCCTTCCGCTCGAAGGGGCGCATCTGCGGTACCCCGTCGGCCAGCAACGCCACGAAGTGGCGGGCGAGGTTGTCCGCGTAGAGGGGCAGCACGGACCCGTTCGCGTAGACGTGCAGGGTCTTGGCGACGACGGTGTTGCCGGCCCGGACGGCGGCCATGGAGTCGATGTCGCCGACGCGGCCGTCGCGGGCGGCGCGGACGGCCTCGACGATGCCGGCCCGCACGGCCGTCCAGGCCTCGGCGGCGTCCTTGTAGCGGGAGTCGTGCCACCAGGAGCCGTCGGTACGGCGGTAGACGAGGTGCTTCATGGCCGAGCCGCCGGTGATGCTGCCGAGCCGGGCGCTGCCGTACTCGATCACGTACGAGTACGCGTCGCTCCCGGTGCCCTGCCCGAGGGCGTAGCGCTCCAGGGGCAGCTGCTCCCAGTCGGCGAACGGGAACCGGCCGCGGATGAGTTCGGCCTCCCGCTCCGCGGCCTCGGCGGCGGCGCGGTGGCGCTCGGCGTCGAACACCTCGGCCGCCCACTCGACGGGGCAGTAGGGCAGCAGGGCCGCCCGGGCGGCGCTCACCGGGCGCAGGACGCAGGAGCAGAGGCCGTCGAGCGGCTGGTTCTGGGAGTTGACCAGACCGACCCCGCGCGCGAAGGCGGCGGGGTCGACCGCGTCGAGCAGCCGCCACCAGAGCAGGCCCTCGGGATCATCGGGGAAGGTCTTCAGCTCGGCGGAATCCGTCAGGTGGCCGCAGGCCGGATCGTGATGGATCTTGCGGCCGTGCACGGGGAGCAGGATCCTGCCGCCCGACAGGGTCACCTCGTGCGGGCGGCCCCCGACCGTGAGCGCGTACTTCCGCGGCTTCGACTGCTCTTCCCCCACCGGATCCCCCTCGGTTGACGACCGGAACGACGGTACGTCACCACCCGGGCCACGCCGAGCAGTAGGGGTGTGCACATCAGGAGGCTGGCCGCCACGTCCAGGGGCCAGTGCCAGCCGCGCAGGATCAGGCCGGCGGCCGTGGCACCGGTGAGGGCGAGGGCGACGGCCGTCGGCCAGGGGCGGCGGGTGTACGGGCGGACCAGCAGGGCGGCGCCGATGTAGGCGACGGCCGCGGTGGCCGTGTGGCCCGACGGGAAGTAGCCGGCGGCCCAGGGTTCCAGGGGGCCCGGCCGGGCGGTCCACTCCTTGAACGGGATGACCAGGGCCGGCACCAGGGCCATGGCCAGGCCCGCGGCCCCGGCGGCGAGGCGCCGGCCGCGCCGGGCGGCGTAGGCCATGGCGACTGCGAGGACGGGCACGGCGACCGGGATGTTGCCGAGGTCCGAGAGGCGTTCGGTGACGGAGTCCGGGACCGTGCGCACCAGGGCGCGGCTCAGCTCGTGGTCCGGCGTCAGCAGCGGGCCGGAGACCAGCACCTGCCAGGTGATCAGGGAGAAGAGGAGGCCGCAGACCGCGGCCGTCAGGAGAGGAATGGCCGGCCGTCCCGGAACAGGGGGGGTGGTTCCGGGACGGCCGGCCGGACCGGGTTGCCGCACGCCCCGGGGGGTTTGGGGCGAACGGCCGTCCGATCGGCGAGGAGTGTGCGCGAACGCATGTCCAATACGGTGCTGGGGAAGCCCGGTACTGGTGTCGCCCTCGGTTTCCCGTGAGCGGGGTGTCTCACTCATCTGCAGAAACCGTACGGCAGCGAAAGGGGGACCGACAACGGGATCGCGTTCCCGCCATCGGCCCCCCACAGCTTCTTCACAGCGCCCGCCCGTTACCGCCGGTAGGGAGGGGCCGCTGCGTTCGGACGTTCTAGCCGTCCGCTCAGACGTCCGTGCCGATGGCGGCGAACGCGGCCTCGATGAGGTCCAGGCCCTCGTTCAGCAGGTCCTCGCCGATGACGATCGGCGGGAGGAAGCGGAGCACGTTGCCGTAGGTGCCGCAGGTGAGGACGAGCAGGCCCTCCGCGTGGCAGGCCTTGGCGAGCGCGCCGGCCGCCTCCGGGAACGGGGTCTTGGAGACCGGGTCCTTGACCAGCTCGATCGCGATCATGGCGCCGCGGCCGCGGATGTCGCCGATGATGTCGTACTTCTCCTGCATGGCCGTCAGGCGGGCCTTCATGAGGGACTCGATCTTCTTCGCCTTGGCGTTGAGGTCGAGCTTCTTCATGGTCTCGATGGAGCCGAGCGCACCGGCGCACGCCACCGGGTTGCCGCCGTAGGTGCCGCCCAGGCCGCCCGCGTGGGCGGAGTCCATGATCTCGGCGCGGCCGGTCACGGCGGCGAGCGGCAGACCGCCCGCGATGCCCTTGGCGGTGGTGATCAGGTCCGGGACGATGCCCTCGTCCTCGCACGCGAACCACTGGCCGGTGCGGCAGAAGCCGGACTGGATCTCGTCGGCGACGAAGACGATGCCGTTCTCGTTGGCGAACTTCACGATCGCGGGCAGGAAGCCCTTGGCCGGCTCGATGAAGCCGCCCTCGCCGAGGACCGGCTCGATGATGATCGCGGCGACGTTCTCGGCGCCGATCTGCTTGCTGATCTGGTCGATCGCCTGGGCGGCGGCCTCGGGGCCGCAGTTCTCGGCGCCGGTGGGCCAGCGGTAGCCGTAGGCCACCGGGACGCGGTAGACCTCGGGGGCGAACGGACCGAAGCCCTGCTTGTACGGCATGTTCTTCGCCGTCAGCGCCATCGTCAGGTTGGTGCGGCCGTGGTAGCCGTGGTCGAAGACGACGACGGCCTGGCGCTTGGTGTACGAGCGGGCGATCTTGACGGCGTTCTCGACGGCCTCGGCGCCGGAGTTGAACAGGGCCGACTTCTTCGCGTGGTCGCCGGGGGTCAGCTCGGCGAGGGCCTCGCAGACCTCGACGTAGCCCTCGTACGGGGTGACCATGAAACAGGTGTGGGTGAAGTCGGCGAGCTGCGCGGAGGCGCGGCGCACGACGGCCTCGGCGGAGGCGCCGACCGAGGTCACGGCGATGCCGGAGCCGAAGTCGATCAGGCGGTTGCCGTCGACGTCCTCGATGATGCCGCCGCCCGCGCGGGCCGTGAAGACGGGCAGGACGGAGCCCACGCCGCCGGCCACCGTCTGGAGGCGTCGGGCCTGCAGCTCCTGCGACTTGGGGCCGGGGATCGCGGTGACGATCTTGCGCTCCTGCGGGACAGCGGTCATGGAGGGCTCCTGGGGGGTGTTTTCGGACGCACTTGTGTCTTTGTCCGCAGGCTAGGCCCGGCGAAGGGGGTCCTGCATGCTCCGTTCGGTAGTGATCTCCGCGTGTCCTTGTCCGCTACGGCCATAGAAGCGTGCGCAGCGCATCTTGTGGATCATTGCGGGGTGCGGGTCCCACGCCCCCCTCGGGCACTAGATTGAGCGCCGCAGCGCATGGCACGGGCAGGGGGCAGGGGTTCATGGACACCGACGGTGCGTACGAGGAACGGGCGACCCGTGCAGGTCACGTACCGAGACCTGCCGGCCCGCCCACGCACCCTCCGAAGCCCAGCCACGCCCCCGGCCGAGGACCGACCCTCGCCGACTGGCTGCGCACCGCCCGCCCGGCCGCCGAACCGGGCGTCTGGAGGTACGGCCACACCCCGCGCGCGGCTGTGGAGGCCGCGCAGACCCCTGACCGGGCCCTTGCCAGTGGCGCCGTCATTTCCTTCCTGGCCTGCGTCCTCGTCTGGTCCCTCATGCGCAACACGTACATCCCGTTCTGGGACGCTCCGCTGAACCTCTTCACCCCCGACAGCTGGTACTCCGCGAACGGCGAGCCCGTCATGGGGACCGGCGGGATGCGGGCCAAGCCGATCTACGAGCTGCTCTTCGTCTCGGCGCTCCTCTACGGCTTCGGCCGACTCGGGAGCTGGCACACCGCCTGGCGCCGCCTGGTCGTCGCGCGCGGCCCCTGGGTCCAAGCCCTCGCGGTCGTACCCCTCGCCTACGTCACCCTCCTGCTCGTGGACAACCACCAGCTGCCGATCCGCCAGCTGGTCTTCGCCTTCCTGCCGTACACCTCCGACCCGGCGGCCAACCTCGCGCTCGACAACACGGCGAAGACCACGATCGACGTGGCCGTCGTCCTCTTCTTCGTCTGGCTCGGCGGCGCGCTCCGGCTGTTGCGCCGCCTCCGGCCGGCCCCTTCGACGGCCGCAGCGGCCCCGGACCGCACCGGGGCGGCCGCGACCGAGGAACCGGCCGAGGACCTCGCGCGGTGGCCGCAGTTGCGGGATGTCGGGCTGGGGGAGGTTGCTGATCGGTTGGAGGGGGAGGCCGGGGCCGGGCGGATGAACGACGTGGACTACGCGCGCATCCGGCGGGCCTGGGATTCCGTGCGCGTCGACCCCTCCCGGATGCGGGCCTTCGCCGAGGCCGTGCGCGACAAGGGCGCCGGGGCCTGCGTGCACCCGTCCGGGGCACGGGACCTGCCCGTGCGGGCCGCCCGGCACGATCTGCTGGCCCGGCAGGTGCTGCTCGGCACCGTCGAGGACGGCGCGCGCAACCCCTACGCCCGCCGCGGCACCGGATTCGCCCTCGACCCCGACGTGCTCGGCACCTCCCTCCTCGCCGTCGGCCCCTCCGGCAGCGGCAAGACCCGGCGCCTGGTGCGGCCCGTCGTCGAGTCCCTCATGCTGCAGGCGCTCGCCGGCCAGGCCGCCGTCGTCGCGGTCGGCGCGGCCGGGGCCCCGCTCGGGCCGGACACCGGCTACGACGTCGTGGTCCGCATCGGCGACCCCGCCTCCGTCTACGACCTCGACCTCTACGGGGGCGCCACCGACCCCGACGAGGCCGCCACGCTGCTCGCCGACGCCTTCGTCGGGGACGTCCCCGGGATCGACGTGCGCCGGGCCGCGACCGCCCTCGCCCAGCTCCTCGGCCCGTTCCGGGCGGCGTACGGCCGCTTCCCGGCCGTGCCCGAGCTGCGCGAACTGCTCGACCAGGTGCCCGCCGCCTTCGACGCACTGCGCCGCGAACTCGGCGGGCAGCACACGATGCTGCGCGAGCTCGACGCCCGGACCCGCCAGCACGGGGCCCACGGCGACCCGGGACCGGCCCTCGCCGACCGGGTGGCCCTGCTGGACCGGCCCGCCTTCGCCGGGTTCTTCGACACCAGCGGGCAGGGGCAGCCGTTCTCGCTGCGCGCCCTGGAACACCCGCTGCGCGTCCGTGTCGACCTGCCCGAACGCGGGCACGCCGACGCCTCCCGGATCCTGGCCCGGCTGCTGCTCGCCCAGTTCAACGCCGCGGCCGCCGCCCGCACCGACCGCTCCCTCTTCGCCTTCCTCGCCCTCGACGACGCCTCGCAGACCCTGACCGCGGAGACCGTGCGGGGCGTCCAGCGGCTGCGCTCGGCGCACGCCGGCGTACTGCTCACGCTGCGCACGCTGGACGACGTACCCGAGGCGCTGCGGACGCCGCTGCTCGGGGCGGTCGGCTGCCGCATGGCCTTCTCCGGGGTCACCACCTGGGACGGCAAGCGGTTCGCCGAGGCCTGGGGCACCGAGTGGGTGGAGACCCGCGACGTCACCCACCGCACCGTCTTCGCCGACCAGCCGCTGACCCGGGCCATGCACGCCTTTCGCAAGCTCGTCACCGGCAAGGCGGTCACCACCGACGCGGTGACCGTGCGGCAGGTGGAGCGGGAGCGATGGTCCGCCTCGGACCTGGCGCACGCCGTGCCGCCCGGGCACGCGGTCCTGTCGCTGACCTCGGTCCGCGGGGAGCGGGCGGCTCCGCTGCTGGTCCGACTGGCTGAGGGCGGGTCCGGCCCGGCGGCCTGACCCGCGCCCCGACCCGTACGGGGTGGCAGAATCAAGAGGAGCCGTTCATACGTTAAGGCGAAAAGCGCCTCCGGCTGCTCCGGTCCTCTGCTGCTCTGCTCTGCTCGTCCGCTCCTCTTCTTCCGTCTCTCCGCCCCCAGCGCCCCGCGCCCGCCGCCCCCTCCCGCTAAGGCCCCTGGTAACCGATGCCGCTCACCCTCGCCTCACTCGTCCAGCACTCGGCGCTCAAGCTCGGCGTCCGGGCGGGGGAGGGCCGCCTGGACACCCCCGTGCGCTGGGCCCACGTCAGCGAGCTCGCCGACCCCGTCCCGTACATGGAGGGCGGCGAGCTGCTCCTGATCACCGCGATGAAGCTGGACGCCGAGGACCCGGAGGAGATGCGCCGCTACGTACGCCGCCTCGCCGCGGCCGGGGTCGTCGGCATCGGCTTCGCGATCGGCGTGAACTACGAGGAGATCCCCGAGGCACTGGTCGAGGCGGCCCGCACCGAGGACATGCCGCTGCTGGAGGTGCCGCGCCGGACCCCCTTCCTGGCGATCAGCAAGGCCGTCTCCGCGGCCCTCGCGGCGGACCAGTACCGGGCCGTGACCGCCGGTTTCGAGGCGCAGCGGGAGCTGACCCGCGCCGCCCTCTCCGCCGACGGGCCCGCCGAACTGCTGACGAAGCTGGCCGCGCACGTGCACGGCTGGGCGGCGCTGTACGACACCGCGGGCGCCGTCGTCGCGGCCGCCCCCGACTGGGCCGCGCGGCGCGCCGCCCGGCTGACCCCCGACGTGGAGCGGCTGCGGGAGCGGCCGGCGCCCGCCAGCGCCGTGGTCGGCGGCTCGGAGGACCGCGTCGAACTCCAGTCCCTCGGCACGGGCCGGCGGGCGCGCGGCGCGCTCGCCGTCGGCACCGGGGCCCCGCTGGGCACGGCCGAGCGGTACGCCGTCCACTCCGCGGTCGCCCTGCTGACCCTCACCACCGAGCGGTCGCGCTCACTGCACGACGCCGAGTCCCGGCTGGGGGCGGCGGTGCTGCGGATGCTGCTGGCGGGCGAGGCGGAGCACGCGCGGTCGGTGGCCGGGGACCTGTACGGGAACCTGCTGGAGGCGCCGTTCCGGCTGATCGTGGCCGAGCCGGCGCTGCCCGGCACCGCGCAGCCGGAGGGCCTGGCGCTGCTCGCCGACGCCGTGGAGTCGGCGGCCGCCCGCACGGGCGAGGCGCTGCTGGTGGTCCCGGAACCGGGGCGGCTGATGGTGCTGGCCTCCGACGCGGGCCCGGCCGTACAGGCGTGCGTGGACCACGCGGAGGCGCTGGAGTCCCGGCGCGGCCTGGACGCGGCCGGCCCCGAGCCGGACGAACTGGTCGTCGGCCTGTCCGCCCCGGCCGGCCCGGAAGGCGTGGCGGCGGCCCTCAAGCAGGCCGACCAGGCGCTCGCCGTGGCCCGCCGGCGCGGGCGGCCGATGGTGGAGCACGAGGACATGGCGGCGGGCTCGGTCCTGCCGCTGCTGGCCGACGACGCGGTACGGGCCTTCGCGGACGGCACCCTGCGCGCGCTGCGGGAGCACGACGCGACCGGCCGCGGCGACCTGGTGGCCTCGCTGCAGGCGTGGCTCTCGCGCCACGGCCAGTGGGACGCGGCCGCCGCCGACCTCGGCGTGCACCGGCACACCCTGCGCTACCGGATGAAGCGGGTCGAGGAGATCCTCGGGCGCTCCCTGGAGGACCCGGACGTCCGCATGGAGCTCTGGCTCGCCCTCAAGGCCACCTCGGCCCCGTCGTAACCGACCGCCCGGCCCCCGGCCCCCGGCCCCCGCCCCCCGGGGCTGCCCGACCGCCCTTCCGGCCCCCGGGGCTGCCCGACCGCCCTTCCGGCCGGCCGGGGTGGCCGCTCCCGGTCGGGCGACAGTGACAAAGCGGCGAAGCCCGACGACCCGCCGCTCCATCTGGGACAAACGCCGAAACGCCGGCGGAGTCCTACGGTGGAGGGGACAAGCCCACCGCACCCATCCGAAGGGCCGGGATTCGCATGACTTCCACCCACGCCTTCTGGCTCGCCGGCCGCCAGGCCACCGGCGAGGACAGCTTCGACGTCCACTCCCCGTGGGACGGCCGGCTGGTCGGCACCGTCAGCGTGCCCACCGACGAGCAGGTCGAAGAGGCCGTGGCCGCGGCGTACGCCGTGACGGCGGAATTCTCCGCGACCCCCGCCCACGTACGGGCCGCCGCCCTGGACCACGTGTCCAAGCGGCTCGCCGAGCGCACCGAGGAGATCGCCCAGCTGATCTCCGCCGAGAACGGCAAGCCCATCAAGTGGGCCCGCGGTGAGGTCGGCCGTGCGGTGTCCGTGTTCCGCTTCGCCGCCGAAGAGGCCCGCCGCTTCAACGGCGGAGAGGCCCAGCGCCTCGACACCGACGCCGGCGGCGTCGGCCGGCTCGCGCTGACCCGCCGCTTCGTCAAGGGTCCGGTCCTCGGCATCGCGCCGTTCAACTTCCCGCTGAACCTGTGCGCCCACAAGGTGGCCCCCGCCATCGCCGTCGGCGCGCCGATCATCCTGAAGCCGGCCCCGGCCACCCCGCTCTCCGGGCTGATCCTGGGCGAGCTGCTCGCCGAGACCGACCTCCCGGCCGGCTCCTGGTCGGTCCTGCCGGTAGCGAACGACAAGATGCCCGCCCTGGTCAAGGACGAGCGTCTGCCCGTCATCTCCTTCACCGGCTCCGACACCGTCGGCTACGCCATCCAGCAGTCGGTGCCCCACAAGCACTGCACGCTGGAGCTCGGCGGCAACGCCGCGGCCGTGGTCCTGGACGACTGGTCCTCCGAGGCCGACCTCGACTGGGCCGCGACCCGCATCGCGACCTTCTCGAACTACCAGGCCGGCCAGTCCTGCATCTCCGTGCAGCGCGTGATCGCCGACGCCTCCGTCTACGACCGTCTCGTCGAGAAGGTCGTCGCGAAGGTCCAGGGCCAGGTCACCGGCGACCCGAACGACGACGCCACCGACGTCGGCCCCCTCGTCTCCGAGGCCGCCGCCCAGCGCGTCGAGTCCTGGGTCGACGAGGCCGTGTCCGCCGGAGCCAAGCTGCTCACCGGTGGCAAGCGCGAGGGTGCCTCGTACGAGCCCACCGTGATCGCGAACGTGCCCGACGGCGTCAAGCTGGCCACCGAGGAGGTCTTCGGCCCGGTCCTGACCCTCCAGCGGGTCGAGAACACCGACGAGGCCTTCGCCGCGGTGAACGACTCGAAGTTCGGTCTGCAGACCGGCGTCTTCACCCGGAACATCCAGACCGCGTTCCGCGCGCACCGCGAGCTCGAGGTCGGCGGCGTGGTCGTCGGCGACGCGCCGTCCTACCGCGCCGACCAGATGCCGTACGGCGGCGTCAAGCAGTCCGGCGTGGGCCGCGAGGGCGTCCGCTACGCGATGGACGACTACACGTACGAGCGGGTCCTGGTCCTCACCGGCCTCGACATCTGATCTCGTACGGCCCAAAGGCCGACGGCCGGAGCCCACTGTGCGGGGGCTCCGGCCGTCTTTTTTGTGTCAGTTCTCCTCGAAGCCGCTGTCCTCGAACTTCAGCTGGACGGCGTTCTCGCGGACCGTGCGCACCTGCTGCTCCGTGAACCCGTCGGCGGTGGTCGCGGTGATCTCGATGCGGACCTCCAGCCGTACGCCGTCGGCGGCTTCGAGGTGCGCGAGCACCTCCTGCTGGATGTTGGCGAAGTCCGCCGCCGGCCGGTTCGGGTTGAGGGCCTTGACGCCCCAGAACCTCCGCGCGACCTTCCTGGCCGCCGGCAGCGGGGGCTGGGGGCCGGTGCCCGCCGGGCGAGGAGTGAGGGGGCCCGGCTGCGGGGTGCCGGTCCCGCCGTGGCCGGTGTCCACCGCCGGGACGGCCGGTTCGGCCGGCGGGGTGGCGACGACCCGTGCGCGCTGGGCCACGGCTCGTCCCGGCTGGACGAGGAGCGTGTCGTCCGTGACGAAACCGGGTTCGGGCTTGTCGCCGTGGATCCACAGGTTCCGGTACTCGCCGGCGGCCTCGTCGTAGCCGTCGGCAAGGGCGAAGGCGTCCTGCTGCCACAGGAGGACGTCGGCGGCGCCGAGCACGGCCTGTTCGAGCACCTGCCGGTGGGGCAGCCGCTTCAGGTACGGGTACTGCGTGTACCAGGACCACAGGTCGCCGAAGCGCACGTGCCCCTTGCCCCAGGCATTGGCCAGGGCGCCTTCGAGGGCCATGCGCACGAGCGTGGCCCCGAGCACGGGGGTGATCCACCCCTTGGCCTTGAGCGCCGCGGTGACGCGCTCGGCCAGCGGGCCGCCGTCCTTGGCGACCCGGGTGAAGGAGATGGTCGGCTTCTGGCCGGGCTGCTCGGTCGGGACCAGCGCCGCGGTGAAGGCCGCGCGGACGCGGTCGTCGACGGCGGCGTCCAGCTGGCGGGCGCGGGTGACGGACTGCTTGCGCTGCTGGGCGCTGAGTTCGAGCTCCTCGGCCTCGTCGGCGATGGACTGCCAGGCCCGGTACTCGCGCACGACGCCTTCGAGCTCGGGGTAGGTCTCGCGGTCGGCGGCGACCATGACCAGCATGTTGCGCCGCTGCCGCTGCCCGCTGCCGGCCTCCCTCAGGAGGCGCTCGGCGAAGTCCGCGGCGGTGGAGGCGTCCTTGCCCCAGGTGAACCGCGGGTGCAGCACCACCAGCTTGAGGACCTCGGAGTCGGGGATGTCCCCGGTGTCGAGGGGCGCGGCGTGCACGGCGCCGAAGGACGCCTTGGGCGCCTTGCCCATGGCCTTGAGGCGTTCGACGATCGTGGCGTGCACGTCGGCCTCCCCGTAGCCGGCGGCCCGGTCGGCCGCCACCCGGGAGACCGAGGCCGCCAGGTCGTACCAGGAGCGGTCGCCGTCCTCGTAGAAGTACGTGGCCCGCTGGCCCAGCAGGGCGCGGGCGTCCCCGATGTGGTTGATGACGTCGCCGGGTACCGCGGTGCCCAGGCGGAGCTGCTGCATGTCGACGCCCTTGTGCGCCGAGCGCAGGGTCGGGACGGTCGCGATGAACACCGACCGGGCGACGCGCCGGGTCAGCGCCCGCTGCCCGAACGAGGGACGCTCGCGGTCGATCTGGACCGGGGTGGCCCCCTCGCCGTCGACGTCCTTGTCCACCACCGGCTTCCAGTTGTCGTCGAGGTACTTGGTGATCTCGCTGAAGACCTGGGTGTCGTGGACGGGCACCGCGCCCGGGGTGATGAGCGGCGTGGTGTCGTTGGCCGCCCACAACGCGTTGATGACCACGCTCATCAGACGCAGCACACCGCGGGTGCGCTGGAACTTCGGCAGCGTCGACCAGTCCTCGTAGAGCCGGTCGAACAGCTCGGGGTGGATCGGGTACGCCGCGCGGATGCGCTGCTCGTACTCGGCGGTGGTCGTCTCGCGCGGGAAGAACCCGGTGTTCTCCTGGTAGTACTTCACGTACTGCTTGGCCACGGCGGAGATGTCCGCGAGGGCCACGGCGTCGGGTTCCTCGAACAGGCGCCGGCGCACGATCTCGAAGGACTCGATGTTGTTCGCCGGCCGCCAGTCGTCGGCGTTGCGGCCGATGGTGTGCTGGAGGGTCTCCAGAGCGACGTGCCCGTTGGGGCCGCCCACCTCCAGCGCCGAGCCGCCTCCGCCGTTGTCCAGGGAGTCGGAGGCGGGGATGGAGACCACGAGCATGACGCCCGGGACGGACTTGGCCATCTCGGTCAGGTGCTGGGCGAAGGTGTGCTGGGTGGCGAAGGATCCGCCGGGCAGGTCGTCGCGCCCCACGAGCTGGCGGGCGTAGGCCACCCACTCGTCGATGAGGATCAGCACGCTCTTGCCGTCGGCGACGACGTCGCGCACGACGGCGTCGAGGGCGTCACCCGGATCGGTGCCCGTGGCGTCGGCCATCGCGACGCGGTCGTACGCCGCGCGCCCGCCGAGCTGCCAGGCCAGCTCCCCCCAGATCGTGCGGACCCGGGTGCCGTCGTCCTTGACGATCGGCTGGCTCGGGGAGAGCTTCGTGCCCACCAGGGTGACCCGCCGCACGTCCAACGACCGCAGCGGGTCGTCCCCGGCCGCGGGCAGGGCGGCGTGCACGACGTCCTGCACGCCCTGGGACAGCGCGCTCGTGGCCAGTCCCTCGGAGAACAGGTGGTACAGGGCCAGCATCGAGTGCGTCTTGCCGCCGCCGAACTGGGTCTGGAGGTTCACCACCGGGCTCGCGCCGGCGTCCCCGGACAGGCGCTTGAGCGCACGGGTCAGCAGGTCGGACAGACCGCTGGTGAGGTAGGTACGGGAGAAGAACTCGGCCGGGTCCAGGTACTCAGGCGCCGCGGTGTGGCCATGGGCCACCGCGTACAGGTCGGCGGCGAACTCGGCGGCGGAGAACTGCCCGCGGATCACGTCGGCGTGCGGCCGGACGACCTCGCGCCACGGCTTGATCGCCGTACCGGCCAGCATGCCGGCCACCCTGACCGCCTGCGCCTCGCGCATCAGCCGGTTGCGGGTCTGCTTCTCGAAGACCTCCCGCTGGTGTTCCATGCGCATCTTCGCCACCGCGTCGGCCTCGTCACCGGCTCCGATCACCGTCAGCAGGCGCTCGATCGTGTCCAGGGCGCGGTAGGTGTCGTCCGAGGAGAACTTCTGCCCGTGGTGCGCCGCGTTCGCCGTCTCCCGCAGCTCGGAGGCCAGGGCGGACTGCGGGCGGGAGAGGTCCTTCTCGAAGACCTTCCAGCGCTCGGTGACGACGCGCAGCAGGAACCGCACGTCCTCCCGCGAATACGTCTTGGCCGTACCGAACTTCGCCGTGTCCTCGGCCGAGACCAGCTCGGTCCAGTCCTTGCCGGCCGGAACCAGGGCGGACATGCGCATGTCCACCCACGGACGCATGCCCTCCAGCAGCTGGTCGAAGCTGCGCAGTACCTTCTCGTTGTTCGTCAGCGCCATCAGATCTCCTCCCCAAAGAGCATCTCGGCCACAGCGGCCGGGCGGATCGTGGTCGACGTCGCGGAGACGTCCGCCCACGCGCCGCCGAGCCCGTTGAACAGGCCGGCGGTCGAGGAGTCCTGGGACTCCATCAGTTCGTACAGCCGGGTGGCCAGGCGGTTGACCTCGTCCAGGTCCACCCTGCCCGTCACCTCGGACATCAGCCTGGCGGCCTCCTCGCGCCCCTCGGTCGCGTACGCGCGCGCCAGGTGGCAGGTGACCTCCCACAGCGACAGCCGGTCGTCGTGGGCCGGCACCCACCGCGGGTCCAGGTCCTGCGGTTTGACCAGCGCGACCTTCCCCGCGCCGGAGGTGAGGGTGCCGCCGCGGGCGATCCCGTCCACGGACAGGCCCAGCGGGACGGCCAGCGACTCGGCGTCACCGTAGGGGCGCGTGTCCCAGCCGTAGGAGCGGAACCAGTCCAGGCAGAAACGGGTGTCGGCGTCCAGCTCGGCGTCGTGCTCGTTCTGCAGCGAGTCGAAGGTCTGGTTGATCAGCGCCAGCGCGGTCTTCACCGACATCGTGGAGCCGTCGTCCTCCAGCACCCGGGAGAACCGGGAGAACACGGCCATGCCGGGGCCGAGGATCGTCTGGCGCAGGTCCGCGGGCGCGATGGCGCCCTCGCGGATCCGGGGCAGCGCCTCGTCCAGCTGGGTGTGCAGCGCCGCCAGGAACCCCGTGCGGTCCGTCGCGGGTGCGGTCGTCTCGCGGGGCCGCAGGGCCAGCACGATCGAAGAGGCGAGCGCGTTGGTGCCCACCGAGATCATCCGGCCGCCGCGCTCCGAACGGACGGGCCACGTCGCGGTGATGGTCCAGCCGTTGCGGACCATGCCCTCCAGGAAGGTGGACCACCCGGTGGAGGCGACGCCCTCCTTCTCCAGCTCGGCCTGCTTGAAGGCGTAGAAGACGGTGATGGGGTAGTCGGGCGAAGCCGTCTCCCGGGCGTGCGCGAAGACGTGCTGGAACCCGTTTTCGAAGAACTCCTCCGCGTTCTCCTTGCTCCCGTGCCGGTACGGGTTCGCGACGAGCTCCTCCGCCTTGGGAACGAGCATCGTCTGGAACAGGTCCGGGTGGATGCCGCGCAGGGACCGGCGCAGCCAGACGTAGAAGAAGTCCGACAGGTCGGAGTACCCGATGTTGTCGTAGTAGGGAGGGTCCGTCGACACGAGGAGCCCCGTGTAGTCGCGGCTCGACGCGTCCGCCTGGGTGACCGTGCCGTGCGTGGAGGCGGGAAGCATGTCCAGGGCCCGGGACACCCAGGTCGCGCTCCACTCGATGTCACACGGCCCCTTGCAGAACGTGTTCCCCTCGGCGAAGTCCCAGAGCATGGGCAGTGCGTGCCGGGAGAACGTGTCGGAGACGCTCTCCTTCGAGGGCGCGGAGTTCCAGCGGCACAGCGACGAGTTGGTGGAGGACAGGCGGCTCACCGCCTGGCCGAGGTACGTGGCGACCGCGTCCGCGTACGCCTCGGCGCCCGTACCGCCCTCCGCCAGCCGGGCGCCCGCGGGCAGACCGGCGGCGAGGGCGTCGGCGAGCACCTGCTCGCGCGCCTCGCCGATGAGGTCGGTGAAGGTCATCAGCGTGGTGAGCTGACGGTCGGTGAACAGGTCGGAGAACTCGGTCAGGCCGTACTGGGGCGGCGAGAACCAGCGCGGGTTCGTCGCGATGGAACCCGTGGGCGCGTCGTCCGGCCGCGGGACCTCGGCCGCCTTGGCGTGCTCCTCGTCCGGAGCCAGGTAGACGCGGCGGCGGTTGCCCTCCGCGACCACTGCGAGCAGCTGGACGCCGATCCGGCCGGCGGCTCCCTCGGACCGGATGGCCGTCAGCTCGACGAACCCCTCGCAGGCGACGCAGGTGGCGCCCCTGCTGCTCGTCATGGTCCCG
The DNA here is from genome assembly GCF_000720115.1 of Streptomyces sp. NRRL F-2580. GTDB lineage: Bacteria > Actinomycetota > Actinomycetes > Streptomycetales > Streptomycetaceae > Streptomyces. The sequence goes on from NZ_JOIR01000005.1 coordinate 394,786, forward strand.
TCGTCCGTCTTCGTGGGGGCCCGCTTCGGGTCGTGACCGATGCCGAACTCCACCCGCCGTCCGCCGGGCGCCGACGCGTCGTCCACCACCGTGGGGACGACGTACGCCTCCTTGCCCTTCTTCTTGCCCAGCCACCAGGAGCGCACCAGCGGCATCCGGATGCCGCACGCCGGGTTCGGGCAGACCACCGTCCGGGCCCAGATCCACGCGATGACGGTGGCCTCGGCGGTCTTCCCCGTGGGCTCGCCGCCGGGTCCCGGAACCGGTACGTGAGCGGTGGGGTACAGGTGCCCCAGGCGCTCCTGGGCGCGGTCCCGCATCCAGGCGCCGTAGCGGCGGACGTCCTCCGCCAGGCCCGTGGCGCGGGGCCACGGGCCCATGCGGCCCTCCGCCACGCCCGGGAAGACGGGGGGCCGTCCCGCGAACTTCGGCGGGGTCTCGATCAGCGTCTTGTTGATCAGTACCGGCACCGGGTTGAGGTCGCTGGCGTGCGCCGACAGTCCCAGGCGCTGCGCCTCCAGCGGGATCGTCCCGCCGCCCGCGAAGGGGTCCAGGACGGCCGGCGGGTTCCCTCCGGTGCTCTTGAGGATCTCCTCGTGGGCTTCCCGGTACAGGCCCTCGTCGCTGATGTTCTCCCAGACCACGAGCCGTCGGATGATGCCGTGCAGGCGCTCGCGCTCCTTCTTCTGCTCGTCTTCGGTGGCGAACAGCTCGGGATGCGAGGAGGGGTCGTCGACGAGCTGGGCGAAGAGCACCGCCCGTGCGGCCGCCAGGGGGCGGCGGGCCCACCACAGGTGCAGCGTGGACGGGTGTCCGTGGCGGATCGACTTCTCTCGGGCCGACTCGGCGTTGATGTCCTCCAGCGGGAGGGAGACCTCGATGAGCTTGCGTCGGGGGACAGAACCTGACGGCGTTCCGGGCTGCACTGCGGTGTTCACCTACTCAATTTAGTTTCCGAGGTGCTCGAACCGTGCCGCGGGTGGCCTTCGAGCGGAGGGCGGGGTGCGGCTGTCGTGCCTCAGAGGGGCTCCACACCGCGTTCCCATTCGGCCTTCCACGTGCGGCGCAGGTCGTCGACGTACTGGTCGAGGACGAGGTCGGCGAAGGGGTTGAGCACGTAGCGGACCCGGTCGTTGGATCCGTCGGGGGTCTCGGGGTCGACGGCGACCAGGGCGAGCCGGTAGCGGGGCTCGGCGTTCTTGGCGCAGCCGACCTCGCTGGTGGTGACCGTGAAGGTGTCGGCGCCCAGCACCCGCCCCTTCACCTCGATGAAAAGCAGGTGGCCGTCGGGCATGAGGGAACGGATGTCGAAGCCCTTGTTGGAGTGCGGCATCTCCTCGGGCACCCGGCCGAGCCGGCGCTCGGCGGCCAGTACGGCGTCGACGGCCCGGCGCTCGGTGACCGTGGTGTCCGGGGCGAAGCCGTCCGGGGCCGGAGGTTCCCCGGCGGGGCCGGGGACGACCGAGGCGGGCAGGACGAGCGCGGCGCTGATGATCTGCGGCGGGTGCGCGTCGATCCGGGCTTCGAGGTCGAGGTCGGCTTGGCGGCGTTCGAGCCGGGCCTCCAGGGACCGGGCGCGCTCGCGGGCGGTGGCCGGCGAGATACGGATCTTCCTGCCGGCCGCCTGCGCCTCCGCGAGCTTGATCGACTCGCCGTCCCAGTAGTTCATCTGGGCCATCAGCCGTCGGCGTACGAGCTTGCGCGTGCGCTCGACGGCCGGGAGCACGCGGGCGACGACGTCGGCGCGGTGCTCCGGCAGACCGTGCTCGACCGCCCAGTCCCGGGCGATCCCCTCCACCCCTTCGGCGAGCCACGCCGAGGACAGCTCGGAGGCGACGGCACGGGCCAGCGCGGTGTGCTGCCCGGGGTCCAGGCCCGTGGGCAGGGACAGGTCGAGGTACGGTGCGGGGCCGGCCGGCCGCGCGGTTGCGTCCGGCTGGACGCAGACGTACGAGAACCTCTTGCCGATCGCGGTGCCGTGTCCGTCCGAGAGCTCTTCCAGCAGGGTGAACACGAGCCGGGGCGTGGTGGCGTTCCGGTCCAGGAAGGTGGCCCCGCGGGTCAGGGCGTCGCCGTACCCGGCCAGGACCTCGGTGATGATCGCGTCCATCAGCGGATGACCGGGGGCTATGAGCTCGGCGTCCGGGCGGCCGGACATCACCACGGCCGACGGTTCGAAGGTGACGCGTGCGTAGCGCGGGCTGACCGTACGCCTGCCCTCGCGCAGGACGGCGGGCACCTGCGTCAGCTCGAACCGGTCCTTCTCCCGCCTGGAGGCCCGCCCGCCCAGGGCGCGCAGGGACTCCATGACGAAGGCCTGCACGAAGTGCGGCTGCATGCGCCGGGCCCGGGCCTCGTCCATCCGCCGCCGCAGCCCGGCCAGCTCCTCCGTCCCGATCTCCGGGGTGGCCAGGGCGCGTTCCCTGAGCAGTTCCCGGAGGCCGTCGGAGACGGACCGGTCGATGACCTGGTCCAGGTACGCCCGGACCTCGGGCCGCTCGCCGTAGCGGACGGCCCGCATGAGCAGGTCGCGCAGGGGCTCGTCCGCGAAGGCGTTCTCTCCCAGGACGTCGAAGGCCTTGCCGCCGTAGGCGCGCCGCTGCTGCTCGATCTTGGTCAGCAGCCGCTGGAAGACCTCGCCCTCCCTGGTCCCGGAGGCCACGAGGTTCCACAGCCGGCAGACCTCACGCTGGCCGATGCGGTGGATGCGTCCGAAGCGCTGCTCGATCCGGTTGGGGTTCCAGGGGAGGTCGTAGTTGACCATCAGGTGGGCGGCCTGGAGGTTCAGGCCCTCGCCGGCGGCGTCGGTGGCGATCAGGACGTGGCAGCGCGGGTCGTTGGTGAACTCGGTGCGGACCTCCCGGCGCGCCTGCCGCGCCGTCCCGCCGTGGATCGTGCGCACGGCGTCGTCGTCGCCCAGCAGGGTGGTGACACGGCCCGCGAGGTAGTCGAGGGTGTCGCGGTGCTCGGTGAAGACGATGAGCTTGAGCGGGGCCCGCCCGGCCCCGTTCAGACCGTCCTCACGGGCCTTCAGCACGAGGGAGCGCAGTTCCTGCCACTTGCGGTCCTCGCCCGAGGACCGCACCCGCAGGGCGATCTCCTCCAGGCGTGCCAGGACCGCGAGCTCGGCGTCCAGCTCGGCCGCGGTGCGGGCGGCGGTGGCGGAGTCCAGGACCTCGTTCTCCAGCTGCTCCAGCTCGGCGGAGCCCAGCTCGTCGGGGTCGAAGTCGTCCGGGTCGAACGAAGGCGCCCCGGGCGGGGGGACGAACGGGCCCGCCAGGGTCTGCTCGCGGTGGGTGCGCAGGCGGGCGATGCGGCGCCGGATCGACTGGTGGATCGCCTCGGGACTGGACGCGAGGCGCCGCTGCATGACGGTGAGCGCGAAGCCGACCGTACGCCGCCTGCCGTCGGCCTGCTCGGCCCTGTTCATCTCCGTGCGCACGTACGCGGTGACCTCTTCGTACAGGAGCATCTCCTGCGGGGAGAGGGCGTACGCGACGGTCTCCGCCACCCGCTCGGGGAAGAGCGGCTTGCCCTCGAAGGTGAGGAGGTCCTCCTTGACCATCCGGCGCATCAGTCCGGTGGTGTCGGTGGAGTGCACGCCCTCGCGGTACCGGCCGGCGTACCGGTCGGGGTCCAGCAGGGCGAGGAAGGTCTGGAAGTCGGCCTCCGACCCGGAGTGCGGGGTCGCCGTCATGAGCAGGTAGTGCCGGGTGATCCCGCCGAGCAGCCGGCCCAGTTCGTAGCGGCGGGTGCGCTTGAGCTCGCCGCCGAACCAGGAGGCGCTCATCCGGTGGGCCTCGTCCACGACGACGAGGTCCCACTCCGACCCGGCGAGCAGCGCCCGCCACTCGTCGTTGCGGGCCAGCTGGTCCATGCGCGCGATCAGCATCGGGTGGCGGCGGAACGGGTCGCCGTCGCGGTCGGCCTCGGCGAGGTCGCGGCTGAGGACGGTCATCTCGATGCCGAACTTTTCCGCGAGTTCGGTCTGCCACTGCTCGACCAGGCCACCGGGCGCGACGATCAGGCAGCGCTGCACGTCGCCGCGGAGCAGCAGTTCCTTGAGGTACAGGCCGGCCATGATCGTCTTTCCGGCCCCCGGGTCGTCCGCGAGCAGGAAGCGCAGGGAGCCGGGCCGGCTCAGCATGGAGCCGTACACGGCGCGGATCTGGTGGGGCAGCGGGTCGATGTCGCTGCTCTCCACCGCCTGCATGGGGTCCGACAGGCCGGCGTGCCGCATCCGCAGCGCCTCGGCGGCCAGCCGGAACCGGCCGGGGTCGGCGTCGAACGACCACCGCGAGCGCGGTGCCTGCGGCCGGAGCGAGGCGATGTCGGCCAAGGGGACGCCGGTCAGGGGGACGCCGGTCAGGGGGATGCCGGGCTGGACATCATCGACGCGCATGGAGCCTTCTCTTCGGCCTGGCGCCGAGCGGCCCCGGCCGCTCCATCGTAGCCAGGACGAGGCGCTCGTCCGCCCTGTTCGATCATGAAAGTCACCGGCCGGCCGGCCGTCGCGTGCGGCGCGGTTCGGACAGATGAGTGAAGATGCCGCCCCGATCGCCGCCGTGTCCGGGCGGGTCGGCGAGAAACCGCAGGTCGGGAGGCCTGTCGGGAAGTCGGTGCGCGGGGGCCCCGGCCGTTCCCCTTTTCCATCCCGCCGACATGGGGTACGACTCACAGGTAGCACCGGCTGGTAATCCGTTGAACCCCCCGACTCCGGCGGCGAGGTGAGTCCCCTCATGTCCGCAACACAGCCCGCACAGCCAGCACAGCCCGTACAGCCCGGCGGCACGCAGCCCAAGGTGACCGAGCGCGAGGCACGGCAGGTCGCGGAAGCGGCCCGGGAACAGGACTGGCGCAAACCCAGTTTCGCCAAGGAACTCTTCCTCGGACGGTTCCGGCTCGACCTGATCCATCCCCATCCGCTGCCCGCCGACGAGGACGTCCGGCGCGGCGAGGCCTTCCTGGCCCGGCTGCGGGCCTTCTGCGAGACCGAGATCGACGGTGCCCGCATCGAGCGCGAGGCGAGGATCCCCGACGAGACCGTGCGCGGGCTCAAGGAGCTCGGCGCCCTCGGCATGAAGATCGACCCCAAGTACGGCGGGCTCGGCCTCACCCAGGTCTACTACAACAAGGCGCTCGCCCTCGTCGGCTCGGTCAGCCCGGCCATCGGCGCCCTGCTCTCCGCCCACCAGTCGATCGGCGTGCCGCAGCCGCTGAAGATGTTCGGCACGCAGGAGCAGAAGGACACCTACCTGCCGCGCTGCGCCACCACCGCGATCAGCGCCTTCCTGCTCACCGAGCCGGACGTCGGCTCCGACCCGGCGCGGCTGGCCACCACCGCCGTGCCGGACGGGGAGGACGCGTACGTCCTCGACGGCGTGAAGCTGTGGACCACCAACGGGGTCGTCGCGGACCTCCTCGTCGTGATGGCCCGCGTCCCGAAGTCGGAGAACCACCGCGGCGGGATCACCGCCTTCGTCGTGGAGGCCGACTCCCCGGGCATCACCGTCGAGCACCGCAACGCCTTCATGGGCCTGCGCGGCCTGGAGAACGGCGTCACCCGCTTCCACGGCGTACGGGTCCCGGCCGCCCAGCGCATCGGCGCCGAGGGCGCCGGCCTCAAGATCGCCCTGACCACCCTCAACACCGGCCGGCTGTCGCTCCCCGCCATGTGCGTCGGCGCCGGGAAGTGGTGCCTGAAGATCGCCCGCGAATGGTCCTCGGTACGCGAGCAGTGGGGCCGGCCCGTCGCGAGGCACGAGGCGGTCGGCGCCAAGATCTCCTTCATCGCCGCCACCACCTTCGCCCTCGAAGCGGTCGTGGACCTCGCCTCCCAGATGGCCGACGAAGACCGCAACGACATCCGCATCGAGGCCGCCCTCGCCAAGCTCTACGGCTCCGAGATGGCCTGTCTGATGGCCGACGAGCTGGTCCAGATCCGCGGCGGACGCGGCTTCGAGACCGCCGACTCGCTGGCCGCCCGCGGCGAGCGCGCCGTCCCCGCCGAGCAGATGCTCCGCGACCTGCGGATCAACCGGATCTTCGAGGGCTCGACGGAGATCATGCACCTGCTGATCGCCCGCGAGGCCGTCGACGCCCACCTCTCGGTGGCCGGCGACCTCATCGACCCCGACAAGGCACTCGGCGACAAGGCGAAAGCCGGCGCCCGAGCCGCCGGGTTCTACGCCCGCTGGCTGCCCAAGCTGGCCACCGGCCCCGGCCAGGTCCCCGGCACCTACCGGGCATTCCACCCCAGCGGCCACCCCGACCTCGCCACCCACCTGCGCTACGTGGAACGCAGCGCCCGCAAACTCGCCCGGTCCACCTTCTACGCCATGTCCCGCTGGCAGGGCCGCATGGAGACCAAACAGGGCTTCCTCGGCCGGATCGTCGACATCGGCGCCGAGCTGTTCGCGATGAGCGCGGCGTGCGTCCGTGCCGAGCACCTGCGCGCCACCGGTGAGCACGGCCGCGAGGCGTACCAGCTGGCCGACGCCTTCTGCGAGCAGTCCCGGCTGCGCGTCGAGGAACTCTTCGGCCGGCTCTGGGCCAACACCGACGACCTCGACCGCAAGGTCGTCGCCGGAGTCCTCACCGGCACCTACGCCTGGCTGGAGGAAGGCGTCCTCGACCCCTCCGGCGACGGCCCCTGGATCGCGGACGCCGCCCCCGGACCCTCCACTCAGAAAAACGTGCACCGCCCCATCCGCTGACCTGCGATCATCGCCGGACGTCGGACAGACGTACGAAGATGAGTACGAGTACTGGTACGCGTACGAGCACAGCGCGAGGCGGACGAGAACGATGCCGACGGCCGAGGAAGACCGCGCCAGCCGACGGCTGGCCTGGTGCGTGGCGCACCTGCTGCGCCACGCACCGGACCACGTCGTCACCGACATGACCCGCCGGCTCGACGGGCCCGCCCTCAAGTACCTGTGCCGGGACGAATGGCTGGCGGCCTCGACCGTCACCCTGCTGCTGCGCCACGGCGGCGCGACCGACCGGACCTACATCGCCCGCAACCCCCGCGTCGTCGGCCGGCCGCTGCCCGGCCTGCCCGGCCCCGCCCGCTACGCCCGCCGCCGGACCCCGCCGGAACTCCTGCCGGTGCTCCGCGCCGAGCTCGGCCGGGACCCCGGCGAGGAGCCGCTCACCGCGGCCGAACTGATCGGCCTGCTGCGCCGCCACGGCCGGCGCGGCCCCAGGGTCCCGCTGGACATCCTGGCGCTCCGCCACCGCCCCGATCCCGAACTGCTGCTCGCCGAGCACCTGCGCCGGCCGCTGCCCGCCGGCTCCGTCGAGGCCCTGCTGCTCGTCGAGGACCTGCCCCCGGAGACCGTGCGCGGGCTGCTCGCCACCACGGCGGCGGACGAGCGCTCCTGGCACCGGCCCGCCGTCCGCGCCGTGCGGATGGGCCGCGTCACGCACGAGGAACTCGTCGCCCACGTGGCCCCCGCACGCCACACCCTGCTCCTCGGCCACCTCCCCGCCCTCCGCTCCCTGCGCTGGACCCTGCCCGAACAGGCCGGCATGCAGACGGCCGTGATGCGGGCCCTGCGCCCGCTGGGGGACGACCCGCGCCTGTGGGCGGAGCTGCTCAGGCACGCCCCCGGCCACCCGGGCCCGCTGCCCTCGCTCGTGGCCGCCGTGACCGACGGGACCCTGCCCGAGCCGGCCGCCGCGCGGGAGCCGGGCCCCGAGCTCATCCGGGCGGTGCGCCACCTGGCCCCGGCGGCCGCCGAGCCGCCCGGCGAGGTGGAGCGCGAGCTGGCCCTGGCCAGCCTCGCCGTCCCGATGGACAGCGTCGAGGAAGACATCCGCTGGGTGCGCGACTGCCTCGACCGCGGCCTGCTCACCGGCATCGACGTGATCCGGCACAAACTGCCGGCCTGCTGGGCCCTCGACGAGGACCACTGGCTCGGCGAGGTGGACCACCCCGACCGGCACGACCACCCCGAGGCCGTCCTCGCCGCCCACGCCGAGGCCGACCGGCTGTTCGCCGCGGCCCTCGGCGAGGACCCGGACGCCTGGTGGCGCGTGGCCCGCACCCTCCCGGACTTCGCCGGAACCCTCCCGCACCTGCTGCTCCGCGTCACGGAAGGGGGCTCCGTGTCCGGCCGCTCCTGACTTCCGGCAACAATGGGGGCATGAGCGACCGCCCAGCCCCCCTCGCCGATCCGCACCTCCTCTTCGACCCCGCGGCCGGCCTCCGGGACATCGTCATCCTCGGGTCGACCGGGTCCATCGGCACCCAGGCCATCGACCTCGCCCTGCGCAACCCGGACCGGTTCCGGGTCACCGCACTGTCCGCCGCCGGCGGACGGGTCGGGCTGCTGGCCGAGCAGGCCCGGCTGCTGCGGGTCACGACGGTGGCCGTCGCCCGCGAGGACGTCGTACCGGCTCTGAAAGAGGCGCTGAGCGCCCAGTACGGTCCGTCCGAGCCCCTGCCCGAGATCCTGGCCGGACCGGACGCCGCGACCGAGCTCGCCGCCTCCGAGTGCCACACCGTCCTCAACGGCATCACCGGTTCCATCGGCCTGGCGCCGACCCTCGCCGCCCTGCGCGCGGGCCGCACCCTGGCCTTGGCCAACAAGGAGTCGCTGATCGTCGGCGGCCCGCTGGTCAAGGCCCTCGCGAAGCCCGGCCAGATCATCCCGGTGGACTCCGAGCACGCGGCGCTGTTCCAGGCGCTCGCCGCCGGCACCCGGGCCGACGTGCGCAAGCTCGTGGTCACCGCCTCCGGCGGGCCCTTCCGCGGCCGCACCCGCGCCGAGCTGGCGAACGTCACCGTCAAGGACGCCCTCGCGCACCCCACCTGGGCCATGGGCCCGGTGATCACGGTCAACAGCGCCACCCTGGTCAACAAGGGGCTGGAGGTCATCGAGGCGCACCTGCTCTACGACATCCCCTTCGACCGCATCGAGGTCGTGGTCCATCCGCAGTCCTACGTGCACTCGATGGTGGAGTTCACGGACGGCTCCACGCTCGCCCAGGCGACCCCGCCGGACATGCGCGGCCCCATCGCGATCGGCCTCGGCTGGCCCCAGCGGATCCCGGACGCGGCCCCCGCCTTCGACTGGACCAAGGCCTCCACCTGGGAGTTCTTCCCCCTGGACACCGAGGCCTTCCCCGCCGTGGGCCTGGCCCGGCACGTGGGCACCCTCGGCGGCACCGCCCCCGCCGTGTTCAACGCGGCCAACGAGGAGTGCGTGGAGGCTTTCCTGGCCGGCCGGCTGCCGTTCACAGCAATCATGGATACCGTCTCTGCCGTGGTCGATGAGCACGGGACACCGGAGTCGGGAACTTCCCTGACCGTCCAGGACGTCCTTGAAGCTGAGGCCTGGGCCAGGGCCCGGGCGCGGGAGATGGCGGCGCGGGCCGCCGTGGAGGCGCGCGCATGACACTACTGATGACGGTGCTCGGGGTCGTGGTCTTCGCGGTCGGCCTGCTGGTCTCCATCGCGTGGCACGAGCTGGGGCACCTGTCCACGGCCAAGCTCTTCGGCATCCGCGTGCCGCAGTACATGGTGGGCTTCGGCCCGACCGTCTGGTCGCGGCGCAAGGGCGAGACCGAGTACGGGATCAAGGCCATCCCCATGGGCGGCTACATCCGCATGATCGGGATGTTCCCGCCCGGCGAGGACGGCAAGGTCACCGCCCGCTCCACCTCACCGTTCCGGTCGATGATCGAGGACGCGCGCTCGGCCGCGTACGAGGAGCTCCAGCCCGGGGACGAGAGCCGGCTCTTCTACACGCGCAAGCCGTGGAGGCGCGTGATCGTGATGTTCGCCGGCCCCTTCATGAACCTGGTCCTGGCCGTGGCGATCTTCCTCACCACGCTGATGACCTTCGGGCTGAACACCCAGACCACCTCGGTCGCCACCGTCTCGGACTGCGTCATCCAGCAGAGCGAGAAGCGCGACAAGTGCGCCCCCGGCGACCCGGCCGCCCCCGCCAAGGCGGCGGGCCTGAAGGCGGGCGACAAGATCGTCGCCTTCAACGGCCGCGCGGTCCGGGACTGGTCCGCCCTGCAGAAGGACATCCGCGCCACCGTCGGCCCCGCCACCATCACGGTGGAGCGGGCCGGGGAGCGCGTGGACCTCACGGCGAACCTGATCGAGAACAAGGTCGCCAAGACCGACGGCAGCGGACGGTACGTCAAGGACGAGTACGTCACCGCCGGCTTCCTCGGCTTCGCCCCCGCCTCCGGCTACGTCCCGCAGTCCTTCGGCCAGTCCGTCGACCGCATGGGCGAGATGATGGAAGCCGGCGTGCAGTCGCTGGTCCAGCTGCCGTCCAAGGTCCCGGACCTGTGGAACGCGGCCTTCAACGGCGCCGAGCGCAAGCAGGACAGCCCGATGGGCGTCGTCGGCGCGGCGCGGGTGAGCGGTGAGATCTTCACCCTCGACATCCCCGCCCAGCACCAGCTGGTGTTCTTCCTCAACCTGCTGGCCGGCTTCAACCTCTCGCTGTTCCTCTTCAACATGCTGCCGCTGCTCCCGCTCGACGGCGGGCACATCGCCGGCGCCCTGTGGGAGTCGGTCCGGCGCAATGTCGCGCGGGTCTTCCGGCGCCCCGACCCCGGCCCCTTCGACGTGGCGAAGCTGATGCCCGTCGCGTACGTGGTCGCCGGTCTGTTCATCTGCTTCACCCTGCTGGTGATGGTCGCGGACGTGGTGAACCCCATCAAGATCACCTAGTCGGCGCGGGGTCCCACCCCGCGTCCACGGGAGCCGGGCACACATCGTGCCCGGCTCCCTACGTTCGGGTGGCTCACCCCCCTCGGATGCACGAGGCGCCCCGGGCTTGGCGTAATCTCGAAGCCTGGAGCCCGCCGAATTCGGGACCTTGATCCACACCTTGGGGTTGCACAGCAGATGACTGCCATCTCTCTCGGAATGCCGGCCGTGCCGACGAAGCTTGCCGACCGCAGGGTCAGCCGCAAGATCCAGGTCGGCAGGGTCGCCGTCGGTGGCGACGCACAGATCTCCGTGCAGTCGATGACCACCACCAGGACCTCGGACATCGGGGCGACGCTCCAGCAGATCGCCGAGCTGACCGCCTCCGGCTGCGACATCGTCCGCGTGGCCTGCCCGACGCAGGACGACGCCGACGCGCTCGCGGTGATCGCGAAGAAGTCACAGATCCCGGTGATCGCCGACATCCACTTCCAGCCCAAGTACGTGTTCGCCGCGATCGACGCCGGCTGCGCCGCGGTCCGCGTGAACCCGGGCAACATCAAGCAGTTCGACGACAAGGTCAAGGAGATCGCGCGGGCCGCGAAGGACGCGGGCACCCCGATCCGGATCGGCGTCAACGCGGGCTCGCTCGACGCGCGGCTGCTGAAGAAGTACGGCAAGGCCACCCCCGAGGCGCTGGTCGAGTCCGCGCTCTGGGAGGCCTCCCTCTTCGAGGAGCACGGCTTCAGCGACATCAAGATCTCGGTCAAGCACAACGACCCGGTCGTCATGGTCAACGCCTACCGGCAGCTGGCCGCCGCCTGTGACTACCCGCTCCACCTGGGCGTCACCGAGGCCGGCCCCGCCTTCCAGGGCACCATCAAGTCCGCCGTCGCCTTCGGCGCGCTGCTCTCCGAGGGCATCGGCGACACCATCCGCGTCTCCCTCTCGGCCCCGCCGGTCGAGGAGATCAAGGTCGGCATCCAGATCCTGGAGTCGCTCAACCTCAAGCCGCGCCGCCTGGAGATCGTCTCCTGCCCGTCCTGCGGGCGCGCGCAGGTGGACGTCTACAAGCTGGCCGAGGAGGTCACGGCGGGCCTGGAGGGCATGGAGGTCCCGCTGCGCGTCGCGGTCATGGGCTGCGTCGTCAACGGCCCCGGCGAGGCCCGTGAGGCCGACCTCGGTGTCGCCTCCGGCAACGGCAAGGGCCAGATCTTCGTCAAGGGCGAGGTCATCAAGACCGTCCCCGAGTCGAAGATCGTGGAGACCCTCATCGAAGAGGCCATGAAGATCGCCGAGCAGATGGAGAAGGACGGCGTCACGAGCGGCGAGCCCACCGTCGCCATCGGAGTCTGAGTCCTCAGGGCTCGGCTCGCTCGCACGCCCAAGCTCGATCAGTGGCCCTGGCCCTGGCCCCGTCCCCGCAGTTCGCGGGCGGGGCCGGGGCCTTTTCGTGACCTGCGACGCGGCGTCGCCAGGCATCGCCGGGTACAGTGCGGAGATCAGCAGACTTGCATGGTGAGGCCCCAGTGTTGACGCAGACCACCACCCGGGTCCTTGACCCCAGTGATCTCGACGCCGCGCTCGACATCCTCGGACGCGAGCCGGTCGAGAACGCCTTCGTCACCTCCCGGGTCCAGGTCGCCGGACTCGACCCCTGGCGCCTGGGCGGCGAGATGTGGGGCTGGTACGCCGACGGCGAGCTCCGCTCGCTCTGCTACGCCGGCGCCAACCTGGTCCCCGTCTGCGCCGAGCCCGACGCCGTCCGCGCCTTCGCCGACCGCGCCCGCCGCACCGGCCGCCGCTGCTCCTCCATCGTCGGCCCCGCCGAGGCCACCCGGCTGCTGTGGCAGCTCCTGGAGCCCAGCTGGGGACCGGCCCGCGAGGTCCGCTCCCACCAGCCGCTCATGGTCATCGAGCACCCGTCCACCACGGTCGAGGCCGACCCGCGGGTCCGCCGGATCCGCAAGGACGAAATTGACCTGATCATGCCCGCCTGCGTGGCCATGTTCACCGAGGAGGTCGGCATCTCGCCGATGGCCGGGGACGGCGGGCTGCTCTACCAGGCCCGTGTCGCCGAGCTCGTCGCCGGAGGCCGCTCCTTCGCGCACATCGACGACGGCAAGGTCGTCTTCAAGGCGGAGATCGGCGCCGCCACCGCGCGTGCCTGCCAGATCCAGGGCGTGTGGGTGGCCCCCGAGTTCCGCGGCCGCGGGCACTCGGAGACCGGGATGGCCGCCGTCGTCGCGTACGCGCTGCGGGACGTCGCTCCCGTGGTCAGCCTCTACGTGAACGACTTCAACACCGCCGCGCGAGCCGCCTACCGCCGGGTCGGCTTCCGCGAGGTCGGCGCGTTCATGAGCGTGCTGTTCTGAGCGTGCCTTTTCGATCGGGGCCACCGGTTCCCCACCGCCCCGATCGAAAAGGCCGCCCCCGGACCCCGCCGATGGCATTCCGGCACGCCCCTACCGCGAAGTAAGGTCGCCGCATGCTGCCTTCCGGACTCCGCATCGGCCCCCTCGACCTCGCCGCCCGCGTGGACGAGGCCCTGCGCGTGCAGGCCGTCGCCTTCGGCCTCAGCGAGGAGGAGGTGGGCATCCGGCGCTACATCGTCCAGCGCCACATGACCTGCCGCGGCGCCCGCGCCCTCGGGGCGTTCGCCGAGGACGGGGCCCTCACCGGGTTCGTCTACGGGATGCCGAACGACCGGACCCACTGGTGGTCCACGATCGTCGAGCCCTACCTGCGGGCCGGCGGACACGAGGGCTGGCTCGACGACTCCTTCGTGATCACCGAACTGCACGTCCACCCCGGCTTCCAGGGCCACGGAGTGGGCCGCGAGCTGATCACCCGGATCACCGACGGCGCCGCCGAGCCCCGCTCGATCCTCTCCGCCGTCGACACCGAGAGCCCCGCCCGCGGGCTCTACCGGGCCCTCGGCTACACCGACCTCGCCCGCCAGGTCCACTTCCCGAGCGCGAGCCTCCCGTACGCCGTCATGGGCGCCACACTGCCGCTGAGCAGGCACTGAATTGATTACCGGGGCCCCCGCGGGCCCCGGTAACCTCCCGGCATGTCTACGCAACACGTGCAGCGCATGTCCCGCCTCATGGCCAAGACCCTCCGCGAGGACCCGGCCGACGCCGAAACCCTCAGCCACCGGCTCCTGGTCCGCGCCGGCTACGTCCGGCGCAGCTCGGCCGGAGTGTGGACGTGGCTGCCGCTCGGCAAGCGGGTCCTCGACAACGTCTCGCGCATCGTCCGCGAGGAGATGGACGCCATCGGCGCCCAGGAGGTGCTGCTGCCGGCGCTGCTGCCGAAAGAGCCGTACGAGGTCAGCGGGCGCTGGTCGGAGTACGGGGACCTGCTCTTCCGCCTCAAGGACCGCAAGGGCGCCGACTACCTCCTCGGCCCCACCCACGAGGAGATCTTCACCCTGGTCGTCAAGGACCAGTGCACCTCGTACAAGGACCTGCCGGTCATGCTGTACCAGATCCAGACCAAGTACCGGGACGAGGCGCGGCCCCGGTCCGGCGTGCTGCGCGGGCGCGAGTTCCAGATGAAGGACTCGTACTCCTTCGACGTGTCCGACGAGGGGCTGGAGGAGTCCTACCGGCTCCACCGCGAGGCGTACGTCCGCATCTTCGAGCGGCTCGGCCTCGACCACCGGATCGTGTCGGCGGTGTCGGGCGCGATGGGCGGCTCGGCCTCGGAGGAGTTCCTGGCCCCGGCCGGGGCCGGCGAGGACACCTTCGTGGACTGCCCGTCCTGCGACTACGCGGCGAACACCGAGGCCGTGACCTTCGCCCTGACCCCCGTGGCCGCGGAGCACCCGCTGCCGGAGGAGGTGGACACCCCGGACACCCCGACCATCGAGACCCTCGCGGCGCACCTGGGCGTCCCCGCCTCGGCGACCCTGAAGAACCTCCTCGTGAAGGTGGACGGCGAGATCGTGGCCGTGGGCGTGCCGGGCGACCGCGAGGTGGACCTCGGCAAGCTGGGCGAGCACCTGGCCCCGGCGGTGGTCGAACTGGTCACGGCCGAGGACTTCACGGACCGGCCCGACCTCGTGCGCGGCTACGTGGGCCCGCAGGGCCTGGACAAGGTCCGCTACCTGGCCGACCCGCGGGTCGCGCCCGGCACGGCCTGGGTGACCGGGGCCAACCGGGCGGACACGCACGTGCGCAACGTCGTCTGCGGCCGCGACTTCGAGGTGGACCAGTACCTCGACGTGGTGGTCGTCGAGCCCGGCGACCCCTGCCCGAACTGCGGCGCCGGACTGCGCCTGGACCGGGCCATCGAGATCGGCCACATCTTCCAGCTGGGCCGCAAGTACGCCGACGCCTTCGGCCTCGACGTCCTCGGCAAGGAGGGCAAGCCGGTCCGCGTCACCATGGGCTCCTACGGCATCGGCGTCTCGCGGGCGGTGGCCGCGCTCGCCGAGCAGACGGCGGACGAGCGGGGGCTGTGCTGGCCGGCGGCGGTGGCGCCGGCCGACGTCCACGTGGTGGCCGCGGGCAAGGCCGTGCCGCTGGCGCTGGCGGAGGAGGCGGCGACCGCCCTGGCCGGCTCCGGCCTGCGGGTCCTGCTGGACGACCGGCCCGGGCTGTCGCCGGGCGTGAAGCTCACGGACGCGGAGCTGATCGGCGTACCGTGGATCCTCGTGGCGGGCCGACGCTCCGCGGAGTCGGTGGTCGAGCTCCAGGACCGCGCGTCCGGCACCCGCGAGGAACTCCCCCTGGCCGAAGCCCTGTCCCGCCTGACGCGCTGACCGCGCGGACGCCGGCGAAGCCGAAGGACCGGGTCGCCGCCCCGCACCCCGGGCCTCAAACGCCGGCGGGGCTGAAAGATCGCCTCAAGGACCGGGTCCGGGCGGAGCCCTGGGGGCACAGGAGGCCCGCGCGGCGGCTAGTCGCGCGGCCCGTCAGGCTCATGCTCCGGCGACGGCGCGTCCAGCATCAGGCCGGGCTCCGAGCCGTCGAGCGCGGCCGACGCCCGGGCGTCGGCCGCCGCGTCGGCGACCTCGGCCGGCCCGGGGCCTTCGGAAGCCGGGCCGGCCGGGGCCGGTTCTTCGGGCGCGGCCGTCGCCGGAGGCGAAGGGGCCGCGCGTTCCAGGAACCGCAGCAGTTCCACCGGAAACGGCAGCACCAGCGTCGAGTTCTTCTCGGCGGCGACCGCGACGACCGTCTGCAGCAGCCGCAGCTGCAGCGCCGCCGGCTGCTCCGACATGACCTCCGCCGCCTCGGCCAGCTTGTGCGAGGCCTGCAGCTCCGCGTCCGCGTTGATCACGCGCGCCCGCCGCTCACGGTCCGCCTCCGCCTGCCGGGCCATCGACCGCTTCATCGTCTCCGGCAGGGAGACGTCCTTGATCTCGACCCGGTCGATCTGCACGCCCCAGCCCACCGCCGGGCTGTCGATCATCAGCTCCAGACCCTGGTTCAGCATCTCCCGGTTGGACAGCAGATCGTCCAGGTCGGACTTTCCGATGATCGACCTGAGCGAGGTCTGCGCCATCTGCGAGACCGCGAACCGGTAGTCCTCCACCGCCACGATCGCGCTCGCCGGGTCGACGACCTTGAAGTACACGACCGCGTCCACCCGCACGGTGACGTTGTCCCGGGTGATGCCCTCCTGCGCGGGCACCGGCAACGTCACGATCTGCATGTTCACCTTGTGGAGCCGGTCGATGACCGGAACGACCATCGCGAAGCCGGGCGGCCGTATCTGCTCGCGCAGTCTGCCGAAGCGGAAGACCAAGCCCCGCTCGTACTGCTTCACCACCCGGGCCGCGGCGCCCACGTAGATCCCGACGCCCACACCCGCGGCGATCGCCGCTGTCAGCAGTTCTTCGACCATGACGGCCCCCTGCCGGACGTACCTTCCTACCTACGGTATGCCCTACAGCCAGGCCGCGAACTCCAGCAGCAGCTCCGCGTCGCGGCGCCGTCCGGCGGCCAGGGCCCGGTTGCCCGACTCCACGGCCCGGAAGAGCGTCCAGCCCCGCAGCCGGTCCCGGTCCACCTCCAGGGCGTCGGCCAGCTTGTTCACCCGGCGCCGGGCGCCCGCCGCCCCCGCCGACGAGGCCACTTGGTCCTCCAGCCGGTCCCGGACCAGCCGTGCCAGGTCGTACGCCCGCTCGCCGACCAGCGGGTCGGGTCCCACCGTCAGCCACGGCGCCCGCTCGCCCGCGAGGACCTTGCCCTGCCGGAAGTTGCCGTGCAGCAGCAGTTCCTCCAGCGGGGCCGCGACCAGTTCCTCACGCATCGCCAGGGCCGTGTCGGCCAGGGCCCGGACCTCCGCCGGGGCCACCCGCAGCGCCGCCGCCTGCTGCCCGGTGCGCTCCGCCACCGTCTCCCAGACGTGCCCGGCCGGCGGGGCCACCCACAGCCTGCGCAGGGTGCCGCTGGCCTCCAGCAGCGCCTTCGCCTCCGGCAGCGACCGCAGCGACACCTCCGGGTGCAGCCGCTCCAGCAGCAGCGCCCCGTCGTCCTCGTGATGCCGGGTGTCGAGGATCCGTACGGCGCCGAAACCGCCCCAGTGGGCCAGCGCGGCCAGTTCCCGGTCGGGCCGGGCGTGCGGCGGCGCCAGCTTCAGCGCGGCCGGGGTCCCGTCCGCGTACGTGACGAGGACCACCAGGCTGCTGCGGCCGCCGGGCGCCTGGACCCGCTGGGCGCGTACCCCGCGCCGGGACAGCGCGGCCTCGGTGAGTCGGGGCAACTGCCCCAGCCAGTCCTCGTCCTGCGCCGTTTCCGGCATCTCGCCGAGCGCCCGTACAAGCCGCTGCGGCGGTTCGAAAGCCATGCGTGCGTGGTCCCTTTCAGCTGTGCTGGGCCCGTTGCGCCTCGTCGGCGCGTTCCGCGAGCCCAGGGAAGGCTACGCCGACACCGCGCCAGCGTGCCGCGCGCACGGCCGCGGCGCTCAGCGCGTCGGCCGCCTCGCGGCGCAGCGGACCCTCCGCCGCGCGCACCAGATCGGAGTACGCACCCGCCACCCGGTCCTCGACCACCGCGGCCAGCCGTTCGGCGTCGGCCTGCCCGCGCACCTCGAACGGCAGCGCGTAAGCCGCCTCCGCGGGCCGGGGCGCACCGCCCAGTTCCCGTACGGTCCGGGCGAGCGCGTCACGGCGCGCGAGGTGGGCGCCGTACGCCTCACGGGCCTCGGTCGCGCGGGCGCCGGTGGTGCGGGCGCCGATCACCCCGTAGCCGTAGGCGGCCGCGTGCTCGGCGGCAAGTGCGGCCTGGGCGGCCTCCAGGGCCCGGCCGGCGGCGGGGGGTTCGGGCTTCACGACGTGGCTCCGGGGGTCGAGGTCAGCAGGTACGCGTGGACGGCGCCGCAGGCGGCGACCGAGGCCAGCATCCGGGCCAGCTCGCCCGGGGCCCCGGCCAGATCGATGGTGCGGGCTTCCGACAGGCTCCGCTCGGCGTCCGCGAGGGCGGTCAGGGCTTCCGCGGGCTTCGGGGGCACCGGCTCGCCGCCCGGCGCGGGCGCGGCGGCCCCCGTGCCGCCCGAGGCGGACGCGGAGGGCGACGGCGAGCCGGCCGAAGCCGGGGCCAGGGCCGCGGAGTGCGCGGCGACGGCGGCGCGCAGCGGCGCCAGCCGGGCGGCCAGGGCCGGATGGGCGGCGGCCGTGGCGTCGTAACGTTCCAGCAGGCGCGTACTGTCACGAACGGCCGCCTCCCGCATCCGCCGTTCGAGTGGAATCCCGCTCTCGCCTGCGGCCGGGCGGTCGTCGGAACACCCCGTCAGCAGCGCGGCTCCGGCCACGCCGGCGGCTCCGGCGAGCAGGCTCCGGCGCGAGGGTCTCGAAGGCAGAGTCCAGGGCACGGCGACGTCCTCGGGGGTGATGGCGGGGCAGGGTGTGATCACGGTACCCGGGGCCCCGTCCACAGGGCGGACGGCAACACCCTCCGACACCGGATACCCTTTGACCTGACACACGACGGAAATCACAACAGCACACGCGGCCGAGGAGTCACCCGGATGAGCACCACCCAGAGCGACAGGCTGCGCGGACTGCTGGAGCCGCTCGTCGCCGCCAAGGGCCTGGACCTCGAAGAGATCGAGATGTCGCGGGCGGGCAAGCGCCGGATGCTGCGGATCATCGTGGACTCCGACGAGGGCGTGGAGCTGGACGCGTGTGCGGAGCTGAGTCGCGAGGTCTCCGACAAGCTCGACGAAACCGATGTGATGCTCGACGAAACCGATGTGATGGGTGAGGACGAGTACGTCCTCGAAGTGAGCTCGCCGGGCGCCGACCGCCCGCTGACCGAGCACCGTCACTACGTGCGGGCCATCGGCCGTCTCGTGAAGTTCCAGCTGTCCGCCGGGGGGGACGAGGCCGCCGGGGAACTGGTCGCCCGCATCCTCGACGTCGACGACGAGGGACTGGACCTCGAAGTCCCGGGCGTGAAGGGCCGCAAGGCGACCGCCCGCCGTATCGCTTTTACCGACATCGCCAAGGCGCGTGTCGAGATCGAGTTCAACCGCAAGGACAAGAAGGAAGAGGAGGCGTAGCCGTGGACATCGACATGAGTGCCCTGCGGGGTCTGGTCCGGGAGAAGGAGATCTCCTTCGACCTGCTCGTCGAGGCGATCGAGTCGGCCCTCCTCATCGCGTACCACCGGACCGAGGGGAGCTTCCGCCGCGCACGCGTCGTGCTGGACCGCACCAACGGTCACGTGGTCGTGTGGGCGACGGAAGACCCGAGAGATCTCGAAGAGGGCCAGGAGCCCAAGGAGTTCGACGACACCCCGTCGGACTTCGGCCGGATCGCCGCGACGACCGCCAAGCAGGTGATCCTGCAGCGTCTGCGCGACGCCGAGGACGACCTGACCTTCGGCGAGTTCGCCGGCCGTGAGGGCGACGTCATCACCGGCGTGGTGCAGCAGGGCAAGGACCCGAAGAACGTCCTCGTCGACATCGGCAAGCTGGAGGCCATCCTGCCGGTGCAGGAGCAGGTCCCCGGTGAGGAGTACACGCACGGTCTGCGCCTGAAGGCGTACGTCGTGCGGGTGGCGAAGGGTGTCCGCGGTCCGTCCGTGACCCTCTCCCGCACCCACCCCAACCTGGTGAAGAAGCTCTTCTCGCTGGAGGTCCCGGAGATCGCCGACGGCAGCGTCGAGATCTCGGCGATCGCGCGTGAGGCTGGTCACCGCACCAAGATCGCCGTGCGGTCCACCCGCTCGGGCCTGAACCCGAAGGGCGCCTGCATCGGCCCGATGGGCAGCCGCGTGCGCAACGTCATGGCCGAGCTGCACGGCGAGAAGATCGACATCGTCGACTGGTCGGACGACCCGGCGGAGATGGTCGCGAACGCGCTGTCACCCGCTCGGGTGAGCAAGGTCGAGGTCGTCGACTGGGACTCCCGGTCCGCCCGGGTGACCGTGCCCGACTACCAGCTGTCGCTGGCCATCGGCAAGGAGGGCCAGAACGCCCGCCTCGCCGCGCGGCTCACCGGCTGGCGCATCGACATCCGTCCCGACACCGAGGCGTCCCCGGACGCGGACCGGGACCAGGGCGGGGAATAAACCGGTACCGGCCGGGGCTACCCGGACGGTAGACAGGGCGTACGGCCGCCGCCGAGGCGGTGCCGTACGGCCGCTGCGAAGGCAGCGGATCAAGACAACACAACAGCCGTTCGATTTTTCACCCGCCACTTGTCGGGAGAGAGGTCGGTGCGGGGAGGTAGACTTAGGCGTGTCTGGCCGGACGCAAGCCCGCGCATGCCCCGAACGCACCTGTGTGGGGTGTCGGGAGCGAGCGGCCAAGAGCGATCTGCTGCGGATCGTGGCGATCGAGGACGCATGCGTCCCCGATCCTCGCGGTACGCTGCCCGGCCGGGGTGCCTACGTGCACCCCGCCGTGGTCTGCCTCGACCAGGCGGTCCGCCGCCGAGCGTTCCCCCGGGCCCTTCGGTCCGCCGGAGCACTCGACACGGCGGAACTGCGCAAAGCCCTGGTCGACGAGGCCGGGGCCACACCGTAAGACGTAGAACGGCACGGATACCCCGTGCGGTCAGGTACCTCGCGAGTTGGAAGTAGGTCGAGATTGCGATGAGCACTCGATGAGTACGCGATGAGTACGCCCATGAAGTAGCAACGGTCCGGCGTAACCCGGACCTAAAAGGAGCGAAGTGGCTAAGGTCCGGGTATATGAACTCGCCAAGGAGTTCGGAGTTGAGAGCAAGGTCGTCATGGCCAAGCTCCAGGAACTCGGTGAGTTCGTCCGTTCGGCGTCCTCGACGATCGAGGCGCCGGTTGTGCGCAAGTTGACCGATGCACTGCAGGGGCCCGGCGGCAACGCCGGCAAGTCCGCTGCCAAGCCTGGTGCGCCCCGCAAGGCGGCGCCCGCCAAGCCCGGGGCTCCGACCCCGGGTGCCGTTGCACGTCCCGCTGCGCCGAAGCCCGGCGCACCGGCCCCCAAGCCGGTCGTCGCGGAGGCTCCGGCCGCCGCAGCGCCCGCCCCGGTGACTCCGGCCGCCTCCGGCCCGCGTCCCGGCCCGAAGGCTCCGGCCGCCCCGAAGCCCGCTCCGGCGGCGCCCGTGGCGACCGAGTTCTCCGCGCCTCCGGCGGCTCCGGCCGCCCCGGCGCGCACCGAGCGTCCCGCCGCCGCGGCCCCCGGTCCCCGTCCGGCGCAGCAGCGTCCGGCCCAGGGTGGCCAGGCCGGCGCCCGTCCCGGCGCCCCGCGTCCGGCCGGCGCCACCCCCGGTGGTCAGGCCCCGCGCCCCCAGGGTGCGCAGGCCCCGCGTCCCCAGGGCGCCCGTCCGGCCGGTCCCCGTCCGGGCAACAACCCCTTCACCTCTGGTGGCTCCACCGGCATGGCGCGCCCGCAGGCGCCCCGTCCGGCCGGCGCTCCCCGTCCCGGTGCCCCCGGCGCCGGTGGCGGCCAGGGTGCTCCCCGCCCGCAGGGCGGCCCCGGCGGCGCCCCGCGTCCGCAGGGTCCCGGCGGCGCCCGTCCGACCCCGGGCGGCATGCCGCGTCCGCAGGCCGGCGCCCCGCGTCCCGGTGGTGCCCCCGGTGGTAACCGTCCGAACCCGGGCATGATGCCGCAGCGTCCCGCTGCCGGTGGTCCCGGCCCCCGTCCCGGTGGCGGCCCCGGTGGCCGTGGTCCCGGTGCGGGCGGTGCCCGTCCCGGTGGCGGCGCTGGTCGTCCCGCGGGCGGCGGCTTCGCCGGCCGTCCGGCCGGTCCGGGCTCGCGTCCCGGCGGCGGTGGCGGCTTCGGCGGTCCCCGTCCCGGTGGCGGCGGCTTCGGTGGCGGTCCGGCCGGTGCCGGTGGCGGCGGTCGTCCCGGCTTCGGTGGTCGTCCCGGCGGTCCCGGTGCCCGTGGTGGCACGCAGGGTGCCTTCGGCCGTCCCGGTGGTCCGGCCCGTCGTGGTCGCAAGTCCAAGCGTCAGAGGCGCCAGGAGTACGAGGCCATGCAGGCCCCGTCCGTCGGCGGCGTGATGCTGCCCCGCGGTGGCGGCGAGACCGTTCGCCTGTCGCGCGGTGCGTCCCTCACCGACTTCGCGGAGAAGATCAACGCCAACCCGGCGTCGCTCGTCGCCGTGATGATGAACCTCGGCGAGATGGTCACTGCCACGCAGTCCGTCTCCGACGAGACGCTCGAGATGCTGGCCGGCGAGATGAACTACGTCGTCCAGATCGTCAGCCCGGAGGAAGAG
The DNA here is from genome assembly GCF_000720115.1 of Streptomyces sp. NRRL F-2580. Taxonomy (GTDB): domain Bacteria; phylum Actinomycetota; class Actinomycetes; order Streptomycetales; family Streptomycetaceae; genus Streptomyces. The sequence continues at coordinate 417,126 of NZ_JOIR01000005.1, forward strand.
GACCGCGAGCTCCTCGAGGGCTTCGACATCGAGTTCGGCGAGGACGAGGGCGGCGAGGAATACCTCATGCCGCGTCCGCCGGTCGTGACCGTCATGGGTCACGTCGACCACGGTAAGACCCGACTGCTGGACGCCATCCGCAAGACGAACGTCGTTGCGGGCGAGGCCGGCGGCATCACGCAGCACATCGGTGCGTACCAGGTCGGTACCGAGGTCAACGGTGAAGAGCGCAAGATCACCTTCATCGACACCCCCGGTCACGAGGCGTTCACCGCCATGCGTGCCCGTGGTGCGAAGTCGACCGACATCGCGATCCTCGTGGTCGCGGCCAACGACGGCGTCATGCCGCAGACGATCGAGGCGCTCAACCACGCCAAGGCCGCCGGCGTCCCGATCGTCGTCGCGGTCAACAAGATCGACGTCGAGGGTGCCGACCCGGTCAAGGTGCGCGGTCAGCTCACCGAGTTCGGTCTGGTCGCCGAGGAGTACGGCGGCGACACGATGTTCGTCGACATCTCCGCCAAGCAGGGTCTGCACATCGACTCCCTGCTCGAGGCCGTCGTCCTCACCGCCGACGCCTCGCTCGACCTCCGCGCCAACCCGGAGCAGGACGCTCAGGGTATTGCGATCGAGTCCCACCTCGACCGCGGCCGCGGTGCCGTCGCCACCGTCCTCGTCCAGCGCGGTACCCTCCGCGTCGGCGACACGATGGTCGTGGGCGACGCCTACGGCCGAGTGCGCGCCATGCTCGACGACAAGGGCAACAACGTCGAGGAAGCGGGTCCGTCGACCCCCGTCCTGGTCCTGGGTCTCACCAACGTCCCCGGCGCCGGCGACAACTTCCTCGTCGTCGACGAGGACCGTACGGCCCGTCAGATCGCCGAGAAGCGTGCTGCGCGTGAGCGCAACGCCAACTTCGCCAAGCGCGTCCGTCGTGTGTCCCTCGAGGACCTCGACTCCGTGCTCAAGGCCGGTCTGGTCCAGGAACTCAACCTCATCATCAAGGGCGACGCGTCCGGTGCGGTCGAGGCTCTCGAGTCCTCGCTGCTCCAGCTCGACGTCGGTGAAGAGGTCGACATCCGGGTCCTGCACCGCGGCGTGGGTGCGGTCACCGAGTCCGACATCTCGCTGGCGATGGGCTCCGACGCCATCGTCATCGGTTACAACGTCCGTGCGGCCGGCCGTGCCGCGCAGATGGCGGACCGCGAGGGCGTCGACGTTCGCTACTACTCGGTGATCTACCAGGCCATCGAGGAGATCGAGGCGGCTCTGAAGGGCCTCCTCAAGCCGGAGTACGAAGAGGTCGAGCTCGGTACGGCGGAGGTCCGCGAGATCTTCCGCTCGTCCAAGCTGGGCAACATCGCCGGTGTCCTCATCCGGTCCGGCGAGGTCAAGCGCAACACCAAGGCGCGGCTCCTGCGCGATGGCAAGGTCATCGCGGAGAACCTCAACATCTCCGGTCTGCGCCGCTTCAAGGACGACGTCACCGAGATCCGCGAAGGCTTCGAGGGCGGTATCAACCTCGGCAGCTACAACGACATCAAGATCGACGACGTCATCGCGACGTACGAGATGCGCGAGAAGCCCCGCGCGTAAGCGCGAGGCGGTTCGCACCGTGTCGTAACTCGTAACACCGGGGCCGGTCGGCGGAATATCCGTCGATCGGCCCCGGCCGTTGCGTGTACGGTTCTGGTGACCCGGCCGCGCGAGCGCCGGGTGATCCTGCCGGGCGAGGGCCCGGCAGGCCACCGAACCCGCACCGGCGGGATATCCGGAACTGCATGTACGTGGGGACTCTGTCCTTCGACCTGCTCCTCGGCGACGTCCACTCGCTGAAGGAGAAACGCTCCGTCGTCCGGCCCATCGTGGCCGAGCTCCAACGCAAGTTCTCCGTGAGCGCGGCTGAAGTGGGCGACCAGGACCTGCACCGCAGGGCCCGTATAGGGGTCGCTCTGGTGAGCGGGGACACGGGGTTCCTCTCGGATGTACTGGACCGCTGCGAGCGGCTGGTCGCGGCACGTCCGGAAGTGGAGCTGCTGTCCGTACGACGGCGCCTCCACGGTGATGAAGACTGACAGCAAGACATAAGAAGGAGACGGACCAGTGGCCGACAATGCGCGGGCGAAGAAGCTGGCGGACCTCATCCGGGAGGTGGTGGCGGAGAAGCTGCAGCGTGGTGTCAAGGACCCCCGCCTCGGTACGCACGTGACCATCACGGACACCAGGGTCACCGGCGACCTGCGGGAGGCCACGGTCTTCTACACGGTCTACGGAGACGACGAGGACCGCGCCAGCGCGGCAGCGGGCCTGGAGAGCGCCAAGGGCGTCCTGCGCTCCGCGGTCGGCCGGGCGGCGGGCACCAAGTTCACGCCCACCCTGACCTTCGTCGCGGACGCCCTCCCGGAGAACGCCAAGACCATCGAGGACCTCCTCGAGAAGGCGCGCACCTCCGACGCCCAGGTGCGCGAGGTGTCCTCCGGCGCGCAGTACGCCGGCGACGCCGACCCGTACAAGAAGCCGGGCGAGGACGCCGACGACTCCGACGAGGACGCAGCCGCGGAATGAGCACCAACGCAGGGAAGACGCCGGACGGCCTTGTCATCGTCGACAAGCCGTCCGGCTTCACTTCGCACGACGTGGTCGCCAAGATGCGCGGGATCGCCAAGACCCGCCGCGTCGGCCACGCCGGCACGCTCGACCCGATGGCGACGGGCGTGCTGGTCCTGGGCGTCGAGAAGGCCACCAAGCTCCTCGGCCACCTCGCGCTCACGGAGAAGGAGTACCTCGGCACGATCCGGCTGGGGCAGAACACCCTGACGGACGACGCCGAAGGCGAGATCACCTCCTCCACGGACGCCGCCGGGGTCACCCGGGACGCCGTGGACGCCGGCATCGCCAAGCTGTCCGGCGAGATCATGCAGGTCCCGTCCAAGGTCAGCGCCATCAAGATCAAGGGCGTGCGCTCCTACAAGCGCGCCCGGGACGGGGAGGACTTCGAGATCCCGGCCCGTCCGGTGACCGTCTCCTCCTTCCAGGTGTACGACATGCGGGAGGCGGAGGCCGAGGACGGCACCAAGGTCGTCGACCTCGTCGTCTCCGTCGTCTGCTCCAGCGGTACGTACATCCGCGCCCTCGCCCGCGACCTGGGCGCCGACCTCGGCGTCGGCGGGCACCTGACCGCGTTGCGGCGCACCCGGGTGGGCCCGTACAAGCTCGACCGGGCGCGGACCCTGGACCAGCTCCAGGAGGAGCTGACCGTCATGCCCATCGACGAGGCGGCCGCCGCGGCCTTCCCGCGCTGGGACCTGGACGCCCGGCGGGCCTCGCTGCTCGCCAACGGCGTCCGGATCGACATGCCGGAGGAGTACGAGTCCGGCCGCACGATCGCGGTCTTCGGACCGCAGGGGCAGCTGCTCGGCCTCGTCGAGAGCAAGAACGGGAAGGCGAAGTCCCTCGCGGTCTTCGTCTGATCCTTTGACGTGGAACGGTGAGCGCACATGGACTGCTGCTCACCGCTCCACGACCCCCCTCGGGTAGGTCTCTATCCACCCGGACCCCCGTATTCACCCGTCCGAGCAGGCGCTCGGAGTGAATGGAGGGAGCGTAAGGGGGCGCGTTCGCCTCGCGTGCTTTTCGTGCTGATCTTCACCTGCCTACCGTCGTGACCACGGGGCGTTGCGGGGGAGTGGTGCGGCCATGGCGGAGCTCGTCAAGATCAGCGATGCCGCCGGGCGGGTGCGCGGCAGTGGATTCGTCGCCGACGACCGCGGCACGGTGGTCACCAGCCACGAGGCCGTCGCCGGACTGACCCGGGTGCTCCTGCACGGCCCCGGACGGACCTGGCTGGCCGAGGCGGCCGACGTGACGGCGCTGCCGGGGCTGGCGCTGGCGCTCGTACGGACCGACGGGCTCGGCATGCGGCCGCTGCCGGTGGCGATGCGCGAGGCGATCGATCCCGGGACCTACGTACGGCTGCCCGCGCGGGGCTGGCGCCAGGCGCGGGTGCTGGGGGGCGCGCAGGCCGCGTACCCGGCGGTGGAACTGGCGATCGGCACGGACGGCCGGGACGCGCTGCTGCTCGGCGGGGAGGCCTGCGGGGGCCCGGTCCTCGACGCCGCGACCGGAGCGGTGCTCGCGGTCCTGGGCGCCGCTCTCCCCGCGGAACACCGCTCGGCCCCCTTCGCGGTGGCCCTGCGCCCGGCCGCCGCAGCCGACCCCTGCGGCCCCCTGGCCGTCCTGCTGGAGCGCAACGCCGCCACCGTGCCGGGCCACGGCCCCGACCTGAACCTCGCCGGGGCACTGGAACTCACCGCCACCACCCTGGAACCCCCCGGGACAAGCCCCGACCCGGTGGAACGCCCCAGGATCACCTCGGCACTGACGGAGTTCACGGAAGGCGACAGGCCGGTCCTGGGCCTGGTCGGCGACCCCGGCACGGGCCGCACCACCGCACTCGCGGCCCTGGCCGCACACCGAGCCCACGGCCCCCGTCCCGCCCCCACCCTCTGGCTCCGCGGCGCGGACCTCCACCCCGACGACACCTCCCTGTCCAACGCCCTGACCCGCACCCTGACCAGAGCCGCCCGCATCACCGATTCCGATGGGGCCGGGTATCCACAGGCGCTCTCCGACCCCCAGGGTGGTTCCGGCGGGGCCGGGCGTGTGCCGGGGCGATCCCCACAGGGCCCGGACCGCAACGAGGCTCGGCTCTCCGACCCCCAGGGCGGTTCCGGCGGGGTCGGGTGTGTGTCGGGGCGATCCCCGCAGGGCGCCGAACGCACTTCCGCCGAGCTCTCCGACCCCTCGTCACGTTCGGCGTCCGAGGAGACGTCCCGGCGCGCGCCCGGCCCCGCCGGAACCGCCCCCACCCCCACCCCGCCCGGCAGCGCAACCGGCGCGCCGGGTCCCGACCCATCGGCGACACCCCCCGGTGGAACCGACTCAGCACCCCCCGGTGGAACCAACTCCGCACCCCCCGGAACCGACCCGGCCGCACATCTGGCCTACGTGGCCGCCCGGGCCCGACGCCCCCTGCTCGTGGTGCTCGACGCCCCCGAGGAGATGCCGCCGGAGCTCGCCCACCGCCTCGGCCCCTGGACCGAGGCCACCGCCGCCTGGCTGCGCGGGACCGGCGCCCGCCTCGTGGTCGCCGCCCGGCCCGAGTACTGGGAGCGGGCCGGCGCCCTCCACCCGCCCGACGCCCTGCACACCCCGGCCCGTCCGGCCCGCCGGATGCCGCCCGCGCTCCCGATCGGCGACCTCACCGTCGCCGAGGCCGAGACCGTCCGGGACCGGCTCGGCATCCCCTCCGACGCCGTCCGCGCGGCCGACGCCCGCCACCCGCTCACCCTGAGCCTGCTGGCCGGCATCCGCGCCGCCGGGGTCACCGCCGGCCGCCCCGGCCGGGACGAGGTCTTCGCCGCCCACCTGGACCTGCTGTGCCTGCGCAGCGCCCTCCGCACCGCGGCGGCCTGCGCCGACCCCGGCGGAGCCAGGGTGCACGGCCCCGGGATCCGCCGGCTGGCCGCGCGCATCGCCGGCAGCGTCCACGAGGCCGCGCGCCGCTGCCTGGGGCCCGGGCCGGGGCAGCTGGACCGGGCCTCCTTCGAGGAGCTGTTCCCGTGGCGCACCGGCTGGGCCTCCGCCGTGCTCACCGAGGGCCTGCTGGTGCCCGCCGGAGCCGGCTACCGCTTCGCCCACGAGGAGCTGTCCGACTGGATCCAGGCCGGCCACTTGGACGTCCCGACCGCCCTCGGCCACCTCGTGCACGGCCCCGCCGAGCCTGGCCCACCCGTGCCCCGGCACCGGATCGGCCCCGTCCTGGAGGCGCTGCGCAGACTTGCCCCGGACCGGCTGCGCCACGAGCTCACCCGGCTGGTGCACGCCCTCAACGGCCTCGCCGAGGAACCGGCGCCGGACGACCCGGACCGCGCCTGGTGGGCCACCCGGCTGCTGCGCGAGAGCCTGCTCCGAGCCCCCGACGCGCACCCCCACCTGCCCGTCCTGCACGCCCTCGCCGAGCACGTGGCCCGCGCCGGCCCGGGGGAGTTCGGCGGCTGGTTCTGGAACCGGCTCCGGCTGCCCGAGCCCGACCGGCTCGACCTGCTGCGCCGCCTGCTGCCCGCCGACCCGGCCGAGGCGGTCCCCGGCGACCGCTACCTCGACGCCGCGGCCCGCCGCCTCGCCCGGGACCCGCAGCGCGCACAGCCGCTGCTCTGCGCCTGGTTCGGCGACGGCCGCCGGCTGCGCGGCCGCCCCGGGGCCACCGTCGCCACCGCCGCGCAGGCCCTGCTGCACACCCACCGCCGGCTCGCCGTGGACGACCTCACCGAGGCGCTCGTCACCGCCGCGCACCCCCGCGCCGACGAGCTGCTGGCCGTACTCGCCGAGGAGGAGCCGTCCGCGATGTCCCGGGCCGTGGACCGGTGGGCGCACGACGAACGGCCCGGGCGACGGGTCGCGGCCGCCGCCTACGGGCTCGCCACCGCCCCGCACGTGCGCACCCCCGCCGACCGCGACCTGCTGCGCTACGCCGCCCAGGCGCTGCTCGCCCGGCCCGCGGACGCCACCCTGCACGGCAGCGCCCTCGCCGTGCTGCTGCGCGATCCGCAGGTGCGCGGCCGCTACCTGCCCCAGGCCCTCGCCTGCTTCCGCGACCCCGAGCACGGCTCCCGGCTGCCCGCGGCGGCGCTGGTCGCGGGCCTGCCCGTACTGTCCGACCCGGACGCGGTGTTCGCCGCCCTGCGGGCCCGGGCCGACGGGGAGGTGGTGCGCGCCCTGGCCGCGCTGACCACGCCGGGGTTGGCCCGCCGCGCGGGTGACCTCGTACGGGAACACCTCGCGCGGTGGCCCGGGGACGCACCGCACGCCGCCGTCTTCGTGGACCGGCGGCTCGAACAGGGCCCGGCCGCGGGTCCCGTGCTGCGCCCGCTGGTCCTGGAACTGCTGCGGAACGCCCCGGCGGGGGTCAGGGCGGAGCTCGCCGCCGTCCTGGCCGCGCCGGGCGGGGAGTGCTCGTACCCGCTGCGGGGCGAGCTGGCCGGCGTACTGCTCCGCGAGGAGGCCGATCCGCAGGTCCTCGGCGCGTTCCTCGCGGGGCTCGCGGCCGGGACCTCCCGGCGCCCGGAGGCCCGTACGCGGGAACTGCTGCGGCGCACCGGGCGGCAGCTGCTGCGGGCCCCCGGCGGGCCGGCGGTCTTCGAGCGGCGGACGGTGGAACTGGCCCGGGCCGAACCGGCCTTCGGGGCGCTGGTCGCCCGCTGGCTGGCGGAGGCGCGCGCGGAGGCCGCCGCCCTGCTGGGGCCGAGCGCACGGCGGACGGTGGAGACCCTCAGCAGGACGGCGCCGGACGTGACGTGACGATATGCCGCGGCAGTGGACCCCAGCCCGACGCCGATGCGGGGCACCGGCCACCGGCATGGCAGTCTTAGACCTGCAATCGGCAATCAGTTCAAGGACCAACCGGGTTCGGGCGAGGAGCGGTCACAGTGCAGCGCTGGCGTGGCTTGGAGGACATCCCCCAGGACTGGGGACGCAGCGTCGTCACCATCGGCTCCTACGACGGCGTGCACCGGGGACATCAGCTGATCATCGGACGGGCCGTGTCCACGGCGCGTGCGCTCGGCGTTCCGTCCGTCGTGGTCACCTTCGACCCGCACCCGAGCGAGGTCGTCCGCCCCGGCAGCCACCCGCCGATCCTGGCCCCCTACGACCGGCGCGCCGAGCTGATGGCCGGGCTCGGCGTGGACGCGCTGCTGATCCTGCCGTTCACGGCGGAGTTCTCGCAGCTGTCCCCGGCCGACTTCATCGTGAAGGTGCTCGTCGACAAGCTGCACGCGCGGTCCGTCATCGAGGGCCCGAACTTCCGCTTCGGCCACCGGGCCGCCGGGAACGTCGACTTCCTGCGCGAGCTGGGCGCCACGTACGACTACGAGGTCGACGTCGTGGACCTGGTCGAGCGGGGTGCGGCGGGCGGCGGCGTGCCGTTCTCCTCGACGCTGGCGCGCAGGCTGGTCGCCGAGGGCGACATGGACGGCGCGGCCGAGATCCTGGGCCGCCCGCACCGGGTCGAGGGCGTGGTGGTGCGCGGTGCGCAGCGCGGGCGCGAGCTCGGCTACCCGACGGCGAACGTCGAGACGGCGCCGCACACCGCGATCCCGGCGGACGGGGTCTACGCGGGCTGGCTGACGGCGGACGGCGAGCGGATGCCGGCGGCGATCTCGGTGGGGACGAACGTGCAGTTCGACGCCACGGAGCGGACCGTGGAGGCGTACGCGATCGACCGGGTCGGGCTGGACCTGTACGGGAAGCACGTGGCCGTCGACTTCCTCGCGTACGTGCGGGGGATGGCGAGGTTCGAGTCGCTCGACGGGCTGCTGGAGGCGATCGCGGACGACGTGAAGCGGGCGCGGGTGCTGACGGACACGTACGACCTGCGCCGCTGACGGACGAACGGGCGAGGGCCCGTACTGCCCCGGGACGGATCCTTCTCGATCCTGTTCGGGGCGGTACGGGCCCTTCCTGTTGTGCGGCTGCGCTCGCTCCGCTCCGCTCCGCTCAGCCGAGGCGCGGGTCGCGCGGGGGCTGCTGGGGCTGCGGCGGCTGCTGCTGCGGGGCCGGGGGCTGCTGCCAGGGCTGGCCGGGCTGCGGGTAGGGCTGGCCGTAGGGCTGCGGCTGCTGCGGCGGCTGCTGGTACGGGGGCTGGCCCTGGGGCTGTCCGTACGGCTGCGGCTGCTGGTGGGGCTGCGGCTGCGGCGGCTGCTGGTGCGGCTGGGGCTGCTGCGGTGCTCCCCAGTGCCCCTGCGGGGCCTGCTGCTGGGCCCGCAGGAAGTCCTCGGCCACGAGGGCGGAGAGGTTGAAGTACGCCTCGCGCGTCTTGGGCCGCATCATGTCGAGGTCGACCTCGGCGCCGGCCGCGAGGTGTTCGTCGAACGGCACCACGACGACACCGCGGCAGCGGGTCTCGAAGTGCTGCACGATGTCCTCGATCTTGATCATCTTGCTCGTCTCGCGGACCCCCGAGATGACGGTGAGGGAGCGGGAGACGAGGTCCGCGTACCCGTGCGCGGAGAGCCAGTCGAGGGTGGTGCTCGCGCTGCTGGCGCCGTCCACGGACGGGGTCGAGATGATGATCAGCTGATCGGCCAGGTCCAGGACCCCGCGCATGGCGGAGTAGAGGAGGCCGGTGCCCGAGTCGGTGAGGATGATCGGGTACTGGCGGCCCAGCGTCTCTATGACGCGGCGGTAGTCCTCGTCGTTGAAGGTCGTGGAGACCGCCGGGTCCACGTCGTTGGCGATGATCTCCAGACCGGAGGGCGCCTGTGAGGTGAACCGGCGGATGTCCATGTACGAGTTCAGGTACGGGATCGCCTGGACCAGGTCGCGGATGGTGGCACCGGTCTCGCGGCGCACGCGGCGGCCGAGGGTACCGGCGTCGGGGTTCGCGTCGATGGCCAGGATCTTGTCCTGGCGCTCGGTGGCGAGGGTGGCGCCGAGCGCGGTGGTCGTCGTGGTCTTGCCGACGCCGCCCTTGAGGCTGATGACGGCGATGCGGTAGCAGGACATGACCGGGGTGCGGATCAGCTCCAGCTTGCGCTGGCGCTCCGCTTCGGCCGCCTTGCCGCCGAAGCGGAAGCGGCCGCCGGCGTTGCCGTTGTTCTTGGGCTTCTGCTTGTTGCGCAGCAGGCGGTCCGAGGAGAGCTCGACCGCGGCGGTGTAGCCGAGCGGCGCCCCGCCGCCGGTCGGGCCGGCCGAGTAGCGCGGGTCGTGCGGCTGCGGCTGGGGCTGCGGCGGCTGTTGCTGCTGCCCGGGCCCCACGGGCCACTGCCCGGCGGAGCGGGGGTCGTACGGCTGGGGCTGCGGTTGCGGCTGCGGGGGCTGCTGCTGCGGGGCGGGTGCCGGTGCCGGCTGCTGGAACGGATAGGCGTCCTGCGTCGCGAACGCGGGCGGCAGCGGCGGCAGTTCACCACCGGGTCCCCCGAAGGGGGTCTCGCCGCCTGCCTGCGCCAGGGCCGGGGTCTGCTCGGCGGGAGGCAGCACGGGCACCCCGTCGGCGGGGGTGTCCCCCGGGCCGGCCCAGCCTCCGGACGAAGCCTGCGCCGCGGGGGCCGGGAACGGCGACGGCGCGTCGGGTGCCGGCCGGACGTCTTCGGCCGGAGCCGCAGCCGGAAGCTCGATCGGTGCCGGTGCCGGTGCCGGTGCCGGTGCCGGGTCCGGGACGGGCGCCGCGAACGGCGCCGGGGCGTCGAGCGCGGGCCGGGCGTCCTCGACCGGGGCCGGAGCCTCGACCGGTGCCGCGTCCGGGGCGGGAGCCGGGTACGACGGAGCCCCATCGGCGGGAGGGCCGAACGGCGCGACGGGGGCCGGGGCGTCGGGAGCGGGCAGGGCGTTCTCGGCCGGAGCCGCGACGGGGGCCGGGGCCGGGTCCGGGTCCGGGTACGAGGAGACCGGCGCCGGGTACGCCGGGAGCGCGTCGGCCGGAGCCGCCGCCTCGACAGGGGCCGGGGCCGGGTCCTCGACCGGCGCCGGAGCCGGAGCCGGAGTCGGCGCCGGAGCCGGGTACGGCGGGACGGCGTCGGCAGGAGCTGCCGCCTCGATCGGAGACAGTGCCGGAAGAGGCGCCTCAATCGGGGCCGGGGCCGGAGCCGGAGCAGGGGTCGGTGCCGGGTACGGCGGGACGGCGTCGAGCGGCGCCGGGGCGGACGCCTCGAACGGGCTCGGCGCCGGGGCCGGAAGAGGGGTCTCGGCCGGCGTGGGCGCCGGGAACGGGACGGGCAGGCCCGCGCCGTCGGACGCGGTCCGCGGCGCCGGCGGAGCGATCCGCATCGTCGAGGGGGACTCCACGTCCGCAGGGCGGTGCGGCTCGAAACCGCTGCCCTCGGGGAGCCCCGGCACCTGCGCGGCGGGGGCCGCGCCCTGCGTGTACCAGGCCGGCGGGGTGTAGTCGATGGTGAACTCGCCCGTCAGTTCGGGCTCCGCATCGGACTGATCGTCCGTCGGGACGTCCCACGTCCCGCCGCGCCTCTCGTTCCGATCGCCGCTCACTGGTCCTCCTGGTCTGTCGAACACCGGTCCGGCGTCCACCTCGCCGCGCCCGCACCCAGCCTAATCGCGCCCCGACACCACTGTCCGCCCCCCTCAGGGGCCGTGGTCAGTCGATGCGCCGGGCTCCGCCGAGCAGGCCCGTCTCCGCTTCCGTCCCCTGGGTCATCACGAACTGCCGGTCCCGTGGCGTGCACCACAGCGTCACCCCGTCGCCCAGCGTCGGCAGCGAGGCCACCGCCTGCCGCGGCAGCTGCATCAGGCGGCCGATCTGCTCCGCCTCGTCCGGGGACACCCGCTGCACGCCCACCAGCGAGGACTGCTGGAGCAAGCGCGGCGCCGTCGGGCTCAGATACGGCAGCAGGGTCAGCACCGACTGCCACGGCCCGGCCACCACGCGCCCGCGCGGCGGCCGCATCCCGCAGTCGCGGACCACCAGCACCGGGCTGCCGGCCGAGGCACCCTGCGGCGGCACCCGGCCCACCTCGTGCAGGGTCACGCACTGCTGCCCGCCGCCCGCCGCCTGGGCCAGCCCGGACCACACCTGGCCGCGCCCGGTCTCCACCGCCACCCGCGCGCCCGTGGCCGCCGCGCGCAGCGCCAGCACCTGCGCCGTCCACAGGCCGCCGATCAGCGTCACCTCGTACGGCGTCGGCCGGTTGATGCCGAGCACCGCCGGCCGCCCCTCGGCGTCCACGCCGATGACGACCCCGTCGTCCCCGACGGGCAGCGCCAGCGAGTCCAGGTCCGCCGAGGGCACCACGTGCCGTTCACGTCGCGGGCCGACCAGCCCGAAACCGCCCCTCATCGCGCCCCTCCCAGCGGCAGCGAGGCCAGCAGCCCCGGTACCTGTTCACGGTCGAGCCGGACCAGCCCGGCCTTCACGCCCCGCGCCGTCCTCTCCAACTCCCTTCGCGCGGCAACGAGTTCCTCGTCGCTGCGGCCGGTCACCCGTACGTGTCCGGTCAGGGTCACGCCCTGTCGCTCAGCCGGGGCCATCGTCAGGCTGAAGTTCGTGGCGAGCGCGGGCAGCGAGGTCAGCAGCGCCACGAACTGCGGCAGCGCCGCCGCTCCGGCACCGCCCAGCTGCGGCCAGCGGCCTATCCAGTACGTCGTGTGCCGCCGGTCGTCGCAGCGCCAGGTCCGCGGGGTCTCCTCGGTGCGCCGGCCGGTGCTGGCCGACCGCCCGGCCTGGGTGATCGCCATCGGGTTCGCGCACGAGGACGTGGCCAGCGCCGCCGTCAGCTCCTGCTCGGTCAGCACGGTGGCCGTGAACCCGGCCCCGGCCAGCCGGCTCGCCAACTGGTCGGCCGCGCGCACCACGCAGCGCTGCGCCCCCGCCAGCCCGCCGCCGCGCGCGGCGACGGCCTCGGGGCACAGCTCCGGGTCGAGCTTGAGGGCGATCCAGGTCAGCCGCACCGCCGGGGTCCCGGTCCGGGCCTGCAGGGGCGCGTAGTTGCGGGTGGCCATCGACTGGGCGGGCAGGTGCGGGGCCGGCGCCGGCTGGGTGTGCTGCACCAGCTGGGCGGACTCCAGCCGGATGCCGTCGACTTCGAGGATGTCCCGTACGAGCCCGAGCGGCAGCGGCCGCGCCGCCCGGTCGGGCCGCAGCGCGGTGGCGTCCGTGTCCACCTGGACGACCGCGGTCAGGAAGGTCCCGTCGCCGATCATCCCGACCGGACGCCGCTCGCGGTCGCTGAACGTCAGCGTGCGCAGCGCCGGATCGGCCTCGACCAGCGGGGCCAGCCCGGGCTCGGTGCCCGCGGGCACGACGTGGGAAGCGGCACGGCCGCGGCGCGCGCGCAGGGCGAGCGCGCTGCCGATCCACTCCGGCAGGGAGCGCTGGTGGCGGCGTACGACCGCGAGCACCACCAGCACGAGCGCCAGTGCGCCGACGGGCACCAGCAGCATCGGTTCGACCACCCAGGCCACGAGCAGCGCGGCCGCCGCGACCTGGAGCAGTACGAGTTGTTGCAGTCGGAACGGACCGAAGCGGCCGGGGCTCGACTTCGGATGCGGCGTCACCCCGCCACGGGCGGGTGCGGGCGCGCCGGTCTGCGGCTCCGTCGCGGTGGCCATCACGTGCGCACTTCCCCTTTCTCCCCCGGCTACCGCCGGGGGGTGCCCCCAGGGCGAAATCCCCTGAGTCCGGGCGTTGCGCGACACCTGCCGCACGGCCCCGGAATCTCCCCAATCCACCTCAACAAGCCCTGAATACCCCGGTGCGGGAGGCGCTGAGCGGCTGCCTCACCCTACCCGGCCCGTGCATACCGTCGGTCAAGAGGCATAGTAGGTGCCCGGTCCGACAATCGAGGCCCGGGGACCGTACTCACCGGCCGGGCCCTGCGGGGGAGAAACAGGCGGTCATGGCATCACGACGTGATGAGCTCAACGCGTACACCTTTGCGAAGCGGCGCACGGTGGCGGCGTTCCTCCAGCCGTCCGCCACGGGCACCGAGGAGGGCGCGCCGCGCCCGCTGCGCGCGGTCCTGCCGGGCCTGGTCGTCGGCGCGCTCGTGCTCGCCACGTTCGGCGCCTGGGGCATGTTCAAGCCGACGGCGCCCAAGGGCTGGGCGGAGCCCGGGACGAGGGTCATCGTCGGCAAGGACTCGACGACCCGGTACGTGGTCCTGACCACGAAGGTCAACGGCAAGGACCAGACGCGGCTGCACCCGGTGCTGAACCTCGCCTCCGCCCGACTCCTGCTGGATCCGCAGAAGTTCAAGGTGATCCAGGTCGAGGACAAGGTGCTCGACGCGGGCAAGCCGCCGCGCGGCCCCATCATCGGCATCCAGTACGCCCCGGACCGGCTCCCGTCCAAGGAGGACGCCGGCAAGGCCAAGCGCTGGGCCGTCTGCCAGCAGCCGGGCGGCAACGGCCGCGGCGTGCAGACCGCCACCTTCGTCCTCGCCGACCGCGAGGCGGCCAAGACGGACGACGCCCGCAGGCTCACCGAGACCCAGTCGCTGTACGTGCAGAGCACCGGCCCCGGCAAGGAGCGCTACCTGGTCGACTGGACCGGGACGAAGTACAAGTTCCCGGAGGGCACGCCCGCCGCCGGGACGATGACCAACGCGCTGGTCGGCACCGGCGCCACCCCGCAGCAGGTCACCCCGGAATGGCTGGGGACCCTCAACTCCGGCGACGACCTGGCCTTTCCCCAGCTCCCCGGCAAGGCCGGCGCCAACGCCGACGTCAAGGGCCTGGTCACCGCCGACAACAAGGTCGGCATGGTGCTCAAGGCGCAGACCGGCTCCGGCGCGCAGCACTACGTGGTGCTCCCCGGGAAGGTGGCACCCGTCTCCGACTTCGTCGCCTGGCTGCTGATCTCGGCGCCCGCGACCGACGGCCTCAACATGCACGGCAAGCCCCGCGAGGTCGACCTCCAGTCGCTCAGCCCGGACGCCGCCCCGTTCGCCGGCGACGTCAAGTGGCCGCAGGAGAAGTCCGACCGCATCAACCAGACGGCACCGGCCGCCGGCACCCAGACGGGCGGCGGCTCCAACAACCGCGACACCGTCTGCAACGTCCTGCGCTCCGTCGACGGCCAGGGCAACCAGACCCTGAGCACCTGGGCGGGCACCGGCTTCCCCATCGACATCACCGCCAGCGGCACCAGCGCGTACGTCACCCCTGGCTCGGGGCTGCTCTACATGCAGGTCCAGGGCAAGCAGACCACGGCCGGCGGCTCGCTCTTCCTGGTCACCGACACCGGTCTGCGGTACGCCGTCCAGGCCAACGGCGACAGCGACGCCGAGAAGTCGAAGATCGGCGCGCCCGACCCGCAGGCGAAGGGGAGCACCACCGACGGCCGCCCCGAGGCCAGCCAGGCACAGGTCCGGCTCGGCTACGGAAGCATCACTCCGGCCATGGTGCCCATCGCCTGGTCGGAGTTCCTCTCCAAGGGCCCGCGCCTGGACACCAACTCCGCCCGTCAGCCGCAGGGTTCGTGAGGAAGCCGCCGATGTCCCAGCCCCAGACGCCCCGGAGCGCGCTCCTCGCCGCCGCCTTCGCCCTCGCCCTGGTCTCCGGCGGCGCGGGCGCCGCCGCCGCGGCCGAGCCGCCCGCGCCGCGGCCTCCGTACGCCCTGCGCCCGGACGGGGCGGGGGAGTGCACCTTCCCCATGAAGAAGCAGATCGCGGACCGCCCCTGGGCCCTGCAGCGGCTGCTGCTCGACGAGCTCTGGGCGCAGACCAAGGGCAAGGACAAGAACGGCGCCAGTGTCCGCGTCGCCGTCATCGACACCGGCGTGGACCGGGCGAACCCGCAGCTCAGCGGCGCCCTCGACACCGGCGCCGGCAAGGACTTCGTCGACCCCAAGGGCGGCGACGGCACGAGCGACACGGTCGGCCACGGCACGAAGGTCGCCGGGCTGATCGCGGCCCGCCCCCAGGAGGGCACCGGCTTCGTCGGCCTGGCCCCGGACGCCACGATCATCCCGATCCGGCAGAACGACGGGCAGGGCAAGGGCAACGCCCTGTCGCTGAGCCAGGCGATCGACCACGCGGTCGCCAAGGGCGCCCAAGTGATCAACATCTCCCAGGACACCGACGCACAGCTGTCCCCGGACTCCGAGCTCGGCAAGTCGGTCCAGAAGGCCATCGCCGCGAACGTCGTGGTGGTGGCCTCGGCCGGCAACGACGGCATGAGCGGCGAGAAGCGCAAGACCTATCCGGCGGCCTTCCCCGGAGTGCTCGCCGTCGCCGCCTCGGACCGCAACAACGAGCGCGCCCCGTTCTCCCAGCCCGGCGACTTCATCGGGGTGGCGGCGCCCGGCGTCGACATGGTGTCCACCGTCCCGGGCTTCGGCCAGTGCATCGACAACGGCACCAGTTTCTCCGCCCCCTACGTCGCCGGGGTCGCCGCCCTGCTGCGCGCCGAGCACGGGGACTGGTCCGCGGAGCAGATCGTCTGGCAGATCCAGAACACCGCCGAGCGCTCGATCAACGGCCATGACGCCTACGTCGGTTGGGGCATCGTCGACCCCGTACGGGCCCTCAGCCAGGACCAGGAGGTCCCCAAGGCCCCCGTCCCGGACCCCGGACCGCCGCCGGCGGCGGCCCCCGAGGCGGCGGCGCTCCAGCTCACCGAGACGGCCCAGGAGCGTGAGGAGCGGTTCGGCACGTACGCTCTCGGCATCGGCGCCGTCCTCATCGCCGTCATCGCGGGTACCGCGACGGTCATCCGGGATGCACGCGGCCGCCGACGCCGTTTGCAGTGAACGGTCACAGTTCATCAACGGAAGCGGCCTACCGGTGTTGGGACTGGGCGCCGAACTGGCTAGAGTGACACCAGGCTTCACGAGTGTGATCGGGGGATCGCGTGGAGCGGAGGGGGAAGGCCCGAGGCGCGTGGCTCAAAGACCGCGCCGGGTCCGGATCCGCTCCGCCACGCAATCCGTCGGTTCCGCCGGCGAATTGAGAAGTGAGGAGCTTCGTATGAGCACGAACACTTTCGGACTTGCAGACACTCCGGTAGTCAAGGCGAAGACCAAGATCGAAGAGACGGCCACTGCCGTCTCCAGGCAGGCCCGCGAGATGGCCGACATCCTCGAAACTGTGAGTGCCGGCTGGACCGGTGTCGGTGCCGACGGGTTCAAGCGAGCCCAGATGTTGCTGAACGCTGACCACGACGAGATCCGTCGTCTGCTCCGCGTCCTGCACAACGCGGTGTCCCAGACCAAGAACCTGACCAACGCCCAGGACGACGAGGTGCAAGCGGCGTTCAGGCAGGGGATCCAGGCTCACGGTACAAGCAGCTCCGGCCTCAACAGCCTCTGACCCACGTCGTTTTCAGGTAACCCGCTCAGCGAGAAGGAGAAGCACATGGCTGCCGACGACGGCCACACTAAGGTCCGGTATGACAGCGTCCAGCAGATGGCCAACCGCCTCCGCCAGGTCTCGAAGCACATCATCGAGGACCTGGACGCGATGGAGCGGGCAGTGGCGGTCGTCACGGACACCTGGGACGGCGAGGCGCACGGCCAGTACGTCGAACTCCAGAAGAAGTACCGTGACAAGGCCGACCACATGAAGAACATGCTGGAGAAGGTCGCCCAGCTCATCGAGCGCGGCAAGGACGACTACCGCGCCACCGACAAGCGGGCGTCGAGCCTGTTCACCGAGGCCTTCTGAGCCCGGTCGCCGACAGGTCCGCACACGCCGAAGGGGCGCGCCCACACCGGGCGCGCCCCTTCGGCGTCGTCCTGCGGTCCCCTCAGGGACGGTGCCGGTCGAGGTCGAACTCGCCGTCCCTGGCCCCGAGTACGAACGCCTCCCACTCGGCGGCGGTGTAGCGCAGCACCGTGTCCCGGTCCAGCGAGGACCGCATGGCCACCGCCCCCTCGGGAAGCCGGGCGATCTCGACCCGCTCCTCGTCCGGGCTGGTCCCGGGCGGCCCCTCCCACTCCACGCCGCTGATGTCGAGCGCGTACAGCTCGTCCTTCTCCTGCTGAGTGCCCATGGGTGGCCTCTCCCTCGGTGGCGCGTGTTCACCGCCGATTATCGGTGCTGCGCCGCCGACAGGGAGAGGTTTCCACCCGATCCTTCCCGGTCGCCGGCCCCTGACGGGTGTCCGGCCACCGGGAAGGCGATCACATATGGCCCGGCATCCGCCCGAGCTGCACCAGCGACGTCCCCCGCCTGCGCGAGGCGAAGTACGCCCGGCCCGGCGGCATCGGACGCGGCCGCACGGTGCCGACGAGGTCGCCCTCGGACGGGTCGCCGGACAGGACGATGCCCTGCGCGCCCAGCTCCTTGATCCGCTGCATGAACGGCTCGTACATCGAACGCGAGGCACCCGCCGAGTTGCGGGCGATGATGAAGCGGACGCCCGTGTCCCGGGCGAAGGGCAGGAACTCCACCAGCGGCGCCAGCGGATTGCCCTGACTGGTGGCCACCAGGTCGAAGTCGTCGATCACGATGAACACGTCCGGGCCCGTCCACCAGCTGCGGTCACGCAGCTGTTGCGGAGTGACGTCGGTCGGCGGCTGCCGGCGCGAGAACACCCCGCCCAGCGCCTCCATGTGCATCTGCAGGGAGCTCGCCATCGGCGCGTACTCCAGCAGGTGCTCCTCCGGCAGCGCCCCGAGCAGGCTGCGCCGGTAGTCGCCCACGACCAGGCGCGCCTGGTCCGGCGTGTACCGCTCGGAGATCTGCTTGGCGATGAGCCGCAGCAGGTTCGTCTTGCCCGACTCGCTCTCGCCGAACACGAGGAGGAAGGGGTCGGACTCGAAGTCGACGAAAACCGGCTCCAGGTCGTTCTCGTCGATGCCGATCGCGATCCCGCGGCCGGGGAACTCCCCGCCCTTGGGCAGCTGGTCCGAGTGGAGCAGCCGCGGCAGAAGCCGCACGCCCGGAGCCGCCTGGCCCGACCAGTTCTGCTTCACCGCCTCCACGAACGCCGCCGTGGCCTCCGACAGGTCCCCGGCCTCGTGCGAGCCGTCGATCCGCGGCAGCGCACCCAGGAAGTGCAGCTTCTCCGCCACCTGGCCGCGGCCCGGCATGCCGGGCGGGACGTTCGCCGCGACCTTCCGGTCGAACTCGGAGTCCATGGTGTCGCCGAGGCGCAGCTCCAGCCGGCTGAGCATCTGGTCCTTGAGCGCGGCCCGGACTTCCATGTAGCGCGCCGCCGTGATCACCACGTGGATGCCGTAGCCCAGACCGCGGGACGCGATGTCCGTGACGATCTGCTCCAGGCCCTCGTACTCGCCCTTGAAGTTGCCCCAGCCGTCGACGATCAGGAACACGTCGCCCCACGGCTCACCGGGCAGGTCGCCCGCCGCCCGGCGCCGCCGGTAGGTGCCGATCGAGTCGATGTTGTTCGCGCGGAAGAACTCCTCGCGGCGGTTGAGGATGCCCCCGACCTCCGCGACCGTACGCCGTACCCGCTCCGGGTCCAGACGCGAGGCGATCCCGCCCACGTGCGGCAGCTCGGCCACCGCCGACAGGCTGCCACCACCGAAGTCCAGCCCGTAGAACTGCACTTCGCGCGGGGTGTGGGTGAGCGCGAAGGAGGAGATCAGCGTGCGCATCAGCGTCGACTTGCCCGACTGCGGACCGCCGACGACCATCATGTGGCCCGCCGCACCCGAGAAGTCCCGGTACAGCACCTCGCGCCGCTGCTCGAAGGGCTTGTCGATGAGGCCGAGCGGTACCACGAGCCCGCCGGGCCGCGTGTACCCGTCCGCGTGCAGCCCGCGCTCCGCGCTCGGCGCCAGCGCCGGCAGCAGCTGGTCCAGCGGCGGGGCCTGGTCGAGCGGCGGCAGCCACACCTGGTGCGCCGGCACCCCCTGCCCCTCCAGCCGGCTCACGATCACGTCGAGCACCGTGTCGGCGAGCGCGTCGTCCTCCCGCGGCGTCTGCGCCGCCAGGTACGCCGGGTCCGGGGCCGCGTACACCACCGGCACCGGAGCCGCCGTGAACAGCGCGGGCCGCCGCTCCACCGGGAACAGCCCCACCGACAGGTCGGGCCCGCCCGAGCGGTAGGTGCCCGACACGTACGCCGCCTTGAAGCGGGTCATCTCGTCCGTACCGAACTTCAGGTAGCCCGAACCGGGCACCGACGGCAGGTGGTAGGCGTCCGGCACGCCGATCGCGGTCCGCGACTCCGCCGCCGAGAAGGTCCGCAGACCGATCCGGTACGACAGGTACGTGTCGAGGCCGCGCAGCTTGCCCTCCTCCAGACGCTGCGAGGCCAGCAGCAGGTGCACACCCAGCGACCGGCCGATGCGGCCGATCTGGATGAACATGTCGATGAAGTCCGGCTTCGCCGTCAGCAGCTCGCTGAACTCGTCGATGACCAGCACCAGCGAGGCCAGCGGCTCCAGCGGGGCGCCGGCCGCGCGGGCCTTCTCGTAGTCGTGGATGTTGGCGTAGTTGCCCGCCGAACGCAGCAGCTCCTGACGGCGCTGCAGCTCGCCGCGGATCGAGTCGCCCATGCGGTCCACGAGCGTGAGGTCGTCCGCCAGGTTGGTGATGACGGCCGCGACGTGCGGCATCTGTCCCATGCCCGTGAAGGTCGCACCGCCCTTGAAGTCGGCGAGCACGAAGTTCAGCGTCTCCGAGGTGTGCGTGACCGCCAGGCCCAGCACCAGCGTGCGCAGCAGCTCCGACTTGCCGGAACCGGTCGCGCCCACGCACAGGCCGTGCGGGCCCATGCCCTCCTGCGCGGCCTCCTTCAGGTCCAGCATGACCGGAGTGCCGTCCTCGCCGACACCGATCGGCACGCGCAGCCGCTCACCGGCCGACCTCGGCCGCCAGGTCCGTGCCACGTCCACCGCGGCCGCGTCGCCCAGGTTCAGCAGGTCCGTGAAGTCCAGGTTGGCGAGCAGCGGCTCGTCGTCGTCCCCGCCACCCGTGCGCAGCGGCGCCAACTGCCGGGCCAGGGCCTCCGCCGCGGGCAGTGACAGGGTGTCCGGGACGCCCTCGTACGCGACACCCGCGCCCGACTCCAGGCGCAGCCGGCCCGGCCGCACCACGACCGACAGCCCGCCGCGCGGCTCGTCCAGCTCGCCCGCCACCACCTCGACTATCGTCACGCCCTGCAGCCCCTCGGCCGCCGCGAACACCGAGTCCGGCGGCACCAGGCCCCCGTCCAGCACGACCACCAGGTGCGGCTGGTCCAGGACCGGGGACACGTCACGGCTGAACCGCGGCCGGCCCTCCAACCGGGGCCCCAGCAGCCCCTCCAACTCGGCGAGGTCGTCGCCGAACAGCCGCTTCGTACCGGCCCCGTCGACCTGCCCCGGGAGCTGCGTGTGCGGCAGCCACTTCGTCCAGTCCCACGAGGGCACCGCACCCGGCGCGGCCACCACGGCCACCATCAGGTCCTCGGGGGAGTGCAGCGTCGCCAGCTGCGCGACCATCGCCCGCGCCGTACTGCGCGCGGAGTCCGGCTCCCCGGACACCGTCACGTGGTAGAACGCCCGGATCGACAGCGCCACCGGCAGGCCGTCCAGAGTGGAGTGCACCTTCAGGAAGCGCTGCATCGCGCCCGCGGTCAGCGGCTCCAGCTCGTCCACCGGCGCCGTCTCCGGCGCCACCAGCGTGGTCGCCAGCCGCTGCGCGCCCAGCCCGAGCCGGGCCTGCCCGAAGTCCGGGTCGCCGACGCGCCGCTCCCACAGCCGCGAACCCTCCGCCACGACCGACCACAACTGCTCGGGGGCCGGGTGCAGATACAGCTGCGCGTCGCGCTGCGCCCGCGCGGTACGCCGTACCTGACGGCGCGTCTGCGCAAGGTATTTGAGGTAGTCCCGGCGCACATCGGCCATTTGCCCCTGCGTACCGCGCCGGTGGCGCATCAGCTGGGCGATGACCATGCCGACGGTCGACACGAGCATCAGCACACCCATGATGCGCATGAACGGTGCCGCGCCCGGCATGAAGAAGAAGACGACGGAAGAGCCCATGCCGAGCATCGGCAGGAGCTGCATCAGCATGCCCTCCTGCTGCCCGCGCGGAAGTTCGGGCGGAGCTTCCAGCCTCAGCTCGTCCGAGGGAACCTCGGGCGGCAGGGACCGCGGCGGGCGTTTGACGACGATCTGGCTCACCGGAGCATCAATCCCTCGAAAACGGACGGGACGTCATAACCGGCGCCCCCAAGTCCCGGGCGCGAAGGGGGTTCCCCCACGCGTCGGTGATCCTACTTGCCGACAGTAGGCCAGACGCCCGGTAGGGTGGCGCGCGCAGCATGCGCATCCGCGAATCGTCCGCCGGTGCGGGCACCAACCAGGGGGGTCACACAGGTGAGTACGGCCGCAACGACGGGCTTCTGCAGGGTCACCGTCGTGGCTCCTGACAGTCGGATCGACGTCGCCCTCCCCGAGGACATCGCCGTCGCCGACGTCTATCCCGAGCTGCTGCGCCTCACCGGCCAGACCCAGCCCGTGGGCGCCCCGACCGGGTTCCACCTCGTACGCCGCTCCGGCACCGTCCTCGACGGCGCCCGCACCCTCGCCGCCCAGCAGATCCTCGACGGCGAGGTGCTGAGCCTGCGCCCCTTCGCCGAGTCCCTGCCGCCCGCGGTGTTCGACGACGTCTCCGACGCCGTCGCCTCCGCCGTCGTCCGCGACCGGCACCGCTGGAGCGACGACATGCTGCGCGGCGCGGGCCTGGCCGGCGCCGCCCTGCTGCTCGTCATGCTCGGCTTCGTCCTCTGGTACGCCGACCCGGTCCGCCACGACATGCACGGCCTGCCGGGGATCATCGCCGGGGCCGTCGGCGTCCTGCTCACCGGCGTGGCCGGAGTCCGGGCCCGCGTCTACCGCGACAGGCTCTCCGCCGTGGCCCTCGGCCTCGGCGCCCTCCCGCACCTGCTGATCGCCGGCTCCGGGATCATCGCCCCGGCCGTCGGCGACGGTCCCGGCCGGCTCCAGTTCCTGGTCGGTTGCGTCTGCGTCCTGGTCGCCTCCGTCGCCCTGGTCGCGCTCACCCCCAGTGGCGACGCCCCCTTCGTCGCGGCCACCTTCGTCGCCGCCACCGGAACCCTCGCCACCTTCGTCGCCATCGCCACCGAGGCCTCCGCGACCCACACCGCCGCCGCCTGCGCCCCCGTCGCCATCGGCCTCGTCGCCTTCCTCCCCGGCCTCTCCGCCCGCTTCGCCCGGCTGCCCATCGGCTACGCCGCCCCGCAGAGCGCCACCGAGGATTACGAGACCCCGGACCGCTACGAGACCGAGCCGTACGGTGACCAGCCCGGCTCCGACCAGCACGAGCAGGGCGCCCCGCTCGACGCCGAGGCCATCGCCGCCCAGGCCCGGCGCGGCCACGAGATGCTCCTCGGCCTGGTCGGCGGCTGCGCCGCCGTCGCCGTCGCGTCCGCCGCCGTCCTCGGCTTCTCCGACAACACGTGGGGCCGGCTGCTGGCCCTGGCCACCGGCCTCGCGATGCTGCTGCGCGCCCGCCTCTTCCGCTACACCTCGCAGGTCGTGTGCGCCCTCGCCGCCGGCCTGGCCGCCATCGCCCTGCTGATCCTCGGCATGGCCCTGCACCCGCCGACCGACCTGATCGAGGCCCTGGTCGTCGAGCAGGACAGCAGCGGCCTGGACCTCCGTACGATCTGGCTGACCGCCGCCGTCGCCGCCGGCGCGGCCCTCCTCGCCGGAATTGCGCTTGTCATCCCGCGCAAGGGTCTGTCACCCTTCTGGGGAAGGCTGCTCGACCTCACCGAGGCGGCGGTCCTGCTCAGCCTGGTCCCCCTGACCCTGGCCGTGCTGGACGTTTACTCCCGGGCCCGCGCTCTCACCAGCTGAGACGCCGCGTCCCGGCAGCCTGGTACGCTGTGTGACGGCCGTTTGTGTACGCGTCCCCCGGATTCCTTCCCAAGGGTCTGTGGACTGCGCTCAGCGGACCCCGCCTCCCGAGTTACGGAAGCTCCCCAGAGACTCAGACCTGGGGCACTCGGTGGCAACGAAGACCTAAAACGAGGAGTACGCGTGCCGCTCGACGCCGCTACGAAGAAGCAGATCATCACCGAGTTCGGTGCCAAGGAGGGCGACACCGGCTCCCCCGAGGTCCAGGTTGCGATGCTCTCCCGCCGCATCTCGGACCTGACCGAGCACCTGAAGACGCACAAGCACGACCACCACTCCCGTCGTGGTCTGCTGATCCTGGTCGGCCAGCGTCGCCGCCTGCTGCAGTACCTGGCCAAGAAGGACATCCAGCGCTTCCGTACGCTGGTCGAGCGCCTCGGCATCCGCCGCGGTGCGGCCGGCGCCAAGTAACACGCCGTGAAGGGAGCGGTTCCCACATCAGGGGGCCGCTCCCTTTGCTGTACGTGCGCACCGGACCGGACCCTTTGTAGTCTGGAACGGACGCACGTGCGCGTCTGAGGAAGACGGCGCGCACAACTGAAGAGGAGGAGCGCCCTCCCACGCCGCCGGTCCTCGGTAGTGGCACCCGGAATGCCCCCAGGGGGCAACGAACCGGATGCTTCGATCGAAGACCGGCCCGCACGCCAGGAGCGCTTCTCCGCAACCGTCCACCGCCACACGGGCGGCGGACGGAGACGACGAAAATGGAGAAAACGCTAGTGGAGAACGAGACCCACTACGCCGAGGCCGTCATTGACAACGGTTCCTTCGGCACCCGCACCATCCGCTTCGAGACGGGCCGTCTGGCCCGCCAGGCCGCCGGCTCCGCCGTTGCCTACCTGGACGACGACACGATGGTGCTGTCCGCCACCACCGCGTCGAAGAAGCCCAAGGACCAGCTCGACTTCTTCCCCCTGACGGTGGACGTCGAGGAGCGGCAGTACGCGGCCGGCAAGATCCCCGGCTCCTTCTTCCGCCGTGAGGGCCGCCCCTCCGAGGACGCGATCCTCACCTGCCGCCTGATCGACCGCCCGCTGCGCCCGTCCTTCAAGAAGGGCCTGCGCAACGAGATCCAGGTCGTCGCCACGATCATGGCGCTCAACCCCGACCACCTGTACGACGTCGTCGCGATCAACGCCGCGTCCGCGTCCACGCAGCTGGCCGGCCTGCCCTTCTCCGGCCCGATCGGCGGCGTCCGCGTCGCGCTGATCCGCGGCCAGTGGGTGGCCTTCCCGACGCACACCGAGCTCGAGGACGCCGTCTTCGACATGGTCGTCGCGGGCCGCGTCCTGGAGGACGGCGACGTCGCGATCATGATGGTCGAGGCCGAGGCCACCGAGAAGACCATCGCCCTCGTCAAGGGCGGCGCCCAGGCGCCGACCGAGGAGATCGTCGCCGCGGGTCTCGACGCCTCGAAGCCCTTCATCAAGGTCCTCTGCAAGGCCCAGGCCGACCTGGCCGCCAAGGCCGCGAAGCCCGAGGGCGAGTTCCCGGTCTTCCTGGACTACCAGGACGACGTGTACGAGGCCCTCGCGGCCGCCGTCAAGGGCGAGCTCTCCCAGGCGCTGACCATCGCGGGCAAGCAGGACCGCGAGGCCGAGCTGGACCGCGTCAAGGAGCTCGCCGCCGACAAGCTCCTCCCGGCCTTCGAGGGCCGCGAGAAGGAGATCTCCGCCGCCTACCGCAGCCTGACCAAGGCCCTGGTGCGCGAGCGCGTCATCAAGGACAAGGTCCGCATCGACGGCCGCGGGATCACGGACATCCGTACCCTCGCCGCCGAGGTCGAGGCCATCCCGCGCGTGCACGGCTCGGCGCTGTTCGAGCGTGGCGAGACCCAGATCCTGGGCGTCACCACCCTCAACATGCTCCGCATGGAGCAGCAGCTGGACACCCTCTCCCCGGTGACCCGCAAGCGCTACATGCACAACTACAACTTCCCGCCGTACTCCGTCGGTGAGACCGGCCGCGTCGGTTCGCCGAAGCGCCGCGAGATCGGCCACGGCGCGCTCGCCGAGCGCGCGATCGTGCCGGTCCTCCCGACCCGCGAGGAGTTCCCGTACGCGATCCGTCAGGTGTCCGAGGCCCTCGGCTCCAACGGTTCGACGTCCATGGGCTCCGTCTGCGCCTCCACCATGTCGCTGCTGAACGCCGGTGTGCCCCTCAAGGCCCCCGTCGCCGGTATCGCCATGGGCCTGATCTCCCAGGAGATCGACGGCAAGACCCACTACGTCGCCCTCACCGACATCCTCGGTGCGGAGGACGCCTTCGGCGACATGGACTTCAAGGTCGCCGGCACCAAGGAGTTCGTCACCGCGCTCCAGCTGGACACCAAGCTCGACGGCATCCCGGCCTCCGTTCTGGCCGCCGCCCTCAAGCAGGCCCGCGACGCCCGCCTCCACATCCTCGACGTGATGATGGAAGCGATCGACACGCCGGACGCCATGTCCCCCTTCGCCCCCCGGATCATCACCGTCAAGATCCCGGTGGACAAGATCGGTGAGGTCATCGGCCCCAAGGGCAAGATGATCAACCAGATCCAGGAGGACACCGGCGCCGAGATCACGATCGAGGACGACGGCACCATCTACATCGGTGCCTCCGACGGCCCGGCCGCCGAGGCCGCCCGCGCCACGATCAACGCCATCGCCAACCCGACCATGCCGGAGGTCGGCGAGCGCTACCTGGGTACGGTCGTCAAGACCACCACCTTCGGTGCCTTCGTCTCCCTGATGCCCGGCAAGGACGGCCTGCTGCACATCTCGCAGATCCGCAAGCTGGCCGGTGGCAAGCGCGTGGAGAACGTCGAGGACGTGCTCGCGGTCGGCACCAAGGTCCAGGTGGAGATCGCCGAGATCGACCAGCGCGGCAAGCTCTCCCTGATCCCCGTGATCGACGGCGAGGCCGCCGGCGACGACGCTGACAAGGACGACTCCGACAAGTGATGTCGCGTAGTTCCCGTGTGACGGCCCGCCCCTCTCCGGAGGGGCGGGCCGTCGCCCGTACCCAAACCCTCCTCAAGGGGAGCAACGGCATCGGCACCGTCCGGCGCACGGTCCTCCCCGGCGGACTGCGCGTCGTCACCGAGACGCTGCCCTCGGTCCGCTCCGCCACCTTCGGCATCTGGGCGCACGTCGGCTCCCGTGACGAGACGCCGACGCTGAACGGCGCCACGCACTACCTGGAGCACCTCCTCTTCAAGGGCACCGCCAAGCGCACCGCCCTCGACATCTCCTCCGCGATAGACGCGGTCGGCGGCGAGATGAACGCCTTCACGGCGAAGGAGTACACCTGCTACTACGCCCGGGTGCTCGACACCGACCTGCCGCTCGCCATCGACGTGGTGTGCGACATGCTCACCGGCTCGCTGATCCGCGAGGAGGACGTCGACGCCGAGCGCGGCGTCATCCTCGAAGAGATCGCGATGACCGAGGACGACCCGGGCGACGTGGTCCACGACCTGTTCGCGCAGACCATGTACGGGGACACCCCCCTGGGCCGCCCCGTCCTCGGCACCGTCGACACGATCAACGCCCTGGGCGCCGAGCGGATCCGTCGCTTCTACAAGAAGCACTACGACCCGACCCACCTCGTCGTGGCCGCCGCCGGCAACGTCGACCACAACAAGGTCGTACGCCAGGTCCGTGCCGCCTTCGAGAAGGCCGGCGCCCTGGGCCGCACCGACGCCGAGCCGATCGGCCCGCGCAGCGGCGCCAAGCGCATCCGCACCGCCGGCCGCGTCGAGCTGGTGAACCGCAAGACCGAGCAGGCCCACGTGGTCCTCGGCATGCCGGGCATCGCCCGCACCGACGAGCGGCGCTGGGCGCTCGGCGTGCTGAACACGGCCCTCGGCGGCGGCATGTCCTCGCGGCTCTTCCAGGAGGTCCGGGAGAAGCGCGGCCTCGCCTACAGCGTGTACTCGTATACCTCGGCCTTCGCCGACACCGGCCTCTTCGGCGTGTACGCGGGCTGCCGGCCCAACCAGGTCCACGACGTGCTCCGGATCTGCCGCGACGAGCTGGACAAGGTCGCGAACGAGGGGCTCGGCGACGACGAGATCAAGCGGGCCATCGGCCAGCTGTCCGGCTCCACCGTCCTCGGCCTGGAGGACACCGGCGCCATCATGAACCGGATCGGCAAGAGCGAGCTGTGCTGGGGCGACCAGATGTCGGTCGACGACATGCTGGCCCGGATCGCCGCGGTGACCCCGGACGACGTCCGCTCGGTCGCACAGGATGTACTGGCCCAGCGCCCCTCGCTCGCGGTGATCGGCCCGCTGAAGGAGAAGCAGGCCGCCCGTCTCGACGAAGCGGTCGCCTAGTTCCGTACGTGAGTAAGGAAGCAACATGAGCAAGCTGCGCGTGGCAGTCCTCGGCGCCCAGGGCCGCATCGGCGCTGAGGCGGTCAAGGCGGTCGAGGCCGCCGACGACATGGAGCTGGTGGCCGCCCTCGGCCGCGGCGACAAGCTGGAGACGCTGGCCGAGGCCGGCGCCCAGGTCGCGGTCGAGCTGACCACCCCGGCCTCGGTGATGGGGAACCTGGACTTCCTCATCCGCCACGGCATCCACGGAGTGGTCGGCACCACCGGCTGGACCGAGGACCGCCTCGCCCAGCTGAACACCTGGCTCGCCGGCTCCCCGGAGACCGGTGTGCTCATCGCCCCGAACTTCTCCATCGGCGCCGTCCTCACCATGAAGTTCGCGGCCCAGGCCGCCCGCTACTTCGAGTCCGTCGAGGTCGTCGAGCTGCACCACCCCAACAAGGTCGACGCCCCCTCCGGTACGGCGACCCGCACGGCGCAGCTCATCGCGGCGGCCCGCGCCGAAGCCGGCCTCGGCGCGCAGCCCGACGCCACCGCCACGGCCCTCGACGGGGCCCGCGGCGCGGACGTCGACGGCGTCCCGGTGCACGCCGTCCGCCTGCGCGGACTGCTGGCCCACCAGGAGGTGCTCCTCGGCGGTGAGGGCGAGACCCTGACCATCCGTCACGACTCCCTGCACCACAGCAGCTTCATGCCGGGCATCCTGCTCGGCGCGCGCCGCGTGACGCAGACCCCGGGCCTCACCTTCGGCCTGGAACACTTCCTCGACCTGGGCTGAGTTCACGATGCGCGCGAAGATCACGTACTTCCTCACGGCCGCCGTCCTGGTCGTCTACTTCGTCCTGGTCGGCAGCCGGGGCCTGATGCTGATCGGGCACGGTACCTGGCTCACCGTCACCTTCGGTGTGGCCGTGCTGATCCTGCCGGTCATCGGTGTCTGGTTCCTCTGGAAGAACACGCAGTTCGTCACCCGGGCCAACCACCTCGCCGGCGAGCTGGAGGCCGAGGGCGGACTGCCCGTCGACGAGCTGGAGCGGGACGCGTACGGTCGGATCCTGCGGGATTCCGCCGACGAGGTCTTCGCGCGCCGCAAGGCGGAGACCGAGGACGCGCCGGGGGACTGGCGCAGCTGGTTCCGGCTCGCCGTCGCCTACCACGACGCCCGGGACACCCCGCGGGCGCGCAAGGCCATGCAGCGGGCGATCGCCCTGCACGACAAGAAGCCCGTACAGGTCTGACACCTGTACGGGCTTCCCGGGCGCGCCGCGGCGGATCAGGCGGCCACGGGCCGGTACTCGTCGGCCCAGGCACCCACCGTGTCGGCCGCCCGGTCGAAGGCCTCCGCCCGCGACAGGAAATCGGCGTTGTGGTCGGTCATTAGCACCGGCGCCGGGAACTGCGCGCCGTTGTGCCCGGACATCGTCAGCGCCTGCCCCTGCACGGTCCTCGGCAGTCCGAGCCAGCGCACCGGCTGCTGCACCGTACGGAGCTCGGCGATCTCGCTCCACTTGACCGTGCGGGTCACGAGGAACCCCACCCGGCGCAGCCCCGCACGGCTCACCCACACGCCCACGCGCAGCGTCTGCACCGCCGATGCCACGACCACGAGGGCGGCCGCCAGGCACACGCCGGCTCCGCCCCACGCACCCGCGAACGCGATGATCATCGTGGCGAGCAGCATGAAGGCGGACAGCAGGAGCAGCAGCGCGGAGATGGCCACGCGCCAGGGGCCGGGGCGGTAGGGCCGGCGCCAGCGGTCGTGGTCGGCATGGGCCAGGACCTCGTCGCCGTCGCCGTCGTCATCCGCATCGGATACGCCGTCGGCCGTCAGGAAGGGCAGGGGCACGGCTGGACCTCACTCACATGCACGTTCGGTTGGGCTGTGCCCGTGAGGCTACCGCCCCTCGGACGCCTCCGACTGCTGCGACTTCTCCGGTGCCTTGCTCGGCTGCAGTGCGGGCATACCGAAGAGCAGTGAGCCGGCGAGCCCCGCAACCACGGTCAGTCCGACCAGACTACGGGCGGCCATCTGGGTCCGGCTCAGACGCTCGCGCGGCGGCGGAGTGACGTTGCTTCGGAAACGGTCGGCTTCGGAGACGAAAGCGAACGGGACGGCTTCACGCCGGAGGAACATCAGAGCGAATCTCCTCGGGATGGAATGGGTGTGCGGTCTCCTAGGTAGGACGAACGAACCGGTCAATCGGTGCCGGATTTCGGGACATTCACCAGATTTCATGGCTGTGCGTCAGCTGTGAGGGGTCCGCCGTGCGCGTGCGTTTGCGCGAGGACCCGCGGGGGGCGCCGTAGAGTGGGCGCGCCCCAGGAACGCACGTTTGGAAGGACCCCCGGTGAGCGAGACCGCCGCTTCAGATCTGAAACCCAGCTTCCGCAGTGACGTGACGGTGGAGCTGGTGAAGCACTCCGCCGCCGACTCCGACGTGCTGTGGGCCGCGCGCGTCTCCACCGCCGGCGAGCAGTCCCTGGAGGAGCTGCAGAAGGACCCGGAGCGCTCCAAGGGCCTCATCAACTACCTGATGCGGGACCGTCACGGCAGCCCCTTCGAGCACAACTCGATGACCTTCTTCATCAGCGCCCCGATCTTCGTCTTCCGCGAGTTCATGCGCCACCGCGTGGGCTGGTCGTACAACGAGGAATCGGGCCGCTACAGGGAGCTCGAACCGGTCTTCTACGTCCCGGACGCGGAGCGCAAGCTCGTCCAGGAGGGCCGCCCGGGCAAGTACGTCTTCGTCGAGGGCACCCGGGCGCAGCAGGAGCTGACCGGCCGCGTCATGGAGGACTCCTACGTGCGGGCCTACGAGGCCTACCAGGAGATGCTCGCCGCGGGCGTGGCCCGGGAGGTTGCCCGTTCGGTCCTGCCGGTCGGTCTTTTCTCCTCGATGTACGCCACCTGCAACGCGCGCTCGCTGATGCACTTCCTCGGCCTGCGCACGCAGCACGAGCTCGCGGCGGTGCCGTCCTTCCCGCAGCGGGAGATCGAGATGGTCGGCGAGAAGATGGAGCAGCACTGGGCGAAGCTCATGCCGCTCACGTACGCGGCCTACAACGGCAACGGGCGCGTTGCCCCGTAAGGCCCGTTGCTCCTGCGGCGTACAGATGTGCTGCGTCAAGTCCTAAGTGTCCGTATTGCGACGTTTCGTAAACTTCATCTAGGCTGATCAAACGGACCCGGCACTGCTTGAACCCCCGAGCAGGCAGTGCCGGCGTCCAACAGCCCCGCCCGGCCGCCGCCGGGCGGCACACCCCGTTGAACGTCCCCCGAGGGGACACCGCGAGCATGGCAGCGAGTAGCGTGTTACCCATGGCTCCGATCTCGACTCCGCAGACCCCCTTCGGGCGGGTCCTCACCGCCATGATCACGCCGTTCACGGCGGATGGCGCACTCGACCTCGACGGCGCGCAGCAGCTCGCCGTCCACCTGGTGGACGCAGGCAACGACGGCCTGATCATCAACGGCACCACTGGCGAGTCGCCGACCACCACCGACGCGGAGAAAAACGACCTCGTACGAGCCGTCCTCGAAGCCGTCGGAGACCGCGCCCACGTGGTCGCCGGCATCGGTACCAACGACACCCGCCACACCCTGGAACTGGCCCGCCAGGCCGAGCGCACCGGCGCCCACGGCCTGCTCGCGGTCACCCCGTACTACAGCAAGCCGCCGCAGGAGGGCCTCTACCGGCACTTCACGGCCATCGCCGACGCCACCGAGCTGCCGGTCATGCTCTACGACATCCCCGGCCGCAGTGGTGTCCCGATCGAGACGGAAACTCTCGTACGGCTGGCCGAGCACCCCCGTATCGTTGCCAACAAGGACGCCAAGGGCGACCTCGGCCGCGCCGGCTGGGCCATCGCCCGGAGCGGCCTGGCCTGGTACTCCGGCGACGACATGCTGAACCTGCCGCTCCTGTCGGTCGGCGCGGTCGGCTTCGTCTCCGTGGTCGGCCACGTGGTCACCCCCGAGCTGCGCGCCATGCTGGAGGCCCACCTGGACGGAGACGTCCAGAAGGCCGCCGAGATCCACCAGAAGCTGCTCCCGGTCTTCACCGGCATGTTCCGCACCCAGGGCGTGATGACGACCAAGGGCGCGCTGAACCTGCAGGGCCTGCCCGCGGGCCCGCTCCGGCTCCCGCTGATCGAACTGACCGCCGAAGAGACGGCGCAGCTCAAGATCGATCTTGCCGCCGGCGGGGTACAGCTCTGACAACAGACTTCACAACTGAATAGCAAGTACGAACAAATACGGAACAGACAACAGCAAGTGCACGAATGACATGCGCGCCACGTGCCTTCCGGGTACGTGGCGTGCGTGGTGAGGAGACACTTTTGAGCCATCCGCATCCGGAACTCGGTCCGCCGCCGAAGCTGCCCAAGGGCGGCCTCAGAGTCACCCCCCTGGGTGGTCTCGGCGAGATCGGCCGCAACATGACCGTCTTCGAGTTCGACGGTCGCCTGCTGATCGTCGACTGCGGCGTCCTCTTCCCCGAAGAGGAGCAGCCGGGCATCGACCTGATCCTGCCGGACTTCTCGTCCATCAGGGACCGCCTCGACGACATCGAGGGCATCGTCCTCACGCACGGTCACGAGGACCACATCGGCGCCGTCCCCTACCTCCTCCGGGAGAAGCCGGACATCCCGCTGATCGGCTCCAAGCTGACGCTGGCCCTCATCGAGGCGAAGCTC
Organism: Streptomyces sp. NRRL F-2580; assembly: GCF_000720115.1. Lineage (GTDB taxonomy): Bacteria > Actinomycetota > Actinomycetes > Streptomycetales > Streptomycetaceae > Streptomyces. The sequence continues at coordinate 449,492 of NZ_JOIR01000005.1, forward strand.
CAGGAGCACCGCATCCGCCCCTACACCCTTGAGGTGAAGGAAGGCGAGCGCGAGGCCCTGGGCCCCTTCGACTGCGAGTTCATCGCGGTCAACCACTCCATCCCCGACGCCCTGGCCGTCGCGATCCGGACCCCCGCGGGCCTGGTCGTCGCCACCGGCGACTTCAAGATGGACCAGCTCCCGCTGGACCAGCGCCTCACCGACCTGCACGCCTTCGCGCGCCTGAGTGAAGAGGGCATCGACCTCCTCCTCTCGGACTCGACGAACGCCGAGGTCCCGGGCTTCGTCCCGCCCGAGCGCGAGATCTCCAACGTCCTGCGCACGGTCTTCGCGAACGCCCACAACCGGATCATCGTGGCCAGCTTCGCCAGCCACGTGCACCGCATCCAGCAGATCCTCGACGCCGCCCACGAGTACGGCCGCCGGGTCGCCTTCGTCGGCCGCTCGATGGTCCGCAACATGGGCATCGCCCGCGACCTCGGCTACCTGAAGGTCCCGGCCGGACTCGTGGTGGACGTCAAGACCCTCGACGACCTGCCGGCCCACGAGGTCGTCCTGGTCTGCACGGGTTCCCAGGGCGAGCCGATGGCGGCCCTGTCCCGCATGGCCAACCGCGACCACCAGATCCGGATCGTCCCCGGCGACACCGTGATCCTGGCGTCGTCCCTGATCCCGGGCAACGAGAACGCGGTCTACCGCGTGATCAACGGCCTGACCCGCTGGGGCGCCAACGTCGTGCACAAGGGCAACGCCAAGGTGCACGTCTCGGGCCACGCCTCGGCCGGCGAGCTGCTGTACTTCTACAACATCTGCAAGCCGCGCAACCTGATGCCGGTCCACGGCGAATGGCGCCACCTGCGCGCCAACGCCGAGCTCGGTGCCCTGACGGGCGTCCCGAAGGACCGCATCGTCATCGCCGAGGACGGCGTGGTCGTCGACCTGATCGACGGCAAGGCCCGGATCTCCGGCAAGGTCCAGGCCGGCTACGTCTACGTGGACGGCCTCTCGGTCGGCGACGTCACGGAAGTCCACCTCAAGGACCGCAAGATCCTCGGTGACGAGGGCATCATCTCGGTCTACGTCGTGGTCGACAGCAGCACCGGCAAGGTCGTCAGCGGCCCGAACATCCAGGCCCGCGGCTCCGGCATCGACGACTCGGCCTTCGGAACGGTCATCCCGAAGATCGAGGAAGCCATCGCCCGCGCCGCGGCCGACGGCGTCGCCGAGCCGCACCAGATCCAGCAGCTGATCCGCCGCACGATGGGCAAGTGGGTCTCGGACGGCTACCGACGCCGTCCGATGATCCTCCCGGTCGTCGTCGAGGTCTGAGCCTCGTCGTAACGCCGGAAGGGGAGCGGGGCAACCGGATTTGCATCCGGGGGCCCCGCTCCAGTACGTTTACGTCTCCACCTCGCAGATGCCCGGGCACACACGTGTGTCCGGACGGTCCGCGCGAGCGGGTGTGAATCCAGACCAGGGAGACCTGATAAAGTCTGATCCGCCCGAAAGGGAAAGGCCCTCCGAAGGCCATTGGAATTCGAATCCGGCCGGAAACGGCCCGGAGAGAATCTGATAGAGTCGGAATCGCTGGAAAGGGAAAGCGTGAAAGCGCAGGAACTGGAAAGCGCCGAGGAAGTCGGACACGAAAGAGTCTGATAGAGTCGGAAACGCAAGAACACAGAACGAAAGCCCGGAGGAAAGCC
>NZ_JOIR01000006.1 GCF_000720115.1 Streptomyces sp. NRRL F-2580
GAGTGGGGTGGGGCGGGCGGGGCGGGGGGGGCCAGTCGTGCACCTTGGGGGCGCGCGCCCCGCGCAGCATGCCGTCCAGCTCGTCGCGCTCGAACGCCTTCGGGCGGCAGATCAGGATCGCCAGCAGTCTCGCCGCGGTGTCGTCCGTCTCCCAGAGCCGGCGCGCGAGGTCCTGCTGCGTCTTCCGTCCGTCCGTGCGGGATGCAGCCTACGGCGCGTGGTGGGCCGGGGCGAGCGGCCCGTCCGTACGCACGCGGACGGGTCGCGCGCCCCCGTGCGTCACACACCCTGGGTGTCGGCCGCGGGGCGCGGTTCGCGGCGCTTCGCCCACAGGGTCGGGCCGCCACCGGGCAGCCGGACCTCCTCGCGCACGGTGAAGCCGAAGTGTTCGTAGAAGGGGAGGTTGGACGCCTTGGAGGACTCCAGGCAGGCGGGCAGGCCCGCCGCGTCGGCCTTGGCCAGGCCCGAGCGCAGCAGTGCGGCTCCCTGGCCCGTGCCCTGGGCGGCGGGGTCGGCGCCGATCACCGCGAGGTACCAGTGCGGTTCCTGGGGGGTGCTGCGCGGCCGCCTCGACCGCGGCCCCGAACAGCTCGGCGCGGTCGGCACCGGCACCGGCGCCCGCCACTCGACACCCGCCACTCGACACCCGGCACCCGGCACCCGCTAGTGGCGGACCAGACAGAAGGGGTGCCCCGCCGGGTCCGCGAAGATCCGCCAGCCGCGCCCGCCCGTGTCCCCGTCGAGCAGCGTCGCGCCGGCCGCCAGCACCTGCTCCTGCGCGCGGTCGAGGTCCGGAACGCCGAAGTCCAGGTGGAACTGCTGCGGCCGGGTGGGGTCCGGCCGGCGCGGGGGCAGGTGGTCCGCCGCGCGCTGGAAGGCGAGGACCAGGCCCGACGGCGCGTGCAGCGTCGCCCAGTCCGCGTCGACCGCCCAGCGCCGGTCCGGCTGATTGACGTTCCCGCCCAGCAGGGACCGGTAGAACTCGGCCAGCGCCTGCGGATCGGGACAGTCCAGGACCACGCACTGCAGCTCAGCGATCATGACCGGATCCTAACCGTGGTGCGCGAGGACCGCATCGATCATCCGGCGCGCTACGGCGGCCAGTTCGGCCTGGTCCGGGGCCACGCGGGAGCGGGCGAGGGCGCCGGCCAGCCGGTCGTACAGGAGCCCGTCCGTCCAGGCGACCAGCAACTCGGCGGCCTCTTCGGGCCGATCGGCCCCGAGGGCCGCGAGGATGCCCGCGGCCCGGGCCCGGGGCCCCTGCCCCGCCCGGAGGAAATCCGCCTCCAGTGCGGGGTTGCGGGCCGCCTCCAGGCTGAGTTCGAAGCGGGCCAGCTGGCGCTCGCGCCCCACCGTCAGCCAGCGGTACAGCACCCCGGCCAGCGCGGCAGCGGCCGCGTCCCGGTCCGCCACCGGGAGCACGGACGGGCTCCCGCCGTCGAGGTCGCCGAGGTCACCGACGTCGCCGAGGTCCAGTTCGGCAAGCCGCTGGTAGCAGGCGGCGATCAGCGCCGTCCGCGTACGGAAGTAGTACGAGGTGCTGCCCGCGGGCAGCCCGGCCGCGCCGTCGACCGCGCGGTGGGTCAGCCCGCGGAGTCCGGAGGTGGCGACGAGGCCGATCGCGGTGTCGGCGATCAGGGTCCTGCGGTCCGGGGTGCGTTCGCCCCGACGGGGGGTGGCGGGGGTGGGGGGGGTGGACATCCCCTCACTCTACAGCTGTAGAGTAAGGGGATCAGGCTCTACACCTGTAGAGGAAGGGAAGAGGGGGATGCGTGATGTCGGCACTTCAGCGTGACGCGGTCGTGGCGGGTGCGGGGATCGGCGGGCTCACCGCGGCCGTGGCCCTGCACCGACGGGGCTGGCGGGTCACCGTCTGCGAGCGGGCGCCCGGACCGACCGCCGTCGGCGCCGGGATCGTCCTCGCCCCCAACGCCCTGCGCGCCTTCGACGCCATCGGCTTCGACGTCACCCGCGCGGTGGGCCGGGCCGTCCCCGCCGCGATGGGCCTGCGCCGCGCGGACGGACGCTGGCTGAGCCGCGCCGACACCGCCGCGCTCGCCGCCCGCTACGGCGGTCCGCCGCTCGCGGTGCACCGCTCGGCCCTCGCCGACGCCCTGGCCGCCGCGCTCCCCGAAGGCACGATCCGGTACGGCGTCGCGGTCGACTCGGTGGCCGATGCGGACGGGTCCCCGGTGGTCCGCACCTCCGACGGCGACCTCGGGGGCGCCGATCTGGTGCTGGCCGCCGACGGCATCCACAGCCCGCTCCGGCGCCGGTACTTCCCGGACCACCCCGGCCTCCGCTACAGCGGGGAGACCGCCTGGCGCACCGTCCTGCCCGCCGCCGAGGACCGCGCCGAAGCGGTCACCGCCGAGACCTGGGGCCGCGGCGAGCGTTTCGGCGTCGTCCCGCTCGCCGACGGCCGGACGTACGTCTACGCCACCGCCGTCGTCCCCGAGGGCCGCCGCCCCGCCGACGTCCGCACCGAGCTGCTGCGCCGCTACGGCACCTGGCACGACCCGATCCCGGCCCTGCTGGAGCTGATCGACCCGGCGGCCGTGCTCCAGCACGACCTGTACGACCTGGCGGCCCCGCTCCCCCGCTTCCACCACGGACGCCTCGCCTGGCTCGGCGACGCCGCCCACGCCATGACGCCCAACCTGGGGCAGGGCGGCTGCCAGGCCATCGAGGACGCCGTTGTCCTCGCCCACCTGCTGGACAGGGCGCGCGGTACGGACGTGCCGGCCGCTCTCGCCGCCTACAGTGCGGCCCGCTGCGCACGCACCGACGCCATCCGCGTCCGCGCCCGCCGCGCGGGCCGGATCGCCGTCCTCACCCATCCGGTCGCCGTGGCCGTCCGTGATCTCGCGGTCCGCGCGACCCCGGCCCGTGCCGCGCACCGGGCGATGGACGCCCTCTTCGACGGATTCACCCTCCCGGGTGATATGGACAGCGTGCCCGCGGGCGTTGGCACTCGTTGGTGAGGTTCGTTGACCGTTCAACGCGAAGGCAGGCGAAACCGCATGACCACCGCCATCGACTGGGACAACCCGACCGACCCGAGGCCGGGAAGCTGGCAGCTTGACCACGTCAAGCAGTACGTGGCGTCCAACGGCGCCGAGGGCCACGACTGGAACGGCACCCAGACCCTCCTGCTGACCACCGTCGGCCGGGTCTCGGGCAAGCCCGTGCGCACCCCCCTCATCTACGGCGAGGCGGACGGCCGCTACCTGCTCGTCGCCTCCAAGGGCGGCGCCCCCGAGCACCCGCTCTGGTTCCGGAACCTGGCCGAACACCCCGAGGTCCGCATTCAGGTCGGCGCGAAGATCCTTCAGGGCACGGCCCGCACCGCGACCCCCGAGGAGCGCGCCGCGTACTGGCCCGTGATGGTGAAGCACTGGCCCGCCTACGACGAGTACCAGACCAAGACGGACCGCGAGATCCCGATCGTGGTCATCGAGCCGATCGCGTAGGCAGCCCCGGCTAGTGCCCCAGCACCGCCATCGCCGCGTTGTGCCCGGGGACCCCGCTGACGCCGCCGCCCCGGACCGCCCCCGCACCGCACAGCAGTACGTTGCGGTGGGCGGTCTCCACGCCCCAGCGGCCGCCCCCGCCCGAGTCGGCGAAGGGCCAGGACAGGTCGCGGTGGAAGATGTGCCCGCCGGGCAGCCCCAGTTCGCGCTCCAGGTCGAGCGGGGTCTTCGCCTCGATGCACGGGCGGCCGTCGGCGTCGAAGGCGAGGCAGTCGGTGAGGGGTTCGGCCAGGTGCGCGTCGAGCTGCGCGAGGGTGGCGGTCAGCAGCACCTCGCGGGCCTGGTTGTTGTCGTGCCCGAACAGCCGGGCGGGGGTGTGCAGGCCGAAGAGGGTCAGCGTCTGGTAGCCCTGCTCCACCAGCTCGGGTCCGAGGATCGTCGGGTCGGTCAGCGAGTGGCAGTAGATCTCCGAGGGCGGCACGGACGGCAGTTCGCCGGACGCGGCCTCCGCGTGGGCCCGGGCGAGTTCGGCGTACCCCTCGGCGATGTGGAAGGTGCCGCCGAAGGCCTCGCGCGGGTCCACGGTGGTGTCCCGCAGCCGGGGCAGCCGGCGCAGCAGCATGTTGACCTTGAGCTGGGCGCCCTCGGGCGCCTCCTTCGGCGGTTCCTCGCCGAGGAGTTCGGCCAGCGCCCGCGGTGAGGCGTTCACCAGGACCGTACGGCCGACGACCCGGCCCTCCCCCCTGGCCGTACGGAAGACCACCTCGGCCGGAGCGGTCCCGTCCGTGTCGATCCGCAGTACCTCGTGGCCGGTGGCGATCTCCGCCCCGGCGGCCCGCGCGGCGGCCGCGAGGGCGTCCGTCAGGGCGCCCATGCCGCCGACCGGGACGTCCCAGTCCCCCGTCCCGCCGCCGATCACGTGGTAGAGGAAGCAGCGGTTCTGCGCGAGGGAGGGGTCGTGCGCGTCCGCGAAGGTACCGATCAACCCGTCCGTGAGGACCACCCCGCGGACCAGGTCGTCGGTGAAGTGCCGCTCCACCGCCTGCCCGAGCGGCTCCTCGAACAGCATCCGCCACGCGGCCTCGTCGTCGATCCGGGCCCGCAGCTCCGCACGGGTGGGCAACGGCTCGGTCAGGGTGGGGAACACCTTCCGCGCCACCTGCCCGGTGGTCCCGTAGAAGGCGCGCCAGCTCTCGTACTCCCGGTCCGAGCCGGTCAGCCGGGCGAAGGACTCCCGGGTGCGCTGATCGCCGCCGCCGACGAGCAGTCCGCCGGGCCGGCCGTCGCGTTCGACGGGCGTGTACGAGGAGATCGTCCGCCTGCGCACCGCGAACCGCAGGTCCAGGTCGCGCACGATCTTCGCCGGGAGCAGCGAGACGAGGTACGAGTACCGGGAGAGGCGGGCGTCGACGCCGGTGAAGGGCCGGCTGGAGATGGCCGCTCCGCCCGTGTTCCCGAGCCGTTCCAGGACGAGGACCGATCTGCCCGCCCTGGCCAGGTACGCGGCGGCCACCAGGCCGTTGTGCCCGCCGCCCACGATCACGTCGTCGTACACGTCCCGCCCGAAGGTCGTCATGGCTCTTGGTAACACACCTGGCCGAGCCGCTCCAGACAGTGGGCCTCGTCGGCGTGGGCCAGCGCCGTGTCGGGATGCTCGTCGCCCAGGGACCGTTCGCGAATGCCGGACAGTTCCCGGTAGATGGGCAGCGCCTCGTCCCAGCGGCCCAGCCGGCCGAGCCCGACGGCGAGTTCCCGGCGGCTGACCAGGGTGTCCGGGTGCTCGGCGCCGAGCACCTCGGCCCGTACGGCGCCCACCTGCCGGGCCTCGGCCACCGCCTCCTCCCAGCGCTCCAGGCGGCCCAGGTTGACCCCGAGGACGTGCCGCGCGCGCAGGGTCTCGGGATCGGCGGCCCCGTAGGCGCGGGTGCGATCGCGGACCAGGGCCCGGAACAGGTCGAGGGCCTGGGCGCTGTTCCCGGTGCGGCCGAGCGCGATGCCGACCTCGTAGCGGGCGGCCAGGGTGTCGGGGTGGTCGCGGCCGAGTACCCGCTCCCGTACGGCGGCGACCTCGCGGAAGCCGGCCAGGGCCTCCTGCCAGCGCTCCAGGCGGCCGAGCGCGTACGCCGCCTCGTACCGGGTCAGCAGCGTGTCCGCGTGCTCGGGGCCCAGGACGGCGGACCGGTCGGCGGCGACCGCGACGGCGGTGGCGTGGGCCTCCGCGAACCGGCCCAGCGCACCCAGGGCGCAGGCCAGGTTGTGGCGGCAGCGCAGGGTGTCGGGGTGGAGCCGGCCCGTGGTCCGTTCACGGGCGACGAGCACCGCCCGGTAGGTGTCGTACGCCTCCTGGTGGCGACCGAGCCGGCCCAGCTCGTACGCCGTCTCCTGGCGCGCGGCGAGGGTGTCGGCGTGGTCCGGGCCGAGTTCCCGCGTGCGTCCCTCGGCCACGGCCGTGTACACGGCGAGGGCTTCCTCGGGCCGGCCCGAGCGGCTGAGGGCGTAGGCGCGGGTGTGGCCGGCGGCGAGCGCGTCGGGGCCGCTCTCCCGGGGGCCGGGGCCGCGGGGGACGCCGTACGCCACGGTCAGGCGCGGGTCCTCGGCGGGCTCGGGGCGGACGATGCGGACGCCGGGGCCCACGGCGGGCTGCCCGCCGGACGGACGGACGACGGCGTTCCCCCCGCTCGGGCGGAGGACGGGGTGCCCGCCGCTCGGACGGACGGCGGACAGCCCGCCGCCGGGGCGGGCGGCCGTCCAGGAGCCGGTGAGCACGGCCCATTCGCCGCTCGCGGGGCGGGCGTCGATCCCGGCCTTGCGCCCGGCGGTCATCCCGCGGGCCCACACCGGAAGGGGGGCCTGGGCGCCGGGCAGCCCGCCCGGTCCCAACCGGGCCTCGACCAGCCGGCGGTGCACGTGGCGGGCGTCCGCGGGCCGGTCCTCGGGGCGCTTGGCGAGCAGGTCCAGGACCACCCGCTCGAAGGAGGCGGGCAGTTCGGGGCGGTGCTCGCGCAGCGGCACGGGCGGGGTGTCGCGGTGGCCGACCAGCACCGACCAGGAGTCGCCGAGGTCGAAGGGCGGGGCCCCGGTGGCGATCTCGTAGAGGACGCAGCCGAGGGAGTACAGGTCGCTGCGGTGGTCGACCTCGCCGCCGGCGATCTGCTCGGGCGACATGTAGTGCGGGGTGCCCATGGCCATGCCGCCGCCGGTCAGCTTGGCGGTGAAGCCGATGTCGTGGGCGAGGCGGGCGATGCCGAAGTCGCAGATCTTCACGGTGCCGTCGGTGAGCCGCATGATGTTGGCCGGCTTCAGGTCTCGGTGCACGACGCCCTGGTCGTGGGTGTAGCCGAGGGCGGCGGCCATCTGCTCGGCGATGTCGACGACGACGTCCACGGGGAGCGGACGGGTCGCGTTGTCCTCCAGGAGCTGGCTGAGGTTGCGGCCTTCGAGCAGCTCCATGACCAGGTAGAGGGGGCCGCCGGCGGCGCTGTCGTCGCCGAAGTCGTGGACGACGGTGACACCGCGGTGCTGGAGGGAGGCGGCCACGCGCGCCTCGCGCCGGAACCGCTCGCGCAGCACCTGGGTGAAGTGGGCGTCCTGCTCGGCGCCGATCGGCTTGAGGCACTTCACCGCGACCTGCCGGCCCAGCGATTCGTCGCGGGCGCGCCACACCTCGCCCATGCCGCCGCGCCCGATCAGATCGAGCGACCGGTACCGGCCCTGGATCAGTCTGGACTCCGCCATGTCTTAAAGCCGCCCCCGTTGTCGTGCTACGCCCTCCCCGGCCGGTCCAGTATGGCCGCTGATGTACGCAGTGTGTACGGCGAGGGGCGGCTCCCGGGGCCCATGCGGCGCATCGCTTTCAAGATGTGACCTGGAGGCAGCTTCCAGCGCAGACCTGCGGGAATGCTGCGCAACACGCGTCCGGTGAGGCGCAGGCGCCGGGAGGTGCTGCGCGGGGCCGGTGCGGGTCGCCGGTACAGCTGGTGCGCCCAGCCGGGGAGGGAACCGTACGCGAGGCCGGCGAGCGGGCGCCACAGCAGGTTTCGGCCAGGCACGAGGAGGGCGTGGATCGGCGGGGCGCGGAGGAAGTCGTCCACGGCGTGCGCGTCGGGGCCGGCGGCGAGCTCGGGGCGGATCCGCTCGAAGTAGGCGGCGAGCCCGGCGGTGTCGGCGGGCACGTCGGCCGGGTCGAGGCCGACGAGGCGGGCGCCCATGCGGTTCTCGTCGACGTAGCGGTCGGCCTGGGCCGCGGTGAGGCGGACGCCGGAGCGGCGCAGGACGTGCAGGAAGCTGTCGATCTGCGCGCAGTGGATCCACAGCAGCAGTTCGGGGTCGTCGACGGGGAAGCGTTCGCCGGTGCCCGGATCGGTGGCCGAGAGCTTGCGGTGGATCGCGCGGACCCGGCTGCCGGCGCGCTCGGCGGCCTCTGTGGTGCCGTAGGTGAGGGTGCCGACGAAGTCGGCGGTGCGCAGCAGCCGGCCCCAGGCGTCCCGGCGGAAGTCCGAGTTCTCCATGACCCCGCGGACGGCGCGCGGGTGGAGCGCCTGGAGGTAGAGCGCCCGGACGCCGGCGATCCACATCATCGGGTCGCCGTGGCAGTGCCAGGTGACGGACGCCGGGCCGTACAGCCCCGGATCGGCGCCGGCCCCGGACCCTGGTCCGGGTTTCGGCGCAGGTCCTGGTTCCGGTTCTGGTGCACGTCCTGGTTCCGGTTCCGGCGCAGGTCCTGGTTCCGGTTCCGGTGCGGTCGCGGTGTCACCCATCCCGTACCTCCCCGTCGAAGGCGCCCGGCGGTCCCAGCCTACCGATCCGGGACCGCCGTCAGTGGTGCGCGGGCTCAGCGGCCGAGGACCCGGGTGGTGGCCGTGTCCGTGTTGTTCCTCCGGTTTTGGTCCGGGGTCGGGGAGGTGACGGCGGCCCTGGCCGTGACGGCGGGCCGCCGGGTGGCCCGTACCGTGACGTGGAAGACGCGCAGCTGTCCGGCGCCCAGATCCTCGACGCGCCAGGTCAGCGGCGTGGGGGCAGGAGTGCGGCGGTCGGCGCCGGGGGGCGCGTCCGTGACCTGCACCCCGCGCGGCAGGGTCAGGGTGACGGCCAGGTCCGCGGCGGCGAAGGGCCCCTTGTTGGTCACCGTGACGTCGTACGTGTACGCGGCGCCGCCGCGTACGGAGGCCGGTGCGCTCAGGCGGACCGCCAGGTCGGCCCGGGGCGGACCGGCGTCGAGATCCAGCCGTCCGACGCGGTCGCCGCCGATCTCGGTGAACCACATCCGGGCGTCGGGTCCCGCGGTGATGCGGACCGGGAGGCTGCCCGGGTGGGGCAGCGGGTACCGCGCGAAGTCCCCGCCGGGGGTGATCCGGCCGATCCCGTCGGTGAGCTGCTCGGTGAACCACAGGTTGCCGTCGGGTCCGGCGGCGATCCCGTCCGGGCCGCCGTCGGCGTCCGGCAGGGTGTACTCGGTGATGACGCCGGCCGTACTGATCCTGCCGATCCGGTTGCCGAAGAGCTCCGTGAACCACAGGTTCCCGTCGGGCCCGGCGGTGATGACGTCCGGGCCGCTGTCGGCGTTGGGCAGGGGGTACTCGGTGATCTTGCCCTTGGGGGTGATCCTCCCGATCCGGTTGCCGGAGATCTCGGTGAACCACAGGTTCCCGTCGGGCCCGGTCACGATGGACTCCGGGCCGCTGCCGGGATTCGGCAGGGAGTACTCGGTGATCTTCCCGGTGGGGGTGATCCGCCCGATCCGGTCACCGGGGTCCTCGGTGAACCAGAGGTTCCCGTCGGGCCCCGTGGTGATGGCGAACGGTGTGCCGCTGCCGGCGGGCAGGTCGTACTCGGTGATCAGGCCCGCCGTGGTGATGTTCCCGATGCGGTGGCTGATGTCGGTGAACCACAGCTTGCCGTCGGGTCCGGCGGTGATCCCGACGGGGCTGTTGTCGTCGCCGGGCAGCTGGTACTCCGTCAGCTCCCCGGCGGGGGTGATCCGGGCGATCTTCCGGATGCCCTGTTCGGTGAACCACACGTTCCCGTCGGGTCCCGTGGCGATGTCGCCGGGAGAGCTGCCGGCCGTGGGCAGCGGGTACTCGGTGATGTCCCCGGCGTCGGCGCGGGCGGGGGCCGAGGCCACAGGCAGGCTGATCAGGCTGAGGAGCAGGGCGGCAGCCAGCTGGAACGCCCGGCGCGGGCGGCGGCGTCGGGGGGTCCGGGGCGGGGACCCGCACGAGGTGCGTGGGGACATCGGGAGGCGGACCTTTCGGCCGGAGGTCGGGGGCGGGCCCGCCATCGCGGCGAGACCTCGCCGGCGGGTCTGGGCACTGTCGGGCGGCGCTCGAGATCGCGACAGCGGTGTGCTGCGCAATGCCGCGGGGGCATTGCGCACTGCGCAGCGTAGGACCCATGGTGACGGCATGTCAGTCACCACTGGGCCAACAGGCTGACGGCCGGACGAGTGGGTCCGCGGCCGGCCCGCGGCGCCGGGACGCCCGTGCCGGGACCGCGCCCACCTGGCCGGATGCCCTGAGCGTGCGGTCCCGGCCGTCCTCTAGAGTGCTTCCGTCCCCCATCCACGCGCCCGTGGCCCCGGCCCTGCGGCGCGCCCCGACCCCGCCCACGGGCCCGACCGAGGAGCAGCCGTGACCGACCTGGCGTCCATACCTCTGCAGCAGGAGATCGCCCGGGATCTCCAGGTGAGCGCGTCCTTCGACGTGCAGCAGGAGATCGAGCGCCGGGTGGCCTTCCTGGCCGGCCAGCTGACCTCCACGGGCCTGCGCTCCCTGGTGCTGGGCATCAGCGGCGGCGTGGACTCCACCACCGCGGGCCGGCTGTGCCAGCTCGCCGTCGAGCGGGTCCGTGCCGGCGGGCAGGACGCCACGTTCTTCGCGATGCGGCTGCCCTACGGGACCCAGGCCGACGAGGCGGACGCGCAGCTGGCGCTGGAGTTCATCCGGCCCGACCGGATCCTGACCGTCGACGTGAAGGCCGCCAGTGACGCGGCGCTGGAGGCGGTACTCGCGGGCGGCACGGTCTTCCGCGACGCGCACCACCAGGACTTCGTGCACGGCAACATCAAGGCCCGGCAGCGCATGATCGCCCAGTACGCGGTGGCGGGCGCGCACGAGGGCCTGGTGGTCGGCACCGACCACGCCGCCGAGGCGGTCTCCGGTTTCTTCACGAAGTTCGGCGACGGGGCGGCCGACGTGGTGCCGCTCACCGGCCTCACCAAGCGTCGCGTACGGGCCATGTCCCAGGCCCTGGGCGCGCCCGTCGGCCTGACCGTGAAGACCCCGACCGCGGACCTGGAGACGCTGAAGCCGGGCCGGCCCGACGAGGAGGCCCTCGGCGTCACGTACGACGACATCGACGACCTCCTCGAAGGCAAGCCCGTCGGCGAGGCCGCCTACGCGGCCATCACCCACCGCTACCGCCTCACCGAGCACAAGCGACAGCTCCCGATCGCCCCCTGAGCCGGCGCCGGGCCCCGGGGGGAGTCCCCCGGGGCCGCGGCCACCGGCGTTCAGCGGTCGGAGCCGGCGTGGTCGCTGCCGCGATCGCGGACGCTGCCGCTGTCGAGGTCGGCGTCCAGGTCGCTGTCGGGGATCCAGGAGCCGTGGATGCCGCCGGTGACCCGGCGGGGCAGGTGGACCGTGGCGATCCGCTCAAGGGCGGAGGCGTCCAGGACCAGGAGCTGCGAGGCGTCCTGCTTGAGGTCGGAGACGACGGTGAGCAGGTAGCCGTCGTCCTCGCGGGTGGCCCCGGCGGCGGGGACGAACACGGCCTCGCTGGGCAGGCGGGCGTCGCCGGCCTCGTGGAGGTGACGGGCGCCGGTGGCGCGGTCGTACTTGACGATGCCGTAACCGTCGTGACCTTCCTGGTCGGGGAAGGAGACCGCGTACTGGTAGCGGTGCTCGGCGCCGAGGAACTCCTCGTTGAGCGTGGGGAATTCGATGGCGAGGTCGTCGATCACCCGCTCGTCCACGCGGCCGGCGGCCAGGTCGACGACCCAGCGGCGGTTGTAGGAGCGGGTGTTGGGCTCGGCGCCGCGCTCGGGCGCGCCGACCCACCAGTTCCACGAGAGCCGGAAACCCTCCCGGTCCACGGTCGGCCCCTCCAGCACGATCCGGCCCTGGGCGTCCTCGTAGGCGTTGGCGGCGTGCAGCATGCTGCCCGGCTCGATGGGGAACCAGCGGGTCTTCGCCGCGCCTTGCGGGCCGCGGGGCATGACGCCGATGCGCGCCGGCTGTGCGTCGTTCCAGCCGTAGGGGATGCCGGAGTGCTCGGCCGGGTCGAAGGTGACGGTGCCCTCGAAGAACACCACGTGGTTGCGGGTGACGGCGAAGTCGTGCTTGAGAGCGGCGGTCGCTCCCGGCACCTCGGCGCTGTGGCTGATCTGCCCCTTGGCGTCGGCCACGTAGTACGTGAGGAACGGCGGGAACGGCGAGGAGCCGAAGAAGTGCAGCTCGCCGGTGACCGGGTCGGTCTTCGGGTGAGCGGTCATCGCGCTGGTCAGTTTGCCGTCGAAGTCGTAGGCGCCGACGGTGTCGAGGTCCCGGGTGAGTTCGAAGGGGAGGTTCGCCTCGCACAGCGCCAGCAGGCGCCCTCCGTGTTCGATGACGTGGGTGCCGGCGGTACTGGCGGTCAGGTCGGGGCCGCGATCGGTCATGTACGGGGCGCCGTCGAGGGCGGGGGTGTGCACCCAGCGGTTGCGGTACCACTCGGCGCGGCCTTCGCGAAGCCGGATGCCGTGGACCATGCCGCTGCCCTTGAACCAGTGGGTGGGGGTGACGCCGGGCTTGGGGTTGTGGCTGTTGCGGATCAGCCGGCCGGTCAGCTCCGGGGGCAGGGAGCCCTCGACGGTCAGCTCGGTGGCGGTGATCTCGTCGACGGCCGGGGTGTAGTGGCCGGTCAGGTAGGGCTTCTTGTCGGTGGTCATGGCGGGAACCTCGCTTCGTGTAACAGTGACGGTGGCGGGTCGGTGCTCGTGTTCGTGCGGGTGCGGACTTGGCGGGGACAGACGGTCGGCCTCAGTCGGCCTGCTCGGCGCGGGCCTTGAGGGCGGCGAGCCAGGCGGTCAGCGAGTCGTGCAGCGCCCGGCCGAGCTCGGCGGGCGCGGCGTCGACGGGGGCGCCGCTCCAGGACTCCTCGGTGCGGACGGTCACCTGGCTGCCGGTCTGTTCGAAGGTCCACACGTGGACGCCCTCGATGCCGTTGGCCGGGCCGCCCCAGACCAGCCGCTCGCCGGGGACGATCTCGCGGACGGTGGAGGTGATGTCCAGCCCGTGCGTCTTCCAGGTGAAGGAGCGCCCCGGCAGGAGGGGGCCGTCGAGTTCGGCCTGGTCCACGTGGGCGTTCCAGCTGGGCCAGGCGTCGATGGCGGTGTGCAGGGCCCAGACCCGCTCCAGCGGGGCGTCGATCGCGGTGGACAGGCGGACGATGGCGGGAGCGGTCTCGTCGATGGTGAACATGGCTGCTCTTCCTCTCGGTCGGTGTGCTGTCGGTGGTGCGTACGGTCGGGTGGTCAGCAGCGGCCGTCTGCGGCGGGCTGCGGGTCCGGGAGCGGGCCGGCCCCGGAGGGGGCCGCCGCGGTGCGGCGGGTGAGGAGCGGGGCGAGGGCGGCCGTGGCCACGAGGACGGCGGCGCAGACGCCGAAGGCCACGCGGTAGCCGGCCGTGAGTGCTTCGAGCTGCGGCTGCCGGGCGGCCGCGTGGGTGGTGACGGTGCCCGCCAGGGTGGCCAGGACGGCGAGGCCGATGGCGCCGCCGACCTGCCGGGAGGTGTTCACCAGGCCCCCGGCCAGCCCGGCGTCCCCGCGGGCGACGCCCTCCACGGACAGGGCGGTGAGCTGCACGAAGGCGATGCTCAGACCCAGGCCGATCAGGACGCTCGGGCCGAGGATGTCGGCGAGGTAGCTGCCGTCCGCGCTGATCCGGGACAGCCAGAGCAGCCCCGCGGCCTCGGTCAGGAGGGCGCCGGTCACCGTCGCGGTCGCGCCGATCCGGCGGGAGATCCGCGGGGCGAGGGCGGAACCGAGCATGTTCGCCGTGGCGAGGGGGAGTTGGCCGAGGCCGGTGACCAGCGGGCTGGAGCCGAGGACCTGCTGCTGGTAGAGCGGCAGGAAGAAGAAGAGGGCGATCCACACCGAACCGAGCAGTGCCATCAGCGCGTTGCCGACGGTGACGCGGCCGGCGCGGAAGAGCCGCGGCGGCAGCAGCGGGTTCGGGTGGCGGCGTTCGACGAGGACGAACACGGCCGCCAGCACGGCGGCGACGGCGAAGGCCCCGAGGACGGCGGTGTCCGTCCAGCCCGTGCGGCGGGCGGTGGTCAGGCCCCACACCAGGGCGGCCAGCGCGAGGGTGAGGGTGGTGGTGCCGGGCAGGTCGAACCGGCCGCTGCCGGTGACCGGGGTCCGCGGCACGCTCACCGCGGTGCCGGCGAGGACCGGAAGGAGGCCGATGGCGACGGCGAAGAAGATCCACTGCCAGCCCCACGCCTGGGTGAGGACCCCGCCGAGCAGGACTCCGGCCGCGCCTCCCGCGCCGGACACCGCGCCCCACACGCCCAGCGCCCTCCCCCGCCCGGATCCCGGCGGGAACAGGTCCATCACCAGGGCCAGCGCCGCCGGGGCGATCGCCGCCGCGCCCAGGCCCTGTAGCGCGCGGGCCGCGATCAGGACCGGGGACGCGGCGGCCAGCCCGGCCGTCAGCGAGGCGGCCCCGAACACCACGAGCCCCGCGATCAGCACCCGGCGCCGGCCGAGGAGGTCGGCCGCCCGTCCGCCGGCCGGCAGCAGCGCGCCGAAGGCGAGCCCGTAGGCGTTGACCACCCAGGTCGTGCCGCTGTCCGACAGCCCGACGCCGGCGCGGATCTGCGGCAGGGCCACGTTCACGATCGAGGTGGCGAGCATGACCGTGAACTGCGCCCCGGCCAGAGCCGCGAGTGCCGCTCCGGGGCTCCGGGTGGTGGCGGTGATCCTCACACGATCCTCCTTGAGTGGTTAACCACTCACACTTGACGCTGAAGAAAAGGCGGGGCTTTGCGCCCCGCCGACGGGCCCGACCGCGCGCTGACGCGGTCATGCCGGACCTCAGTAGTGCGTGATGCCCGCGGACAGCGTGCGGATCCAGGGGGCGTCCACCTCGTCGGCCCCCATGGAGACGATGAGGTGGCACAGCATGCCGAGCGCGAAGAACTGCTGGACCTGCTCCTCGGTGCCACCGGAGGCGCCGCGGACGTACTCCACCACCCGGGCGTAGCCCTGCCGGACCACCTCGCGCACGGCTGGCTCGGAGACTGCCGCGGCCTGGGCGTGCAGCTGGATCAACATCAGGTCGTTGTCCTTGATCAGCAGCGCGTACGCATCCCCCATGGCCTCCAGCACGACCTCGGCGGAGCTGCCCTTCGCCTCGGCGGCCGCCCGCTCCAGTCCGGCCCGGACCTGGACGAAGCAGTGCTCGACCACCGCGGTGAACAGCAGCTCCTTGCTCGGGAACAGGCGGTATACGTACGCCTGCGAGATGCCGGCCGCCTTCGCCACCTCGGTCGTGGTGGTGCCCCAGTAGCCGCGCGCCGCGAAGGCGCCGATGGCGGTGCGCAGCACCGTCTCGCGGCGCTCTTCGGCGGTGGACAGCTTCCGAGGTCGTTCGTTCTTCATGTGAGTACTCAACCACTCACACTCTTGTGTGTCAACGCCGGGAGCCAGTGCTCCGGCTAGTCGGCACTGACGGCCGTCAGGTGCGTGGTGCCGTCGCGCAAGGCGGTGATGCGGACCTGCCCCGCGGGGAAGGAGTCCCTCCCGTTCGGGCCGGGTATCTGCGCGAACGGGGTCCAGGAGCCGTCCGGCTTCCTGATGTTGTGCCAGATCCGTCCGTCGAGCCCGACCGCCACGACCTGGGCGGAGCCGTCGGGCGTCCCCGCGATGCCGATGGCACTGGCCCCCATGGTGGCCGAGGCGACGCCCCGCGGGGCCCGGAAACCGGACCAGGAGCCGTCGGGCCGCCGCGACTGGTGGTACACCATCCCGTCGAGCCCGATCGCGAGGAC
This sequence comes from Streptomyces sp. NRRL F-2580, assembly GCF_000720115.1. Taxonomy (GTDB): domain Bacteria; phylum Actinomycetota; class Actinomycetes; order Streptomycetales; family Streptomycetaceae; genus Streptomyces. Next base: position 15,504 of record NZ_JOIR01000006.1, read on the forward strand.
CTGGGACGAGCCGTCGGGCATGCCGGTGATCGCCAGGGCCGGGCCGGAGAACGTCGGGGCCCCGTTGGCGCCGGCCAGGCGTCCCCAGGCCGTCCACGTGCCGTCCCGGCCGCGGACGCAGTGGTACATGGCCCCGTCCGTGCCGTAGCTGAGCAGCTGGGCTGATCCGTCGGGCATGGCGGTGATCGACACCTTCGTAGCGCCCCAGCGGCTCTTCGCGGTGAGGCCGGGCAGGGCCCGGAACCCGGGCAGCCCGCCGTCGGCGCGGCGCTGCTGGTGGTAGGTGGCACCGTCCGTGGCCGTCACCACGAGCTGGCACGTGCCGTCGGGGAAGGCGGCGATGTCCGCCTCCCGCACGGTGAACGCGGCCGAGCCGTCCGGTCCCGCGACGCGCTGCCAGGGCCGGACCGTGGCCTCCCCCCGTACGACCGTCAGCCACAGGCCGTTGTCGGCCGCGATGCCCAGCACCACGACGGAGCCGTCCGCCGTGCCGGCCGCGGCGCTCTGCACCCCGGCGAACGAGGCGGCGCCGGCGGCGGCACCCGGCAGCGGACGCATGCCGCTCCACGACCCGTCGGGGTGGCGCTCGGTGTGGAAGAGCACGCGCCGCTCGACGTCGTACGGGGGCAGTTGGGCCGAGTAGAACCACACCGGGTTGGTGAGGGCCACCAGTTGGTCCAGCGTGGTGGAGGCGGGCTTGGGCCGGCGCACCTCGGCCCGGGCGAACATGGAGGCCTTGCCCCAGCCGCGCCACCGCAGCTGACCCCTGCCGCTGCCGTCGATGCAGGTGGCGGCCATGATGCCCCACTCGGTGTACAGCGTGGCGATGCTGTCCGGGGCGCCGGTCACGTTCAGGGTCACGTCGACGGCGTCGAAGAACGACAGGGGCAGTTCCTCGCCGGGACCGGCGACCGCCCCGCCCGCGCGGGCGGTGAAGTCCACGGTCACGGCCGCGGATTCGACGGCGTACGACCGGCCCAGGCGCAGCGCGTCCAGGACGGCGGGCGTCGACAGGCTGGTGGCGCGCACCACGTTGTGGGGCCGTCCGACGGCGTCCGCAGGGCTGTGGGCGTCGCTGTTGCCGACGGCGGCGACCCGCTTGCCGAGGCAGAGCATGACGTGCCAGGCGGCGATGTTGGCGGCGTCGTCCAGGGTCCACGGTCCGTTCCACACCTCCAGGGCGTCCACGCGGTCGAGGCCGAACTCCCAGAAGGACCCTGCCGCCGGGGTGAGCGGGTGGGCGGCGATCGTGAGTCCGCCCAGACTGTGCACGCGCCGGGCGTGGCCGTCGAACACCCCCTGGTCCGCGGGGCCGTAGCGCCAGTCCACCCATTCGCCCTGGGGCAGGCCGACGGCCAGCCAGTGGCCGTGGCGGGTGGTGACCTCCTCCGCGTTGACGACCAGCAGGTCCGTCGGGACGTTTCCGCGCCAGGTCACCCCGGTGGAGCTGGTGTTGTGGTCGGAGGTGGCGATGAAGTGCAGCCCCTCCTGGCGGGCGGCCGCGACGATCTCGTCCACCGTGCGCTTCCCGTCGGAATGCACGCTGTGCAGGTGCAGGTCGCCCCGGTACCAGCCGGGCCCCCGCCCGGCCACCGAGGTCGGCAGGATGTCGTACGGGGCCCGGGGCAGCGGGTCTCCGTGGTGCAGGGTGACGTCGACCTGCCAGTCCATGCCGCCGGCGGCGCCGACCATCGGCCCCAGGATGACGGACCAGCCGCCGGACCCGACGGGCCCGGGGACGTAGCCGGGGGTGGCGTCCGCCGCGGAGAGGGTGAACCCTGCCCGTTCGCCTCCCGACCAGCCGCGGAAGCCGGACGGGCCGAAGATGCCGAGGTCCAGGACGCCGGCGGCGGCGTCGTGGGAGGTGGAGACGGAGATCCGTTGCACTCCGGCGGGCACGTCGAAGCCGACGTACGCCCACTGGTCGTTGCCGTACGGGGAGTGTCCCTTGTAGGTGGTGGTCTCCGCGTCGGTCCCCCGGCCCCTGGTCGCGGCGTACACGACCGGTGCGGGAACCAGTGCGGCGGCTCCGCCCGCGGCGAGCATGGCCCCCAATCGGAGCAGGGACCTGCGCTCGACACCCGGGCCGGGGCCAGGGACGGGGTCGTGTCCGGGCGCCGCGTTCGGGAGGTGTTCACTCGACACAGCCGTGCTCTCCTTCACGTGAAGTGACAGGGAAGACGTGCGGGTGCGATGAGGTACGGATGGGATCGGCGTACGGGAGCGGTGACGGCCTAGCGGCGTGAGCGCTGGGCCTCGACGATCTGTCGCACGGAGCCGTCGACGTCCGCCCGGGCCTGGACCCGCTCGGCGAACCCGGGGAACTGCCCGGCGATGGCGCTCAGCAGCCGCAGCTCCAGCGGCGCCACGTTGACCTCGCACCGGTCGCGCCGGACGGCTCGTACGACGCCGTCGGCGACCTGGCCGGGGGTGACGGTCCTGATGCCGTTCGGGGTGGCGGCGCCGGTGGCGGCGAACATCCCGGCGTCGCGGACGAAGCCGGGCTGGACCAGGGACACCCCCACCCCCGTGCCCCTGAGCTCCTGGCGCAGGGCGAGGGCGAATCCCCGCAGCCCGAACTTCGTCGCGTTGTACAGGGAGGTCGACTTGGTCGCCGCCTTGCCGGAGATGGAACCGACCAGCACGATGTGGCCGCGGCCGCGAGCCACCATGTGCGCCGCGAGCAGCTGTGACAGCAGCACGGGCGCGCGCAGGTTGACGTCGAGGGCGCGGTCGAGCTGCTCCTCGGTGTAGTCCAGCAGGTTGCCGCTGGCGGGCAGGGCCGCGTTCGCGACGAGGACGTCCGTCTCGGCGCAGCTCTCGGCGAGGCCGACGACGTCGGAGCGGACGGCCAGGTCGGCGACCACCGTGCGGGCGCCGCAGGCCTCTGCTGTGGCCTTGAGGGCCTCCACCCGCCGCCCGGTGACGGTGAGACGGGCCCCCTGCGCGGTCAGACGTGAGGCGAGGGCGGCGCCGATGCCTCCGGTGGCCCCGGTGAGCAGAACGTTCGATCCGGATATGTCCACGACGACTCCCGTGACTCCCGTGCGACGGCACTCTTCTGTTCGTTCGAACGAACAGTAGGGATCGGGCTGCCGCCTGTCCACACCGCGGACGCCCCAACTCCCCTTGCCCGTCAGGGCCGACACGTCGTCCGATGGGGCAGAATGCCGACATGCCCCACGCTTCCGACACCCGCCAGAGCATCATCGACGCCGTGCTGCGGATCATCGGGCAGGACGGCATCGCCGCCGTCACCAACCGGAGGATCGCCAAGGAGGCGGCGGTATCCCTCGGGTCCGTCACCTACCACTTCGCCACCCAGCACGAGCTGTTGCGCGAGAGCCTGCTGCACTTCGTGGCCGAGGAGACCCGCCACTTCACGGCGCTGGCCGACGCGTGCTCCGACGACCGCTTCGACATCGGGCAGGCGGCCGAGGTGGTGGCGCAGGTCGCGGGCGGCAACGCCTTCGACAGCCGGCACATCGCGCCGTTCGAGCTGTACGTCCAGGCGGGCCGCGACGAACGGCTGCGCGTCGCCGCGGCCGAGTGCTTCGCCGCCTACGACCTGCTGGCCACCCGGGTCCTGACCCAACTCGGCGTACCGGACCCGGAGCGCCTGGCGGGCGTGGCCGTCGCCCTGGTCTTCGGCCAGCAGCTGCGCCGGCTGGCGACCGGCGCCCCCGCCGAGGACCTGGTCGACACCCTGCTGGCCCTCACGAGGTTCACCCCGACGCAGACCCCGTAGCCGAGCACGCCGAAATCGGAGTGCCGGGGCCGGCGTCTCCTTGTGATACTGCTCCGATGATCAATGTGCCTCCCGCCGCGCTGGACTCATTGTCCGGGCTCGCCTTCGGCGATGCCTTCGGTGACCGCTGGTTCGGCATCCTGCGCCGCGAAGGCCCGGCAGCCCTGGAGGCACGGATCCTGCCCCCGGAGCCGCTGTGGCGGTGGAGCGACGACACCGCCCAGGCGCTCGTCCTCGTCCGGGAGCTCGCCGAGGGCGGCGGCACCGTCGACCAGGACCGCCTCGCCCTGCGCCTCGCCGAGGCCTACGCCGACGACACGCACCGCGGCTACGGTGCCTCGATGCACGACGTGCTCCGCCGGATCGGCGCGGGCGAGCCCTGGCGGGAGGTGGTCGGCGGGCAGTTCGGCGGCCAGGGTTCGTGGGGAAACGGCGCGGCCATGCGCGTCGCCCCGCTGGGCGCCTGGCACGCCGCCGACCTCGACGCCGTCGCCGAGCAGGCCGCCCGCCAGAGCGCGGTCTCGCACCACCACCCGGAGGCGGTCGCCGGGGCGGTGGCGGTGGCCCGCGCCGCGGCGCTGGCGACGCGCAGCCGGGGCGGGCCCGCGCCGGCCCGTGCGGACTTCCTCCGAGCGGTCGCCGCACGGCTCCCCGACAGCGACGTCCGGTCGGGAGTACGGATCGCGGCCCGGATGCCCGCCCGTACCTCGCTCCGGCACGCCGCGGAGGTCCTGGGCTCCGGCTACCGGATGTCCGGGCCCGACACCGTCCCCTACGCCCTCTGGTGCGCGGCGGGACACCTCGACGACCTGCACGAGGGCCTGTGGTTCACCGTCGCCGGGCGCGGCGACATCGACACGACGTGCGCCATCGCGGGCGGGGTGATCGCCGCTCGCACGGGCACCGCCACCCTCCCACCGGCCTGGCACGCAGCCCGCGAACCACTGCGCCCTGTCGGGCCGGAGTAGGAACGCGCGGGGTGTGACCGGGATCGGTGGTCGGCGCTCCGGCCGACGCCGTCCGCGTCGGTCAGTGGGTGCGGAAACTGCCGGTGTACACGTCCGTACGGTTCTGTGGTGCGTCGGAGTTGGTCTGGGTGAGCACCGCCCGTACTCCCTTGTCGTCCGCTACCAGGCCTTGGTAGTCGCCGAGGAAGTAGCCCCCGGCGAACGGTGCCTGCAGCCAGTCGAAGATCCGCGAGATGCGACGCTCGGTCCGGCGGTCCGGGTCCCCGTGCGGCAGGGTGGCCAGCTGGTAGGCGGTGGGCAGGGTGGTGGTGTCGCCCGGCTCGGGTGGCCGCGGCGCGCAGCAGTTTGGTGGGGTCGTTCGGGTCGACCTCCGGTACGGAGGTGTCCCGGGCCACGGTGACCGGGGCGCTCCAGGTTTCTCCGGCGTCGGTCGAGGTGACGATCTCGTAGCGGGCTTCGACGACGGTGCTCAGGTCGTCGGAGTAGGTGATCCGGTCGAAGAATACGTACGACGGGGAGCAGGTCGACTAACCCCCAACAAGGCGCCCCGCAGCCACGCGCCGCGGGGCGCTCCGTGCCGTCGAAGTCCGCGGCCGCCCGAAGGACAAGCGGCAAGGCTTTGTCACAGGGCGTCAGCGGCGGACTCGGGGCATGCCCAGGCCGATCCAGGAGATGATCTCGCGCTGGATCTCGTTGTTGCCGCCGCCGAAGGTGAAGATGACGGCGCTGCGGTAGCCGCGTTCGAGCTCGCCGTGCAGGACCGCGCCGGCGGAGCCGTCCTTGAGGGAGCCGGCCGCGCCGACGATCTCCATGAGCCAGGCGTACGCGTCGCGCCGGGCCTCGGAGCCGTACACCTTGACCGCGGAGGCGTCCTGCGGGGTGAGGGTGCCGGCCTGGACGGCGTTCACCATCTGCCAGTTGAGCAGTTTCATCGCGTCGAGCCGGGCGTGGGTGCGCGCGAGGCGGCCGCGTACCCAGCCGAGGTCGATGACCCGGCGGCCGTCGGCGAGCTTGGTCGATGCGGCCCAGCGCTGGACGTCGTGGAGGGCGCGGATGGCCATGGTGCCGTGCGCGGCCAGGGTGACGCGCTCGTGGTTGAGCTGATTGGTGATCAGGCGCCAGCCCTTGTTCTCCTGGCCGACCCGGCGGCTCGCGGGGACGCGGATGTCCTCGTAGTGGCTGGCGGTGGTGTCGTGCGAGGCGAGGGTCTTGATCAGGGTCCAGGAGTAGCCGGGGTCGGAGGTCGGCACGAGCAGCATGGTGATGCCCTTGTGCGCGGGGGCGTCCGGGTCGGTGCGCACGGCGAGCCAGACCCAGTCGGCGGTGTCGCCGTTGGTGGTCCAGATCTTCTGGCCGTTGACGACGTAGGTGCCGCTCTCCTCGTCGCCCTCGCGGACGGCCTTGCACTTGAGCGCCGCGAGGTCGGTGCCGGCGTCGGGCTCGCTGTAGCCGATGGCGAAGTCGATCTCGCCCGCGAGGATCTTCGGCAGGAAGTACGCCTTCTGCTCGTCGGTGCCGAACTGCATGATGGTCGGCCCGACCGTGTTGAGCGCCATCAGGGGCAGCGGTACGACGGCTTGCGCGGCCTCGTCGAAGAAGATGAACTGGTCCATCGGGGACATGCCGCGGCCGCCGTACTCCTTGGGCCAGCCGACCCCGAGCCAGCCGTCGGCGCCGAGCCGGCGGATCGTCTCCCGGTAGTAGCGCTTCTGGGCGGCCGGGTCCTCGTAGCGGGCGTAGACGTCGTCCGGTAGCAGCTCGGCGAAGTAGGCACGCAGCTCGGTGCGCAACTGCTGCTGCTCAGGCGTGTATTCGAGGTGCACGGCCCCTCCGGGAGTGTCGCGGTCCAGCCGGTTCGCTGTGGCGGCGGTCAGAGTAGAACCAGTTTCAGAAATTAGGAAGGACCCGGGTGCCGTCGGCCGGGCGGCGGCGTTCATACTCTCGGCTATGACGACCCCACGGAGCAGAGCGGAATTCTTCGTCGAGCCCGAGCGGGACGGCCGCTTCAGCGGCCCCGCCACCGGCGACGAACGGCGCATGCTGGCCGCCTTCCTGGCGGACCACCGCGCGACCCTGGAGCTGAAGTGCGCGGGCGTGGGAGAGGAGTTGGCGCGGCGGTCGATCGAACCGTCCACGCTCTCCCTGCTGGGGCTGGTCCGGCACCTCGCCGATGTGGAGCGCCGCTGGTTCCGGCAGGTCCTGGCGGGGCAGGACGCACCGCCGCTCTTCTCCTCCGCGGCCGATCCCGACGGGGACTTCGACGGCGCCGTGTCCGACCCCGCCGCCGTCGAGGCGGCCTGGGAGGCGTGGCGCACCGAGGTGGCCTTCGCCGAACGCTACGTCGCCGAGGCGCCCCACCTCGACGTCGAGGCCGTGGACGAGTGGCGCGGCAGGGTGTCCCTGCGCTGGGTCCTCATCCACATGGTCGAGGAGTACGCCCGCCACAACGGGCACGCCGACCTGCTCCGCGAGCGGATCGACGGGGCCGTCGGCATCTGAGCCGCCGCCCCCCGGGCCGTCAGGTGTACAGGTACACGAGGTCGAAGTGGACGAGGTCCCGGGCCTCGTCGAGGTGGTACGCGCCCGAGGGACGGCCGTCCGACTGCGGGCGGTTCACGTACTCGTCGAACTGCGGGCTGTGCTGCCAGGCGGCGTCGGCGGGCACGTACTTCTCCAGCGGGGCCGGCAGCGCGGACGTGGGTACGGTGGGCGTGAAGGCGTACTCGGCGTTGCGCACGATCGCGGCCGCGCCGCCGGCCGCGAGGCGGGCGACACCGACGAGGCGGATCCGGGAGTCCGGGCTCGGGATGGTCCGGTCCCCGGGGCTCTCGTCCATGTCGTAGCCCAGCCAGTGCGCCTCGGTCAGCTCGCCCACGTACGTCCCGAAGCGGGACTTCAGCGGGTCGAGGTCGGTGCGGACCCGGACCTTGGCCGGGTTCGGCTCCGGCCACGCGGCGTACGTGGTGAGCCCTCCTGCGGCGAGCAGGGGCAGGCCGGCGATCAGCAGGAACCTGCGCCGATTCGTACGTCCGGACTGTGCTTCCACGACCGTCCCGCCCCCGTGCCCCGTCAGTTCAGGGCGCTGATCATAGCCGCCGCCGTCGCCGTCATCGCCGTCCGGGCGGCCGTCAGGTACGGCCGGGGGTCCGCCGGGGTGAGGTGGGTGCGGATGGCCTCGGTCATGGCCACGTTGAGCGCGGTGCCGATGTTGACCTTGCGGATGCCGCCGGCGACGGCCGCCGCGAGCTCGGCGTCCGGCAGCCCGGAGGAGCCGTGCAGGACGAGCGGCACGTCCACCGTCTTGGCCAGCCGGGCCAGCAGCACGTGGTCCAGGGCCGCGGTCCGGCTGGTCATCGCGTGGCTGCTGCCGATCGCGACGGCCAGCGCGTCGACATCGGAGTCGGCGACGAACCGCCGCGCCTCGTCCGGGTCCGTACGGGCGCCGGGCGCGTGCGGGTCAAGCGGGGCGGCGCCGTTCTTGCCGCCGACCTCGCCCAACTCGGCTTCGATCCACAGCCCGTTGGCGTGCGCCCAGTCGGCGGCGGAGCGCGTCGCCTCCAGGTTCTCCCCGTACGGGAGCTGCGCGGCGTCGTACATCACCGAGCTGTACCCGGCGTCGCAGGCCTGGCGGAGCAGTTCCGTGCTCTTGACGTGGTCCAGGTGCAGGCCGACGCGGACCCCGGCGGCGTCCGCGCAGGCGGCGGCCGCGCGGGAGATGGGCAGCAGCTGCCCGCCGCGGAACTTCACGGCGTTCTCGCTCAGTTGCAGGATGACCGGCAGCCCGGCGGCCTCGGCCCCGGCCACGACCGCTTCGGCGTGCTCCAGGGTGATGATGTTGAAGGCGGCGACGGCGCGGCCCGCGCGGGCCGCCTCCAGGACGAGGGGGCCCGCGGGCACGAGGCTCATCGGACCGCCTCCTCGCCGGTGGTGAGGATCACCGAGCGGGTGAGATGGCGCGGCGCGTCCGGATCCAGCTGCTGGTGGGCGGCGACGGCGAGCGCGAGGCGGTGCACGCGGACCAGTTCGGCGAGCGGGTCGAGCCGCCCGGCCACCCACTGGGCGCCGGTGGCCCGTACCTGCGCGGCGAGTCCTTCGGGGGCCTCGTCCAGGGACCAGGTGGCGGTGCCGGGTCCGGAGACGCTGATCGGCCCGTGCCGGTACTCCATCGCCGGGTAGGACTCGGCCCAGGACAGCGAGGCCTCCCGCATCTTGAGCGCGGCTTCGTTGGCCAGCCCGACGCTCCAGCCGCGGCCGAGGAAGGTGAACTGCCCCCGGCTCGCCAGCTCGGCGGGCAGCGGCTCGGTGAGGGCGGTCCGGGCGTCGGCGACCACGGCGGCGGTGTGCAGCCCGACGTGGGCGCGCAGCAGGGTGAGGGCGGTGGTCGCGAAGCGGGTCTGCACGACGGACTGTTCGTCGGCGAAGTCGAGGACGACGAGCTCGTCCGCGAGGGTCATCACCGGGGTCGCGGGATCGCCGATGACGGCGGTCGTGGGCACGCCCGCGTCGCGGAGCGCGCCCAGCAGGTCGAGCACCTCCGTGGTGGTGCCGGAGCGGGTCAGGGCGACGACCCTGTCGTAGCGGCGGTGGCGGGGGAACTCCGAGGCGGCGAAGGCGTCGGTCTCGCCCTGCCCGGCCCCCTCGCGCAGGACGGCGGCCGCCTGGGCCATGAAGTACGAGGTCCCGCACCCGACGATCGCGGTACGCTCCCCCGGCTGCGGCAGCACCCCCCGCCGGGCCGGGGCCAGTTCGGCGGCCCGCTCCCAGCATGCGGGCTGTGTGCCCAACTCGTGCGCGACGTGACTCATACAGGCTCCCTCGTGCGACAGGCGGGTCTGAATGCGTTTTCCTGCAAGGTATCGGGCAGTTTCACGCAACTTCAAGCATCCACGGGGTGATCGACTGAGTTAGTGTCGCCGGGTGGACCGGTGGAGGCCGAGGGAACTCACCGGCGAGCGTCGTGGAACGAATGTCGCAGGAAAGACCGAAGGGGGCGGCCGATGACGCGCAAGGAGCGCTGGCAGACACTGCTGGACCTGCTCGTGGAGCGGGGCGAGCTGGAGGTGGAGCCGGCGGCGGAGGCCCTGGGTGTGTCGGCCGCGACCATCCGCCGCGACCTCGACCAGCTCGCCGAGCAGCAGCTGCTGGTCCGCACCCGCGGCGGGGCCGTGCTGCACGGGGTCTCGTACGAACTCCCACTGCGCTACCGGACCTCGCGCCGGGCCGCCGAGAAGCGCCGGATCAGCGAGGCGGTGGCGGCCCTGATCTCGCCGGGCGAGGTGATCGGCCTGACGGGCGGCACCACGACCACCGAGGTGGCGCGGGCCCTGGCCGGCCGCCCGGACCTGGCCCAGGGCTCGCCGGCGCTCACGGTGGTGACGAACGCCCTCAACATCGCGGGCGAGCTGGTGATCCGGCCGCAGTTCAAGATCGTGCTGACGGGGGGTGTCGCCCGCCCCCAGTCCTACGAGCTCACGGGCCCCCTCGCCGAGCAGGTGCTCGGCCAACTCGCCGTGGACACCGCGGTGCTCGGCGTGGACGGCTTCGACCCGGCCGACGGCGCGGCGACCCGGCACGAGGACGAGGCCTCGGTCAACCGCCTGCTGTGCGAGCGGGCTCGTCGGGTGGTGATCGCGGCCGACTCCAGCAAGCTGGGCGTCCGCGCCTTCGCCCGCATCTGCGCGACCACACAGGTGGACGTACTGGTGACGGACACCGGCATCCCGGCGGAGGTGGCGGCCCGCTTCACGGCGGCGGGGGTGGAGGTCGTCCGGGTCTGAGGCCCCCGGCCGGCCTCGGCCGGGGGCCTTGCTCCAGCCGCTGCCGGGGCGCTAGGGCTGGGGGGTCACCGCCGTCCACTGGGACTGCGGGTTGTTGCCCAGTGCCGGCGCGGGACAGACGAGAGCGGTGCCGCCGCCCGCGCAGTGCAGGGTGTGGACCGTTCCGGCCGTGGTGATGACCTTGTAGAACACGTCGCTGCCGTTGGCGTCCACCGAGACGTCGCACACCCGGGAAGCCGTCGGGTAGCCCGGGATAGTGCTCAGGTTGGTCCAGCCAGGGGTGTTGAGCGCACCCGACACGATGTTCGGGTTGTCCGGGGTGGTGTTGATGTTGGCCCGCCTGCCGGCGTACGCCACCCCGTTCACCAGTGCCGCGAGGAACTGCTCCTGGCCGTTCGGCTGCGTCGAGTCGACGCCCGTGCCGCACGCCGTGGTGGTCGCCGTGGCCGTCGGGTAGGCGGTGACCGTTCTCGTCACCGTGACGGTCGGTCTGGCCTTCGGGGTCTTGCACTTCCTGTTCGGGTGATCGTCATCGTCGTCGTCGTCGTAGTCGTCGCAGTGCGGATCGGCGGCGTACGACGTGCCGGTGCCGGACTGGCTGGTCGCGGCGGCGGCCACCGCCACCGCGGGGGTCCCGACCGCGACGGTCACCGCCGCCGCGATCGCGATGAGCCTGCGGATCCCCTTCAGCCCGCCACGAGGCGTCGGCCCGTCCTGCGGGGTCGCGCTGTGCTCAGGACTCATGTGAGTGCTCCTGCCCTCGGACAACCCCGGGGGCGTTCCCCGGGTATGAACGAGAGCCTGACCCGTAGGGAGCGCGACACAGCCTCCCTGCCCGCCGGACACGCGAGCAGGCCAGCACATCGGACCAACGGTGAGCGTCCGAAGGCGTGCCCTTAGTGACCCGGCACCCGTTCCGCCTCCCGGACCAGGGCGGCCAGCACCGGGGCGATCAGGGGGTGGGTCTCGGCGCCTCGGCGGGTGGCGGCGAAGACCCGGCGGGTGGCGGCCGGGCCGGTGACCGGGCGGACCTGGACCTCCTTGAGGTCCATGCCCCGCAGTGCCGAACGCGGTACGAGGGCCACGCCGGCCCCGGCGCCCACCAGCGCGGTCACGGCGCGGAAGTCGTCGGAGGAGTGGACGAACCGGGGCTCGAAGCCGGCCAGTTCGCAGGCGAGCAGCGTTACGTCGTGGCAGGGGTTGCCGGGGTACTGGCCCACCCAGTCCGCGTCGGACAGGCCCGCCAGCGACACCGCGGGCGCGTCGGCCAGGGGGTGCCCCGAGGGCAGCACCGCGTCGAAGGGCTCGGCGTACAGCGGGAGGACCGACAACCGGGCGTCGTCCGCCCCCGGGCCGCCCCGGTACTCGACCGCCAGGGCCACGTCCGCCTCGCCGTCCAGCAGCAGCGGCAGGCTCTGGTCGCCCTCCGCGTCACGGACCCGCAGCCGGATGCCCGGCCGCTCCAGCGCGAGCCGGGCGATGGCCGGGGCCAGGACCTCCGCGATCCCCGTCGCGAAGGCGGCCACGGTGACCTCGCCCGCCGAGCCGCCCGCGTACGCCGCGAGTTCGGCCTCGGCCCGCTCCAGCTGCGCCAGCACCTCGTGGGTGTGGCCGAGGAGGATCTCACCGGCCGCGGTGAGCCGTACGCCCCGGCCGCTGCGGGTGAGCAGCGCGTGGCCGGTCTCCTGTTCCAGCGCCGCGAGCTGCTGGGAGACGGCCGAGGGGGTGAGGTACAGGGCTGCGGCCGCGGCGGTCACCGTACGGTGGTCCGCCACGGCCCGCAGGATGCGCAGCCGGCGGGGGTCGATCACCCCTCCATTGTCGCAGGCCACGCAGGGCCCCTCGGCCGCTCGGACCGCTCGAACCCCTCTGACCGATCGGACCTCTCAGGCCGCCGAGACCGCCGAGACCGCCGAGACCGATCAGACCCCTCGCAGCTCTCCGGCACCTCAGACCACTTGAGCCACTCGGGCCACTCGCGCCACTCGAGCCATTCAGGCCTTCTCAGCCGCCAGCGCCGCACGGGCGTCCGTGAACGCAGCCACCGCGCGCTCCACGTCGGCCGTCGAGTGGGCCGCCGAGAGCTGGACGCGGATGCGCGCCGCGCCCATCGGCACCACCGGGTAGGAGAAGCCGATCACGTAGACCCCGCGCTCCAGGAGCAGCTCCGCCATCCGGCCCGCCTCGGCCGCGTCGCCGATCATCACCGGGGCGATGGCGTGGTCGCCCGGGAGGATCTCGAAGCCGGCCTCGGTCATCTTCGTGCGGAAGAGCGCGGTGTTGGCGGCGAGCCGCTCGCGCAGGTCGCCGGCGGACTCCAGCAGGTCGAGGACGTTGAGGGAGGCCGCGGCGATGACCGGGGCGAGGGAGTTGGAGAAGAGGTACGGGCGCGAGCGCTGACGCAGCAGCTCCACGATTTCGGCGCGGGCCGCGACGTAGCCGCCGGAGGCGCCGCCGAGGGCCTTGCCGAGGGTGCCGGTGATGATGTCGACGCGGTCCATGACGCCGTGCAGTTCCGGGGTGCCGCGGCCGCCGGGGCCGACGAAGCCGACGGCGTGCGAGTCGTCGACCATGACCATGGCGTCGTAGCGCTCCGCCAGGTCGCAGATCTCGGCGAGCGGGGCGACGTAGCCGTCCATGGAGAAGACGCCGTCGGTGACGATCAGCTTGCGGCGGGCGCCGCCCTCCGTGGCTTCCTTCAGGCGGGTTTCGAGCTCGGCCATGTCGCGGTTGGCGTAGCGGAAGCGCTTGGCCTTGCTCAGCCGGATGCCGTCGATGATGGAGGCGTGGTTGAGGGCGTCGGAGATGACCGCGTCCTCGGCACCGAGGAGGGTCTCGAAGACTCCGCCGTTGGCGTCGAAGCAGGAGGAGTAGAGGATCGTGTCCTCCTGGCCGAGGAAGGCCGACAGCCGCGCCTCCAGCTCCTTGTGCACCTCCTGGGTGCCGCAGATGAAGCGGACGGAGGCCATGCCGTAGCCCCAGCGGTCCAGTGCGTCCTTCGCCGCGGTGACCACCTCGGGGTGGTCGGCCAGCCCCAGGTAGTTGTTCGCGCAGAAGTTGAGCACCTCGCCGGGGGTGCCGCCCGCAGTGACGGCGACCGCGGCGTTCTGCGGGGTGCCGATGACGCGCTCGGGCTTGTGCAGGCCGGCGGCGCGGATCTCGTCGAGGGTGGTGCGGAGGTCCTCGCGGACGGTCTCGAACATGTGCGGTTCTCCTTGTGCGGCGGAGGGCGGCGAGGGGACGAGGAAGGGGGGCCGGGCCCCGCGGAGGGTGGGGGTCCCCCCGGACGGAGTCTGGGGGAGAGGGTGTGCGGGGCCCGGCCGGGGGGAGATGGTTCGGCGGGGGACGGAGGGCGGTTACGCCGTCCAGTCCAGGATGATCTTGCCGCTGCGGGCGGTCGACGCCTCGTCGAAGGCGGCTTCGAAGTCGCGGTGCGAGTAGCGGCCGGTGATCACGGGGCTGAGGTCGAGCCCGCCCTCCAGCAGCACGGTCATCGCGTACCAGGTCTCGAACATCTCGCGGCCGTAGATGCCCTTGATGGTGATCATCGAGGTGACGACCTTCGCCCAGTCCACCGGGAACTCCTGCGCGGGCAGGCCCAGCATGGCGATCTTGCCGCCGTGCGTCATGTTGTCGATCATGTCGCGCATCGCCTCGGCACGGCCGGACATCTCCAGGCCGACGTCGAAGCCCTCGCGCAGGCCGAGCCGCGCCTGCGCCTCGGCGATCGAGGACTCGGCGACGTTCACCGCGAGCGTGGCGCCCGCCTTGCGGGCGATCTCCAGCCGCTCGGGGCTGACGTCCGTGATGACCACGTTGCGCGCGCCGGCGTGCTTGGCCACGGCCGCCGCCATGATCCCGATCGGGCCGGCGCCGGTGATCAGTACGTCCTCGCCGACCATCGGGAAGGACAGGGCCGTGTGCACGGCGTTGCCGAACGGGTCGAAGATCGCCGCCACGTCCAGGTCGACGGCGGTGCGGTGCGCCCACACGTTCTGCGCGGGCAGGACGACGTACTCGGCGAAGGCGCCGTCGCGCCCGACGCCGAGGCCGATCGTGCTGCGGCACAGGTGGCGGCGGCCGGCCAGACAGTTGCGGCACTTGCCGCACACCAGGTGGCCCTCGCCGCTGACGAGCGCGCCGATCTCGATGTCGCGGACGTCCGCGCCGAGCGCCGCGACCTCGCCGACGAACTCGTGGCCGAGGACGAGCGGGGTCTTGACCGCGCCCTGCGCCCAGCCGTCCCAGGCCCGGATGTGGAGGTCGGTTCCGCAGATGCCGGTGCGCAGCACCTTGATCAGCACGTCGCCGGGTCCGTACTCGGGCTCGGGGACGTCCATCAGCCACAGTCCGGGCTCGGCCTTGTGCTTGACGAGTGCCTTCATGGGGTGGCTCCAGGCATGCGGAAGGAGGCGCCGCGGGCGTGCGGGCCCGGACGGCGTCGGTGACGGGCACCAATCTGCCGATCGGCGCGGTGATCAGTCCATCGAGACTTTCTTAAGCGGGTCGACAGCGCAGCTTCACGCCTATGCTCCTCCCGTGACGGGGAAGGGGCTCGCGCCGGCGACGGCGTGGGGAAAGGGATGGTGAGGGGCGTGCCGAGTCTGCGCAGCAGGGCGCTGTCGGCCGCGCTGATCGCGGCGGGACGCCGAAGACGGTTCGCGAGCGCCGAGGCGGTACGGACCCGGGTGGCGGAGGCCGCCCGACGGCCCGCCTCCCATCTGCCGCCGCGTTCGCTGGGCCGGGTCGCGGACATCTCTCGGACCTTCGTCGGAGCCTGGCCGGTGTACGACGTCTCCCCGCTCGGGAGGGAGCCCGCGGCGCAGGTGCTGTACGTGCACGGCGGCGAGTACATCAACGAACTGGTCCGCCCGCACTGGACGCTGATCCGGACCCTGGTCACGCAGGCGCGGGCGCGGGTCGTCGTACCGGCGTACATCCTCGCTCCGCGCGGTACCGCCGACCGGACCGTCCCGGTCGCCGCCGACCTGCTGAGCGGCCTGATCGCGGGCGGCGGTGGCGGCGGGACGGTGCTCATCGGGGACTCGGCGGGGGCCGGGCTGGCGCTGGCGGCCGCGCAGCGGCTGCGCGACCGCACCGGGGCGCAGCCTTCCAGGATCGTGCTGATCTCGCCCTGGCTGGACGTGACCATGAGCCATCCGGACCAGGCCGCCATCGAGGCGGCCGATCCGATGCTGGCGCGTCCGGGGCTGCGGGAGGCCGGCCGGCTGTACGCGGGGACCCTGGCGGCCGACGATCCCCGCGTGAGTCCCCTCCACGGGAGCTTCGCGGGGCTGGCGCCGCTGACGGTGTTCACCGGGACCCGGGACGTGCTGACCACGGACAGCAGGGAGCTGCTGCGCCGGGCGCGGGCGGACGGGACCGAGGTGGAGTTCCACGAGGCCGTGGGGCTGCCGCACACCTACCCGCTGCTTCCGGTGCCGGAGGGGCGGGCGGCGCGCGACCGGATCGTCGAGCTGATCAGGGCGACAGCGGAGCTGTGACCTGCCCGGTCATGACCTGTCCGTCGTGACCCGTCCGTCATGGCCCGTCCGTGCCCACGCCGAGGTGCCCTACGCCGTGCAGGTCATCAGTGAGCTGATCGGCCAGGCCCGGTACCCCGTCCAGTACTCCTCGTCGCGCAGGGCGTCGGCGGGCGGGGTCCGGTTCGGCTGCCAGCCGACGGTGACGAAGCCGGCCTCGACGGCCGCTTCGGCGAGGTCGGCGTGGGCCCACTCCCGGAACTCGAAAGGCACCGGCGGCTCGGTCAGGAAGTGCGCCTTCAGCAGGGGCGCGTCGCCGTCCGGGATCCGGTCGATGATGCGGACCCCGTACGGCGACCAGTCCACGCGCGGGAACGCCCCCGCGTTGGGCACGATGGCCAGCAGCCGCCCGCCGGCGCGCAGGTTGGCGCGGACGGACCGGAACATCGCGTGCAGGGATTTGCGGTCGGGCGCGTAGCTGAAGACGTACGCGGCGGTGGCGAGGTCGAAGGGGCCGAGTTGGGGAAGGCCGGCGGCGTCGGCGACGTGGTACTCGACGTCCGCCCGGTCCTTGGTGGCCTGGTGCTCGCGGGCCAGCCGGATCATCTCCTCCGAGACGTCCACGCCGACGGTCCGGCGGGCCCCGCCGCGGGCCAGCAGCCGGGTGTTGTAGCCGTATCCGCAGGCCAGGTCGAGGGCGTCGAGCCCGCGCACCCCGCCGAGCGCGTCGAGGGCTCCGTGCAGGGTGTAGGTGTCGGCCGCCGAGAAGGCCGCCGTGGTCTTCGACTCCGCGTAACGCTCGCCGATGGTGTCGTACTGGAACCGCATGCTCTGCCTTCCGGGGGCCTGCCGCCAGGTGGGACGCGTGCGTATCGTCCCCCGCGACGCGTCCGGGGCCGGGCCGCACACCCGTACGTCCCCCGGACGAGGGAGGCGGTCGGCCTATCGCGGCGGCTCCCGGTCCGGCGGCGGCGCCAGCTCGCGGGCGCAGGCGCGCAGCCAGGCGTGCGCCGGGTCGGCGTCGTGCCGCGGGTGCCAGGCCATGCCGAAGGGCAGGGCCGGCAGGTCGAGCGGTATCTCGAAGGTCTCCAGTCCCAGCGCGGCGGCGAGCGGTGCGACCTGACTGGTCAGCAGCCCCACGAGGTCGCTCTCGCGCAGGACGAACAGGGAGGCGGGGAAGGTGCCCACGCTGCCCACCACGCGCCGGGTCAGCCCCTGATCGGCGAGGGCGGCGTCCACCGGGCCTTCGAGGCGGCCGCGCCGGGAGGCGGTCAGGTGCTCGGCCGCGGCGAACCGGCGCACCGTGAGGCGGCCGCGGAGCAGCGGGTGCCCGCGGCGCACGACGCCCAGCATGCGCTCGTCGGAGAGGTGCTCGACGCGCACTTCGGGGGAACGGGTGTCGACGACGCCGAGTTCCAGGTCGGCGACGCCTTCGCGCAGGGCGGGGACGTCCACGTGGCTCTCCGGGAGGAAGCGCAGCCGCACGCCGGGCGCCTCGCGGGTCATCCGGTTGAAGAGCGTGGCCCCGTAGACGGCGGTGAAGGCGTCGTTGGCCAGCACGGTGAAGGTGCGGGTGAGCGTGGGCAGGTCCACCTCGCCGCCGGTGAGGAAGAGGGCGCGGGCGCGTTCGACGACTGCGCGGACCTCCCCCTGTACGGCGAGCGCGTGCGGGGTGGGCACCATGACCCGGCCGGCCCGGACCAGGACCGGGTCGCCGAGGGCCTTGCGGATCCGGCCGAGGGTGCGGCTCATGGCGGGCTCGGACAGGTGCATGCGGGCCGCGGCCCGGGACACGCTCGCCTCCTCCAGGAGGACGTCCAGGGCGACGAGGAGATTCAGGTCCAGCCCGGATTGCGTCACACGCATACATCCCTTGCACAAGTTGCACTGGAAAGCAGGTCGGCCCAACTTTACGGTGGTCCAAGGGCGATGGCCGCTGCCGGCCCTTCCTTCCCTTCCCCCGTACCGTCACCGACTCCGAGGAGGAGCCGTGCTCCGCCATGCCGTCACGCAGGGTCCCGCCGTCCCCGCGCCCGCACTCACCCGGCCCGCCCTGCTCGTCCTGTGCGCCTGCGTGCTGGTCGCCCAGGGGATGGTCGCCGCCGTCAACCTGCTGATCCCCCAGCTCGCGGCGTCCGAGCTGCATCCGGATCCCGGTGAGCTGCTGTGGGCCGTGGACGCGTACGTGATCGTCTTCGCGGCGCTGCTGATCCCCGCCGGGGCGCTCGGCGACCGCTACGGCCGCAAGGGCGCGCTGCTCGCCGGGCTCGGCCTGTTCGCCGCGGGCGGGGCCGCCAGCGCCCTCGCCCAGGACCCGGCCGTGCTGATCGCCGGGCGCGGTGTGTGCGGGGCGGGCGCGGCCCTGATCATGCCCGCCACCATGTCCGTCCTGGTCCACCTCACTCCGCCCGAGCGCCGCGGCCGCGCCCTGGCCACCTGGACGCTGTCCGCGGGCCTCGGGGGCCTGGCGGGCAACGTCGGCGGCGGCCTGGCCGGGGAGTACCTGACCTGGCGGGCCCTGTTCTGGGCCGTCGTCCCGCTCGGCGCGCTGCTCGCGCTCGCGGTCGCCCGCGCGGTGCCCCGTACTCCGTCCCGGCCCGCCGCCGCCGTCGACCCCCTCGGGGCGGCGCTGCTCGCGGCCGCGCTGCTCGCGGTGGTCTACGGGATCATCGAGGGGCCGGCGTACGGCTGGGCCTCGGTGCAGGTGCTGACCGCCTTCGTCCTCGGTGCGCTGCTGCTCGCCGCGTTCACCGGCCATGCGCTGCGCGCCGCCCGCCCGCTGCTGGACCCGCGGATCTTCGGCTCGCGCAGGCTGCGCGCCGGGACGCTCGGCATCGGCGCCGCCTTCTTCGGGCTCTTCGCCCTGTTCTTCGTCAATGCCCAGTACCTCCAGTACGCGAAGGGCTTCTCCCCCGCCCGGACCGGCTTCGCGATCGTCCCACTCACCGTCGGCATGGCGCTGGTGCCCCGGTTCGGCGCCCGGCTCCAGGAGCGCGTCGGGCCGCGGCTGCCGGTCGGCGCCGGGCTCGGCCTGATCGGGGCGGGGCTGCTGCTGGTCTCCACCGCCGACGCGGGCACCCCGTACGCCCTGTACGCGCTCTACCTGCTGGTGCTGTCCGTGGGAACGGGCCTGGCCGCGCCCTCGCTGACGCTGACGGTGGTCGCCGAGCTGCCCTCCCACCAGGCCGGGCTCGGCTCCGGGCTGAACACGGCGGCCCGGGAGATCGGCGCCGCCCTCGGCGTGGCGGTGGTCGGCACCGTGCTGGCGTCGCGCTTCCACGGGAACCCGCAGGATCCGGCTCAGGTCGTCGCCTTCACCGACGCGATGGGGGCAGCGCTGCGCACGGTGGCCGTGGTGCTGTTGTGCGCGTCTGCCGCGGTGGTGACCTGGTACCGGGCGGGGCGGCGCGGGCGCGGCCGGGATGCAGTTGCCGCCGCCGAGGGCGCATCCTGACTGTGTGATCGCGAGAGCGGACAGCGGCGGCGTCCCGGCCCCTGATGCCACGACTCAGGCACTCGCCCGGGCGACCGTGAGCGCCGTGCAGGCCGTGGGCGGGTACGCGGGCGGGGTGTACCTGCGCTCGCCCACCGCCGGGCTCCTGCTGCTGGCGGTGTTCATGGGCCTGCCGCTGCCGCTGTTCCGCCCGTGGTGGCGGATCCTGGTGAACCGCCCGTACCCGCCCGCCGAGGTCTACCGCACCGGGCAGGCCGTGCACCTGGCCGACGCGGAGTCGGCCGTGGGCCGCTTCCCGCAGATGGTGGCCAGCCTGCCGTTCCCCTTCGCCTCGCTGTACGAGCCGGTGACCGCCGGGACGCAGCGGTTCGGCGTGCTCCTGGTGCTGCGCCCGGCGACCCCCGGCGTCCCGGTCGGGGCCGCCGACCGGGAACGGTTGCGGGAGGCCGCGGACCGGCTGGCCCAGGAGCTCGCGGAGCTCGCGGCGGCCGGGGCCCCGGTGGCGTGGGAGGGCGACCCCGTGGCGGTGCCGACGCCGCCGCCCGACACCGGTTCCACGGGCGCGCGCGCGGCAGTCGACCGGCTCGCGCTGGCGGTCCTCTCGCTGGACCGGCAGGGCCGGATCGGTTTCGTCAACACGGCGGCCGAGGAACTGCTCGGCCTCGCCGGCCCGCAGCTGTACGGGAAGGTGCTGTGGGAGGCTCTGCCGTGGCTGGGGCACCACGCCTACGACGACCATTTCCGGGCTGTCTTCATGTCCGGCGAGCCGGCGCACTTCCCGGCCCGGCGCGGCCGCCACCCGCCCGGGGAATGGCTGTCGGTGGGCCTGGACCCCGCCCCCGACGGCGTGACCCTGACGATCGGCCGCGCCGAGAAGCCCGCCTACGCGCCCACGTCGGTGGTCCAGCCCGCTGCGGGCCTGGCTCCGCCCGTCGACCAGGCCTCCGCGCTGTACCGGCCGGTGGCCCTCGCCATCGCGCTGTCGGAGGCGGTCACGGCCCGGCAGGTGTCGGCGGTGGTCACCGAGGAACTGCTGCCGGCCTTCGGCGGCCGCCAGCTGGCGATCTACCTGCTCGACGAGCGGCACCTGTACCTCGCCTGGGAGACCGGTTTCCCGCAGGGCTTCCTCAACCGGTTCGACGGGGTCTCGCTCGACGTGCGGCTGCCGGGCGTGGAGACGCTGACCACGGGCCGGCCGATGTTCTTCGAGTCGATGGAGCACCTCGCCGCCGCCTATCCCGGCATTCCGCTCGACGCCGACGTCGGTGCCCGAGCCTTCCTGCCGCTGATCGCCTCGGGCCGTCCGGTCGGCTCGTGCATCCTGGGCTTCGACTCGCCCCGCGGCTTCAGCTCGGAGGAGCGTACGGTGCTCACGGCGCTGGCCGGCCTGATCGCACAGGCCCTGGCGCGGGCCCGGCGCTACGACAGCGAGGCGGCGCTGGCGCGCGGGCTCCAGTCGGCCCTGCTGCCGCACCGGCTGCCGGTGCGCGAGAACGTGGACACGGTCGGCCGCTATCTCGCGGGCACCGCGGGCATGGACGTCGGCGGCGACTGGTACGACGTCATCGAGACGGGGCGCGGCCTGCTGGCCCTCGTCATCGGGGACGTCCAGGGCCACGGGGTGGCGGCTGCGGCGACCATGGGGCAGCTCCGCAGCGCCGTACGGGCCTTCGCACTCAGCGGCAGTACGCCGGAACAGGTGATGAGGGGCACCAACCAGCTGCTCATCGACCTGGATCCGGGACAGTTCGCCAGCTGCTGCTACGTGCTGCTCGACCCGGCGTCCGGCGCCGTGCGGGCCGTCCGGGCCGGTCACCCCCAGCCGTTGCTGCGCCACTCCGACGGCCGGACCGAGGTGCTGGACCTGGCGGGCGGGGTGGTGCTCGGCGTCGACCCGGACGCCTCGTACCCGGTCACGGAACTGCGGCTGGAGACGGGCGCGGTGCTCGCCCTCTACACGGACGGGCTGGTGGAGATGCCGGGCATGGACATCGACGACGGGGTGGAGCGGCTGCGGTTGGCCCTGGCGGCGGCCCGGCCGTCCCCGCTGACCGAGACCGCCGACCGGCTGGTCGGCGAGGCGGGCGGCAGCGCCGACCGGCCGGACGACATCGCCCTGCTGCTGGCGTCCCGCAGGGGCGAGGACACGTAGGACCGCAGACCCGTCAGCCGGCGTTCGTCGGCCGGCCCGTGGACCCGTCCATCGACCCGTCCGTGCCGCCCGCCAGGATCAGCGCGGTGTTCACCAACCCGACGTGGCTGAACGCCTGCGGAAAGTTGCCGAGTTGGCGGCCGGTGAGGGGGTCGTACTCCTCCGCGAGCAGCCCCACGTCGTTGCGTACGGCCAGCAGCCGCTCGAAGAGGGCGCGGGCCTCCTCCTCCCGGCCCGTCATGTACAGGGCGTCGGCCAGCCAGAACGAGCAGGCCAGGAAGGCGCCTTCGCCGCCGGGCAGTCCGTCGACGGCGGGACCCTCGGTGGTGTAGCGGCGGACCAGTCCGCTGCGGCCCAGCTCCGCGCGCACGGCGTCGACCGTGCCGACGACCCGCGGGTCGTCGGGCGGGAGGAATCCGGTCCTGGGGATGAGCAGGGTCGCCGCGTCGAGCTCAGTGGAGCCGTAGTACTGGGTGAAGGTGCCCCGCACGGGGTCGTAGCCCTTGGTGCACACGTCGAGGTGCACCGCGTCCCGCATGGCGCGCCAGCGTTCCACGTCGCCGGGCATCGACGGATCGCGCTCCAGCGCCTGTACGGCCCGGTCGGCGGCGACCCACGCCATCACCTTGGAGTGGACGAAGTGGCGGCGCGGGCCGCGGACTTCCCACAGGCCCTCGTCCGGCCGCTGCCAGTTGCGCTCCAGGAAGTCGAGGAGCGCGAGCTGGATCCGCCAGGCGTGGTGCTCGGAGGGCAGTCCGGCGGACCTGGCCACGTGGAGGGAGTCGATGACCTCCCCGTACACGTCCAGTTGGAGCTGGTCCACGGCCGCGTTGCCGACCCGGACCGGGGCGGAGGAGGCGTAGCCGCTCAGCCACGGCAGTTCGCTCTCGGGGATCCGCCGCTCGCCGGCGATCCCGTACATGATCTGCAGGTCGGCGGGGTCACCGGCGGCCGCGCGCAGCAGCCACGTGCGCCAGGCACGGGCCTCGTCGAGGTAGCCGGTGGCGAGGAGGGAGCCGAGGGTGAGGGTGGAGTCGCGCAGCCAGCAGTAGCGGTAGTCCCAGTTGCGGACGCCGCCGAGTTCCTCGGGGAGGGAGGTGGTGGAGGCGGCGACGATGCCGCCGGTCGGCGCGTAGGTGAGGGCCTTGAGGGTGATCAGCGAGCGGTTCACGGCCTCCTTGTAGGGGCCCTCGTAGCGGCACTGCGAGCTCCACTCGCGCCAGTCCGCGAGGCTCTGCTCCAGACCGTCGAAGGGGTCGCAGGGATCGGGGCACGGTTCGTGCGAGGGGTGCCAGGTGAGGACGAAGGCCACGCGCCGGCCGGCGGAGACCGGGAACTGGGAGCGGGTGCTGTTGGCCTCGCCCCAGGTGCGGACCGGGGGGTTGCTGCGGAACCAGACGGCGTCCGGTCCGGCGATGGCGACCCGGTCCTCCTCGACCCGGCGCACCCAGGGGACGACGTTCCCGTAGTCGAAGCGCAAGCGCAGGGTGCTGTGCATGCGCACGGTGCCGCTGACGCCCTCGACGATGCGGACCACGTCGGGGGCCCGGTCGCGCTGCGGCATGAAGTCGATGACCTTGACGGTGCCGGTGTCGGTCACCCAGTACGACTCCAGGACGAGCGTGCCGTCGACGTAGGCCCGGCGGGTGCACGGTTCGCCGACTTCGGCGTCGACGGGGGCGATGCGCCAGTGGCCGTTCTCCTCGTCGCCGAGGAGCTTGGCGAAGCAGGCGGCCGAGTCGAAGCGGGGCAGGCACAGCCAGTCGATGGACCCGTCACGGCCGACCAGCCCGCTGGCCATCAGGTCGCCGATGAGTGCGTAGTCTTCGATGGGTTGTGTCATTGGTGCGCTCTTCCCGCGAATGCCCGGGGCCAATCAGCTCGGGCCCCGGACACCTCCGCGCGCGCTACGTCAGGCTCTGGGGGAACGATCCCCTCGCGCTTCTAGTCGCGCACGAGGAGCAGCACCGCGGCGAGGACCACGCCGACGACGACGGCGAGGGCGCCGTGGGCCAGGCGGTGGCTGCGCAGGACGGGCAGGAAGCGGTCGACGGCGTAGCGGCCGGGGCCGGTGAGGGCGAGGGCGGCGGCGCCCGCGGTCAGCAGCAGTTCGTACTCGATGCCCTTGGGGGCGAAGAAGGCGCCGGCGCCGTGGACGGCGATGGCGTTGATGAGGGTGCCGACGATCGCGGCGCCGGCGAGCGGGGTGAGCAGGCCGAGGGCCAGGCCGAGGCCGCCCAGGGTCTCGGTCAGCCCGGCGAGGACGGCCATGGCGTCACCGGCGGGGTATCCGCTGGCGGTGAAGAACTGGCCGGTGCCGCTGATGCCGCCGCCCTCGAACCAGCCGAAGAGCTTCTGCGTGCCGTGCGCGGCCATCGTCAGGCCGAGGACGAGGCGCAGGAGCAGCAGGCCGGTGTCGTGGCCGGGGGTGGAGACGGCGGCGGCTTGGGGGTGTACGGCCGGTGTGGCGGCCTGCGGCTTCGTCGTGGTGACGGAGGGGCTGTGCATGGGGGGTCCTTACGGTCGGGCGGCCGGGTGGGAGCCGGCAGGAAGTTATTCAAATTCGAACCGCTGGGGGTCGACCCTAACCATTGATTCAAATTGGAACAACCCGTGTAGGCTGGAGGCATGGCAGAACCGAGATGGCTGGACGACCGCGAGATGCGGGCTTGGAGCGGCTTCCTGGCCGCATCGGCCCTGGTGAACCGCCGTCTCGACCAACAGCTCAAGGACGAGGCCGGGCTCTCGCACCCCCAGTACGAGATCCTCGTACGGCTCGCCGCGGCGCCCGGGCGCGAGCTGCGGATGACCGAGCTCGCCAACGGCCTGATCAACTCCAAGAGCGGGCTCACCTACCAGGTCACCCAGATGGAGAAGGCCGGACTGGTCCGCCGCCGCAGCTGCCCCTCCGACGTGCGCGGCGTCTTCGCCGTCCTCACCGACGCCGGCAGCGCCAAGCTGGAACAGGCCGCACCGGGACACGTGGCGACGGTCCGGGAGGTCCTCGTCGACGTCCTGACCCCCGGACAGCTCGACGCGCTCGCCGACGGGCTGGGCGAGGTCGGCCGCCGGCTGCGCGAGCAGGGCGCCTGAGCGGATCCGGCCGGCGGTCGGGTAGCGAGTGACGGTTTCGGGGTATAGGGGCGCCATGGACGGAAAGGCCTGGCTCACCTTGCTCACGGTCATCGCGGTGGGGCTCGCGATCGCCGCGGCCGTGCTGCTCGTACGGGTCTTCAAGGCGCGGCGACTGCTGGTCGACGCGGGGATCCCGCTGCGCGACAAGGCCCTGTTCTGGGTCGCCGTGATCTACACCCTCTCGCCCGTGGACCTGATCCCGGACCCGGTGTACCTGGACGACATCGGCGTGCTGCTGCTGGCGCTGCGCTCACTGCACGCGGCGGCCGGGGCCGCCGGGGTCGGCCGGGCCGCCCGCGCGGCGAAGGAGCCGGACGCCGTCGGGTAGCTGCCCTGGCGGTACGGGGCGACGGCGTACGGGCTCAGCCTGGACGGCGCCCGGTGGGGCCGCAACCCCGCCGACCGGGCACGGAGCGGGCGGTCAGCGGACGCCCCGGGGCCGGAACTGGACGCTGATGCGGGGCCCGACCGCCCGGACCGACTTGGGCACCGCGTGCTCCATGGTGCGCTGGCAGGAGCCGCCCATGACGACGAGGTCGCCGTGGCCCAGGGGCAGCCGCAGCAGGGTGGCTCCGCCGTCGCGGGGACGGAAGGCGAGATCGCGCGGGTCGCCGACGGAGACGATCGCGACCATGGTGTCCTCGGTCGAGGAGCGGCCCGTTCGGTCCCCGTGCCAGGCGACGCTGTCCCGGCCGTCGCGGTAGAGGCACAGGCCGGCGGTGGCGAAGGGTTCGCCGAGCTCGGCGGCGTAGTGACGGGTGAGCGCCTCGCGGGCCTCGGTGAGCGAGGGGTGCGGCAGGACCTCGCCCTCCCCGTAGAAGGCGAGCAGCCGGGGCACCTCCACCTCGCGCTCGTACATCTGCCGCCGCTCGCCGCGCCAGGGCACGTCGGCGGCCAGCCGCTCGAAGAGCGCGTCGGCGCCGCTCAGCCAGCCGGGCAGGTGGTCGACCCAGGCCCCGGCGCCGAGCTCGGTGCGCCGTAGGCCGCCCAAGGGGCCGAGCCGGATCTCGTCACCCTGGTCGAAGAGGGAGCCCTGAAGTCCCTGGACTGCGTGCATGCTCCCAGCCTAACCCCACGAACCGAACATGTGCACGAATACACCGACTGGGGCCCGGTGCCTCACCGGCCGCCCGCGCGGACGACGTACGGCCGGGTGAGGACGGTGACGGCGACGGAGACCGCGGCGACGACCGCGATGGCGGCGCCCGGGGCGAGGCACTGGGCCAGGCCGCCGGCGAGCGCGGCGCCGAGGCCCTGCCAGGTCATCCGGCCGGCCGACTCGACTCCCTGCACCTGGCCGCGCACCGGGTCGGGGGTCAGGTCCAGGAGCTGCTCCTGGAGGGGCAGGGTCGCCGCGAACCCGGCACTGGCGAGGAACACCGCGGCCGCGACGACCGGGAGGGGCGGGTGGAACGCGAACAGCAGGAAGGGAACGGCGAGCAGCAGCCGCAGGGCGAAGGCGTGGCGGTGGCGCTGCCCGGCGGTCAGCAGCCGGCCGACGGCCAGGTCCCCGAGGAGCATGCCGGCCGATCCGGCGGCCAGCAGGGTGCCGGCCTGGCCGGGGGCGTAGGAGATGAACAGGGCTTCGCAGCCGACGATCAGACCGTTGGGGACCCACAGGTTGAGCAGCAGCGCCCGCCGGGCGGGGTGGGAGAACAACTCGGTGTTCGTCGTCCAGGTCTGACGCAGTCCGGGGCGGCGGGTGAGCCGGACCGAGCGTTCGCGGACGGTGGCCGCCACCACGACGAGGCCGAGGGCGGTCAGGGCGGCGGCGACGAGGAAGACCCCGTAGGGGCTCAGGTACGACAGCAGTACGGCGCCGAGGGCGTAGCCGAGGATCGCCGTGCCTCCCGAGGTGATGTTCATGAGCGAACGCGCCGGCGCGTAGGCGGAGTTCGGCACGATCTCGGCGAGCAGCCCCAATCGGGTGCCGGTCCCCAGGGACTGGAAGAAGCCCAGCATCAGCAGCAGCGCGAACCGGACGACCAGCGGCAGCCCGGGAACGGCCTGGGCGCAGACGCCGATCAGCGAGGCGGACTGGAGCGCGACGACGGTCCGGCGCGGCCGGTTCCCGTCCGCGACCGACATCAGTGTCAGCGCGCCCAGCACGGTGGCGAACGTGGCGCCGTACATGCTCACGGCCGTCAGGAACGGGGAACGGGTCTGCTGGTCGACGAGGGTGCCGAGGGCGAAGCCCGACAGGGTGCTCGCGGCGACGGTCAGGGTGAAGCCGGCGTAGAGACCGGTGAACTCCCGGTTGCGGAGCAGGTCTCGGTAGCCGGTGGCGGGCGCGGGGGCCGGCTTCGAGGAAGAAGGGGAAGGAGCGGACGGAGAGGAAGGAAGGGAAGAAGGCATGAAAAAAGCCTCCGGACGCGTACACGGGGCACGCACGCCGAAGGCCAACACCGGGATTCTAGCAGTCTTTTCCGTACCACTCCGTGGACACTGCGGTGCCCGGACCGGGCTCGGGGCGTGATCCTGCCCGTACCCGCGTGTGATCAGGGACTCACGCACTTGGCCGCAGGCCCGCCACACGGTAGCGTCACCGCGACATTTGCACATAGCGACGACGGCGAGACGGAAGCCCGGTGTGAATCCGGCATGGTCGCGCCACTGTGTGCTGCGGTGACACCCCTTCGGGGGGCGCCGCGGCGAGTCAGACCCGAGGACCGTCGTCCTGCACCACCGTATGGGACGCGTGTTCCCCGAGGAGGTTCCATCATGGCCGAGGCTGTCGCTTCCGCTGCCGTATCCACCCCCGCCGGCTCCCTGTCGGCTCCGCTGCCTGTCCGCGCGGTGCTGCCCTGGGCGCTCTTCGTCGGTCTCCTGATGCTCGTCGCCCTGTACTTCGTCGGCGCCGAGCAGGGCGCCACGGCCGTGTTCGCCGGTGAGGGAGTGCACGAGTGGGTCCACGACGGTCGTCACCTGCTCGGCTTCCCCTGCCACTGAGAGGCCACGCACATGCACGCCTCAACTGTCAGAGGCCTACTGGTCCGCGGCATGCTCGCGGGCCTGATCGCCGGGCTGTTCGCCTTCGCCGTCGCCTACGTGGTGGGTGAGCCCCCGGTCCGGGGTTCCATCGCCGTGGAGGAGGCCCAGGCCGCCCAGGACGCGGCGGGTGCCCCGAGCGCCCACGCCGGGCACGGCGGCGGCGACGCCGCGCCGGCCGAAGCCGCGCAAGAGGAGGAGGAACTGGTCAGCCGGCCGGTGCAGTCCACCTTCGGCCTGGCGACGGGCGTCCTGGTCTACGGGGTCGCGCTGGGCGGTATCGCCTCGCTCGCGTTCTCGTTCGCGCTCGGCCGCGTCGGCGGGTTCAGCCCGCGGGCCACGGCGGCGCTCACCGCGGCCGGTGCCTTCGCGACCGTCTACCTGGTGCCGTTCCTCAAGTACCCGGCCACCCCGCCGGCGGTGGGCAATCCGGACACGATCGGACAGCGCACCACGCTGTTCTTCCTGATGATCCTGCTGAGCGTGCTGCTCGGCATCGGCGCGATCATCCTCGGGCGACGGCTGGCACCGCGCCTGGGCAACTGGAACGCGACGCTGGCCGCGGGCGGCGCCTTCGTCGTCGCCGCGGCCCTGGCGTTCGTGTTCCTGCCGGACAACAGCGATGCGGTCCAGCCCGGTTTCCCGGCCGCCCTGCTGTGGGAGTTCCGGGTCGCCTCGCTGGCCGTCCAGTTGGTCCTGTGGGCGGTGTTCGCCATCGTCTTCGGCGTCCTGGCCCAGCGGCTGCTGGCTGCGCGCGCCGACGGCGCGGAGGCGACGGGCCGGCAGCCGGCGCCCGCGGTCGGCTGATCCACCGCACCGCCCGCACAACGGGCCCCGTCACCCCTGCCGGGGGCGGCGGGGCCCGTGGCATTGCGCCGCGGCCCCCTACGATGTGCGCATGAGCGCGGGCACGGATCTGGCAGGTGCACAGGTCCCGCAGGAACGGGGTGACCGGCTGGAGGTCGCCGCGTCCGTTCTGGCGCTGCTCGCGGACCGCACCCGGCTGGCGCTGATGGAGCGGCTCGCCCGGGGCGAGGCCGATGTCACCACGCTCACCGAGGCGTGCGGGGCGGCCCGGCCCTCGGTCAGCCAGCACCTCGCCAAACTCCGCCTCGCCGGGCTGGTCACCACCCGCAAGGACGGCCGCCGGGTCGTGTACGCCGTGCGTCACGGGCATCTGCGGCGGCTGGTCGACGAGGCCCTGAACGCCGCCGACCACCAGCTCGGTTCGCTGCCCCCGCACGACTGACCACGGCGAGCGGCCGGGCTCCTGCCCGTAAGGCGGCCAATAGGTGCACAGGTACGCACATGTTGGCTACGCTGACGTGGAGTCATCGACCCGCCGACCGGACGGGGCCGCCCGTGCTGTCCGTACTGCGCAACGGCACCTATCGCCGCCTGTTCACCGCCCAGGTCATCGCCCTGGTCGGGACCGGTCTCGCCACGGTCGCGCTGAGCCTGCTCGCCTACGACCTCGCGGGCTCCGACGCCTCGGCGGTCCTCGGTACCGCGC
The DNA here is from genome assembly GCF_000720115.1 of Streptomyces sp. NRRL F-2580. Lineage (GTDB taxonomy): Bacteria > Actinomycetota > Actinomycetes > Streptomycetales > Streptomycetaceae > Streptomyces. The sequence goes on from NZ_JOIR01000006.1 coordinate 44,722, forward strand.
TGGCGATCAAGATGATCGCGTACGTCGGCATCGCCCCGCTGATCGGAGCGGTCGCCGGCCGGATCCCCCGCCGCACCTTCATGGCGACGACGGACCTCACCCGCGCCGGCGCGGCCTCGGCCCTTCCGTTCGTCACCGAGGTCTGGCAGATCCACCTGCTGATCTTCCTGCTCCAGGCGGCGTCGGCGGCCTTCACCCCGACCTTCCAGGCCACCGTCCCCGAGGTCCTGCCCGCCGAACGCGACTACACCCGGGCCCTGTCGATGACCCGGCTCGCCTACGACCTGGAGAGCCTCTTCAGTCCGGTACTGGCCGCGGCCCTGCTGACCCTGGTCTCCTACGGCTGGCTGTTCGCCGGCACCGTCCTCGGCTTCCTCGGCTCGGCCGCGCTCGTCGTCGCCACCGCGCTCCCCCGGCCGGCTCCGGTCGAACGGACCGGCGGCGTCCGCACCCGGGCCGGTTTCGGCATCCGCCTCTTCCGGGCCACTCCCCGACTGCGCGCCCTGCTCGCCCTCGACCTGGCCGTCGCGGCCGCCGGAGCCCTCGTCTTCGTCGGCACCGTGAGCCTGGTCCGCGGCCACTTCGGGCGCCCGGCGGGCGCCGTCTCGCTCGCCCTGGGCGCGTACGGCGCCGGATCGATCCTGACCGCGCTGGTCCTGCCGCGCCTCCTGCAACGCGCCACCGACCGTACGGTGATGCTCCGCGCCGCCTTCGCCCTCCCGGCGCTCCTGGCCGCCGCGGCGGCCGTCACCTCGACCGCCCCGGGCTCCTGGTCCTGGCTCGCGCTCCTCGTGGTCTGGGCCGCGCTCGGCGCCGCCTGCTCCGCGGTCCTGACCCCGGCGGGCCGCCTGGTCCGCCGCTCCACCGCCGACGCGGACCTGCCCGCCGCCTTCGCCGCCCGGTTCTCCCTCTCCCACGGCTGCTGGCTGCTCACCTACCCGCTGGCCGGGTGGCTCGGCGCGGGGGCGGGCCTGCCGCTGACCGCCGTGGTCCTCGGGGCCGTCGCCCTCGGGTCCACCGCGGCCGCGGCCGCGACCTGGCCCGCCCGTGACCCGTACCGCCTGGAACACGTCCACCCGGACCTGCCGCCCGGCCACCCGCACCTGGCCGACGCCCACCCGTCCGGCACCGGCTGGCGCCACGACCACCACTACGTCATCGACCGCCACCACCCCCACTGGCCCTGACCCGGCCCCGAGGCGGGGCGGGTCACCGGTTCAGGAATGCCGTGGTCGTCGCCACGAAGCGGTCGGCGTCGTCGAGCCAGGGGTAGTGGCCCGCTCCGGGCTGCACGACGAGGGTGGCGCCGGGGAACAGCTCCGCGAACTCGGTCACCGTCCGGGGTGGACTGTTCAGGTCGAACTCGCCGACGACCAGCAGTACGGGGGCCTCGAAGGCCGCGAGCGCGGCGCGGGTGCTCTCCGGGTCGAAGGCGCCCTCGGCGGCGAAGAGGGCGACGGCCTCGCCGTTGGCGGGCCGGCCGGCCGCGTGGTGCTGCCGCGCCGCGGCGTCCCACCGGCCGCAGAAGAAGGGCGCGACGGCCTCCCAGTCGCTTCCGGTGCCCTGGGCTATCGCCTCCAGAGCGGCGAAGGCGGCCGGGAACCACGGCTCGTCGCTCCGGAGCAGCGCGAGTTCGCGGCGCGTCTCCCCGGTGACGGCGATGCCCACGGCCCGGGCGCCGGGGCCGATCAGGGCGAGCCTGGCGACCTTCTCCGGGTGTCGGGCGGCGTACTGCGCCGCGAGGTTCGCGCCGCCGGAGTGGGCCAGCAGGTCGATCCGGGAGAGCCCGAGGTGTGCGCGTAGCGCCTCGACGTCGCCGACCAGGCGGTCGCAGCGGTAGGAGGCGGGGTCCTCGGGTACCGCGGACCGGCCGGTGCCGCGAAGGTCCAGGGTGATGAGTCGGCGGTGCGCGGACAGGCCACCGAGGTCGCCGAGGTAGCGGGAGTCCGAGGGACCCCCCGGAAGGCAGACGAGTGGTTCGCCGTCGCCGGTCACGCGGTAGGCGAGCCGGGTTCCGTCGGGCGCGGAGAAGGTGGGCATGCTCCGGATCCTGCCAGCCATAACCAGGTTGTACAACCTGATTATGGCGACGCGGCGCACGGGTGTATAACCGAGGCATGACAGGGGAAGAGGACACGCACCACCGCCCCGGGGCACTGACCGAGGAGCAGGCCGGGCGGATGTTCGCCGGCATGAACGAGGTCATCCGCGCCGGAGAGGAGATGCGGCAGCTGCGCACCGAGATGATCGGGGTGCTGGCCGGATGGGGCTGGACCCAGGACCGGATCGCCCGGCTCGCCGACATGAGCCAGCCCGCCGTGTCCAAGCAGGCCGCGAAGCACAGGACGGAGGGGCCGCCGGCGCCGATGGGGCTCGCCCTCGACCAGTACGACGCGCCCTGGCTCGAAGGGCGTCTGTGGGGCCTCGCGGAGGAGATCTCCGAGACCTTCGGCGAGACGGCCCGATGCGCCCGGCACGTCGACGCCATCGCCCGGGGGCGGAAGCGCTTCACGCCCGGGAACGTCGACGCGCTGCGCCGCCTGGTCGAAGAGGACCTGAGGCTGCACCGGGCGGAACTGCCCGCCGGCTACCGGAGCGCGTACGACGAGATCAGCCGCGGCCTCGACGTCCCGCCGAAGGCCACCACCGCCACCACCGCCCCCGCCACCGCGTCGGCGTCCGTACGGCGCGCCCTCGCCCACCGCATCCAGCGCGACCACCTCGGTCCGCGCGAGCCGGACGTGAACTAGACCGGCTTGAGGGTGGCCGCGCCGAAGGAGACGTCGAAGCGGTCGCACCAGATGGCGAGGCTGGTGTAGTCGGCCAGGTTCACCCCGGTCGGCACGGGGTAATTCTGGTCGCCCTTGTTGCCCTTGAGGGCGCCGAGGCTGACGTGCTTGCCGTCATCGAAGACGTGCCAGCCGTCGACGCCCTCGATGACGGGCGCGTCGGTCAGCCAGACCTTCAGGGCGGGGCCGTTGCTCGTGTCCAGGTTCTCCACGCGCAGGACGTGGGAGCCGTCGGCGAGGCGGAGGAGCTTGACGGTGCCGGTGGTGGCGTGCTCGTGGCTGATCAGGCTGCCTTCGGCCACCGTGCGCGGCGCCGCGGGCGGGTTCGCCGACGCGGCGGGGTTCGGGGCGGCCGAGACGGACGGGGCGGCCTCGTGGACCGACTCCTCCACCCACAGCTTCCACGGCTCGAACCAGTACAGGCCGAAGGCCAGTCCGGCCGCCGCCACCGCCGCGCCGCCGATCAGCAGCGGCCTGCGCCGCCGTCCCTGCTCACGTACCACGCCCGGTCCTCCGTCATGCCGCTGTGCACTGCCGCCCGTTGCGGGTCGGCGCCCGGAGGCGGTCCCGCCCGGCGCGGTCATCAAACCACGCCCCTGCCGGGCGGGGCGAAGTCGGTCAGAGCTCCCAGGACCGCGGGCGCGCCAGCGCCTCCCACTCCGCACGGAGCAGGGAGAGGACGGCGACGTCGAGGCGGCGCCCCCGGTGCAGACAGGCCGAGCGCCGCACTCCCTCCTGGACGAACCCCGCTTTGGCCAGGACGCTCAGCGCGGCCGTGTTGCCGGTGTGGGTGACGGCCTGGACGCGCTGCATGGGCAGTTCGCCGAAGGCGAGATCGGCCAGTGCGTCCACGGCATCGGCCCCGAGGCTCCGGCCCCGGTACTGCGGGTCCATCACCAGATGGATCTCCGCCGTGCCGTCGACCATGTCCTGGTCGACCAGGGCGATGTGGCCGATCGGCGTGCCGTCCGGGAGCAGGATCAGGAAGTCGTCCCGGTCGTGTTCGTCCCGGTCCCGCTCCAGGCGCTCACGGAGCGAGGTCAGGGAGCGCGGCCAGAAGCCGATCTCGAACGCGGCCACGGGGTCGGACCGCCAGGCGTGCATCAGCTCGGCGTCCTCGGCGTCGAGCGGTGCGAAGCCGACCGTCCGGCCCCGCCAGCACAGCACGCGGTCGGTCGTCAGGGGCGCGTCGTCCAACTCGTTCTCGGTCACGGGCGGATGCTACGGGCGGCCGGAAGGAGACGGCGAACGAATTACGCCGCCGCTCACGCCGCACACGTGACCCCGCATCCGAAACGGCGGGAAACTACGGGCGGGTGGCCGTGACCAGGTAGTAGTCCAGGATCTGCTGCTCCCAGGCGGCCAGGAAGTTCCGGGGCCAGGTGCCGGGCTTCCAGAGGCGGGCGAGCCAGCGGTCCCAGCCGGGCCAGACCTGCGCTCCGATCGAGGCGACCTCGACATCGACGAAGCCGGCCTCCCCGAGCGCGTCGGCGAGGCGGGATACGGGGCGGGCGATGTCCAGGCCGTTGGCGAACGAGTCGAGGAGCCCCGCGAGCCGCTCCGCGTGCGAGGGTGCGCCGTCGACGGTGAAGAAGCTGGCGACCGCCACCCGCCCGCCGGGGCGCAGGACCCGCGCCGCCTCCCGGGCGAACGCGGACAGGTCCGGGAAGTGCTGGGCCGCCTCGACGCTGAAGAGGGAGTCGAATTCCGCCTCGCCGAGCGGCAGGCTCTCCGCCGCCCCGAGGACGAAGCGCAGCCGGTGCGGCTGCGCTTCGAGGTGCGCGGAGTTCGCCTCGCGGGCCCGCTGGAGCTGCTGGGGGTGGATGTCCACCCCGGTCATCGCGGCGGGCCCGTACTCGTCGAGGGCGAGGGCGCAGCCGAGGCCGAGACCGCAGCCGATCTCCACGGCCCGGCCGCCCGCGGGGGCGGCCGCGTCGAGCACGTGCCGGTAGAGGTCCTGCTCGCTCCGGATCCGGTCACCCTGCGACAGCGGCCGTTCGAGATCGACGGACTGCCAGAAGCCGAAGTTGATGAACCCGCCGGCGAACACCGGCACGGCACTGAGATCGGCCGGTCCGTACGTCTCCCAGACCGCGGGGCGCACGACCGGAGCGGGCTGCTCCGCGGATCCACCCGACAACTCCCCACCACCCTCCTCGTGACGGGGCGCCCTGCCCCGACGCGATCAGTGTGGCGTGGGAAGCAAGCTCACGACAGAGGGCCTCCACCGGCCCCTCACGCAGCTGCCCTCGTAGGCCCCACGCAGCAGATCATTCGGTGTCTGCCGAAACCATGGGGCATCCTGGACGTATGAACCCCTCGCATGCCGGCACACAGGCGGACGAGCCGGCGCCCGCCGCCCGTCTCGCCGCCTTCGCCTCGGCCCTGGCCGACGAGACGCGGGCCGCCATCTGCATGACGCTGCTGGAGGGGCGGGCCTGGACCGCGGGCGAGCTGGCCCGGATGACCGCGGTCGCGCCGTCCACCGTCAGCGGCCATCTGTCCCGGCTGCTCGACGCGGGCATCTGCGTGACCGAACGGCAGGGCCGCCACAGCTACGTGCGCATCGCGGACGCCGCGACCGCCCGCCTCGTCGACCAGCTCGCCTCGTACGCGATCCCGGACCGGGACGCGGCCCACGCGGTCCCCGTGGTCGCCGCACCGGACCCGCTGGCCCGCGCCCGAACCTGCTACGACCACTTCGCCGGGCGGTTCGGCATGGCGGTGACCGACGCGATGGAGCGGCGCGGACTGCTGCGCACGGAGGGCGTCTTCGAGCTGACGGACGACGGCCGGTCCTGGTGCGCGCAGGCGGGCATCGACCTCGCCCACGAGGGGCGCAGGCCGCTGGCGAGCTCCTGCCTGGACTGGACCGAGCGGCGCCGCCACCTCGGCGGCATCACCGGGGCGCGGCTGTGCGCGCACGCGTTGGGCGAGGAATGGGTGGTGCGCCCGGCCGGCGGCGGGCGGGCCCTGGACGTGACCCGGGCCGGGGAGCAGGCCTTCGATGATCTGCTCGGGCTCACTCCGGACGCGTGGAGCTGACCTACATAAGGACCCGGATTAATATTTCGGTCGACAGCGAAATGTTGCGGTCGTAGGGTGCATGTATGACGTTCCGCTCGGGTCGAATCCCGCCCCACGTGCTCACGATCGGCGCCGTCTCCTTCACGGTGTTCGCCTGGGCCTCCGCCTTCGTCTCCATCCGTAGCGCGGGCGCCGCCTACTCCCCCGGGGCCCTGGCCCTCGGCCGATTGCTGGCCGCCTCACTGGTGCTCGCCGTCCTGCTCCTCGTCCGCCGCCAGGGGCTGCCACCCCGCGGGGCCCGGCGTGGAATCCTGGTATCCGGCCTGGTCTGGTTCGGCGGCTACACGGTCGCGCTGAACTGGGGTGAGCGTCTGGTCGACGCGGGAACGGCGTCCCTGCTCGTGAACACCGGGCCCATCCTCATGGCCCTCCTCGCGGCCCGCCTCCTCGGCGAGGCGCTGCCCCCGCGGCTGCTGGCGGGCATGGGCGTCTCCTTCGCCGGAGCGGTGGTCGTGGGCCTGTCGATGTCGTCCGGCGAGGGCGGCTCGACCTCGGTGCTGGGCGTCGTACTGTGCCTGCTCGCGGCGGTGGCCTACGCGTCGGGCGTCGTCGCGCAGAAGCCCGCGCTCTCCTACGGGACACCCCTGCAGATCACCGCCTTCAGCTGCCTGACGGGCGCCGCGGTCTGCCTGCCGTTCGCGGGGCAGCTGGCCTCGGAACTGCCGCACGCGCCGCTGTCGGCCACCCTGAACATGGTCTACCTGGGCGCGGTGCCCACCGCCCTGGCCTTCACCACCTGGACCTACGCCCTGGCGCGCATGCCCGCCGGCAAGCTGGGCGCGACGACCTACGCCGTACCGGCCATCGTCGTCCTGCTGAGCTGGGCCTTCCTGGGCGAGGTACCCGCATGGCTGTCCCTGCTCGGCGGCCTGCTCTGCCTCGCCGGGGTCGCGGTGTCCCGGTACGGACCGCGCTCCCCGCAGACCCCCGTACACGACCGGCCGCTTCCCGCGGACAGTCCGGAACCCGGCCTGGCCGGATCCGCCGAAAGGCACTCCTCATGAGGATCCTCACGGTCGGCGCGGGCGCCGTGGGCGGCTTCTTCGGCGCCCGGCTCGCCGCGGCGGGCCAGGACGTCACCTTCCTGGTCCGGCCGGCCCGCGCGAAGGCCCTCCGGGCGCGCGGACTGCGCGTCGAAGGCCAAGGCGAGAAGCTCCACCTGACGCCGAACCTGGTGACGGCCGACGCCCCGGGCGGGCCGTACGACCTGGTCCTGCTCTCGGTGAAGGCGACCGCCCTGCACACGGCGCTGGCGGACATCGAGCCCGCCGTCGGCCCGGACACCGCCGTCGTACCCCTCCTCAACGGGGTCGCCCACCTCGACGCGCTCACCGCGCGCCTCGGGGCCGGAGCCGTCCTCGGCGGGGTCGCGAAGGTGGTCACCACCCTGAGCGCGGAGGGCGACATCCTGCGCATGGCCCCGCCCGCGGTCGTCCTGACCGGCGAGATCGGCGCCCGCCCCTCGGCCCGCGTGGAGCGGATCCGTGCCGTCTTGGCCGACGCGGGCATCGACTCGCCGGAGACCGGCGACATCGTCGCGGCCATGTGGCACAAGTGGGTCTTCATCTCCACTCTGGTGGCCCTGACCTGTCTGATGCGCGGCACGGTCGGTGAGGTCAACGCCGTCCCGGGCGGCTCGGAACTGGGTGCGTCCCTGCTCGCCGAGGCGGCGGCGGTGGCCGAGGCCGCCGGCCACCCGGTGCCGGAGGCCGAACGCGCCTTCACTACCTCGACCGTCACGGCCTCCGGTTCCCCCCTGACCCCGTCTCTCTACCGCGACCTCGTGGCCGGGGCGCCGACCGAGGCCGACCACGTGCTGACCGATCTCACCGTCCGCGCCCGCGCGTTGGGGGTGTCCACTCCGCTGCTGGACCTCGCCGCCCTGCACCTGCGCGTCCACGAGCACCGCCTCGCCGCGGCGCGTTCCTGACGGGGGGCAGGGCGCCCTACCGGCCCGGGCGGGCTTCGGGCAGGATGACCGGCGCACCGACCGAACCGAGCGCACCGGAGGTCGTCGCCCGCGGCGGTGACCTCTGACCGGCCCGACCGTGATCCGGAGGCCCCGTGACGTCGTACGACGACCAGGCGCGGCGTGACGAGCTGTACCGGGACCCGTACCCGCTCTACGACCGCGCCCGCCGGGCCGAAGGCCTCACGTACGTGCCCGAGTTCGCCGCATGGCTGGTGGCGCGCGACCGGGACGTACGGGAAGTGCTGCTGCGCGCCGAGGACTTCTCCTCGGCCAACTCCCTGCTGCCCGACGTCGCGCTGTCGGAGGCGGCGCTCGGCGTCCTGCCCCGGGGTTTCGGACCCCGGCCGACGGTCGTGTCCTCGGACGGCGCCGCCCACCGGCGGCACCGGGCCCCGCTGAACCGGGGGTTGTCCGCCGCCCGGGTGGCGGCGCTGGTGCCGTACGCCCGCGCCTGCGCGAGCGAGCTGGTGGACGGCTTCGCGGCGGACGGGTCGGCGGAGTTGGTGGAGGCCTACGCCCGGCGGTTGCCCGCAATGGTGGTCGGGCGGCTGATCGGGCTGGACCCGGCCGACGTGCCCGCCGCCGTGCACGGCGGCTACCGGGCGGAGGAACTGCTGTTCCGGCCGCTGTCGCCGGAGGCGCAGGCGGCTGCCGCCGAGGACGTGGTGGCGCTCCAGCACCTGCTGGACGGGTACGTCCGCGACCGGCGTGCGAAGCCCCGGGACGACATGTGTTCCACCATGGTGGCGGCCCTCGCCCCCGGTGACGCCGAGCTCACGCTCGAACAGCGCCACGAACTGGTGACGAGTCTGCAGAACCTGCTGATCGCCGGATTCCTCACCACGAGCGCCCTCATCGGCACCACGCTGCTGCACCTGCTCGGTGACCGGCGGCAGTGGCGGATGCTCCGCGCCGATCCGTCGCTCGTCCCGGCGGCGGTGGAGGAGGCGGCCCGACACGACACCGCCGTCCAGGCCTTCCGGCGGGTGACCACCCGGCCGGTGACCATCGCCGGGACGGAGCTCCCGGCGGGAGCAACCGTGCTGGTGGCGTACGGTTCGGCCAACCGCGACGAGGAGCGGTACGAGCGGCCCGCCGAGTTCGACATCACCCGGCCCGGGAACCGCCACCACCTCGCGTACGGGCACGGAGCCCACGGCTGCCCCGGTTCCCAGCTGGCGCGCGAACAACTCCGGCTCACGCTGGACCTGTTCGTACGCCGCCTGCCGGAGCTGCGGCTCGACGAGGACCGTCCGCGACCGCGGATGCGGCCCACGCTGATCCACCGTTCGCCGCAGGCGCTGTACGCGACCTGGTGACGGGGCCGCCGGGCGACCGGCGACTCAGTCGTGCAGCAGTTCCTCACGCAGGCTGCCCAGCGTGCGGGTGAGCAGGCGGGAGACCTGCATCTGGGAGATGCCGAGCTCCGCGCCGATCTCCGCCTGCGTCAGCTCCTCGCCGAAGCGCAGCTGGAGGATGCGGGTGGAGCGTTCGTCCAGGTCGGCGAGCAGGGGCGCCAGGGCGTGCCGGTCCTCGACCGCCTCCAGGGCGGGGTCGGTGTCGCCCAGGGTCTCGGCGAGGCTGCGCGGGGCCTGTCCGGCCGCGGGCGCCTGGGCGCTGCCGGCGGTGTGCTGCTGGGGCGCGTCGAGGGACTGGGTGGAGTAGCCGTTGGCCGCGACCAGGCCCTCGCGGACCTCGTCCTCGGTCAGGCCCAGGTGCGCGGCGAGTTCCGCCGGGGTGGGCGGGTGCTCCGACACGGAGGTCAGCGCCTCCGTGGCCTTCGCCAGCTCCACGCGCAGCTCCTGCAGCCGGCGCGGGACCCGTACGGCCCACGTGGTGTCCCGGAAGTGGCGTTTGATCTCGCCGGTGATGTACGGCACGGCAAGCGTGGCGAACTGCGTGTTGCGCTCGGGGTCGTAGCGGTCGATGGCCTTGATCAGGCCGATGACGCCGACCTGCACGACGTCCTCGTTCTCCGGGCCGCCGGGGCGGTCACGGAAGGGACGGGCGACGAAGTGCACGAGTGAGATGTTCATCTCGATGAGCGTGTTGCGTACGTACTGGTACTCGCGGGTCCCCTCTTCGAGGCTCCGCAGCCGTTCGAAGAACAGCCGGGTCAGCTGCCGGGCGTCGCCGGTCGGCACTTCCCGCGGGCGGGGCACGTACGGCAGCCCGCTGAGGGCAGGGACGGCTCCGACCCCGCCGGTGGGGGCAGGGGTCGCCGTCGGGGCGGGCGCGGCCGGGCTCTTGGCCTCGGCTGTGGCCGTGGGGGTCATCGTCGCTCCTTGGGCACGGGTGCTTGCGGCGCGTTGTGCGTGCTCGGGTCATGCGGAAGTCCGCTTCCGCTCACCTGCACCCTGCCGGGGCCACGGACACACGTCAAGTCATACCGGAAATCCATTTCTGGATTTGCTTTTCTCGGGTGGTCGTCCAAGGATGTCTGCGTGGAGAACGAGCACGCCGGTTCCCGCCGGAACCACTGGACCTTCCTGACGAACCACGCCCGGGTGCTGATCGCGATCGCGCGCGACCCGGGGATCCGGCTGCGCGACCTCGCGGCGATCTGCGACCTCACCGAACGGACCGTGCAGACGATCGTCACGGACCTGGAGGCCGACGGATATCTCACACGGACCCGGGACGGCCGGCGCAACCGCTACGCGATCGCCCCCGGGGCGCGCTTCCGCCACCCGGCGGAGGCCGGCCGCGAGATCGCCGGACTGCTGGCCTACCTCGCCGGTCCCCTGACCGGGCCCGCGGCGTCCGCCGCGCAGGCGTCCCCCGCCGGGGCGGGCGCGCCGCCCGGTGAGGACAGAGGAGCGGGTGAGGCTTAGCGTGGCTGGTGGGGGGCAGCCACCCCGGGCGAACGCCCACGGCAGGAGGGTCCGCCATGAGCACAGGCCACGAAACTGAAGCCCCGCACGAGGACCGGCAGGCGGAAGCCTACGAAGTGGTCTTCGCGGCCACCGACCGCCCCGGGGAGGACGTGGTGCGGATGACCCGCACCGACGCGGCGGGGCCGGGGGGCCACCCCGTCTACGAGGACGCCACCGGCATCCTCCGGGCCGAGATCAGCAGCGGGGGCGAGGTCCGCGTGCTGGCGACAGGCGGCGGTCAGGACCCGGCCCGCGTCCTGCGGGCCCGGGCGGTGGCCTGACCGGCCGCGCCGTGCGGGCGATGGCCCGAGGCCTGACACCGGTGCCGGCACCGGCACCGTAACGAAGTGCGGCGGCGGCGGCCTCAGCCGACCTGGATGCCGATCACGCACGTGTCGTCGTCCGTGTCGGACCGGCTCTGGGCGAGCAGGCGGTCCAGCCGCCCGTCCAGATCCCCGGCTCCGGCGGCCGCCGCCTGCACCAGATGGCCCAGCGAGTCCTGGACCGAGCAGTCCCGCCGTTCCACCAGTCCGTCCGTGAACATCAGCAGCGTGTCGTCCGGTTCGAGCCGCACCTCCCGCTCGACGTACGTGACGTCCGGCAGCGCGCCGAGGAGCAGGCCCTCGATCAGCGGGAACGCGTCGGCCCCGCCCCCGCGCAGCAGTACGGGCGGCAGGTGCCCCGCACGCGCCCAGCGCATCACCCGGGTCCTCGGGTCGAAGAGCCCGCAGACGGCGGTGGCCGTCACGTGCTTGGCCAGGTGGTGGGTGACCGTGTTGAGCCAGGACAGCAGCTGGGCGGGGCCCGCGCCCGTGACGGCGAGGCCGCGCAGGGCGTTGCGCAGCACGACCATGCCGGTGGCCGCCTCGATGCCGTGTCCGGCGACGTCACCGACGGACAGCATGATCAGTCCGGAGGGCAGGACCACGGTGTCGTACCAGTCGCCGCCGACGAGCGACTCGGTCTCCGCCGGCCGGTAGCGGACGGCGACCCGCAGGCCCGGGGCCTCGATGGCCGGTGGCGTGGGGGGCATGATGGCGTGCTGGAGCTGGAGGGCCAGCCGGTTGCGTTCGGCGGATTCCGCCTCGCTGTGGGCGAGCTGGTCCCTGGTCGCGGCCAGCGCGACCTCGGTCCAGTGCTGGGCGGAAATGTCCTGGTAGGCGCCGCGCACGGCGTGCAGCCGCTGGTCCGCGTCGAGTACGGGCTCGGCGACGACCCGGATGTGGCGGGTGATCCCGTCGGACCTCTGGAGGCGGAAGTTGACGGAGGCGGGACGGCAGTGGCGGAGCAGCGCCCGCAGGAAGCGGTCGAGGGCGGCGGAGTCGTCCGGATGGGCGTGCCCGGGCAGTTCCCTCAGCCGGACCGGGGGCGCGGTGGCGGGAAGTCCGTGCAGGGCGTAGAGCTGCGCGTTCCAGGTGGTCTCCCCGGTGGCGAGATTTTCCTCGAAACCGCCGATGCGGCCCAGGCGCTGGGCGTGCTGGAGGAGGTTGGCCAGCCGGGCCCGCTCGTCCTCGATCCGCCAGATCAGCAGGACGGCGGAACCGTGACGGCTGACGCTGATGTCCGCGACCGAGGTGAGCGGGATCTGGTCGACGAGCGCGGTCAGGCTCATGCGTTCGGCCCTGAACGCCTCCCCCGTCGCGTGCACGCGCTCGATGATGTCGAACAGCCCGCTCTCGCCGGCGGCCATCGGATAGGCCTCCAGCAGCAGCGCGCCGTTGACATCGCCGCGCGGCCGTCCCACCGGGTCGACGAACCGGCTGCCCACGTGCCGGATCCGGAAGTCGCCGAGCCGGCCCTCGGCGTCGAGGACCGGAGTGAGCACCACGGCGGGGTCCTGCAGTCCTTCGGCGAGGTCGATGAGCTCCGCGACGTCCGGGAGCACCCCTTCGGTGGCCGCGAGCTCGCGCGGGGGTGCGGCGTCCATCGTCCGGGCGCACAGCTCGGCGAGGGCCTCGACCTGGCGCTCGATCTGCGGCGGCTGCGGCGCCAGGGGCTGCGGCCAGCAGATCTCCAGGACGCCGTGGATGCGTCCGCCCGTCCCCGTCGGTACGGCCATCCGGCCGCCGTCGGGCCACTGCAGGTGGCCGATCGAGGGCAGCCCCTCGCGCTTGAGGCGGGGGAGGGTGACCAGGCGGCGCTCGCGCAGCGCCAGGCGGGCGACGGTGGAGACGCCCGGGGGGACGTGGCGCCAGCGCACGGCCTCCCCGGGCGGGAACCCGGCGTGGCCGGCGAGGGCCAGCGAGCCGTCGGGCACCGCCGTCCACACGGCGACGGCGACCGCTCCCAGCGGGCTCAGGGCGTTCGTCAGGAGGGAGTCGGCCACCGCCTGGGTGTCGGCGTCGGCCGCCAGCATGCCGCTCTCGGCGGTGCGCAGCCGGACCGACACGGTGGAGTACGGCTCGGCCGGGTCCTCGTCCGTCCCGGCGCGCTCGACGAACGCGGCGGCGATCTCGCTGACGTGGTCGCGGGACGCCTGGTTGACGATGTCGGCGGCGAGTTCGAGCGGGGAGGTCCCGCTCTCCCGGCACAGCAGGTCGAGCTGGCGCGCGGCCGCGGCCGGCGTGCAGTGCAACTGCCCGATCAGGATGCCCTTGGCCAGCTCGACCAGGGCGCGGCCGTCGGCGGCGGCCTGTGCCTCCAGGACCTCCCGGCGCAGCCGTTCCACGGTAGCGACGAGGCGTCCCATCGGGGTCGGGACCTGGTGGGGGACGACGCCGGCCGCCGGGTCGCCGACCGGCGTCGGCTGCGGGCGCGCACCGTCGTGGGGCTGCGTGTCGCCGGTCATCGCGTGAGCCAGTACCGGACGCGGCCGATGAGGTCGTCGGCGTCCACCGGCTTCGTCACGTAGTCGCTGGCGCCCGCGGCGAGGCTCTTCTCCCGGTCCCCGGGCATCGCCTTGGCGGTGACCGCGATGATGGGCAGGCCCGCGTACGCCGGCATCTGCCGGATCTCGGCGGTGGCGGCGTAGCCGTCCATCTCGGGCATCATCACGTCCATCAGGATGAGGTCGACGCCCGCGTGGTGGGTGAGGGCGTCGATGCCCTTGCGGCCGTCCTCGGCGTGGACCACGCGCATGCCGTGCAGTTCCAGGACCCCGCTGAGGGCGAAGAGGTTGCGCGCGTCGTCGTCGACGACGAGGACGGTACGTCCGGCCAGGTCGCCGTCGAGCACGTGGGCCGCCTGCTGCCGTTGGCTGTCTCCCTGTACGAGGGGCAGCACGTCCCCCGGCTGTTCGGCGGACAGGTGGAGCGCGATGCGTTCGCGCAACTCGTCGAGGCTGGACAGCAGTTCCACGTGGCGGGCCCCGGGCCGCTCCCGCAGGGCCTCCTCCTGGCCGGTCCTGCCCCGCGGGTTGTTGTGGGCGAGGACGGGGAGCGAGGAGAGGGCCGGGTCCCCGTCGAGCGCGTCGAGGAAGCGCAGTGCCTCGCCGTCGGGCATGTCCAGCTCCAGGACCACGCAGTGGAAGGAGTCGGACGCCAGGGCGGCGGCGGCCTCCCGTGAGCTCGTGACGCCGACCACGTGGATGCCGGGGTGCTCGCGCGTCGTCTGATGGCGGGGGGCGAAGTCCCGGCCGGCGCTCTCGGCGACCAGGGAGAGCAGCCCGCCCGACCGTTCCTCGATCACGAGCAGGCGGCGGGCCCGCCGCTGCGCCGGGAGCACGGGCGTGCCGGGACGGCCCGGAGCGGCCTGCCCGGAGGCGTCCGCGTACGAGGGCTCCGCGGGGGCGTCGGGGTCGGGGGCGTCCTCGTAGGCCGCGCGGCTGACCGGCAGGTAGAGGGTGAAGGTGCTGCCCTGGCCGGGTGTGCTCTCCGCGGTGACGGCCCCGCCGAGCAGCTGGGCGATCTCACGGCTGATGGAGAGCCCGAGGCCGGTGCCCCCGTACTTGCGGCTGGTGGTGCCGTCGGCCTGCTGGAAGGCCCCGAAGACGGACTCCAGCTGCTGTGCGGGGATGCCGATGCCCGTGTCCCGTACCCGGAAGGCCAGCATGGGCCCGCGCCGGGGAAGCCCGGCGGGCATCTCGGAGGCCGTGGCCGGTTCGATCCGGAGCTCGACGCCGCCGCGCTCGGTGAACTTGACGGCGTTGGACAGCAGGTTGCGCAGGATCTGGCGCAGCCGCGAGTCGTCGGTGAGCAGGTCGTCGGGGGCGTCCGGGGCGGTGGTGACGGTGAAGTCGAGGCTCTTCTGGGTGGTCATCGGCCGGAAGGTGGCATCGACGTACTCGAGCAGCTGGGGCAGGTCGACGCGCTCGGGGTTGATGTCCATCTTCCCGGCCTCGACCTTGGACAGGTCGAGGATGTCGTTGATCAGCTGGAGCAGGTCCGAGCCGGCCGAGTGGATGATGCCCGCGTACTCGACCTGCTTGGGGGTGAGGTTGCGGGCGGGGTTCTGGGCGAGCAGCTGGGCGAGGATGAGGAGGCTGTTGAGCGGGGTGCGCAGCTCGTGGCTCATGTTGGCCAGGAACTCGGACTTGTAGGTGGAGGCGAGCGACAACTGCTGTGCGCGGGTCTCCAGTTCCTGCCGGGCCTGCTCGATCTCCAGGTTCTTGGCCTCGATGTCGCTGTTCTGGCTGGCGAGGAGGGCGGCCTTCTCCTCCAACTCGGCGTTGGAACGCTGGAGTTCCTCCTGCTGGACCTGGAGTTCCTCCGAGCGGGCCTGGAGTTCGCCGGCGAGTCTCTGGGACTCGCCGAGGAGCTCGTCGGTCCGTGCGTTGGCGACGATCGTGTTGACGTTGGCGCCGATGGTCTCCATCAGCTGGGCCAGGAAGTCGCGGTGCACGGGGGTGAAGGCGGTGAAGGAGGCGAGTTCGATCACTCCGAGCACCTGCTCGTCCACCACGATCGGGAGGATGATGAGGCTGCCGGGGGTGGTGTGGCCCAGCCCGGAGGAGATGACGTAGCCGCCGGGGACCTGGTCGGTGGCGATGATCCGGTGGCTGCGGGCCGCCTGCCCGACGAGGGACTCGCCGAGGGCGAAGGTGACGCGCTCCTCGGCGTCCGCGGACCGTCCGTAGGAGCCGACGAGGGTGAGCACCGTGCCGCCGGGGCCGTCCTCGGCGAGGTAGAAGGCGCCGTACTGGGCGGCGACGAGCGGCGTCAGTTCGTCCATGACGAGTTCGGCGACGGCGGCGAGACCCCGGTGGCCCTGCATCAGGCCGGAGATGCGGGCCAGGTTGGACTTGAGCCAGTCCTGCTCCTGGTTGGCCCGGGTGCTCTCGCGGAGCGAACCGACCATGGAGTTGATGTTGTCCTTGAGTTCGGCGACCTCACCCGAGGCGTCGACCGTGATCGAACGCGTCAGGTCGCCCTCGGCGACCGCGCTGGCGACCTCGGCGATGGCCCGGACCTGCCGGGTCAGGTTGCCGGCCAGCTCGTTGACGTTCTCGGTCAGACGCTTCCAGGTGCCGGAGACGCCCTCGACCTCGGCCTGGCCGCCGAGCCGGCCCTCGCTGCCGACCTCGCGGGCGACCCGGGTGACCTCCGCCGCGAAGGCGGACAGCTGGTCGACCATCGTGTTGATGGTCGTCTTCAGTTCCAGGATCTCCCCGCGGGCGTCCACGTCGATCTTCTTGGACAGGTCGCCGTTGGCGACGGCCGTCGTGACGAGGGCGATGTTGCGGACCTGGCCCGTGAGGTTGTTCGCCATGGAGTTGACGTTGTCGGTGAGGTCCTTCCAGGTCCCGGCCACATGGGGGACGTGCGCCTGGCCTCCGAGCCGGCCCTCGGTGCCGACCTCGCGGGCCACGCGCGTCACCTCGTCGGCGAAGGCGGAGAGCGTGTCGACCATCGTGTTGATGACCCCGGCCAGCGCGGCGACCTCGCCCTTCGCCTCCACCACGATCTTCTGTGAGAGGTCCCCGCGAGCCACGGCGGTGGCCACCTGGGCGATCGACCGCACCTGGCCGGTCAGGTTGGAGGCCATGACGTTGACGTTGTCGGTGAGGTCCTTCCAGGTGCCGGAGACCCCCCGGACCGTGGCCTGGCCGCCCAGGTTGCCCTCGGTGCCGACGTCGCGGGCCACCCGCGTCACCTCGTCGGCGAACGCGGACAGCTGGTCGACCATCGTGTTGATGGTCTCCTTCAGCTCCAGGATCTCCCCGCGCGCGTCCACCCGGATCTTCTGCGTGAGGTCGCCCTGAGCCACGGCGGTGGTGACCTCGGCGATCGAGCGCACCTGGGCGGTCAGGTTGTCGGCCATGACGTTGACCGATTCCGTCAGGTCCTTCCAGGTCCCGGAGACGCCCATGACGTCCGCCTGGCCGCCGAGCCGGCCCTCGGTGCCGACCTCGCGGGCCACGCGCGTCACCTCCCCGGCGAACCCGGAGAGCTGGTCGACCATCGTGTTGATGGTCTCCTTCAGCTCCAGGATCTCCCCGCGGGCCGTGACGTTGATCTTCTGCGAGAGGTCGCCCTTGGCCACGGCGGTCGCGACCTGGGCGATCGAGCGCACCTGGGCCGTGAGGTTTCCGGCCATGAAGTTGACCGAATCCGTGAGGTCCAGCCAGGCGCCCCCGACGCCCGGCACGTGGGCCTGGCCGCCCAGGGTGCCCTCGGTGCCCACCTCGCGGGCCACCCGGGTCACCTCGGAAGTGAACAGCGACAGTTGGTCGGCCATCCCGTTGAAGACGGTGGCGATCTCCCCGAGCAGCCCGTCCGCCGTATCGGGCAGCCGGGTGCGGAAGTCCCCGTCGCGTACGGCGGTCAGCCCGGCCAGCAGCTGCCGCAGCTCCGACTCGCCGATCCCGCCGTCACCCGGCAAAGACGGCACCCCGTTCAGTGAATCCGTGCCCGCCCGCTCGGCCATCCGCCAACCTCACTCTCGATCTCACTTGCACCGACACCCGGGACAGGACGGGCCCCTGGCATCAGGGCGCGCCGGAGCGCCCGGCTCTGTCGGGATTCCGACATCGCCCGGGCACCGGTCGGGTGAAGGCTAACGCCACCGCAGGGACGACGGACCCCAGTCGATCACACCGGAGGCAGCGCATCAGGCCGCGGGGCACACCCTCGGCAGGCTGCCCGCGCGCCGGGCCGCCCGGGCCTCACGCCCCCAGTGCGTCCTCGACGCTCGCGTGCAGGGAGAGCACGGTATCGGCGCCGGTCACCGCGAATAGCCGGCGCAGCTGCTCGCCGGGGGCGGCGATGCGCAGGGCGGTGAGGTGGTGCACACGCAGCAGCAGGTTCAGGAACGAGGAGTCCCCGAAGGTGATGGCGCCGGCGTCCAGCACCACCAGCGGGTACCGGTCGGTGGCGGCGGTGAGTGCCTCCTCCAGCGGCGCCAGCGTGTCCTGGTCGAGTTCCCCGTGGGCCGCCACCACCCACCCGGTCCCCGCCGGGTAGGCCTCCCCGACCACACCCTGCTGGTGCGCGTCCCTTGCTCCGGTCATGTCCGCCTCCCCGGATCGCCGCCTGTACGTCTGTACGTCGTCCTCAGGGAGTATGCCTGCTCATCGCGTCGACGCGGCCGCCCCCGTCCGAGTCGGCCCTCCTTCGGCCGGGCGGCGCGACCCTGCGGAAAAAGTAATTCCGCTGAGCTGTGTAGAACCGCGAAGTCGGGGCAGAAGGGCCCGGGCAGCCGTCAGTCAATCGGGAGGGAGCGGCCACCATGTCTCGCTCGTCCACCGCAGTAGGCCCCATTCGTGCAACAGAGGCGCACGTCCCTGCTTGTGACCGAGGCACCGCGGGAGCACCAACGCAGGACGAGGACCTGCTTCATGTGGAGAACGCGCGGGAGATGGCTCCCGCCGACGCACGCGAACTGTCGCGGCTCTTCTTCGGGAAGCTGCGCACGCTGGAGGAGGGGACGCGCGAGTACCAGTACACGCGCAACACCCTGATCGAGATGAATCTCTCCCTCGTGCAGTTCGCCGCGCGCAGGTTCCGCTCCCGGGCGGCCGGCGGGGGTCTCGACATGGACGACATCATCCAAGTGGGGACGATAGGCCTGATCAAGGCCATCGACCGCTACGACCTGGAGCGCGAGGTCGAGTTCTCCACCCTCGCCCTCCCCTACATCACCGGTGAGATCAAGCGCTACTTCCGCGACACCACCTGGGCCGTGCACGTCCCGCGGCGCCTGCAGGAACTGCGCATGGAACTCGCCAAGGCCCAGGAGACCCTGACCGACGACCTGGGCAGGGCGCCGACGGTCAAGGAGGTCGCGCGCCACCTGAAGCTGTCCGAGGAGGAGGTCATCGACGGGCTGGTGGCCGCGAACGGCTACACGAGCGGTTCCCTCGACACCGCCGGCGCGGAGAGCGACGCGACGTCCACGGCGAGCCCGACGACGCGGCCGCTGGCGGAACGCCTCGGCGAGGTCGACCCCGCCATGGAGCTCTTCGAGGAGTTCCACACCCTCGCGCCCCTGCTGGAGCAACTGGACGAACGCGACCGGTGGATCCTGCAGATGCGCTTCGGCGAGGAGAAGACCCAGGCCGAGATCGGCGCCGAACTGGGCATCTCGCAGATGCAGGTCTCCCGCATCCTGTCCCGGACCCTGGCCCGCCTGCGCGCCGGCATGCTCACGGTATAGGGCCGGGCCATGACCTCCCTGCGGACGGGAACGGGAGCAGGAGCGGGAAGGGGCGCGGCGGCGCCCCTGACCGTCCTGCCGCTGTCGGGTCGGCCCGGCGCACGCCTGAGCGGCAGCTGTGACCTCGACACCCGGCAGGCCCTGTCCGCCGCGCTCGGCGTCGTGACCGGGATACCCGGGCCCGTCGTCCACCTCGACCTCTCCGCCGTGGCCTTCCTCGACACGGCCGCGGTCGCCGCCCTGGTGCAGGCGTCGGCCGCCCTCAAAGGGCAGGGGCGGCGCCTGCTGCTCCACGACCCGCCATACTCGCTGCGCAAGGTAGTGGAGATGTTCCCGGACGAATGCGCCGCGCTGGAGGTCGCAGCATGATCACTGTTCCTGCGCCCCCCGGGCCCGGGGCCTTCGTCCACCCCGCCCTCTTCTACCGGGATCTCGACGAGTACCTCACCGGTGTGGGTGGCTTCGTACGGACGGCCCTGTCGGCCGACGAGCCGGTGCTCGTCGCCGTGCCGGGCCCGCACCTGGACGCCCTGCGCGAGAGCCTCGACACGGGCGGGGCCGAGATCGCCTGGACGGACATGACGGAGCTGGGCCGCAATCCCGGGCGCATCCTGGCCGCCCTGCAGGACTTCGCCGACCGGCACGCGGGCCGGGCGGCCCGGATCGTCGGCGAGCCGATCTGGCCCGGCCGCTCCCCCGCGGAGGTGCTGGAGGCCACCCGCCACGAGGCCCTCATCAACACGGCCTTCGCCGGCCGGCCGGCCACCATCCTGTGCCCGTACGACGTACGGGGGCTCGCGCCCTCGGTGGTGGCCGACGCCCGGCGCACCCACCCCACGCTGATCGAGGAGGGCCGGGACCTGCGGAGCCCCGCCTACACCGACGCCTCCGAAGTCAGCGGCGACTGCGATCTCCCCCTGCCCGAGCACGACGGCGAGGTGTCCCGGCTCGACTACGCCCCCGGAGGGCTGGCCGAGGTGCGCGAGCACGCCGAGAACTGGGCGCGCGGCACGGCCCTGACCCCGGCGCGGCGCGGCGACCTCGTCCTGGCCATCAGCGAGGCGGCGGCCAACTCCCTCTCCCACGGAGGCGGGAAGGGCACCCTCCGGCTGTGGACCACCACCGGAGCCGGAGCCGGGGCCGGATCGGGAGCGGGAGTCGTCGCCGAGATCCACGACGGCGGTCGCCTGGCCGACCCCCTGGCCGGGCGCCGCCGCCCTTCCCTGGCGTCGGCCCGCGGAGGCCGCGGACTGTGGATGATCCACCAGCTCTGCGATCTGGTCGAGGTCCGTGCCATGGAGAGCGGCTTCACGCTGCGGCTCCACATGGCGACGCTCTGAGAGCGGCGGTCGCCTAGACTGTCACGGGCAAGTACCGAGAGCAGAGTCCAGAGTCGACGTGGGGGTGAAAGACCACAGTGGAGACCATCGGTCCGGAAACGGGCGATACCGTGGGCGCCGCTGTTCCCGTCCGGGGGCAGCGCCGTCGGCTCGCCCTGACGGGCGTCCGCGGCTCCGTGGCCAAGGGCCGCGACTTCACGCGCCAGGCCCTGAAGGACTGGGGCTGGGACGGGACCGAGACCTCCGAGGACACCCTGCTCCTCGTGTCCGAGCTGCTGACCAACGCCTCGCTGCACGCGGGCGGTTGTCAGGAGCTCGTGCTCACGTCCGGGGAATGCCTGCGCATCGAGGTGTGCGACGGTACGACGACGCTGCCCTTTCCCCACCCGGCGCCGCAGCGCGGCCTCCCGGGCGGCCACGGGCTGCACATCGTGGAGCGGCTCTCCGACCGCTGGGGCGCACAGACGCACGAGGGCGGGAAGGCCGTCTGGGCCGAGATCGACGCCGCCCGGCTGGTGTCCGGCAGGCCCACGGGACGCTGACCGCCGGCCCCGTCGGACCGGACCGCCCGCCTGCGCGGTACCCCGGGCGTGAATCCCGCCGCCGCGGGCACACGCGCGACATGACCTCCCATCAGCTCACCACCCTGTCCCTCACCCCGGCGCCCGGGCCCGCCTGGGTGCACCTGCTCGTCATCGGCTTCGCCCTGATCGTCCTCGTACAGTCCCTCGCCCGGCACCGGTAGCCCGGGTACGCGGATCCGCGCTGGAGCCGCGTCCACGGGGTATCCGTGGTGCATGGAAACCTCTTCGGCTCGGCCGGGCGGCTCGTGGCGCCCGTGGTGGGGGCGGATCGCCGTCGGTCTGGCGGTGGTCGTGGTGCTGATCGTGCTCGCGGAGCGCTTCAGCCTGGTTCCGGGATTCGGCGGCCTCTTCGGCGAGGACACCCGGGACCGCTCCGGTCCCGCGCTGCTCAAGTCGATCCAGGACATGGACCGTTACGAGGCCGCCGTCGGCAACTTCCAGGTGGTCGTGGACCTGGAGAAGGACGCGGCGCTGCTGCCGGACGTGATCCGCGGCACCCGCACCCTGTACGTGGGCGCCGGCACCGTCGGGGGCTACGTCGACCTCGGCGGGCTGGACGAGCGGAGCGTCACCGTGAACGGCGACCGCACCAAGGCCTCGATCCGGCTGCCGCACGCGGTGCTCGGCACCGCGGCCCTCGACCCGGCCCGCTCGTACGCGGTGTCGAAGCAGCGGGGCCTGCTGGACCGGCTCGGCGACCTGTTCTCCGACAACCCGGCGGGCGAGCAGGCCGTGCAGAAGCTCGCCGCGCAGCACATCAACGAAGCGGCCCGCGACAGCGGTCTCGTGGAGCGCGCCGAGCAGAACACCACGTCGATGCTGGAGGGCCTGCTGCGCTCCCTGGGCTTCCGCGAGGTGACGGTGGCGTACGGCTGAATCGTGCCGGCCGCGGCGTTTTCCGCTCCGGGCCGGGTAGCCGCGCCTCAAGACGTCCTGACGGACGACCCGCACCCCAGGGTGCGGGGCCGCCCACCACACGGAAGAGGTGCACATGTCGCACGTCGAGGAGTACGTCGAGGTCAACGTCCCCGTACGCACGGCCTACAACCAGTGGACGCAGTTCGAGGAGTTCCCCGCCTTCATGGAGGGGGTCGAACGCGTCGACCAGCGCACGGATACGCTCACCCACTGGGTGACGAACGTGAACGGTGTGCAGCGCGAGTTCGACGCGCAGATCACCGAGCAGCTCCCGGACCGGCGCGTCGCGTGGATGACGGTCGACGGGGAGGCCCGCCAGGCCGGGCTGGTCGTCTTCCAGCCGATCGACGCGACCACCACGAAGGTCGTCCTGCACATGAACTGGGTGCCCGACGGTCTGGCCGAGACGGCCGCCGACAAGCTCGGCTTCGTCAAGCGTCAGGTGACGGGCGATCTGAAGCGGTTCAAGCTGTTCATCGAGTCGCGCGGGGTGGAGACGGGAGCCTGGCGCGGCGAGGTGTGATCCCGGCCGGAGGGGCGGGCAGGGCGGTACGGGCCCCGGTCTTCAAGGGGGTTACCCGCCTAAGGGAAGCCGATTCCCCGGGTATCTCGGCCAAGTTGTCCGTGAGCCCCTGCACGCCCCCCGCAGTGACGTTCCATCACCCCTGATCGGGGGCACCCGTGGTGCGGTTGGTACGTCTACCGAGGAGAGCACTGATGACGAAGGTCCTCGTCCTGCACAGCGTCAGCCTGGTCAGGTCGGCACTGGCCGCCCTGCTCAGATCGGAAGGGCGCTTCGAGGTCACGTCGGCGGGCTGGCGGACCGCCGTGCGCCAGGCCGATTCCATACGACCAGATGTGACGGTCGTCGACCTCGACTGTCCGGGGACCACTGCCGTCCTGGCCGACGACGGGCGCGCGGACCGCCAGGTCCTCGCGTCCCCGTCGCCGGTCCTGGTCCTCGCGTCGACCGGAGCACCCGGTTCCCTCCACCGGGCCTTCCGGGCCGAGGCCCTCGGCTACGTGGACAAGGACGGCTCGCCGGGGCGGCTCGTCCGGGCGGTCCGGAAGGTCGCCGCGGGGGAACGGTTCATCGACGCCTCGCTGGCCTCCGCCTTCATGGAGGCCGACCCCTTACCGCTGAGCCCGCGGGAACTCAGCGTGCTGGCCCGGGCCGCGGAGGGCGATTCCATCGCCGAGATCGCCCGTTCACTGCACCTGGCGAGCGGGACGGTGCGCAACTACATGGCCGCGGCGACCCGCAAGACCGGCGCGCGCAACCTCATCGACGCGATCCGCATCTCCCGGGGGGCCGGCTGGGTGTGATCCGCGGCCGCCGCGGACCGGTGCGCCGTGGGCCGCCCGGCGGTGGCGGCCGGCCGCGTCACTCGTCCGTCCCGTTCCACCCGCCCACCAGATCGCGGTACAGGGGCGACCTGGCCGGGAGTTCCGCGTGCGTACCGCACACGGCCCGGGTCCCGTCGAGGACGAGGACCCGGTCGGCGCGGGCCGCGGACGAGACCCGGTGGGCCACGACGACGAGGGTGCCGGGACGCTCCGCGAGGGCCCGTTCCGCACGTTCCTCCGTACGCGGGTCCAGGTGGCAGGTGGCCTCGTCGAGCAGCAGCAGCGGGGCCGGCGAGAGGTAGGCGGCGGCGAGCGCGAGGTGCTGGCACTCCCCTCGGGACAGCAGCCGGGGGGACACCTCGGCGTCCAGGCCGCCCAGCCGCTCCACCAGCTCCTCCAGCCCCAGGGCGCTGATGGCGCGCCGCACCGGTGCGTCCCCGGACCCTGGGGCGCCCGGTGGCAGAGACAGGTGGGTGAGGTTCTCCCGCACGGTGCCGGTGAACACGTAGGCCTGCTGCGGCAGCAGGGTCCGCCGCGGGTCCGGTCCCGTGGCGGCCCGGTCCCGGCGGGCGGCCGCGCCGGCGACGAGGACCGTCCCCGCGTCGGGTGACAGCATTCCGGCGAGCAGCGCGGTGAGCGTCGACTTGCCGATGCCGCTCGGCCCGACCACGGCGAGGTGCTCCCCCGGCCGCACCACCAGGTCGAGGGCGTCGAGTACGGGGACCGCGCCGGGTCCGTAGGCGAAGGTGACGTCCCGGAGCTCGGCCGCGGCGGCGGTCCGCGGGGCGGTGGGGACGAGTGCCCGCGGCTTCGTCGCGCAGTGGCCGTCCGGCTCCCCCGGCGACGGGTCACAGAAGCGTTCGAGGACCACCACCAGCCGGGTACCGGCGGAACCCAGCGCCGTCATCAGCGAGTCGAGGGCGGGCAGCAGCGCCTGCACCACGTACGTGAGGCCGCCGGCCAGCGTACCGGCCGTGATCCCGCGGCCAAGCAGCCAGGGCGTCGCGGCGAGGAGCGCGATCACCGGGAGCCGGCCCGCCGTCGCGAGGGCCAGGGTGCGCACGGCCGCCCAGCGGGCGAGGGTCCGCGCCAGCCGCTCCTGGGCGGCGATCAGCGGCTCCACCCGGGCGCGCGCGGCCTCCTGGCCACCGCAGGCGACGACGTCACGCAGGCCCTCCCCCAGGGCCCCCACCCGGTCCGCCAGCGCCTCGTCGGTGTCCAGGGAGCGGCGTTGCGCGGACGCCATGGGGCGCAGGGTGGCCAGGAAGGCGGCCACGCCCAGCAGCAGCGGGGGCAGCACGACCAGCAGCAGTACGGGAGCCAGGGCCGCCATGCCCGCGAGGACGCCCACGGCGGTGACCGCGAACGAACGCACCGTCAGGACCAGCCCCGCGAAGGAGTCCCGGGCCATCTCCGTCTGCTGGGTCAGCCGGGACACCGCGCCCGTGCCGGGGGCGCGCACCGGGTCGGCGACCGCGCGGTCCAGTGCCTGCCGCACCGCCCGCCGGACCAGGCCGTCCCGCAGCGGCTCCACGAGGTCGGCGAGTGCGGCGAACACACCGCGCAGTGCGTACCCGCCGAGCAGGGCTCCGGCTCCGGCCGCGGCCAGCCAGGCGAGACCGGTGGCGGTGCGGCCGGCGAGGAAGCCGTCGTCGAGCGCGCGGGCGACGCCGTAGCCGCCGAGGAAGGTGTGCGCGGACTCCAGGAGCGACCAGGCCGCCAGCCGTCCCACGGCGCCCTTGCGGCCGCGCAGGAACCGCCGGCCCTCGGGGGCCACGCGGCGCCAGGCCTCTCCCTCGCCCTGGCCCTCGGTCACCGCGTCGCCTCCGATACCGCTCCGGTCGCCGCCTCCGTCACCGCTTCGATCGCCGCTCCGGGGGCCGCTTCCCCGTCCGCCGCGGCCCCCGCGTCGGCGGCGAACACCGCCCGGTAGGCGGGCTCGTCCCGCCACAGTTCGGCGTGGGGGCCGGCCGCCCGCATCCGCCCCTCCTCCAGCCATACGACGAGGTCGGCGCGGGCCGCGGACGAGAGGCGGTGCGCGACCACGATCCGGGTGCCGGGCCGGATCCGGTGGGCGAGCGCCCGCTCGACCTCACGGGCGGTCACGGTGTCGAGGCTGGAGGTGGCGTCGTCCAGCACGAGGAGCCGGCCCGCGTGGCAGAACGCCCGCGCCAGGCCCAGGCGTTGGACCTCACCACCGGACAGGGGGGCGTCGGCGAGGCGCGTGCCGTAGCCGTGGGGCAGGCGCCGTACGAACGGGTCGGCGCCGGCGGCACGGGCCGCGGCGCGCACCGCTTCGGGGTCCGGCGCCGGACCGGCGCCGCATCCGATCGCCTCGCCGACCGTGTCCCCGAGGAGCACGGGCCGGTCGAAGGCGTGCCCGACCTCGCGGCGCAGCGCTTCGGCGGTCAGCTCCCGCAGGGGTACGCCGTCCAGCAGCACCTCGCCCGCGTCGGGGTCGGTGAGCCGGCCGGCCACGGCGGCGAACAGCGTCTTGCCGGCGCCCGACCGGCCCACCACCGCCACCGTGGAGCCTCCGGGGACCACCAGGCTGATGTCGTGCAGGACCGTCGCGCCTGACCGTACGACCCGGACCCCGCGCAGTTCCAGGGTGCCGGGGCCGCCGTCCGGCAGCTCCGCCCGGCCGTGGTCGAGCACGGGCAGCGTCAGCAGGTCCGCGGTCCTTCGGGCGGCGGCCCGGCCGCGGACCACGGCCGCCAGTCCGCCCGTCACGGCGCCGATGCCGGCCGCGAGGCCGGCGTACCGCAGGACGGCGAGGAGTTCGCCGACGCCGATGGCTCCGGCCGACAGGCGGATGCCGCCGACGGCGAGGACCGCGTACAGGAGCATCGGCATGAGGGCCGCGGACCGGGCCGTGGTGCCGCCGTAGACCTGCCACATGCGCCTGCCCTCGGCGCCGAGTTCGGGCAACCGCGCGAGGATCCGGGCGCGTTCGCGGTCGGCGGTGCCGGCGGCGGCGATCGTGCGCGCTCCGGCCAGGGCCTCGACGAGGCGGCCTGCCGTCGCGAGCTGGACCTGCTGGTAGCGGGCGATGCTGGTACGGGTGTCGCGGGTGAAGGCCCGCAGCAGGAGCACCAGCAGCGGCACCCCAGCGAGGAAGGCGAGCGCCGTCCAGACGTCGATGAGGAAGAGCGCGACCATCGCGCCGAGCGGCGGCAGCAGTGCGGCGAGGGCGTGCGCGACGGCGGCCGGGACCTTCCCGGCCTCGGCGGCGTGCGCGGTCAGCCGCGCGGCGGTTTCGCCGGGCGCGTGGCGGGCCGCGTGGTGCGGGGCCGTCCGCAAAAGTGCGGCGAGGCCGAGCCTGCGCAGCCGGGCGGTGGAACGGCCGTCCACCTCGCCGGTCAGCCGGGCGGCGACGGCGTCCAGGGCCACCTCCGCCACGATGACCGCGGCGCACAGCAGCGTCCAGGCGGGGCCCGACGGGGCCCGGCGGAGCAGCAGGTCGAGGGTGTGGCCGAGGACGGCGGGCTCGGCGAGGGCCGCCGCGGCGGCCGTCACGGCGCATCCGAGGACGGCGGCGGTGCGCCCCCCGCTGTGCCGGGCCGCTGCCACGAGCGCCCGGTCGGCGGTCCGTCCCACGGACGGCTCCCGAGCCGTGTCGGGCACCGTGTCGGGCGCCGCGTCGGGAGGGCTCATCGGCGGATGCCTCCAGAGATGTGGTGCGGGCCCGGGCGGCGAACCGCCCGGGCCCGGGGTGACCTGGGTCAGTTACAGGTCGTGACGCTCAGGCTGCTGTCACCGCAGAGCAGCAGGCTGGCCCGGCTGCCGCCGCCCGTCATCGCGACCTCGGCGGTCTCTTCCTTCGGGGTCTCCATCGACTGCAGGTCAAGAAGCGTCATGTCAGATTCCTCTTCTTCTCTTGAGTGGTGCGATGGGTCACGGCCCCGGACGGGACCGGCTTGGGGGCCGCTGCGCGCTCGCGCAGCGGCGGGAGGAACGGCAGGTGCGCGCGCCCGCCGGGCGCCGCGCTGCCGAGGGCGAGGAGAGCGCCGGCCGTGCCCGTGGCGAGGTCCATGGACAGCCGCATCATCTGCTCGCCCGGGAAGGCCAGATGCCCCTGGTACGGCACCGCGTGCCGGGCCAGTGCGTCGATCTGGCGGGCGATGGCGTCGGGCCCGGTGCCCGGGCCCGGTGTAGTGGTCCGGGCCAGGTAGAGGATCATCCCGGCGGCACCCCGCAGCAGCCCGGGCTGGGCGTAGAACGTCGCCTGCGCCGCCCGTACGATCTCGCGCCGGGCCTCTTCGAAACGGTCGTCGGGACCGTGCTCGAGCCAGTCGTCGAGCACCATGCCGATGCCGACACTGCCCTCGCCGAGGTACGGCATCGTGCGCCAGCCCTCGTTGACCTGGAGGGTGCCGTACGCGCTGGTGACGCAGCGGTCGAGGTCGCGGTGGAGCGCGTGGGCGGCCTGGACCAGCAGCTCTTTGTCACCGGTGCGCTCGTACAGCCGCACGAAGAGCAGGGCGGGACCGGAGTTGCCGTACAGCAGCCCCGCGCGGGAGGGCCGCTGCTCCGGGCGGGCGAGCAGTTCGGCGCAACGCAGGGCCGCGGTGCGCAGCTCGCTCTCGCCGCACGCGGTGCCGAGCGCGTCCAGGGCCAGACCGATGCCGGCGAGTCCGCTGTGCAGGTCGGGGCCCGCGCTCTGCCAGGGCTGGTGCAGCAGCCGGTCGGCAAGGGCAAGGGCACGGTCGTGGTGTCCGAGCCGGTGCAACGTCCAGGCCGTACCGGCCAGGCCGTCGTAGAAGCCGAGCGGAGTGCCGGAGACCGGTTCCGCGGACCGGTCGAGCAGCCACTCCTCGGCCTCGGGCCAGGGTGCGCCGCCGGTCTCGGCGAGGGCGTGCAGCACTCCGGCGATCCCGTAGCCGAAGCCGATGCCTCCGCCGGCGGCCGCGAACTGGGCGATGTCGCCCGGGACGAGGCGGTCCTCGCGGTCCGGGGTGGCGCTCGCGCGCAGCGCCGCGGTCATCGACGTACGGGCGGCCGGCCATTCCCGTGGCTCGACGGGCAGGTACCGCCCGGCCGGTGCGGGCCGACGGCCACCGCCGCCCGCTGCGGTCCGCGGGACGCCGGACAGGATCTCCTCGACAGCCTCGTCGAGGAACCTCCGCGGTACGGGGAACTGCTCGGCGGCGACGGCGGCCAGGTGCGCGGCCTTCGCCCGGTCCAGGACGAGCAGGCTGGTCAGCGGGAGGAACAGGGCGAGCCGCAGGCAGGCGAGGGCGTAGCGGTCCACGGAGAACCCGCGCCGCTCGGCCGGGGCGACGAAGGCGGGGTTGGCCACGGTCTGCCGCATCCCCTCGTCGACGTGCGCGGCGGCTTCGAAGTCCAGGAGCGCGACGGTGGGTTCGCCGCTCTCGTCCTCCGCGACCATGATGTTGAAGAGGTGGAGGTCGTTGAAGACCACGCCGCGGGCGTGCACGGCGTCGACGGCCTCCGTGACCCGCCGGTGGATCGTCAGGGCCCACTCGGTGTAGGAGGCGAGCTCCGCCGGGTCGGGATCCGCCTCGATCAGCGGGTGGCGGCGGGCGAAGTACGTGTTGAGCGGTTTGCCGGCGAGGTGTTCCAGCACCAGGAAGTGGTGGTCGCCGACCGTGAACGCGCCGCGGACCGCCGGGACGCAGTCCAGGCCCGCCAGCCTTTCCAGTGCGGCCCGTTCGCGGTGCAGCCGGGTCACGGCGTCGGCGCCGTCGGCGGCGAGTCCGGCGTGGGGCCGGGCCTCCTTGAGGACCACGGACTCGCCGGTTCGGCTGTCCTTGCCGACGTAGACACCGCCGCCGTTGGAGAAGTGCAGCGCCCGCTCCACCGTGAAGGGGATGTCGGTCAGAGTGACCGCGGAGCGCGCGGCGAGATGCGGCTTCAGGAAGTCGGGCAGTTCGAGCCACTCGGGCGGCTGGAAGGCCGGCCCGCGCCGGTCCGGTACGAGGCGCCCGTCGGGGGCCTCGATCGCCGGGACCAGGGCGCCGTGCTCGTCGTAGCAGTGCCGCAGGGTGAAGCTGCCGTAGCGCAGGTGCACCGGTCCGGCGCCCCACCGCAGGTCGCTGAGGATGTACGGGCCGGCCGCCCCCGCCAGCGCGGCGTCGAGGTCCTCCGCGATCCGGTGGCACTGCCGCTCGTCGGCCGGATAGACGGTGATGAACTTCCCGCTCGCGGCGCGGTCGGCGTACTTGGCGTTGCGCAGGTGCAGCAGGTACCGGCTCGGTATGAACTTGAAGGCGATGTCCCGGGCGGTGCAGTACTCGTACACCGTCGCCAGGAGCGACTCGGCGTTGTCGAGCGTGGCCGATACGTGGATCTTCCAGCCCTGCGAGGGCAGTTCGGCGTCGACGGGACGCAGGGCGAACCAGTCGCCGCTGCGGTGCGAGCGCCACCCCGCCGGGACGGGGGCGTCAGCCGCCGCGTAGTTCTCACCGGCCCGCCGGTACGGCGCGTCGTAGAACCAGCGGTCCGTGTCGCAGAAGGCTGCGTACCCCTTGTTCACACCTGCTCCCTCGGTCGGCGGCAGACCGAAGGTGTCACGCCCGGCGGACGCCGCGACAGTCACCGCTGTCACCGATGGGGTGTGCAGTACTCATGAGTCACAAGTCAGGGCTCACGCGTAAGGGCTCACAAGTCAGTTGTCGCGAGGCTCCGTTGCCGTCCCGCGAACGCCAGGACGGCGGCGGGGCAGGCGGGGGTGGGGCAGGCGGTGCCACCAGTGCCTGCGGCGCGGGTGCACGGCCCGGCCCAGCCGGCGGCCGATCAGCAGGTACCCGAGGAGCGCTCCGGCCGTGTTGAGGATGACGTCGTCGATGTCGAAGACGCGGCCGGTGACGAGGGCTCCCTGGGTGAGCTCCACCAGCGTCATCAGACAGACCGTCACGGCGGCGACCCGCAACAGCCCCCGGGCCGGGGGCAGCAGGACGGGCAGGAGCACGCCGAAGGGCAGGCCCAGCAGGAGGTTCCCGCCCAGCTGGCGCACCGCCTCGGTCGTCGAGGCCCCTTCCAGGTAGGCGTTGATCGAACGGCCGGGGTGCACGTTGCTGTGCACGAGGGCCGCCGAGGCGGCGGACGGTTCCAGCGTCAGCCGGCCCAGGACCACGCTGAACGCGACGGTGCCGGCGAAGGCCGCCACCATGGCCAGTGCCCGGACGGCGGGGTGCGCCGGACGGCGCCGCCCCCCGGAGACCGGTACGGCCACTTCCTCCGCCTGCTCACCGCGTCGCGCTCCACTCCATGTCATACGGGCCCGCCTACCCGGCGAACGGCACGGTACGCGCGCCGGGCTGACGGTCCGCTAGCCGCGAGGCCTCGATCTCCGCCCAGACGACCTTGCCGCTCCCGTGGGCGTAGGAACCCCACCGGTCGGACAGCCGCTGCACGATGTGCAGGCCGTGGCCGCCGGGGACACCCGGCCGGGACGCGGCCCCGGGGCGTGGCAGCGTCCTCGCGCCGTCGAGCACGTCGATGCGCAGGGTCTCACCGGCGGTCAGTACGAGTTCGTGGCAACCACGGGCGTGCAGGGCCGCGTTGGCCACCAGCTCGGACACGAGGAGCAGGGCGTCCTCGGCGCTCTCGCTGCGGTCCCAGCCCCAGTCCCGCAGGGTCTGGCGGGTGAAGTCGCGGCCTTTACCGACTGCGCCCCGGACACTGCGCAGCGCGAGCCGGCGGCGCTGCCCGGTGACCGGTACTCCCGTACGCCGGGTTTCGCCGGCGGCTGCTCCCGTCGTGTCCACTGTCGCCTCACCCCGACCGCCAAGCTGCTGTCTGTGTCGGACGGAGCCGTGCCGCTCCGCCCACGGACCACCCCCGGACCGGCCGCTTCCCGCGTCCGGCCCGGGGCCGGCCGGCTACCAGTAATGGCGCCGGCCGCCGACCGCGTGCCCGACCGACCCCAGGATCCACAGCACCGCCCCCACCACGAGCAGGATGAGTCCGATGGTCCACAGGATGGAAATTCCGGTCAGGAATCCCACGACCAGGAGAATAAGTCCGACGAGAATCATGATGTCCCTCGTTCTCACGTTGGGAATTCGGCGGAGCAATGGGAACCGCCGTGGCCTCTCGGATCGCGTCTACCCTCGAAGTTCGGGTACGAACAGGCCAGCGGCAACAGAAATGGGCCCGAACTCGTCGAGTCCGGGCCCATTCAGGTGCCGGGTCAGACCGGGCGACGGCCGAGAGGGCCGCCGGCCGAGTAGTAGTACGTGCCGAGCGCCTCGCGGTAGTCGACGTCGCCCAGGTGCTTGTCACGGTGGAATTCCGGGGCGTTCCTGATCTGCTCCTTGGTGCCGTCGACGTAGACCTTCTCCTCGTCCGCATCGATCCGGATCACGGTGCTCGCCGGGAGCAGGACCTCCTTGCCGAAGATCCACACACCGGTGTCGACGACCAGGTAGGAGTCACCGGCCTCGTGGGAATGCTTGTCCACCTTGCCGATGTCGCCGTCGGTCGCCTCGACCTTGTAGCCGGTCAGATCGGCGCCGGCCAGGTGGCCTGCGGTCGACCGGTAGGTCCACACATGTTCGGTCACGCGAAAACAACTCCTCCGACGGACAGGGGACGACGAGGTCTTCCTGCCGTCCTGCTCGATGTTCGATGGCGTACGCGGTGGCATCGGTGCCCCGCCCGGAGTCGGTTGCCCCGCCCCCGGCGCTTCATTCACCGGAGTGCGTGCGAGTGCCCCGCCGGGCTGCTGCCCGGCGGGGCACTCCGTACGTGAATCGGGTCGGGAGGCGGGTCAGGACTTGCGCGTGGCGCTCTTCGTCTTGTCCGATGCCTTCGCCGTCGTTTCCTCCGCCTTGCCGCTCATCCGCTCGGCACCGCCTTCCGCCTGCATGCCCTTGTCGTCCATGGCACTGCCGGCGCTCTCCTTGATCTTGCCCTTGACCTGCTTGGCCTTGCCCTTTGCCTTGCTCATGACGGGGTGGTTCCTTTCTGGAAGGGGTGCTGCCCACCTTGCTTCCGTGGCAGGCGCTCCGCAATTCGGGCCGGAATTCCCTGATGGATACGGGTGGTGTCGGTGCCGCCCTCAGTCCGGGGGTTCCGGCACTGCGGGCGGCTCGCCGGGCGTGGGCCGGTCGGGAGCAGGACGGGGATCACGGGGCTTGGGGCCGGGACTCGGGTGGGCCGGCTCGCGGGGCACCGGATCGCGCGGTACCGGATCCGGACTCCCCGGAGTGGGCCCGGGGCCTTCAGGTTCCGGTTCGGTGGTCCAGTCCATGGGGTTCACCTCGTGTTCCTTGGCGTACGTGGCCTCGTCGGCCGGTCCTGCCGAGCAGGCGCCCTTGGCGCCTGCCCCGTCGAACGCGCCTCAAGCGGGGACGGCGGCGGCCGCGTCCGGGCTCCCGCCGCCGGGCTGCCGCCGGGGGCCCCCTCACCTGGGCGCACGCCGAGTACGGCCGTGGCATGCTCAAGGAATGAAGGGCGATGCCGCACCTGCGGGCGAGGGCGCCGGGCCCGAGCTGCTGGCGCTCGCCAAGGTGGTGGCCAGGCTGCGATCGGAGGTCGCGGACCTGGAGGGCGTGGCCGCGACCACGGCCGTCGTGGAGCGGGCCAAGGGCGTCCTGATGGCCCGGTCGGGCGTATCCGCCGACACGGCCCACGAGATCCTGCTCGGCCAGGCCGGTGCGGGGGGCCGCACCCTTCTGGAGGAGTGCTGGCTGACCCTGGGGCAGATCCCCTCGAACCCTCCGCCCGCAACCGCGACCGCACCCGCCGCCGCGCCCGCCACCCGCTCGGCCGACGCGGGGAGCGAACCGGCCACCGCGGCCTTCGGCTCCGGGCGCCGGCTCGTCGGCAGTCGCGCAGGTACGGCCGCCCTGCGCCCGCCGCTGGCCCGGCTCGCCGACGGCCTGGCGGCGGCGCACGGCGGTGACGACGTCGCGGAGCTGCTGCGGACCGTGCTCGGCACCGGGGCCGGTGTGGACGCGGTGTTGATCTACGCCCTGACGTCCGCCGGAAACCTGGAACTGGTCGGCCATGCCGGCATCGACGACGTGCTGGCCGAGCGGTGGCGCCACATCCCCCCGCTCGCGGGCGTGGCCGCCCACGAGGCGGTCACCGGGCGCCGGGCCCTGTGGCTGGAGGATCCGTCGCAGGACGCCCGCCACTACCTGCTGATCGGGGACGCGACGGACCGGTGGCACTCCCGCGCCTGGATCCCCGTCCCCGCCGACGGACCCCCGGACAAGGCCATCGGCTTCCTGCGGACGCGGTGGGGGCCCTTCCCCTCCGACATCCGGGCACTGCTGCGGCGGGCGGCCCGGTTGTGCGCCGGCCCGCTGGGGATGCCGGAGCGGCCCCGCGACCCCGAAGGCGAGCCGGCGGACGTGGACGTGGCCTCCGCCCAGCGGATGCTGGACGCGCTGGCCGGGCCCGCGATCCTGCTCACGCCCCTGCGCTCGGAGACCGGCGAGGTGGAGGACTACCGCATCGACGCGGCCGCGCCCGAGTCGGTGGACGTCGCCGGGCGGCGCGGCAAGGAGCTGGTCGGCCGCCGGGTCCTGGAGACGTACCCGACCGTGGTGGGCACCGCGCTGTGGGACGGGTACCTGGAGACGCTCACGACGGGAACGGCGTACGAGGGCGAGCCCTTCACCTACGAGGAGGTGGTCGCCGGTGTCCCGCAGCAGTCCGTCTACTCGGTCAGGGCTTCCAGGCTGGGAGACCGGCTGGTCGTGTCCTGGATCCGCCATGACACGAGCGAGCGCGAGGCACGGCGGCTGGCCGACATGCAGCGGCTGGGCAACCTCGGCTGGGCCGGATGGAACCTGGCGGCGGACACGATCACCTGGTCCGATCAGGTCTACGCCATCTTCGACCGCGACCCCCGCCACGGGCCGATGGCACTGGAGGAACTGCCGCGGCACGCCGTCCCCGACGACCTGCCCAAGCTGGGCACCGCCCTGCGGCAGCTGCTCGGCGAGGGGGAGCCCGTCGACCAGCCGTTCCGGATCACGACCGCGGACGGCGTACGTCACCTGCGGCTCGTCGCCGAGGCCCAGACGGACGCGGACGGCACACCGGTGGAGGTGCACGGCTTCTTCCAGGACCTCAGCGCGCAGCGCGGCGTCGAGCTCGCACTGCGCGAGAGCGAGCGGGCCGTCCTCCTCCAGCGCGGCATGCTCCAGGCCGAACGGGCGCTCGCCGCGAGCCTCCAGGACACCCTGCTGCCGATCCCCGAGCAGTCCCTGGAACTGGCCGGCCTGCGCATCGACGTCGCGTACGTCCCGGCCGACCGAGGGGTCAACGTCGGCGGCGACTGGTACAGCGCCATCGAACTGCCGGACGGCAGCGCCCTCTTCGTCGTCGGGGACGTGGCCGGGCACGGTCTGGCCGCCGTCGGCACGATGGCCCAGCTGCGGTTCACCACGAAGGGCATGACGATCACCGGCTCGCCCCTGCCCGACGTACTGCGCCGGCTCAACACCCTCCTGCTCCACACCGCCACGGACCCGTCCGCCACCGCGACCGCCACCATGGTCATGGGCCGCTACCAGCCCTGGGACCGGCGCCTGACCTGGGTACGGGCCGGCCACCTGCCCCCCTTGCTGGTCCGCGGCGGTCGGGCGAGCTTCCTCGAACAGCCGCGGGGCAACCTCCTCGGCGCGACCTTCGACGCCTCCTACGGCCAGGCCGTCCTCGACCTGATGCCCGGCGACCGCCTGCTGTTCTACACGGACGGACTCGTGGAGGAACCGGGCGAGGACATCGGCGTCGGACTCGACCGGCTCGCCACGTCCACCCTGCGGCTTCTCCGGGCGGGACGCGGCGAAACCCTCGCCCGGACGCTCGCCGCACTGTGCCCGGGCAACCGCGACGACATCTGCGTCCTCGACGTCCACGTCCCGGACGACCCGTGATCCGGCCCACGGGGCGCGGCCAGGCCACGGCGCCGACCGGCGCTCCGTGCCCGGGCCGCAGGCTTGGACGGCAGCCGACGGGGTAGGCGCGCTGTACCCCGAAAATCCCGGACGGGAGAGGGAGTGTGTGCCTGATGTCCACGGCGAACGGAGAACGATTCACCGTCGAGGCGCGGTCCCTCGAGGGGGCCACGGTCCTGGCCATGACGGGGGAACTCGACCACGACACCGCCGAGCCCTTGCGGCAGGCCCTGGACACCGCCTGGCCCGACGGCGGGCGGCTGCTCGTCGATCTGACCCGCCTGGACTTCTGCGACTCCACGGGCTTGAACGTGCTGTTGCGCGGCCGGCTCGCCGTACAGGAATCCGGTGGCACCCTTGAGCTGGTCGGCCTGCACCCACCGGTCGCACGCATGTTCCACATCACGGGGGCGGACCGGCTCTTCCGGCTCCACACGGACGTGGAATCCGCACTCGCGACGTCGCAGCACCCGTAGGGAGGAGCACCGATGGACGCGGGCCGGTCGCCGGAGCTGACCCGGCTCCTCGTGCTGCACGAGGCCGCGCACGCGGTCACCCGGTGCCGCGACTTCACGCGCCGGGCCCTCACGGACTGGCGCTGGCCGCCGGGACCCGTGGAGGAGGGCACCCCCGGGGCAGACGTCACCGACGACGTCCTGCTCCTGGTGTCCGAAGTCGTGGCCAACGCCTGCCTGCACGCGGGCGGCCCCACGTCCCTGGCGCTGCGCTGTACGAGCGAGCGGCTGCGGATCGAGGTGACGGACGCGAGCCCCGCCGCACCACGGGCCACGCACCGGGCCGACCCGTCCCGGCCCGGAGGCCACGGCCTCCTCATCGTGGAACGGCTGGCCCGCGACTGGGGCTGGAGTCCGGTGGGCGGCATCGGCAAGTGCGTATGGGTGGAGATCGGCTCCCCGCCGGGGGTGTGAACTCGAATTCACCGGTCCGTGCGGGTCCGTCAGTGAAACGTATGGACTCGGCCCGATGCCGTAAAGGTCCCGTCAGGGGGTGGCCGGGGTGGCCGCGAGTGCGTACCGGCGGGGATAGCTTCGGTGTCGCGCCCCGGACTGCCTCCCCGCATCCCGGGGCCCCCAGCCGCCACTCGTGGTTCCTGTGGGAGGGCCTCATGTGTTTGTTCCAGTACGACGACGACCCGGAGCCTGAAGAACGCGTCCCGGCCGGGCCCCTGTACGTGCCGGTCCTGCCGGGAAGGGCGGAAGTGGCGGTACGCCTGTTCCGCACCCCGCTGGGAGCACGTACCGCCGTGGGCTTCACCAGTGCGGGGCGGCTGGCCGCGACGCTCGGCGCCGGCCAGCGCTGGATCCGGCTCTCCGAGTCCGCGCTCCGCGCGATGGCCGAACCGATCGGGGCGCCGTTGCTGACCGTCGACCCGACCCTCACCGCGCCGGCGGTGGCCGGGACGCCGACGGGGGCCGCGACCGGGGCGGTCGCCGCTACGGTCCCGCAGGCTCCCGGGACCGTTGCCCGGACCGTCTGATCGGCCGTCACTCCACGGCCGAGGCCTGCACGGCGACGCTCGTCGGCCGGCACTGCGAGGCCGGGGACGTGCTCGCCGCCGAGGTGGAGCTGCCGGGCGACATCCACCCCGGTGACCGGCTCGCCGTACCGGTGGCCGGCGCGTACCAGCTGTCCGTGGCCTCCGGTTACAACATGGTGGGGCGTCCCCCGGTGGTCGCCGTCCACGAGGGCGCGTGCCGTTTGCTGATCAGGCGCGAGACGCTGGACGACTTCCGCAGCCGGGACATCGGCCGCGAGCCCGCCTCTTGCGGACCGTCCCTTCGGCCCGTACCTACGGTTGGTAGACGAGCTCGATCACCATGGCGGCGATGAGGGCCCAGACGCCGATGCCGAGCAGCCACAGGGCGTCGAGGGCGGCGCCGGTGGTGATGACGGCGAGGCCGGCCGCCGCGAGGGCGAGTACGGTCCGGCGGACGGTGCGGTCGGAGCGCGAGCGAGTGGTCACGCCAGTGAGAATCCCGCCGGGCCTTCGCCGTGGCGAGGGTCCGGCGGGATTCCTGTCGGCATGCACGCGTTCCATACGCGGTGGTGGGAGCGGCGTCAGGCGTCCGTCAAAAGGTGGCGCCCCGTGTTGCCGACCCGCACCCGGGCCGCCCCCTGGCGCCCGAGGAAGCCCGCCAGGTGGCCGTCACGCCGGCCGCTCAGGCCGGCGCCGCCCTGGACCCGGCCGGCCTGCCCCACCAGGCCTGATCGCCGGAGGACGACCCCCGCCGCGTCAGGGGTGGCGTCAAGGGTTCCGTGCCCACTGGACGTACGTGGGTGCCCCGACAACGCGGCGCGGTGCGGTGCCGGGCGGCGCGGGTCAGGCAAGATCCGAAAGAGACGGCCTAAGGTGTCGTGGGACTGGCCAGACCGATGCGAGGCGAGGAGATCCGGTGCGCGACACAGACTTCTTCCGGCGCTGGATGGCGGCCGCCGCGGCCGCGGTCGAGCGGGAGGCGGACCGGCTGACGGAGCTCGACTCCCCCATCGGGGACGCCGACCACGGCAGCAACCTGCTCCGCGGGTTCAGGGCGGTGCTCCCGGCTCTGGAGGCGGAGGACCCGGGGGCGCCGGGCGAGGTGCTGCAGCTGGCCGGGAGGACGCTCATCTCGACGGTCGGCGGCGCCTCGGGGCCCCTCTACGGGACGCTGCTGCGGCGCACCGGCAAGGCGCTCGGGGAGGCGGCCGAGGTCTCCGACGCCGAGCTGCGCGAGGCCCTGGACGCGGGGGTGGCCGCGGTGGCGCAGCTGGGCGGGGCGGCGCCGGGTGACAAGACGATGCTGGACGCGCTCGTGCCGGGGGTGGCCGCGCTGAGCACCTCGTACCGGGCGGCCGCGGAGGCGGCGGAGAACGGGGCGCTGGCGACGGTTCCGCTGCAGGCGCGCAAGGGCCGGGCCAGCTACCTGGGCGAGCGGAG
The DNA here is from genome assembly GCF_000720115.1 of Streptomyces sp. NRRL F-2580. Classification (GTDB taxonomy): domain Bacteria; phylum Actinomycetota; class Actinomycetes; order Streptomycetales; family Streptomycetaceae; genus Streptomyces. The sequence continues at coordinate 82,987 of NZ_JOIR01000006.1, forward strand.
CATCGGGCACCAGGATCCGGGCGCGACCTCGTCGGCGTTGTTGCTCCGGGCGCTGGCGGACGTGGCGGACCCGGGCGAGGACGCGGCATGACCGGCGCGGACGCAGGCGCGGACGCGGGTCCGGGCCCGGCCCTGGTGGGCATCGTGCTGGTGTCGCACAGCGCGTCGGTCGCGGAGTCGGTGGCGCAGCTGGCGCGCGGCCTGGCGGCCGGCGGCCCCCTGGCCCCGGTGGCCGCGGCGGGCGGCACCGCCGCCGACGGGCTCGGCACGAGTGCGGAGCGGATCGTCGCGGCCGCGCGGGAGGTGGACCGGGGCGCCGGGGTCGCGCTGCTGGCGGACCTGGGCAGCTCGGTCCTGACGGTGAAGTCCCTGCTGCTGGACGACGAACTCCCGCCGGACTCCCGGCTGGTGGACGCCCCCTTCGTGGAGGGCGCGGTGGCCGCAGTGGTGGCCGCCTCCAGCGGCCTCCCCGTCCAGGAAGTGGCCTCGGCGGCCACCGAGGCGTACACGTACCGCAAGACCTGACCGTCCGGACCGCGGGTCCGGGGGTCAGGGGGTCGGGGTTCCGCGCCGGCGGCCGGGCCCGTACCGCCGGACCGCCACACCGCCGGACCGCCCCACCGCCGGAGGCTACGGGCGGCCCCGCAGGGATTCGATCTCGCGCCGTTCGCGCTTCGTCGGGCGGCCGGCACCGCGGTCGCGGATGCCGACCACGGCGGCCTCGACGGGGGTCGGCGGCGGCGGGCTCTTGTCGATCATGCATTCCGCGGCGACGGGAGCGCCCACCCGCTTGGACACGGGCCGCTTCACCACCACGATCCGCTCGCGCCCCGCGTGGAAGAGCCGTACCTCGTCACCCGCGCGCACCGCCTGCGCCGGCTTCGCGCGCTCCCCGTTGACCTTCACATGGCCCGCCCGGCAGGCGGTCGCCGCGATCGAGCGGGTCTTCGTCAGACGCACGGACCAGATCCACGCGTCGACCCGCACCGTGCCCGGATCCGTTCCCGATACCTCATCAGCCATGCCCCGACTCTAGCGAGGCGGAGGGGGCGGAGCGGAACGAGTTTTGGCAGATACACCAAGAGGCATGGCATCTGCTATGGAGATGAGCCCAACAGGATTGCAAACGCGCCACATATGCACCTACCTTGTCGCACATGCAGTCCTACACCATCGGACAGGCGGCGCGTCTGCTGGGCGTCAGCCCGGATACCGCGCGCCGCTGGGCCGACGCGGGCCGGGTGGTGACCCATCGCGACGAAGCCGGCCGTCGCCTGATCAGCGGCCGTGACCTCGCGGCCTTCTCCGTCGAGGTGGGCCAGGGCGCACACGCGGAGGACGGCGAGCCGTACACCTCGGCACGCAACGCCTTTCCCGGCATCGTCACCGCCGTCAAACTCGGCGACGTGGCCGCCCAGGTCGAGATCCAGGCAGGTCCCCACCGTCTGGTCTCGCTGCTCACCCGTGAGGCCGTCGAGGAGCTCGGGCTGGAGGTCGGCATGCAGGCCACCGCCCGCGTGAAGTCCACCAGCGTGCACATCGACCGCACCTGAAACCCGGACGGCCCCGCCCGCAGGTCGCCGCCGTCCCCCGCGGTCCCCGCACCACCAGCGCCACCGCACGCCCCCACCCGCTCCGCCCGTCACCGGCGCGGGTCACCACCGCGCGGAACCGGTACCTGCCGGCCGCCGACCCGACCGAGGAGCCCCCCGCTCATGTTCCCGCCCCTGACCCGCCGCCGCGCCGCGGTCGCCGCGCTGACCGCCGCCCTGCTCGTGCCGCTGGCCGCCTGCGGCACGGCCGACGAGAAGCCCGCCGCCGGCCCCACGTCCGGCTCGGCCCCGGCCTCCGCCGAGCCCAAGGCCGCGAACCTCACCGTCCTCGCCGCCTCCTCCCTCACCGACGTCTTCAAGACGGCGGGTGAGGCGTACCGGAAGGCCCACCCCGGTACGAAGATCACCTTCTCCTTCGCCGGTTCGCAGGAGCTCGCCGCGCAGGTCAAGCAGGGCGCTCCGGCCGACGCGCTGGTGACCGCCGACACCAAGACCATGGACGGGCTGAAGGCCGAGACCGGCGAGCCCACGGTCATCGCCAAGAACCGCCTGGTCATCGCCACCGGCAAGGGCAACCCGTTCAAGGTCGACGAGCTCAGGGACCTCGCCGACGCCAAGCTGAAGGTCGTGCTCGCCGCGCCCGAGGTCCCCGTCGGCCGCTACAGCAAGCAGATCCTCGACGCCCAGAAGATCGAGGTGAAGCCGGTCTCCCAGGAGCCCAACGTCCGCGCCGTGCTGAGCAAGGTCGAGCTGGGCGAGGCCGACGCCGGCCTCGTCTACAAGACCGACTCCGCCAAGTCCGGTGACAAGGTCGTCACGGTGGACATCCCGGACGAGCAGAACGCCGTGGCCTCCTACCCGGCCGCTGCGCTGAAGCAGTCCAAGAACGCCGAGGCCGCCGCAGCGTTCGTAGCCTGGCTGAGCACCCCCGAGGCCCAGAAGATCCTCCAGGACGCGGGCTTCCAGAAGGTCTGAGCGCCGCCGGCGTCCGTGTCCGGCGTCCGTGTGACGAGGGGCTGTCCGGTCCGGGGGGACAGGCAGCCCCTCTCGGCGTACCCGCGCGAGTCCGTCCGTACGATCCTTCCCCCGCAGTCCCCCCTCCCCAGCCAGGAACGCCCATGAGCAGCAGACCCCGCACCCGCACCCGGCCCCCGCTGACCCTGGCGATCCCCGCACTGCTCGCCGTCGCGTTCCTGCTGATGCCGCTCATCGGCATCCTCGTCCGCACCCAGTGGGGGGAGCTCGGCACCCATCTCGGCAGCCCCGGCGTGGTCGAGGCGCTGAAGCTCTCGCTCCTGGTGTCCCTGTGGGCCCTCGGCCTCTCGCTGCTCCTCGGCGTACCGCTCGCCTGGCTGCTGGCCCGCGTCCCCTTCAAGGGCAAGGCGCTGGTCCGCTCCCTCGTGCTGCTCCCGATGGTGCTGCCGCCGACCGTCGGCGGTGTCGCCCTGCTCCTGGGTTTCGGCCGGCGCGGGCTGCTCGGGCCCTGGCTGGAGGACGCCTTCGGGATCACCCTGCCCTTCCACACCTCGGGCGCGGTCGTGGCGGCCACCTTCGTCGCCATGCCGTTCCTTGTCATCAGCCTGGAGGGCGCCCTCGGCGGGCTCAAGCAGAGCTACGAGGAGACCGCCGCCTCGCTCGGCGCCTCTCCGGTCCGCGTGTTCTTCACCGTGACCCTGCCCATGGTGGCCCCCGGCCTGATCGCCGGAGCCGCGCTCACCTGGGCCCGCGCGCTGGGCGAGTTCGGCGCGACCATCACCTTCGCCGGGAACTTGCCCGGCACCACCCAGACCCTGCCGCTCCAGGTGTACCTGCTGCTCCAGGACCAGCCCGAGGCCGCCACCTCCGTCTCGCTGCTGCTGCTGGCGATCGCCATGGCCGTACTGATCGCCCTGCGCGGCCGCTGGACGGGGACCCCGGTGACCGCCCGCGAGGCCGTGGCCAGCCCGCCGGTCCCGGACGAGGCGCCCGCGGCCGTGTCCGACGCCGGCCCCGCCACCGGGGCCGCCGCACCGCCGGAGTCAGCGCCGGAGGCCGCGCCGGGGGCCGCACCGGGGGCCGCGCCGAAGTCAGCGCCGGAGTCAGCGCCGGGGGCCGCGCCGCACGAGGGCGGCCACTGGCCGCTGCACGCCACCGTCACCGGTTTCAACCAGCTCACCCTCACTGCCGAACCGGGCACCACCATCGCCGTCGTCGGCGAGAACGGCGCCGGCAAGACCACCCTGCTGCGGGCCCTGCTCGGCCTGACCCCCCGAGCCCACGCCGACCTCCGGCTCGGCGACGCCGACGTCACCGCGCTGCCCCCGCACAAGCGGCAGGTCGCCTGGGTCCCGCAGGACGGTGCCCTGTTCCCGCACCTGAGCGCCCTGGCGAACACCGCGTACGGACTGCGCGCGCACGCGGTGCCGCGTGCCGACGCCCGCCGCGAGGCGCAGGCCTGGCTGGACCGGCTCGGCGTCGGCCACCTCGCCCAGCGCAAGCCGGCCCAGCTGTCCGGGGGCCAGGCCCAGCGGGTGGCCCTGGCCCGCGCGCTGGCCGCCCGCCCGCGGCTGCTGCTGCTCGACGAGCCGCTGGCCGCCCTCGACCAGACCACGCGGGCTCGCGTCCGGCACACCCTGCGCACCCACCTGGCCGGCTTCGGCGGGGTCTGCCTCATCGTCACGCACGATCCCGTCGAGGCGGTGTCGCTGGCCGACCGGGTCCTCGTACTGGCCGACGGCCGCACCCTCCAGGACGCGCCGCCCGCCGAGGTGACCCGGCACCCGCGCTCGCCGTGGGTGGCCCGCATGCTGGGGCGCAACGCCTGGCCGGGCATCGCGTCGGCGGACGGGCTGTCCCTCGCCGAGGGCGGGCGGCTCGTCGTCGCGGAGGCGCTGCCCGAGGGGGCGCAGGCGCTGGCGATCATCGCCCCGGAGGCGGTGTCGGTGCACCGGGAACGCCCGGCCGGCAGCCCCCGCAACGTCTGGCCGGGCACCGTACGGGAGATCACCGCGGTCGGCAGTCGGCTGCGCGTGCTGATCGCCCCCGCCGGTGCGCCCGACCTGGTCGCGGAGATCACCCCGGAGGCGGCGTCCGAGCTGGGCATCGTCGACGGGGCCGAGGTGTGGACCAGCGTGAAGGCCACCGAGATCACCCTCGTCCGCCTGTGACGATCGGACGATCGGACGATCGGGCCGTCGGGCGGGTCGGGCGGTCGGACCCCTCCGCCCCGCACCCGGACGCGGGCACCGGACCCGAGGGCCCGTCGCGGCGGAGCCGCTGCTCAGCCGGCCCGCTCCGACCCGTCCACGGCGAACTCGCACCACACGCGCTTCCCGCCGCCCCGGGGCTCCACGCCCCACTCGTCCGCGAGCCGGTCCACCAGCATCAGGCCGCGCCCCGACACCGCCCAGTCCCCCGCCTCCCGCCGCCTCGGCAGGGCGCTGCTGGAGTCCTCGACCTCGATGCGGATCCGGCCCTGGGCCGTGAGCCGCATGCTGACGTCGCCACCGCCGTCCGTGTGGACCAGGGCGTTGGTCATCAGCTCGTCCGCCGCCAGTTCGATCTCGTCGGCCCGGTCCCGCGCCCCCCACGCGGCCACCGCCGCCCGGATCAGGTGCCGGGCCAGCGCCGGCGCCTCCGTGTCCCCGGGTTCCAGGCGCTGGCGCAGCGGACCGCCGCCGCGCGCGCCGGGCGTGCCGCGGCGGCGCAGGACGAGCAGGGCCATGTCGTCGCCCCCGCCGGAGTCCCCGACCAGGTCGCACAGCACGTCGGCGAGTTCCTCCACGTCGACAGGGCCGCTGTGGACCGCGGCCATGAACTCCCGCATGCCGGTGTCGTGGTCCGCGCCCGGGCGTTCGATCAGGCCGTCCGTGCACAGGACGAGGGTGTCCCCGGGGTGGAGCTCCAGACTGGTGACGGGGTAGCCGGTGCCGGAACCGGACTGTTCGCGGGGCGGCAGGCCGAGCGGCAGCCCGCCCGCCACCTGGATCCGGTGGCAGCTGCCGTCGCCGCGCCGTACCACGGGGTCGAGGTGGCCGGCACGGACCATCCGGAGCATCCCGGTGGTGAGGTCCACCTCGGCGTACGTGCACGTGGCGAACCGTTCCGTCTCCAGTTCGAGCAGGAAGGCCGCGGCCCGCGCCATCGCCGCCGCCGGGGTGTGCCCCTCGACGACGTACGCGCGCATCACGATCCGCAGCTGTCCCATGACGGCGGCCGCGTCCGTGTCGTGCCCCTCGACGTCGCCGATCATCACCCCGACCCGCCCGTCGCCGAGCGGGATCACGTCGTACCAGTCGCCGCCGATGTCCCGCCCCATCCGGGCGGACCGGTAGCGTACGGCGATCCGCGCACCCGGCACCTCCGGGATCCTGCGGGGCAGCATGGCCCGCTGGAGCCCTTCGGCCAGGTCGTGCTCCTGCTCGAAGAGGATGGCGCGCTGGAGGCCCTGCGCGACGCCACTGCCGAGCGCCATCAGCAGGTTCCGCTCCTCGGCGGTGAATTCCCCTTCCCGCGTGTACAGCAGCCCGAGCGCCCCGATGGGCCGCCCCTGGGCGATCAGCGGCAGGTAGACCCCGCTGCGGACGGCCAGCGGCTCGATGTACGGCCACAGCTCCGGGTAGCGGCGCTGGAACTCCTCGCGCGAGACGAGGAACACCGGCTGCATGGTGCGCACGGCCTCGCTCATCGGGAACCGCGCGTCGATCCGCGTGTACTCGATCTCCGGTACGTACGAGCCGAGCTGCCCCTCCGCGACCAGGTGGATGCGGCCGCCGTCGACGATGCCCAGCATCACGCTGACCGCGCCGAGGTGCCCGAGGGCCTGGGGGTCCTTGAGGACGTCGGTCACGTCGTTGACGGTGCGGGCGTGGGCGAGGATCGCGGTGGTCCGCTCGACGACGCCCGTCATCCGGGCCCGTCCCTCGGCCTGCTCCCCGGCCGCCCCGGGCTCGCCCGGGTCATGGGCGGCGTCGCGCAGGATTCCGATGACGCGGTACGGGCGCCCGTCCGGGTGCCGCAGGATGTGGCCCTGGATGTGGGTCCAGGCCGGCGACCCGTCCCGGCGGCGCGTGCGGACGTAGGCCCCGTAGTGGCTTCGGCCCTCCTTGATCGCCTGCGCGACGCGGGTGTCGAGGCGGGCCTCCTCGGCGGGGGCCAGCCGCACCCGGAGCCCCTCGGGGGTGCCGTTGTACTCGTCCGGGCGCAGGTCGAGAACCTCGAGGGCGGTGGGATCCAGGTGCATCCGCCCGCTGTCGAGGTCCCAGTCGAACGTGCCCATGCGGTTGAGCGCAAGGCTCGTATCGGGCCGCGCGGGCCAGTCGACCTCGGGGTTCTTTCCCCAGCGGGCCATGCAGCCAGGGTCTCACTCTCCCCCGCCGGTGTCCCCGTGGGACGCGACCACCTCACGGACCCGCCCGGGTCGACCGTTCCCCCGTCGGCGACCGGCAGCGGACGCGGACGCGACACCGTTGCGGCCCGAAACGCACTTCTGGGTCGCCCAGTGCTTCACGAGACCGGTGACGTCGGCGTTGATCCCACCGTCCGGAGCCGAAGCGCAGCCGGGGTTGCCGCGGGTTTCGGTCGAGGTCGCGTACTTCGCGGTCCTCCGCGGCTGGTTGGTCCAGCCCGAGGCCGTGGTGGGGCCGTCGGCGCCACGGGCCAGGGGCCGCGGCGACGCGCCCCGGACCGTCGCCGACCTGCCGCAGCGCCGCCGCGGGCGCCGGAAAACCCTGTGGTCCGCGGCCTGTTGGCCGTCTAGCATGGCCCGCTATGCCCACGAACGAACAGATCATCGAACAGGCCCTGGACCGGATCGGTGCAGGCTACGTCTTCCCCGAGAAGACCGTCGTCATCGACGCCGCGATCCGCGGCCGTCTCGCGGCCGGCGCGTACGAAGGCCTGGACGGGCCGGCCCTCTGCGAGACCGTGACGGCGGACCTCCAAGAGGTGTGCCCGGACAAGCACCTGCGCCTGCTCTGGACCGAGGAGCCGCAGTCCCTGGAACCGGTGGACGCCGACGGAGGCCAGGCCGCGTTCCTCAGGCTGCTGAGGGAGCACAACCAGGGCGTCCGCCTCGTCGAGCACCTCGAAGGCAACATCGGGCTCATCGAGATCGGGCGCATCGCCACCGCCGTCGAGGGCGCGAGCGTGATCGGCGCGGCCATGCAGCTGGTCGCGGGCACCTCCGCACTCGTGCTGGACCTGCGCGGCTGCCGCGGCGGGGCGCCGGAAGGGGCCGCGATGTGGTGCAGCTACTTCTTCGGCGACGACCAGGTGCACCTGAACGACATCTACGACCGGAGCACCGACACGACCCGCCAGTACTGGACGGCCGGGCACCTGCCCGCGCCGCGTTACACCGACCGCCCCGTGTACGTGCTCACGAGCGAGACCACCTTCTCCGGCGGCGAGGACGTGGCGTACACCCTGCAGGCCCACGGCAGGGCCGTCGTCGTCGGTGCGACGACCCGCGGCGGCGCCCATCCCACGGCCCGCCACGCGGTCGCCGAGCACGTGCTCGTGACCGTTCCGACGGCCCGGACCGTCAACACGGTCACCGGCACCAACTGGGAGGGCGTGGGCGTGGTTCCCGACGTTCAGGTCCCGGCGGACCAGGCGCTCGACACCGCGCTCAAGGCCGCGCTGCGGCAGCCGGAGGCGGAGGTAGGGGCAGCGGGAGTGGCGGAGTCGGGCGGCGAGACGGCCCGCTGACGCCGGCCCGCCTCACCCGGGCGGCGCCTGCGTGCTCGCGTCATGGACCAACAGGGCGATCTGGACACGGTTGTTGAGGTCGAGCCGGGTCAGGATCCGTGACACGTGCGTCTTCACCGTGGGCAGCGCCAGGTGGAGTTCCCGCGCGATCTCCGCGTTGGACAGGCCCCGCCCGACCGCCAGGGCCACCGCGCGCTCGCGTTCGGCCAGCAACGCCAGCCGGGCGCGGGCGGCGGCCACCCGGTCGTCCTGCACCGAGCCGCCCGCCACCTGGTCGATCAGGCGGCGCGTGACGGCCGGGGAGAGCACCGGGTCCCCCGCGGCCACCGTCCGGATGGCCGTCACGATCTCCTTCGGTGGCGTGTCCTTGAGCAGGAACCCGGCCGCGCCGGCGCGCAGCGCCCGCAGTACGTGGGCGTCGGTGTGGAAGGTGGTCAGGACGAGGACCTCCGGAGCTCCCGGCCGCGCGCGCAGGGCCTCGGTCGCGGCCAGCCCGTCGACACCGGGCATCCGGATGTCCATCAGCACCAGGTCGGGTCCGTGGGCGGCGACCAGCCCGGGCACCTCCGCCCCGTCGGCGGCCTCGGCGACCAACTCGATGTCCGGGGCCCCGCCCAGCATCAGTCGCAGCCCGGCCCGGACGATCGCGTCGTCGTCGACCAGCAGTACGCGGATCACCCGCGGCCCCTCCCTCGTCCCCGTCGGCCTTCGCACCTTCGGCCTTCGCGCCCTCGGCCTTCGCGCCCTCGCGCCTTCGGTCAGCCCTGCCAGGGTAGCCAGGCGTCCACCCGGAACCCGCCCTCGGCGGGGACGGCCGTCAGCTCCCCGCCCGCCATCCGGGCGCGTTCCGCCAGGCCGATCAGCCCCTGCCCGCCGCCCGCACCCGCTCCCGCTCCCCCGGCGGCCGGCACCGCGCCCGGAGCCCGATCCGGCCCGGGCGGCCGGGCGTTGCGCACTTCCACCGTGAGCCCGTCCCCCGGGCCCCCGGCCACCCGTACGTCGACGTCCGCGCCCGGCGCGTGCTTGCGTACGTTGGTCAGCGCCTCCTGGACGATGCGGTACGCCGTACGCCCGACCAGGGGCGGCGGCTCGGCCCCCGCGGGCGGCCCGGCCAGCTCGATCCGGCCGCCCGCGACCCGCGCCTGCGCCACCAGCCGGGCCAGGTCCGCCAGTTCCGGCTGCGGCCGCTCGCCCTCGGCCGGCCCCGAACCGGACCCCGCCCGCAGTACGCCGATCACCTCGCGCAGATCGTGCAGGGCCAGGTGGGCGCTCTCCCGCATCACCCCGGCGGCCCGTTCGATCTCGGCCCGCGGGGCGCCCGGGTTGAACTCCAACGCACCCGCGTGCACGCTCAGCAGCGACAGCCGGTGGCCGAGCACGTCGTGCATCTCGCGGGCGATCTCCTCCCGGGCCTCCATGCGCGCCCGCTCCGCGCGTGACTCCGCGTCCGCCTCGGCCAGTTCGGCACGCTCCCGCAGGGAGGCGATCAGCTGCTGCCGGGACCGCCGGAACAGCCCCCAGCCGATGGCCCCGGCGATCAGCGCGAAGTACGTCACGGCCGCGCCCGCCCGCTCCTCGGGCATGTCCGTCACCTGCCACAGGAAGACGGGCAGCGGGGCGAAGGCCAGCGCCGCCACCCACGCCGTGACCTTCCACGGCCGGGTCGCGGCCACCGTGAACACCGCCACCATCGTCGGGCCGGTCAGGTAGTGCGCCTGGCTGCCGGCCAGCAGCAGGACCACGGCGAGCCGGACCGGCCAGCGCCGCCGCAGCAGGACCGCCGCGCACGCCAGCCCGCCGACCGCCTGGTCGGCGGCCCGCCACCCCGGACCGAGGTCCTCCGCGACCGGGATCGACTGCGAGCTGATCGCCGCGAAGCAGGCGGCGAAGAGGAAGAGCCCCAGATCGACGGCCCAGTCGCGGCGGGTTCGGTGGATGCGGCGCATAGCTCCGGAATCTACGCGGGCGGGCCCGTGACGGGACCCGCCCGCCCCGGATCGGATACTTAAGTACGAGCGCTGAGCGCCCTTGGACCGATCCTGGGGCCGGTGCCCGGCTCCTACCGTCGGAACATGACCTCTTCCCACCGGAAATCCCCGCTGACGGGCGTCACCGGGCTGCTCTCCTTCGTGCTCGTCGTCGGCGGCGCGAGCGGTCTCCTGCACGAGTGGCTCGGCTGGATCCGCTTCATGGGCTTCGTCCGTTTCCTCGTCCCCGACGGCTACGAGGTCTACGGCTACGTCGTCATGGTCGTCCTCGGCCTCGCGGTGGGCGCGGCGGGCGACGCGCTGACGCGGCGCGGCCGCGCCTGACCCGGCACCCGGGGATGTACGTGGTGCGCCCGCGTCGTGGGAGTGCGCCGGTTCCCCCGTTCGGGGGAACCGGCGCACTCGGGGGTGCTGCTGGAGGCTGCTGTCGGGCTACTCGGACTGGTCGCCCGTGACCTCCGGCTCCGGCTCTACGGGCTCCGGCTCTACGGGCGCCGGCTCAATCGGGGTTTCGGGCCGCGCCGGGGCCGCTGACTCGGGCTGCTTCGTGGGCGTGTCCGGGATGGTCTCGGGCGTCCTCTCAGGGGTCGTCTCCGGGATGGTCTCGGGCGTCGTCTCGGCCGACGCCCGCGTGTGCGTCTCGGTCGGCGTCACCGGCGTGGGAGTCTCCTTCTCCTTCGGTGTCGTCGGCGTCTCCGTCTTGGGCGTCTGGGTCTCCGTGGGCGTCGTCTTGGGCGTCTCGGTCTCCGTGGGCGTCGTCTTGGGCGTCCCGGTCTCCGTGGGCGTCGTCGTCGGCGTCCCGGTCTCCGTGGGCGTCGTCGTGTGGGTGTCACTCGGCGTCGGCGTCGTGTGGGTGTCCGTAGGCGTCGGCTTCGTGTGCGTGCCCGTGGGCGTCGGGGACGTGTGCGTCCCTGTCGGCGTCGGAGGGGTGTGCGTCCCCGTCGGCTTCGTCGGGATGAGCGTCGGCGTGTGGATCGGCGGCGGGGGCACCGGGCGGTCGGGCCTGCCGTGGTGGCTGCCCTTGTCACGCTCGTACCAGCGCCGGTTGTGCTGGTCGTAAATCACGATCTTGTGGACCACGGTCGGTGCCGGCGCGATGACCACCACCTTCTGCGGCTGGTACGTGGGCCACGTCTGCCCGAAGCGCTTCGGTTCGGCCTTGAGCGCCACCGGCGGACCGAGCGGGTTCCCGCAGGCGCAGCGCACCCTCGGTACCCCTCGGTCGTCCACCAGCACGGCCGTCCCGGCCTGCAGCACGGCCTGGTAGGCGTTGAGCTTGCCGTTCTGGTAGCCGTGGTTCGTGACCCGGGTGTCCATCCGCAGCTGCACCGAGGTGAGCGAGCGGAGGAACGCGGGGACGGACTGCGGCTGGATGCCCTGGGCCGAGGCGAACGCGGCGTTCTTGGACGGATCCGCGGACAGCGACCTGATCAGCTTCTCCACGTCGCAGCTGGCGGTGTCCTTCGTGCCCCCGTACACGCCCGGTGCGGAACCGCTGATGCTCCTGGTGCCCGTCGTGGTGCCCGCGGGGGAGCTCGCGCGGGCGCTGGGGCTACCGGGGGGCCTGGCGCCCGTGGGGGACACCGTCGGGCTCTCCGGCGGCGTGTCCTGGGTGGTCGCGACCGACTCGGTGAACGGGTCGGGACCCGAGGCGGCGGCCGGCTGGAGGAAGACCTCCCCGCCGGCGTTGTCGGTGCCGCTGGGCCGGGTCAGGACGACGGCCAGGGCGACGACCGCCACCACCGCGACGAGCATCGTGGCCAGTCGGGGGACGGATCGCCACCACGGCCCCTTGTCAGGGCCGCCGGGCCCGCCGGGCGGGCCCGACGCGGGCGGTGCGGACGGGGGCGGGGGCGGCGGCGGCCCTTGCTGCCCGCCCGAGAGCGGGCCTGAAGGCGGCCCGCTGGGGCGCTCTGACGAGGGCGGCCGGCCGGAGGGTTGCGTTGTCACGGGCTCTTCTTCCCAGGAGGAGGGAGTTCCCTGCGGACCATTGTGTGCGCCATCCGGGTGGTGCCCGCAAGCCGAGGGTGCCACGGTTGCAGGGTGAGCCGAATACCGAGATCACCCTCGTCCGGGGTCTCCGCGCGAGCATGGCGCGACGCCCTCGTCGCCGTTGTGGCGGGGTTCGCCGTGATGACCGCGGTCGCCGCCGCCGGGCTGGCGTGCGCGGGTGCGGGCGATCTGCCGGGCGGCGCGTTCCCCCGTGTGGTCGCCGCGGTCGTCGTGATGGCGGCCGGCGGCTCGCTGGAGGTGTCGGGCGACGCCGGTCTCCTGGCGGGGGCGGACGTGAGCCTGTCGGTGATCCCGCTGTCGGTGAGCCTGGCCGGCGCCCTCACGGCCGGCTCCTGCTTCCTGCACCCCCTGCACAACCGGGCGGTGGCCCGGCCCCGTGAACTCATCGGCCGGGCCCTGCCGTTGGTGGTGCTGTGGCTCCTCGCCCTGACCGGGGCCGCGCTGCTGGCCCGGCAGACCTTCGGCCTCTCCACCGCCGACTCCCCCGCCGGGGTGATCGGTGAACTCATCGAATCCGCCGCGACGGTGGGGTTCCGGGCCGACCTGCCCGCCACGCTCCTCTTCGGACTGCTGTGGATCCTGGGCCTGTTGCTGATCGCCCTGCTGGTCTCGCGCCGCGCGCCGCTCCCGGCCCGGCTGGTCCGCTTCCACGCGGCGCTGCGCCCGGCCGCCTTCGCCACGATGCTGCTGCTCCTCGCCTACGTCGTCCTCGGCATCGGGGTCGGCCTGGTGGTGGCCGCGACCCAGGGCCACGCCGGCCGGACCTTCGCCGTGATGCTGCTCGGGCTGCCGAACCTCGCCTGGCTCGCCTTCACCCTGGGCTTCGGCGGCGCCTGGCAGGGCCGGGTGGACGGCCCGTTCGGGCTGCCGATGCCGCAGCTGCTGGACCAGGTGCTGCGCGGCTCCGAGCCGTCCACGGTGGACGTGGCCTCGCTCGCGGAGCACGACTCCCGGGCGTGGTGGCTGGTGGCCGTGGCCGCCGTCCTGCTGCTCGGCAGTGGCGTGCTGGCGGCCGTACGGTCCCCCGCCCACGTCCGGCCCCGGCAGCACGCGCTCCACCTGGGCGTGGCCCTGGCCCTGGCGACCTTGACGGTGTGTCTGCTCGGGCGCGTCCAGGCGGAGTTCGGCCTCTCCCTGCTGGGCATCGGCGAGGTGGACGGGCTCGGCGGCACGGTCCTGCTGGATCCCGTCCTGTGGCGCACGGTCGGGCTCGCCCTCCTGGGGGGTGCGGTGGCGGGCTTCCTGGGCGCCCTCCTGGCCCGCCCCCTGCACCGCCGCGGCCGCGTCGCGGAACCCTCCGCGACCCCGGCCGCTCCCTGAGATCCGCCGACCTGAGATCCGCCGACCTGGGAACCGCCGACCACCGGAGACGGAATCCCTTCGTGCCGGGATCCCTCGTGCCGGGATCCCTCGTGCCGGATCGCGTTCAGTCGGCCTCGGGGTCGTGCGTGTCCACGATCCGGGTGGTGTCGTGCTCCGGGTCGGCCCCGGGGTCGTGCGTGTCCACGATCCGGGTGGCGTCGTGCTCCGGGTCGGCCTCCGGGCGGGCCCCGACCGCCCCCTCGGCCTGTGGCGGGCTGGGGGGTACGCCGGACCCGGCTCCCGCCTGCGTCGGCGTCGGCGGGGCGGGTGCGGACGGCGGCTGCGCCGGTCCGGGCGAGGCCCCCGGCGCCGCCACGACCGCGAAGGTCGTCAGGCGGCTCTCGTCTCCGTACAGCCACTTCCCCGCCGTGGGGTCGTAGACCCACACTGCCTCCCCTTCCAGGACCACCCCGGCCCGCAGCCCCCGTACGGTCCGCCGGAAGGAGTCGGCGTCCGTTCTGCCCGAGGCGAGCTCGTCCACGGCACGCCGGTAGCGCTCCAGGGCCTCGGCGGCGCGCGTGAGCTGCGGCCGCGCGTCCTCCGTGCGGGCGAGCGGCCGGTCGGCCGTCGGCGGGGGCTGCGGCACCGACACCAGGAGCCGGCCGTCCACCCAGGCGGACCAGCCGTTGGCGCACAGAACCTCGCCCCAGTCACCGCGCCGGGACAGCAGCTGTACCGGGAGGAAGCCGTCGAGCGGCACGGTGGGCCGGGACACGTCGGGGCTGTCCCAGGCGGGCAGCCCCTCCTGCGGGACGATGTGGGTGGGCCGGAAGTCCTCGGCCGGACCGGGACTGGTCATGGGCGGCTACTTCCTCATGACCGCGGGCTCGTTGCGGCGCAGCATCCGGGCCACCAGAACGGTGAACAGCACGGACAGGACGAGCAGCATCCCGATTTCGAGGAGCCACAGGCTCGTCTTGTGATCGAACAGCGGGTCCTGGGTGATCTTGAGGGGCACGGTCGCGCCGAGGTCGGTGGTGGTGGCCATCGCGCCCATGGCCCACCGGGCCGGCACGAACCAGGCCAGCTGTTCGAGGACGGGGACGCCGGAGATCTTCAGCAGGGCGCCGCAGAACGCGGACTGGACGATGGTGAGGAGGACCAGCAGCGGCATGGTGGCCTCCTCCTTGGTCACCAGGGCGGAGATCATCAGGCCGAGCAGCATCGAGGTGAACGACAGCAGGGCGACGGCGAGGGCGATCTCGACCAGTGGCGGCAGGAAGATCCCCTTGCCGCCGGGGGCGTTGGTGTCGACCCCGGCGAGGCCGACCACGGTGAGGACCACGGCCTGGGCGATGGTGAGCGCGCCGAGGACCACCACCTTTGACATCAGGTAGGCCGACCGGGACAGGCCGACGGCGCGCTCGCGCTGGTAGATGACGCGTTCCTTGACGAGTTCGCGCACCGCGTTGGCGGAGCCGGTCAGGACTCCGCCCAGGACCAGGATGAACAGCGCGTTCAGGCCCGTCTCGGCCGTGAGGGCGCTGCCGGCCAGGGCACGGGCCAGGCAGCCCATGACGAACGGCAGCCCGATCATGATGGCCAGGAAGGTGCGGTCGGCGCTGAGCACGGCGGCGTACCGGCGGATCAGGGTGGAGAGCTGGGAGCCCCAGCTCTGGGCCTTGGGCGGCGGCTGCGGCACGGCGCCGGAAGTGCGTGCCGCCTCCCCCGCGGGAGGTGACGGTGGCCTTCCGGCGGAGACGTCGACGTAGCGGCTCTGCAGCGGGGAGGCCCGGTACTGCCCGGCCCAGTCGCGGTTCTGGTCGTTCTCGAACGCCTCGTAAGCCTCGGGCCACTGCTCGTAGCCGAAGAATCCGAGGGCCTTCTCCGGGGGGCCGTAGTAGGCGGTGCGTCCGCCGGGCGCGAGGATCAGGAGGCGGTCGCACACGTCGAGGTTGAGCACGCTGTGGGTGACGACGATGACCGTGCGGCCGTCGTCCGCGAGGCCGCGCAGCATGTGCATCACCGAGCGGTCCATGCCGGGGTCGAGGCCGGAGGTGGGCTCGTCCAGGAAGAGCAGGGAGGGCTTGGTGAGCAGCTCCAGGGCGACGGACACGCGTTTGCGCTGGCCGCCGGAGAGGCTGTGGATGGTCTGGTCGGCACGCTGCTGGAGGCCGAGTTCGCCGATCACCTCCTCCACGCGGGCCTGGCGTTCGGCCTTGGCGGTGTCCTGCGGGAAGCGCAGTTCGGCGGCGTAGCCGAGGGCGCGCCGCACGGTGAGCTGCGAGTGCAGGATGTCGTCCTGGGGGACGAGGCCGATGCGGCGGCGCAGTTCGGCGTAGTCGCGGTAGAGGTCGCGTCCGTCGTAGAGGACGGTGCCCTGGTCGGCGGGGCGCAGTCCGGTGAGCGCGCCGAGCAGGGTGGACTTGCCGGCGCCGCTGGGGCCGACGACGGCCAGCAGGCACTTGGCTCCGACGGGGAAGGAGACCCGGTCGAGGAGGATCTTGCGGCCCTTGTCGACGGCGACGGTGAGGTTCTGGACGTCGAGCGAGACCTCGCCCGTGTCCACGTACTCCTCGAGCTGGTCGCCTACGAGGCAGAAGGCCGAGTGGCCGATGCCGACGATGTCGCCCTGGCGCAGGGGGGCGGCCCGGCGGTCGAGGCGGGTGCCGTTGAGGTAGGTGCCGTTGTGGCTGCCGAGGTCGGCGATCTCGTAGCCGCCGTCGGCGAGGGCGCGGAGTTCGGCGTGCCGGCGGGAGACGGTGAGGTCGTCGATGACGAGGTCGTTCCCGGGGTCGCGGCCGATGCGCACGGCGGTGCGGGCGAGCAGCGGGCGCACGGTCGTCGGCCGCTGGAACGTACGGGACAGCGACGAGACCCGGGACGGCCGGCCGGCGTACGCGGCGTCCGGCGCCGCGGAGGGCGCGGCGGCAGCCGGCGGGGGCGGCGGGGGACCGACGAGGACGGCGCGCGGGCCGTCCTCCGCGTCGCCGAACCGTAGCTGACTGCCGGCGCCGACGCTCCATTCGTGGACGCGCCGGCCGTCGGCCCAGGTGCCGTTGGTGCTGTGCTCGTCCTCCACCGTCCAGTGGTCGCCCTCCGGGCGCAGGACCGCGTGGCGCCAGGAGACCCTGACGTCCTCCAGGCAGACCTCGCAGAGCGGGTCCCTGCCGACGTGGTACGTCCGGCCCGGGCTCATCGCGACGGAGCCCGTGTCGGTCACCAGGACGAGCTCGGGTGCGGTCGGCACACCGGGGCGCTGGACCATGAGGAGATTTTCCCATGAACCCGCCCACCCGGCAGCGGTCCGGCATCGCCGCAGGTCAGAGGCCTCTTATGGGTAATGACAACGGTCCCCGTTGCAGCCTTTGCCCATCTCGCCGGGGTGCGCTTCACTTCACGCGACGGAACCGAACACACGGGTGCCGCGATGAGACGGGGGACGCCATGAGTGGGCACGACCACGCGCACGACGACCACGGGCCCGGGCACGGACACGGACACGCGGGACACAGCCACGGTGTGTCCGCCGACGCCGACCGCCGCTGGCTGGCGATGGCGCTGGGTCTGATCGGTACGTTCATGGCCCTCGAGGTGGGCATCGGCATCATGGCCAACTCCCTGGCCCTGATCTCCGACGCGGCGCACATGCTGACGGACGCCGTCTCGATCGTCCTCGCGCTGATCGCGATGCGGCTGGCGGCCCGCCCGGCCCGCGGCGGATTCACGTACGGCCTCAAGCGCGCGGAGATACTCTCCGCGCAGGCCAACGGCCTGACGCTGCTCCTGCTGGCGGTCTGGCTGGCGTACGAGGCGGTGCGCCGGCTGATGGATCCGCCGCCGGTGGAGGGCGGGCTGGTCCTGGTGACGGCGCTCGCGGGCATCGTCGTCAACGTGGCGGCGGCCTGGTGCATCTCCCGGGCGAACCGGTCCTCGCTGGCCGTCGAGGGTGCCTACCAGCACATCCTGAACGACCTCTTCGCCTTCATCGGGACGGCCGTCGCCGGTCTGATCGTGCTGACCACCGGCTTCCGGCAGGCGGACGCGATCGCGACCCTCGTGGTGGTGGTGCTGATGGTCAAGGCGGGCTACGGGCTGGTCCGCGAGTCCGGCCGGATCTTCCTGGAGGCCGCCCCGGCCCATGTGGACCCGGACGCGGTCGGCGACCGGCTCGTCGGGCACCCGCCCGTCACCGAGGTGCACGACCTGCACATCTGGACCATCACCTCCGGCCAGGCGGCGCTCTCCGCGCACGTGCTGGTGGAGCCGGCGGGCGACTGCCACGCCGTGCGACGCGACCTGGAGGGGCTGCTGGCCAAGGAGTACGGGATCACGCACACCACCCTCCAGGTGGACCACGCGCAGGATTCCCTCCTCACGGTCGGCCGCGCGGGCGAGGGCCCGTCCGGACCCCACTGCGCGGACGCGCACGGGCCGGTCCACCGGCAGGGCCCGCACGCCCACTGACCGCACGCCCACTGACCACCCGCCCGCTGACCGCACGCCCCCACCCCCGTGCTCCCACCCCCGCGCCCCCGCCCACGCGCCCCTCACCACGTGCCGCTTGGCCCCGGAGCACTGATCCACGCCCGCACGGGGCATGGATGGTCCCATGACGCACAAGCGCAGTGCCGGACTGCTCCTGTTCCGGCGGACCGGCGGACGGCCGGAAGAGGAGGGGGCCGGGGTCGAGGTCCTGCTCGGGCACATGGGCGGCCCGCTCTGGGCCGGACGGGAGGCCGGGGGCTGGGCCATCCCGAAGGGCGAGTACGGACCGGAGGAGACACCGCGGAACGCGGCCCGCCGGGAGTTCACCGAGGAGATCGGGCTGCCCCCGCCGGAGGGCGAGTACCTGCCCCTGGGCGAGGTACGGCTGACCAGCGGGAAGCTGGTGTCCATCTGGGCGGTGGAGGCGGACCTCGACCCGGAGCTGATGGTGCCCGGGACCTTCACGATGGAGTGGCCCCCGCACTCCGGGAACGTACAGGAGTTCCCGGAGCTGGACCGGGTGTCGTGGTTTGCTCCGCCACTGGCTGAAAAAATGCTGATTAAGTCTCAGGTTCCTTTCCTGGAGCGGCTGTTGGGGCTCCTGGGGGGCCTTGAGAGCTGACTCGTACCTGCGCTTGCCAACACCCCCACCTGCGGGGACATTGCACATATGACGAACGTCGTGCTGGTGGGAACCCTGGACACCAAGGGTGTGGAGTACGGCTGGCTGCGCGAGAGGCTGCTGCGCGCCGGCGTCGAAGTGGTACTGGTCGATACAGGAATCATGGGCGAACCCCGGGTGCCCGCCGACGTGCCGCGTGACGCGGTCGCCCGGGCAGCGGGAACGGAACTGTCGGAACTGCGCGCGGCCGCCGACCGGGGCTCGGCCGTGACCACGATGGCCCGCGGCGCGGAGGCGACGCTCTTGCGCCTGCACGCCGAGGGCAGGCTGCACGGGGTGCTCGCGATCGGCGGCAGCGGCGGCACCTCCATCGCCGCCCGGGCGATGCGTGCCCTGCCGCTGGGCGTACCGAAACTGATGGTCTCCTCCATGGCGTCCGGGGACGTCAGCCCGTACGTGGGCTCCTCGGACATCACGATGATGTACAGCGTGGTGGACATCGCGGGGATCAACAGCGTCTCCGGACCGGTCCTGGCGAACGCCGTCGAGGCGGTCGCCGGAATGGCGAGGGCCTACGCCCGCGCCTCCCTGGAGCGCCGCCCGCCCCGGCTGGGAGCGGGCGCCCGCCCGCTGATCGCGGCGAGCATGGCGGGCGTGACCACGGCGGGTGTGGACGCGGCGCGCGAGCGGCTGACGGACCTCGGCTACGAGGTGCTCGTCTTCCACGTCAGCGGCACCGGCGGCCGCACCCTGGAGACCATGGCCGGCCAGGGGATCTTCGCGGGCGTCCTCGACCTCACCCTCAGCGAGCTCGCCGACGACCTGTGCGGGGGCATCCTCACCGCGGGCCCGGACCGGCTCAGCGCGGCCGGGCGCGCCGGGATCCCCCAGGTGGTGAGCCTGGGGGCGCTGGACATGGTGAAGTTCGGCCCGCTGGAGAGCCTGCCCCGGCGGGTCCTGGACCGGGGCGTCCACGTCCACAACCCGTCCATCACGGTGATCCGTACGAACCAGGAGGAATGCACGGAACTCGGCCGCCGCGTCGCCGCCAAACTCCGCGCCGCGGCCGGCCCCACGGCGGTCTGCGTCCCGCTCCGCGGACTGTCCACGCTCGGATCGCCGGGCGGCCCGTACCATGACCCCGGCGCGGACCGGGCTCTGTTCACGGCGCTGCGCGAAGGCTTGCGGGGCAGCGCCGCCCGGCTCTACGACTACGACACGCACATCAACGACCCGGCCTTCGGGCGGGCGGCCGCCGACCGGTTGCACGACATGATCGGCGCGATGGCGGCCGCGGCCTGAGAGCTGCATTTGAGACACCCCGCACGGTGGGGAACCGGCCGTGCCGTAAAGCGTGTCCCAGGGGGTGGCCGCTCACCGAGCGGCCACGGGGACACGGTGCGGCACGGCACGGCGGACAGCCGGACAGGGGGCGGGAACGATGAAGGACACACGGGCGGCATGGTCGGTCCCCGGTTACACGGAGGTCCGGGAACTCGGCGCGGGCGGCAGCGGCCGCGTGGTGCTCGCCGTCCACGACGCCACGGGCACGGCGGTCGCCGTGAAGTACCTCAGCGACCGGCTGCGCGAGGACCCCGCGTTCGTCGGGGAGTTCCGGGCCGAGGCCCGCCTCCTGGGCGGGCTCGGGACCCCGTACGTGGTGCGGCTGTACGAGTACGTGGAAGCGCCCGGCGGCGCGGCCATCGTGATGGAGCTCGTCGACGGCATCTCGCTGCGCGCGCTGCTCAGGCAGTCCGGGCAGGCGGACGCCGAGGCCGCGCTGGTGGTCCTCAAGGGATCGCTGCTCGGGCTCGCGGCGGCGCACCGGGCCGGTGTCGTCCACCGGGACTACAAGCCGGAGAACGTGCTGGTCGCGGCCGACGGCACCTCGAAACTGGTGGACTTCGGGATCGCGGCGAACCGCGGCACCACGCCCGGTGTGGCCGGAACCCCCGCCTACATGGCCCCCGAACAGTGGCAGGGCCGGCCGGCCTCGCCCGCGGCCGACGTGTACGCGGCGACGGCGACCTTCTTCGAGTGCCTCACCGGCCGCAAGCCGTACGACGGGGAGAACTTCGCGGAGCTCGCCGTCCAGCACATAGAGGCGCCGGTCCCGGAGACCGAGGCCCCGGAGCCCGTACGACCGCTGATCCGGCGCGGTCTCGCCAAGCAGCCCGAGCAGCGCCCGGAGAACGCCGAGGGGTTCGTGGCGGAGCTGGAGGGCGTGGCCCTGGCCGCGTACGGCCCCGAGTGGGAGGAGCGCGGGCAGCGCAAGCTGGCGGCGCTGGCCGCGCTGCTGCCGCTGCTGTTCCCCTCGGCGGGCGCCCCGGCGGCGGGCACCACGGCGGTGGCCACCACCACCCTGGGCAGTGGCTCGGGCTGGGTGCCCGGCCGCAGCGGCTGGCTCGCGGCGGGGGTGGCGCTCGTCCTGGGCGCGGTGGTGGTGCTGACCACGGACGCGATCGGCGCGTCCCCCGGCGGGGCCTCCGCGGTGAGTGCCTTCGCCACGACGAGTGCGGCCCCGCCCGGATCGGCGTCCCCGACCCCGAACGCGACGTCCTCCCCGTCCGCTTCCGCTTCGCCGAGTCCCAGCGCGTCGGCCTCGCCGAGCCCTTCGCCGTCCACGTCCGCGTCCGCATCGCCGTCCGCGTCGCCGTCGTACTCGCCGAGCCCCACCCCGAAGCCGACGGTGAGCTGGTCGCCCACACCGACGCCGACGCCGACCCTGGTGGTCACGAAGGTCGACGTGTCGCTGAAGACCGGCGTGTACCGGGGCGATGCGACCGTCTCGGTCGCCGCCCAGGGCACCGGGCCGGTCACCGTGGTGCTGGAGTGGTTCCTGGGCGGTGCGCAGGGCTCCTACTCCGTCGCCGACGGCACGGAGTCGTTCACGGTCCAGGCCGGCTCGCCGGTCACCGTGGTCAAGTCCCACACCTTCACCCGTGACCGCGGCTGCTACGGAGGCGTCCGGGTGACCACGAAGCCGGCCGCCGGGAACAAGTCCGCATCGGCCTCCCAGTACCTTCTGCGCTGCCAGGACGTGCCCCGATGACCGATCCACGCGCCCCCGAGGGCGACGACTACAGCGCCACCGTCCTCGGGAGCCACTGGTTCTCCGGTCCCCCGGTGGCCCCGGAGGTGGCCCCCGACCGGGTCGAGGGATCCGTGCTCCGGTTCGGGCCCGGGGTGACCGCGGCCATGCCCGCGCCGTTCCCCGTGGTGGTGGCCTCCGTTGCCGCGCCCCGGCGCCGCCGCATCGTCGGCCTGCGGCGGTACGCCCTCGCCGCGGTGGTGCTGGCCGCCGTCCTCGC
The DNA here is from genome assembly GCF_000720115.1 of Streptomyces sp. NRRL F-2580. GTDB lineage: Bacteria > Actinomycetota > Actinomycetes > Streptomycetales > Streptomycetaceae > Streptomyces. The sequence goes on from NZ_JOIR01000006.1 coordinate 104,954, forward strand.
GTACCTGGGGTGGCAGCGGTTCGGGCCCGGCATCGAGGTCCGGGCCGTGGCCGTGAGCACCCAACCCCAGGGACCGCCCTGTGACGCGACGGCCGACGTGGTCGCCGTCGTCGGGACCAACGGGCGCCCGGGCACCCTCGCCTACCGCTGGATCCGCAGCGACGGCACGCAGTCGGAGGAGCTGATGGAGCGGGTGCCGCGCGGACAGCGCGAGGCCCGGCTGCACCTGCTGTGGACTTTCCAGGGCACGGGCGACTACCCCGCTCGGGCCGAACTGCGGCTGCTGTCCCCGGAACAGCGCACGGCCGCGGTGGACTTCACGTACCACTGCTCCCGGTAGCGGGCAGCCTGCCCCGGAAGGGTCGTGAGGACGGCGAAGCCCGTGGCCCGACGGCAGTGGAACCGGCGGTTCGGCCGCTCGGCCGCTCGGCCGAGGGGAAGGTGGCCGTCCGGCCGAGGCGCGGGCGCCGCGCGCGCGTTGGTTCACTGGAAGACGTTGACGAGGGTTCGGGGATGCCCTCAGGCACCGCTGCGTGTCACGTTCCAGCCGGCCCAGCCGGCGACACCCCAAACCGGAACGTGGCCGTCCCGCGCGGATGCCAAGTCCGCGCGGGAGGCCCGCGGCCGCTTTGGGGAGTGGCCGCGGGCCGTTCCGCGTTCCCTCCCCCGCCGCAACCGGGGGACGGAAGTCCGTGGGGGCGTGGCGGAGGTCAGAACCGGGCGTGGGCCGTGATGTCCGCCTCGAACTCGCCCGTCATCGCCGGGGTCACCGTCGGCCGGCACTGCCGGACCGCCGCCAGGTAGTCCTCCGTGGTCGCGCCCAGCTGCGCGGCGGCCGCGCCCCGCGCGCCCACGGCCTCCAGGTCCCGTTCGAAGGACACCTGCGCCGCGATCCGGGCCGCGTGCTCGACGTCGGCCGGCGTGAACAGCTCGGTCGCCGCCACCAGGGCCGCCACGTCGACGTCCGCGCGCCCCGCCGTGTAGCGGGACCAGATCGCGGCGCGCGCACCGGCGTCCGGGGTGCCGATCGGGATCAGGTAGTCGAAGCGCCCGGGCCGCAAGAAGGCCGGGTCGAGGGAGCGGATGGAGTTGGTGGCGCACACCAGCAGCCGTTCGCCGCCCTCCCGGAAGCCCGGTATGAGCTTGAGCAGCTCGTTCGTCACGCCGTGGATCCCGCCGGGCTGCGCGGGCTCGGTGCGCACCGGTGCGATCTCCTCCACCTCGTCGATGAAGACGAGTACGCGCTCCAGCTCGGCGATCCGGGCGAAGGCGTCGCGCAGTGCTGCGGCCAGGTTGCCCTCGTCGGCGAGGCGGGAGGGCAGCAGTTCCACGAAGGGCCAGCCGAGCCGGGAGGCGATGGCCCGGGCGAAGGTGGTCTTGCCGGTGCCGGGCGGGCCGAAGAGGGTGATCGCGCGCGGCGGCCGCACCCCGTGCGAGGCGGCCCGCTCGGGCTCGGCGAGCGGCAGCACCACGCGCCGCTCGATGAGGTCCTTCTCCTTCTCCATGCCGGCGACCTTGACCCACAGGTCGTTGGGGAGGAAGCGGCCGCCGAGGTCGTCGAGGAGGCCGGCGGCCGGTCCGTGCAGGGGCTCGGTCTTCTCGAAGTAGGCGACGGCGGGCTGCCGGGTGTAGCCGGCGTTGAGCAGGCCCTCGCCGAGCAGGTCCTCCTCGGGCAGGACGTAGGCGATACGGCCGACGCGCGCGGCGATGAGCCGGCGCTCCAGCTCGACGAGCAGGGCGCTGGCGAGGCCGCGGCCGCGCCAGCCGGCGGCGATCGCGATGCGCATGACCCAGGCCCGCTCCCCGGTGACGCAGGCCAGTGCCGCGCCGATCGGGACGCCCTGGTGGACGGCGACCACGCAGGGCTGGCGGTCGGTCAGCGCGCTGATGCACTCGGCGAGCGAGAAGACGGACTCCTGGCCGAGTTCGGCCGTGGTGTCGATCAGGTGGACCACCGCTGCGAGATCGCTCTCGCGGTAGTCGTGGATGAGCCATTGCACCGGGTACCGCCCCTCGTTCGTGCTCCTGCGGCGAGGCTAGGGGCGGCAGTACCGGACGATCACGCTCCGTCGTGCACAACAGGCGGTCCGGAAACCGTCCGTGTCGTCCATAGACTGGTGGCTTCCGCCCGAACGCCAGACCGAGGATCCCAGCGCCTTCATGCTTTGCCACATATCCGCGGCCCGACGCGGGCTCCTCCTCCGGCTCGTTCCGTTCCTGTGGACCCTGGCGTTCGGTCTGTGGGGGCTCTCCCGGCAGGACAGCGTGTGGCGGGACGAGGCGGCGACCTGGCAGGTGGCGGGGCGGCCGGCCGGCGAGATATGGCGCATGCTGGGGAACGTCGACGCCGTGCACGGGCTCTACTACCTGCTGATGCACGGGCTCTTCGAGGTCTTCGGCGCGAGTACGACCACCCTGCGGCTGCCGTCCGTGCTGGCGGTCGCCGCCGCCGCGGCGTGCGTGGCGCTGACCGGGAGCCGGCTGGCGGGATTCTGGGCGGGGCTCGGCGGCGGACTGGCCCTCGGGCTGCTGCCGGCCGTCCAGTTCTACCTTCAGGAGGGCCGGCCGTACGCGCTGGTCGCGGCCGGGGCCGGACTGTCGACCCTGTTGCTGGTCTCGCTCGTGGAGGGCGGGCCCGGGCGGCGGGTCTGGCCGCGCTGGACGGCGTACGGGGTCACGGTGCTGGTGTGCGCCCTGCTGAACTGGCTGTCGCTGCTGATCCTGCCGGCGCACGCGGCGACCCTGTGGTGGGTGCGGGCCGGGCGCGGGGTCCTGCTGCGCTGGGCGGCGTACGGCTTCGCCGCGGTGGCGGGGGCGCTCCCCCTGATCCTGTTCAGCCGGGGCCAGTCGGACCAGGTGTCGTGGATACCGCCCTTGACCTGGCACATGCTGATCGGCCCGGGGATCCTCCTCGCCGTCGGCGGGCTCGGCGCGTGGGCGGACCGGCCCGACCGCAAGAGCCTCTCGGCGGCGGCGGTGGGTCTGCCGCTGCTGGCGGTGCCGCAGCTCGGGCTGATCGGTCTGTCGCTGGTCCAGCCGCTGTTCCTGGACCGGTACGTGCTGTTCTCGATGGTGGGCCTGGCGCTGCTGATCGGCGCCGCGCTGGGCGCGGCCGTACGGGCGTGCGCGCCCCGGTTCCCGCGGGCGGCGGGGCTGCTCGTGCCGGGTGTGGTCGGGGTGACGGTGGTGGCTCTGCTGCCGGTGGAGCTGGGCAAGCGGACCCCGGCCAGCCGCGTCGACGACGTCCTGGCGGTGGCTGGCGAGGTGGACCGGCTGAAGCGGGACGGGGACGCGGTGCTGTTCGTGCCGGCCGCACGGCGGGACACCGCGCTGGTCTCCCCCGGCGCCTTCACGGGCCTGACCGATCTGGCGCTGGCCCGCACCCCGGTCGGCTCGGCGACGCTCAAGGGCGAGGAGGCGGAACCGGATCGGATCCGGGCTTCGCTGCTCGGGCAGCGGCGGGTGCTGCTGGTGACGGACTCGGCGAAGGTCGCGAAGGCCCCGTCGGCGGAGCGCGACAAGGCGAAGGCCGCGGTCCTGCGGGAGCACTTCGCGGTGGTGGAGGACCGGCAGGTGCGGGGCCGCCGGGTGACGGTGTACGAGCGACGCGGTTAGCCTCGCGGGGCCGCCGGTGCGCCGAGCCGTCGGTCCGCGGGCCCGCCGGCCCGCCGGTCCGGGTTTCACACCGGGTCCACCGGATTCACAGGGGATTCATACGGAACACCGGGCTCCGGACATAGGTTCGGCGGGCAGGGTGGAAACATGATCCACCGCATGCTCCCCCGGCCGGCCCGGCGCATCCGTGCGCGGCGGGCGTCACGGATCCTGCTCGCGCTGACCGCGATGGCGGCGCTGCTCGGCGTGGACCTGCCCGACGCCGCGGCCGGACCGCCGCTCGGGATCACCGCGTGGGCACTGGCGGACGCGACGGCGGACCGGGTGGGCGCGCTCTTCGCGGACGGGCTCGACGGCGGGCACTTCTGTACCGCCGCCGTGGTGCGCAGCGACGACCGCGATGTGATCGCCACGGCCGCGCACTGCCTGGAGAGCCCGTACACCACCGTCTTCGCGCCGGGCTACCGGGACGGCGAGGCCCCGTACGGCCTCTGGAAGCTCACCGGCGTGTACCTGGCCCCGGGCTGGACCGAGGGCCAGGACCCGGACGACGACATCGCCTTCGCGACGGTGGCCCCGGTGGACGGCGCGCAGGGCGGGTCCGTCGAGGACCTCGTGGGCGGCTTCCCGGTGGCCGCCGAGCAGCCGGACGACGCCGCGGTGACGGTCATCGGGTACCCGCGGACCCTGGAGGCCCCGCTGCGCTGCGCCAACACCACCGACCTGTTCTCCGACACCCAGCGGCGGATCGGCTGCCCGGACCTCAGCGGCGGCACCAGCGGCAGCCCCTGGCTGGTGGACGGCGCGCTGGCCGGGGTGCTCGGCGGCCACGAGGGCGGCGGGAGCGTGCCGGAGATCTCGTACAGCGCGGTGATGGGCGACCAGGCGGTGGAGCTGTACCGGGAGGCGGCCGACGCCGGCTAGGCCGGCCGGGCCTAGCGGACGGCCGGGATGCGTTCCGCCTCGGGCGCGGTGGGCTGTGCGGGCAGCCGTCGGAGCGGGGGCGGGGCCGGGGTGCCCGAGCGGATGTCCTGGATGCCGCGCCGCAGCCGGTCGCGCAGGAAGCGGCCCAGCGGGCGTTCGACGAACCGGTGGATGAGCCAGGCGAGCAGCACCATGAGGGTGGTGACGCCGATGGCCAGGGGTACGGGCGCCACCTCGTGGCGGAAGTGGTGGATCAAGGTCAGCCCGGCCAGCATGTGGATCAGGTAGAGCGGGTACGTGATCGCCCCGGCGTGCGGGAGCCAGCGCCACCGGATGCCGTCGAGGGCGCCGAGGGCTATCGCCGCCATCAGGGTGAAGCCGAGCAGGATGATCACGTGGGCGGGCCAGGCGGGCGTCTGCTGGGTGACGCCGGGGCCGAGGCTGGCGGTCATGCGGTCGTGCACGTGGTGCTGCGCGAGGAGGAACTGGAGGCCGACGACGGCCCACAGGACTGCGTTCGGCCGGAAGCGCCGCATCAGGTGGAAGGCGATGCCGGCGATGAAGTACGGGGAGGCGGACGACGCCGCGAAGAAGGACAGCACGCCGCTGTCGACGGCGGGGGCCACCACGCCGGCGAGGGTCCAGACCCCGCAGAAGAGGACGCAGTTGCGGTAGGTCACGCCGCGCATGACGACGACGGCGAACAGGACGTAGAACTTGAGCTCGACGAAGAGGGTCCAGTACACGTCGTCGATGTGCGGGACCCCGATGCCGGCCTGCAGCATCGACAGGTTCACCACCGCGTCGCCGCCCTTGATCCTCCGCACCTCGGGCCAGTTGAACAGCACGAGGGAGGTGAAGGCCACGGCCGTCCAGTAGGCGGGGAACAGCCTCGATATCCGGGACACCGCGAAGTCGCCCACGGTCCGGCCCCAGGTGCTCATGCAGATGACGAACCCGCTGACCAGGAAGAAGATCTCGACGCCGAGCCAGCCGTAGACGGCGAACCCGTGGGCGGCCGGGAAGACGCCCTCGGTCGGTTCGCCCCAGGCGCTGTCGAGGACCACGTAGTGGTAGAAGAGGACGGAGAGCGCGGCGAGGACCCGGACGCCGTCAAGGACGGCCAGGCGTCCACCGGCGGCTCCCTTGCGCGTGCGGCCGTCGTGTGCGGCACCGGCACGCGTGCCGTCGCTCGGTAGCGGCCCTCCGGCTGAACTGCCCGCGCCCATCCCTCGACCACCCCTTGTGAACGTACGACTGTCCGATGACCGCCGTCGGATCTGCGGAACCTTACAGCGCGTTCCCGGTCGCCCCCGGGTGAGCCGGACCACACCCGACCGGTTTGCCGGACGCGTCCTATTCCGGGATCCCCGCGGGCGCCGCGAACCAGGTGGGCTCGTCGCGCAGGGCCCGGTGGATCCGGTCCAGGGCGAAGGGCTCCAGCGGCGGCAGCGCGTCCACCTCGAACCAGGCCACTTCGAGGGACTCGTGGTCGTTGGCCCGCGCCTCGCCGCCGATCGCGCGGCAGCGGAAGGTGATGTCCTGGAACTGGCAGATGTCGCCGTTGGGGTAGGTGATCGGCTCCAGCATCTGGACGAGCACCACCCGCTCGGGGACGCAGCGCACCGCCGTCTCCTCGTACACCTCGCGCACGGCGGTCTCGGCGGGCTGCTCCCCCGGTTCGGCGATCCCGCCGACCACGGACCACCGGCCGGTGTCGGAGCGCCGGCCGAGCAGCACCCGGCCCAGGTCGTCGAGGACGATGGCCGTGACCCCGGGGAGCAGGAGCAGCTGGTGCCCGGCGGTGGCTCGGATGGCGCGGATGAAATCGGGTGTGGTCATCCCCCGACCCTACGAGGCCGGGGCGCCGGCCCCGGTCTCACTCCGCCCGGCGCGCGCGGATCCGCCGGGTCAGGAGCAGGCCGAAGCCGCCGGCGGCGAGGAGGAGCAGCGCGTACTCGGGCAGCGGTCCGACGACGGTGGCCGGGGTACGGGTGGAGCGCAGCGGGATCTCGGCGACCAGGGCGTCCGCGGTGAACATCCTGGTCTGCGCCGTGATCCTGCCGTCGGGGCGGATGACCGCGCTGACCCCACTGGTGACGGGGACGAGGACGGTCCGGCTGTGCTCGACGGCGCGGATCCGGTCCATGGCCAGCTGCTGGTAGGTCATCTGGGTCCGGCCGAACGTGGCGTTGTTGCTCGGCACGGCGATCACCTGGGCACCGTCCCGGACGGTGGAGCGGACGGCGTCGTCGAAGGCGGCCTCGAAGCAGGTGACCATGCCCACACCGCTGCCGGCCATGTCGAAGACGCCGGGGTCCTTGCCGGGGCCGAAGTCCCGGCGCACCCGGTCCACGTCGGCGCTGAAGAGCCGGACGAAGGAGCGCATCGGGATGCGCTCGCCGAAGGGCTGGATCTTGCGCTTGTCGTAGGTCGCGGTGGGGCCCGCGCCCGGGTCCCAGAGGATCATCGTGTTGCGCAGCGGACCCGTCTCCGGGGACACGACGGCCCCGATCGCCACGGGCACGCCGATGGCCTTGACCGCCTCGTCGATGACGGCGCGGGCGTCGGGTTCGGCGTACGGGTCGAGGTCGGAGGAGTTCTCCGGCCAGACGACGAAGTCGGGCTTCGGGGCGCGGCCGGCCTTGACGTCCTCGGCGAGCTGGATGGTGCGCTTGGCGTGGTTGTCGAGGACGGCGCGGCGCTGGGAGTTGAAGTCGAGGCCGAGGCGCGGCACGTTGCCCTGGATGACGGCGGCCACCACGGTGCCGTCCTCGGCCGCGTCGGAGACGAGCGGGCGGGCGGCGAGTCCGGCGCCGATCGGCGCGGCGATGGTCAGCGCGGTCAGCGCGGCGGTGGTGCGGCCGGGGTGCCGGCGGGCGATGCGCACGGCTTCGTAGAGGCCGAATCCGCAGAGGGCGACGCCGAAGGAGAGCAACGGGGTGCCGCCGAGGGCGGCGAGCGGGGTGAAGACGCCGTCGGCCTGCCCGAAGGCGAGCTTGCCCCAGGGGAACCCGCCGAAGGGTGCCCGGGCGCGCAGGGCCTCGCCCGCGACCCAGACGGCGGCGGCGAACAGCGGCCAGGCCGGGAGCCGGCTGACGAGGGCGATGCCGAGGCCGGTGAGGCCGATCAAAAGGGCTTCGAGGCTGACCAGTGCCAGCCACGGCACCGGGCCGACCTCCTCCCCGGTCCAGACGAGGAGCGGCAGCAGGAAGCCGAGACCCGCGAGGAAACCGAGGCCGAATCCGGCCCTGGCGCGGCGGCCGTGGAGGCAGCTGGCGAGCAGGGCGATGCCGAAGGGGGCCAGCCACCACAGGGGGCGGGGCGGGAAGCTGAGGTAGAGCAGCACGCCGGAGAGGACGGCGAGCAGGGAGCGCACCAGCCGGGCTCCCTTTCGCCGCGCGGGGGCGGGGGCCGCGGCGGCGTCGCCGGGGGCCGTGGCGTGGGGCGGCGCGACCTCGGCCGGGGCTCCGTCGGCGGGCTGCGAGGGCTCGTTCCCGGCCGCGCGGGTGACACTGCTGCTCATCTGGCGGAGTGTACGTCCCCGCCCCTCGGACACCGGTAAGCGCCCGGGCTGGTCCGGGCCCGTCGCGCCCACCACCCAAGTAATGACAAATGGGATATTCAGCGCATACGCCGCATTCAACTCGACTTATTTCATATGCCGTTTGAGGGTGTGTCAGTCGCAAACGCGCGGGGCATAATCGGGGCCGGTCGTCTCCGGAAGCGGTGGAGCCATCGGGACACCGACTCACCCCCTCGGCGGAATTCCGCACCGGACCGATCCTCAAGGCGTCGTACATGTCCCTGGCCAGCCGCACCCGCCTCGCGGCCCTGCTCACCGCGCTCACCATCGGCGGCGCCGGGGTGACGACCTGGGCCTACGGATACGGGAACGCGCCGGAGTCGGCGGCTCCCGAGGCGGTCGTCCGCCCGAGTGTGACCGAAGGCACGGTCCTCCACGTCGTGGCGCACCCCGACGACGACCTCTTCTTCATGAACCCCGACCTGAGCCGCTCCATATCGACGGGCGTGAAGGTCGCCACGGTGTACCTGACCTCGGGCGAGTCCGACGGCAGGAACGAGGCCCACAGCCCGCACCTGGAGGACCCGGCACGCCCCGCCGACCACGCCGCCTACGCGGAGGCCCGGCAGAACGGCATCCGGGCCGCCTACGCGCAGATGGCCACCGGCAACCGCACCAGCGCCTGGCAGCGCACCTCCATACCCACCGCCGGCGGCGGGAGCGCCGAGGTGGACGTCCTCGTCGCCCGGCCCGAGGTCAACCTCATATGGATGCAGCTCCGTGAGGCCCGCAGCATCTCCGGCGACAACCCGGACAGCCTGCGCGGCCTGTGGGACGGCAAGGTGGCCGCCCTGGGCTCCCAGCTGACCTCCGCGACGCCGGTCAAGAGCGGGTTCTCGTACACGAAGGACCAGGCCGTCGAGGCCATAGCGGACGTCTTCGCGAGGTTCCGGCCGACCACGATACGGACGCAGGACCCCACGCCCGGCCGGGCCCAGAGCGGCGGGGCCTTCCTCGACCACCAGGACCACATGTACGGCGCCCGCTTCGTGCAGGCCGCGGCCGAACGCTACGCGCGCTCCACGGACCGGCCGCACTTCTCGGTGCAGAACTACGTGAGCTACCCCAACAGCTCCCTGCCCCCGACGCTGGACCCGCAGGCGGCCGAGGAGAAGCTCGGCTACCTCAAGACCTACGCCTGGACGGACCACCAGGACTGGTGCGGCAGCGCCGCCGGCTGCGGCGACCGCAAGACCGCGACCCGCCCCACGGGCGCCGGCTGGAACCAGACCATCCGCTACAGCCGGGGCGACGGCACCTCCTGGATGACCGAGGGCGCGTCCGGCCGGCTGTGGGCCTTCGCCGTCCTCGACGGCCGGATGGCGTACTGGTCGCGCAGCGGCCCCAAGGCCCCCTGGCAGGGCCCCGAGTTCCTCCCCGGCGCCGGGATCGACGCCGGCGCGACCTCCGTCCGGCTCCCCGACGGCAGGATCGCGGTCTTCGGCATCCGCACCACCCTGGGCACCGCACCCCAGGAGTACGGACGCGACCTCGTGTACGCCGTCCAGAGCGCGCCCGGCGGCGCCTTCGGCCCGTGGCAGTCGCTCGGCACCCCGGACACGGACGACATCTCCGGCACCTCGGCGATCAGCGCACCGGCCGTGGCCGTGGACCGCGCGGGCCGGATGACCCTCTACGTACGCGACTCCCGGCGCACCCTGCGCACCCGCGCGCAGGACGCCCCGGACGGCGCCTTCGGCGCGTGGCGGTCCCTCGGCGGCGCCGCGCTGCAGGGCGACCCGGTCACCGCGACGGACGCGGCGGGACGGCGCCACGTGTACGCGGCCACGGCCCAGTCCGTCCTGGCCTGGGTCCAGCCGGCGCCGGACGCCCCGTTCGGCGGCCCCCTCCCGACCGGCCTGCCGGCGACCACCGGTCCGCTCTCGGCGAACCCGCAGGGCGACGGCGTCCGCCTCTGGTTCCGCCGCCCGGGCACCGGCACCGTCGGTACGAGCCTGGCCACCGCGGGCGGTTCCGCGCCGGTGTTCTCCCCGGTCACCGAGGCGGGCGGCGAGGGCGGCTACGGCGCCGTCGGCGTGACGGGCGGGCTGCTCGCCGGCCGCGCCGGCACGGGCACGATCGGCGTGTCGGGCCCGGGCGACGCGCCGTCCTGGTACGAGTCCCAGATGCTCTACACGGGCGCACCGGCGGCCGTGGCCGAGCCGGACGGCACGGCCCTCGCCGCGGCCCTCGGCCTGGACGCCGGTCTCCACGTGACGGCGGCTCCCCCGGCCGGATCCGAGCCCCCCGGCAGCCGCCCGCCCTCCTCCCCCTGGCACCGCGCGGTCCAGCCCTCGACGGTGGTCCAGGCCGGGCGCTAAGCCGTCGCTGCCCCGTCGCCGTGCGGCTCCGGGTGGCAGCGCCGGCCGGTGCGGGCGACGATGGCGGGCACCACGTCGGGACGCGGCCGGGGCCGGCTCCCGACGGGCTGACCGGCTGACCGGCCCACCGCCGGTGATCGGAGCTCCCATGACCGCTTGCTCCACCGCGCGCGGGAGCGCGGGACCGGGAAGGGTCCGCGCCGTGGTCTGCGCCGCCGTGCTGGTGGCCCTCGCCACCGGGTGCCGGAACGACGCGGCGCCGGCCTGGGGGTACCCCGAGCTCGGCGCGACCCTCGGCTCGCTGTCCCGGGCCCTCGACGAAAGCTGCGCCGGGAAGGCCCCCGCGAGCTGCTCCGACGGCCTCGACCGGCTCGACGCCCCGGCGCAGCGCGCCTTCGCCGAAGTCCTCGACCACCGGCTCCTCGACGACGCGTACCTCGCGGCCAGGACCGAGGTGGACCGGGCGAGGCGGCTCCGGCTCGCGGCCGCGGCGCAGGCCCGCTCCCTGCGTGATCCGCACCACCCGCCGCTCGGCCGGGCGGTGGCGGCCGAACAGCTCGCCTACCGGCACCTGCTGGCCGCACTGGAGCGGCTCCGCACCGCACCGCCGCCGGGCGACGGCACGGACCCGGTCTGAGCCTGCCTCAAGACCGCAGGGGCGGGGTGGGGAGCGCCGTGCCGTCGAGCGCCACCAGGGCCAGGAGGGCGATCGAGCCCGTCCACGCGAGGGGAGCGACCGAGGCGGGCCTGCCCTCCTTGTCCACCTTCTCCGGCAGTTCACCGAGCGCGTTCCGCTTGGCCAGCACCCAGTCGAGCACCGGTCCGGCCTTCGCCGGCCTCCCCGTGGCGGCCCAGGCGAGCGCGAAGAGCGCCGTACTGGGCGTCCAGGCGTTCCCGCCCCAGGGCGCCGTGGCGTCGTTTCCGGGGGTCAGGCCCCCGTTGGGCAGGAGCAGCGCCCGGTACGTGGCGTCCAGTGCCCCGGGCAGGCCGGCGGGGGCCGTGTTGAACGGGGGCGCCATGAACGTCACCGCGCTGTCGCGTCCGTGCTGCCCGTCGACGGTGCGCTGGTACCCCAGCGGAGCGAACCGCGCGGAGATCCCGGCCGACAGCCGCCGCGCGGCCCGGGCCCAGCGCGCCGCGTCGTCCGGCCGGTTCGCCTCCCGGGCGAGGTCGGCGGAGGCGTTGAGGCCGGCGAGCAGCGGGGCGGCCGTACCGATGTTCGTGGTGGCCGTCATCAGCTCCCAGTAGTCGGGGGAGGCCGGCGGCAGTCCGTCCGCCCGCAGGGAGGCCGCCGCGCGGTCGGCCGCCCTGCGGATCATCGGGTAGAGGGCGGCCAGCCGGAGGCGGCGGGTGTCCGAGGCGGCCGTCTGGTACCACTGCCAGGTGGCCCACGGGACCCAGCCGTTGGCGTCGAGCTGCCACCACCTGCCGTCGGGCGGGCCGGAGGCGTCGAGCTTCGTCCGCGCCTCCCAGGTGCCGTCCGCGCGCTGGGTCGCGGCGCTGTAGCGCAGGATCCGGTAGGCCTCCGCGTCATGGCCGGTGTGCGCGAACGCGGCGGAGGCGAAGCTGGAGTCGCGCGGCCAGGAGTACTGCCAGCCGGTGCTCCACCCCGCGGCCACGGCGCCGTTGGGCCGCAGCAGGGCGCGCATGGCGAGGAGGGCCCGCTCGGCCGCCGCGCGCTGGGCCGGCGACCTGCCCGGGACCCGGCCGGAGGCCAGCCAGGCGCGGCTCTGCGCGATCTGCCGCACGGCCGGCGGATGGCCGTCGGCGACCACGAGCGACGCCTTCCGGCCGGCGGGCAGGTACTTCCACCGGCCCGACGCCAGCCGCAGGACGTTGCTCCCCTCGACGTACCGCGCGCCCTCGGCGACGGCCGGCGGAACCCCTTCGGCGGCGGTCGTGTTGGAGAGCAGGCCGACGGTGGGCGCGACGAGGGCCGACAGGGGCGCGTGACTGCCCACGGGACACAGGGGGACGGCGAAGCTCGCGAAGGCCGCCGTGGCGACCGCCCAGCAGCCGAGGACACCGGGCATCGCCACTCCCTCCGCCGGCCCCGGGTCCGTGCGGACCCGGCTTCCCCATCCTGGGAGAACCGGGCGGCGGCTGCCACGGAACGACCGCCGCCCGGGTGACCGGGGCGGGCCGAGTCGTTCCGGGGGCCTCGCTGCTCCGCACTCGCCCGTCCGGGCGCACCCGGGATGCAGGGGCCGGCGGGCCGTGCACACGATGGGTGTTCCCGGGCCCCCGCCGCGACGTGCGGGTCCCCGCCGCGAAGAGGTGGTGAATGAGCACGGCTGCGATAGAGGACGAGGACGTCCGTGCCCCTGGTCCCGCGGAGGGCGGGGGAACGGACCGCCGCCCCGTCCTGCGCCGGCTCCTCCGGGTGGCCGGGGCGACGCTCGTCGCGGCGGCCGGGGCCCTGGTAGCCGTCGGCTGCTTCCTCGGTCTCTACGTGCGGCCCACGTCCGACGACTGGTGTGCCGCGTGGAAGACCCGCGACCTGGGGGTCCTCGGCATCACGTCCGACTTCTACCGGACCCAGAACGGCAGGATCGCCAACGCCTTCCTGAGCGGCGTCGTCTACGGCGACGGACCGGCCGGGACCAAGATCCTGCCGACGGTCATCGTCCTCTGCTTCACCCTCGGGCTGGTCCTGCTGGGGCGTGAGCTCGTCCGGTTGCTCGGCGGCAGGCCCCGGCTGCTGGTCCTGACCGCCTGCGCCCTGGTCGTCCAGGCGCTGATCTACTTCGCGGGCACCCACAGCTACCAGGTACTGCTGTGGGCACCGGCGACGATCTCGCACACTCTGCCGAGCGTCATCGGCGTGTGGGCGATCCTGCTGGCCCTGTGGACCGTCCGCCGCCCCCGGGGCCCCGCCCGCGTGGCCGGCTTCGTCTCGGCGTTCCTCCTCGCCTTCGTGCTCGGCACCCTGAGCGAGCCGTTCACGCTCGTCAGCGCTCTGCTCGCCGGCCTGGTCGGGCTGGTCTGCGTGCCCAGGTTCGGTCTGGCGCGGAACCGTCTCCCCTTGGCCTGGTGCCTGGTGTGGTGCTCCGGCCTCGCCCTCGGCATGGCCGTGCTGTACACCTCGCCGGGCGCCCGGTGGCGGCGGGCCCAGCGGCTGAACCAGGAGTCCATGCTGTCCGCGGGCGAACTCCGGGGCGCCTTCGCGGACTGGCTGCGCGTGTGGGACGTCATCACGGGCCAGTGGGCGTACCTCGGAGCCGCGGCCGTCGGCGTGCTGTTGGGCCTGGCGTGCTGGGTGCGCGGGCCGGCGGCCGGCAAGCGGGAGCCGCGGCGGACCGTCCCGCGCCGGACGCTGACCGCCGCGCTGCTGCTGCCGGTGCCCGTGGTGGTGCTGGGGTCGTTCGCGGTGGTCGTGGGGCTGCACAGCGGCTACGGCCCGAACGGGTGGACCTTCGCCCGCGCCTGGACGAACTTCATCGTGCCGATGGAACTCGCGCTGTGCGGCTACGGCGCACTGCTGGGCGCCCGGGGCGGCCGGTGGCTCGCCGGCCGCCGCTCCCCCGACGCGTCCCTCGCGACCGCCGCCGTGGCGGCGGGCTGCCTGGCGCTGGCCTCGGTGACCTCGCTCGTACCGAGCGTCCGGCACCTCACCACTACGACGGTCGCCCGCTCGGTGGCCTGGGACGCCCAGAACTCCCGCATCCTCTCCGAGACCGCGCAGGGCGCCACGGACGTGGGCTACCGGCCCCTGTACATCGGGGTCCTCTCCGAGCCCTTCTTCACGGAGGACTACGAGCGGGACTGGGTCGCCGCCTGCGTCTCACGCTGGTACGGCGTGGAACGCATCCACCGCGTCTGACCACCGGGTCACCGCGGGCGGGGCAGACAAGATTCCGGGAGAGACGGTCAGCGGGCGAGGGCGCGCAGGTGAGTGCGGATGACGCGGACGGCGTCTTCCGCGTCGTCGACGGTGACCGTGAAGAGCTTGCCGTCGCCGAGGCGCAGTTCCAGGCCCTCGCCCCGGCGGACGATCACCGCGGTGCCCTTCTCGGGGCGCCAGCGATAGCCCCAGCCGCCCCACTGCTGCGGGGTGATCCGCGGGAGGAACTCGGCGGACGTCACCTCGGTGAGCCGGATCGTGCGGCGCGGCAGCCCTATGTGGCCGCAGCGCACGCTCAGGGCCTCGGAGTCGATGGTGACGGCGACGTGCACGAAGGCGAGCGTGCCGTAGAGGATGAGCAGCCCGGCGGCGAGGCAGCCGGCCACCGCCATGAGGAGCGGGACGAAGCCGGAGGTCCAGGCGTTGTCGACGGCGAGCTCGATGCCGAGCGCCAGACAGGCCGCGCCGGCTGCTGCGAGCAGCCACTGCACACGGTTGGAGGCCCGGCCCGTCCAGAACGGGCCCGGGGGGTGAGCCGTCATGTGTAGCAGCGTACTCACGTTGCGCTGGTACGCCACTGCCCTCGCCCGGTCGGATGAGCGCGCCCGCCGCCGGCCCTCAGCCGGGGAGCAGGCCGAGGAGCGCGTCGCGCAGAGCGGGCCGGCGGGCGGTCATGAAACGGTGCAGGTTCCGGGAGCCGAACGCCACGCGCTGGGCGCTGCGACGGCGCTCGGTGTCGTACGCGCGCAGGGCGCCGGGCAGCCCGCCCGGCCCGCCGGCGGCGCCGGTGGCGGCCACGGCCCGGGTCAGCGCCTCGGCGTCGAGGAGGGCGGTGCAGGCGCCCTGGCCGAGGTTGGGTGTCATGGCGTGGGCGGCGTCGCCGACGAGGGCGACCCGGCCGTGGGCGACGAAGGTCGGGAGCG
Source organism: Streptomyces sp. NRRL F-2580 (assembly GCF_000720115.1). Taxonomy (GTDB): domain Bacteria; phylum Actinomycetota; class Actinomycetes; order Streptomycetales; family Streptomycetaceae; genus Streptomyces. The sequence goes on from NZ_JOIR01000006.1 coordinate 120,167, forward strand.
CGGGGTAGAGGTGGCGCATCTCGTACCGGATCCAGGTCGCCGGGTCGGTCTCGGCCAGGACGCGCGGGACGGGGTCGTGCCAGTCGGCGAAGGCGGCCCGTACCTCGCGGGCGGTGGTGGCCTCGGGGACGGTGGCGTACCAGTTGGTGCGGCCGGGCTCGACGGGGGTCATGCCGAAGAAGCGGCCGTCGCCCCAGGTCTCGCCGTACAGGCCGGTCTCGAAGCGGGCGATGCCGATCCAGGCGACCGTGCCGATCGGGCGCGGCCCGCTGCGGTGGCCGAAGTACGCCGTACGGACCACGCTGTTGATGCCGTCGGCGCCGACGACCAGGCAGTCCGGGTCGGCGGCGAGTGCGGCCGCGTCGGTGAGCCGGTGCCCGTACTCGATCCGTACGCCGCCGAGCCGGTCGAGCTCGGCGAGCAGCGCGTCGATCAAGTAGGGGCGGGAGATGAGCAGTTCCGGCCTGCCCGCCTTGCGTTCGATCCGTTCGAGCGGGAGGGCGGCCAGCACCGTGCCGTCGGGGCGCCGGATTCGGGCGTCGCGGTACGGGACCGCCCGCGCCCGCAGCGCGTCGCCGAGGCCGAGGCGGTCGAGGGCGGCCTGGGCGGTGGGGTGGATGCCGAAGGCGGTGCCGTAGCGGTCGGGTGCGGTCCGGCGCTCCAGGACGGTGACCGTCCAGCCCGCGCGGCGCAGCCCGATGGCGGTGGCGAGCCCGCCGACCCCCGCTCCGACCACGACGGCCGTGCCCACGCCGCGCCCCCGCACGCTCTCGGCTGCTGCCTCGGTCTCGGTCTTGGTCTCGCTGCCCATGGGGCGTCCCCCTCACCTGCCCGACCCGCGGTTACCACATCCGTGGTACTACATCTGTGGTACCACGGATGTAGTTAGGGTGACAAGGTGAATCAGGACCGGAGGGACCGGCTGCGGGACGCGGCCGTCGCCGTACTGGCGGAAGCGGGCGGGCGCGGGCTGACGCACCGGGCCGTCGACGCCGCCGCCGCCGTGCCCACCGGCACGGCCAAGAACTACTTCCCGACCCGGGACGCCCTGCTGCGGGCCGTCGCCGAACGCTGCGTCGAGCAGTACCGGGCAGTGGCCGCGTCCCTGGCCGGCGCGGGGCCGGGGCCCGCCGACGCGCAGCAGCTCGCGGCACTGCTGGCCGGGCTGCTGCGGGACGTCGCCGGCCCCGGCCGGCCGCGCGTCCTCGCGTACCTGGAGCTCCAGACCGAGGGGACGCGGCGGCCGTGGCTGGCCGCGCTGTTGGACCCGATCGCCGCGGCGGACTTCGCCGCGCACGCGCAGCTGCTGCGCGCGGCCGGGCTGCCGGCCGAGCCGGAGCGGGCCCGCACCCTCACCCTCGCGCTGCACGGCGCCATCCCCCACCTGCTGTCCGGCGCCCCCGCCACCCTGGCGGCGGCCGGCCTGGACGACCTCGACCGCTTCGCCCGCACCCTGCTGACCGCCGTCCGCCCCGAGGAGACACCGTGACCACCCGCCTCGACCGTGCCGTGGGCGCCGTCCTGGGCTCGGCGGCGGGCGACGCGCTCGGCGCGCCGTACGAGTTCGGCCCCGCCGGACAACTGACCGCGCGCGGGGAGGAGATGCGCGGGGGCGGCGGCTGGGATCCGGGCGAGGCGACCGACGACACGCAGATGGCCGTACTGGTCGGCGAGTCCCTGCTGGAGCGGGACGGACTCGAACTCTCCGACGTCTTCGCCCGGTTCCGGCGGTGGGCGGCCGGACAGCCCAAGGACATCGGCCTCCAGACCGAGGACGGGGACGAACGGCGAGCCGTGGGACCTCGCCGCCGCCCTGCACTTCCAGGTCAACACCCGGGCGGCGGGCAACGGTTCCCTGATGCGGGCCGCCACCTCGGCGGTGTATTTCGCCGCCGCCGGGCGGGACCGGACCATGGACGCCGCGCGGCGGATCGCCGCGCTGACGCACGGCGACCGGGCCGCCTGGGAGGGGACGGCGGTCCTGCACGAGCTCGTGCGCGTCGCCCTGGACGGAGCCGATCCGCTCGCCGCCCTCCCGGCGACGCTCGCCGCGGTGCACCCGGACCACCGCGAGCGGTACGGCCGCGTACTCGCCCAGGACTGGCATCCCGGCCTGGCCACCGAGTTCAACGGGGCGGTGTGGCCCTGTCTGGGCTCCGCGGTGTGGGCGCTGCGGACCACCTCCGGGTTCGCGGACGCCGTACGGGCCGCGGTGGACCTCGGCGGGGACACCGACACGGTGGCCGCCGTGACGGGGGCCCTGGCCGGGGCCCGGTACGGCGAGGGGGCGGTCCCGGAGTCATGGACGGCCGCGCTCCACGTGCCGCTGCCCGGGTTCGGGGAGCGGGTCCTGGACGCGGACGACCTGCGGGCGCTGGCTCAGCGGCTCGCGGCGGCCGGCCGGGTGGCGGCCGCCGGGTCCCGCTGAAGCTCCAGGCGGTGGCCCCGGAAGGCCGCGCGCAGCCGCCTGTCGTGCGTGACCAGCACCAGGGTGCCGCCGAAGTGGGCCAGGGCCGCCTCCAGTTCCTCCACCACGGCCGGGGCCAGGTGGTTCGTCGGCTCGTCCAGGAGCAGCAGGTCGAGCGGGCGGGCCACCAGCCGGGCCAGCTCCAGCTTGCGGCGCTGGCCGGCCGAGAGGGTGCGTACCGGCCGGACGAGGTCGTCCGGGGCGAGCAGGCCGTGCCGGGCCGCCTGCTCCGCGCACTCCTCGCCGAACATCTCCACGGCTGAACGGGGTTCGCGGGCCCACCGGTCGTCCTGCCGGAGCAGCCCCACGCGCGGGGGTGTCCGTACGAGGCCTTGCGCGGGCTCCAGTTCACCGGCCAGCAGGTGCAACAGGGTCGACTTGCCGGTGCCGTTGGGGCCGGTGATCAGGAGCCGCTCCCCCGACGCGAGCGTGAGCGAGAGGGGCGCGAGCCGTTCCGGCACGGCCGCACCCGCCAACTCCACCACCCCTGCGGCGCCTTCGGTGAAGCGGCCGGTGAAGACGAGCGGCCGTGGGGGCGGCGGAACGGGGTTCTCGGTCAGCCGGTGCAGCCGTTCGCGGGCCGTACGGATGCGGGCGGCGGCGCCGTGGGTCCGGGAGCGGGCCCGGAAGGCGCCGGCGCCGCTGAACCCGCGGGGCAGCTTGCGCGGGATGGCGGCGAACCGCCCGATGTTGGTGTCGGCCAGCCGCTCGGCACTGCGCACCTCCTCGCGCCACTCCTCGTACTCCCGTTCCCAGCGGGCCCGTTCGGCGGCACGGGCGGTCAGGAACCCGGCGTAGCCGTTGCCGTAGCGGCGGACCGTACGGCGACCCTCGTCCACCTCCAGGACGGCGGTCGTGACGCGGTCGAGGAAGAGCCTGTCGTGGGTGACGGCGACGACGGTTCCGCGGTGGGCGCGCAGGCGCTCCTCCAGCCAGCCGACCGCCTCGTCGTCGAGGTCGTTGGTCGGCTCGTCGAGCAGGAGCAGCTCCGGCTCGGCGGCGAGGGCCGCCGCGAGGGCGAGCCGCGAGCGCTGGCCGCCGGAGAGGGTGGCGAGCCGGCGGCCCGGGTCGAGCGCGCGGCGTTCGCCGAGGTGGCGCAGGGTGGTCGCGACGCGGCGTTCGGCATCGCGGCCGCCGCGGGCCTCGTAGGCGGTGAGGAGGTCCCCGTACGCGGCCAGCTCCTCGGGACCGGCCCGGTGCAGGCGGGACTCGGCGGCGCGGATCCGGCGTTCGAGATCGCGCAGGTCGGCGAGGGCGAGGTCGATGGCGTCGCCGACGCGGGCTGCCGGCGGGAGGTCCAGGGTCTGCGCGAGGTGCCCGACGCCGCCGGGGGCGGTGACGGTGACCTCGCCGTGGTCGGGGCGTTCCCGTCCCGCGAGGAGCCGGAGCAGGGTGGACTTGCCGGAGCCGTTGTCGCCGACGACACCGACCCGCTCGCCGGGCCGGACCGTACAGCTCACGCGGTCCAGGACGACGCGGGTGTCGTAGGTCTTGGTGACCTCGGACAGGACGATCCGGGTGGAGGCGAGTGGAGCACGCAAGGGCGATCCCTTCGGGGTGACGAGAACGAGAGGAGGAGACGAACCGTTTCGTCTCGCAACACGCTTAACCGTAACCGGCGTCCGCACCTCACGCAAGACGCTCCGTCTCGTTAGGCTCTCGTCAGCCGACGGGCGCGCTCTGGCCCGCGAGCAGCCGGCCCTCGGCGAACGTGAGCGCGGCGGCGGGGAGGGAACCCTCGCGCCCGCTGCGCAGCACGGTCAGTCCGCCCGTGCGGGGCAGCGCGGGCTCCGGCCCGGCGCCGAGGCGGCGCAGTGCCTGGACGGCGACGGGCTCGGCGGAACCGTGGAAGACGAGCTCGGCTCCCGCCGTCCGCGCGGCGAGGGCGGCCCGGATGGGGCCCTCGACCAGCTCGTAGTGCGTGCAGCCGAGCACCACGTCGGTGACGTCGGCCGGGGTCAGCGCGGCGGCCGCGGCCACGGCGGCCAACACGGCGGCGTCGTCGGCGGCCTCCACGGCGTCGGCCAGCCCGGGGCACGGCACCTCGGTGACCCGGACCCCGTTGGCGAAGTCACGGATCAGCCCGCGCTGGTAGGCGCTGCCGGTGGTGGCGGGGGTGGCCCAGATCGCGACGCGCCCGCCGGCGACCGCGGCGGGCTTGATCGCCGGCACGGTCCCGATGACCGGGATCGCGGGCTCCAGCTCCGCGCGCAGGGTGTCCAGGGCGTGCACGCTGGCGGTGTTGCAGGCCACGATCAGCGCGTCCGGGCGACGCTCGGCGGCGGCCCGCGCGACGGCGAGCGCGCGCCCGGTGAGGTCGGCGGGGGTCCGCGGCCCCCAGGGCATCCCGTCGGGGTCCGAGGACAGGACCAGGTCCGCGTCCGGCCGCAGCCGACGCACCGCCGCGGCCGCCGCGAGGAGGCCGATTCCGGAGTCCATGAGCGCGATCTTCACCGGGCCACCTTAGTCGACCCCCACCCCATCCGAGCCCGCCACCGCCCACACCCACCCCCCGACGCCCCCACACGCAGGCCCACCCGCCCTCGCCGACCTCAGCGACGAACCCACCCCCCAACCACCCGGCTCCTGGAACCACCGGGACGGCAGCCGGGCCACCCCGAGGACGGCCGAGGCCACCGCCCGCGGCCACCCCGACCAGCCCGACCACGGGCCCCCCGCCCGGCCCGGCCCGGCCACCCCAGCCTCAGCGACGGCCGGGCCCGGACATCCGACCCCGGGATCACCCAGGACGGCAGCCCGGCCAGGCGAACCCAGCCGGCCGATGGCCGCAGCCGCCCGACCAACCGGTCACCAGGACCATCCGGCCCGGCCCTTCCGACCCCCGCACCCGGCCGTCGGCTCCAGGAACCACCCCGGGGCGGCAGCCCAGCCAGGCGAATCCCCCCGGCTGACGGCCGGCGCCGCCCGACAAGCCGGTCACGGGGACCATCCGGCCCGGCCGTTCCGGCCCCAGCACCCGGCCGCCGCACCCGCGGCTCCAGGCCCCCCTGCGCGTCAGCCCAGCCTCGCCACCCGCCGGCCGGGGCTGCGCCGACCAGCCCGGCCATGGGTACCACCCGGCCCGGCCGTTCCGGCCTCAGAAACCGGACCGGACCCGGACATTCGGCTGCGGAAGCCACCCCTGACGGGAGGCCAGCCACCCGACGCCCCGATCGCGGGCACTCGGGCCTCAGCAACGGCCCGGACCGCCCCTGGCGGAAGCCAAGGCTCCCCGCTATCCCGCCGACCAGCAGGGGCACGAGGGCCGCCCGTCCGGTAGGCCGCGCCGCGCGGGCCGATGCGCGCGACACGTCCGCCCGGGCCCGGCACACTGCCGCCATGGGCCTCTTCACCGCCGCCTGCGCGGCCTACGCCTCCCTCGCCGCCTGGCTGTGGCTCACCCTCGCCCAGGGCATGTTCTGGCGGACCGACGTCCGCCTCCCCCCGCGCACCGCCCCCACCCACTGGCCGTCCGTCGCGATCGTCGTCCCCGCCCGGGACGAGGCCGAGGTGCTGCCCCGCAGCCTGCCCTCGCTCCTCGCCCAGGACTATCCCGGCGAGGCCGAGGTGATCCTCGTCGACGACGGCAGTACCGACGGCACCGGCGCCCTCGCGCTCCGGCTCGCCGCAGGGCAGCCCGGGCTCCCGCTCACCGTCTCCTCCCCCGGCGACCCCGCCCCCGGCTGGACCGGCAAGCTCTGGGCACTGCGCCACGGCATCGCGCTCGCCCGCACCGCGCACGCCACCGAGCCCGACTTCCTGCTCCTCACCGACGCCGACATCGCGCACGAGCCCGACAGCCTGCGCGAACTCGTCGCCGCCGCGACCTCCGCCGACCTCGACCTCGTCTCCCAGATGGCCCGCCTGCGCGTCGCCGGCTTCTGGGAACGGCTCGTCGTACCGGCCTTCGTGTACTTCTTCGCCCAGCTCTACCCCTTCCGCCGGATCAACCGGCCCTCCGCCCGGACCGCGGCGGCCGCCGGCGGCTGCGTCCTGCTGCGCACCGAGGCGGCCGTGCGCGCCGGGGTCCCCGACCGCATCCGCCAGGCCGTCATCGACGACGTCTCGCTCGCCCGCGCGGTCCAGCGCTCCGGCGGCCGGATCTGGCTCGGGCTGGCGGAGCGGGTGGACAGCGTGCGCCCGTACCCGGCGCTCGCCGACCTGTGGCGGATGGTCTCCCGCAGCGCCTACGCCCAACTGCGCCACCAGCCCCTCCTGCTGGCCGGGACGGTCGCCGGGCTGGTGCTGGTCTACCTCGCGCCCCCGGCGGTCCTCCTGACGGGGCTCGCGGCCGGACGGCCCGCGACCGCCTGGGCCGGGGGCCTCGCCTGGCTCCTGATGGCGGGCACGTACCTGCCGATGCTGCGCTACTACCGGCAGCCCGCCGTGCTCGCGCCGCTGCTTCCGTTCACGGCCCTGCTGTACCTCCTGATGACCGTCGACTCGGCCGTTCAGCACTACCGGGGCCGCGGCGCGTCCTGGAAGGGCCGTACCTATGCCCGTCCCAGCGACGCCTGAAACGACGAACTACTGTCCGACACGGCGTCATCCGAGGTCATCGCGTTGTGACGCTGCGTCAGCACAAAGTCGGTGCAACACCCAACCGGTGAGTACGAGTAGGAACAAGGTGGGGTGGAAGCGGCGAATCGTGCACCTGAACGTCAAGTGAAAGGTGAGGCCCTGACCTGCGAAGATGCAGGTCAGCGCGGTGTTGACGGCACCTCGCTATGGACCCCGTGAAGTCGTGGGCTTAACTTAGGTCCCATGACCTCCCCCCGCTCCACTTATGGCGGCGGTTACTACTCCGCGCCCTCCTTCCCGGACACCCCCATCTACGACTCCCTCGTCGCCGAACGCGGCACTCCGCAGATCGCCCCGATCCGCGTTCCGGCCGCCTACGAGTCCCCGAGTGCCGGCTATTCGAGCGGTGGGTACCTGCCGGCCCTTGCGTCGGCGCTGCCCGCGCTGCCGCCGGCTCCCCAGCAACAGAACGCTCCCGGGTACGGGTACCCGTACCAGCAGCAGGCTCCGCAGCCGATGCCGCTGCAGCACGCGCCCGCCCCGTACATCCCGCAGCAGCAGCCGGTTCCGGCGCGTACCGGATACGTGCCGCAGCCCCAGCCGCAGCAGCCCCGCCCGGCCGCCATGGCCACCGGGTACGAGGCCATGCGTCCGGCCGCGCCGCGGCCGATGCAGGTGCCCGCGCCGGTGCCGGCGGCCTCGTACGAGGACCCGTACGGCCGTCAGTACCAGGGGCGTGGTTACTGACCGGGCCACCGGGAGGCGCCGGGGCAGCGGAGGGGGCTGGCAGTATTCCCCCATGTCGAACTTGCACGTCCAGGCACTCCACGTCCATCCCGTCAAATCGGTAGCGGGGACCGCTCCCGACGAGGTGGCCGTGGAGCCCTGGGGTCTGTCCGGAGACCGGCGCTGGGCGCTGGTCGACACCGAGGGCACCGTCATCACCCAACGCCGCCATCCGCAACTGGCCTTGGCGGCGGCCCGCCCGGTGCCCGGCGGCCGGATCGCGGTGACCGCTCCGGGCATGACGGAGCTGGTCGTGGAGGCGCCCGAGCCGGGTCCGCTGGAGCCTGTCGTCCTGTTCGGGAAGAAGGTCGAGACCGTGGTCGCGGCGAGCGCCGCGGCCGACTGGTTCAGCGCGTACCTCGAAGAGCCGGTGCGTCTGGTGCATCTGGACGACCCGGCCGTACGCCGTCCCGTGGATCCGGACTACGCACTGCCCGGCGAGACGGTGAGCCTCGCAGACGGCTATCCGCTGCTGATCACCACCCTCGCCTCGCTGGACGCGCTCAACTCGCTGATCGCACAGGGAGACCATCCCGAGGAGGGCCCCCTGCCGATGAACCGTTTCCGCCCCAATGTGGTGGTATCGGGGTCCGAGGCATGGGCGGAGGACGGCTGGCGGCGCATCGCGATCGGCGACGCCGTCTTCCGCGGGGCGCGGGAATGCGGCCGGTGCGTCGTCACCACCACCGACCAGGAGACGGCGCAGCGGGGCAAGGAGCCGCTGAAGACCCTGGGGAAGCACCGGCGGATCGGCAGATCGCTGGCGTTCGGACGGCTCCTGGTGCCGGTGCGGCTGGGCACGGTGCGCGTCGGCGACGAGGTTCGCGTCCTGGAATGACGCACATGAGCGAAGAGGGTGAAGGACGCGCCGGCACTGACCAGCCGGCTCGGAATGACACCTTCGGGGGGCTCCGTGTCCGCGCTGGAACCAACAGGCACGGCCAGGCCGTTGGATCAGTCAGGAACACATGGGCAGAGGGAGACTGGCACAAGTTGGGGGAGCCGGACCGTGCGGACAGCAATGGGTGTGTGGCGTTGGCGGCGCAATCCGCTGCGCCGGCCGACCGATCTCTTCGAGGCATGGGTGGCGTTCGCCGCGCTGGTGTGTGTGCTGGTGGTGGCTCCGGCCATCGGATGGGTCGCGGGCGTACGGGTGGACGGCACCCTGCAGCAGGCCGCGCAGGAGCAGCGGCAGGAGCGGCATCTCGTGCCGGCGGTGGTGGTCCGGCCCGCGCCGGTGTCGGCGGCGGAGGTGCCCGCCGACCCGTCGGCGCAGCGGACCGCCCCGCGCCGTACACAGATCGTGGCCTCGTGGACCGCGCCGGACGGCAGCAGCCACGAGGGGACCGTGCCGGCCGCGGAGGAACCGCCGCGCGCCGGCGACCGGTTCCGGATATGGACCGACGCGCACGGCCGGCTGGTCGGGCAGCCGCTCGACCCGTCCGCGGCCGCCTTCCACGCGGGGATCGCCGGCCTGGCCGCCGCGATCGGGGTGGCCGCGCTGGGCGAGACGGTCCGCCGCCTGGTCGTACGACGGCTCGTGCATCGGCGGTACATACGGCTGGACCGGGCCTGGGCGGCCGCCGGACCGGACTGGGGTCGAGCGGGCGCGGGCAGTTGACCTGGCACCTCTTCGGCTCCGCGCGCGCTACGGTGGAGCCGCCGGATCGGTCGCACCGGCGGTTTCGGTGGCCCCGGCCGTTTGGACGGCTCTGAACCACACGGAACGGCCGCGGCGGATCCGGTGACTCCAGTGGTTCCGGTGGCGTCAGACTTCAGTGGCTTCGGTCGCATCGGCAGCGCGAGTACGAGGGTGGGGGCACGACAGCACCATGGTTCAGGGCACGGTCCAGGTGACGCACGGCGGGTCTTCGCGGTGGCGGCGCCGCTCCGGTGAGTATCCGACGCTGACCGCCGCGCTCGCCGCCGCGGGCGACGGGGACGTGCTGACCGTCGCCCCCGGCACCTACCGCGAGAACCTGGTGCTGCACCACGCCGTCACCCTGCGCGGGTCCGAGGGCGGGCTGGGGTCGGTGCGGATCGCCCCGCTCGACGGGGTCGCGCTGACCGTGCGCGCCTCGGCCGTGGTCCAGGACCTGTACCTGGAGGGCCAGGACCGGGCGGCGCCCGCGCTGCTGGTGGAGGACGGCTGCCCCGAGCTCACGGATCTGCGGGTCAGCACCCACTCGGCGGCCGGCATCGAGGTGCGCGGCCCCGGGGCACGGCCCCTGGTCCGGCGGTGCACGGTGGAGAACCCGGCCGGCGTCGGGATCGCCGTACTGGACGGCGGCGGCGGGGTGTTCGAGGAGTGCGAGGTCGTCGCCGCCGGGCAGACCGGCGTCTCGGTGCGCGGCGGGGGCCGGCCCCGGCTGGAGCGCTGCCGCATCCATCACGCGACGGGCGCCGGCATCGGGGTCACGGGCGAGGGTTCGGGCCTGGAGGCGCTGGGCTGCGAGGTGTACGAGGTCAAGGGCGCGGGGGTGCAGATCGCCGCCCGTGCCACGGCCCGGCTCACCGACTGCGCGGTGCACCGCACCTCGGCCGACGGGGTCACCCTCGACACCGACGCGGTCCTCACCCTGGCCGGCTGCGACATCCACGACATCCCGGAGAACGCCGTCGACCTGCGGTCCCGTTCGGTGCTCACCCTCAGCCGCACCACGGTCCGCCGTTTCGGCCGCAACGGTCTGTCCGTGTGGGACCCGGGCACCCGGGTGGACGCCGAGTCCTGCGAGATCCACGACAGCACGGGCGACTATCCGGCGGTGTGGATCAGCGACGGCGCCACCGTCGCCCTCGATTCCTGCCGGGTGCACGACGTGCCGGACGCGCTGTTCGTGCTGGACCGGGGCTCGCGCGTCGACGTCGTCGACAGCGACCTGTCCCAGGTCCGCAACACCGCCGTCTCGGTGAGCGACGGCGCCACGGCGCAGCTCGACGACTGCCGGATCCGCGAGGCGGCCACCGGCGCCTGGTTCCGCGACCACGGCAGCGGCGGCACCCTCGCCAACTGCACCATCGACGCCGTGCAGACCGGCGTGATCGTCACCAAGGGCGCCGACCCGACGCTGGAGCGGTGCACGGTCTCTTCCCCGGCCGAGGCCGGGTACTACGTGTCGGCGGGCGGCCGCGGCACCTTCACGGCCTGCCGGGTGACGGGCAGTTCCGGCTTCGGCTTCCACGTCATCGACGGCTGCCGCACCACGCTGACCCGCTGCCACACCGAGCGCTGCGCCCGCGGGGGCTACGAGTTCGCGGAGGACGGGCCGCTCGCCGAGGAGTGCACGAGCGACGAGTCCGGCCCGCGCCTGGCGGCCCAGTCGGCCTCGGGCGGCGGGTTCGCGGGGGCGCAGGCGGGGATCCGTACGGTCACGGCGGCGCAGAGCTCCGTACCGCGCCCGGCCCAGGCGTCCGCGCCCGTACCGCGCCCCGCGGACCGGCCGGAGGACGGCGCGGCGGGGGCCGCGCGGGGTTCCGGCGAGGTGCTGGGCCAGCTCGACGCACTGGTCGGCCTGGACAGCGTCAAGCGCGAGGTGCGCGCGCTCACCGACATGATCGAGGTGGGCCGGCGGCGGCAGCAGGCGGGCCTGAAGGCCGCCTCGGTGCGCCGGCACCTGGTCTTCACCGGCTCCCCCGGCACGGGCAAGACGACGGTCGCCCGGCTGTACGGGGAGATCCTCGCCTCCCTGGGGGTGCTGGAGCGCGGTCACCTGGTCGAGGTGTCCCGCGTGGACCTGGTCGGCGAGCACATCGGCTCCACGGCCATCCGAACGCAGGAGGCCTTCGAGCGGGCGCGCGGCGGGGTGCTGTTCATCGACGAGGCGTACGCGCTGGCCCCGGAGGACTCGGGCCGGGACTTCGGGCGCGAGGCGATCGACACGCTGGTGAAGCTGATGGAGGACCACCGGGACGCGGTGGTGGTGATCGTCGCCGGGTACACGGCGGAGATGGACCGCTTCCTGACCGTCAACCCCGGTGTGGCCTCGCGGTTCTCCCGAACCATCACCTTCGGCGACTACGGGCCCGGGGAACTGCTGCGGATCGTCGAGCAGCAGGCGGAGGAGCACGAGTACCGGCTCGGTGAGGGCACCTCCGAGGCCCTGCTGGCGTACTTCACGGAGCTGCCGAAGGGTCCGGCCTTCGGCAACGGCCGCACCGCGCGCCAGACCTTCGAGTCGATGGTGGAGCGGCACGCGGGCCGGGTGGCCCAGCTGTCCGAGCCCAGTACGGACGAGCTCACCCTGCTGTACCCGGCGGATCTCCCGACCCTGCCGGCCCTGCCTGCTCCTTGCTGACACGGCCCTGCTGGGCGGGTACTCCCCCGGCTGCCTCCGGGCGGGGGTCCCCGCCCCGCCCGGAGGCGTCCAACCGGGCGAGCAGGGCGGCGCGTTCGGCGGCGAAGGCCGGATCGGCCTGGTAGTCAGAGTGGCCCAGGATCGGCGCGGGCAGCGGGTGGCGGACGCTGCGTCCGTAGGCGATCGGGTCGGGGAGCGGGCCGCGGTCCACGTCCTGCCCCGCGCCGGGAAGCGCCGGGCCGCCGATGGGGTCGGTCGCCCGCCACAGGTTGCGCCAGCAGTCGACCTCGTCGTGCAGGGCGGCGAGCGGGCCGGGGCCGAAGTAGGCGGGGAACCAGCGGCCGTAGAGCCGGCCGAGCGGGGATCCGTACGTGAGCAGGGCGACCCGGCGGCGGGCGGGCGGCGGGAGTTGCCAGACGGCCGCCGCGGCGAGCACGCTGCCCTGGGAGTGGCCGGAGATCACCAGGCGGCCGCCGGTGCGGCCGGTCCAGCCGGCCATGCGCCAGGTCAGGTCGGGGACGGCGCGCTCGGCGTAGCAGGGCGGTGCGAAGGGGTGGGCGGCGCGCGGCCAGAAGGTGCCGACGTCCCACAGGATGCCGATGGTCCGGCGGGCGGAGGGGTCCCGGTAGGCGCGGCGGCCCCAGGTGACGAGGACGGCGATGCCGAGGCCGATGAGCCAGGACCCGGAGTCCTGGGCGGCGCGGGCGGCGCCTTCCAACAGCGGCTGGGTTCCACGGGCCGCCTCGCCCGGGACCTGTCCGCTGAGCCAGGCTCCGGCGAGGGCGCCCGCGCCGAGCACCAGGGTGATCCCGGAGACGGCCGCGACGAACCAGGGAGCGGAGTCGGTGAGCGCGGCCGCGGTCCGCGCCCCGGCGATCCGGCGGCTGCGGGCCCCGTCCGGCGCCTCCCCCGGGTATTCGGCGGCCACGGCCGCGGCGAGCCGGCCCCGGGCACGGGCTCCGCGCACCGCGAACCAGACGCCGAGCAGGGCCAGTACGAGGAGCATCGGCGGTAACACGGCGGCCTGCCACGACAGCAGCACGGGCGGCCCGGGCAGCGGGGCGCCGGCCATCCCGGGTGTGGCCCCGCCGTCCAGCCAGTCGGCGACGCGCTGGGCGACCCCGCCGGACATCACCCCGCCGAGCGCGCAGCCGAGCATGGCGACGGCGGGCCCGCCGAGACCGTGCAGGGCGGCCGCCGGATCGGGCGCCCGCCGGTGCAGGGACCGGGCGACGACGGCGAGGGCGAGCACGCAGCAGCCCTGCCCCAGCATGAGCACCCCGAAGGCGAAGTCCCCGGGGAGCCGCCCGGTGGAGGCCCAGCCGGGGCGCGACCAGCAGGCGTGCAGGAGGACGGCGGCGAGCAGCGCCAGGGCCGCGCCGGGCAGCAGCGTGACCGCGGCCCGGTCGAGCCGGTGGTCGGCCCGGACCTCGGAGCGGCCGCGCCGGCAGACGACCCAGGCCACGGTGACGGCCCCGGCGGCGAGCAGCGCCAGGATGACCCAGCCGAGCACTTCGAGTACGGGGGCGGCGGCCCGCCGGTCGTAGCGGGCCGTGGGGACGGCGACGGCCACCGCCACGGTGAGCAGCCCGGCGGCGGTGTGCGCGGCGCGCAGCCGGGCCACGATCCGGCGGCCGTACCAGAATCCCGGGCGGCCGAGCGCGGGCGCCGTCCCGGAGGCGGCGTCCGGGTCGGCGGAGCCGGCGGGCGGCGGCTGGGACTCGTAGGCGCTCCAGGTACGGTTCGACAGGAACCAGAGCAGCCCGGTCAGGGCGGCGGGGGCCAGCGCTCCGAGGGCGAGGCGGCGCCCCGGCTGGGCCCACCAGCCGCCTCCGGGCGCGAGGAAGCCGAGCCGGGAACGGGAGCCGGTGCAGGTGCCGGAGCCCGCGCACTGCCAGGCGAAGAGGTCGAGCGCCACCTCGCAGGCGGCCGCGATCAGCAGCACGGTCAGGCTGAGCGCGAGCATCCGTACGAGCACCCCGTACGTGCGCACGGCGCGCGGCGCGGGGTCGGCGGCGGCCGTGGCCGGCCGGGCCCAGTGGGCGAGGTTGGCCACCATGAACGGCAGGAGCAGCAGCCACAGGGCGCGGGCGCCGTTGCCGGAGGTGAGCCGGGACCAGCAGTAGGCCTCGGGGACGGGCCGTCCGGCGTACCGCTCGGGGTGCGCTTCGGCGTCGGCGTCCTCGGTGCGGCGGAAGACGGCGGCGGTGGAGTCGCCGGTGACGCGGACGGTGCGCGGGTCGCCGAGCAGCTCGCCGGGGGCGGCGCCGGCGACTCCGTGGACAAGGAGTTCGAGGGCGAGGGGAGGGTCGGGGGTGGGACGGTCGGGCACAGAGACCTCCGCTCGCGGGGCGGGATCGGCGCGGGTCCAGCATCCCGCGTGCCGCCTCCCGTGCCCAGTCCCCGCGCGGGGGAATCCCCACGTGGGGCGAATCCCCCGGGGCCGGAACGGGGCCGGGAACCGGGCGGGGAATCCAGCGGGGGATCCGGCTCGGCCGGGAATCCGTTCGGGGATCCGTTCGAGATCGCAGCGGACTTCTCGGGGCCGCCCGGCTATGGTGACGCCCACGCAGATCCCGAACCTCGGCCCAGGGGGTACGCCATGGCTCGCCGACTCCGTCCGGTGGGGCTGGACTTCATCGACGACGCGCCGATCCGGCTGGTCTTCGCCACCGAGGCGGCGGCGCCGCCCGAGGCCGTGTACCAGGCGCTCGCCGAGGAAGTGGCGGACTGGCCGAGCTGGTTCAAGGCGGTGACCCTGGCCCGGCCCACGCACGGCGGCGCGGGCCGCGAGGTCAGGCTGACGGGCGGGGTGCGCTTCCAGGAGACGATCATGGCCGCGGATCCCGAGCAGCGCTACGCGTACCGGGTCGACACGACCAACGCGCCCGGCGTGCAGGCCCTCTTGGAGGAGTGGCGGCTGACACCGGCCGGGTCGGGCACGCACGTCCGCTGGACCTTCGCCGCGGACGGCTCGGCCCCGTTCCGCCTCGGCCTGACCGCCGCCCGCCCGGGCCTGGGCCACTCCTTCCGGACGGCGGTCCGCACGCTGGACGCGCGGCTCACCGCGCGGCGCGCG
Organism: Streptomyces sp. NRRL F-2580; assembly: GCF_000720115.1. Taxonomy (GTDB): domain Bacteria; phylum Actinomycetota; class Actinomycetes; order Streptomycetales; family Streptomycetaceae; genus Streptomyces. The sequence continues at coordinate 135,315 of NZ_JOIR01000006.1, forward strand.
GCGGATCAGTAGCCGCCGGGTCCGCCACGGCGCCGGTCGCGCGGTGCACTTCGGCCAGCTCTCCGTAGCCCCCCGCACCCCAGACGGTCCTGCGGAACTCCTGCGGGGTCATCGCCTGGCCCGTGCCGAGATGGACCACCGCGCACCGCGCGCAGCACCAGCCGCGGGACCAGATCTCCTCGGCGGCGTCCCGGCCGGCCGCGATCCGGGCCCGGAACGCCCGTTGGGTCCGCACGGACGTGGCGATCAGCAGGACCGCCCCCAGCAGGGCGAACGCCGAGATCCAGGCCAGGAAAAGGAGTTCGGCCTCGGGCTCGGGCGCGGTGGCCCAGGTGGCACCGCCCCAGAGCGTCGTCGAACCGTGGTCCGCTTCGGCCGCGGGCGCGTCGGCGAACCAGTGCCCGCCCAGCGCGCCGCCGATGAACGTACCGATCGACAGCAGGACCAGCGGCACGCCCAGCGCCGTCCGCCCCGCGGTCACGGGCGGCGGCGGGGCGACGGCCAGCGCCTCGGCCAGCCTCGGGACGACTTCGAGGGTGCCGAGGCCCCGGTCGCCGCCGGCTTCCTCCCGGTACCTGCTGTGCCCGCTCAAGCAGATGGCGGGGACGGCCCGCACCTCGTCCGAGCGGCGGCAGCTCGGACCACAGGCGGGACCGGCAGCTCAGGCTGCCGGTTCGCGCCAGACCCCGGTCGTCAGCAGGGTGTCGATGGTCTTCGCGTACGGGGCGATGTCGAGCCCCTGGGCCGCCAGCCACTCGTCGGAGTAGTACTTGTCCAGGTAGCGGTCGCCCGGGTCGCACAGCAGGGTGACGACGCTGCCGGTACGGCCCTCCGCCACCATCTCCGAGATGATCTTCAGGGCGCTCCACACGCCGGTGCCGGTCGAGCCGCCCGCCTTGCGCCCTATGGCCGTCTCCAGCGCGCGGCAGGCGGCGACGCTCGCCGCGTCCGGGACCTTCATCATGCGGTCGATGGCGCCGGGCACGAAGCTCGGTTCCATCCGCGGCCGGCCGATGCCCTCGATGCGGGAGCCGCAATCGCTGCTCGCGTTCGGGTCGTTGTTGGTCCAGCCGTCGAAGAAGCAGGAGTTCTCCGGGTCCGGGACGCAGATGCGGGTGTCGTGCTGCATGTAGTGCACGTAGCGCGCGATGGTCGCCGAGGTGCCGCCGGTGCCGGCGGTCGCCACGATCCAGGCGGGCTCGGGGAAACGTTCCAGCTTGAGCTGCTGGTACATCGACTCGGCGATGTTGTTGTTGCCGCGCCAGTCGGTGGCCCGCTCGGCGTACGTGAACTGGTCCATGTAGTGCCCGCCCGTGCGGGCGGCGAGCCGCGCCGACTCCTCGTAGATCTTCATCGAGTCGTCCACGAAGTGGCATGCGCCGCCGTGGAATTCGATGAGCCGGCACTTCTCCGGGCTGGTGGTGCGCGGCATGACGGCGATGAACGGGACGCCGATCAGCTTGGCGAAGTACGCCTCGGAGACGGCGGTGGAGCCGGACGAGGCCTCGATCACCGGGCGTCCGGGGCGGATCCAGCCGTTGCATAGCGCGTACAGGAACAGCGAGCGTGCGAGGCGGTGCTTGAGGGAGCCCGTCGGGTGCGTGGACTCGTCCTTGAGGTAGAGGTCGATCCCCCACTCCTCGGGGAGCGGGAAGCGCAGGAGGTGGGTGTCCGCGGAGCGGTTCGCGTCGGCCTGGACCTTGCGGACGGCTTCCTTCAGCCAGGCGCGGTAGTCCGCGTCGCTCCGGTCGACGTCGATGGTGGTGGCCGTCGTACCGGTGCTGCTGGTGGTGCCGGTGGTGCTCATGCGCCGCGCTCCTTCATGGGTGTAATTCTCCCCCTCCCTTCGCAATGTACCTCGCTCACCTGCACAAACGTTCGCTTTGGGGTTCCATGCACATTCCTTTCGATCGCCCTCGGTTGCACTGCGCGGCACCGTGGGTGACCCTGGTGGAGCATTACCGAGGGTGCAGCACCCGTAACACTCATGTCGGGGAGTCGCAGCCGTGATCAGTCATTCCCGCAGGCACTGCGTCGTCGAACTGCAGGCCTTGCCGTCGCGGATCGGCCAAATCCGCAGAATCGTTTCTGCACAGCTGCGCCACTGGCAGCTCGATCCGCTCATCGACCGGGCTGCGCTCGGCGTGACGGAACTGCTCACGAACGTCCATCGCCACGCACAGCCCGACAAGACCTGCGTCGTCGAGATCGAATTCCGCCTCGGGCGCCTCACCGTCTCGGTGATCGACAGCGATCCGCGGCTCCCGGTGCTCCACGAGACGCAGGCGGGCGCGCTGGAGACCTGCGGTCGCGGCCTCGCCCTGGTGGCGGCGCTCAGCGAGTCCTGGGGCGCGCGGCATCAGCCCGACGGGCCGGGCAAAGTGGTGTGGTTCTCGCTGGCGGCGGCCCCCGCCCCGGCGGCGCCCCCGCAGCCGGTCCGGATCGAGACCAGGCCCGTACGGGAACCCGCGCGGACGGTGGTCGTCTCCGGCGACCCCGGAGTCCTCGACCCGAGCGCCGTCGACACCGGTGTGCCGGTGGCATCGCCGGTGGGCGCCGGGCCGGGATAGCCCGGCCCCCGACGCCCCGCCCCACGCCCGGCGCCCCACGCCCGGCGCGATCGGCAGGACACGCCGAGCTAGGCCAAGGCCCCCAGCGGATCGTCGAGCACCGGCTGCCAGGCCAGCTCCGCCGCGCCGACCAGGCTGTTGTGGTCCAGGGTGCACGGCAGGATCGGCACGCCGCCGCTGCGCCCCCACAGGCTGCGGTCGGCGACCACGGCGCGCAGCCGCTCCGGGTCGGCGTGCAGCAGTTCCCGGTGCAGGCCGCCCAGGATGATCCGGTCCGGGTTCAGGATGTTCACCAGGCCGGCGAGGCCGAGCCCGAGCCGGTCGATCAGTTCCTCCGTGGCGGCCCGCACCGCGGGCTCCGCGGGTTCGTCGCGCAGCAGGTCGCGGGCCTGCTGGAGCAGCGACACCTCGGGGCCGGGGCTGCGGCCCGCCGCGGTGAGGAAGGCCAGCGGGTCCGCCTCGACGTCCAGGCAGCCGCGGCCGCCGCAGTGGCAGGCCCGCCCCTCGGGGTTCACGGTGAGGTGACCGACCTCCAGGGCCAGGCCCGAACTGCCGCTGTGCAGGCGGCCGTCCAGCACCAGCGCCCCGCCGACGCCCCGGTGGCCCGTGGCCACGCACAGCAGGTGCTGGGCGCTGCGGCCCGCGCCGTGCCGGTGCTCGGCCAAGGCCGCGAGGTTGACGTCGTTCCCGGTCAGGGCCGGTCCGTCGATGCCGGCCGCCTTCACGCACTCCGCGAAGATGGCCCGTACGGGAGAACCGGCCGGCCAGGCCAGGTGCAGCGGGTTCAGCGCGGTGCCCTCCGGCTCCGCGACGGCCGAGGGGACCGCGAGCCCCGCGCCGACGCAGCGGCGGCCACTGTCCGCGAGCAGTTCGGCGCCGGCCTCCACGACCGCGCCGAGCACCTGGGCCGGGTCGGCGGAGACGGTGACCTTGCCGGGGGCGGTGGCCACGATGCGGCCGCCGAGGCCGACCAGGGCCGCCCGGAAGCCGTCCGAGTGCACCTGGGCCGCGAGCGCCACCGGGCCGTCCTCGGCCACGGAGAGGCGGTGGGAGGGGCGGCCCTGGGCGCCGCCGGCCCCGCCGGGGCGGGAGTCCACGCGGATCAGCCCGAGCGCCTCCAGCTCGGCGGCGACGGCTCCGGCGGTGGCGCGGGTGACCCCGAGCTCGGCCGTCAGGACCGCGCGGGTCGGGGCGCGGCCGGTGTGCACGAGCTCCAGCGCCGGCCCGAGCGCGCCGCGACCGCGTTCCAGCCTGGTCCGCGTGGCGGTCGTGGACGCGGATGGCGTGGTCACATCCCCCACCCGCGGCGGGACCCCGTTGCCGTTCATGGAATCGATCCTCGCATGATCGGAGGGTGCCGGACGCCGCCGCTCAGCCCAGGCCGCCGACCCGGAGTGTGATGTTCAGCCGCCCGGTCAGCCCGAGGTCCCGCGGGCCCGTGCCCGGCAGGACCTTCGGCACTCCGTGGTAGGCCAGCCGGCTCGCGCCGCCGAAGACGAAGAGGTCCCCGCTGCGCAGCTCCACGTCCCGGTACGGGCGCCCGCGCGAGGCGGTGTTCCCGAAGCGGAAGACGCAGGTGTCGCCGAGGCTGAGCGAGACCACCGGAGCCGCGGACTTCTCCTCGGCGTCGCGGTGCATGCCCATGCGGGAGTCGCCGTCGTAGAAGTTGATCAGCGCGATGTCGTAGGCCGCGGCGGGGTCGGACGGATCCGGCGCGTCTCCGTACGCGGCGGCCACCGCCTCCCGCCCCAGCTCGGCGAGCCACGCCGGCATCGGCTTGACCGGCGCCCCGTCCCCGTCGACGACGGTGCGGGCGTACCCGTACGGGTACCAGTGCAGCCCGAGGCACACCTGCCGGGCGGTCATCACTCCGCCGCCCGGGGTCCGTACGGTGCGCAGGCCGGCCGGCGGACGGGCCCAGGCGCGGCAGGCCGCCAGCAACTCGCCCTGTCGCCCGGCCCCGAGCCAGTCGGGCACGTGCACGGCGCCGGGAGCGATCAGGGTCCGCTCGCGCGGGAAGAGTTCCCCATCCATGTCCCCATTGTCGCGGGCGGGCTGATAAGACTCCCGGTATGGAGATCACCGAATTTGTGAAGACCCTCGCACGAGAGGGCGAGCTGCTCGCCGACGTGGCCGAACAGGCCGGTACGGAAGCCCCGGTCCCCACCTGTCCGGGATGGCGCGTCACCGATCTGCTGCGCCACACCGGGTCGGTGCACCGCTGGGCCGCCGGGTACGTGGCGGAGCGGCGGCTGGAGCCGGTGGGCTTCCCCGACGCGCCGGAACTGGCCGACGGCGAGCTGCTGGCATGGTTCCGGCAGGGTCACGCGGACCTGGTGCGCACCCTGACCGAGGCCCCGGCCGACGTGCAGTGCTGGACCTTCCTCCCGACGGCCCCGCCGTCGCCGCTGGCGTTCTGGGCGCGGCGGCAGGCCCACGAGACGACCGTGCACCGGATGGACGCGGAAGCCGCGCGGGGCGTGGCGTTCTCCGCGGTGGAGCCGGAGTTCGCGGAGGACGGGGTGGACGAGCTGCTGACCGGCTTCCACGCCCGGCCGCGCAGCCGGGTGCGCACCCCGGAGCCCCGGGTGGTGCGGGTCCGGGCCGCCGACACGGGCGCGGCGTGGACCGTGCACCTGTCGCCGGAGCCGGCCCGGACGGTGCTGGGTGACACGGGCGAGGCGGCCGACTGCGAACTGACCGGGGAGGCGGCCTGGCTCTACGCGGCCCTGTGGAACCGGCTCCCGCTGGCGGGCCCGGGAGTGACGGGCGACGTGGCGCTGGCCCGGCTGTGGAGCGACACCGCCGGAATCTGAACCGGGCGGCGGGAGCGGCGCGACGCGGGCCTCGTGGTGGCGCAGGCCTCCTTGTCGCGCGGCCTCCTTGTCGCGCGGCCTCCTTGTGGCGCACAGCACGCGCTGTGACACTGCACGCATGGAGCCACGTACGCAGGCGGACCGGGACGCGATCACGATCGAGATCGGCTATGCCCTCGTCAGCGCCGGCTTCGCGGCCGCTCTCGTCTTCGGCGCGGTCTACGGGCCCGCGCTGGCGTTCTCCCTCTCCTCCGCTGCCGGCCACGCCCTGGCGGTGGCCGGAAGGATCGCGGCGGGCGCGGTCTTCCTCCTCCGGATCAGCCACGTCCTGTGGCGCTTCGCCCGCCGCCCGGAGAACGACGGCCGCTGAACCGCCATGTCACCTGGTTGCCGGGCCCACCGCGGCCCACCAGGCGACCAGCCGGTCCGCCATCGCGTCGGTCCCGTGGTCGGCGGGATCCAGACCGAAGTGGTCCTCCAGCTCGTACCAGAGGAACTCACCGATCTCCGCCCGGGTGGTGCCGCGGTGGAGACGCTGGAACAAGGGGACGAGCATGCAGTCGTACTCGTCCTGCGACAGATCGGCGACGCCGATCGGATCCCACTCGTTGAGCAGGTACCGCAGGTTGTCGAACAGCATCGCCGACGGGGTCCAGGCAGGCATCGGGCCATCCTGCCACCGGACGATGAATGCCGCCGCCGAATATCCCGGGCCCCTGCCTAGCCGAGGGTGGCGGCGTAGGTGGTCTGGGCACGGTACTTCCATGTCGGGCCCGCGTTCCAGGGGTTGGGCATGACCGTGCTGGTGGCGTAGGCGTAGCCCGCGCCGCGGTCGAAGGCGGTGCGCAGGGTGGCGCGCATGGCTTCGGCGTCGGGGACGTCGTGGACCAGGTGCCAGAACGCCGTTCCGCTCGGGTCGAGTTCGGCCCCGGACCGGTAGCCGGCGAGCGGGTCGAAGACGTTGCCTCCGAGCCAGCCGGCGCCCGTGTACGCGGCGTACGTGTCCTCGAACGTGACGAAGACGTCCGCGGTGCGGCGGCCGGGTTCCAGGTAGCAGTCGGCTATCGCGGTGCCGGGGTTGTTGACGACGAGGTCGGGGGCGGCCGGGTCGACGGCGTTCATGGTTTCCTGGACGTACCGGCGCAGTTCCGCGTAGCGGTCGCGGGTGGCGTTGGCGGGGCCGCAGTCGCGGCTGACCACGTCGAAGAAGATGCCGTCGACGTGGAGGCGGCGGTCGGAAGTCCTGAGGTAGTTGTCGACGGAGGCCTTGACGGCGGCGATGTCGCGGTTGCCGTGGTCGGTGTGGACGTAGCCGAGCACCTTGGTCTTCTCGCCGGTGGAGGTGGTGCGGCTGCGCAGTGCGTCGGCGCGGGCCCGCCAGGGAGCGTCGAACGGGGCGTCGCCGTTGCCCGGGTTCAGCACCACCACCGAGGCGGCCGGACCGGTGGCGGTGAGGTCGGTCAGCATGCGGTCGTTCGCCGAGACGTACGCGGGAACGCCGATCTCCAGGCCCCGCACGCCGGGCATCCGGGGCATGTTGGGGGGCGGGGTGGGTGTGGGGGCGTCGGCCGCGACCACGGGCGCGTCGCGCGCCGACGCGGTGACGGCCGGCGCCGGGGCGGCCAGTGCGAGGGTGGCCAGGACGGCATACAAGGCCTTTGCGGCGCGAGGCATGAACGTTCCTCCGGCGGCGGCAGGGGGGCAACCTCAGGAACACTAGACGGGCGGCCCATCGTTCAAGGCTGAACCGCCCGCATTGGTGCGAGGAACAGAAGAGCGAGTCATCGCCTCATCATGTGAATCTCCGGAAGCGGCCGTGCCCCGCTCCCCGACCTCCCCTCCTCCCCCTCCTGTCACACGGCGGGCAGGCCGACCCCGTGCGCCAGTTGGTCGGCGGCGTGCGCGAAGAAGGCGGCGCGGTCCTCGACGACGCGGTTGAACTGGCCGAACAGCTCGAAGGAGACGAGGCCGACCAGCTGGGCCCATGCGGCGACCAGGGCGGCCGTGACCTGCGGGGGCAGGCCCTCGGCGAAGTCGGCGGTCATCCGGTCCGCCTCGGGGCGCAGGGCGGACGGCAGCGGCGGGAGGGCGAGGCCGCGCCCCTCGTGGGCGGCACGGAGGATGCCGATGAAGGCGTTGCCGACCCGGGAGGCGGGGCCGACGGTGTCCATGGGGGCGCTGTAGCCGGGGACCGGGGAGCCGTAGATGAGGGCGTACTCGTGCGGGTGCTCCAGCGCCCAGGCGCGGACCGCCTCGCAGACGGCGGTCCAGCGGGCGCGGGGCGGTGCGCCGGCGGCGAGGGCGCGGGCGTCGGCCTCCTCGGCCGCGGCGCCGATGCTGTCGTACGCGTCGATGATCAGCGCGGTGAGCAGCTCGTCACGGCTGGGGAAGTAGCGGTAGAGGGCGGAGGAGACCATGCCCAGCTCGCGGGCCACGGCGCGCAGGGAGAGCTTGGCGGCGCCCTCGGCCGCGAGCATGCGGCGCGCCTCGTCCTTGATGGCGGCGGTGACCTCGATCCGGGCCCGTTCCCTGGCCCCGCGCACGGTGTTCATGCGGGGCAGTCTGCCACGCATGCGGAGCACTGCCCAGAAAGCGAGCCACCGCTCTATTTCGAGAGCGCTGCTCTTGCTTTGGTGCACCGATCCGCGCACACTGGCTTCGAGGGAGAGCAGTGCTCTCTCAACGGCGGAAACGACCCCGGAGGTCACCATGAACGCGCCCACCCCGTACTACGTCCAGGCCGGCCCGCTCGCCACCCGCTTCAACTCCTTCTTCGGCAAGCTGGCCCGGTTCGGCATCAGCCTGGCCGGCAGCGCCGAGATGTCGGTGCGCGGGCGCAAGTCCGGCGAGATGCAGCGGATCCCGGTCAACCCGCACACGTACGAGGGCGCCCAGTACCTGGTCTCGGCGCGCGGCCACTCCCAGTGGGTCCGCAACATGCGGGTCGCGGGCGGCGGCGAACTGCGCGTGGGGCGCAAGGTGCGTACGTTCACCGCCACCGAACTGACCGACACGGTCCAGCAGGCCGCCGTCCTGCGCACCTACCTGGAGAAGTGGGGCTGGGAGGTCGACCGGTTCTTCCAGGGCATCTCCGCGAAGTCCTCCGACGCGGAACTCCAGGCGGCCGCCGCCGACCACCCGGTCTTCCGGATCACGGTGTCGAACTGACCCCGCGGAGTCGGCAGCCGCGTCGGCGCGACCGCCACGACCTCCTCGCCCCCCGCCCGCCCGCCCGCGCACGGCCACGGCCACGGCCACCTCGTACGCGGCGACGGCCGCGTCCGCTCAGCCGAACGGCCGGCGCAGCCGCTCGACCAGCCGTTCCCGCAGGTGGTGTCGCCACAGCCAGAGCGGCAGCTCCCGGTGCGGCACGAAGGACCACAGGTCGTCGTCGGCCTCGTTGCCGCGGGGGCAACGGCGCAGCAGTGCCAGACAGCGCCGGTCCACCGTGCGGTGGAGCCGCGCGACGTGCGCCAGGGCCACCACTCCCTGCCGGCGGACCTCCCGGTCCGCCGACTCCAGCGCCCTGGCGACCACGGGCAGCACGGCCGCGGGGTCCGGGTGGTTGAGCGCCAGCGCGATCACCGCCACACCGACCCCTCTCTCGCCGCGTTCGAAGGCCGCGAGGACCTGTTCCGGCCGCTCGACCTCGTTCAGGTTCACGCCGCCCCACCAGTCCGGGCCGGGCGGCCCGGCACCGCCCTGAACACCGCCCGCGCCCAGGCCCACGTCCCGGCCCCCGCCCCCGCCCCTAGCCCTTGTCCGGGCCGCGGCCGCCGTTGCCGGCCGCGGCCACCGCGGCCGCCGCCTGCCTGGCGTCCAGCATCTGCAGCGCCTTGCGGGCCAGCGGGTACGTACGCACCAGGTCGGCCAGGGTCGTCGAACCCCGGGTGATGCGGGCGAAGGCCCGCCACGCCGGACGGAAACCGGTGATCGCCGCGTGCAGCATCCGCGGTCGGGCCTCGAAGACGGTCAGCATCCGCTTGCCGACGCCCATCTCCACGCCGAGCCCGGCCTTCACCGCGAAGGCGTAGTTGAGGGCCTGCCGGCGCGCGTCCACCGCGTCCTGCGCCTCGGAGATCTTCACCGCCCACTCCCCCGCCAGCCGGCCCGAGCGCAGCGCGAAGGAGATGCCCTCCCGGGTCCACGGCTCCAGCAGCCCCGCCGCGTCGCCCGCCACCAGGACCCGGCCGCGCGAGAGCGGCGAATCGGGCTTGCGGCAGCGGGTCAGGTGCCCGGAGGAGACGGCCGGTTCGAAGCCGGCGAGCCCGAGCCGGGCGATGAAGTCGTCCAGGTAGCGCTTGGTCGCGGCGCCCTCGCCCTTGGCCGAGATGACTCCGACGGTGAGGGTGTCGCCCTTGGGGAAGACCCAGCCGTAACTGCCGGGCAGCGGGCCCCAGTCGATCAGCACCCGTCCCTTCCAGTCCTCCGCGACCGTCTCGGGCACGGGGATCTCCGCCTCCAGGCCGAGGTCCACCTGATCCATCTCGACGCCGACGTGCGCGCCGATCCGGCTCGCGCTGCCGTCCGCGCCGACCACCGCGCGGGCCAGGACGGTCTCCCCGTCGGCGAGCACGACGGCGACGGTGCGCCGGTCGGGCACGGCGGTCCCGTGCTGTTCGACGCGGGACACGGCGGTGCCCGTACGGACGGTGGCGCCGGCCTTCTCGGCGGCGGCGACGAGGCCGGCGTCGAACTCGGGCCGGTTGACGAGCCCGAACAGCATCTGCTTCGAGCGCCGGGTGCGGGTCAGCTTCCCGTCCATCGAAAAGGTGACCGCGTGGATGCGGTCCTTGAGGGGCAGGACGAAGCCCGGGGGCAGGGCGTCGCGCGAGGGGCCGATGATGCCGCCGCCGCAGGTCTTGTAGCGGGGCAGTTCGGCCTTCTCCAGCAGCAGGACGCGCCGCCCGGCCGTCGCCGCCGCGTGCGCCGCCGAGGACCCGGCCGGTCCGGCCCCGACCACGACGACGTCCCACACTTCGCCGGTCCCGCCGCTCTCCCCTGCCGCCTCGCCGACGGCCTCGCCGAGGGCTCCGTCGACCGCCTCGTCGACCGCCCCCTGGTCCGCCTGCCCCGCGTCCACTCCTGCGCCTGCGCCCTCGGCCTGACCCTCGCCCCGGCCCGCGCCCTCGCCTGCGCCAGGCCCTGCGTCGCGTACGTCGTCGTCGCTGCTCACGATGTGTTGCTGCTCCTGATCACCCGGTTGCTCCGATGCCGGGGAAATCCTACGGCGAGACGACGCGCCGCCCCGCTGTGCGAGGATCGGAACTGTCTTTTTCGCCGTACCCGGCATACGCACACCCCGCGGATGCGGGCGGCGTACACGGAGAACAACGTCGCACCCAAAAGGAGCGTGCCCATGTCCCAGAATCCGATCGCCGAGACCATCGCCTCGCTGATGCCCCGCGCCAAGCAGGAGCTGACCGAGCTGGTGGCCTTCCAGTCGGTCGCGGACTGGGCACAGTTCCCCAAGAGCGAGAGCGAGGCCGCCGCGAACTGGGTGGCCGATGCCCTGCGCGTCGAGGGCTTCCAGGACGTGGCGCTGCTCGACACCCCCGACGGCACCCAGTCCGTCTACGGCTACCTGCCCGGCCCCGCGGGCGCGCCGACCGTGCTGCTGTACGCGCACTACGACGTCCAGCCGCCGCTGGACGACGCGGCCTGGATCTCCCCCGCCTTCGAGCTGACCGAGCGCGACGGCCGCTGGTACGGGCGCGGTTCGGCCGACTGCAAGGGCGGATTCATCATGCACCTGCTGGCGCTGCGCGCGCTGAAGGCCAACGGCGGTGTTCCGGTGTCCGTGAAGGTGATCGTCGAGGGCTCCGAGGAGCAGGGCACCGGCGGCCTCCAGCAGTACGCCGAGGCGCACCCGGAGCTGCTGACCGCCGACACCATCGTCATCGGCGACGCGGGCAACTTCCGGCTCGGCCTGCCGACGGTGACGGCCACGCTGCGCGGCATGTGCCTGCTCAAGGTGAAGATCGACACGCTGGGCGGCAACCTGCACTCCGGCATGTTCGGCGGCGCCGCCCCGGACGCGCTGGCCGCGCTGATCCGCGTACTGGACTCGCTGCGCGCGGCGGACGGTTCGACGACCGTGGACGGGCTCGCCTCGGACGCGGTGTGGGACGGTCTGCAGTACCCGGAGGCGGACTTCCGTGCCGACGCGAAGGTTCTCGACGGGGTGGAGCTGATCGGCGAGGGCTCGGTCGCGGACCGGCTGTGGGCCCGCCCGGCCGTGACGGTGCTCGGCATCGACTGCCCGCCGGTGGTCGGGGCGACGCCTTCGGTGCACGCGAGCGCCGGCGCGCTGATCAGCCTGCGCGTGCCGCCGGGCGTGGACACCGCGGAGGCCATCAAGCTGCTGCAGGCCCACCTGGAGGCGCACACGCCGTGGAAGGCGCGCCTCGAACTCGAGGTGGTCGGCCAGGGCCAGCCGTTCCAGGCGGACACCGACAGCCCGGCGTACGCGTCGATGCGCTCCGCGCTGGAGGCCGCGTACCCCGGCCAGGAGATGCAGATCAGCGGCATGGGCGGGTCGATCCCGCTGTGCAACACGCTGACGTCCCTGTACCCGCGGGCGGAGATGCTGCTGACCGGGCTGAGCGAGCCGGAGGCGCAGATCCACGCGGTCAACGAGAGCGTGTCGCCGGAGGAGCTGGAGCGCCTGTCGGTGGCGGAGGCCCTCTTCCTGGTCAACTACGCGGAGTCCAAGCGCGTCTGACCCCCGTACGAGTGCGTGTACGCCCAGGGCCGAGTGCGCCCTGGGCGTACTTCGCTCCCGGTGAAGTCGCCTGTCGGAGCCGGGCGGCCGTGCGTACGGTCGCCTCATGGATCTTGTAGAGGTAGTTCCGGACCGGCTCCACATGCTCCGCTTCCCCATCGGCCAGGCGTACCTCTGGCAGGACGGCGAAGCGCTCACCCTGATCGACGCGGGCCACGCCGGCTCGGCCGCCGAGATCGAGGCGGCGATACGTTCCCTCGGCCTGCTCCCGGAGCGGCTGGAGCGGATCGTCCTCACCCACTGCCACCGGGACCACGTCGGCGCGGCCGGTGAGCTCGCCGCCTGCTGGGGCGCGCCGGTGCTCGCGCACCGCCTGGACGCGCCGGTGATCCGGGGCGAGCGGCCGGTACCCGAACCGGTGCTGTTGGACTGGGAGATCCCGCTGTACGCGCACGGGCTGACCGTGCCCGAGGCCCCGCCCACCCGGGTCGACCACGAGGTGGAGGACGGGGACGCGCTGGGCTTCGGGGACGGGGCGTACGTCGTCCACACCCCGGGGCACACGGACGGCAGCATCGGGATCCACCTCCCGCACCACGGCGTACTGTTCACCGGCGACTGCGTCGCCGCCGTCGGCCCGCTGATGCTCGGCGTCTTCAACGTGGACCGGGCCCGGGCGATCGACTCCTTCCACCGTCTGGCCGGGCTCTCCCCGTCGATCGCCTGCTTCGGCCACGGCGATCCGCTGACGGCGGACACGGCGGCCGCGCTGGTCAAGGCGGCCGCCGGAACTCCCGCCTGACGGCTCGGTTTCCCGTCCTGGGGCACCTCGGGCACCTCGGGCACCTCGGGCACCTCGGGCACCTCGGGCACCTCGCCCGCCCGGCGCCGGGCGGCCGGGCGCCGAGGGCCGGGCGCCGGGGGGCCGGGCGCCGGGCTCAGCCGACCGGGGTGCCCGCCTCCAGGTAGAGGGGGCGGCCGCGTTCCCGGGCGCGCAGGGCCCAGCGCAGGCGTTCGTGGCGGTGCCGCGGGAGGAGGTCGGCGGCCTCGGCCTCCGTGACGAAGCGCCAAGCCCGCAGTTCGGGGCCGGGCAGCCGGAGCCGGGCAGTCGCCTCCGGCGAGAGGCGGCCCCCGTCGAAGAGCAGCCGCAGCCCCCCGTACCCGGGCGGCTGGGGGGCCTCCCAGTCGACCACGAGCAGGCCGGGCGCGCGGTCCAGTACGAGGCCCAGTTCCTCCGCGACCTCCCGTACGCCCGCGCAGGCGGGGGCCTCGCCCGCTTCGACGACGCCGCCCGGGAACTCCCAGCCGGCCTTGTACGTCGGATCCACCAGCAGCACCCGGTCCTGCTCGTCGAAGAGCAGTACCCCGGCCGCCACGGTCTCCCGCGTGGGCTCCGGGGTCTGCACGATGTCGCAGACCGGGGCCGTCTCCGAGCGGACGGCCTCGGCGATCCGCTGCGCCGTCTCGCGCGGGGTCAGGCTGCTGTTGTCGATGACGTGCGCGTCGCCGGTGAGCCAGCCGAGGGCCTGCTGGTAGACGGGGATGTGGTCGTAGGCCCACTGGCGGACGCGGAGGTCGACCTGGTCGGGTTCCCCCGGCTCCTCCCGGGTCGCGATCCGCTCGCGAAGGATCGTTTCCGCAGGGGCGAGCAGCACGTGCCGCACCGGTATCCGGCGCGCCGCCAGCCCGCCGAAGATCTCGTCCCGGTATTCCTGGCGCAGCAGCGTCATCGGTACGACGAGCACCCCGCCCAGCTCAGCGAGCATCGCCGCCGCCGTGTCCACCACCAGCCGCCGCCAGCTCGGCAGGTCCTGGTAGTCGGTGACCTCCGCCAGCCGCTTGGCCGGCAGCAGCACGCGCAGCGCGTCGCCGATGAACTCCGGGTCGAACAGGGTGCTGTCCGGCAGGATTGCGGCCAGTTCGCGGGCCGTGCTGGTCTTTCCCGCGCTGAATGTGCCGTTGATCCAGACAATCACGTCTACCCCTCTCCCCATGGCTCGTCCGGAGCCCCCAGTGGCTTGCCCGCACCACCCTGCCACGGAAACCTCACTATCGGCCGAGTGCTTATCCTCAAGGTCACAGCCCTGCCCGAGACTCCGGAGGATTCACGACCGTGCCCCACAACCTCCGCCCGTCCGATCCCCGCTACGGCAACCGGCCGACCATGAAGGACGTGGCGGCCCAGGCGGGCGTCGGCCTGAAGACGGTGTCGCGGGTGGTCAACGGCGAGCCTGGCGTCACCCCCGAGACGGAGAAACGGGTCCAAGAGGCCATCGACGCGCTGGGGTTCCGCCGCAACGACAGCGCGCGCGTCCTGCGCAAGGGGCGTACCGCCACCGTGGGCCTGATCCTGGAGGACCTCGCCGACCCCTTCTACGGTCCGCTGAACCGTGCCGTGGAGGAGGTGGCCCGCGCGCACGGCGCCCTGCTCATCAACGGCTCCAGCGCCGAGGACCCGGACCGGGAGCGGGAGTTGGCGCTCGCCCTGTGCGCCCGCCGGGTGGACGGCCTGATCGTGATCCCGGCCGGCGACGACCACCGCTACCTGGAGCCGGAGATGCGGGCCGGTGTGGCCACGGTGTTCGTGGACCGCCCGGCCGGGCGGATCGACGCGGACGTCGTCCTCTCGGACAGCTTCGGCGGCGCCCGCGACGGCGTCGCCCACCTGATCGCGGGCGGCCACCGCCGGATCGGCTTCATCGGCGACCACCCCCGCATCCACACGGCGACGGAACGTCTGCGCGGCTATCGCGCCGCCATGACCGACGCCGGCCTGCCGGTGGCCGATTCCTGGGTCTCCCTCGGCTCCACGGCCCCCGACCGGGTGGCGACGGCGACGAGGTCGATGCTCGCGGGCCGGGATCCGGTGACCGCCGTCTTCGCGGGCAACAACCGCGTGACGGTCACGGTGGTACGCGTCCTCGCGGCCCGGGAACACCCGGTGGCCCTGGTCGGCTTCGACGACTTCGAACTGGCCGACCTCCTGCGCCCCGGCATCACGGTCGTGGCCCAGGACCCGGCCACCCTCGGCCGCGTCGCCACGGACCGCCTCTTCCAGCGCCTGTCCGGAGCGGCCCTCCCCACGACCCGCACCGAACTCCCGACCCACCTCATCCCCCGCGGCTCGGGCGAACTCCCGCCGTCCTCCTGACCCCCCATCGGTCCCGGCCAACTCCGCCACGCCTCAAGTTACTTGACGTGCACACAGAAGATCATGGACCCTCGGGTTACACGCGCCCCTCCCAGCCCCCGGACTCGCAGCGGGCGCGAACCACTGCACCCTCCCTGCGGGGAGGCCGAGTTGAGGAGTCATGGCATGCAGAAGACCGCCTACGTGTACGTCCCCACCCCGTCGACCGCCAATCTGACGGTGGGTCTGGAGCGCGGCCTGTGGGGCTGGCGGAGCGCCACGCTGGACCGCGCCGAATCCCGGCAGGCGGTAAGCAGCCTCGCCGAGGGCGACCTGCTCGTGCTGGGCCACAGGGGACCGAACAGCCGTGTGGCACCCGGCGGCTGGGACGGAGCACTCTTGCGAAGGGTGATCATCAGCGAGGTCACCCGGCCGCTCTTCACCGCGGATGACGAGGTCTGGACGGACGACGACTACCCGGAGCGCATCGGGATGGACGTGCTCGAGGACGTCTCGCCGTCCGAGGGGGTCACC
Source organism: Streptomyces sp. NRRL F-2580 (assembly GCF_000720115.1). GTDB lineage: Bacteria > Actinomycetota > Actinomycetes > Streptomycetales > Streptomycetaceae > Streptomyces. Next base: position 151,089 of record NZ_JOIR01000006.1, read on the forward strand.
CTCGGCTCGGGCGCGATGGAGGCCTTGCGACTGTCCGCCAACAAGCAGGGCGCCGCCGTGCTCGAACCTGGCGTACTCGAAGTCACCCGGTTCGTCGAGTCGCTTCCGCCGGTGATCAGCGGGTCGGACACCGGGAGCATCAGCCACGACGGGGAGACGAGTGCGGCCACCACCGTGCTGAGGCGCCGCGAGCAGGCCAAGATGCGCCGGTCGCGGTTCGGCAACGCCACACGGTTGACCTGCTCCATATGCGGGCGCGTTCTCCCGTCGAGGTTCGTCAGGGCGGCGCACATCAAGCGCCGGAGCGCCGCCAGCCCGGTCGAGCGGCTGATGCTCGCGAACATCATCCCCGCTTGCCTGATGGGGTGCGACGAGCTGTTCGAACACGGACACATCTACGTCGACCGCACGGGCACGATCAAGGCAAGCCCGAAGGCGGAGGAGACCGCCGACCTGGCAGCCGTGGCGGCCCGGCTCGCAGGCCAGCCCGTCTCGGGGCTCACGGAGGACCAAGAGCCCTTCTTCTCCTGGCACCGCAGGCACGTGGCCCAGCAGTCCTGACGAGCCCACGGCCCGGTCCCGGGGAACCGGGCCGGGCCGCAGGGCGCGTCAGGGTCAGGTGGTGGCCGTCAGGGTGGCGGAGCGGCGGGGAATCGCGAAGGCGTCCAGTTCCGCGCGGGTGAGGCCGGTGAGGGCGGTGACCTCCTCGGTGCCGACCGCACCGCAGTCGAGGCCGCGGACCAGGTAGCCGGCGAGGGCCTTCGCCGTGGCGGGCTCGTCCATCACGTCGCCCTCGATCTTGGCGACGTACGCCTTCAGGCGCGCGGCGGCGGCCTCCAGGCCCTCGCGGTAGAAGGTGAAGACGGCCGCGTAGCGGGTCGGCAGGTGCGCCGGGTGCATGTCCCAGCCCTGGTAGTAGGCGCGGGCCAGGGCGCGCCGGGTCAGGCCGTAGTGCAGCTTCCAGCCCTCGTGGACCTTCTCGGTGGTGCCGATGGGCAGCACGTTCGTCGAGCCGTCGGAGACGCGCACGCCGGTGCCGGCCGCGGCGACCTGCATGATCGCCTTCGCGTGGTCGGCCGCGGGGTGGTCGCTGGCCTGGTACGCGGCGGAGACGCCGATGCAGGCGCTGTAGTCGAAGGTGCCGTAGTGCAGGCCGGTGGCGCGGCCCTTGGAGGCCTCGATCATGCGGGCGACGGTGGCGGTGCCGTCGGAGGCCAGGATGGACTGGCTGGTCTCGATCTGGATCTCGAAGCCGATCCGGCCCGGACGCAGGCCGCGGGCGGTCTCGAAGGCCTCCAGCAGCTTGACGAAGGCGGTGACCTGCTCGGCGTACGTGACCTTCGGCAGGGTCAGGACCAGGTTGTCCGGGAGGCCGCCGTGGGCGAGCAGGCCGGACAGGAAGATGTCGGTGGTGCGGATGCCGCGGTCGCGGACGTTGGACTCCATGCACTTCATGCGGATGCCCATGTACGGGGCGTTGGTGCCGTTGGAGTACGCCTCGGAGATCAGGCGGGCGGCGCGGGCCGCGGCCTGGTCCTCCTCCTCGTCGGAGCGGACGCCGAAGCCGTCCTCGAAGTCGACGCGGAGGTCCTCGACGGGCTCACTGGCCAGCTTGGCGCGGACGCGGTCGTAGACCGGTACGGCCAGTTCGTCGGAGATGCCGAGTACCTTGGCGAAGGTGGCGGCGTCCGGGGCGTGCTCGTCGAGCGCGGCGAGGGCCTGGTCGCCCCAGGAGCGGATGGTGTCCGCGGCGAAGACGTCACCGGGGACGTAGACCGTGTGGATGGGCTGACGGGTGCCGGGGTCGCCCGGGTAGTGGCGCGCGAGTTCCGCGTCCACCGGCGCGAGGGAGGCGCTGATGCCCTCGCTGACCGCGCCTGCGAGGCTCGTCGCCACCTTCTCCTGCTGACCCATCGTGCACTCTCCTCTTTTCCGCTTCACGGAAGCTTAGATCCGCATAGCAGAATTTAGTCACGCGGTTCCGCTCCGTCAATGGTCCCTCCGACGCGTGGGACGAACGACTCGGGGCCGTGCGGTGAGAAACACCACACGGCCCCGAAGAAGCGAAGCTACGAAGAGAAGCGCAGGTCAGCCCTTGCGCGCCTGGATCTCCCCGGTCAGCTGCGGGACGACCGCGAAGAGGTCGCCGACCACGCCGTAGTCGACGAGGTCGAAGATCGGGGCCTCGGCGTCCTTGTTGATGGCGACGATGGTCTTCGAGGTCTGCATGCCGGCCCGGTGCTGGATCGCGCCCGAGATGCCGGAGGCGATGTACAGCTGCGGGGAGACCGACTTGCCGGTCTGGCCGACCTGGTTGGAGTGCGGGTACCAGCCGGCGTCGACGGCGGCACGCGAGGCGCCGACGGCCGCGCCGAGGGAGTCCGCGAGCTCCTCGATGATGTGGAAGTTCTCGGCGCCGTTGACGCCACGGCCGCCGGAGACGACGATCGCGGCCTCGGTCAGCTCGGGGCGTCCGGTCGACTCGCGCGCGGTGCGGGCGGTGACCTTGGTGCCGGTGGCCAGGGCGCCGAAGGTGACGGCGAGCGCCTCGACGGCGCCGGCGGCCGGGGCGGCCTCGACCGGGGCCGAGTTCGGCTTCACGGTGATGACCGGGGTGCCCTTGGAGACGCGGGACTTGGTGGTGAACGACGCGGCGAAGGCGGACTGCGTCGCGACCGGGCCCTCGTCACCCGCCTCCAGGTCGATGGCGTCGGTGATGATGCCGGAGCCGATGCGGACGGCGAGGCGCGCGGCGATCTCCTTGCCCTCGGCGGAGGACGGGACGAGCACGGCGGCCGGGGAGACGGCCTCGTACGCGGCCTGGAGCGCGTCCACCTTCGGCACGACGAGGTACTCGGTGAACTCGGGGGCGTCGGCGGTGAGGACCTTGACCGCACCGTGCTCGGCGAGCACCGCGGCCGTGGCGTCGGCACCGGCGCCCAGGGCGACGGCGACGGGCTCGCCGATGCGGCGGGCCAGCGTCAGCAGCTCGAGGGTGGGCTTGCGGACGGCGCCGTCCACGTGGTCGACGTAGACGAGAACTTCAGCCATGGGACTGCTCTCCTGCGATTGCGAAGTGTCTGGGGGCTATGGAGGGGTTGGCCGAAGCTCTTAGATGAACTTCTGGCCGGCCAGGAACTCGGCCAGCTGCTTGCCGCCCTCGCCCTCGTCCTTGACGATCGTGCCGGCGGTGCGGGCCGGGCGCTGCGCCGCGGCGTCGACCACGGTCCAGGAGCCTTCCAGACCGACCTCGTCGGCCTCGATCTCCAGCTCCTCCAGGTCCCAGGACTCCACCGGCTTCTTCTTGGCGGCCATGATGCCCTTGAAGGACGGGTAGCGGGCTTCGCCCGACTGGTCCGTCACCGAGACGAGCGCGGGGAGGGAGGCCTCCAGCTGCTCGCTCGCGGTGTCGCCGTCACGGCGGCCGGTCACGGTGCCGTCCTCGACCTTGACCTCGGAGAGCAGGGTGACCTGCGGGACGCCCAGGCGCTCGGCCAGGATCGCCGGGAGCACGCCCATGGTGCCGTCGGTCGACGCCATGCCCGTGATGACCAGGTCGTAGCCGGCCTTCTCGATGGCCTTGGCGAGCACCAGCGAGGTGCCCATGACGTCGGAGCCGTGCAGGTCGTCGTCCTCGACGTGGATGGCCTTGTCGGCGCCCATCGACAGCGCCTTGCGCAGCGCGTCCTTGGCGTCCTCGGGGCCCACCGTCAGAACGGTGATCTCGGCGTCGTCGGCCTCTTCGGCGATCTGCAGCGCCTGCTCGACGGCGTACTCGTCGAGCTCCGACAGCAGGCCGTCGACGTCGTCACGGTTGACGGTCAAGTCCTCGGTGAACTGCCGGTCGCCGGTGGCGTCGGGCACGTACTTCACACAGACAACGATCCTCAGGCTCACGCCGGCTCTCCTACCGCATCGTCTTTTCTGGTACCGCCTTGTGCAGGCAGCATAGGCGCCTTGTCGGGCGGATCCCGGTCGGGGCGGCCCGCGCTCCGAACGGAATGTTACTCGTCAGTACACAGTGGGTGCCGCCAAGTCGCAAGGCTGGTGAACTGTGATCTGCCCAACGCCGCCCGACCCTCCCAAGCAGGGACGATTCAGTCGCGCAACGCGTTGAAGCGCCCCTGGTGGTACAGCAGCGGGCGGCCTTCGCCCGCGGGATCCCCGGCGACCGCCTCAGCGATGATCACACGATGTTCGCCGGCGGGCACCCGTGCCACCACCCGGCAGGCCAGCCAGGCCAGTACGCCGTCGAGCACCGGGACCCCGTGCGGCCCCGGCTCCCAGCCGGTGGCCTCGCCGAAACGGTCGGCTCCGCTCCGGGCGAACAGCCCGGCCAGCTCCCGTTGGTGCTCGCCGAGTATGTGGACGCCGAGGTACTCGCTGTCGCGCACCCCGGGCCAGCTGGAGGCCCCCGTGCCGATCGTGAAGGACAGCAGCGGCGGGTCGGCGGAGACCGAGTTGAGCGAGGTCGCGGTGAAGCCCACCGGCCTCGCGCCGTCCCTGGCGGTGATCACGGCGACTCCGGCGGCGTGCTGCCGGAAGACGGAGCGCAGGAGGTCGGGCGAGCCGGGGCGGCTGTCACCGGAACGCGAGGAACGCGAGGAATCCGGGGAACCGGCGGGCCCAGGGGAACCGGCGGAACCAGTGGAACCAGGAGAACCGGCGGGCCCAGGGGAACCGGCGGAACGGGGAGAGCGGAGGGACGGAGCGGTCTGGACCGTCGGGACCGTCGGAGCAGTCATCAGGGTTCTGCCTTCTGCCGCGGGACACGCGGGCGCTGTCGGAGATCGGGGGCCGGGGGGCGTTCAGCTATTCCGACAGCGCGCGCTCGCGTGGCGGACGAGGTCCACATGGACCCGCCCGTAGAGCAGGAGTTCATACCGCATGCCGCCAGCCTGGCGATCTCCCGTGGACACAGTCAAGCGGGATCGGGCAGATGTCAGGCGCGTCACGCTGCGTGCGGGCGCGCGCACCGGCGCGCCCGGTGCCGCGGCACCGGATCCGGCCACCGGGCCGGGCCGCCCGCCGCCCGTCATACGGCGGCCCCCAGCGCGGCGATCACGTCCACCTTGCGCGGCATCCCGGCCGCCCGCCGGACGATCCGGCCCGCCGCGTCCAGCACCAGCACCGTCGGGGTCTTCTCGATCCCGAGGGCCCGCACCAGGTCCAGCCGTTCCTCGGCGTCGATCTCGATGTGCGCCACTCCCCCGACCATCGCCGCGACCTCGGCGAGGATCCGCCGCGTGGCCCGGCAGGGCTGGCAGAATGCGCTGGAGAACTGAACCAGGGTGGCCCGCTCCCCCGGCTCCGCGCCCAGCTCCGCGACCCCCAGCCGGCCCCGCGCGCCGCCCGGTCCGAGTTCCGGTCCCTCTTCCCGCCCGAGCACCCGCACTCCCGTCGCCGTCTTCGTCCGCTTACGCCATGCTCGTACGCTCGTACGTGGATCGGAGCATCCTGAAGACGTACGGCATTCCCGGCGTGACGAGAATCTCCCCGGGCATGAGCCTCTGGGCTGGCCAGCAGCCCTCGTATGGGGCACGATCCCCATGGTCGCGTACCTACGCTTCCGTAACTTCCGGCCGGGAGCACCTCCCCAGGCAGAAAGCGGGGTCTCCCCCCACCATGGCTGAGCTCGTCTACCCTCCCGTGATCGGCGCCGCGCACGGACTCTTCCGTGCCCTCGACATCCGGATCGACATGAAGGGCACCGAGAACATCCCCCGCAAGGGCGGTGCGGTCCTGGTGTCGAACCACATCGGATACCTCGACTTCATCTTCGCCGGCCTGGCGGCGCGTCCGCAGAAGCGCCTGGTGCGCTTCATGGCGAAGGAGTCGGTGTTCCGGCACAGGGTGTCCGGCCCGCTGATGCGCGCGATGAAGCACATCCCCGTCGACCGCAAGCAGGGTGAGACCGCCTACGAGCACGCCCTGGACTCGCTGCGGTCCGGTGAGATCATCGGGGTCTTCCCGGAGGCCACGATCTCCCAGTCGTTCACGCTCAAGAGCTTCAAGTCGGGCGCGGCCCGGATGGCGCAGGAGGCCGGGGTCCCGCTGATCCCGGTGGCGCTCTGGGGCACCCAGCGGCTGTGGACCAAGGGTCGCCCGAAGAACCTCAAGCGCAGCCACATCCCGGTGACGATGCGCGTGGGCGAGCCGATGGAGGCCCCCGCCGACCAGTACGCCGGAGCCATCACGCGCCGGCTGCGCGAGCGCGTGCAGGAGCTGCTGGACGCGGCCCAGCGCGCCTACCCGGCCAAGCCCAGCGGCCCCGAGGACTCCTGGTGGCTGCCGGCCCACCTGGGCGGCACCGCCCCGACCCCGGCCCAGGTCCGCGAAGCGGGCTGACCCCCGGGCGCACGCCCCGTAGGGCGACGGCCTCCGGGACCCCGGCCGGGTCCCGGAGGCCGTCGCCGTCGCCGCGTCCGCTCAGTTGGGGTTTTCGGCGTGGGTCAGGGTCTCCCAGGCCTCGAAGTGGTTCTCGGTGCCCGCGGGGCGCCGTCCCTCGGTGAGCCTGCGGGTGTTCTCCATGGTGACGCCGAGCCGGGTGTGCAGGGCGTTGTAGCCGACCTCGGTGGCCGGGCCGATGCCCTTGGTCAGGCTGCCGCCGCAGAGCCAGGAGGGCACCGCCGCGCCGAGTTCGTACGTGGCGTGGAAGCCCAGCGCGTGCCGGAACCTGTCCTTGAACTGCGGGTAGAGGTCGCGGCCCTGGATCCGTGAGGTCTCGGCGACGTGCATGGCCGCGGCGATCCCCATGCCGGTGTGGCCGAAGTCCCGGCAGGTCTCCTGGGCGAGGCCGTCCACGAAGGTGCTCTGGCCGTGCCAGTAGTCGATCAGCTCGGCGCGGGTGTCGATGGACGAGCGCGGCGGGTACACGGGCTGCGCGCCGTCGGAGGTCAGGTGGAAGTAGGCGGGGACGCGGCCGAGGTAGGTGCCCATCGCCTTGTCGTAGCTCGCGCCGTCGTCGAGGTGGACGGCGATCCCGAAGGCCGCGTCCGTCATGATCAGTTCCCAGTTGCCGTTGCTGTTCGGCCGCCCGTTGATCACCTCGGGCAGGTAGACGTCCCGCAGCATGGTCGCGAAGCGCCCCTGGTTCGGCCAACCGCCCGTGTACGTGTGCTTGATGATCTCGGCGGCGCGAGGCCAGGTCGAGCCCGCCCAGCCGCTCTGCAGCGGGGCGTTGCTGTTGGTGTGGTCCTTGATCTTCGCGGACCAGGCGTCCATCAACTCGATCGACTTGCGGGCGTACTTGGCGTCCCGGCTCGCGTACCAGGCGAGGGCGTGGCTGTACGCGGCGATGGCGTCCTCGCGCTCGTCGGAGCAGCCGATGTCCGGGTTCGAGTACGAGCCGCACTCGACGACCTCGCGCGGCTTGGGCGTGCGCGAGAGCGAACCGTACGTGCTCGCCGGCATCTGGTCGTAGGCGGCCTTCCACGGCTGCCGACCGGCCTGCACCTGCGTGCGTACGAAGTCCAGTTGCGCGCGACTGTTGAGGACTCCGGGGTGGGCGAACTGCGCGGGTGCGGCCGCGGTTCGGGGTGTTTAGGCGACTGCGGCGGGGGCGGGAGCGAGGGTTGCGGCCAGGCCGAGGGCAAGGCAAGGGCGGCCGGCCCGGCGGGAACTCCGTAACGCATGAAGCGCCTTCCGGTCGGAGGTGGGGGATTCCGGGATTCCGGGGGTCTCCGTGGGGGGATTCCGCCACCGAATCTCTCATGCCCATGCCCATCAGACAACGACGTCAGACAGGAAACCTTCCTATTAACCGAATATCAAAGAGCCGTCGGCAGCTTCGTCCACAACTCCGCCCGGTCGGCGGACCCCTGAAGGACACCCAGCGCGGCCGGGTGCGGGGCGGCATACAGCTCGGGGTAGTCGATCTCACCGAGCTCCCGCCGCACGGGGAAGGCCAGCCGCTCGCTCTCCAGGCTGAACTGCGCGTCCACGCCCGGCTTGTTGCCGCGCGGGTCCAGCCGGGACCACCGGGCTCCCCCCGGCAGGCGGACGGCCACCAAACCGTGGACGACCGGGTGCGATCCGTCGTCGTCGGTCAGCCGCTGGTAGCAGAGGGCCGCCGGGATGCCCTGCGCGCGCAGCAGGGCGGCCAGGGCATGGGACTTGGCGAAGCAGATGCCGTTGCGCGTGGCGAGGACGTCGGAGGCGCGCCAGGACACCCGCTCGTCCCCGGAGTCGGCCGAGTGGGGGATCTCGTCACGGACGAACTCGAAGGCCGCCTTGCTGTATGAGTATGCGTCGCCGGTGAAGGACCAGAGGGCCTCGGCGGTTTCCTGCACAAGGGGGTGCCAGTGGTCGACCGCCTCGTCGGATGCCAAGTACGCGTGAATGTCAGGGTTCTGCTGGATCAGCCGCATGCCCCGGAGCATAGACAGACCCCCGACCGTAGATCAATCGATTTACGGCCGAGGGTATATCTATGCAGTTCGCGGCGTCAGCGCACCGGCTCGACGCCCGCTAGCGCGCCATCTCTTCCTTCAGGGCCTGCAGGAAGCCGTCCACGTCCTCTTCCTGGGTGTCGAAACCGCACATCCAGCGGACGTCGCCCGCGGCCTCGTCCCAGAAGTAGAAGCGGTAACGCTTCTGCAGTCGCCGCGACACCTCGTGCGGCAGCCGCGCGAACACCGCGTTCGCCTGCACCGGGTAGAGGATCTCCACCCCGTCCGTCTCGCGCACGCCGGCGGCCAGCCGCTGCGCCATCGCGTTGGCGTGCCGGGCGTTGCGCAGCCACAGGTCCTTGGCGAGCAGCGCCTCCAGCTGCACCGACACGAACCGCATCTTGGACGCGAGCTGCATCGACATCTTGCGGATGTGCTTCATCTGCCGGACCGCGTCCGGGTTGAGCACGACCACGGCCTCGCCGAACATCATGCCGTTCTTGGTGCCGCCGTACGACAGCACGTCCACGCCGACGGTGTTCGTGAACGTGCGCATCGGCACGTCCAGCGAGGCCGCGGCGTTGGCTATCCGGGCACCGTCGAGGTGCACCTTCATGCCCAGGCCGTGCGCGTGCTCGCAGATGGCACGGATCTCGTCCGGCGTGTAGACCGTGCCGAGCTCGGTGTTCTGCGTGATGGAGACGACCTGCGGCATCGCCCGGTGCTCGTCCTCGAAGCCCCAGGCCTCCTGGTCGATCAGCTCGGGGTTGAGCTTGCCGTCCGGAGTGGGGACGGCGAGCAGCTTGATGCCCGCCATCCGCTCTGGCGCGCCGCCCTCGTCCACGTTGATGTGGGCGGTCTTGGCGCAGATCACGGCGCCCCACCGGTCCGTCATGGCCTGCAGGGCGACGACGTTGGCACCCGTGCCGTTGAAGACCGGGAAGGCCTCCGCGTACGGACCGAAGTGGCTGCGGAAGATCTTCTGCAGGTGTTCGGTGTACTCGTCCTCGCCGTACGAGACCTGGTGGCCGCCGTTCGCCAGGGCGACGGCGGCGAGCACCTCGGGGTGCACGCCCGCGTAGTTGTCGCTCGCGAAACCGCGGACCGCCGGATCGTGGTGGCGCCGGGCGTCGGTCTTGCCGGCATCGGTTCTCACGGTTGCGGAGTGAGCCACAGACGCTGTCCGTTCACATCGGTGGCGGGCCGCTCCCAGACGCCGGCGATGGCCTCGGCCAGCTCCTTCACGTCGGTGAAGCCCGCGAACTTCGCATTGGGACGCTCGGCGCGCATCGCGTCGTGCACCAGTGCCTTGATGACCAGGATCGCAGCTGCCGCACCCGGGCCCTCGTCGCCCCCCACCTTGCGGAAGGAGTCCGCCATGGCCAGGGTCCAGGCCTCGGCCGCCGCCTTGCCCGCGTTGTACGCGGCGTTGTTGGCGACCGGCTTGTGCGCGCCGGACTGGCTGACCAGGACGTAGCGGCCGCGGTCGCTGCGCAGCAGTCCGTCGTGGAAGGCCAGCGAGGTGTGCTGGACGGTGCGGATGAGGAGCTTCTCCAGGAAGTCCCAGTCCGCGAGGTCCGCGTCGGTGAAGGTCTTGCTGCCGCGCCAGCCGCCGACGAGGTGGACCAGCCCGTCGACCCGGCCGAACTCCTTCTCGATCTGCTCGGCCCAGGCCTGGGTGGCGGCCAGGTCGAGCAGGTTCACGGTGTCACCGGTGATGGTGGCACCGCCGTGGGCGTAGCGTGCCGCGTCCACGGCCTCCGCGAGCCGCGCCGGGTCGGCGTCGGACGCGACGACCACGGCACCCGCCTCGGCGAGGCGGAGCAGGGTGGCACGGCCGGCGGGGCCGCCGGCCCCGGCCACCGCCACCACCGCTCCGTGCAGCTTTCCGTTGCCGTTCCCGGAGCCGTTCATCTGTGCAGCCTCCTGTGGGCGAGTGCTCACGCGTTGACCCGCTCGGCGTTCTCTGAGTTCAGAGCCGTGATGCCCTTGGTCGAGGCGATGGTGCTCTTGAGCTTCTTGGCGAGCGCCTCAAAGAACATGCTGAGCGGAAACTCGTCCGGAAGCACGTCGTCGACGAGCTTGCGCGGCGGCTGCGTCATGTCGAGCGCGTCGGGGCCCTTGGCCCACTTGGAGCCCGGGTGCGGGGCGAGGTACGTCGAGACCAGCTCGTAGGCCTTGAACCAGTGCACCAGCTTCGGGCGGTCGATGCCGGCCCGGTAGAGGTCCTCGATCTCGGCGCACAGCTGGTTGGTGACCTGCGGGGCGCGCATCCAGTCGATCTTCAGCTTGTTGTCCGTCCAGCGCACGACGTCGTGCTTGTGGAGGTACGCGAAGAGCAGCTGGCCGCCGAGACCGTCGTAGTTGCGGTTGCGGTCGCCGGAGACCGGGAAGCGGAACATCCGGTCGAAGAGGACGGCGTACTGCACGTCACGGCCGTGCTCGTTGCCCTCGGACTCCAGCTTCACGGCCTCCTTGAAGGCGGTGAGGTCGCAGCGCAGCTCCTCCAGGCCGTACATCCAGAACGGCTGGCGCTGCTTGATCATGAAGGGGTCGAACGGCAGGTCGCCGTGGCTGTGGGTGCGGTCGTGGACCATGTCCCACAGGACGAAGGCCTTCTCGCAGCGCTCCTGGTCGGTGACCATGGCGGCGATGTCGGCGGGCAGCTCGACGCCGAGGATGTCGACGGCGGCCGAGGTGACCTTGCGGAAGCGCGCGGCCTCGCGGTCACAGAAGATGCCGCCCCAGGTGAAGCGCTCGGGGGCCTCGCGCACGGCGATGGTCTCCGGGAAGAGCACGGCGGAGTGGGTGTCGTAGCCCGCCGTGAAGTCCTCGAAGGTGATGCCGAGGAAGAGCGGGTTGTCGTACCGGGTGCGCTCCAGCTCGGCGAGCCACTCGGGCCACACCATCTTCAGCGCGACGGCCTCCAGATTGCGGTCCGGGTTGCCGTTCTGCGTGTACATCGGGAAGACGACGAGGTGCTGGAGCCCGTCGGCGCGCTCGGCGGCCGGGTGGAAGGCCAGCAGCGAGTCGAGGAAGTCCGGCACCTGGAAGTCGCCGGCGGCCCACTTGCGCAGGTCGGCGACGAGCGCCTCGTGGTACGCGGTGGCGTGCGGGAGGAGCGGGGAGAGCGTCTCGACGGCGCGGATCACGCGCCCGACCGCGGCCTCGGCGGTGTGCCGGGCGGGAGCGCCCTCGGCCTCGAAGTCGATGGACCCGTCCTTGGCCTGCCACGGGCGGATCTCCTCCACGGCGGCCTTGAGCTCGGGCCACGCCGGGTGGTCGACCACCCGCGTCTCGGCGGTTATCACGGCCCCGCCGGTACCCGGCACAAGAGTTTCCGTCATGTCACTTCCTCCACAGGAGAACCTCACGTCAAGGCAGCGTATGCGTGCGAGGCTCTTCCGTTCAAGAGGTGGTTCGGGAAATTATCCTGTGATACCCCCCGCTTCACCGGAAGTCTTCCCGTTCTTCGGGGTGGAATTGACCACTCCGCCCAGTCGCGCCAAGGCCTCCCGGCCCGTTTTCGCCCTCCGGCCGGCCGGAGGGCGACGGAGCCGGAGCGCACCATGGAGGGGGACGTCACACGCCCCGGAAGTGCGGAATGACCTTTTCACCCCACTGCCGCAGGGTCTCCAGGCAGGCCTCCTGCCCCACCGTGCCCATCTGGATCAGGCACATGATCTCGTCGGCACCGGCCTCCCTGAGCCGTTCCACGTACGCGATGGCGTCGTCGGCACTGCCGTAGGCGTGGTCGGCGTTGAAGGTGGCCGTCGAGGTCGGCCGGACCGGGATCTCCAGCTCGTGCAGCCGGGCCACGACCTGCTCGGCGGCCCTGCGCATCTCCTCGGCCTCGTCGGCGCCCGCGACCACGGCCTCGTCCGGGACGCCCGCCCCGCCGTACCAGTGGCCGATGGACTGGGCGAAGAAGCGCTGGCCGCGGACGCCGATCCGGCGCGCCGCCTCCCGGTCGTCGAGCACGATGGTCGGGCAGAGCACGGAGAAGTGGTCGTTGACCACGGTGGACACGAACCGGCTGCCGTCCCGGCCGGCGATCGCGGCATCGTAGACGGAGCGCATCCCCGCGATGGACTCCGGCCCGGCGAAGCCCATCACCAGCGCCCCGATCCCCAGCTCGGCGGCCTGGACCAGCGTCTCGGCGCGGCTGCACGCCAGGAACAGCGGCGGATGCGGGGTCTGCTTCGGCCGCGGGAGGATCGGGTGCGGGTCGATGTCGATCAGCTCCCCGTGGTACTCCAGCTCCTCCTCCTGCCAGGACCTGCCGATGATCCGCAGGGCCTCCTCCACCTCCGCCGTGGTGCGGTCCCGGTCCACCCCGCACAGCGAGGTCTCCTGCTCGGTGCCGCCGCGCCCGGCTCCGAGGTCGAGCCGCCCTCCCGAGAGCAGGTCGAGCATGGCGGCCCGCTCGGCGACCCGCACCGGGTGGTTGAAGTTGAAGGGCATGCACACGACGCCGTGCCCGATGCGTATGGTGCTGGTCTTGGCGGCGATCCAGCTGAGGAAGATCTCTGGAGCGCTCATGTGCGCGTACCACTTCAGGGAGTGGTGCTCGACCGCCCAGATCCGGCCGAAGCCCACGCGTTCGGCCAGCACGGCCTGTTCGACGCAGTCGCGGATGACCTGGTGCTCCCGCTCGACGGTCGGATCGGCCAGCTGAGCCTCGAAGATCACGGAGAATTTCACGGTGCCCCCAGGGTTGCGTCGCGTGCCCGGTCTCACTTCAATCAGTAATATGACTAGTAGTCAGGAAGCGAAGAAGCAAGAGCTTCCGCCGACCGCGTGGGCCGTGCTCGGCCTGCTCTCCTTCCCCGGGGAGCGGACCGGCTACGAGCTGAAGAAGTGGGCGGACTCCTCCCTGCGCTTCTTCTACTGGTCGCCGGCCATCAGCCAGATCTACGCGGAACTGCGCCGTCTGGAGGAACTCGGCTACGCGGCGTCCGCGCGCTCGGGGCCCGAGGAGGCGCGGGCCAAACGGCGGTACGCCATCACCGACGCGGGCCGCGCGGCCCTGGCGGGCTGGGCCGCCGACACCGCCGAGGCGGGACCACCGGTGCTCAAGCACGGGCTGCTGCTGCGCGTTTGGCTCGGCCACCTGGCCGAGCCGGAGCGGCTGCGCGCGATGGTCGGCGAGCACGCGGAGCGCACCCGGGAGGAGCTGGCCGCCGTACGGGAGGCCATGGAACAGGCGAGCGGCGTACCCGAGTGGGCCTTCCCCGCACTCGCGCTGCGCTGGAGCGAACGGCAGCACCTCGCCGAACTGGAGCTGGCCGAGGCCCTGCTCGGCGACCTGGCGGGGCTCTCGGAGGCCGGGGCGGCAGGCAGCGTACGGTCAGGCTCCGAGCCCGGTTCCGAGCCCGCCCCGGAGGCCGATGCCGCAGGTCGTCAAGGTGGCGGGGACGCGCCCACGCCCGGGTGACGCGGTGGGCCCGGCGCCGGCCGCCGCGGGGCGCACGACCCTGGCGGGAAGCGGCCTGAACGCCCTTTCGGAGCAGTGCACGCACGGTCCCTTCGCACCCTCGGCGCACTAGCATGCGACCTCATCGCGCGCGGCCGGTAGGGACACCGCGACCGCGCGGGGAGCCGCCGTCGACGGAAGCGAGAGAACCTTGACTTTCCTCACCATCGGTCACCGCGGGGTCATGGGTGTCGAACCGGAGAACACCTTGCGGTCGTTCGTTCGAGCGGAACGTTCCGGCATGGACGTCATCGCCCTGGACCTCCGGCTGAGCAAGGACGGCGCCCTCGTCGCCGTGCACGACCCCGACGTGGACCGGACCACCGACGGCTCGGGGGCCGTCGCCGATCTGACCCTGGCCGAGCTGCGCGAGCTGGACGCCGGTCAGGGCGAGCGCGTGCCGGTCCTCGAGGAGGTCCTGGACGCGGTCCGGGTGCCGCTCCAGGTGTCCGTACGGGACCGGGCCACGGCCGGCGTGCTGGCTGAGCTGATCCTGCGCCGCGACCTGACCGGCCGGGTGGAGGTGGCCTCCGCCGACGAGGCGGTGCTCGCCGAGGTGACCCGGCTGGTGCCCGGCGTACGGACCACCCTGTACGCGGCCCCCGGCGGCGGCACCGGGGACCTCCTGGACCGGGCGCTTGCGGCGGGTGCCGCGGCGATCGCCGCGGACATCCACGTGCTGTCCCTGGAGACGGTGGAGTCGGCGCACGCGGCCGGGCTGCGGGTGACCGCCCGGGCGGTCAACACCCTGGATCAGCTGCGGCTGGCGCGGGCGCTCGGGCTGAACGGCGCGGCCACGGACCTCCCGGAGATCCGCAGCACGGGCCGGTTCACCGCCTGACGTCCAGCCTCCCTGAGGAGGCGTCAGAGCGCCTTGACGAGCAGCTCGAAGGCGAGGTCGTCCCGGAGCGGGACGCCGAAGCGCTCGTCACCGTAGGGGAAGGGGCTCAGCTCGCCGGTGCGCAGGTAGCCGCGGCGCACGTAATAGGCGATGAGCTCCTCCCGTACGTTCACCACCGTCATCCGCATCTCCTTCGCCCCCCACGTCTCGCGGGCGCGGCGCTCGGCCTCAACCAGGATCTCCTTGCCGAGACCGGCGCCCTGGAGACCGGGGCGGACGGCGAACATGCCGAAGTAGGCGTGGTCCCCGCGGTGTTCGAGCTGGCAGCAGGCGACGAGCTCGCCCGCGCGCTCGACGACGAGCAGGACGCTGTCGGGGCTTTCGATGACGGCTCGGACCCCGTCCGGGTCCGTGCGCTGGCCGTCGAGGTAGTCGGCCTCGGTGGTCCAGCCGGCCCGGCTGGCGTCCCCGCGGTACGCGGACTCGACGAGCACCACCAGTTCCGGTATGTCCGCCTCCACGGCACTGCGGAAGCTGAGGGCGGCGGACTGGGCGGTCGACATCGGGCGCTCCGTTCGATGCGGTGGCATATGACATGCCTGGTGCGGCAGGGAGAGCGTAACCCGGGGTCGCGTGAGCGCCGTGTGAGAGGGGCATCTCTCCCCGTGACGCCGACGAACCGGGAGGTTCCGCCGTGCACGGTTCCGCCACCGCCGTTTCCGACTCCGTGTCCGTTTCCGTGTCCGCCTGGCTGCTCGTCCTGGTGTGCGCGGTGAGCGGCGCGTACTGCCTCGGGCGGGTGCGCACGTCAGGCGGCGCGGCAGCCGCGGAGGCGGTGATGGGGTTCGGCATGGCGCTGATGGCCGTGCCCCTCGCGCACGGCGACGGGTGGCGGGCTCCCCTCCTGGCGGTGGTGTTCTGCGGTGCGGCCCTGCACGCCCTGTGGCTGCTGCGGGGCGGGGCGCACCACACGCACCACCTGGTGGGCTCCCTGACGATGGTCTACATGACCGTGACGGCGGGCTCCGGGAGCGGCCACGGGCACGGGCAGGGCACCGGGCTGCCGCTGCTGACCGGGGCGCTCCTCCTCTACTACTCCGGGTACGTGGTGCTCGGCGGCACCCGGCTGCTCACCGCGGGCGGACCGGCCGGGCAGCAGGTCGCCGTGGGCGGCGGCGGACCGGCCGAGCTGATCCGCGCCTGCCGACTGGCCATGGGCATCGGCATGTTGGCGATGCTGCTGACGATGTGACCGGGCTCGCGGACGTGTCCTGCGTCACCAATCACCCGAGGCCGTACCCGCAGGTAGTCCCCCGCTCATAGGCTGGCGGACATGATGGTCCCCGCCGTTCTCCTGATGCTCGGCGCCCTGACCGCGGTGCTCGCCCCCCGTCTGCTGGCCCGGGCCCGCTGGCCCGAGCGAGAACCCGTCGTGGCGCTGTGGGCGTGGCAGTGCGTGGTCGGCGCGGTGCTGCTGTGCTTCGGACTGTCGATGCTGCTGAGCGCGGCGGCCGCCTGGCAGGCGGTCCGGGGCCGGCTGTTCGCCGCCGCCCCGCACGGAGTGGTCGACGCGTACGCCTTGGGCGCGTCCGGCGGGCCCTGGGCCGCGGTCACCGCGCTCGGGCTGGCGGGCGGTGCGCTGTGGACCGGGGCGATGCTGACCGGTGAGGTGCTGCGGGCGCGGGCCCGGCGGCGCGCGCAGGGCAGCGAACTGCTCGTGCGGGCTCCGCTGCTGCCCGGGGAGGACCCTTCGGGTGCGCGGCTCGTCGTCCTGGAGGGCACGCGGCCGGACGCCTGGTGGCTGCCGGGAGCGGCCCCGCAGCTGGTGGTGACCACGGCGGCGCTGGGCCGGTTGAAGGGCAGCCAGCTGGACGCCGTCATGGCGCACGAGCAGGGGCACGCGGCGGCCCGGCACGACTGGCTGCTGCACTGTTCGCGGGCGCTGTCCCGGGGCTTCCCGCAGGTGCCGGTCTTCGCGGCCTTCGAGGCGGAGATGCACCGGCTGGTGGAGATGGCCGCCGACGACGTGGCCTCGCGGCGGTTCGGCCGGCTGACGATCGCGCTGGCGCTGGTCGGACTCAACGAGGACCGGGGGGTGTTCGGGGCCTCCACCCAGCAGGCGCACGTCCCGCAGCGGGTACGGCGGCTGCTCGCGGCCGCGCCCCGGCTGTCGGCGGGCCGCCGGCTGCGCCTGACGGCGCTGGCCACGCTGGTCCCGGCCATCCCGCTGCTGGTGGCTTTCGTGCCGGGGCTGAGCGCACTGGCGTAGCGCCCGCGCAGTGCGGCTGCTCGGTGCGCCCGCGTAGTGCTACCGGGTGGTGCGCCCGCTTGACGCGCCCACGCAGTGCGGTCGCGTGGTGCGCCCGTGCAGTGCGCCCGTGCCGCGGCCCGGCGATCCGTGCGCCGGTGCGAGGATCCACTCATGCGGAACAACCCCCTTCGGTGGGCGGGCATCCTCGCCGCGCTGCTCGCGTCGGTCCTGACGGCGCTGGTGGTGGCGCGGTGGCGGCCGCTGTTCTCCTTCGACGGCCGGGTCGCCGGGGACCTGCACGCCCACGCCGTCGCCCACCCCGGGGTCACGCAGGTCATGCGGGTGCTCTCCGACTGGGTGTGGGACCCCTGGACCATGCGGGCACTGGCCGCCGTCGCCTGTGTCCTGCTGTGGTGGCGCGGCGACCGGGAGCGGGCCCTTCGGGTGGCGCTGGCCGTCGTGGTGGCCGCGGCGGTGCAGCAGGGGCTGAAGGCGCTGGTGGGCCGGGAACGTCCGGTGTGGCCGGATCCGGTGGACTCGGCGCATTACGCCGCCTACCCGTCGGGGCACGCCATGACGGCGACGGTGGTGTGCGGGATGCTCCTGTGGCTACTCCCCCGGCCCGGCTCCCGCCCGCTCCCCCCGTCTCTCGCCCGTCCGCTCCCGGCGTGGGCGCCGGCCGCCGCCTGGGCGGTGGCCGCGGTCTCGGTGCTCGGGGTCGGCTTCACCCGCGTCCATCTCGGGGTGCACTGGCCGTCCGACGTGCTGGCGGGGTGGCTGCTGGGCGTGGCCGTGGTGGCCCTCGCGGCGACCGGATCCGGTCGCCGGGGCGAGTCGGGCGCGGGGGGCCGGTGAAGGGTGCGGGTACCTGCCCTGGGCGATCCCCCGTTTCACCCAGAGCAGGCGACCCCGTGCGCTGAGTATATTGGCTCTGAGCCAGTCAACGCAGGAGTAAGCATGGTCCCGCGCAGCGCATCGGTCAATGAAGAATTGCGCAGACGTTCCCGGGAGCGGCTGCTCAAGTCCGCGGTCGAGCTCGTCGCCGAGCGCGGCTACGAGGCGACGACCCTCGGCGCCATCGCCGACCGGGCGGGCGCCGCCCGCGGCCTGGTCTCGTACTACTTTCCGGGCAAACGACATTTGCTGCAGTCCGCGGTGCACCGGCTGATGCACCTCACCCTGCACGCCGCACTGGAGCGGGAGCCCCGGAGCGACGACGGGCGGGAGCGGCTCGCGCGCGCCATCGACGCGATCCTCGGGCTGGCCCGCGACGAGCCGCTGCTGATGCGGACCCACATGGCGGGCATCCTCGCCGCCGAGGGGTTCGTGCAGTGTCCGGAGCAGCAGCGGCTGGCGGAGCTGCTGCGGGACACCGTCGCCCGTTACGGCTCGACGGACGTGGACGCGGACTACCCGCTGCTGCGGGCCCTGCTGATGGGGGCGGTCGTGGCGATCCTGCTGCCGGGCGCGCCGATGCCGCAGGCCCGGCTGCGGGCCGAGCTGTTCCAGCGCTACGGGCTGGACTGGGAGCTCGGCGTTCCGCCGGACGGCGTGCCGCCCGGCGGAACGTTTCCCTCACACCCCTAGCGACCTGGGCATCAGTGGTACTCGGGCTGGCTCTGCACGTTGAGCCGGTCCATCCACACCCACTTGGCGCTGTCGGTGCGCCAGTCGTCGAGCCGCAGCACGTCGAGGCCCTTGGCGATGTCGTTCGAGTAGACGTGCCCGTTGTAGTAGTACGCCGACCAGGACCCGCCCACGCCGAGCTGGTCCGTCGTCAGCGGTCCGCGCTCGAAGTACGCGATCTCCCTGGGCCGGGCGGAGTCGGTGAACTCCCATACGGACACGCCGCCCTGGTACCAGGCCTGCACCATGATGTCGCGGCCGTCGCCGACCGGGACCAGCGAGCCGTTGTGGGCCACGCAGTTCTCGGTGTCGGCCTGGTGGCGCGGGATCTTGAAGTAGCTGCGGAAGACGAGCTTGCGCTGGTCACCGCGGCCGGCGATGTCGTAGATGCCGTCGGCCCCGCGGTTCGGTCCGGTGGCCTCGTTGCAGGTGGCGCCGCCACCGCCGCCGAGTTCGTCGGTGAACACCACCTTGTTCGCCCGCTCGTTGAAGGTGGCCGAGTGCCAGAACGCGAAGTTCACGTTGTCCTGCACCCGGTCGATGACCTTCGGCTGCTCGGGCCTGCTGATGTCGAAGAGGATGCCGTCGCCCATGCAGGCACCGGCGGCGAGCTTCTTCGAGGGCAGCACGGTGATGTCGTGGCAGCCGGTGGTCTTGGAGACGCCGGGGTTGGTGGGCCCGCCCGGGTTGCCGCCGTCCGGGAAGAGGATCGGGAAGGCGACGACCGCGGCCATCGTCGGCGCCTTCTTCGGGACCTTCACCACGGAGATGCCGTCGTGCGGCGGCTTGCAGTCGGGGAAGGCCTCGTTCGGGGAGTACGAGGCGACGTAGAGGTAGACGTCCTTGTCACCCGGCACCAGGGTGTGGGTGTGGGAACCGCAGGCGGTCTCGACGGACTTGATGTACTTGGGGTTCTTCTTGTCCTTGATGTCGAAGATCTTGATGCCCTCCCACGAGGACTTCTCCGTCGCGGGCTGCGAGACGCTGTTGCAGGAGTCGTCGCTGCGCGAGGAGTCGGTGGAGAGGAAGAGCAGGTCCCCGAGGACGGAGATGTCGTTCTGGCCACCCGGGCAGAGCACCTGGGAGACGGTCTTCGGTGCCTTCGGATTGGCGATGTCGTAGATCGTGAAGCCGCTGTAGCTGCCCGCGTAGGCGTACCTGCCCTGGAAGGCCAGGTCGGAGTTGATGTTCGCGGGATCGGTGCTGGGGATGTTGGCCAGGTGCTTGATGTTGCGGCTGTGCACGATCTCGTCTTGGCCGGGGATGTCACCCGGAGCCAGTTCCCTGCCTTCGACGGAGTTCGCGCTCTGCCGGCTGCCGCTGCCGGGTGTCAAGTCACCCGGGTCGGGGGTGGCCGACGCCGGTCCGGCCGCCAGGAGCGTGGTGAGGAGCCCGGCCGCCGCGACGGCCACCCCCACCCTCCTGTTTCGCACTCTCCTGGTGTGCAGTGAGGTCACTGTGCCCTCCCATGGGAGTCCGATCGGTTCCGCCCACAGGGGAACGGAACCAGGACCCCGGCAGTATCTTCCCTTCATGGACATGGCAAAAGCCCTCCGGGGCCGCGAGGCGCTGACCGCGCGGATCCGCCGCTCCGCCGCGGCGGCGGCGACCGCCGGCCTCCTGCTGACGCTCGCCAGCTGCCAGAGCGAGGACGAAGGAACGGATCGGGCCGCGGACGGAGGGGCCGTGGTCGTCGCCCCGGGCCGGCCCGGCGAGAAGGCGCGCACGCTTACCCCGGAGCAGGCCGCGAAGGCGAAGCCCGACGACAGCCCCAACGCCGCCGACCGCGCCTACGTGCAGCGGATGATCGAACACCACCGGCAGGCGCTGACGATGAGCGCGCTGGCCCCGGAGCGGGCCGCGGCGGACGGGGTCAGACGGCTGGCGGAACGGATCTCGGCCGCCCAGCGGCCCGAAATCGGGGCGATGGAGAAGTGGCTGACCGTCCATCCGGCCCCGCCCGGGGGCTCCGGCGGGCACGCCCACGACCACGCCGCCATGCCGGGCATGGCGACGGAGCAGCAGCTGAAGGAGCTGACCGGGGCGCGGGGGGCCGAATTCGACCGGCTCTTCCTGACACTGATGTCCGCCCACCACGAGGGCGCCCTGAAGATGGCCGGCGAGGTGCTGGCCGCCGGCAACAACGTGGCGGTCGAGGAGATGGCCACCGAGGTGGTGGCCACGCAGAGCACCGAGATCCACCGGATGCGCGCGATGGGCTGACGGCGCAGGGGGCCGGTGTCATGCTGGGACCACCTGCGGGAGGAGCTCCGCCGTGCTTCGTGTCGCCGTCGTCGGATCGGGCCCCAGCGGGGTCTACGCGGCCCAGACGCTGGTCCAGCAGCGCGAGGTGCCCGGGGTGCGGGTCGACGTACTGGACCGGCTGCCCGCCCCGTACGGGCTCGTACGGTACGGGGTCGCCCCGGACCACGAGAAGATCAAGTCGCTGCAGGGCAGCCTGCGCACCGTCCTGGAGGACGAGCGGATCCGCTTCCTCGGGAACGTCGAGGTCGGCGGGGCGGAGCTGTCCACGGAGCGGCTCCTGGAGCTCTACCACGCGGTGGTGTACTGCGTGGGCGCGGCGCGGGACCGGCTGCTGGGGATCCCCGGCGAGGAGCTGGCCGGGGTGCACTCCGCGACGGCCTTCGTGTCCTGGTACAGCGGCCATCCCGATGCCGTCGACGAGGTCTTCGACCTGCCCGGCGTGGATTCGGCGGTGGTCGTCGGGGCGGGCAACGTCGCGGTGGACGTGACCCGGATCCTGGCCCGCGGCACGGCGGAACTGGCGCCGACCGACATGCCGCAGCCGGCGCTCGGCGCGCTCGCGGCAAGCGGGGTGCGCAGGGTGGCGATGGTGGCCCGGCGCGGCCCCTCGCAGGGCAAGTTCACCACCAAGGAGCTGCGCGAGCTGGGCACCCTGCCGGGGGTGGGCGCCCGGGCGGACCGCGCCGAGCTGGCGCTCGACCCCATGTACACCGATCCGGGCGCGGCCGCGGCGCTGCCGGCGGTGGCGCGACGGAACCTGGAGGTGCTGCGCGGCTGGGCGGAGGCGGAGCCGGGCGGGGAGCCGCGCAGCATCGCGCTGCGGTTCTACCTGCGTCCGGTGGAGATCCTCGGCGGGCCGGACGGGCGGGTCACGGGGATGCGCTTCGAGCGGACCGCCCCCGACGGGCTCGGCGGGGTGACCGGGACGGGCGTCCACGAGGACATCGAGGCGCAGTTGGTGCTGCGTTCGGTGGGGTACAAGGGCGTCCCGCTGGCCGGGCTGCCGTTCGACCCCGCCAAGGGGACGGTCCCGCACGCGGCGGGCCGGGTGGTCCGCGCGGGCCGGGCCTCGGTCGGCGAGTACGTGGCGGGCTGGATCAAGCGCGGCCCGACCGGGGTGATCGGAACGAACCGGCCGTGCGCGAAGGAGACCGTGTCGTCGCTGCTCCAGGACGCGGCGGTGCTGGCCCGGCGGGAGCTGCCCGGGGACCCGCTGGACGCCCTGCGAGCGGCGGGTCTGCACCCGGTGGAGTGGCCGGGCTGGCAGGCCATCGAGACGGCCGAGTCCGATCTGGGCCGCTCCCTGGGCCGCCGCTCCGTCAAGATCCCCGACTGGGCCGGGCTGTTGGGCGCCGCGGGGCTCACGTAGGGGACGTCGCGCATTAGAGTGCTGCGGTGATGCGCGGAAGAACTCTCGTGGTTGCGGTGACCTTGGCGGCCTGCGCCGCCCTGTCGGGGTGTTCGGACGAGGGCGCCGACCAGGCGGGCGCACCCGCACCGGGCCCCACCGTGACGGGTACGGCCGCTCCCCCGGACGCCGCGGCCCTCGCCGAGCGCTATCGGCAGGCGGGCGGCGACGCCGACGTGTACGGCATCGAGCGGGTGCCCGGGCCGGACGGGTCATCGCCCCTGTTCGTCGTGCACACCCACAACCCGGACGCGGACGACGCCCGGTTCAGGCGGCAGGCGGCGTCCATCACCGCGTACCTGACGCTCAGCGAGGGCGTCACGCTGCCGCACGGCTACCGCATGGACGTCTTCGGCCCGGACGGCGGGCTGCTCCACCGCTGGGACGCCTCGGTCTAGGTCTTGTCCGGGGAGAGCCGCGCCGACTCGGCCGCGGCCGCCGTGAGGACGCTGTCCAGGAGGCCGGGGAAGAGGGCCTCCAGGTCGTCGCGGCGCAGGGCGTTGAGCTTGGTGGTGCCGCGGTAGGTCTGGCGCACGACTCCGCTCTCCCGCAGGACGCGGAAGTGGTGGGTGGTCGTGGACTTGGTGACCGGCAGGTCGAAGTACGAGCAGGCCAGGTCCGCGGCCGAGGCGGCCAGGTCCAGGACGATGGAGAGCCGGACCGGGTCGGAGAGCGCGTGCAGCACGCCCTCCAGCCGGATCTCGGCCGTTTCGGGGTGGGCGAGGATGCGGCCGGCGTCCCGTTCCGTCATGTCCCTGCTCCACTCACTCGGCTTACTGTGGGCCCCATCGTACGAGAGTCGTCGAAGGAGTCGCGGCACTCGCGGAAATCGGCGGGAAAGGGGGTGCGGCTCCGCCGTGGGCCGGGGCGCCGGAGCCGCACCGCCGTCACCAGGAGCGGTGGTACGGCTCGGGCGTACGGATCTCCGCGCCCAGCTCGGCGGCCGCGCGGCGGGCCCAGTACGGGTCGCGCAGCAGCTCCCGGGCCAGCAGGACCGCGTCGGCCTCGCCGTTGGCCAGGATCTTCTCCGCCTGCTCCGGTTCGGTGATCAGGCCGACGGCGGCGACGGGGAGGGTCGTCTCCTCCTTGACCCGGGCGGCGAAGGGCACCTGGTAGCCCGGGCCGACCGGGATCGACACCCCGGGGGCGAGTCCGCCGGTGGAGACGTCGAGGAGGTCCACGCCGTGCTCCTGGAGCAGCCGGGCCAGCCGTACCGTCTCGTCGGCGGTCCAGCCGTCCTCCTCCAGCCAGTCGGTGGCGGAGATCCGGAAGAGCAGCGGGAGCTCCTCGGGCCACACGGCCCGTACGGCGTCCACGACTTCGAGGGCGAAGCGGGTCCGGTTCTCGAAGGAGCCGCCGTAGGCGTCGGTGCGCTTGTTGCTGTGCGGGGAGAGGAACTCCCCGATGAGGTAGCCGTGAGCGCCGTGGATCTCGACGACCTCGTAGCCCGCCGCGAGCGCGCGCTCGGTGGCGGCCGCGAACCGGGCGGTGATTCCGGCGATCTCGTCGACCGTCAGCTCGTGCGGCACGTGGCTGCCCTCGGCGAACGGGACGGCGCTCGGGGCGACGGGCTGCCAGCCGTGCGCCTCGGGTCCGACCGCGCCGCCGCCCTTCCAGGTGCGGTCGGTGGAGGCCTTGCGGCCGGCGTGCGCGATCTGGATGCCGGGGACGGCGCCCTGGGCCTTGACGAAGGAGGTGATCCGGCGCAGCGCCTCGACCTGGGTGTCGTTCCAGATGCCGAGGTCGTAGGGGGTGATCCGGCCTTCCGGGGAGACGGCGGTGGCCTCCTGGATGATCAGGCCGGTGCCGCCGACGGCGCGGGCGGCGTAGTGCGCGAAGTGCCAGTCGTTCGCCACGCCCGCGTTCGGGCCGAACGCCTCGGCGCTGTACTGGCACATCGCCGCCATCCACACGCGGTTCGGGACGGTGACCGAGCGAAGGTCGTACGGGGTGAACAGGGCGGCGAAAGCGGCAGGGGCGGCGGGGGCAGCACTCATCAGGGCTCCAGAGGTCACCGGGCGCGCCGGGGATCGGCGGCTGAGTTCGAGACTCACCGTACTACGAATTCCTTCGTACTACGAGACTTCTCGTACAAGTGCGTCGAGCTCCGCGCGCAGCGCCCCCGCCAGGGCGCCCAGGTCCGGGACGGCCACCGCGTCGGCGACCAGCCCGTAGTGGACGGTCCCCTTGTACGTCGACACCGCGACGGCCAGCGACTGACCGCGGGCCAGCGGGGCGAGCGGGTAGACCTCGCGGACCCGGCTGCCGCCGAGGCTGAAGGTGAATCCGGGCAGCGGGACGCTGGTGACCAGGATGTCGAAGAGCAGCCGGGCGGCCTGCGCCACCAGCGGGCCGCCGAGCCGGTGGCCCAGCGGGTGGACGTGGTCGGCGAGCAGGGCGACGGCCCCGGCGCCGCGGGCGGGTCCGGCGTCCTTGTTGCGGTCCATCGCCGCACGGACCCGGTCCAGGCGCAGCAGCGGATCGCGCTCGGCCAGCGGCAGCCGCAGCAGGTAGCCGGAGAGCCGGTTCCCGCCGCCGGCGCCGGGCCGGCCCCGGCGGGACACGGGAATCAGCGCGCGCGGGCCGGGTCCGGTCGGCGCGGGATCGCCCCGCTCCTCCAGCCAGCGCCGCAGCGCCCCCGCGACCAGGGAGATCAGCACGTCGTTGACGGTGCCCCCGGCGGCCTTGCGGACCAGGTTGACCTCGTCCAGGTCGAGGGCGAGGCCCGCGACGGCCCGGGTCCCCGGACCGGCCGGGTCCGCGGTGAGGGCCGCGGGGACGCCGAGCGGCAGCCCGGCACGGGCCACGGCGGCCCCGATCTCCAGGGCCTGGCCGACGTCCTGGACCCGGGCGGCCAGGGTCCCGGGGAGCCGGCGCAGGGCCGAGCCGGCGCGCTGCTCGGGAACCGGACGCGTGGGGGGCCGCGGGGCCGGCCCCTCGTCGAAGAGCGCGGCCGCCAGGGCCAGCGCGCCCAGGCCGTCGGCGAGGGCGTGGTGGAACTTGAAGAGCACCGCGAAGGAGTCCGGGTCCGGCCCGGCCAGCACGTGGGCCTCCCAGGGCGGTAGCTCCCGGTCCAGCGGCCGGGCCATCAGCGGGCCGGCGGCGGCGTGCGGGTCCGCCTCGTCGGCACGGACGAGGAAGACGTGCCGCGCCGGGTCGAAGCCGGGGTCCGGCGACCAGGCGGCCGCGCCGACCGGCAGCAGCACGTCGCGGATCCGGCGGCGCAGACCCGGCACGGTGGCGCAGCGGGCGGCGAGCAGTGCGGCGGCGCGCTCGGCGGCTCCGGGGCCGCCGTGTTCTCCGCCGCCGGGCCCGGCGGCGGAGAAGACGGCGAGGGCGCCGAGGTGCATGGGGTGGGCGGCGGATTCGATCCGCCAGAAGGCGAGGTCGAGCGGTGACAGGTGCTCGGTGGCCACGTAGGTCCTCTCGCGTGCGGCGACAGCAGCAATGCAGTGGCCTGAAGTCAACCCACTCCGAACGCCTACGTTCAAGTAGCAACGTTTCCCGGAGAGTAAATGATCGGTATCGATCAGCTATGGAGAGGGCCGGTGCCGTCCGCCGGGCCGCTGTCAGAGGGTGGGTGCAGACTGTCCGGAAAGACGCTTCATGAGGAAACGCCCCGCAGGGACGACGAGGTCCGGAGGTACCGGCCATGCCTGATGTGCTGCTGCTCGTGGGAACCCGGAAGGGACTCTTCATCGGCCGCCGGCGAGGGGAGGAGCCGTGGGAGTTCGACGGGCCGCATTTCAACGCCCAGGCCGTCTACGCGGTCGCCGTCGACCGGCGGGGGCCGGCGCCCCGGCTGCTGGTCGGCGGGGACAGCACGCACTGGGGGCCGTCCGTCTTCAGCTCCGACGACCTCGGGGCCACCTGGCGCGAACCGGCCACGGCCGCCGTGAAGTTCCCCAAGGACACGGGCGCCTCGCTGGAGCGGGTCTGGCAGCTCCAGCCGGCCGGGCCCGAGGCCCCGGACGTGGTGTACGCGGGGACGGAGCCCGCCGCGCTGTTCCGCTCGACGGACCGGGGCGAGTCCTTCGAGCTCGTCCGTCCGCTGTGGGAGCACCCGAGCCGTGGCGACTGGGTCCCGGGCGGCGGCGGTGAGGGCCTGCACACGGTGATCACCCATCCCCGCGACCCGGACGCGGTGACGGTGGCCGTCTCCACGGCCGGCGTGTTCCGGACGAAGGACGGCGGGGCCAGCTGGACCCCGTCCAACGACGGGGTCTCCGCGGTGTTCCTGCCGGATCCGCACCCCGAGTACGGCCAGTGCGTGCACAAGATCGCCCAGGACGCCGGGGACACGGACCGGCTCTACCTGCAGAACCACTGGGGCGTCTACCGCAGCGACGACGCCGGGGCCCGGTGGACCGACATCGGCGGCGGGCTCCCCTCCGACTTCGGCTTCGCGGTGGCCGCCCATCCGCACCGGCCGGACACCGCCTACGTCTTCCCGCTCAACGCCGACTCCGACCGCGTCCCCGCCGAGCACCGGTGCCGGGTCTTCCGCACCCGGGACGCGGGCGAGAGCTGGGAGCCGCTCTCGAAGGGGCTGCCCTCCGGGGACCACTACGGCACGGTCCTGCGGGACGCCCTGTGCACGGATGACGCGGACCCCGCGGGCGTCTACTTCGGCAACCGCAACGGCGAGCTGTACGCCAGCCACGACGACGGCGAGAGCTGGCAGCTGCTGGCCGAGCACCTGCCTGACGTGCTGTGCGTGCGGGCGGCGACCATCGGCGGGTGACGGCCCACCCGCATCGTTCGTGCGTCGTACGGTGAGGGCATGTCCGAGACGACGCTTGGCATCACCACCGGCGCGGTGGCACGCCACCTGGGCGTGTCGCCGACCACGCTGCGGTCCTGGGACCAGCGCTACGGCATCGGCCCCGCGGCGCGCGAGGACGGGCGGCACCGCCGCTGGACCCCCGGGGACATCGCGATGCTGGAGGAGATGTGCCGGCTCACCGCCTCCGGCGTGCCGCCCGCCGAGGCGGCGCGGTCGGCCAGGGCGAGCCGGGGCGCGCGCTCCGGCTCGGTCGTGGACCGAAGGCCGGGGGCGCGTCCGGTCAGCCGGCCCGGGCCGTCCCGCCCACCGGAGCCGGCCGGCGGATCCGGGCGTTCCGGCGCCGTACAGGAGGGACCGGACGAGCGGGACGTGGTCCGGGAGAGCCGGGGGCTGGCCCGCGCCGCCGTACGCCTCGACGGACCGGCCCTGGACTCGCTGCTGGGCGACCTCATGGCGGGCCACGGGCTCGTCACCGTCTGGGAGGAGGTGATGGTGCCGACCCTGCACGCCGTGGGGCGCAAGTGGCAGTCCTCCGGCGACCGTTACGTCGAGGTGGAGCACCTGCTGTCCTGGCACGTCTCCACCGCCCTGCGGCGCGTGGCGCCCGCGCCGGTGCGGCGGACCGCCGCTCCCCCGGTGCTGCTGGCCTGCGTTCCGGCCGAGCAGCACACCCTGCCCCTGGAGGCGCTGGCGGCGGGGCTCGGCGAACGCGGCCTGCCGGCCCGGATGTTCGGCGCGGCCGTCCCCGCCGAGGCGCTGGACGCCGCCCTGCGGCGCACGGGACCGGCCGCCGTCGTGCTCTGGTCCCAGGCCCGCTCCACCGCCGACCACGCGCTGGCCCGGTACGTCGCCGCGAGCTCCTTCGGGGTCAAGGGGGCGCGGACGCACCCCGTGATGCTGCTCGCCGGCCCGGGCTGGGCGGGCCGCGCCCCGGGACCCGGCACGCTGCGCCCCGGAGGTCTGCGGGAGGCGCTCGACCTCGTCTCCCGGCTCTACGACACCTTCTAGGGCCCGGCGCAGCCGCTGGAGCCCGCGCCGGGCATGACTCTTGACCGTCCCCAGGGGCAGGCCCGTGCGGTGGGCGATCTGCACCTGGGTCAGGTCGGCGTAGAAGGCGAGGGCCAGGACCTCGCGCTGGACGCGCGGAAGCCGCGCGAGTTCACGGGTGACGAGGAGGCGGTCGAGCGCCCGCTCGCACCCGTCGGGCGCCGGGGCCGCCGGTGCCGGGGCCGCCCCGGCCGCGGCGGCCAGGTCGAGACGGCGCGTCCGGGCGGTGAGCGCGTCGGCGATCTTCCGGCGCGCGATGCCGACCAGCCAGGCGGGGACGGGCCCGCGCTCGGGGCGGTAGCCGGCGCGACCGGACCACGCCGCGAGGAAGACCTGCTGGGTGACGTCCTCGGCCTCCCGGACGTCGCCGAGGGTGCGGGCGGCCAGGTGGTGGACGAGGCGGCCCCAGCGCCGGTGGGCCAGGGCGAAGCAGTCCGCGTCGCCGCGCCCGATCCCGCGGCCGACCTCCTCGTCCGAGAGCAGGTCCCGGAGCGCGCCCGAACCCCCGGCCGGGACCCCGCCCGGGAGCACGCCCGGGAGGACCTCGGTCGTGCCGGCTGCTGCGCCCATGACGACTCCGCCTCCTCGCCGCTGCCGGGAGCTCGGCCGCTCCCGCACCCTCAGGCTCCGGCGCGGGAAGGAGGCACTTCAACTCGCATCGTTCGTGCGTCGACCTGCGCTCCGGCGCGGGTCGTGCGTCGACCTGCGCTCCGGCGCGGCCCGCGGGCCGGGTGGGTCAGTCCCGGCCCCGGGCGTGGCGGAAGCGGGCCAGGCCGTCGGCGAGGGCCACGATCGGGTCGGGGTAGTCGCAGGCGTCCCGTTCCGGACCGGTGAGCTTCCACGGCTCGTGGATCGTCCCGGCGGGCAGGCCCGCGAGCTCGGGGACCCAGCGGCGGACGTAGGCCCCGTGGGGGTCGTACCTCCGGCCCTGGAGGACGGGGTTGAGGACCCGGTTGGGCCGTGTGTCGGTCCCGGTCCCGGCCACCCACTGCCAGTTGAGCTGGTTGTTCGCCACGTCGCCGTCCACGAGGAGGTCCAGGAAGTGGCGGGCGCCCTCGCGCCAGTCGACGTACAGCGTCTTCGTGAGGAAGGAGGCGGTGATCAGGCGGCCCCGGTTGTGCATCCAGCCCTCGTGGGCCAGTTGCCGCATGGCGGCGTCGACCACCGGGTAGCCGGTCCGTCCCTCCCGCCAGGCCCGGAGGTCCGCCTCCGCCTCGGCGCCCCGCCGCCAGTGGTCCTGCCGGGGCCGGTAATCCGCGGTGGCCGTCTCCGGCCGGGCGGCGAGCACCTGGTGGTGGAAGTCCCGCCAGCACAGCTGCCGTACGAAGGCGCCGGCGCCCGTGCCGCCGCGGGCCTTCGCCCGGTGGACGGCCTCGGTGGCCGATACGGCGCCGAAGTGGAGGTACGCCGACAGGTGGGAGGTGGCGTCGCCCGCGAGGTCGTCGTGGCGTTCCTCGTAGGTGTCGGCGAGCCGGGACAGCCAGCTCCCGAGCCGCCGGCGGCCCTCCCGCTCCCCACCTGTGGGGAGGCCCTCGGACACGTCTTCCACGGAGGCCCGTGACGGCAGCGCCTCGGAGCGCACCCCGCGGACCACCCGAACGGCCCGGGGGGCGGCGAGGGGTGTACGCAGCGGCTCGGCGGCCCAGCGCCTGAAGTACGGGGTGAAGACGGCGAAGTGGTCGGACCCCTGCGGGGTGACGGCGCCGGGCGGCACGGCCGTGGTCACCCCGTCGTGTACGTAGAGGCGGCGCCCGTCGGACTCCAGGGCGTGCCTGAGCCGTGCCTCGCGGTCGTGGGCGAAGCGGGAGCACCCGGCCGCCATGTGCACCTCGTCCGCATCGGCCTGCCGTGCCACGGCGTGGAGCTCGGCGACCGTGTCCCCGGTGCGTACGACGAGCCGGCCGCCGCGGTCGTGCAGCCCGGCGTCGAGGTCGGCCAGGCAGTCGGCGAGGAAGGCGAGCCGGTTGGGCGCCGCGAACCCGGAGCGGTCCACGGCGGGGTCCCGGACGAACAGCGGCACCACGTCGTGGGCCGCCGCCAGAGCGGCGCACAGGGCCGGGTGGTCGTGCAGGCGGAGGTCGGAGGTGAAAAGGACGACGGAGTTCATGGCGCCACTCCCGGCGATCGGCCACCCGGCGGGCGCGCGCGGCGGCGGCGGGTGGGCTGCGTACGGACTTGCCGCCCTCACTTCCGCCCGCCGTCGCCTCCCGGATGCACCACGGGCCCCGCCGTGCTCACGGTGGTCTCCCGCGCGGTCTCCTCCGCCGTCTTCGCGGCGGTGCGCGCGATGTTCCGGGCCATGCCGCCGAAGACGACGGCGTGGAACGGCGCCACGCTCCACCAGTACAGCTGTCCCGCCAGGCCGCGCGGGTGGAAGAGGGCCCGCTGGCGGTAGAGCGTGCCGCCCTCGGCGTCGCGGTCGACGCGCATCTCCAGCCAGGCGAGTCCGGGGAGCCGCATCTCCGCGCGCAGCCGCAGGAGGTGTCCCCGTTCGATCTCCTCGACCCGCCAGAAGTCGAGCGTGTCGCCGACCCTGAGCCGGTCGGCGTCGCGCCGGCCCCGGCGCAGCCCCACCCCGCCGACGAGGCGGTCGAGCTGGCCCCGTACCGCCCAGGCGAGGGGGAAGGAGTACCAGCCGTTCGTCCCGCCCACCCCCTCGATGACCCGCCACAGCTGGTGCGGGGTCGCCGGGACGGACTGCTCGCGCTCGTCGGTGTAGAGGCTGCCGCCCGCCCAGTCGGGGTCGGTGGGCAGCGGGTCGCTCGGGGCGCCGGGCAGCGAGGCGTTGGACCAGCGGGTGGTGACGCGTGCCTCCTTGACCCGTTCCAGGGCGAGCGTGAGGGCACGGTCGAAGGGCACGGGCGTTCCCGGCCCGTCGGGCACGTACTGCCGGATGTCGTGTTCCGCGCAGATGACCTCGTACTTCAGCGATTCGGCGAGCGGCCGCGCGAGGGCGGCCGGTACCGGCGTGACCAGGCCGATCCAGTGGCTGGACAGGCGCGGGGTGAGCATGGGGACGGGCAGGATGAGCCGTCGGGGCAGTCCGGCGACGGCCGCGTAGCGCATCATCATGTCCCGGTAGGTGAGCAGGTCGGGGCCGCCGATGTCGAAGACCCGGCTGACGTCCTGCGGCATCCGGATGCTGCCGACGAGGTAGCGCAGCACGTCCCGTACGGCGATGGGCTGGACGCGGGTGCCGACCCAGCTCGGCGTCACCATCACGGGGAGCCGTTCGGTGAGGTAGCGGAGCATCTCGAACGAGGCCGATCCGGAGCCGATGACGACGGCCGCGCGCAGTACGGTCGTGGGCACGCCGGAGTCGAGCAGGATCCGTCCCACCTCGGCGCGGGAGCGCAGGTGCGGGGAGAGTTCCGCTTCGGGCACGCCGCGCGGGGTGAGGCCGCCGAGGTAGACGATGCGGCCGACCCCGGCGGCGCGGGCCTCGGTGGCGAAAGTCGTGGCCGCGCGCCGGTCGGTCTCCTCGAAGTCGCGCCCGGCTCCCAGGGAGTGCACCAGGTAGTAGGCGACGTCCACGTCGCGCAGGGCGGGACGCAGGCTCTCCGCGTCGGTGACGTCACCGCGGACCACCTCGGCCCGGCCGGCCCACGGGTGGTCCCTGAGGTGGGCCGGGGTGCGGGCCAGGCAGCGCACGCGGTGTCCGGCGTCGAGCAGCTCGGGGACGAGCCGGCCGCCGATGTAGCCGCCCGCGCCGGTGACCAGGCACCGCAGTCCGGTGGCGGGGGCCGGGGTGCCGGCCGGGGCCGGGGTGGGGGTCGGGTTCCGGGGATGCGTGCTCACGGGCTGTGCTCCGATCGTTCCGTCCCGGGGCCGCGGCCGGCGGGCGCCGGACGGTCCCTTCGCCCATCCTTCCCCGTTCACGCCCGGAACGGATGCGGACAGGGCCGGGCACGGTTCGACCGCGTGCGGCCGGGCCGGGCCGGACGGGGCCTAGGGCAGCCGCCAGTCGACCGGCTGCGTGCCCTGGCGCGCCAGCAGGTCGTTCGCCCGGCTGAAGGGGCGCGAACCGAAGAAGCCGCGGTCCGCCGACATCGGCGAGGGGTGCGCCGACTCGACGGCGGGCAGGTCCCCGAGCAGTGGCCGCAGGTTGCGCGCGTCGCGGCCCCACAGGATCGACACCAGGGGGGTGCCCCGGGCGACGAGGGCCCGGATCGCCTGCTCGGTCACTTCCTCCCAGCCCTTGCCGCGGTGCGCGGCCGGCTTTCCGGGTGCCGTCGTCAGGGCCCGGTTGAGCAGCAGCACGCCCTGGCGGGTCCACGGGGTGAGGTCCCCGTTGGACGGCCGGGGAAGTCCCAGGTCGGAGTTCATCTCCCGGAAGATGTTCTCCAGGCTGCCCGGCAGCCTGCGCACGTCCGGCGCGACGGCGAAGCTCAGGCCGATGGCCATCCCCGGTGTGGGGTAGGGGTCCTGTCCGACGATCAGGACGCGGACGTCGTCGAACGGCTGCTGGAAGGCGCGCAATACGTTCGCCCCCGCCGGCAGGTAGGTCCGGCCCGCGGCGATCTCGCCGCGGAGGAAGTTCCCCATGGCCGCGATGTGTCCGGAGACGGGCTCCAGGGCCTTCACCCAGCCTGCTTCAACGAGTTCATTCAAAGGTCGTGGTGCCACGCTGTGTCACTCTACTGGTCCAACCGGGTGGCCGGGCGCCTACCGTCGGTCAGTTGACGGTATCTGCCCTTCATCGGATAAATGCGGACAGATGCCTCCTGAGAAGGCCCTGCCCGAACACCTTGTTCCGATAAGCCAGTAGCATGCGGCGCCATGAGCTCCCCCACTGGGCCCGCAAATGGCCTGCCCGTACGAATGCCGCGACCCCGCCAGACCGGACGGCACCGCCGGCCCGAGCCCGCGGTGGCGCCCGAGGGCGCGCCCGCGCTGGTGCTCGCCGTGCCCGGTGCCCCCTCGGCCGCCTCGCGGCAGCTGGCGGAAGAGATCATCAGCATCGGCCGCTCCGAGCTGCCCGGCCTCGACGCCCGGATCGGCTTCCTCGACGGTGACGACGCCTCCGAGTTCCCGTCCCTGTCCGGCGTGCTGACCGCCGTCGCGACCGAGCGTGCCGCGCGCGCGGAGTTCGCCCGCGCCGCCGGCCACGAGGTGCCCGCGCCGACCGGCCCGGACGCCGTGGTCGTGCCGCTGCTCGCCGGTCCGGACGGAGATCTGCTCCGCCGGATCCGCCAGGCGCTGATGGACTCCTCGGCCGCCGCCGAGCTGGCCGACGTGCTCGGCCCGCACCCGCTGCTCGCCGAGGGCCTGCACGTGCGGCTGTCCGAGGCCGGCCTGGCCCGCGCCGACCGCGCCCGGCTCTTCACCGTGACCACCGCCGCCGACGGCATCGTCCTCGCCACCACCGGTGGCGAGGAGGCCGTGCAGGCGGCCGGGATCACGGGCATGCTGCTCGCCGCCCGGCTCGCCGTGCCCGTGAAGGCGGCCGCGCTGGACCAGGAGGGCTCGGTGGCCGCCGTCGCCGAGCAGCTGCGCGGCGAGGGCTCCACGCAGCTCGCGCTCGCCCCGTACCTGATCGGCCCGGAGGCGGCCGACGGACTGCTGGACACCGCTTGCAAGGAGGCCGACTGCGCCACCGCCGAGGTGCTCGGGGCCTACTCGGCGCTCGGCAAGCTGGCCGTCGCCCAGTACTCCGCGGCCCTCGGGATCGCCCAGGGCGCCGCTGCCCACTGACCCGTCCGTCCGTGACGGAGAGGCCCCCGCCGACCCTGGTCTCCAGGGCTCGCCGGGGGCCTTTCCCGTGGCCCCGTGCGGACGACCCGTGCGGACACTCCGCGCGGACGTCCCGTACGGAGGCCCGTACGCGTGTCAGCCGAGGACCACGCAGGTGGCCGCGGGTACGGCCACCGAGCCGGCCCGGTGCGGCAGACCGGTCAGCGGGTCCACGTCGAACCACGTGACGTCACCCGAGCGCTCGTTGGCCGCGTAGAGCCGGCGTCCCGAGGGGTCGACGGCGAGATCGCGCGGCCAGTCGCCGCCGCAGTCCACGGCGCCGGTGAGCCGCGGCTCCTCGGGACCATCGGCCAGGGAGAACGTGGCGATGACGTCGGCGCCGCGGACGGCCACCCAGACGAACCGCCCGTCCGGCGAGGCGACGACCGCCGAGGGGTAGGCCCGTACGGCCCCTGAGGAGCCCGTGGAGGCGACCGGAACCTCGCGGACCGGTTCCAGTTGCCCGGACGCCCCGTTCCAGCGGCAGACGGTCATCTGCGGCTCCAGCTCGTGCAGGACGTAGACCACGGCGCCCTCCGGATGGAAGACGAGGTGGCGGGGGCCGGTCCCGGCACGCAGCACGGTCTCGCCGTGCACCCCCAGCTCGCCGGTGGCCGGGTCCGGCGCGCAGATCCGCACCGAGTCGGTGCCGAGGTCCACGCTGAGCACCCAGCGGCCGGTCGGGTCGGGCAGCACCTGGTGGGCGTGCGGCCGCTCCTGGCGGTCGGCGTCGGGGCCGCCCCCCTCGTGCGGGAGGACGTGGGCGGGACCGGCCGGACTGCCGTCGGCGGCGAGCGGGAGGCTGCTGACGCTGCCGGAGGTGTAGTTGGCGGTGTGCAGCCGGCCCCCGCTGACGCTGAGGTGGGTGGGGCCGCAGCCGCCGACACGGAAGGCCGCGCCGAGGGGGGCGAGGCCGTCGGCGGTCGTCCGGAAGGCGGTCACCGCGCCCTCCTCGGTCTCGTTCACCGCGTAGAGCACACCGGTGTCCCGGGCGAGCGCGAGGTACGAGGGGTCGTCGGTGGCGGCGACCGAGAGCGTGGTCAGCGCTCCGGTCACCGGATCCACGGCCGCGGTGGTGACACCGCGGCCGCCCCCCGAGGTGAACGAGCCGATGTAGGCCCGGTGTTCGCCGTGATGGTCCGTACTGTCAGCGCCGCCCACACGAAGCCCCTCTCACCGCTCTCGGATCCGTTCGGAGCCGACGGTAACAGAAGGTCTAGACCAAATCCCGCCCCTGGGCCCGTTCTCGCGCTCCGGGGTGGTGGACGTACGCGGTGCTGCTCGGGCTGTCCTCGTAGGTGCGATGGAAGACCGGGGTGGCGGAGCCCGAGATCGGCGGCACGATCCAGGACCAGTCCGCGCCCACCTCGCGCCCCTTGCGCTCCTCCCGCTCCATGTGGGACAGGAACCGCCGGGACTCGGAGTGGTGGTCGGCGATGGCGACGCCGGCGCGGTCGAAGGAGTGCAGGACCGCCCGGTTGAGCTCGACGAGCGCGCGGTCCTTCCAGAGGGAGCGCTCGCTGGAGGTGTCCAGACCGAGGCGGCGGGCGACGGCCGGCAGGAGGTTGTACCGATCGGTGTCGGCGAGGTTGCGCGCGCCGATCTCGGTGCCCATGTACCAGCCGTTGAAGGGCGCGGCCGGGTAGTGGATGCCGCCGATCTCCAGGCACATGTTGGAGATGGCGGGTACGGCGTGCCAGCGCAGCCCCCAGTCCGCCCAGCCGTCGCCGGCGGGGTGGTCGATCGGCACCTCCAGGACGGCGTCCGCGGGGGTGTCGAACCAGCGGGGTTTGTCGTCGACGCCCTGGACCACCAGCGGAAGGAGGTCGAAGGGGCTGCCGGAGCCGCCGGCCCAGCCGAGCTGGAGCAGGGCCTCGGTGAGCGGGGCGTTGCGGGCGTCGCCGACGGTTATGGAGGGGTGGTCGCCGTACCCGGCGTACCTGATGAGCTGCTCGCTCCAGATCAGCGGGCCGGGCCGGCCCGGGGCGTCGGGGGCGAAGACCGTGATGGTGGGTCTGATCCTGCCGCCGTTGGTCGCCTCGCGCAGGTGGTCGAAGCACTCGGCGGCGATGTCGTCGGCGGCGGTGAGCCCGCGGCGGTCGCGGACCCGCAGCGAGTTCCAGTAGAGCCTGCCTATGCAGCGGTTGCTGTTGCGCCAGGCCACGCGCGCCCCGTGGGTCAGCTCCTCGGGGGTGTGCACGTAGGTGCCGGTCTCGGCCAGTTCGGCCCTGACGGCGGCGAGCCGGGCGCGCGGATCGCCCGCGCCCTTGGTCTCCCGGTGGAAGAGTCGGATGAACTCCTCGGCCGCTTCCCACACCTGGGCGGTGGTGGAGCGCTGTTGAAGAATTTCCATTCCGGGCGGTTACCCCCTGTCCGACCAGATCCACCCTGTACGTGCCGGATGAATGTGCAGTAAACAATTACCCGTTGTACATGCCGCAGGTCAGCGGTGTGCGGTGGGAGCGGCCGGAACACTCCTCTGAGTGATCTTCGACGATCGGCCTGCGGGCAACGGGAGTTGGGGCGTACGATCGGGCGCACGCGCGGGTTCAGCGGCAGGGCCGGCTCATGTAGAGAGCCTGCTCGCCGGCGGCCGGGGTACCGCCGTACAGCGCGGTGTCGAGGCCGCAGAAGCCGAACCCCATCCGCCGGTAGGCGTGCACGGCAGGGGCGTTGACCGAACTGACCTCCAACCACAGGTGCTCCGCGCCCCGTTCACGGGCGTATTCCGCCGCGCACTCCATGAGCGCGCGGCCGATGCCGCGGCCCCGGCGGCCGGGCGCGACCTCGATGTCCTCGATCGTGAGGCGCCGGTTCCACGCGGCGTAGCCGACGGCCGCGAAGCCGCACACCTCGCCACCGTCGACGGCCACGTAGGTGCGCGCGTCCGCGTCCCGGCCCGCGGCGCCGCCGAAGCCCTGCTCGTCGTGCTCCTCGGGCGGGAACACCTTCCGAACGGGCGGGTCGACCGGGACCTCGCGGAGCCGGAAGCCGAAGCCGTCCTCGGCGGCGGTCACCTCGAAGACCGTGGCGGTGGTGAAAGAGCTGTCCAGGGCCTCGATGGCACCCGCGTCCTCGGGGCGGGCGAGGCGGTAGACGATTCCGTCGGCGGAGCCGTGTGCGGTGGTCATGGGATCCACCGTACGCAAAAAATCCCCCGGCCGAATTCGCTGCCGAGGGATGCAAGAGAGTATATTTATTGGTTCGTGACTTCACCGAAAACGAAGCCACAAAGAACCTTACGACGCCACTATATCGCGGTGGGAGTGCAATTGTCAACCGAGGAATTCCGAAAAGAGCAGCAATTCGTCACCGATCTCTATCGGCGCCTCGACGACCTGCGCGACCTGGCCGAACGGGCGGTCGAAGGGGCATTGCGCGAGGTGGGGAGCGGGTTTCAGGCGCGCCTCGAGCGTGATGTCCTCGTCGCCGAGCAGTCCGGCCTGCTTTCCGCGCTGAATGCGGGCGAGAACGGCCTCTGTTTCGGCCGTCTGGAGTTCTCCGACGGCCGTGACCACCACATCGGCCGGATCGGAATCCGCGCGGACGACGCGGAACGCACGCCGCTGGTGCTGGACTGGCGCGCGGAGGTGGCCCGCCCCTTCTACCTCGCCACCGGCCACACCCCCATGGGGCTGCGCCGCCGCCGGCACATCAGCAGTCGCGGGCGCGAGGTCACCGCCCTGCACGACGAGATCCTCGACCTCACCGACGCGGAGCGCACCGGGCACGAGGGCGCCGACGCGGACGCCGTGCTGCTCGCCGCGCTCGACGCCGCCCGGACCGGCCGCATGCACGACATCGTGCGCACCATCCAGGCCGAGCAGGACCGGATCATCCGTTCCCCGCACCGGGGGGTGCTGGTCGTGGAGGGCGGTCCCGGCACCGGGAAGACCGCGGTCGCGCTGCACCGCGCCGCGTACCTGCTGTACGCCCACCGGGAGCTGCTCGCCAAGCGCGGGGTGCTGATCGTCGGGCCGGGACCGGCCTTCCTCGGATACATCGGCGAGGTGCTCCCGGCCCTCGGCGAGACGGGGGTACTGCTCGCCACTCCGGGAGAGCTCTTCCCGGGCGTGCACGCCACCGGCACCGACCGCCCCGGGGCAGCCGCGGTGAAGGGCCGGGCCGCGATGGCGGAGGTCCTCGCCCGGGTCGTGGCCGACCGGCAGGGCCTGCCGGAGACCGTGCCGGCGGGCACCGGGGAGGAGTACGACACGGTCCCCGAGCCCGCGCTGGAGATCGACCACGACGACTACGGGACCCTGCTGCTGGACCGCACGATGGCGTACGAGGCACGGGACCGGGCCCGGGCCACCGGGCTGCCGCACAACCAGGCGCGCCCCGCCTTCGCCTTCCGGATCATCGACGCGCTCACCGCGCAGCTCGCCGACCGGCTGGGCGCCGATCCGTACGGCGGGCCGAACCTGCTCGGCTCGGACGACGTGGCCCAGCTCGGCAAGGAGATCGCGATGAGCCCCGCCGTGCACGCGGCGATCGACTCGCTGTGGCCCTCCCTCACCCCCGAGCAGCTGGTCGCCGACTTCCTGGCGGACCCCACACACCTGTCCGCGCACGAGGCCGGGCTGATCCGGCGCGCGCCCTCGGCGCGCCCGGACTGGACCCCGGCCGACGTGCCGCTGCTGGACGAGGCGGCCGAGCTGCTGGGGGAGGACGACAGCGCCCGGCGCGCCGCCGAGGAACGGGAGCGGCAGCGGCGCATCGCGTACGCGCAGGGGGTGCTGGACCTGTCCGAGGGCTCGCAGTCCTACGAGTTCGAGGACGAGGAGAACGAGTACCTCGCGGCCCACGACATCATCGACGCCGAGCGGATGGCCGAGCGCCAGGAGGAGGCCGACCACCGCAGCGCCGCCGAGCGGGCGGCGGCCGACCGCACCTGGGCCTTCGGGCACGTGATCGTGGACGAGGCGCAGGAGCTGTCGGAGATGGCGTGGCGGCTGCTGATGCGGCGCTGCCCCACCCGGTCGATGACGCTGGTCGGCGATCCCGCGCAGACCGCCGACGAGGCGGGCTGCGGCTCCTGGGAGCGGATCCTCTCCCCGTACGTGGGCGAGCGCTGGGAGCTGGTCCGGCTGGGGGTGAACTACCGCACGCCGGCCGAGATCATGGAGGTGGCGGCGGCCGTGCTGCGGGAGCACGATCCCGGCTTCGAACCGCCGCGCTCGGTACGGACGACCGGGGTGCGGCCATGGGTGCGCGAGGCCGGGGACCCGGCGCGGGCGGTGGCGGAGGCCGTGGAGCGGGAGCGGCCGGCGGAGGGACGGCTCGCGGTGATCGCGCCGCGGGCGCTGCACGCCGCACTGGCCACCGTACTGCCGGGGGTGCGGGAGGGCGCGGAGCCGGATCTGACCCGGGAGGTCGTCCTGCTGGATCCGCGCCAGGCCAAGGGGCTGGAGTTCGACACGGTGGTCGTGGCGGAGCCGGCCGACTTCCAGCCCAGCGACCTGTACGTGGCGCTGACCCGGGCCACCCAGACCCTGGGCGTGGTGCACTCCGCCGGCCGGCTGCCGGCGGGGCTGGCTCTGTCGGCGCAGGGGCTGGTCAGGCGCTGACGACGAACGGCGCCCGCGGGTCGCTGCCCAGGGGGGCGGCGAGTTCGGCGAGCGCCCGCTCCAGGCCGTGCAGGTGGGCGAGCGCCGGCCCGGAGGCGGCGGTGTGCGCCACGGTCTCGCGGGCCGTGGCGGGCGCGCTCGCCCGCCGCTCCCCGGCGGTCAGCGCCTCCACGGCGGCCTCGACGCGCCAGCAGGCCGCGGCGAGGCGGGCGTCGTGGCTCGCGTCCGGGTCGGCGGCGACGGCCACCAGGCCGCGCACCTCGCGGGCGCAGTCGTCCAGCAGCGCGATGACCTGGCCGGCGCGGGCCTTGCGCGCCCGGAACGGGCTGAGCGGGTGGACCAGCGGCGCGAGCGCCATCCGGACCCGCGCGAGCAGGGTCTCCAGCTCGGCGGCGTGGGGCGCCGGGTCGGCCGTCGGGGAGCCGGCCAGGCGGGCGGCGGCCTGGGCGGTGGCCGCGTGCACGCAGTGCAGGGCGCGCTGGATCCAGGCGTCGTTCGTGGCGTGGGTGGTGACGGGCAGCACGAGGACCACGGCCAGCGCGGCGCACACCGCGCCGACGGCCGTCTCCTCCAGGCGCAGCACGAGCAGGCCGGGGTCCAGCACGCCCAGCAGGCCGTACAGCAGTCCCGCCATGAGGGTGACCGCCAGGATCATCCAGCTGTAGGAGACGGCGGCCGTGTAGAAGATCGCGAAGACGCAGGCGGCGACCAGGAGGGCGGTGGGCGCGGGCGCGCCGTTCAGCGGGATGGCGATCAGTACGCCGGCGGCCACACCGATGACGGTGCCGAGCACCCGGCGGAAGCCCCGGACGAGGGTCTCGCCGCGCGAGGCGGTGTTGACGAAGATCCACCAGGCGGTGCCGACGGCCCAGTACCAGCGGTCCTCGGAGAGCACCTGGCCGATGGCGAGGGCGACGGCGCAGGCGGCGGTTGCCTGGAAGGCCTGGCGGGTGGTGGGCCGGGCCAGACCCCGGCCGGGCAGCGGCGCGGGGGCGGCGGGCGGCGGGGTGCGCCGCTCGATGGGCCAGAGCAGGAATCTCACGGCGCCGGAGGCGACCAGGGCCAGGCCCACGGCGGCGAACAGCTCCGGGAGCTGGGCGGGGAGGGCGTGCAGGAACTGCGTGATGAAGAAGTTCATGAACGCGAAGATCCCGAGCGCGTGTCCGCGCGGGCCCCAGCGGCGGGCGTAGACCCCGCAGAAGACGACGAGCACGAAGGCCGCGTCGCGGGCGGGGGTCAGCCCGTGCAGGGCGGTGGCGAGGGCGAGGACCGGGAATCCGGCGGCGGGCAGCAGGGCGGTGGTGACGGCCTGGCGGCGCACGGTCGCGTCGGTGACGGTGAAGAGGGCGAGCAGGGCCGCCAGTCCCCCGGTGATGGAGGCGCTCAGGGAGAGACCGCACAGTTCGGCGAGGGCGACGGCGGCGGCGACGCCGATCACCGCGCGGGCCGCGTTCCTCAGTCTCAGACGCCCCGGATCCGGAGCCACGAACATCCTCTTCACGGCGGTGTGCCGCCCCCCTCGCGTGGTGCGCGCCGGCCCGGAGCCGCCCGGGGGTGGTGGGCGGTGGAGGGGCACGGCGAAGGCGCCGCGCTCCGGAAACGGCCTCGTTGCCGTCCGGCGCTGCGCGGCGCCGCAAGTACATGGATACGACACAGATAAGCATCCGCAGGGGCAATGGCTCAAGCGGGCCCCTGGAGGCTGGACCATTGGCACAGCTACCGGCGGGGATCTTCGGCCATCAGGAGACCAACGGACCGGTTCTCCCCTGCGGTGGGGAACCGCCCGGGGTCACTGCCCCGGGCCGCCTTCGGTCGGCACGCACAGGACGGGCACCGGTGACAGGTGCAGGAGCTTGTGCGGGGTGGAACCGAGCAGGGCGCCGCGGATCGGGCTGTCGCCCCAGCTGCCGACGATGATGACGCGGGCGTGGTGGCGTTCGGCGGCGTCCAGCAGGGCC
This sequence comes from Streptomyces sp. NRRL F-2580, assembly GCF_000720115.1. Lineage (GTDB taxonomy): Bacteria > Actinomycetota > Actinomycetes > Streptomycetales > Streptomycetaceae > Streptomyces. The sequence continues at coordinate 192,440 of NZ_JOIR01000006.1, forward strand.
TGGGCCGGCTTCTCGTCGACCACCTCGACCGTCGAGGGCACGCCGGCGGCGTCGGCCTCCTCGACGGCACGGGCGAGGGCGCTGCGGCCAGCCTGGCGGACGGCCTCCCGGTGGGCGCGGTACTCCTCGCCGGTGGAGCCCGGTGCGGCCGCCCCGTAGACGAGGACGAGCGGCTCGCCGAAGGCGGTGGCCACCTCCAGCGCCACGTGCAGGGCCCGTTCGGCGCCGGGCGACTCGTCGTAACCAAGGACCACGGACATCGGGACTCCTCAGCGCTTCCCGGTGTGGACGAGCGCCGGGTCGACCACACCCCGCCGCTCCTGCCAGAACCGGCCGTCCCGTATCCGCCAGAAGCACATGACGAGCACGCCGACGACGGCGATCGCGATCCCGATGACCAGCGGCGGGCCGAGTCCGAACCAGGAGACTCCGCTCGCCGAGTTCTCCGGGTCGGACATGTCGCCGATCGACTCCACCAGCAGCCAGAAGAGCAGGCCCGCGCCGACTACCGGGCCGACGCCGATGAGCAGGAGGTTGTGCGCGTTCTCCGTGAGGTGGCGGCGGTAGTAGAGGGCGCAGGCCAGGCCCGTGAGCGCGTAGTAGAAGGCGATCAGCAGGGAGAGTGCGGTGAGGGAGTCCAGGAGCGCGTTCTCGCTGATCTGGTTGACGACGAGGTACCAGGCGATGGCGATGCCGGCCACCCACCAGGTGCTCACGTCGGGGGTCCGGAACCGGTGGTGGATGTGCGCGAGCGGCGGCGGCAGCGCGTGCCGGCGGGCCATGGACAGGGCGGTGCGGGAGGCCGGGATGATCGTGGTCTGCGTGGAGGCGAGCGCGGAGGTGCAGACGGCGAGGAGCACCACCCAGTCCCAGCCGCCCATGACCTCGTGGGCGAGCACGGCGAAGATGGCCTCCTCCTCGGCCGCGTTCTCGGCGAGGAAGGTGGTGCCCGCGTAGCCGACGACCGCGAAGCACACGGACAGGTAGGTCACCAGGAGGATGACCGTCGACCAGATTCCGGCCTTGCCGGGGGCGGTGGCGGAGTTCTCGACCTCCTCGGTGAGGTTGACCGCGGACTCCCAGCCCCAGTACATGAACACGCCGAGCAGCAGTCCGCCGGTGAGGGCGGCGCCGCCCGCGCCGAAGGGGTTGAGCCAGCCGAGGGACGGCTCGATCTCCTCGAGGGTGCTGGTACCGGCGTAGATCCGGTAGATGGCGACCACCGCGAAGGCCAGCAGGAAGAAGACCTGGGCGAGGATGAGGACGTCCTGGAGGTGGGCCGAGAGCTCGGTGCCGATGACGCAGACGGCGGTCATGGCCAGGATCACGGCGACGGTGAGGGACTGCCGGATCCAGGGGTTGGCGGCCCAGTCGTCGAGCCCGAAAGCGAGGAGGCCGAAGTTGACGGCGACGTCCGCCAGCGAGCCGATGACCAGCACGCCCGTCATGGCGATCGCCCAGCCGCCGAGCCAGCCGGCCCAGGGGCCCATGGCCCGGGTGACCCACGAGAAGGTCGTCCCGCAGTCCTGGTCCACCTTGTTCAGGTAGTAGAAGGCGGCGGCGATGAGCAGCATCGGCACGAAGGAGGCCAGCATCACGCCCGGCGCGTAGATCCCGACCAGGGCCACGATCGGCCCGAGGACGGCGGCGAGGGAGTAGGCGGGCGAGGTGGAGTTCAGGCCGATGACGAGCGCGTCGAGGAAGCCGATCGCGTTGGCCTTGAGCCCCTCTTCCCCGTGGTCCGGCTCGTGTTCGACGTCCGCTCGGTCCTGACCCATGTACGAATGGTCACGCACCCGCCGCGACCGCGCGAGGCGGGACGGGCCGGTCAGGGGCGGACGTTCCAGCCCGCGATCACCGGGAGCCCGTGTTCCGTGGAGAGCACGCTGACCGTGCCGGTGCGCAGCAGGAAGAGGCGGCCGTCCGCGGGCTCCAGGCCCAGGTAGCGGGCGGTGAGGACGCGCAGGAAGTGGCCGTGGGCGACGATCACGACGTCGCCGCCGTCCGCGCCGAGCACGGGGGCGACCCGGGTGAGGGCGCGGTCCGCGCGGGCGCCCACCTGGGCGGCGCTCTCGCCGGGGTGCGCCGGGTCGCCGGGCGGGACGCCGTGGGTCCACAGGGACCAGTCCGGGGTGGTCCGCCGGATCTCCCGGGTGGTGATGCCCTCGTAGCCGCCGTAGTCCCACTCGTACAGGTCGGGGTCGGTGACCGCGTCGGCGAGTCCGGCGAGTTCGGCCGTGGCGACGGCCCGGTGCAGCGGGCTGGTCAGCACCAGGGCCGGGTGCCGGTCCCGGAAGTAGGGGGCCAGCGAGATGGCCTCCTCGATCCCGCCCGCGTTCAGCGGGACGTCCGTGCGTCCGGTGTGCCGTCCGTCGGCGCTCCAGGATGTTTCTCCGTGCCTCACCAGCAACAGGTCGCTCACGCCTCGGACCCTATGCCTTCCGGCATGTCGGCGCCGACGGATCCGGGCGGGCGTGTCACTGTCGGGCGTCATGGACGAGAAGCGGAAGGCCGCGCGGACGGCCGGTTCGCAGCTCCCGCCGCACATGCCGGCGCTGATGGTCGCCCTGACCGCGGTGACCGGGGTGGTCGAGGCGGTGAGTCTGCTCGCGCTCGGGCCCGCCTTCACGGCGATGCAGACCGGCAACGTGCTGTTCCTGGCCTTCGGCGCCGCGCAGGCGGGCGACCTGCCGACGCTGCCCGCCGGGATCTCGCTGGCCGCGTTCGTCCTCGGGGTGATCTGCGGCTCCCACTTGGAGGCCGTGACGCAGGCCCGCGGGCGGCGCTGGTTCGTCATGGGCCTCATCGTCGAGGCCGGACTGATCCTGGCCGCCGCGGCCGCCGCCTGGGGTTTGGTGCCGCGGTACGGCGCGCCGAGCCCGCGGCACCTGGCGTGACGGCGGTCCTGGCGCTGGCGATGGGCATGCGCAACACCACGATCATGCGGGCGAACGTGCCGGGTGTGCCGACGACGCTGGTCACCCGGTCCATGACCGCCTTCCTCGGCGGCTCGGCCATGGGGCGCGACGCCGTCTACGGATACGGGACGGCCGGCTGGAAACTGCGCGGCCTGTCCGTTCTCGCCATGTTCGCCGGAGGGGTCCTCGGGGCGCTGCTGATCCGGGCCGGGTGGACGGTGGGCTGGCTCCTGCTGCCGACCGCCGTCGCGGTGCTGGTGGTGGGCCTGGCCTACCGGGGGCAGCCCTCGCCGCACACCGGGCCCGCTGCTGGCCGGCAAGGATCGCGCTGAACTGGGCCATTGGTACAGTCGCGGTATGGCGGTGGACGAACTCGACACCCGAATCCTGCGTCTGCTCATCGAGCAGCCGCGCACCAGCGTCCGCGAATACGCCCGGATCCTCGGCGTCGCGCGCGGGACCCTGCAGGCCCGGCTGGACCGGCTGGAGCGCACGGGCGTGATCACGGGGACCGGGCCGGTGCTCTCCCCCGCCGCACTGGGCCACCCGGTGCTGGCCTTCGTCCACATCGAGGTCACCCAGGGACATCTGGACGACGTGGGGGACGCGCTGGCCGCCGTACCGGAGATCATCGAGGCCTTCTCGATCACCGGCGGCGGGGACCTGCTGACGCGAGTGGCGGCCCGCGACAACGCGCACCTGGAGGACGTGATCCAGCGGCTGATCCAGCTGCCCGGCGTGGTCCGCACGCGGACGGAGGTGGCCCTGCGCGAGCGGGTCCCGCACCGGCTGCTGCCGCTGGTCGAATCCGTGGGGAGGAACGCCCGCAAGACCTGAACAGGATGCCGGGACAGGACACAAGCGGCAGGACGGGCACAGCGGATGATTTCCGTCATATTCGATCTCGACGGCACCCTCGTGGACAGCGAACCGAACTACTACGAGTCCGGGCGCCGCACCTTGGAGCGGCACGGAGTCCCCGATTTCACGTGGGAACAGCACTCCCGTTTCATCGGCATCGGCACCCTGGAGACGCTGGAGATCCTCAAGGAGCGCTACGGGATCCGGGCACCGGTCGAGCAGCTGCTCGCCGAGCAGAACGCGGCCTATCTGGAACTGGCCCGCAGCCGGACCGAGGTCTTCCCGCAGATGCGGAAATTCGTCGAGCGGCTCTACGCCGAAGGGGTGCCGATGGCGGTGGCCTCCGGTTCCTCGCTCGAGGCGATCGACGCCGTCCTCGCGGGCACCGGGCTGGACGCGCTGCTGACCACGGTCGTCTCCGCCGAGGAGGTCGCGCACGGCAAGCCCGCTCCGGACGTGTTCCTGGAGGCGGCCCGCCGGCTGGGTGCGCGGCCCGCCGACTGCGTGGTCGTCGAGGACGCGACGCCGGGAGCGCTGGCCGCCCACGCCGCGGGCATGGGCTGCATCGTGGTCCCGTACGCGCCGGACATCGCGGACGACCCGGCCTTCGCCTCGGCGGGACTCCTCTTCCCGGGCGGACGGCCCCAGTTCACCGCGGACGCGGCGCACGACTGGCTGGCGACGCGCCGGACGGCCTGACCGCCCGACGGGCCGACGGGCCGACGGGCCGACGGGCCTTGTCGGACGAGGGCGGTGCCGAGGGCTGACGAGCGGCGCGGTCCCGCCTCTGGTGCCCTGCGGGTGCTGCTGTCACCATGCCTGCGTGACCGCGACCCTGCCCCCGGGCACCCGGAACGGCGGACCCCGCCGGTGGCCCCTGCTCGGGAACCTGCCCGCCTTCGCCCGCGATCCACTGGCCTTCTTCGAGTCCCTGCGCGACGACTACGGCGACTGGGTGCCCTGGGCCCTCGGCCCGCAGCGCAATGTGCTGGTCTCGCGGCCCGAGCACGCCGGTGAACTGCTCGGCGCCGTCGAGTCCACCTTCAAGCCGACGGAACTGGGCTGGGCCTTCCACCAGTTGCTGGGCGACGGGGTGGTCGTCGCCGCCGGGGACGACTGGCGGCGCAAGCGGGCACTGGTCCAGCCCGCCGTGCGGCCGCGCCAGGTGCGCTCGTACGCCGCCACGATGGTCGAGTGCGCGGACGCGCTGGCCGGCGGCTGGCGCGAGGGCGAACGGATCGACGTGCACCGGGAGATGGCCGGGCTCACCCAGCGGATCGCGGTGCGCACGCTGTTCGGGAGCGACGCGGCCGGCCGGGAGGCTCCCATCAGCGCGGCGATGGCCACGGCGCAGCGGGAGCTGGGTGCGGAGTTCCGGGGGCTGACGCTGTTCCTGCCGCCGTGGGTGCACACTCCCGGGCGGCGCCGGATGCGGGAAGCCGTGGCGGTGCTCGACCGGGAGATCGAGCACGTCATACGGGAACACGAGGCGGCATCGGCCGCCGGCGCGGAGCGGGACGACCTGCTGAGCCGGCTGCTCGCGGCCCGCGACGAGGAGGGCGGCCCGCTCTCCCGCAAGGAGCTGCGGGACGAGTCGATCACCCTCTACATCGGCGGCCACGAGACCACGTCGACCACCTTGACCTGGGCCTGGCAGCTGCTGTCGGGCGCGCCCGACGCGCGGGCCCGGCTGACGGAGGAGCTGGACCGGGTGCTCGGGGGGCGGCTGCCGACGTACGACGACTACGCGCGGCTGCCCTGGACGCAGCAGGTGGTCAAGGAGGCGCTGCGGATCTATCCGCCGATCTGGCTGATCTCGGCGGTGGCCGCGGAGGGCGCGACCATCGGCGGGCGGGCGGTGCCGACCGGAACGGCGGTGTGGACCAGCCCCTGGTCGATGCACCGGGACGCGCGGTGGTTCCCGGACCCGGAGGCCTTCCGCCCCGAGCGGTGGGACGCGGACGCCCCCCATCCGGTGCCCGAACACGCCTGGTTCCCCTTCGGCGGGGGGCCGCGGGCCTGCCTGGGGGCGCGGTTCGCGCTGGTGGAGGCCGCGCTCGTACTGGCCGTGCTGGGACAGCGGTTCCACCTGGACAGCGGGAGCGGGCGGGCCGGGGTGTTCCCCGGCCTCACCCTGCAGCCGGTCGGGCCGGTCCTGGCGACGCTGCGCGGAACCGGCCCCAAGGCGGGGGGAAACTGACGGACCCGCACACCGGTGTCCCGATGTCGGAGACGGCGAGTCCAGCCGGCGAGACGCCCTTGACCCCCGCCCGGCCGGGTGGCCCGCCGCGTGTCGCCGCGGCTGCTGACGGGCTGCTGGCGCCGTAGGGCCGGGCGGCTACGGTCCGCGGGGAAGATCCCGCGACCCCTGCCAGTTAGTAGAACCGTGAACAATGCGACGCGGGACGCGGACACGGTGAACGTGGCGGACGTGGTGGTCGTCGGCGCCGGGCAGGCGGGCCTGTCCAGCGCCTACCACCTGACGCGGGCAGGGCTCGACCACGTGGTGCTGGACCACGCGCCCCGCCCGGGCGGGGCCTGGCAGTTCCGCTGGCCCTCGCTCACCTACGGCAGGGTCCACGGGATGCACGCCCTGCCCGGCATGGAGCTCGTCGGCGCCGACCCGCTGCGGCGCTCGTCCGAGGTGATCGGGGAGTACTTCGCCGCCTACGAGGACCGCTTCGACCTGCGCGTACGGCGCCCCGTGGACGTCTCGGCCGTGCGCGAGGGGGACGGCGGCCGGCTGCGCGTCGAGACCTCGGCCGGCGTCTGGTCGGCCCGGGCCCTGATCAACGCCACGGGGACGTGGGACCGGCCGTTCTGGCCGCGCTACCCCGGCCAGGAGACCTTCCGGGGCCGCCAGCTGCACACGGCGAACTACGCCGGTCCGCAGGAGTTCGCGGGGGCGCGGGTGATCGTCGTGGGCGGCGGCACCTCGGCCGTTCAGCACCTGCTGGAGATCGCCGACGTGGCGGCGGAGACCACCTGGGTGACCCGGCGGCCCCCGGTCTTCCGCGACGGCGGCTTCGGCGAGGCCGAGGGCCGGGCCGCGGTGGCCCTGGTGGACGAACGGGTGCGCCGGGGGCTGCCGCCGCAGAGCGTGGTCAGCGTGACCGGGCTCCCGCTGAACGAGGCCGTCCGGGCCGGCCTGGCCTCGGGTGTCCTGGACCGCCGGCCCGTCTTCGACCGGATCACCGCCACCGGCGCCCTGTGGGCGGACGGGAGCCGCGTGGACGCGGACGTCATCCTGTGGGCCACCGGATTCCGCGCCGCCGTCGACCACCTGGCCCCGCTGCGCCTGCGCGAGCCGGGCGGCGGCATCCGGGTCGAGGGGACCAGGGCCGTGCGCGACGAGCGGATCCACCTGGTCGGCTACGGCCCGTCGGCATCGACCATCGGCGCCAACCGCGCGGGCGGGGCCGCGGTCCGCGAGATCCGCCGACTGCTGGCCCGCGAACGGGTGGGCTCCCCCGCGGCGTGACCCGGCCGCCCTCGTCCGTCCCGGCGGCGGCGCCGCTCACTTCCCGGGGGCAGCGCCCTGACCTGCGCGGGGACCCGCGTGGGCGCGGATCCGGTTGAACTCCGCGACGTGCTTCTTGTGCTCGCCGTAAGTCGCCGAGAAACGGGTGTCCCCCGGCTTCACGGTGACGAAGAACAGCCAGTCGCCGGGCGTCGGCGCGACCGCGGCCGCCATGGCCTCCAGGCCCGGGCTGTCGATCGGCGTGGGCGGCAGACCCTGGCGTTCGTACGTGTTGAAGGGGCTGTCGATGCGGGTGTCGCTCAGCTTGGTGTCCACGGTGCTGCGGTTCAGCGCGTAGTTGAGGGTGGAGTCCATCTGCAGCGGCATCGACTTCGCCAGCCGGTTGTGCACCACCCGCGCGACCTTGCCCATGTCGGCGCGGCCCTCCGCCTCGGCCTCGATGACGCTGGCCAGGGTGGCCGTCTGGTACGGGGTCATCCCGTGGGCCTTGCCGCCGTCCGCGACGGCCCTGGTGGCGAGCTTCTCGTTCGCCGTCCGCACCATGTGCGCGAGGAGCGTGGCCGGGGTGGACTTCGAGGTCACCGGGTAGGTCGCCGGGAAGAGGTAGCCCTCCGGGTTGCCCTTCGCCTCCGCGGGCAGGGCCAGTCCGGCGGTGGCCACCGCCGACTTCGCGGAGCCCGGCGGGAGCTTCAGCTCGCGGTCGATGGCGGCGTACACCTGCGGGGCGCGCCATCCTTCGGGAATCACCAACCGGCGTGGCTTCTCCGGCGCTTCCCCCTCCCTGAGGAGCGGGACCAGGACTGCCGCACCGATGGCCAGCAGCGTGCCGAGGAAGAGCGCCAGCCGGCCCCGGCGGGTGACCCGGGAACGGTGCTGCGGCGGCAGATACTCATGACGCATGCGGCAACGCTAACCCGCGAATCATCATATTTCCGGCATCCCACCTGTGCGCCGGTCATACGGTCACACATTCACCGGAGCCAGCTGGAGGCCCTCGGGCGGCTCGGGCGCCAGCCCGGCATCCCGGTCCCGGCGGACCAGGGCGGCGTACCGGCCGTCCGCCTTCAGCAGCTCCTCGTGGGTACCGCGCTCGGCGATGCGGCCCGCGTCCAGGACCACGATCTGGTCGGCGTCGCGGACGGTGGAGAGGCGGTGCGCGATGGTGATGGTGGTGCGGCCGGCCGAGAGGTTGTCGATGGCCTGCTGGACGGCGTGCTCGGTACGGGTGTCCAGGGCGCTGGTGGCCTCGTCGAGGATCAGCACGGGCGGGTCGCGCAGGATGGTGCGGGCGATGGCCAGCCGCTGCTTCTCGCCTCCGGAGAACCGGTATCCGCGCTCGCCGACCAGGGTGTCGTACCCGTCGGGCAGCGACGAGATGTGGTCGTGGATCTGCGCCGCGCGGGCCGCTTCGGTGATCTCCTCGTCGGTGGCGTCCGGCTTGGCGAAGCGCAGGTTGTCCGCGACCGAGGCGTGGAAGAGGTAGGTCTCCTGGGAGACCACGCCGATGGAACGGGCCAGCGAGTCGAAGTCGAGGTCGCGCACGTCCACCCCGTCCAGGGTCACCCGTCCGCCGGTCACGTCGTAGAGCCGGGGGACGAGGTAGCTGAGCGTGCTCTTGCCTGATCCGGTCGGGCCGACCACGGCGAGGGAGCCGCCGGCCGGGACCGTGATGTCGATCCCCGTGAGGGTCGGTCCGCTCTTGGCGTCGTACGCGAAGTGCACGTCCTCCAGCGTGACCTCGCCCTTGGCGCGGTCGAGGCGCACCGGCTCGGCGCGCTCGGTGATGTCCACCGGCAGGTCGAGGTACTCGAAGATGCGGGCGAACAGCGCGAGCGAGGTCTGTATCTGCACACCGGTCGACAGCAGGCTCACGGCGGGCCGGAAGAGGCCCTGCTGGAGGGTGACGAAGGCGACGAGGGTGCCGACGGAGAGCGAGGGCGCGCCCGTCTGGAGGGCCAGGCCGGCGGCCCAGTAGATGAGCGCGGGCATCGCGGCCATGACGATGCCGATCGTGGACATCCGCCAGCGGCCGGCCATGCTGGACCGCACTTCGAGGCCGACGAGCTTCTCGGACTCCTCGGCGAACGCCGAGGTGAGCGACTCGGACCGGCCCATGGTGCGGCCCAGCAGGATGCCGCTCACGGAGAGCGACTCGGTGACCGTGGCGGCCATGGCGGCCATCTGCTTCTGCCGCTTCGTGGTGATCCTCTTGCGCTCGCGGCCGACCCGCCGGCTGATCCACACGAAGACGGGGAGCAGGAGCAGCGAGACGAGGGTGAGCCGCCAGTCGAGCGCCAGCATGGCGACGACGGAGGCGATGACGGCCGTCAGGTTCGAGACGAGCGAGGTCGCGGTGGAGGTGACGGTGGCCTGCATGCCGCCGATGTCGTTGGCGATGCGGGACTGCACCTCACCGGTGCGGGTCCGGGTGAAGAAGGCCAGCGGCATCCGCTGCAGCTGCGCGTAGACGGCGGTGCGCAGGTCGTGCATGACGCGCTGGCCGACCGTGGTGGAGATCAGCGTCTGGAGCACGCCGAAGACGCTGGTGACGACGGCGGTGAGGATCATGCCGAGCGCGAGCAGGCTGAGCAGCCCGGTGCGCCCCTGCGGGATCGCGACGTCGAGGATCTCCCGCAGCAGGAACGGCGAGGCGACGCCGACCAGCGAGGAGGCGCCGACGAGCAGGCCGACGACGGCGAGCCGGCCCCGGTAGGGCCGGAAGAGCGCCACGATGCGGCGCAGCTCCCGCGGCTGTTCCGCCGGGGCGGGGCGGGCCGGATCGAGGGGGTCTTTCGATGGGATCCACTTCGGTTCGTCGTGCGGCATGGGCGCCCTCTCGGGAGTCAGGGGTCAAGTCGGCGGTCGAGGTCTCCGCGGAGTCGGTTCGGCGCCGGGTTCGGCAACGCCGGCACCATTGGAGCATAGGTCATTGTTACCTATGCTCACAATGAACGAGGTCCTGATATCGTTCCCGCATGAGCTCCGCCTCCGACACCGATCGCCTCCTCGCCGAACAGCTGCTGCGCCTGACGCGCAGGCTCCACCGGATCCAGAAGCGCCACATGGAGCCGCTCGGGATCACTCCCGCCCAGAGTCGGCTGCTGCGCCTCGTCTCGCACTACGAGGGCGAGCAGCCGCCCCGGATGGCGGACCTCGCCACGCGCCTGGAAGTCGTCCCGCGCGCCGTGACCACCCTCGTCGACGGCCTGGAGGCGGCCGAGTGCGTGCGCCGTGCGCCCGACCCCGCCAACCGGCGCGTCATCCGGATCGAGCTCACCGACACCGGCCGCGCCACGCTGCGCCGTCTGCGCAACGCGCGAACCGACGCGGCAGAGGAGATCCTGGCTCCGTTGACCGCCGACCAGCGCGAAGTGCTCGGCGGTCTGCTGAACGCCCTGTCGGACGCGCCGGCGGAGCGCACCTGCTGAACGGGCCGCACGTGGGCCCCGACGAGGCAAGGGGTCACACATGCCGCTGCTGGAACCGAAGCCGGGCAGCCTGCGCCCGCGCGGCATCAGCGGCCCCTCCCCCGATCGGGTCCCCGCGCACCGGGCCGCCGGCACCCCGGAGCCCTTGCGCACCGAGCTGACCGCACTGCTGGGCGCCGAGAAGGTGCTGTGGAAGGTCTCCGACCTCGTCCGCTACGCCTCCGACGCCTCCCCCTACCGGTTCGTGCCCCAGGTCGTGGTGATCGCCGAGGACATCGACGACGTCTCCGCGGTGCTCTCGTACGCCCACGGCCGCGGGCGCGAGGTCGTCTTCCGGGCCGCCGGGACCTCGCTCAACGGCCAGGCCCAGGGCGAGGACATCCTCGTTGACGTACGCCGCCACTGGGCCGGCATCGAGGTGCTGGAGGAGGGCCGGCGGGCCCGGATCCGGCCCGGCACCACCGTGATGCGGGCCAACGCCGCCCTCGCCCGGCACGGCCGGATCCTCGGCCCCGACCCGGCCAGCGCCCTCGCCTGCACCCTCGGCGGAGTCGTCGCCAACAACGCCTCCGGCATGACCGCGGGCACCACGCGCAACTCCTACCGCACGCTCTCCTCCCTCACCGTCGTGCTGCCCGGCGGCACCGTCGTGGACACCGCCGACCCGCTGGCCGACGCGGAGCTGGCGCGCGCCGAACCGGCCCTGTGCCACGGGCTGATGAAGATCAAGAAGGAGATCGAGGCCGACCCCGCGCTGGTCACCCGGATCCGCGCCAAGTACGAGATCAAGAACACCACCGGCTACCGCCTCGACGCCTACCTCGACGGCAACACCCCCGTCGAGATCCTGCGGGGGCTGATGGTCGGCTCGGAGGGCACCCTCGGCTTCATCTCCGAGGTCGTCTTCGACACCCTCCCCCTCGACCGCGAGGTCTGCTCGGCCCTGCTGTTCTTCCCCTCGCTGCCCGCCGCCGCCGCGGCCGTGCCCGTCTTCAACGAGGCGGGCGCCGTCGCCGTGGAGCTGATGGACGGCAACACCCTGCGCGCCTCGGTCAGCGTCGCGGGCGTTCCCGCCGACTGGGCGGACCTGCCCCGGGACACGACCGCCCTGCTCGTGGAGTTCCGCGCCCCCGACGAGGCCGGCCGGGCTGCCTGCGAACGCCGGGCCGCGCGGGCCCTCGCCGGACTCGACCTGATCGCCCCGGTGGCCTCGGTCACCAACGCCTTCACCAGTGACCCGAAGACCGTGGGCGGCTACTGGAAGGCCCGCAAGGCCTTCGTCACGGCCGTCGGCGGAGCCCGCGCCCCCGGCACCACCCTGATCACCGAGGACTTCGCGGTTCCGCCCTCCCGGCTGGCCGAAGCCTGCGAGGCGCTCCTCGCCCTCCAGGCGGAGCACGGCTTCGACGCCGCCGTCGCCGGCCACGCCGCCCACGGGAACCTGCACTTCCTGCTCGCCTTCGACGCCGCCGACCCGGCCGACGTCGAGCGGTACGGGGCCTTCATGGAGGCCTTCTGCCGGCTCACCGTCGAGCGTTTCGACGGTTCCCTGAAGGCCGAGCACTCCACCGGGCGCAACATGGCCCCCTTCCTGGAACTGGAATGGGGCCCCCGGGCGGCCGGGCTGATGTGGCGCACCAAACGGGTCGTCGACCCGGCCGGGGTGCTCGCCCCGCGCATCCTCCTCGACCGCGACCCGCGGGCCCATCTGCGCGGACTGAAGACCATTCCGCAGGTGGAGGCGGTGGCCGATCCCTGCATCGAGTGCGGCTTCTGCGAACCCACCTGCCCCAGCGGGGACCTGACGACCACTCCGCGCGAGCGGATCGTGCTGCGCCGCGAGATGGTGCGCCAGCAGCCCGGCTCCCCCGTGCTGGACGGACTCCTCGGCTCCTACGGCCACGACGCGGTGGACACCTGTGCGGGCGACTCCACCTGCAAACTGGCCTGCCCGGTCGGCATCGACACCGGGGCGCTGATGAAGGACTTCCGCCACCGCCGGCACAGCGCGCGCGAGGAGGCCGCCGCCGCGCTGGCCGCCCGGCGGTTCCGGACCGTCGAGGCCGCCGCCCGGCTGACGGCGGCCGCCGCCGACCACCTCTCCCGCCGGATCGGGGACCGGGCGCTCGAAGCGGTCACGGGGGCCGCGCGGAAGGCCGTACGACCGGACCTGCTGCCGCGGTGGCTGCCGCAGATCCCCGGCGCCGCCGCGCGGAACCTGCCTGCTACCCGCCGGGTGGGCGCCGCGGCGGTGTACTACCCGGCCTGCGTCAACCGGATCCTCGGCGGCTCCCGTGGCCGTGCCGGCCCCTCCCTGCCGGAGGCCGTGGTGGCCGTGTCGGAGCGCGCCGGCAAGCCCGTCTGGATCCCCCGCGACGTGAAGGGGACCTGCTGCGCGACCATCTGGCACTCCAAGGGCTACGACGCCGGGAACCGGGAGATGGCCAACCGGATCGTCGAGGCGGCCTGGGGCTGGACGGCCGGCGGGCGGCTGCCGCTGGTCGTCGACGCCTCTTCCTGCACGCTGGGCATCGCGCACGAGGTGGTCCCGTACCTGACGGAGGACAACCGGGCCCTCCACGCGGAGCTGCGGATCCTCGACTCGGTCGTGTGGGCCGCGGAGGAACTGCTGCCGCATCTGGAGGTCCGGCGCACGGTCGCCTCGGCCGTGCTCCATCCCACCTGCTCGATGCGGCACTTGGGCGACGAGGTTCAGCTGCGGGCGGTGGCCGGGGCCTGCGCCGAGGAGGTGGTGGTCCCGGACGACGCGGGCTGCTGCGCCTTCGCGGGCGACCGGGGGATGCTGCACCCGGAGCTGACGGCCTCGGCCACGGCGCGCGAGGCGGCGGAGGTGACGGCGCGGGAGTTCGACGCACACCTGTCGGCGAACCGGATGTGCGAGGTGGGCATGGACCGGGCGACCGGCCGGAGTTACCATTCGGCGCTGATCGAACTGGAGCACGCCACCCGCCCGTGAACGCCGGCGCGCGCGACCCCTCTAGGCAGGCACAACGCCGCCCGCGGGTCCGCAGACCTCATCGCGGGAGGCCTCCGCCGACGGAAAATCGATTGCCCCGGACCGGTCCGGAAGGCGAACCTTGCACGGTTTGGACCACTCGACCAGTCATGGGGCGTCATGCAGATCAGCGATCTTCCGTATCCGGATCCGGGGGTACCCGACGCTCGCTCAGGCCCCCGTTTCCTCCTGTGGCTGGGCCGCGGTCAGCTCGGCGGACAGCTCAAGAGCCTGTGCTGGGGAATCCTGCACTTCTCCGGCATCGCGGGGCTGCCGTACGCCGTGGGAATGGGCGTCGACGCCGTCGTCGAGCGTGACGCGAACCGGCTGCTGCTCGTCGGCGCGCTGCTCCTGCTGATCGGCGTGGCCATCTCGGTCGGCGACGCCATGCTGCACCGCACCGCCGTCACCAACTGGATCACCGCGGCCGCACGCGTGCAGCAGCTGCTCGCGCGCAAGACGGCCGAACTGGGCTCGGCCCTGACCCGCCGGGTCGCCGCGGGCGAGGTGGTCGCGGTGTCCACGGGCGACGTCGAGAAGATCGGCTGGTTCGTCGAGGCGGTCTCCCGCTTCCTCGCGGCCGTCTTCGCCGTCGTCCTCGTCTGCGTCGGCCTGCTGTTCTACGCACCCGAGCTGGGCGTGGTCGTGGCCATCGGCGTGCCGGTGATCGCCCTGGCCTCGCTGCCGTTGCTGCCGCGCGCCACCAAGCGCGCCGACATCCAGCGGGAGAAGGCGGGCAAGGCCACCGAGCTGGCCTCCGACACCGTGGCGGGGCTGCGCGTGCTGCGCGGCATCGGCGGTGAGGAGCTGTTCCTCGGCCGGTACCGCGAGGCCTCTCAGGAAGTCCGCAAGGCCGCCGTGCGCAGTGCCCGGATGTGGGCGCTGATCTCCGCGATCCAGGTGCTGCTCCCGGGCGCGCTGCTGATCACGGTGGTCTGGTACGGCGCCACGCTCGTCGTGGACGGGCGCATCGCGGTGGGTGAACTCGTCGCGGCGTTCAGCGCGGTGGCGACGCTGCTCTACCCCCTGCGGCACTTCGAGGAGATCGCCATGTCCTACTCCTTCTCGCGCCCCTCCGCCAAGCGTGCCGCCCGGGTGCTGTCGCTGACCCGTACGGACGCCGCCGAGGGCGGGGCCGGGACGGGGGCCGGGGCGGTGGAGGCACCGGCCGCCGGCGGGGACCTGTACGACCCGCAGACCGGGCTGCTGGCCCCCGCGGGCCGGTTCACCGCCGTCGTGTGCGGGGACCCGGACCTGGCGGGCCGGCTCGCCGAACGCCTCGGCGGCCACCCCATGGACGACGACGGGAAGGACGACGCGACGGGTGACGGTCCGTCGGTGCTCCTCGGCGGCGTCGCGCTGGACGAGCTCGCCCTGGACACCGCGCGCACGCTGGTCCTCGTACAGGACAAGGATCCGGTGCTGCTGTCCGGGACCCTGCGGGAGCTGTTCGACGTACCGGCCTCCGGCGCGGTCGACTCCGGCGCGGCCCTGGCGGCCGCCCAGTGCGGGGACGTGCTGGACGCACTGCTGCAGTCGGCGCCGGACGGGGTCGACGATCCGATGGACGCGCGGATCACCGAGCGCGGCCGCTCGCTGTCCGGCGGGCAGCGTCAGCGTCTCGCGCTGGCGCGGTCCCTGGTCACCGACCCGGAGGTGCTGGTGCTGGACGAGCCGACCTCCGCGGTCGACTCGCACACCGAGGCCCGGATCGCGGACGGGATCGCGACCCTGCGCGCCGGCCGCACCACGGTGGTACTGGCGTCCTCGCCGCTGCTGCTGGACCGCGCGGAGCGGGTCGTCCTCATCGACGGAGGCACGGTGGCGGCGGTCGGCACGCACCGCGAACTGCTGCACCGCGAGCCGCTGTACCGGGCCGTGGTCACCCGCGAGACGGACGAGGAGCAGCAGCAGCCCCTCGCCCGGATGGAACTGACCGAGCTGGAAGAAGCACTCACAGAGATCGAGGAATCCGCATGATCGGCGTGGCGCCGCCGGAGTACGATCCGGCGGCCCCCCAATCGGCCGCGACCCTGCCCGTGGGCAGTTCGGCGACCGTACGGGGCTATGTGCGCGGCCTGTTCCGCCGCCACCGGCGGGCCTTCGTGCTGCTGGTGACGGTCAACGCGGTGGCGGTGATCGCCTCCATGGTCGGCCCGTACCTGCTGGGCCGGGTCGTGGACGATCTCGCGCAGGGGGCGCGCGAGCTCCATCTGGGGCGCGTGGCGCTGCTGTTCGCGCTGGCGCTCGCCGTCCAGACGTTCTTCGTCCGGCTGGTCCGGCTGCGCGGGGCGATGCTGGGCGAGGAGATGCTGGCCGATCTGCGCGAGGACTTCCTCGTCCGGTCGGTGGGGCTGCCGCCCGGCGTGCTGGAACGGGCCGGTACCGGTGACCTGCTGTCGCGGATCACCACCGACATCGACCGGCTGGCGAACGCCATGCGCGAGGCCGTCCCGCAGCTGGCGATCGGGGTGGTGTGGGCCGGGCTGCTGTTCGGCGCGCTCGCGGTGACCGCGCCGCCGCTGGCATTGGCCGCGCTGGTGGCGCTGCCGGTGCTGGTGATCGGCTGCCGCTGGTACTTCCGGCGCGCGCCGTCGGCGTACCGCTCGGAAGCCGCCGGCTACGCGGCGGTCGCGGCCGTGCTCACCGAGACGGTGGACGCGGGCCGCACGGTCGAGGCGCACCGCCTCGGGCCGGACCGGATCGCGCTGTCGGAGCGGCGGATCTCGCAGTGGGTCGCGTGGGAGCGGTACACGCTCTTCCTGCGGACGGTGCTCTTCCCCGTCATCAACGTCACCTTCGTGACGATCCTCGGCTCGGTGCTGATGATCGGCGGCTACTGCGTGCTGCAGGGCTGGATGTCGGTGGGACAGCTGACCACGGGCGCGCTGCTGGCGCAGATGCTCGTCGATCCGATCGGCCTGATCCTGCGCTGGTACGACGAGCTTCAGGTCGCCCAGGTCTCCCTGGGCCGGCTGGTGGGCGTACGGCAGATCGAGCAGGACGCCGGGGACGCGAAGGTGACTCCCGAGGGCCGGGACGTCCGGGCCGAGGAGGTCCACTTCGGCTACCGGGAGGGTGTGGACGTCCTGCACCAGGTGTCGATGTCCGTGCCGCCGGGCACCCGGATGGCGCTCGTCGGACCCTCGGGCGCCGGCAAGTCCACCCTGGGACGGCTGCTCGCGGGCATCTACGCGCCCCGGACCGGCGAGGTCACCCTCGGCGGGGCCCGGCTGTCGGGGATGCCCGCGGAGCGGGTGCGCGAGCACGTGGCACTGGTCAACCAGGAGCACCACGTGTTCGTGGGCTCGCTGCGCGACAACCTCCGCCTCGCGCGGACGGGCGCCGGGGACGCCGAACTGTGGGCGGCGCTGGGCGCGGTCGACGCGGACGGCTGGGCGCGGGCCTTGGAGGCCGGTCTGGACACCGAGGTCGGTTCCGGCGGCACGGCGCTGACCCCGGCGCAGGCGCAGCAGATCGCGCTGGCCCGGCTGGTACTGGCGGACCCGCACACGCTGGTGCTGGACGAGGCCACGTCCCTGCTGGACCCGCGTGCGGCGCGGCACCTGGAGCGTTCGCTCGCCCGGGTGCTGGACGGGCGCACGGTCATCGCCATCGCCCACCGGCTGCACACCGCGCACGACGCGGACGTGATCGCGGTGGTCGAGGCCGGCCGGATCAGCGAACTCGGCTCGCACGACGAGCTGGTCGCGGCCGACGGGGCGTACGCGGCGCTGTGGCGGTCCTGGCACGGGTGACCCAGGCCGGCGGTTCCGCGGCCGTCCGGTCCGTCACGGGCCGGACGGCTCCTCGTGGTCGGACGGCTCCTCGTGGTTCGACGGCTCCTCGTGGTCGGCCCGCCGCCGGACGTCCTGGAGGCGGCCGGTCACCACGAGGTTGCCATCGGGGGTGCGCCGCGCGAGGTCGCCCGTGCGGAGGTAGCCGTCGGCGGTGAAGGCGCGCGCGTTGCGGCCGGCCGCCCGGTAGTAGCCCCGCGGGGTGTAAGGGCCCCGGGCGAGGAGGCTTCCCCCGGCGTCCTGACCCTGGCAACCCAATCCGTCAACACCCCTGCGCACAATGCGCTTTCCCGACCATGGGCGCTGAATTCGATCAGCTGAAAGACCAAGGCACGCCGCTGACCAGCAGGAACGGTCGTGGCGTGGCGGCCTGGCGGACTAGGGGCCGAGCAGCGGCAGGGCGGGGAAGTCGTGGTTCTGCCAGATCCGGCGGGAGGCCTCCTCCGGGTAGGCGGCCAGGTCCGGCCGGGTACCGAAGAGCCGCACGAGGCGCTGCCCGGCGTCGTAGGCGGGCCAGCCGGGGTCGCCGTGGGCGGCGAACGCCGTCCAGGCGGCCCGCATGCGCGCGGACAGCTCCTCCGCCTCCGGGAACGGGCCCTCGCCGATCAGCGCCGCGGGCTGGCCGCGGTCCAGGTTGCCGAAGACCAGCGGCACGTCGAGGGCGTGGCAGGCGCCGAGGACGCCGCCCATGCCCGGGGCCGACCAGGTCAGCTCGTAGACGTGGGCCCGGCCGCCGGCGGCGGTCTGGGCCTGGGCGAGGTGGAGGGACGGCATGCGGAACAGCCAGTCGGAGCCGACGAGCTCGTACAGCGCGTCCGGGTCCGCGGCCGGAAAGGCCTCGCGGTAGCGGCGTGCGGCGTCCCGGCCGGGGCCGAAGACGCGCAGGGCGGTCTCCGCCTGCTCCGCGGTGACCCGGCCGAGCAGTCCGTCGAGGGCGGTGAGCAGCCGTGTCTCGTCGCGGGTGTGGCCGACGAGGAGGTCGACGTCCCGGCCGGCGCCGTCGGCCAGGGCCTGCCACGGCGTGACCGGCAGGGTTTCGTCTCCGACGACCGGCGAGAACGGGACCGCCCGGTGCGCGACCGGGCCCCAGCGATCGGCCCACTGGTCCATCTTGGCGCCGACCGCGTCACCGGCGGCGGACAGCCGGGCGGGGTCCACGGCGGACAGGTCGGTGAGCGTGGGGCGCAGTCCCAGCTCGGCGGCGCAGGCGGCGGCGATGTCGGCGGCGAGTTCCGGCGAGAAGAAGGTGCCCTGCACGCTCTGCGCGACGGCGCGGCGGAAGAGGCCGGCCGCACGCGGCACCGCCGACAGCGCGGCGACCGATCCGGCGCCCGCCGACTGGCCGAAGACCGTGACGCGGCCCGGGTCACCGCCGAAGGCTCGGATGTTGTCGCGCACCCATTCCAGGGCGGCGACCTGGTCCAGCAGGCCCCGGTTGGCGGGCGCCCCCTCGATCTGCCCGAACCCCTCCAGGCCGACGCGATAGTTGAACGTCACCACGACGACAGCGCCGTCGCGCGCCAGGCGGCCCCCGTCGTACTCGGGAAGGCCCGACATGCCGATCGAGTACGCGCCGCCCTGGATCCACACCATCACGGGCAGCCCCGCGCCCGGGCCCGGCTCGGGCGACCACACGTTGACCGTGAGCCAGTCGTCACCCGCCGCGTCCCGTGCCAGCGCGTCCATGCCGAAGTGGCCGCCCTGTGGTGGCGGCGGCCCGTACGACACGGCCGGCCGTACGCCGTCCCATCCCCGTACGGGCCCCGGCGCGGCGAACCGCAGCGGGCCGACCGGCGGCTCGGCGAAGGGGATGCCGCGGAAGACCGCCACCCCCTCCTCGCGGGTGCCGCGCAGCGCTCCGCCCGCCACGCGGACCTCCGGCCCGGATCCGGCGGCCTCGGACGCGACAACGGTCATCACAGCTCCCTCACTGGGCGGCGTCGCGGACGCTTCGGATCATCCCGTCGCCGCCCTAGGCGCGCCAGTGATTTAGGGAGCCGCCGGCGCCGGCCGGAGGGCGGGTCTAGATGAACCCGAGGGCCGAGGCGCCGCCGAAGCCGCCCAGCAGGACGAAGACCGGCATGAGGACCTTGAGCTCCACCCAGCTGCCGGCGCGGAAGCGCATCATCTTCGGCGGCCCGATCGGGTACCAGCGCTTGCCGGCGATCGGGAGGGGCCACAGGACCGGACAGCCGGAGACGGTCAGCGCGTCGCCGATGTCGTGGACCAGGGCGCCGAGCACGATCGGCAGGCCGAGCCAGAGGTACTCCTGGCCCGGTCCGGTGAACAGCCAGTTCGCGCCGTTGCCGGGCTGGTCGAGCACCCCGGCCAGGATCCACGCGCTGGTCGCGCCGAGCAGCCAGACCAGGACGTCGCTGGACATCCGGGCCGCCCGCCACAGCAGGCCTTCGACCGCCAGCACCAGGTGCACGAAGAGCAGGGCGAGCACGCCCCAGCGGTCGGCGGTGACGGCGAGCACGGAGGCGCCGCCGCCGATCAGGACGGCCCAGAGCCACGTGTGCGTCAGTGTGCGGTGGCCGCCGGTGCGGCGGGCGTCCTTCTTGGAGCGGGTGGACTTGTAGACGGCGTAGGAGATCTTGTCGACCACCTCGCACAGCCCCTTGGAGAGGGGGCCGAAGGCGCGTGAGATCGTCGCCGACTTGTGGTCGAGGTCGGGGGCCAGGGCCGCCCCGGCGCAGATGAGCGCGCCGACGACGAGGACCGGCCACGGCATGGGGTGTCCGGCTGCCGCGGTCGCCGCGCCCACCCCCAGCCAGGCCGCTGCACCGGACAGTGAGTGCGCCGGACCCATCATGGTCGTTTCCCGCCCCGCTGGAGTTGTGGTCGGGCCCCGTCGACTGTTTCGTTCGGGCCTCATCGACGGCACAGCGTACCGTCGGTGATCTTCCTCCCGTCCGCCGGTTCCCTGATCCGGGGGGAAGCCAGGCAAGATGGGGGGTGTGACCCTCATTGATCAGCTCCCGCCGAACGCCGACCCCGACGCCCTCTTCGAGGCTTTCTCCTCGTGGGCGGAGGACCAGGGCATCACCCTGTACCCGGCTCAGGAGGAGGCGCTGATCGAGGTCGTCTCCGGGGCGAACGTGATCCTGTCCACCCCGACCGGCTCCGGCAAGAGCCTCGTCGCGGCCGGCGCGCACTTCACGGCCCTGGCCCAGGACAAGGTCACCTTCTACACCGCCCCGATCAAGGCCCTGGTGTCGGAGAAGTTCTTCGACCTGTGCAAGCTCTTCGGCACCGAGAACGTCGGCATGCTGACCGGCGACGCCTCCGTGAACGCGGACGCCCCGGTGATCTGCTGCACCGCCGAGGTGCTGGCCTCCATCGCCCTGCGCGACGGCAAGCACGCCGACATCGGCCAGGTCGTGATGGACGAGTTCCACTTCTATGCCGAGCCGGACCGCGGCTGGGCCTGGCAGATCCCGCTGCTGGAGCTGCCGCAGGCGCAGTTCGTCCTGATGTCGGCGACGCTCGGCGACATGAAGCGGTTCGAGGAGGACCTGACCCGGCGCACCGGCCGGCCCACCTCCGTGGTCCGCTCCGCGACCCGGCCCGTCCCGCTGTCCTACGAGTACGTCACCACGCCGATCACCGACACGATCACCGAGCTGCTGGAGACCCGGCAGGCTCCCGTCTACATCGTGCACTTCACCCAGGCCCAGGCGGTCGAGCGGGCGCAGTCGCTCATGAGCATCAACATGTGCACCCGCGAGGAGAAGGACAAGATCCAGGATCTGATCGGCAATTTCCGCTTCACCACCAAGTTCGGCCAGAACCTCTCCCGCTACGTCCGGCACGGGATCGGCGTGCACCACGCCGGCATGCTGCCCAAGTACCGCCGCCTGGTGGAGAAGCTCGCCCAGGCCGGTCTGCTGAAGGTCATCTGCGGTACGGACACCCTCGGGGTCGGCGTCAACGTCCCGATCCGTACGGTGCTGTTCACCGCGCTCACCAAGTACGACGGCAACCGGGTCCGGACGCTGCGCGCCCGTGAGTTCCACCAGATCGCCGGCCGCGCCGGCCGGGCCGGCTTCGACACGGCGGGCTACGTGGTCGCGCAGGCGCCCGAGCACGTCATCGAGAACGAGAAGGCCCTCGCGAAGGCGGGCGACGACCCGAAGAAGCGCCGCAAGGTGGTGCGCAAGAAGGCCCCGGAGGGCTTCGTCGCCTGGTCGGACACCACCTTCGAGAAGCTCATCGCCGCCGACCCGGAGCCGCTGACCTCGCGCTTCAAGGTCACCAACATCATGCTGCTGTCGGTCATCGCCCGGCCGGGCGATGCCTTCAAGGCGATGCGGCACCTCCTCGAGGACAACCACGAGCCCCGCAAGGCGCAGATCCGGCACATCCGCCGGGCCATCGCGATCTACCGCTCGCTGCTGGACGGCGGTGTCGTCGAGAAGCTCGACACCCCGGACGCCGAGGGCCGCACCATCCGGCTCACCGTCGACCTCCAGCAGGACTTCGCGCTCAACCAGCCGCTGTCCACCTTCGCGCTGGCCTCCTTCGACCTGCTGGACCCGGAGTCCCCCTCGTACGCGCTGGACATGGTGTCCGTCGTGGAGTCCACGCTGGACGACCCGCGCCAGATCCTGGCCGCGCAGCAGAACAAGGAACGCGGCATCCAGGTCGGCCAGATGAAGGCCGACGGCATCGAGTACGAGGAGCGGATGGAGCGGCTCCAGGACGTCACCTATCCCAAGCCGCTCGAAGAGCTGCTCCTCCACGCCTACGAGGTGTACGCCAAGAGCCACCCGTGGGTGCGCGACCACCCCGTCTCCCCGAAGTCGATCATCCGCGACATGTACGAACGCGCGATGACCTTCACCGAGTTCACCTCCTTCTACGAGCTGGCCCGCACCGAGGGCATCGTGCTGCGCTACCTGGCGAGCGCCTTCAAGGCGCTCGACCACACCATCCCCGACGACCTCAAGTCCGAGGACCTCCAGGACCTGATCGAATGGCTCGGCGAACTGGTCCGCCAGGTCGACTCCAGCCTGCTCGACGAGTGGGAGCAGCTGGCGAACCCGGAGGTGGAGACGGCGGAGCAGGCCCAGGAGAAGGCCGACCAGGTCAAGCCGGTCACCGCGAACGCGCGCGCCTTCCGCGTCCTGGTCCGCAACGCGATGTTCCGCCGGGTGGAGCTGGCCGCCCTCGACCACGTCAACGTGCTGGGCGAGCTGGACGCCGAGTCCGGCTGGGACGCCGACGCCTGGGGCGAGGCCATGGACGGGTACTGGGACGAGTACGACGACCTGGGCACCGGTCCCGACGCGCGCGGCCCCAAGCTGCTGCAGATCGAGGAGGACGCGGCGCACGGCCTGTGGCGCGTCCGCCAGACCTTCGCCGACCCCAACGGCGACCATGGCTGGGGCATCAGCGCCGAGGTCGACCTCGCGGCCTCCGACGAGGAGGGCCGGGCCGTCATCCGGGTCACCTCGGTCGGCGAGCTCGGCGCCCTCTGACCCGCTCCGGCATTCCGCCGACCCGCCCCGACCCCCGCCCGGACCCGACAGTGGAGATCCTCTGATGACGAACCCCGCCGAGAGACTGGTCGATCTGCTCGATCTGGAGCAGATCGAGGTCAACATCTTCCGCGGCGCCAGCCCCCAGGAGTCCCTCCAGCGCGTCTTCGGCGGCCAGGTCGCCGGCCAGGCGCTGGTGGCTGCGGGCCGCACCGTCGAGAGCGACCGCCCGGTCCACTCGCTGCACGCGTACTTCCTGCGCCCCGGCATCCCCGGGGTGCCGATCGTGTACCAGGTGGAGCGGGTGCGCGACGGGCGTTCCTTCACCACGCGCCGGGTCACCGCAGTCCAGCAGGGCAAGACGATCTTCAATCTCACCGCCTCCTTCCATCATCCGGAGGAGGGCAGCATCGAGCACCAGCTGCCTCCTCATCACTACCCCCACCCGGACACGCTCCCCAAGGTCGCGGACGAGATCCGCGAGCACCTCGGGGCGCTGCCGGAGGCACTGGAGCGGATGGCCCGCCGCCAGCCCTTCGACATCCGGTACGTGAACCGGCTCCGCTGGACTCCGGAGGAGCTCAAGGGCGCCGACCCCCGCAGCGCGGTGTGGATGCGCGCGGTCGGCCCGCTGGGCGACGACCCGCTCGTGCACACCTGCGCCCTGACCTACGCCAGTGACATGACCCTCCTCGATGCCGTGCGCATCCCCGTGGAGCCCCTGTGGGGGATGCGCGGTTTCGACATGGCCTCGCTCGACCACGCCATGTGGTTCCACCGGCCGTTCCGGGCGGACGAGTGGTTCCTGTACGACCAGGAGTCGCCCATCGCGCACGGCGGCCGCGGTCTCGCCCGGGGCCGCATCTACGACGTTGAGGGCAGGCTGCTGGTCTCCGTGGTCCAGGAGGGCCTCTTCCGTCCGTACCCCGCCAAGCCGGCCGATCCGGCCCGGCCGTCCGAGCCCGCCCCGAAGAGCTGAGCACGCCCATGCCCACCCCCGCCGTCCCCTGCCCCTGCGGGCTGCCCGCCGCGTACCCGGAGTGCTGCGGCCGCTTCCACTCCGGTGCCCAGCAGGCACCCACCGCCGAGCGCCTCATGCGCTCCAGGTTCAGCGCCTTCGCCGTCGGCGACATTGCCTACCTGCTGCGCTCCTGGCACCCCTCGACCCGTCCCGCCCATCTCGATCTGGACCCCGGGCAGCGCTGGGAGCGGCTGGAGATCCTCGCCACCGAGCGCGGCGGGATGTTCGAGACGGAGGGCTCGGTGGAGTTCCGCGCCCACTACCGCGAGGGCAGGCACACCGGCTCGCTGCACGAGCACAGCAGCTTCTCGCGCGAGGCCGGGGCCTGGGTCTACGTCGGCCCGCTCTCCCCCGTCGACTTCGACTGACCCCGCGCCCCCGTCAGGGCGAAGTCCAGGCTGGTGCGGTACCAGTGCACCTCCTCCGGCGGCCCCGCCTTCAGCAGCCGCAGCGCCACCGCCGCGGACGCCGGGACCTGCGGATGCCCGTAGGGCGGGGGCGGTGCGAGCGCGGCCAGGACGATCCGCTCCCCCGGATCGGGCACGGCAGCCCGCAGCTCCTCCTCCGGGAGTACGGAGGCCAGTACGGCAGCGCGCTCCCAGGGGTCGGCGGTACGTCTCAGCAGCAGCCCGACGTGCCGCCCGCGCCACCTGCGCGGGCGCAGGTCCTCCTTGGCCGCCATCAGCTCCCGGTCGGCCTCGGGCGCGGTCCCGCGCAGCATCCCGGGCTCACGCGCCGCGAACGCCCGTAGTTCCTCGGCCAGATAGAGCCACACCACGGCCCGGTACCGGTTGATCCGGTATCCGACCGGGGTGACGTGCCCGCAGCGCGCGAGGCGGGTGAACCGGCTCGGGCCGATCCCCAGCACCCCGGCCCCTGCCTCCGCTCCGGCCACGGCCTCGACCCGCTCGCGCAGTGCGTCCGCTCCGCCCGCGGCCGACCTGGCCCGGTCCAGCTCCGCCCGTGCGTAGCGCGCGGCCCCGCCCGCGGTCGGCCGCGCCGACCGCACCATCCCCAGCTGGACCGCCCGGGCGAACTCGCCGCGGGTCAGCCCCAGTTCCCCTGCGGCCTGCACGCCGCCCACCAGCACTTCGGTGTCACCGCCGCCGCCTCCGGCAGCCGCGTCCCGCCCCGTACACACGGCCACTTCGACGTCCCGCAGCGCGGTCCCCATCTGCATCATCACGGTCCTCCCCCACGAGCAGTGATTACTCTGTGTGAAGACCGTAACCCAGCGCGACGACAGCCGCGCCGCCTGTGGATAACTCTCCGGAGCGCCCCCGCCGCCGCCGGAGTCAGCCGCCTGAGCCGGCTGCCGAGTCGGTCGCGGCGTCAGCCGCCGGTGATGCGCCGTTCCGCGACGCCCAGATGCTCGCCCACCCGGTTGACCAGCAGCGTCATCTCGTACGCGACCTGGCCGATGTCCGCCTCGGCCGCGCTCAGCACGCACAGGCAGCTGCCCGCGCCCGCCGCCATGACGAAGAGGACCCCCTCGTCGTACTCGATCATCGTCTGGCGGACCTCGCCGGCCCTGAAGTGCCGCCCGGACCCCTTCGCCAGGCTCTGCAGACCGGCCGCGACGGCCGCCAGGTGCTCGGCGTCCTCCCGCGCCAGTCCCGCGCTCGCCCCCGTCACCAGGCCGTCGTTGGACAGCACCACCGCGTGCCGCACCTGCTGGACCCTGCGCGTCAGGTCGTCCAGCAGCCAGTCCAGTTGCTTGTCCAGTGCCATTCCCAGCCCCTCCCGTTGACGTGGCCGACCCGGCCCGCGCCCCACCCCTCGCACTCGTGCCGCAAGCCTTCCCCACCAGCGCCTTTCGGGCAAGGAGGATGTCCCCATGGCGAAGAAGATGACTCAAGAGGAATGGCGTGCATTCGTCTCCCACTCCACCCGCACCGGAAAGCTCTCCACCGTCCGCGAGGACGGGAGCCCGCACATCGCTCCCATCTGGTTCGTACTCGACGGAGATTCCTTCGTGTTCAACACCGGCAAGGACACCGTCAAGGGGCGCAACCTGGCCCGTGACGGCCGGGTCGCGCTCTGCGTGGACGACGACCAGCCGCCCTTCTCGTACGTCGTGCTCCAGGGCCGCGCCGAGATCAGCGGATACGCCGACGACGCCGAGGAGCTGCTCACCTGGGCGACGCGCATCGGCGCCCGCTACATGGGCGAAGAGCGCGCCGAGTCCTTCGGCCGCCGCAATGCCGTCCCGAGCGAACTCCTCGTCCGGGTCCCGATCGACAAGGTGATCGCCCTCGCCGGCATCGCGGACTGACCGGTCGGTGGAGCCGCGCGCGTTCACACGGAATCGGCCTGCGGCTCCACCGAGTCGAGCAGCCGGGCGGTGTGCACCCGCCCGGCGTACTCGACCAGCCTGATCAGCACTTCCTTCCCCGAGTCCTTGTCCCGCGCGTCGCACAGCACCACCGGCGTCCCATGGTCCAGGTCCAGCGCCCGCGACACGTCGTGCACCCCGTACCGCCGCGCGTCCGTGAAGCAGTTGACGGCCACCACGAAGGGGATGCGCCGGTGCTCGAAGTAGTCCACCGCCGGAAAGCAGTCCTCCAGCCGCCGCGTGTCGGCGAGCACCACCGCGCCGAGCGCACCCTGCGACAACTCGTCCCACAGGAACCAGAACCGGTCCTGCCCCGGGGTGCCGAACAGGTACAGCGACAGCCCGGACCGGATGGTGATCCGCCCGAAGTCCATGGCCACGGTCGTCGTCGTCTTCTGGGCCACGCCGCCCGTG
This sequence comes from Streptomyces sp. NRRL F-2580, assembly GCF_000720115.1. Classification (GTDB taxonomy): domain Bacteria; phylum Actinomycetota; class Actinomycetes; order Streptomycetales; family Streptomycetaceae; genus Streptomyces. The sequence goes on from NZ_JOIR01000006.1 coordinate 219,194, forward strand.
TCGTCGACCAGTTCGCCCGCCTCGCTCAGCAGCTCCTCCGTGCGCAGCGGCCGGATCTCGCTCACCGCACCCACCAGCGTGGTCTTGCCGACGCCGAAGCCGCCGGCCACGAGGATCTTCAGCGCGAGCGAGGCCAGTTCGGCGTCCTCTCCGGGGTCGGGATCCAGGTCCAGGTCCACGTCCCCGTCCACGTCCACGTCCACATCGACGTCCGGGCGCGGACCCGTTCCGGCAGGTCCGTTGTCATGCTGTCCCATCAAAGCGCTCGCAATCCCTCGATGACTTCACGCAGAATCCGCTCGTCCGGCAGCTGCGCGGGCGGCACCGGCCGGCTCACCTTGACGTGCCCGCCCTCCAGCAGGTCCCCGAGGAGGACCCGCACCACCCCCACGGGCAGGTCGGCGTCGGCGGCGAGCTCCGCCACCGACTGGGTCTCGGACCGGCAGAGTCCGAGCAACGCCCGGTGTTCGGGGCCGAGCAACGACTCGGCCGCCTCGTCCGTGCCCTCCGGGTCCACCACGACCAGGGCGATCAGGTCGAAGCGCACCCCGTGGGGTCCCGGCTTCGTACGCCCCCCGGTCATGGCGTACGGGCGGACGAGCGGGCCCGCGTCGGCGTCGTACCACTGGCCGTTCATGCCCCGGACCGCCGCCCTCAGCCGGCGGCCGGCGGCCGCGCCGCGAACCGGGGCGGCGTGTAGAGGTGCTCGCCGACCCGCTTCACCAGCCGGGCCATCTCGTAGGCGATGAGGCCGATGTCGGCACTGGCGGCGCTGAGCACGGCGAGGCAGGAGCCGTCACCGGCGGCCGCGACGAAGAGGAAGCCCTCGTCCATCTCGACCATCGTCTGGCGCACGCCCCCGGCGTGGAAGTGCCGGCCCGCGCCCTTGGCCAGGCTGTGAAAGCCGGAGGCCACCGCCGCCAGGTGCTCGGCGTCCTCCCGGCTGAGGGCGCTGGAAGAGCCGACCGCCAGCCCGTCGTTGGAGAGGACCACGGCGTGCCGCACCTCTCGGACCCGGCGCACCATGTCGTCCAGCAGCCAGTCCAGTTCGCCGGACCTGCGCACGCCGTCGAGGTCGATCCTCTGGTGTTCGATCATCACACTTCTCCTTCGCTGCCTGCGTGGGGGGAGTTCTCCTGGGCGCCGCGGACCCAGCCGGCCCGGTACGCCGCCATCCGGTCCCGGGCCTGCTCCGGGCTGCGGCCCGGCGGGTCCTCGGGGAGGCGGACCCCGGCGGGGGCCTTCGGGGCGGGTGCCTCACGGAGTTGCGGGACGAGGCTGGCCTGGCGCACCCGCCGCGGCAGTTCCGTCACCGAGGCCGACCGGGCCGGCTGGGCCGACGGGCCCGCCGGGCCCGAGCGGGCAGAGGGGGTCGACGCCGCTTGGGTACTGGCTGCCGCGCCGCCGGGACCGCGCGGCCGCAGCGATGCCACCGGGGCCGGGCGCGGCTCCTCGGGTGCGGGGGCCCGCTCCGGGGCCGGGATGCCGCGCGGGTCCTCCCGTACCGCCGAGCCGCGCGCCTCCTCCCGTACGACGGTCATGGCGGGCGGCGCCTCCGCCTGCGCCGGCGACTCCGGTGGCGCTGCCGCGGCCGGCCGCTCGTGACCGGGGCCGGGACCGGGACCGGGACCGGGACCGGAAGCGGGGGCGACGGAGCCCGGGGCGCCGACCGTCAGGGCGCCCTGGAGCATCGAGTTCGGCAGCAGCACCACCGCGGTGGTGCCGCCGTAGGGCGACGTCCGCAGGTGCACCTTCACTCCGTGGCGGGCGGCGAGGCGGCTGACCACGAAGAGCCCGAGCCTGTCGCTGTCGAAGAGGTCGAGCGCCTCGGACTGCTCGATTCGCCGGTTGGCGTCGCCGAGGGATTCGCGGCCCATGCCGAGCCCGCGGTCCTCGACCTCCAGGACGTAGCCGGCGCCGACGGGTTCGCCGCTGACCCGGACCTTGGTGTGCGGAGGGGAGAACTGCGCGGCGTTCTCGATGAGTTCGGCGAGCAGGTGGGTGAGGTCGGCGACGGCGCCCCCGACAACGGCGGCCTCGGCGAGCTGGCGGACCTCGATGCGCGGGTACTCCTCGATCTCGGAGACCGCGGCCCGTACGACGTTCGTGAGGGGGACGGGCATCCGCCAGGCGCGGCCCGGGGCCGCGCCCGACAGGATGATCAGACTTTCGGCGTGCCGACGCATCCGGGTGGTGAGGTGGTCGAGGCGGAAGAGGTCGCCGAGCTCGTTCGGGTCGTCGGCGCGCCGTTCCATCGAGTCGAGCAGGGTGAGCTGCTTGTGCACGAGGACCTGGCTGCGGCGGGCGAGGTTGACGAAGACGCCGGAGACCCCGCTGGCCAGCTCCGCCCGCTCGACGGCGGCGCTGAGCGCGGCCCGGTGGACGGTGCCGAGCGCCGCGCCGACCTGGGTGATCTCGTCGTCGGCGGGCGGCCCGGGCGGGGTCTCGGCGGTGACGTCGATGTCCTCGCCGGCGCGCAGCCGTTCCATCGCCTGCGGGAGTTTGCGGTGGGCGATCTCCAGGGCGGTGTTGCGCAACGAGACGAGTTCCACGACCAGTGCGCGGCCGATCCGCACGGAGATCACGAGCGAGGCGGCGACGGCTGCCAGGCCCAGTAGAACGGCGGCGCCGGCCGGGCTGAGCGCCCCTTCGGCGAGCGGGTCGGCCCGGTCGGCGGCAGCGGCGTGCGCGGCCTCCTCGATCTCCCGCATCGAGGCACCGATTCCGGTTTGGGCGGCCTCCCAGCCGGCGGGCGCCCCCCGGGTGTCCTTGGAGGTGCCGGCGGCCAGGGCCCGGTCCTCGGCGCCGGTGAGGTCGGCGTAGGCGGCGCTCTTGGCCACGGACTCCCATGCGGCCTGCTGGGCGGCGGGGAGGTCACGGGCCGCGGAGTCGGTGAGGGCGCGGCGGGTCTCGATGGCGCCGGTCAGCAGTCGAAGCGTTTCGGCGCTGCGCGGGCCCGGCACGGCGAGCAGGGCGTCCTCCCGCGACAGGAGTTCCCCGGCGCGGGCGAATTCGAGCAGGACCCGGGCGTCCGGGCCGAGTTCGGCGTCCTCGCCGCCGGTCAGGGCGCCGCCCACGGCGAAGGCGGAGTCGACCACGCGGGTGTAGATCTCGTAGGCCGCCTCGGGGGTGGCGCGGCGGTCGGTGATGTCCTTGCGGGCCGATCCCAGGGCCTCGGCGGCGACGACGAACTCACCCAGGCGGACCACGATGTCGGAGCGGTAGTCGCCGGAGTCGGCGACGGTGTGGCGGTCGCCGAGCCGCAGCCGCCGGACGGCGCTGTCGGTACGGCGGGCCTGCTGGTCCAGGGCGCCCGGGTCGGCGGCGGGGTCGGCGAGGAGCCGGACGGCGGCCCGCCGCTCGGCCTGGAGTTCGGTGACGGCGGCGGCGACGGGCGTGCGTATCTCCGCGTCGGCTTGGTGGATGCGGCTGAGGCGGGCGACGTCCTGGGCGGTGGTGACGGTGGCGAAGGCCCAGAGGGCGAGGAGCGAGACGACCGGGACCATCAGCAGCGAGACGATCTTCGCGCGGACGGTGGCGGGGCGCAGCCGCAGCCGGAAGCCGCGTTCGCGCGGGGCGGCCTGGGCACCCGGAAGGGGCTGGTGGAGCTGGTCTTCCGCCGTTTCCTCGGCCGGCGGTCCGGCGTGGGCCCGGCGGCCGCGTGCCGGGGGCGCGGGCAGCCGCGGCGCCGCTGCTTCCGGTTTTCTGCGGGGTGTTCGCATGGGCTCCTCGTTCCGGGCGGTGCCTGCGGGTGCGGCGACGGTGACGGCGGTGGCACTGGTGGTGGTGGCGACGACGGTGGTTCGGTGCGGCTGAAGCGGCGGTGGGGCCCGCGGACCGGGGCCCGCGGCCGTGAGGGGGGCGGGAGGCGGGAGCCCGGCCGGCTCAGTGGGCGGTCACGGTGCGCTCCCCGAGATGCTGGGCGGCCGAAGCGGAAGCGGCCCGTTCGTCGGCCGTCGGGGAGAGCGCGACGAAGGCGGCGGTGATGAACAGGTAGGAGCCCAGGCCGACGGCGAGCGGGAAGATGAACTGCATGGCCGTGGCGCCGGGCAGGGCCGCGTCCGAGGGGCTGACGCCGACCGCGACGGCCATCATCCCGGTGTAGTGCATGCTGCTGACCGCGGCGCCCATGACGAGCGAGGCGACGGCGACGGCCACCGGTGACTTGATGTTGAGCGCGGCCCACAGTGCGGCGGTCGCCGCGATCACGGCGATGGCCACGGAGAGGGCCACGGTGAGCGGATCGTAGGAGACCTCGCCGTGCAGCCGCAGGGCCGCCATGCCCAGGTAGTGCATGCTGGCGACGCCCAGTCCGGTGGTGAGACCCCCCAGGACGAGCGAACGGCCGCGCTCCTTGCCGTAGCCGACGGCGAAGACCCCGGCGCCGACGACCAGCATGGCGACGAGCAGGCTGAGGATGGTGAGCGGCACGTTGTAGTGGATCTCGGTGCCGTTGACCTCGAAGCCGAGCATCGCGACGAAGTGCATCGTCCAGATGCCGGTGCCGATGGCGGAGGCCGCGGTGAGGAGCCAGTTGCGGCGGGAGGCGCCGGTGGCGGCGAGCGCGCGGACGGTGCAGCGCAGCCCGAGGGCGGCGCCGATCGATGCCATCACGTATGACAGCACGGGTGTGAGCCACCCGTAGGCGGCGTGGTCCAGATGTCCCAGGTGTCCCATGGCCACCGGACGCTAGTCCGGGTGAGAGCGCGAACAGGGGACGCATTTCGAAAGACGCTGTAACTGCTGGAATATGACAGAGCTACGTTCATCTTCGATCACACCACGTGCCACCTTGCGCACGGTCCGCAGGCACGCGGGCGCACGCCGGTGCGGGATCATGGGCGCATGAGCGAAGACCACACGCACGTGCAGGAGTTCTTCGGGGCGCGCGCCGCCGACTGGGACCGCAAGTTCCCCGGCGACGGGCCCGCGTTCACCACCGCCGTGGCCGAGTTCGGGCTGCGGCCCGGGGACCGCGTGCTCGACGCGGGCTGTGGCACCGGCCGGGCCATGACCGCGCTGCGGGCCGCCGTGGGACCCGCCGGAACGGTGCTCGGCGTCGATCTCACCCCGCAGATGCTGGCCGCCGCGCAACGGGCCGGGCGGGGCGCCGAGGGCGCCCTTCTGCTCGCCGACGTGGCCCGGCTGCCGCTGCGCGACGGGGTGCTGGACGCGGTGTTCGCCGCCGGGCTCATCGCCCACCTGCCCGACCCCGGGGCGAACCTGCGCGAGCTCGCCCGGGTGGTGCGCCCCGGCGGCCGGCTCGCACTCTTTCACCCGATCGGGCGAGCGGCCCTCGCCGCGCGCCACGGCCGCGAGCTGACCCCGGAGGACATGCGGGCCGAGCACAACCTCGGCCCACTGCTCGCGGGTTCGGGCTGGGAGATGACCTCGTACGCCGACGAGGACGACCGCTTCCTGGTGCTGGCCGTACACCACCCGTGACATGCGTTCGTACGTCGCCTCCGCGCCCGGGATCCGCGGACGCCCCCGGGATCAGGCCGGAGGCTGTGCCTCCGCTCCGGCGGGCCGGCGGGGGTGCGGAACGGGGCAGCCGCCCGAGCCCGGCACCGGGAACGTCCCGAGCTCACCGACGTCGTAGCCATCGGGGTAGCCCTTGATCTCCGGGTTCTGGCGGGCGTAGTGCGGCTCCCGGCGCGGCGGCAGCAGTCGCACCGCGCGCCCGCGCAGCCGCAGGGCTCCGTGGACCAGCCGCCGGACCCGGGGGCGCGGGGCCTCGTACCGGAAGGCGCCCAGCAGCGGCTCGTCGAGGAGGGCGAGGCTCGCGCGGCGCACGGCGGGGGCGAGCGGGGCCGGGTACCAGGAGGCCATCAGGTCGAGCGTGGAGTCGGCGACCTTGCGGGCCCCCTCGTCCCAGCCGAAGTGGGCCTCCTCGTAGGTGTTCAGGGCATCCTTGAACTCCTCGTAGGAGTCCGGGATGTCCGTGATGCCCATGTGGCGGCCGAGGGTGGCGTAGTAGTTCGCGCAGGCCCGGCGCTCGTGGTGGGTGAGCGCGCGCCAGCCGTAGGCGTCGAGCCAGCGCGCCGGAATCACCACGAAGGTGGACAGGACGTACCGCATGTCCTCGTTGGAGATGTCGTAGCTGCGGTGCATCTGGTTGACGCGGCGGATCGCGGTGCGCGCGGTGTCGCTCTCGAAGCCGTGCTCGACGACCGCGTCGAGGAGCAGCGCCGTGTCGTCGTACCGCTTCTGAGTCCGGTCGGTGAACTCGGCGGTCTCGGCCAGCAGACCGCCGATGCTGGGCACGGCATATGTCCGGAAGAGGGCGAGTTCCAGGGCCCGGGTGAAGTCCCAGGGGAACTCGTAGGTGGCGGTGAGCCGATAGATGGCGAGGAAGTCCTTGTCGGGGTCGAGACGGAGGATTTCCCTCAGCCGGTCGTAACGCTGCACCGGGTGTCCCTTTCTGTGGCGGGCTCCCAACTCTACGTGCAGGTAGCAGCCTTGGAAATCGACGCCCGCCAGCTCTCGACGCATGGGTTACCCGCTGGTTAAGGTGCGCCGACGAAAGAGCTACCAGGAGGCCAGGTGTCCGACGACGAGGGTGGCGGCTCCCTGTACGTGCTGACCGCCGTACTGCTGACGCCCGCGCAGTTCCCCAGCATCCTGGGCGACGACTTCCCCGAGGCCTGTTCCCTGCTGGGCGTGCCCCCGGGCGGGGACGGGTACGGGCTGGTGCTCGGCCAGGACGAGGAGGGCGCGCGCTGGACGGTCGTCGTGGACGACGTCTCGCTCGTGGCCACGGCCATCGCCTCCTGGGACTGCGGGATGGAGTACGACCTGTCCCCCGACGAGCGGTCGATCGTGGTCTCGCTGGCGGGCTGGCCGCTGGAGCTGTCGGTGGCGGCGGCCGGGATCCCCGAGCCGCACGATCCGGAGCAGGGTGCGGACGGCACGGGGCGGGTACCGCTGGCGCCGCCCTCCGCAGAGGCGTGGGGGCCGGTGCAGCGCCGGATGGGCGCGGACCAGATCGCGCGGGAGTGGTCGGACTGGCGCGAGCGCGAGGCCACGGACGGCGGGGCGGCCGCCGCCGCGCACCCCGGGCTCGCCCGGGCGCTGGAGGAGGCCCTGGAGTACACGCGGACACCGCCGCCGCCGGGCCGGGTGCGGTCCTCCTTCGCCGGCGAGGGGGCGCGGACCCTGCGGGTGGACGGGCCGGGCTGGTCGCTGGTGGGACGGACCGGCGATGCGGCCTTCGTCCTGCTGGACGAGGAGCCGAGCGAGGTGCTCGCCGTCCCCCGAGAGGGGGATCCCGGCCTGCCGGAGCTGCTGACGGCGCTGGACCGGGTCGCGGTCCGACCGGCCTGAAGCGGTCCGGATGTCCACCTGGTGGGACCGGACGTGGTGGACGGAACCGGTCCCCGACCCGAAGGGGTACACGGCCGAGTTCGGGCCACGGGGTGAACCGCGGTGGACGAAATGGGCGACGACCTTGATCCACGGCCATTACCGGGCAGTTCGCCGACGCCGGGCGGCCCGGCGCCACCGGCAGCAATAACCCATGATCGAAAAGATTCGGCCAGGCGGGCCGAAAATCGCTCTGGATCCCCTCCCTCCGGAATGATCGAATCGGCCCGTCACGCGGCTCAAAGGGCGCGCAGCTCACCCTTTCAGCCCATTCCACGACGGAGGCCGCTCTTGAATTCCATGTCGTACCTGGACCTGCACCGGGAAGTCGCGCAAGACATCGATGCGGAGATCGAAACCGCCCTGAAGCGGCTCGGTCCGCTGGCGGGCACCACACGGAACACGGTGGCCAAGCTCTTGGAGCAAAGGAAACTGAGACATCCCCTCTCGGTGCTGCCCCTGCTCACGCACGCCATAGAGACGGGAAATCCCGGGCCGGCCATCCCACTGTCCGCCGTGCACCTGCTGTGGTGGACCTCGGCCTGCTACCTCGACGACCTGGCCGACGCGGGAGGCGCGTCGATCTGCGGCGAGCTCACCGAGAACGAGGCACTGCTCGCCTCCGTCATCACCGGTAATGCGCTCCCCATTCAGATCGTCCTGTCGCAGGAACTTCCGGAGGAGGCGCGCAGCGCGCTGATAACGGAGATCCTGAACGGGTGGATCATCGGCGTCGACGGCCAGATCGACGACATGTGCGGGGACATCTGCAGCGCCTCGCGAAAATCGGTGATCGAGACGTATCGCGGCAAATCCGGCGCACCTTTCGGAATGATCACGGCCATGGCCGCGATATTCTCGGGCGCCACCGCGGAGAAGGTGGAGCTGTGGCGTGAATTCGGCTATGTCTTCGGCATCCTGTGGCAGATTTTCAACGACCAGGAAGACATCCTGTCCGGTCGCGACGAGGACCTGCTCAACGGCACGGTGACGTACCTCCTCGCCTCCGTGATCGAGGACGCCTCGCCCGCTTCCCGCGAGCACATGCTGGGGCTGTGCTCCGCGGCCGGGCGCTCGATTCCGGCCAGGACGGAACTCGCGAGCCTCCTGCGGGCGCCCGCCGCCCTCGACCGCTACCGGGCGGAGATCGACGGCTTCCGCGCGGAGGCCCATCGCATCCTGGACGAACTGGGCGGCGACGGGACCTACTTGCAGGTGCTCCGGCACCTCGTGGACCACGCCTCGCAGATGCTGCTCGAAGCGGACCTCGCGTCGGCCACCGCGAGCGACGCCGCCTGATCCCGCCGCCCGGGATCCCGCCGCCGGGGCGGGCCGCACCGAGACTCCCGCCCCGCGGCCGCACCTGCCGGGCTCCGCACCGCACCCGGAGCCCGGCCTCTCCATGGGGTGCCCGGGCGGGCCCCCGCGCCCTGAGCAGACGCTGTCCGTGCAGCCGTCAGCGGCCGATCTGCTTCCTGGACATGCCGCGCAGACGACGACGCTGGGAGGAGTCCAGCAGGAGGTAGGCAACGGCCGGCACTCCGATCAGGACCAGCAGACCGGGCCAGAACCCCACGGTCCAGAACAACACGATGGCTGCCACGACTCCGGCAACCGCGACCTTTCCGCTCGTGGACATCCGCGGACACCTCCTTCTGCCGTCGACCACTACCCCCTCAACGTGCCGCCGCGACCGCGCGTTCCCCGACACCCCAACGGTCTTCGGAGTCGGCCGGTTCACGGCCCGCCCCCGCCGCCGGGCCGCCGCGGTGGGGTACTCTCGGCCGCCTCGCCCCCAGTAGTCAACTTTGAGGAATGCGTGCGTCTCTCCGAGATCTCCGGCCTCTTCCGCCACTCCGCCGTCTTCCTCCCCGGCGACCCGGCCCGCACCGGCCGGATCGCCCTCTGGCCAGTGGACGGTGAGTCCGTCGACGCTGCCCGCCTCAGGGCCGAGGCCGGTGCAGATGCCGACGGCGTCGGCATCTGCACCGGCCTCGGCGTCGGCGTCGGCGTCGAGGAACTCACCGTCGTCACCCCCGACCTGCGCCGGACCCCCGTGACCGCGCTCGTGCTGCCCGTGGCCGAAGCCCTGCCCCTGCTCACGCGCGCCCGGGCCGCGGCGGCAGCCGATGCCGACACCGAGGGCTCCGGGGCGGCGTTCTGGGGCGCCGCCGCACTGCTGGCCCTGCGGCTCGCCGCGCGGGGCCGGCTCCTGCCCGGGCTGAGCGCCGCCGGCCACGACGCCTGGCGGATCGGCCCGCTGGAGGCGGCCGACCTCGACGAGGTCCGGGAACTGGCCGCCGCCATGCCGCCCGGCGCCCACTGCGTCCCGCTGGACGTGGACGGGCCGCCGCGGCTGCCCACCCCGGAGCCGCTGCTGCGTGCCTTCCTCGATGCCGTCGCCGACACCCTCCCCCGCTCCCCCGCCGCCGCCGAGGCCGCCGGCGGGCCCGCCTTCGCCGCCCGGCCACCGCGCCGCCACCCCGAGCTGCGCGACTGGGCCGCCGAGGTGGCCGCCGGCCATGACGCCGGGGTACGGATCTCCCTGCGGATCGAGCTCGACCAGAGCCTCGGTCACACCCCCGACCAAGCCCGCGACCAGGGCGGGGCCGGTCGAGCCCCCGCAGCGGGCGGGCCCTCCTTCCGTGCCGTCCTCCAGATGCACGGCCAGGCCGACTCCGCCCTGGTCGCCGATGCCGCAGACGTCTGGGCCGGATCCGGAGCCGCCGCGACCGCCTTCCCGCCCGGCGCCCGGATGGACGCCCTCCGCGCCCTGCGCCGCGCCGCCCGGCTGTGGCCCGCGCTGACCCCGCTGCTGGGCGCGGCCGTGCCGGACGCCGTCGAGCTCGCCGACGAGGAGGTCACGGAGCTGCTCGGCGAGGCCGCCGCCGCGCTGGCCGCCGAGGGGGTCCCGGTGCACTGGCCGCGCGGGCTCGCCCGCGACCTGCGCACCCGCGCCGTCGTGGGCTCCCCCGACCCCGCGGGCTCTCCCCACCCCTCGGGCTCCCCTCACCACGTGGGGGCCGGCCTCCCCTCCGGTCTGCTCTCCCCCGGGTCCCTGCTCTCCTTCAGCTGGCGCCACGCCCTCGGCGACCAGGGCGACCTCACCCGCGCCGAACTGGACCACCTCGCCGAGGCGAAGCGGCCCCTGGTCCGGCTGCGCGACCAGTGGGTCCTGATCGACCCCGCCGAAGCCCGCCGGGCCCGCGCCCACCAGGACCTCGACGTCGCGGCCGCGGACGCGCTGGCCGCCGTACTCACCGGGTCGGCGGAGATCGGGGGCAAGCGGGTCGACGTGGAGGCCACCGGTGTGCTGGAGCGGCTGCGTGCGCGGCTCACCGCCGATCCACCGGCCGACGACGACCTCGCCGCACCGCCCGAGCTGCGGGCCACCCTGCGCGACTACCAGCTGCGCGGCCTGCGCTGGCTGGCCCGGATGACCTCGCTCGGGCTCGGCGCCTGTCTCGCCGACGACATGGGCCTCGGCAAGACCGTCACCCTCATCGCGCTCCACCTGCACCGCAACCGGGAGGACCCCGCCACCGCCGGGCCCACCCTGGTGGTGTGCCCGGCCTCGCTGCTGGGCAACTGGCAGCGGGAGATCGAGAGGTTCGCGCCCGGCACCCCCGTACGCCGCTTCCACGGTCCCGGCCGCAGCCTCACGGGCCTGACCGATTCCGCCGGTTCCGGCGGTTCCGGCGGTTCCGGCGGTTCCGGCGGTTCCGGCGGTTCCGGCGGTTCCGGCGGTTCCGGCGGTTCCGGCGGTTCCGGCGGGTCCGGCGGTTTCGGCGCGCATTCCTCCACGGCCAAAGCCCTGCGCACCCTCCCGGCCCGCGCCCGCGTCGCGCTGACCGGCACCCCCGTCGAGAACAACCTCTCCGAACTGTGGGCCGTCCTCGACTGGACCACGCCCGGGCTCCTCGGCCGCCTCGGCACCTTCCGCTCCCGCTACGCCGAACCCGTCGAGAGCGGCCGCGACCCGCAGGCCGCGGCCCGGCTGTCCGCGCTCGTACGGCCGTTCCTGCTCCGGCGCAAGAAGTCCGACCCCGGCATCGCACCCGAGCTGCCGCCCAAGACCGAGACCGACCACACCGTGTCCCTCAGCCGCGAACAGACCGCGCTCTACGAGGCCGTCGTACGCGAGACCCTCGCCGCGATCTCCGAAGCGGACGGGATGGAGCGGCGCGGTCTGGTGGTCAAACTGCTGACCTCCCTCAAACAGATCTGCAACCACCCGGCCCACTTCCTCGGCGAGCACGGCTCCGGGGAGCACGGGGACCGGCGGACCGCCGGCGCCGGCGCCCGCTCCGGCAAGCTGGAGCTCCTCGACGAACTCCTCGACACGATCCTGGCGGAGGGCGGTTCGGTCCTCGTCTTCACCCAGTACGTGGCGATGGCCAGGATCCTGGAGAAGCACCTCGCCGCGCGCGGGATCACCTCGCAGCTGCTGCACGGCGGGACGCCGGTGCCGCGCCGGGAGGAGCTCGTCGACCGTTTCCAGGCGGGCGAGGTCCCCGTGTTCCTGCTGTCCCTGAAGGCGCGACTCCGTCCTCGCGGGCGGCGAGGGCGCGCTGACCGAACTGACCGATGCCGAACTGGCCGAACTCGTGGCGCTCCGCGCGCCCCACGGGGAGTGAGCGATGAACACCCGCGACCCGCAAGGGCGGCACGAGAAGACGTTCCCCGCGCTCCCGCCCGCCCCGGGCCGCGCCTTCGCCCGCACCTGGTGGGGCCACGCCTGGCTGCGCGCCCTGGAAGACAGCGCGCTCGACGGGCAGCAGGTCCGGCAGGGACGCCGGTACGCGCGCTCGGGCGCGGTGGGCGCGGTCTCGGTGCGCCCCGGCGGGCTCACCGCGGTGGTGCGCGACCGGGACGGCACGGCGCACCGCACGGACGTGCTGGTCCAGGAGTTCACGGAAGCGCAATGGGACCGGCTGCTGGGTCTGGCGGCCGCGGAGTCGGGGTACATCGCGGCGCTGCTGGACCGGGAGGTGCCGCCGGAGCTGGCCGAGGACGCGGCGGCCGCCGGGGTGGACCCGCTGCCCGACATAGGGGACCTCGATCCGCGCTGCGACTGCGGCGAGTGGGACCACTGCCCGCACACGGCCGCGCTCTGCTACCAGGTGGCCCGGCTGCTGGACGAGGACCCGTTCGTGCTGCTGCTCCTGCGCGGCCGGGACGAGCGGGAGCTGGTGGACGAGCTGGAGGAGCGGAGCACGGCGGGCGCGGCGGCCCCGCGGGTGCCGGCCGCCGACGCGGGTGTGCCGGCGGCGCAGGCGTACGAGGCGCAGGGACTGCTGCCGCCGCTGCCCCCGCCGCCCCGGCCGCCGGACGCGCCGGGGCAGCCGCCGACCCTGGACACCGAGGGCGAAGCCGAACCGGAACTCGACGTGGACGCGGTGGAGTTCCTGGCGCAGGCGGCCGCGAGCGAGGCGTACCGGCTGCTGGCGGAGGCGCTGGCTCCGGGCCACGCCGACCGCGCCGCGCCGGCCCCGCTCACGCTTGCCGAAGACGCCGTACGCCTCACGGCCGAGGCCGATGACGTCCGGGTCCGCTCCCGCCTGGCCGCGGCTACCGGACGCAGCCGGGCCGACATGCGGCTGGCCGTACTCGCCTGGGGCTTCGGTGCGGCCCCTGGCCTGGCGGCGCTGGAGGAGGACTGGACGCCGGACCGGACGACGCTGGCCCGTGCCCGGGCGGCCCTGGCCGCGGCCTGGGCGGACGAGGAGGCGCCGGTGCTCCGCCGGGTCCGCGCCCGCTGGACGGAGGCGGGTACCGGCCGCCAGCTCCGGCTGGGCCGGGAGGGGCGCTGGTGGCCGTACCGCCGCGAGGCGGACCGGTGGGTCCCGGCGGGCCCCTCGGCCCCGGACCCGGCCTCGGCACTGGAGGCCCGGCCCGCCGGGTGAGGCTTCGTCAAGAACCGGCCGACGCGGTACGGCAGGACCGGCCCGGCGGCCCGAGGGGTTGGCCGAGGTGGCGGGGAGGCGGTGGCCGGCGTACGGCTTGCCGGGGTCCGCAGCCGGTACGACGATGGAGCGCTCCGGAGCGCTCCGGGTTCCGCGGCACGACGGGAGGGTGACATGGGCGATCCGTCCGTGGCGTTGCCGGGCGGGGCCGATCCGGCCGTGCGCACGCGCGAACTGCGGCGGGCCCATGCGGCGTTCACGCGGGACGGGCGGGTCGAGGCGCCGGTCCGGGCGGTCATCGCGCGGTCCTGGCGGCGGTGTGCGCGGGCCCGGCTCAGCCCGGAGTGTGCGCCCCGGGTGGAGCTGGCGGAGGCGGAGCTGCGGTCGTACCGCGAGGAGCACCCGCTGGCCCGGGCGATGCCGCTGTTCCGGGACCTCGTCGGGGCCTTCGCCGCGCACGGGGCGCATCTGCTGGCGGTGTGCGACGCGCGCGGCAGCCTGTTGTGGGTGGAGGGCGAACCGGGCACGCTGCGGCGGGCGGAGCGGCTCGGTTTCGTGCCGGGTGCGCGCTGGGCGGAGACGGCGATGGGCACCAACGCGCCGGGTACGGCGGTCGCGGTGGGCGAGCCGGTGCAGGTGTTCGGTGCCGAGCACTTCAGCCGCCGGGTGCACCCGTGGACCTGTGCGGCGGCCCCTGTGCGGGATCCTCGGACGGGCAGAGTGCTGGGCGCGGTGGACATCACCGGCGGCGACGGCCTCGCCCACCCCCACTCCCTTGCCTTCGTGCAGGCGGTGGCCCGGGCGGCGGAGGCCCAGCTGACGCTGCTCGCCCCCGGCCCGCGGGCCGCCGGGGACAGCCTGACGGCCCTCGGCCAGGACGAGGCACTCCTGGTCACGGGCGGGCGCAGGATCCGGCTCGGCCGGCGGCACAGCGAGATCATGGCCCTGCTCGCGCACCATCCCGAGGGCTTGTCGGGCGAGGAGCTGGCGGTCGCCCTGTACGAGGACGAGTCGGTGTCACCGGTGACGTTGCGCGCCGAGATGTCCCGGCTGCGCGCCCTGCTCGGGCCCGGGGCGCCGCTCTCGCGCCCCTACCGCGCGGCCGGTCCGCTGGCCGCCGATTTCACCGCCCTGACCCGGCAGTTGGCGGCCGGAGCGGTCTCCGCGGCCCTCCACCACTACCCCGGGCCGCTGCTGCCGGCCTCCACGGCGCCCGGCATCGTCCGGCTGCGCCGGCGGATCGAGGACCAGGCGCGGGCGGCCGTGATCGCCCGGGCCGATGCGGGGCTGCTGACCGACTGGGTGTGCAGCCCGTGGGGCGCGGACGACCCGGAGGCGTGGCGGGCTCTGGCGGCGGCGCTGCCGCCGGCGGACCGGTCGGCCGCGCTGGCCCGCCTACGCGCCCTGGACCGTGAGCTCGGTGCGCGAGGGGACGGTGTGGCGGTGGCGGCGCGGCGTCGTGGACGGCGTGCAACGTATCCGCAACCTGCCGGCTCCTAGCCTCCGTTCGAGCGCCGTCCGACGGTGGCCGGCGCCCGGCAAAGGGGAGGACACCATGGCCCGTTACGCTGCGCCCGGTACCGAGGGGTCGCTCATGTCGTACGCGTCCCGCTACGACCACTTCATCGGCGGCGAGTACGTCGAGGCCGCCCGCGGCCGGTACTTCGACAACCCCTCCCCCGTCAACGGGCAGCCCTTCACCGAGGTCGCGCGCGGCAGCGCCGAGGACGTGGAGCGGGCGCTGGACGCGGCGCACGCGGCCGCGCCCGCGTGGGGGCGGACCTCCATCACCGAGCGGTCGACGCTCCTGCTGCGGATCGCGGACCGGATGGAGCAGAACCTGGAGTCCCTCGCCCTCGCCGAGAGCTGGGAGAACGGCAAGCCGATCCGCGAGACGCTGGCCGCCGACATCCCCCTCGCGATCGACCAGTTCCGCTACTTCGCGGGGGCGCTGCGCGCGCAGGAGGGGGCGCTCAGCCAGATCGACGAGGACACGGTCGCCTACCACTTCCACGAGCCGCTGGGCGTGGTCGGCCAGATCATCCCGTGGAACTTCCCGATCCTGATGGCGGTGTGGAAGCTGGCCCCGGCACTGGCCGCCGGGAACACGGTGGTGCTGAAGCCCGCCGAGCAGACCCCGGCGTCGGTGCACTACTGGCTGGGCCTGGTGGCCGACCTGCTCCCGGCGGGCGTGGTGAACATCGTCAACGGCTTCGGTGAGGAGGCCGGCAAACCGCTCGCGTCCAGCCCGCGCGTGGCGAAGATCGCCTTCACCGGCGAGACCGCCACCGGGCGGCTGATCATGCAGTACGCGGCCGAGCACCTGAAGCCGGTCACCCTGGAACTCGGCGGCAAGAGCCCGAACCTCTTCTTCGACGACATCTGGTCGACGGACGACGACCTACGCGACAAGGCCCTGGAGGGCTTCGCCATGTTCGCGCTCAATCAGGGCGAGGTGTGCACGAGCCCGTCGCGCGCGCTGATCGAGCGGGGCCGGTACGGGGACTTCCTCGACGCGGCCGTGGCCCGGACCGAACTGATCGTGCCGGGGCACCCGTTGGACACGGACACGATGATCGGCGCGCAGGCCTCCGAGGAGCAGCTGAAGAAGGTCCTGTCGTACGTGGAGATCGGCCGGCAGGAGGGCGCGAAGGTCCTCACGGGCGGCGCGCGCATCGACCACGGCGGCGATCTTGCCGGTGGCTACTACGTCCAGCCGACCATCTTCGAGGGCGACAACCGCATGCGGATCTTCCAGGAGGAGATCTTCGGCCCGGTGGTGTCGGTGACCTCCTTCCAGGACTTCGACGACGCCGTACGCATCGCCAACGACACGGCGTACGGCCTGGGCGCGGGCGTCTGGACCCGCGACATCAACACGGCGTACCGCGCCGGCCGCGCGATCCAGGCGGGCCGGGTCTGGACGAACTGCTACCACGCCTACCCGGCCCACGCTGCTTTTGGCGGCTACAAGCAGTCCGGCATCGGGCGCGAGACCCACAAGATGATGCTGGAGCACTACCAGCAGACGAAGAACATGCTGGTCTCGTACTCGCCCAAGCGCCTCGGCCTCTTCTAAGCCCACGAGAGACGGCGCCTGAGCTGGGCTTTTGCCCGGCATGCGCCGTCAGCTCGACCCGCTTCAAGCGATTCACGGTTGACACCGTTCCTCCCCGTTCCTCCCACCCATCTCCCGATCCCGGCCGACTCTTCCGGACCCGTCACGGACCAAACTCCCCTCGACCAGGGGCAGCTGCCGGAACAAGGTCTAGAGCCGCCCCGCGTCCTCGGTGATGCCGCGCTTGCGGCCCGCGTTGGTCATCATCAGCCGGAGCTTCCACGTCGGCAGCTGCGCCGCGTGCGGATGATGTTCGCCAAGACCAGAGCGTCGCCCGGGTCGGACTTTTTGCGGCTCACACCGTGCCGGTCCCGGTATCGGGAGGCGGCCATCGGGTTGACCGCGAAGATCTACCGCGGGCCGGTCCGCAGAGTGGCGACGAGCAGCCCGCGACTGGTCTCGATCGCTACCGGGATCGGCGACTCGGCATTGTCGCCGTGCTCGGCCAGGAGGTCGAGCAGGAGCTGGTAGCCGTCCAGGTCGTCGTTGATACGGCACTTGGCCAGCAGCTTGCCGGTGTGGCCGATGATCGCGACGTCGTGATGTCCCTCCGCCCAGTCGATCCCGCAGAACACGTCCATACCCTGCCCCTTCGCCGATGCTGTTCTTGCAGGCAGTACGCGGGCCGCACGGCGCACTAGTAGGGCTTTGTTAGCTGGCCTTGTCACGTTGGGCCTCTGGTAGTTCGCTGGTTGGTATGAGGGCTGGGGAGCTTGCTGCGGTTCGGGTCCGGTT
>NZ_JOIR01000007.1 GCF_000720115.1 Streptomyces sp. NRRL F-2580
GTAGCGGCGGTGGCCGCCCTCGGAGCGGAGCGGGGTGATCAGGCGGGCCTCTCCGAGGGCACGGAGGAAGCCCTGGGTGGTGCCGAGCATGTCTGCCGCCCGGCCCATGGTGTAGGCGGGGTAATCGTCGTCGTCGAGACGGCCGAACGAGTCGTCTGCTGTCATTGAACCTCTCTCATGGAACGCGTGGAGGGGCCCTGGTGCCGTACGGCACCAGGGCCCCGAAGGAACTACTACACCATCTGTCGGCCCTGATACTGCGCCGACCCTGTGTTTCCGCCGACCCGACCGAGATGCTGCCGGGTGTGCGGGGATCGCGGTTGCTTGACCGGAGACCACCTCACTATCGATGTCCTGCGGTACCCGGGCTCAACTTCCACCCGGGCGATCCTGATGGTGCTCGGCTCCTCCGTTCTTCCCTCGGTGATCAACTGCTTACTGCTTACTGCTGGTACTGCTGGTACTGCGCTACTGCGTACTGCTGGTGGCCTGCGTCAGCGCCACTCTTCGGCAGCCAGCCCCGTTGCCCATCCTGCGTCTGCTCTGGCTTAGAACCCCACTGCCGAACTTCCCGGTGCGCGCGCCCGCAGCCGACGCCTTCACCGAGGTGCTGCTCATTACTTCACTGCTGGGTACTGCGCACTGCACTTACGGGTACTGCCACTGCGTTTACTGCGGTACTGCTCACGGCGGCCCCTGATGACTGCGGGCCACCCGGTCCGGTCGTCAGTCCCGTCGCCGTCCTTCAACAACCCTGGCTTCGGAACTCCACCACCGCACCGTCCTGCGAACTGCAACTGCGGGTACTGCGTACTGCGGGTACTGCTGCCCGGCAGTTCGTCTCTGCCAGGCCGAGACCGTCGCGGCACAGCGGAAACGGTGTCCTGGAGGAGGGAAGAATCGTTTTGACGAACGTGACGGACGATCATTGGACGGACTCCTGCCGCGGCGCACAGGTCGGCAGCGGCAAGCGCAGAGCGGTGAGCCGTCTTCCGGAACAAGCGTGCCGAAGGTCGGCTCCACCTGGCGGGGAGCCCCGCCCCGTGGAGGGCGCAGCCGAGTCGGTTCGACCGGAGGCGCTCACGTGAACCACGCTGCACTGGTGTGCCGGGGCTGCTTCGGCAACCTCTACGCCGTCTCCACCAGCTGCGCCCCCGCCGCACCCTTGCCCACCTGGGAAGTCGACCACGACCACACACCGGCTGACTGTCCCCTGCGCCCTCTCCTGCCGCTGGAGGGTGCGGCCGCTCACGTCCACGATCTCCCCGACGCCGGCCACGTCCTGACCGAGCCGGCCTGACGCGGTCCCGGCTCGTCACCATGGCCGGCCCGTCTGTTTAGGAGGGCTCCCACCGGTCATACGGGGTTCTGTAAGTCCTTTCCGACGAACAGGGAGTGATCAGCTGTGTCTGGTGAGCAGAAGGCCGAGGCGAAGGGCGAGCAGGCCAAGGGCAAGCTCAAGGAGACCGCTGGCCGCCTGACGGGCAATGAGCGGCTGACCGGCGAGGGCCGCGCGGAGCAGGCCAAGGGCGATGCCCGCGAGGCCAAGGAAAAGATCAAGGACACCTTCAAGCACTGACCGCTCGTGTGCACGGGGCCGGGACCGCAGGAGCGGTCCCGGCCCCGTTGCATGTCCGCGCGCAGCCGGCTCCGGTCAGGCGGCGGCGCGCTGAGGCCGGCGCAGTTGCGCCTGTCCGAAGAGGAGGGCGTAGTCGTCGGGGAGTCGCTGGAGGACGCGGGCAAGGAGGTCGGGTCCGGCGAGCGCGGCGACGGTGGCGAGTACGGCGCCGGTGTCCCAGCGGGCGATGGCCGGGCTCACGCCGGTTCGGGCGGCCAGGTCCTTGACGAAGCCCCAGCCGGTGAGCTGCTCGGTCTCGGGGATCTGCGCGGTCAGGGCGAGGGCGGCTTCGACGGGCAGGCACTGGGCGAGGTCGACGCGCTCGTCACCGGTGACCTGGCGGCCGAGCGCGGCAAGAACGGTGCGGACGGCTTCTTCCGCGCGTTCGCGGGTGGGGTAGGCGCCCTCGTAGCGGACGCGTTCCAGCATCTGGTCGAACGTCATGGCGGGGGTGGGCCGGTTCGGTCGAGGCTGGTCGTACATGGTGCTGCGGTTGCCTTTCTCTTCGAAGGTTCGGGTTCCGGCCGTCGGCGCTGGTCAGGTGGGCTGGGGGTGGCCGAAGAGGAGGTCGTAGCCGGGCGGGAGCTGGAGCAGGACCTCGCGCATGAGGACGTCACCCGCCGCGGCGGCCACGGTGGACAGGACCGCGCCGATGTCCCACAGGGCGGTCTTCTCGGTGGCGCCTTCGATCCAGGCCGCGGTCGCGCGGACGAAGCGTTCGGGGGAGAGCGGTTCGGCGGCCTGCAGGGGATTGAGGAGGATCAGGGCGTACGTCTCGGGGAGCCGGGCCGCGAGTTCGGCTCGTATGGTGCCGGCCAAGTGCGCGCCGAGCAGGGCCAGGACGACGCGGGCCACGCGTTCGGCTTCCTGTGGGGTCTGGTACTCGCCGCGTTCCCGGACGTGGGCCAGGAACGCCTCCCTGCGTATCGACATCACGTCACCTCAGGGGAGGGGTGAAGGGACGAGGAGGGGCGCGGAGGACGGGCTGCCGGAGGGGGATCGGTTCCCCGTCCTCCGCCGCTGGTGCCAGGCTGTTCAGCCGGAAATCTGCTTGCGGCCGGATTCGCCGCCGATGCTGATCTTGCGGGGCTTGGCCCGCTCGGCGATCGGGATCCGCAGGGTCAGGACGCCCGCGTCGTAGTCGGCTTCGATGTGCTCGGTGTCGAGGGTGTCGGCCAGCATGACCTGGCGGGAGAAGACGCCCAGGGGCCGCTCGGAGAGCTCCATCTGCACACCGTCGGACTTCCCCGCGGGCCGGCGCTCGGCCTTCACGGTCAGCATGTTCCGCTCGACGTCGATGTCGATCGCCTCGGTGCTCACGCCGGGGAGGTCGAAGGCGATCACGTACACGTCGCCCTGCCGGTAGGCGTCCATCGGCATCACGGACGGCTTCGACCAGGTACCCGACGTACCCGACAGCTGCTGGACGATCCGGTCCATCTCGCGGAACGGGTCAGTGCGCATCAACATCGCGAAACACCTCCAGTTGGTTCAGGCAGGAACTGCCCATGCGCTTCAACGTGCTTCCGTTGTAACATGTCATCGGAACGATGACAAGCAAGCAGTCATCCGGAGGGTGACAGACTGGAGACCGTGATGAACGAGGCCCCTGAGCCGCCCGAGCCGATCCCTTTCCCGGCCGCCGCCGCAGCACTGGACGCGATCGACCAGGCCGTGAGGCACGCGCAGCGTTCCTCTGCCGGAACGCCCCCGACCGAGCCGACAGGCGCGGGCCCGCACCCGGCGCTGGCCGCGCTGCTGATGCTGCGCGAGATCCGTGAACAGCTCGCCGGCTGGGAGAGCGGCCTGATCGAAACAGCCCGGGGCCAGGGCGCGAGCTGGGCCGACCTCGCCGGACCCCTCGGGGTCGCGAGCCGCCAGGCCGCCGAACGCCGCTACCTGCGCCTGCGCCCCGGCACGGCCGGAAGCACGGGCGAGGAACGCGTCCAGGCCACCCGCGACACACGTGCCGCAGACCGCGCCGTCACGGCCTGGGCCCGGGACAACGCGGCCGACCTGCGCCGGCTCGCCGGCCAGATCACCGCCCTCACCGACCTTCCCGACGCCGCCGCGGCGGCCGTCGGCGAACTGAACCGGGCCCTGGCCGACAACGACGCAGCCCGCCTCGTCCGGCCCCTGACCGACACCCGGCCTCACCTGCGCCCCGAGGACTCGGCTCTCGTCGATCACCTCGACGCCATGACCCGACACACCGACCACCTCCGCCAGGACAGCCGCGACCGGCGCAGCACCTGACCTCGGAACACGAACCGCACCGGGCCGACGCCGCGCAGCTGTTCGAGGATGCGGGGCAGCGGGGCCGGGCCCCGGCCTGGACACAGATCAGGGCCGCGCAGCAACAGCTGCGCGGCCCTGATTCGGTACGCGGCGGATCCCGCCGACATCGCAGGCGTCCGCTGTTCAGGTCGGGCGGTACGGGCTGCGGGGCAGCCTTACGCGCCGGTCTCCGCGCCCGCGGGTGGTGAAGGTCAGGCCGGGTTGATGTTCTCGGCCTGGGGGCCCTTCTGGCCCTGGGTGACGTCGAACGTCACGACCTGGCCCTCCTGGAGCTCACGGAAGCCCGAGGAGTTGATCGCGGAGTAGTGGGCGAACACGTCCGGGCCGCCGCCGTCCTGGGCGATGAAGCCGAAGCCCTTCTCCGCGTTGAACCACTTCACAGTTCCCGTAGCCATGTCTCATGCCTTCCAGTCGATGGACGCCTCCCGCTCCATGCGGAAGGCGGAGGTGATCGCCCTGGTTCCTGCGGCACAGCACAGCAAAACGCCCACGCCGAACGCGCGGGCAAGGGGAACTTCCGAACCACGACAGCTGACGCAGACGCTACACGCCGACAGCAGGCTGTCACCAGAGGGAAACGAGCACGCGTCGCGACCCGACATGCACGGGTGGGGCGCGCCCGCCGAAACCGGCGGGCGCGCCCGCCTCAGGCCGCTGTCCGTGGATGCACCTCGGCCGCTGCGCGACGGTACTCGGCGTTGACGCGCTGCGCTTCTTCGAGTCGGACTTCGAGCATCACGATCCGGCAGGCCGCCTCGATGGGGGTGCCGTGGTCGACGAGTTCGCGGGCGCGGGCGGCGATCCGCAGTTGGGAGCGGGAGTAGCGGCGGTGGCCGCCCTCGGAGCGGAGTGGGGTGATGAGGCGGGCTTCGCCGATGGCGCGGAGGAAGCCCTGGGTGGTGCCGAGCATCTCGGCGGCCCGGCCCATCGTGTAGGCGGGGTAGCCGTCGTCGTCGAGACGGCCGAACGGATCGTCTGCTGTCATCGCACCTCACTGCGAAACAGGTAGGGAAAGGGGTCGGAACACGGAGAGGGGCCCTGGCGCGTACGACACCAGGGCCCCGAAGGAACTGCTACACCATCTGCCGGCCCTAGTCCTGCGCCGGCCTACTGTTTCCGCCTACCTGTCCGAACGGGGACAGGCTGTGCGGGGATCGCGGTTGCTCGACCGGAGACCACCTCACTATCGATGTCCTGCGGTACCCGGGCTCAACTTCCGCCCGGGCGATCCTGATGGCGCCTCAACTCCTCCGTTCTTCCCTCGGTGATCAACTGCTTACAAACGGGAGAGACTGCGCGTCCTGCTGGTGGCCTGCGTCAGCGCCACTCTTCGGCAGCCAGCCCCGTTGCCCGTCCTGCGTCTGCTCTGGCTTGGAACCCCACTGCCGAACTTCCCGGTGCGCGCGCCCGCAGCCGACGCTTTCACCGAGGTGCTGCTCACTTACTTCACGGCGGCCCCTGATGACTGCGGGCCACCCGGTCCGGTCGTCAGTCCCGTCGCCGTCCTGCAACAACCCTGGCTTCGGAACTCCACCACCGCACCGTCATGCGAATGCAACTGCGGGTACTGCGTACTGCGGGTACTGCTGCCCGGCAGTTCATCTGTGCCGGGCCCTGCGGTCTCTCTGGGCTACGAGAGAAACCGTACCCACGTCACTGCCCAATGTCTACCTCGGCCGTCATAGATTTTCGTCCCCGCCGAGGAGAGCAGAGCTTCGCGGTCGGCCCAGACGCAATCTGAGTCGGGTTGGCGTGCAGTGGGGGCGGGGGCGCAGGGATCAGATAGCCAGGGGCCAGTAGTCCTCCCGGTCGAGAGAACGGGACGGCCGGTGCATAAAATCGGCTCCCATGTCGAAGCCTGACGAGCTGCTCGTTGACGTTGCCACCCTGGTGGAGTCCGGGCAGAGCAATCAGATGTCCCTGACCGTTGTCACCGGTGGCGCTGTCATCACCGGTCGGCTGGCACCCGAAGCCGTGTGGAGGCAGCGGGTGTCGGAGGTCCTGACGGACTCCGCCCGCCTGGGCGAGTTCGCCGCCATCTTCACCGCCACGACGCCCCAAGAGGGGCCGCCCACCCATCTGCACTTCCACGTGGCCCGCATCCTTCAGGGCACGGTGGGGATCCCGGAGACGGGTGGGATGTATCGCGTCTCGATCGCGGATGTCAGCGCCTGGACCATGGGCGACTTCAGCTACTCCGACCACTGACCCCACATTCGCGTAACCCCCGGGTATGCGGGAGGGCCCGACCGGCACGTGCCGGTCGGGCCCTCCTCGCTGTTCGGGTGTCGGCTCGCGCCGGTCCTGTCCGTCAGACGGTCACCGGGATGCCGAGCATCGCGGAAGCCTGCTGGAACGGGCTGAGGACGCGCGTGGGCACGGCGGCCCGGGGGAGGCTGCGGCAGGTGAACCCGAGCTGGGTCATGGCCCGGAGGACTTCACCGGCGCTGAAGTCACGGCGGTCCTGCCGAGTGATGACCTGGCCGACCTGCTTGGCGGGGTAGGTACGGCGCCCGATGATCACTGACTCGCCGACGACCTGCTCGGGCTTGATGCCCTTCATCGACTCCAGGACACCGCTCTTGGTCAGGTCGAACGGGAAACGGGCGATGACACAGCGCATGTTGCCTCACAGGAAGAAGAAGGGGGGACGGTCGTGCCGTGGTGAGGCGGTTCAGCGGGCAAGGGCGAGGACGCCCAGAGCACTGCCCTGGTCATCGACGACCGGCAGGGCATCGAGCCGGCGGTAGCGCATCGCGTGTTCGGCTTCGGCCATCGTGGTCGCGGGTGAGGCGACCGGCCCGCGGTCCCCCAGCACGTCGCGGAGACGGACCCGGTCGGTGTACGCCGCGCTGTCGCGGATGGCGGCGAGCCGGCCCTGGGTGACCAGCCCGGTGCACAGGCCGTCCTCGTCGCAGACGAGCAGATGACCCGCGCGGGCGCCGGCCATGACGGCCAGGGCCACCTCGACCGTCATGTCGTCATAGACCTGTGGACCGGCCGCCTCCATCGCGTCGTCCACCGTCCGGTGCACAGGGTTGGTGTTCGCCGAGCGGGGCTGCATCTGGACCAGCGTCAAAACGTGCCTCCTGCAGAGATGGGTCAGTTTCCTGATCAAGTGCTTCTCAGGCCGCCGCATCGAAGGCGGACTGCCGCACGCTCACGCGCCGGGCCGTCGAAGCGGGCCGGCGCCTGCCCCGGGAAGCGGTGCTGCGCTTGGCGCGTTCGACGACCGGTGCGGTGATGACGACGGGGACGCCGGAGGGGGCCTGGGCGCCGGTGATGCGGTTCAGGGCCTCTTCGCCGGAGCGGACCTGGGTGGTCTGCGGGGTGATGCCGGCGGCCTGCATGAGGCGGGTCATGTCGCGGCGCTGGTTCGGCGTGACCAGGGTGACGACGCTGCCGGACTCGCCGGCGCGGGCGGTGCGGCCGCCGCGGTGCAGGTAGTCCTTGGGGTCGGTGCGCGGACACCGCTGTTCAGCAGGTCCTGGGTCAGCCGGTCCACGGCGTGCTTGGTGTCCAGGAACATCATCACCCGGCCCTCGCGCGCCGCGATCTCCGTCGTCGTACGGTGCTTGTCGGCGCCGTGGACGTGCAGCACGTGGTGTTCCATCGTCGTCACCGCACCGGCCGAGGGGTCCACCGAGTGCACGACCGGGTCGGTGAGGTAGCGGCGGACCAGCAGGTCGACGTTGCGGTCGAGGGTGGCGGAGAACAGCATCCGCTGGCCCTCCGGGCGCACCTGATCGAGCAGGGCGGTGACCTGCGGCATGAAGCCCATGTCGGCCATCTGGTCGGCCTCGTCCAGGACGGCGATCGCGACCTGGTTCAGCCGGCATTCACCCCGGTCGATGAGGTCCTTCAACCGGCCGGGCGTGGCCACGACGACCTCCGCGCCTCCGCGCAGCGCTCCGGCCTGCTTGCCGATCGACATGCCGCCGACGACCGTGGTCAGGCGCAGCTTCACGGCGCGGGCGTACGGGGTGAGGGCGTCCGTGACCTGCTGGGCGAGCTCGCGGGTGGGGACGAGGACCAGGGCCAGCGGCTGGCGCGGCTCGGCGCGCTGTCCGGCGGTACGGGCCAGCAGCGCGAGGCCGAAGGCGAGGGTCTTGCCGGAGCCGGTGCGCCCGCGGCCGAGGACGTCGCGGCCTGCGAGGGTGTTGGGCAGGGTGGCGCCCTGGATCGGGAACGGCACGCTCAGCCCCTGCGCGCCGAGGGCGGCCAACAGCTCGGCCGGCATGTCGAGATCGGCGAAGGCCTCGACGGCGGGCAGCGCGGGAGTGATCGTCTTCGGCAGGGCGAACTCGCCTTGGATCGCGGCGGGCCGGCGGCCGTAGCCGCCGGAGCGGCTCGGACCTCCGGAACGGCTCGGACCTCCGGAACGGCTCGGCCCTCCGGAACGGCTCGGGGCCGACGAGCCGAAGCGGCTGCCGCGCTCCGAACCGGCGGCAGCGCCGAAAGCGGGGCCGCCGGTGCGGCTGCGGGTGCGAGAGGAACGGTCGTTCGTACGTGTGCGGTTCATTCAGAACCTTCCTTGATGCGGCACATATCAAGGAATTCCCGCAGCGGAAACGCAGCACGGGGAATCACAAGAACGGGCCGAATGGAATGCGAAAGCGACTCTGGCCCTACAGGGATTCTGTACGGGCGCATGCGCTGGGATGGGGCGGCGTCATACGGACGCGAAACCAAGAAAAAGCGAACGGGTGAAGCGCCGAGCAGGCTGTAACCCTGAATACTTCGTCACGCAGGTGACACCACTGCGGGAAATGCTTGCAGCTGGGGCCCGCACCCCGAGGGATGCGGGCCCCAGCTACGAAATGCGCGTCAGCGTCAGGCGGGAACGATGTTCTCGGCCGTCGGGCCCTTCTGGCCCTGCGCGATGTCGAAGGTGACCTTCTGGCCTTCCAGCAGCTCGCGGAAGCCCTGGGCGGCGATGTTCGAGAAGTGGGCGAAGACGTCGTCGCCGCCACCGTCCTGCTCGATGAAGCCGAAACCCTTGGCCGCGTTGAACCACTTCACGGTGCCAGACGCCATGTCGTATCTCCTTTGGGGCAGTACACCGGCGGCCGCACTGTACGGACACCGTGTCGCCGCCATGATGCCCCGCCGGAAAATGACCCGGAAATATGAAGCACTCGAATGTGGCGCGGAGGCCGACTGGAGCGCTTGAAGTTTTTGGGTACCAAAACTGCAACCGAGATCGACAGTAGCACGCTGCAGCGGTTTGTGTGCGCTAAATATCTTCATCGTGTGCGGTGCGGAAAAACTCTCCCTGCGGGGTCCATTAAACTCTCCGACCGCGGGGATAGATATTGACTCCCCTGGAGTGCAGCGTTTCGTGCCGGCGCTCGCTACACGTCTGTTCCGCAGCGCCACTGCCTTCATCCACCGGTGCGCCGCCTTCTTCGAGGCTCGCATCAGTGGGGACCGGTCTGAAAAGAGGACTAGGTGGTGCCGTCGAGGGCCTGAGCCAACCCCTCCGGCCAACCGCCCCTTGCTCCACGCCTTGACGGTGCGGGGTCGCCTCGTCGCGCGTCGTCCGGACAGCCCCAGGAGCTCGTGCAGGACGAGACGAGGTCCCTCAGCCATGGCGGTGCCGCAGGCCGTTGTGTGCCTGCGGCACCGCTCGGGCGTTGGGGTCAGGACGGGTCGCCGTACTGGAGGCCGCGTCCGTTGGTGCCGACATAGACGCGGCCGTAGGTGTCGGGGTCGCCGGCGATGACGCCGACGCCGCCGATGCTGCCCCACTGGTGGGCGTCGTCGTTGACGCGGAGCCAGGTGGCGCCCTTGTCGGTGGAGCGGAAGACTCCGGTGACGTCCTTGACGGTACCGATCAGGTACAGGGCCTGGTAGTCGGCGCCCGGCGCGGCCTTGCCGAAGCCGAGCGCGGAGCCGGACCGCACCGTGGTGAGCGTGGTGAAGGTGCGACCGCCGTCGGTGGAGTGCAGCAGCCCCTTGTCGCCGCCGGAGATCCACAGGTCCCCGGCGATGCCGGGGACGGCCGCGAGCCGGCCGGCGGGCAGGTTGGTGGCGCGGGCGGTGAAGGTCGCGCCGCCGTCGGTGCTGGCGTAGAGCGTGCCGTCGGCCAGTGAGTAGAAGGTCTTGGCCGAGGAGCGGTCGGCGACGACCACGGCGCCGGTGCCCAGGCCGCTGACCTTCGACCAGCTCGCCCCCTTGTCGGTCGAGCGGTACGGGGCCTGACCGGCCTCGGTCCAGACGATGGCGGAGCCGTCCGCCGAGAGCGCGACATGACCGCTGTCGGCGCTGCCCACCGGCTCCGACTTGAAGCCGTTCCAGGTGCTGCCGCCGTCGGTGGAGTAGGCGCCGTCCTGCGCGCCGCCACGGCCGACGCGAACCATCGCCGAGGGATTGGACTGGGCGAAATCGATGTCGGTGCTGGTGATCATCATCGGGTTGTCCAGCCGCCCGGCGGGCACCTTCGTCAGGGAGTCGTGGCGGAAACCGCCCAGGTCACCCATGGCGGAGATGACGGTGGCGCCGCCGGGCGGGGCGACCACGTCCATCAGCGAGGTCTCCTCCAGCCCCCGGGACCCCACGATCCAGTGGCTGGTGCCGCCGTTGTCGGTGGCGCCCGCGTCCTTGCTGCGCCAGATGCCGCTGCCGGTGCCGTACAGCACGTGCCCGGAGTCGAAGGGGTCGATGGCCAGGGCGGTCATCCAGTGCCCGATGCCGGTTCCGACGTAAGGCGCACCGGAGGCGTCCCGCTCGGATTTCGCGGCCTGTGCCTTCCAGGTCGTGCCGCCGTCGGTGCTCCGGTACAGCTCGTCCTGGGGCCACCAGCGGTGGAGGGTGGTGACCATCACCGTGGACGGCTTCTGCGGGTCGACGGCCAGACCGGAGAACCCGTAGTTGCCCTGGGACGGGGAGACGTTCTTCCACGCCCCGCCGGCGGGCGTGTACTTCCACACCGAACCCGCCGTCGCATCGCCGATGGAGTTGGCGTACGCCAGGTACAGCGAGCCGTCACCGGAGACCACGCCGTGCTGCGGTATCTCGCCGGTGGGCTGCCCGGAGACGGCCTGCCAGGTGCTGCCGCCGTCGGTGGAGCGGTACAGGGAGGTGGACTTGTCGGCGACGCCGACGTAGACCGTCCTGCTGCCGGCCGGGCCGTACGTCACGAAGGTGACGCCCGCGCCGCTGCTCGCCCCGTCCTTGACGGGGAACGAGGAGACCTGACTCCATGTCACGCCGTGGTCGGTGCTGCGCCACAGGCCGTTCTTGCGGGTGCCCAGCAGCAGGGTGCCGTTGTCCGCGGGGTTGACCGCCAGCCGCTCGCCCGCTCCGCGGCCGTGCTCGTTGGCGCCCAGCTTGAACGGCAGAGCGGTGCGCTGGAAGGTGCGGCCCCGGTCCGTGGAGCGCAGGAGCTCGGCGTTGCCCGCCCAGCCGTTGGTGTAGGTGCCCGCCGCGGCGTAGAACCGGTTGGGGTCGACGGGGTCGGTGGCCAGCGAATCGATGCCCAGCAGGTTCCAGTCCTTCTCGCCGACCCAGTCGGTGAGCGGGATCCACTGCTCGGCCGCGGCATCCCAGCGGTAGGCGCCGCCCATGTCGGTGCGCGCGTACAGCAGGCCCTTCTCGCGGGGGTTGAACACCAGCCCGGTGACGTAACCGCCGCCCACCACCTGGGCGTTGTTCCACACATACGGTCCGGTCGCGGTCGCCTGGGTCTTGGCCGTCTTCACCAGCTTCCACTGCTGGTTGGTGCTGCCCTTGCCCTGGTACTGGATGACTGCCGCGCCGTCGGCCGTGGACTCTCCGGAGACGTCCAGGACCCGGCCGCTCCTGCGGGAGGTGAAGGTGACGGCGTCGGAACCGCTCACATCGTCGATCCGCCACTCCTGGGAAGTGGAGGAGCTGTCGGTCTGCTGCTCGGCAGCGGTCGCCTGGGCGGTCGAATCGCCCGCTATGCCCAGCACTTTGCCGCTGTTGCGGTTCACCAGCTCGTAGTAACCGTCCCCGGCGGCTCTCAGCTTCCATTGCTGGTTGGCGGTGTTCTGGTCGGTCCACTGCTGGATACGGGTGCCGTCGGCGGTGGAGAAGCCGTTGACGTCCAGCACCTTGCCGCTGCGCACGGAAACCAGCCGGTAGTAGGCATCGCCGTCGACCGTCGCCGCTTGTGAGTCCTCCTGCACGAACAGGAGGTACGGCACGACGATGGCGGGGACGCCGAGCAGCAGGCTGGTCGCGGTCCAGCGACGGCGGTGACGCCCGCGGCGCCCGCCGTTCATGGGGTTCTTCATGGGGGGTGTTCTCCTTGCATGCCACCAGAGGAAAGTGGATCCAGCTACCGGAACGGCCGGACCCGACTCCTTGTGGTAACAGGCCCCGCAAAGGGTTGCCTTGAGCCGGATTCTTTTTCAGGTCACCTCGTGGTGCGGTAGGCGTTGACCAATGGCCGGGTGGCACTGGTGCCCTTGGTGTCCACGGCCTTGGCCCGGAAGGACACGCGCCCGGATGATCTGTGGGAGTCGGCCACGGAACACCACCGACAAGCCCACAACGCGCGGTGCCGGGACCTCCAAGTCGGCGCGGGCCCCGTTCCATTGACCAAAACACAGGCTTCGGCCGCATACCCTTGCCGACGCCAAGGTGCGGCGCCGTACGCGGCGGATCGCTCCCCTGAGGGAGGTCGGAATGGGGCTCATGGATGCGGACCACGCGAGGTTGGTCGTCGCGGCGCAGGGCGGTGACGATCGGGCGCGCGAGGAGCTGATCGCCGCGTACCTGCCGTTGCTCTACAACATCGTCGGGCGAGCGCTGAGCGGACATGCCGACGTTGACGACGTCGTCCAGGAAACCCTGCTGCGCGTGGTGCGCGACCTGCCTGCCCTGCGTGCCCCGGAGAGCTTCCGGTCCTGGCTGGTGTCGATCACCCTCCGCCAGATCCATACCCACTGGCAGCGGCAACGCGCCTTCGCCGGCCGGACCACGGTCATCGACGAGGCGCTCCAGATACCGGACGCCGGCGGCGAACCTGAGGACCTGACGATCCTGCGTCTGCATGTGTCGGACGAGCGCCGTCAGGTTGTCGAAGCCAGCCGGTGGCTCGACCCGGACCATCGGGTGCTGCTGTCGCTGTGGTGGCAGGAATGCGCCGGCTTGCTGAGCCGTGACGACATCGCCGCCGCGATGGGGCTCAGTGTCGCCCACGTCGGAGTACGCCTGCAACGCATGCGCGAGCAGCTGGAACTGAGCCGGACGATCGTCGCCGCGCTGGAGGCCGACCCGCGTTGTCCGCAGTTGGACGAGACCGTCGTCGGCTGGGACGGTCTCCGCGCCTCGGTGTGGCGCAAGCGGATCGCGCGGCACACCCGCGGCTGCCCAATCTGCATGGCGACGACGACAGAACGGGTTCCGGCCGACCTGCTGCTCCTCAGCCTCGCGTCGCTGGCCGTCCCTGCCGGACTCATCGCCGCGCTGGCCGCCAAGGGCCTGCTGTCGGGTACGGC
The DNA here is from genome assembly GCF_000720115.1 of Streptomyces sp. NRRL F-2580. GTDB lineage: Bacteria > Actinomycetota > Actinomycetes > Streptomycetales > Streptomycetaceae > Streptomyces. The sequence goes on from NZ_JOIR01000007.1 coordinate 13,387, forward strand.
CGCGAGCGCCGCCGGGCTGGCCACGACACACGTCGCCGTCGGCACGGCGACGGGGGGAGGCGGTCTGCACAGCTCGCTGATCGGCAAACTCTTCGCGGTCACCGCTCATCCGGTGGCGAGCCTCGCCACCGGCGCGGTGCTCATCGCCGGCACCGCCACCTACGCGACCTGGCCCGAACCGGCGCACCGGGTGCCCAGCGTCATCGCCGCTCCCACGGTCGGCAGTCCTACGCCGATCCCGTCGGGCACCACCACGTCGGCCGGACCGACCCCGGTGAGTCCGTCCGCCGTCGCAGGCACTGTTCCGCTGGGCGCACAGTCGCTGGAGTCCGTGGACGACCCCGCCCTGTACCTGACGTATGCCGACGACTTCGCGACGCTCGGGCGAGTCTCCCCGTCCAGCAGCGCGCAGACACGGCAGCGGGTCACGTTCACGGTCATCCGGGGGCTTGCCGACACGCGGTGCGTCACCTTCCGCGCCGCCGACGGCCGCTATCTGCGCCATCGTGACCTGCGGCTACGGCTGAGCACCAACGACGGCAGCGAACTGTTCCGTGAAGACGCCACCTTCTGTCCGCAGCCCGGCGCGGTCGCCGGGTCGGTAACCCTGCACGCGCACAACTATCCCGGATCGGTCCTCCGCCACCGTGACGGTGGCGTCTGGCTCGATGGCTCCGACGGCACTCGGGCCTTCGCCGACCAGGCTTCCTTCATCATGCGCGGGGCCTGGGGTTGAGAACCGCTCCTTGAGCACGTCGGACGGGGTCGCGCAGTGACAGCTGGTGATCCTGCACCACGATCCACAGGGACGACCAGACAGCGGGGCTTGGCGTAACGCTTTTTGTCTGCGAGATGCCTCACTGAGCAATCGTCCGGGCGGCGCGACTTTTTCGTTACGAGACCGCGAGTCCGGAGGCCTCCACTTCGTGGGGTGTCCTTCCCGCCGCTCACGTGACGGGCCGGCGTGGCAGGTGCCCCGACTTCCCCGTTCACGTATCCCCTGAAGAAGGCCCTTCCCATGACGCGACTCACCGACGAACCCCGGGCGACCGGTACGCAGGAACGGCCCCGCGTCCTGCACCGCACCCACCCCGCGGCGGATCAGGCCGTACCGGCCGATGCGCGCGCGATCACGGCACCCAGGGTGACCCGCGACCCCCGAGGAGAAGCATGAAAGGCCTGCACCGGCTCAGCCGGCGTCGCCGGACACTGACGATAGGGCTGTCGGCCGCGGCGCTGGTGGCCGGTGTCGTGACGCTCCTCCCCAGCTCCGCCGGAGCCGCGAACCTCGGTACGCAGGCGGCCCCTTCGGGCAGGTACTTCGGCACCGCTGTGGCCTCCGGCAGGCTCGGCGACCCGAAGTACGCCGCGATCGCGGACCGGGAGTTCAACATGATCACCCCGGAGAACGAGATGAAGTGGGACGCCATCGAACCGTCCCGCGGCAATTTCAACTTCGGCCCCGCCGACCAGATCGTCAACCGTGCGTTGGCGCGCGGCCAGCGCATGCGCGGCCACACCACGGTCTGGCACTCGCAGCTCCCGTCCTGGGTCAGCTCCATTGGCGACGCGAACACGCTGCGCAGCGTGATGAACAACCACATCACCGCCGAGATGACCCACTACAAGGGCAAGATCTACGCCTGGGACGTGGTCAACGAGGCGTTCGCCGACGGCTCCACCCAGCACCGCAGCTCGGTGTTCCAGAACGTGCTGGGCAACGGCTTCATCGAGGAGGCGTTCCGCACCGCCCGGGCGGCCGACTCCTCGGCCAAGCTCTGCTACAACGACTACAACATCGAGAACTGGTCGGACGCCAAGACCCAGGGCGTCTACAGCATGGTCAAGGACTTCAAGTCCCGCGGCGTGCCGATCGACTGCGTCGGGTTCCAGAGCCACTTCGGCCCCGGCGGGCCGCCGGCCAGCTTCCAGACCACTTTGTCCAACTTCGCCGCCTTGGGCGTCGACGTCCAGCTCACCGAGCTGGACATCGCCCAGGCTTCGCCCACCCACTACGCCAACACGGTCAAGGCCTGTCTGTCCGTGGCCCGGTGCACCGGCATCACGGTATGGGGCATCCGTGACAGCGACTCCTGGCGCAGCGGCGAAAGCCCCCTGCTGTTCGACAACAACGGCAACCCCAAGGCCGCCCACACCGCCGTCGTGAACGCCTTCAAGGCCGCCCCCGGGACCACCGGCGGGACGGGTACCGGGGCGATCAAGGGCGTCCCCTCCGGTCGTTGTATCGACATCAACGGCTCCACCACGGCCAATGGCACCCAGGCGCAGCTGTGGGACTGCAACGGACAGGCCAACCAGCGCTGGACCTACACCTCCGGCAAGCAGCTGATGATCTACGGCAACAAGTGCCTGGACGGCTTGGCCAAGGGCACCGGCAACGGCGCGGCGGTAGTCATCGAGGACTGCAACGGCGGCGCCGGCCAGCAGTGGAACATCAACACCGACGGCACGATCGCCGGTGTCCAGTCCGGGCTGTGCCTCGACGCCGTCGGCGCGGCCACCGCCAATCGCACCAAGATCCAGCTGTACTCCTGCTGGTCCGGCACCAACCAGAAGTGGACCGGCCCGTCCGGGACGCCGACCCCGACGACGCCCGCGCCGCCGGGCGGCACGTGTGCGCTTCCGTCGACGTACAAGTGGACGTCGACGGGTGCGTTGGCGCAGCCGGCGAACGGGTGGGGCTCGCTGAAGGACTTCACCAGCGTGGTGTACAACGGCAAGCACCTGGTCTACGGGTCGAACGTGTCGGGATCGTCGTACGGCTCGATGATGTTCAGCCCCTTCACGAACTGGCCGGACATGGCATCGGCAGGCCAGACCGGGATGAGCCAGGCCACGGTGGCGCCCACGCTGTTCTACTTCGCGCCCAAGAAAATCTGGGTGCTGGCGTACCAGTGGGGTGCGTGGCCCTTCATCTACCGCACGTCGAGCGACCCCACCAACCCCAACGGCTGGTCCGCGCCGCAGCCGCTGTTCACCGGCAGCATCCCGGGCGCAGCCCCGATCGACCAGACCCTGATCGCCGACGACCAGAACATGTACCTGTTCTTCGCCGGTGACAACGGCAGCATCTACCGGGCGAGCATGCCGATCGGGAATTTCCCGGGCAACTTCGGCTCGGCGTACACGACGGTCATGAGCGACACGGTGAAAAACCTGTTCGAGGCGCCCCAGGTGTACAAGGTCCAGGGCCAGAACCAGTACCTCATGATCGTTGAGGCTCGGGGTGCGAATGAGCAGCGCTACTTCCGCTCGTTCACGGCCTCCAGCCTGAGCGGTTCGTGGACCCCGCAGGCCGCCAGTGAAAGCAACCCCTTCGCGGGCAAGGCCAACAGCGGTGCCACGTGGACCAACGACATCAGCCACGGTGACCTGGTCCGCAACAACCCCGACCAGACCATGACCATCGACCCCTGCAACCTGCAGTTCCTCTACCAGGGCAAGTCCCCCACCGCGAGCGGCCCCTACGACCAACTGCCGTACCGGCCGGGTGTCCTCACCCTGCAGCGCTGACCTGCCCGGTCCGCGGTGATCGCGATTCGGGGCGGCCTGCCAGTGCCGAGACGAGCGGTTTACGGCACGGGCAACTCCACCTTCTGACCGATACCCACCGCCTCGAGGAACCCCAGCCGTGCGTCGGCTGGGGTTCCTCCCTTTTGCGGACTTTCATCGCGGGTACGGACCGAAGCACTACGACGCCACCGCGGACACCGTGCCTTGGCGATCCGGTCCGACTTCGGCTCGTCCAGCCCGGCCAGGAGGCCGCAGTGCCGAGCAGGGCGGTGAGCACGGAGTGACCCGGCGCACCAGGGGCTTGTCGCCGCGCACTCGGAGCTCCTCCGCGCGGCATCCGTGCCGCCCAGCCCCATTTCCCCGCACTCCCGCGCCCAGTGAGCGGACCGATACGGGACGCAGCTGCCCGGCCGCCCCGGAAGACCCGCCCGTGCCGGCTTCCTCGTCATCCCCGGGGGGAACCGGCGGCAACCTTTTCGCATCCTGCGGCGACCAAGGAGTGCACCTCGACTCGAATCTTCGAACGGACGGACATGCAGACTGCACGGCAGGCCGCGCGGCAGCGCCGGCGTAGACACAGGCTGATGAGGGGAACGGCGGTGACGCTGACCGCCGCGGGCGTCCTCGTCTGCCTGATAACGGCCATGCTCCCCGGCCCCAAGGCCGAGGTCGGGGCAGAGGTGGTGGCCCCCGCCGCCACCCAGGCGGAAGCCACGCCCTCGACCCCGACGAGCCCCGCGCCCCCGACGAGCCCCGCGCCCCCGACGGACAGCTCGCATGCCGCGGAAACCCCGACTGCGGCCGTCGGTACCACCACCGCGGCGCCCCAGCCTTCGGTGAAGGCACCCCCGCAGGCGGCGTCCAGCACGGCACCGTCGGCAGGCCGCATCCAGCCCGACACCACCTACAAGGGCGTCGCCACCGCCTACGCCGCCGGCGACGGCAACGGCGCCTGCCTGTTCGGCCCGAGCGACGACCTCATGATCGCGGCGATGAACGCCACCGACTACGAGTCGTCCAGGGCGTGCGGCGCTTACGTGCGCGTCCGTGCCGCGAGCGGCGCCTCGATCACGGTCCGGATCACCAACGAGTGCCCACTGCCCTGCGCCCCCGGGCAACTGGACCTCAGCGAACAGGCCTTCGCCAAACTGGCCGATCCCAAGCTCGGCCGCATCCCGATCACCTGGAGCCTGCTGAGCCCCCAGACGTCCCGCACGATCTCCGTCCGGTACAAGGCCGGGTCCAACCCCCACTGGTGCGGCATCCAGGTGATCGACCACCGCAATCCGGTCGCACAGCTGGAGGTACGCACCACCAAGGGCTGGCGGAGGCTGCCTCGTACCGAGTACAACTACTTCCTCTCCGCCGACGGCAGCGGGTGCGGCGGCGCGATGAGGATCACCGACATCCACGGGGAGCAGCTGACGGTCGACGGGACCGCGCTGCTGCCGAACGTCGCACAACCGACCCGGGTCCAGTTCGCTCCGCACTGACACCGCACCGCGGCCGGGTGGCGGATCCGGGGAGTGGCGCATCGGAGCGCCCTGGGCCGCAACGGGCGTTGGTACGCTGCCGCTCGGATGTTGGCGCACACATTTGCGGAGGGGGCGAACCGACGGACATGGTCCTCGATGACGCGTCCGCGGAGTTCCACCACTTCTTCGAACGCCACTACGCCGAACTCGCCCGGTTCGCCCATCTCCTGACGGGCGAGGCGGACGGTGCCGACGATCTGGCCGCGGACGCCCTGATCGCACTGTGGCAGCGCTGGGACCGGCTGCGCCAGGCCGAGTACCCACTCGCCTACGCGCGTGGCGTGGTCGCCAACCTGGCACGGTCACGGATCCGCAGCGCGGTTCGCGAGCGCCGCCGGATCGCCCTGTTCTGGTCCCGCGGCGCGGAGCCGTTGGACGGTCCGGACGTGGCCGCCGTGGTGGACGTGCGTACTGCTCTCGACCGGTTGCCGTTCCGGAAGCGGGCATGCGTGGTCCTGCGGCACGCCTTCGACCTGTCGGAGAAGGACACCGCTCTGGCGCTCGGAATATCGGTCGGTACGGTGAAGAGCCAGACCTCGAAGGGGATGGCCGAACTGGAACGGATGCTGGGCAGCACAGGAGCAGCCGGGGAACTGTTGGCGGGGAGGAGGAGCCGTTGAACGAGGAGCTCACCAGGCGGCTGCACGCAGCCGCCGAGGCCCACCAGCCCGACCGCGCCCGGATCCTGGCACGCATGGAACGCGGCATGTCCGGCGCCCCCGCCGACCCCCGCGAGTCATCAGGCACGAGGCCCTGGCCCAGGGTCGCGCTCGCCTCCCTCGCCACGGCCGGCATTCTGGCAGTCGGGGGTTTCGCCGTCGCCGCCATCGTCGAGTCCCCGCCGGACCGGCCGGACATCTCAGCCACCCCCGCCGCACCGTCCGCTCCGTCTGCGCCGTCCGCGTCCGGGACTCCCCGCCCGACGCCGTCGGCGCCCACCACCGGTAGCCCGACCGCGCCGGACCGCCCGTCCTCGACGAGCCCCAGCCCTGCGACGTCAGGCAGCGCGGGCTCGGCCCGGCCCGGCAGCGCGCACGTCCAGGACGGGCCCCTGTGGTCGGCCGGCTCCTTGGACGCGGGCAGCAACACCTACTGGGCGCAGAGCAACATCACGCTCAAGGCCACCCAGCCGCTCACCGCACTCACCCTGGAACTGCGCATCACGCAGACCGGCGGAGTGCAGAGCACCGGCAGTTGGCGGACGCTGCCCGCCGACGACTTCACCGTGACCGTGCAGAACGAGGGCGGCGCAGTGGTCTACCGCTGGACTCTCAAGCCGGGCCGCACCGTCCCGGCCGGACAGCATGTCTTCGCCGGCCAGTACAACCACGCCGCCGGCGAGCGCGAGGCCCAGCACGACGGCTACCGCGTCGACGCCAACGGTCCCCGCGGCGCCCTCTCGGTCTGGGGCGGCTTCACCCCGACACGCTGAGGCCACGCCCCAGCCGGGTCGAAGCCACCCCCGCACCTGCGCGCCGCGGGGGTCGGCGAGGACGGCGAGGACGATGGCGCGGGTGCGGCGGCGGTCGAGGCCGTGGATGTCGAGAGCGTCCTCGGAACGAGCCCAGCTGATCCCACCGGCCGGAGGCTTCGCCCCAACGGGGTACAGGGAAAACCGGGCCGGGTCAGCCCGCCAAGCTCCACGTCGTACGGATCCGAACCGTTGTTCACGGTCCCTGCCGGCACGTTGGGTCACGGCCTTCCGTCATCCGCGCCACTCGAACAGGACGAGCGTCGCGTCGTCCGAGGTGGTTTCGCCCCGTGCCCGCATGAGGGTGTGGGACAGGTCCCGGGCCACCGCGCGGATCCCCTGGTCAGCCTGCTCCAGCTGGTTCACCCAGTCGATCAGCTGCTCCTCGCCGAACTGTTCCTGCCCGCTCTGGTGTTCTTCGACCAAGCCGTCGGTGAAGCAGAGGACGCGGTCGCCCGGTTCCAGTGCCACCGCGCTGACCTGTGGCTGGGCCCCTCCGAAGCCGACGGGGAGGGTCGTGGGGCTGTCCAGACGGCGTACGACGCGGTGCGCGCGGACCAGCATCGGCGCGGGATGCCCCGCGTTGACCCACTGGAGGCGTCCGGTGTCCGTGTCCAGGCGCATCATCTGCGCGGTCACGAAATGGTCCGGGTCGAACTGTTCGGCGATGGCCCGGTCCATGAAGAGGTAGATCTCGGACAGTTCGATGCTGATCCGGCGGGCGTGGCGGTACGCGCCGATGGCCACCGTGGCCATCGTGGCCGCGTCCAGGCCGTGCCCCATGGCGTCGACCATGGCGAGGTGCAAGACGTCGCCGTTCAGGGCGTAGTCGAAGCTGTCCCCCGCCACGGCGTAGGCGGGCTCCAGGACTCCGGCGACCGCGAAGCGCGGCATCACCATCGACAGTGGGGGCAACAGGGACCACTGGATCTCCGCGGCCACGCTCATCGGTTCGCTGCGGCGGGTGCGGAAGAAGAGGTCGGTGTAGCCGTTCTTCGTCTCCAGCAGGTCGGCCACCAGGCCCGCGACCCTGCGCAGGAGCCGGCGGGCGTCGTCGTCGATCCCGCCCAGAGTGACCGCCAGGACCCCCACCTGGTCGCCGCCGTCCAGCAGGGGCAGGTGGACCCGCACGCCGTCGGGCGTCAGGACTTCGACGGGGCGTGACTCCAGGAAGCACCGGCCGGCTTCGGACCGGTCGATGGGCTGCGGATCACCTGCGGCCAAGCCGCCGGCGGGCAGGGGGACCAGCTGTCGCTGGCCGTAGTCCTGGAGCAGGATCTGTGGTTCGCGGCCCCCCAGCCGGGCCACCGTCTCGGCGACGAGCGGGCCGACCAGGTGCGGCGCCAGCTCGGGCGCCCGGTCCAGGAACACCCCGAGCAGTTCCTCCCCGAAGCTCTCCGAGCGGTCCCGGTCCCCGCGCCCTCCGACGGTCATCCTGTTGCCTCCAACCGGGCGGCGGGCTGGCGTCCGGCTGCACGGGCGGCCTGGCCTCCAGGATGCTCCCGCGCGACCGGGCCCGCCACACGGCTTCCGTGTCCGACGGCCTCCACCACCCGAATGCCCTGGTGGGCCGGTTCACGCAGGGCTTCCACGGTCGGGTCCCGGCGCGCGCCGACGGGGTCTGACCGGGTGCTACCACCCATTTTCCGGTTCGCCCAGCGTTCGCGTCCGCGCGCACGTCGGCCGACCCTGAACGCTCGTGATCAATACATGATGGCGTGCCTTTCGGATCAGGCCGGGCCCGTGGCCGTCCCTTCCTCCTCGGCCTCCATGCGCCGGATTCCCTCGTGGGTGAGGGTGACCATCGCGGGGGTGTTGCCGGGTTCCCAGTCGACGGCGATCAGTCCTTCGCCGGCCAGGTAGGTGCAGGCGGCGGCCAGATCCTGTTCCGGTACGTGCAGGTCGCGCCGCAGCTGTGCTCCGGTGATGCCGAGGAGGCGGTTGCCTTCGACGGCTTCGTACAGGACCCGGAGCACCTGTTCGCGGTAGGTCTTGCGTTCGCGCAGTGTGGCCATGACCGCGTCCTTTCGGGTGTGGGGTGCACTCCGGGGCCGCCAGGGCTTCTCAGATCTCGTTGGAGTGGGCGCCGGTGCCGACGGGGGTCCGGCCGGCGGCCAGCCACGAGCGGGCGGCGGGGCCGGCGGGTGTTGCCGTGTCCACGCTGAGGTGGAGGCGGGTGTCACCGTCGAGGCCGGGGTAGCTGCGCTGTTCCGCTCCGGCGAAGCACCGGCGGAGGGCTTCCGCGACCGCGCGGGCGGCTTCGGGTGTGTGCGCGATGATCCGTACCTCGGCGTGCCCGAGCGACGGCAGGGTCTGGGTCTCGATGTATTTCACGTGGTCGTGTTCCCTTTCAGGGAGGGTGAGAGGCCGGCGGGCCGGGGCACCCGGGCGCCCCGACCGCCGCCCCCGGTCGGAGGAAGGTCTGTTCCTCACCGGTCGGCATCCGTGTGGAGGGCTCGACGACCGGTGTCGTCCGGTAGGCCGGGAGGCCTCGGCAGGGGGTCGCTGAAGTGGTAGGCCGCGATCCGCGCGTCGTGCTGGGCGTTCAGCAGGTGGATCCAGCGCATTCCGACGGCGATCGCGAGAATGATCACCGCGATGAGGACGACGGTCTCCACGAGGCTCACCTCCAGCCGTTTCCGGGCAGCGGGAGGGTGCTTCGGTCCGGCAGGTTCCCGAAGGCGGACGCGCATGCCCCGCCTTCGCCCTCCCAGGTGTCCTGCCGGCGACGGGCGTCGCGGATGTCGCGTCCGATGGCGGCTTCGTTGGCCATCAGTGCGCCCGATGTGAGGACGCTGCCCGGTATCGTCGCGGCTGCCATCAGGCGGGCCGCGGCTGCGGGTGCCGTCTCGGGCGGGATGACGAGGAGGTCCCAGCGGCCGACGGTGTAGGAGAGGAGGATCAGCTTGTCGGGGTCCTGTTCGGTGAACCAGCCCACGTGCAGCATGCGCCCGTCCATGGGCACGGTGTGCGGTACGACGGGCCAGCCGGTGGGGTTCACGGTGACGCGGGTGATGCGGCCCCAGGGCTCGTCCAAGGCAGCCAGCAGCACCGGGAGCTCGGCTTCGAGGTTTCGTGAGTAGGGCCACCAGGCGCCGTCCAGCTGGCCGGCGAGCGTGCTCTTCGGGGTGAGGGACAAGCGAGCCGGAAGCTCTGCGGCGAGGTCGCGGGGCGCGGTCCGTTCGAGGGTCGTGGTCATGATGTGGACCTGCCCCCGGGCTGCCCGTCGGCAGCCCGGTTTTTAGGCGATCGCCGGAAATGACACCCGCGTTAAAGCCGGTGTGCGAAGTACTTCCGGTGCTTTCACTGTACGCCTGTTCGGCCGACGATAACCGGCGTGACCAGGTATTTCCCGGCGGGCCGCGGAGTGGGTGGCGGGAGTACCGTGAAAGGACGGCAGGCCCGCGCACGTCGCCCGACGGCACCGCACTGGTGCCGACCTGCGACGCAGTACGGCGCACCGCGTAGAGGGGCGGATCCACATGGCTGACTCCGACACCCCCCACACGCCCCCACTGCTCCTGCCGGACGCCATCCACCGGGCAATCAAGCCCGGTCCGGCACTGCTGGGGATCACGCTGACACGCACAGCGGCGGCCCGCATCATGTCGACTGCGAAGCGAGGCACACGGATGAGGCCCCTCCCCAGCGGGCAGCGTGGAAAGGCCGGCCATCCGTCCAGCGCCGAGGAGGACGCTTCCGCACCCCGCCCGTCGGCCTCATCGTGAAAGGCGACTGACCGGACGGCAGCCACTCGACATCGGGTAGCGTCCGGGGCCCAACCTGACGCCCTACGAGTGCACTTGTGGCTGCTCGGATGGGGCACGCCCCGCTGCTGCGGAGAACGGGCAAGCCTTTCGCCGCTGTGCTGAACGGGATTCGCGCGGGCAAGTCGTAGTGCACCGAATAACTGCCTGTGTGGTGGGAGGTACTGCACGGGTGCGCCTGCCCTGGTTCGATGGCAGGAACCCGCGTTGACGATCTTGGCGGCTGTCAGGGTGCTTTGCGCCGGCGCTCCTTATCCAGGCCTGGCCCCAATCGCCGTCCATGACGGAGGACGGGCTCTGAAGCGCCCAAATGGCCTTGGCCAGTGAGGCGGTGGCGTTGCGGTATCCCGAGCGCTCGCTCGCGTCATTCATGGTGATCAGACCCGGGGTCTCGGTGCTCCTCGGAAGAGGTCGAGGTGCTCATGGAGGAAGGTTTCGAGGGTCCGGGGCGGGCGGCCGAGTATGCGGGTGACGGTGTCGTTGGGCTCTTCGGGGTGGGTGGTGGCCATGTGCTGGATCTCGACGATGTGGGAGGCGAGCCAGCCGGGCATGTGGGCTGTGCCGGTGAGGTGGCGGTGCAGGTCCGTGCCCGGCAGGTCGACGTACTGGACGTTGCGTTCCAGCAGGCTGCCGAGCAAGTCGGCGAGCTGGGGGTGGCTGTAGGTCCGGTCGCCGGTGAGGGTGTAGGTGTGCCCGGCGATTTCGGGGCGCGTCAGCGCGGCTGCCGCCACGTCGGCGATGTCGCGGCAGTCGATGTAGTTGCAGGCCGCGTCCGCCATGGCGCCGTGGATGATGCCGCCCGCGGCGACCCCGGGTGCGAGGAGGAGCAGTTTCTGCATGAACGCGTAAGGGCGCAGGACGGTGCGGGTGGGCCCCGAGCTCCGGAGGGCCACCTCGATGGTGTGGTGTCCGCGTGCGATGGCTACGGGAGAGTCGGGGCCGGCGCCGGGGGCGGAGAGTTTGACGATGTGCCCGATGCCGCTCTTGGCGGCTGCCGCGATCACGTTGGTCTCCAGGGCTACCTGAGCGGGGCTGTTGGCCATGGTGAGGAAGAGCTGGCTCGCGCCGGTGAATGCGGCCCGCAGGGACACGGGGTCGGCGGCGTCAGCGGCCAGGACTTCGGTCCGCGAGAGGGTGGTGCTGTCGAGTCGGGTGCGGAGCCGGCCGGGGTCGCGGCTCAATGCCCGCGTGGGTGCCCCGAGTTCGGTGAGGCGGTGCAGGAGGGCGCTTCCGGTCGCTCCGGTGGCGCCCATGACGACGATCATTCGGTGTCCTTCCTTTGGGGCCCGCGTGCGTATCGCGCAAGGGCCCACCGATGTGGCGGATGCGGTGAAGGAGTTCAGTGGGTGACGCTGGTGACGCGGGTGGCTCCGCGCCAGCGCCAGGTGGTGATGGTGGCGGCGAGTGCCGCGGACAGCGGCAGGTCCAGTGGGAGGCGTCCGGGCCACGGCGTGCCGGACAGGAACGGCGCCGGCCATACAGCCAGGCCCTTGACGGCGAGGTGTGCGGCCCCTGCCGCGACGGCTGCCGCCACCAGCCCTGCCCCTGCCGCCAGTACGGCCTTCGGCAAGGAGGCGGCCCAGCGAGGACGGATGCCCGAATGCTGGAGTCGGGCGCCGGTGAGGGCGGCGACGAGCGCTGAGGTGCCCGCGATGGAGGTGAGCGCGGCGACGGTCAGGTCCTGCTGCCCCGAGACGAGTCCCCCGGCGCCGGCGGTCAGGGCGGGGGCGGCGTAGGCCACCAGTACTTCGCGCCACAGCGCGAAGCGCGGCGGGGTGTGTTCCTCGGCGGTCGGGATGCTTCTTCGTCTACCCACGAGGGCCTCTCTCTCGCTTTCTGTTGGTTGGATTCGCTTGTAATTAGGTGCCTAATTATATGGGCGTGCGAACCTGTGCATCCTTTGAACGCCTTGAACCTGCGGGGGCTTTGGGCTTTGGGTTGCGGGGTGTCGGTGGCCTACTGGTCGGTCAGTGCGCAGATGCCCCGGGTGACCCGAGAGAGCAGGTCGAGGAAGACGGTCCGCTCCTCGACGCTCAGGTCGGCCACCATGGCCTGAAGGCGACGGAAGTGGTCGGGGGCCAGGTCGCGCAGTTTCCGTGCGCCGCGAGCGGTGAGGACGACCACCGAGGCGCGCCCGTCCTGCGCGGACGGACGCCGCAGAACCAGTCCGTCCTTCTCCAGGGAGTCGATGAGCCCGCTGACCGTCGCACGGGAGACACCGAGGCTGGCGGCCAGGAGTGAGGGTGACTTCTCGCCCTCGCTGTCCTCCAGGTCCGCGAGAAGGCGGTAGCGGCCGGTGGACAGCCCGAACCGGGAGAAATGAACCTCGCTCGCCTGGCCGAGCCGGGCGCCGGCGGCCATCAGGCGCACCGCGACCAGTACGGCCTGGGGGTCGGAGTCGAGGCCGTAGTGCCGGATCTGGCGCCTGGCCTGCTCCAGTGTCGGGGCCTCCTCGGCCGGGGCCTTCTGTGCGTCCATGTGAATAATATGGAGCCTAACTAACTGGAGTGTCAAGAGTGTTGGCTGCTCGACGCAGGCCGCGTCGTGGTGGCGGTGCCGTGGGCCCGTTCGATGGTCTGGGCCCAGTACGGTCCGGTGGCCATCAGTGCGGCGCCGAGGGCGGCGAGGGTTCGGGTCCCGGTCATGGGGTCGGCGCGTGGCAGGACCGGGAGATGGCCGGCGGCGCGGATCAGGAGCAACGCCGTGCCGCGATGGGCTGCACGGCTGTCAGGTGGAGCTCTCCATCGGGAGATTCGCTGAGGTGCGGTGGCCCCGACGCTCTTTACGGACAAGTGGTTCGCAAGTGGTGCGGGACTCCGGAACCGGTCTAGACAACGAAGAAGGCCCAGGTCGCTGACCTGGGCCTTCTTCAAATAGCGGACGACGGGAATCGAACCCGCACTATAAGCTTGGGAATCACCCGGCACTTGGCCATGCGTATGGCATCTGACCTGCGAGAACGTCTGCTGGTGGCCCCGTTCTGGCTGCCTTGTCGGACCCTGTGTTGACCGTTGTTTACCGGTCCTACTGGCACGTTGTGGCACTCGGCGCTGAGAGGTCGTGCCGTTGCTGCCGGGCATGCCGGGCATGCCGAGCCAGGGCACGCGCCAAGGGTCTGCGTGCCAATGGGCTTTCGCTTCTACTTTTACGACCTGCGCCACACCGGCCACGCGCTCTCCACACAGTCCGGCGCCACCCTCAAGGACACGCTGGTCCGTGCCGGCGAGTGCCTGCCGATCTGGGGCCCGGGGTGGCGGAAAGCCGTCCCGACCCCAGGGGCAGGTCAGGGCACACAGGTACGGTTTCCAGGGGCGGCCAGGCATCAGGAGGGGGAGCCTTGGAGTTCGAACACCGGACAGAGAATTTCGTCAACGCCTCCTGGTCCATGGTGTACTTGAGAGATCTCATCTACGACATGCTGGGCCTGCTGTTCACCGAACTGAGCCAGCACGGCGGCATGGCGGGAGACGACGGAGCCGGGCGGGCGTTCGCTGCCGTGTACAAGCCGGCGGTGACGACTGTCTTCGCGTCGGCGGGCCATGCACACCAGGTCATGGCGAGCGGCGCCGGCACCCTCCTCAAGGCCGCAGAGGACTTCGTTCGACAGAACAGTGAGATTGCCGCGTCGTTCCTCAACCAGAGCCCGGCCACCCCCGGTATCGGCGCGCAGCCGTCCGGCCCGGACTGCAACCCACGTGCCAGCCACAAGGCAGAGGATCTTCCCGAGGTCGTAGGGGAGACGAGCTGGACCGACCAGTACCTCCTCGACAAACGCTTCCACGGGCAGCGCGACAAGCTGCGCAAGACAGCAGCTGTCTGGAACTTGGCCGCGAAGATCCTCGAAGACGCCTACTGGGACTTGGGGACGGCGTGGAAGACGGCGACCACCAACCAGCAGGGCGAGACCGCCACCGCAGTGGAGGACTTCTTCAAGCTGTTCGTGGGCAAGACCCCGCCGCCCAGCGAAGTGGGTGGCGAAGAGACGCTGATGGCCAACCTCCCCACGGCCTGCCGCATGATCGCCAATGCCTGTGAGGCGTATGCGGACCACATCGAGACTGCCTTGAAGCGCATCCCTGAACAGGAGAACCCCATCACGGGTGACACCCTGCTCCCCTGGGACCGACCCCGCCTGGGCGGTGACGGTCACGACGGCGGGCTGCACGAGCTGGTCGCCGGTGACATGCGCATCGCGAGCCTGGGCAAGATCCCGCCCGCCATGGACAACTCCCAGGCCCGCGTCCCCATGCCACAGCCCGATGGGGGCGGCTTCCTGCCCTCGCTGCCGCCCTTCCTGGCACCTTTCGCTCGTGTACGTGTACCCCTTCTGGTCCCGGTGGCGTACCGTCCCGCGAACGGGCCGCGGGTCCAGCCGATAGCGCCACCGGCGCCACCCAATCCGCGGTTCCCTCCCCTCACGGCGCCGCAGCAGCAGAACTTCCAGACCTGGCTGAACTCGCTACGTGCCGGTGACGTGTCGGGCGGCAGGCCCGCCGAGGTTGCCTATCAGCTCCGCGTAGCCGGCTATCCCGAGTACGAAGTCCCCATCGCCCCCGGCACAGGCAAGGGCACCACGCTGATGGTGGACGGCTTTCGCGACAGCGACGGGATGGCCGTCGAGGCCAAGTACGTCAACAACCCCGGCAAGAAGTGCTACCGGTCGCTCGAAGAACTCCGTACCAACCACCAGACGCGCAAGAAGGAGTTCCTCTTCGACCCCGACCGGAACGAGCTGCAGAAGTACGCCGCCGCACTGAACGACCCGCGCAACACAGAGATGCGCGGAGTGGAAACGGTCACCAACAATCCCGACTCCGTCGCCTACTGGCGCGTGATGATGGCGGCATACGGCGTCAAGGGCTATGCCCGCTACGTTCCCTGACCTACCCTGCACCGCCGAGGAGTACACCCGTGGACGCGTCCCAGCTCGCCGAACTGCGCACCATGTACGTCTTCACCCCCATAGAGGGGCAGACTTGGGGGCTGACGTACGACAGCCTGAAGGCCAGGCTCCTGGAGCGCGATCCGGACGAGTTCATCCGGATCCAGGAAGGCGGGCAGATCCGAGGCTCGGCCATGCACTACGGCATCACCCTCGAAGGCGAAGAGCTCGAAGGGTACGCACGGGTCCAGCCCGAGGGCATCTCGATCCTCGACTCCACCGCCCAGGCGGCTGCGAACTTCGTCGGCTGGCTCCGCGAGCACGTCGTCCCGGAGGGTGTGGCGATGACGTTCAACACCGCATGGGGGCTGGAAGAGGATCTGCCCGACGCCCCCGTCCCCGAAGTGACGCGGCCCCGGCTCGTCGCGGCCTTCCTCGCGCACCTCGAAGCCACCGGCCTGGAGTGAGGGGCTCGCGCGGCAGGTTTCGCCCCATGGGGCCAGGCGCATCGTGCCTGGCCCCATCGCCCGCATCCACGAGCCCTGGCTTGTCGAGGCGGTCGCACTGTCTCTCCTCTGGGGTCAGGAGATAGACGTGGGCTCGCGGGGTGGTGGGACGGCGCGGAGGAGCTCCCACTGGGGTGGGATCCGTCGGCCCACTGGCTGAGGAGGTGGCGGTCGGGCTTTGGGGAGGCGAATTTGCGAAGAGGGGGCCACCTGTGGCGCAGATCGCATGAAATGCGTCTCGCGATGCGAGACGGTCCCGCGCTCAGGTGGTGCAAGTGGTGCGCGAAAGGCCCTCTGGGCAGCGCGGTCCTGCGAGTTGGGGCACGCGGAGGGCACGGAAGGGCCTGAGAGGTCTAGACAACGACGAAGGCCCAGGTCGTTGACCTGGGCCTTCCTTCATGAGCGGATGACGGGAATCGAACCCGCGCTATAAGCTTGGGAAGCTCATGTTCTACCATTAAACTACATCCGCGCGGTGGACCAGTTGCCTGGAGCTCCATCGTCGCCCACTCTACCTCATGATCGACCCCCGGTGAATTTGCCGCGGGGTCGATGTCGTGTGTGGTGTGCACCGAGGCGTGTGGGCGCGGGAGTTGGGGCGTACGGTGTGGGTGCGGAGCGGCGGCTGGAGTGGGTGCCGATCATCCCCTAATGTGGCGATTCGTCGCAGTACGGCTCGTTGGGGAAAGGGACTCGATGGAGCACACCGTCGTCCGTTGTGCCGAAGGGCACGTTTTCAGTACCGCCTCCTTCCCGCTGCAGCACCTCGGTGCCGGCCGGATCGGGCCCGGGCGGTTGCTGCGGTGTCCGCGGTGCGCGCGGTTGCGGCACGCCGTGCCCGTCGGGGCAGCGGTCAAGCGATAGCGGACGGGCGCGCGGGCGCCGCTCTCGATTGGGGGTGGCCCGCGCGCTCTGCGTATCCTCGGGACGTGCTTCTCTCTGACAAAGACATCCGGGCCGAGATCGACAGCGGACGGGTTCGCATCGACCCGTTCGAGGAGTCGATGGTGCAGCCCTCCAGCATCGATGTACGTCTCGACCGGTTCTTCCGGGTGTTCGAGAATCACCGGTACGCCCACATCGATCCGGCGATCGAGCAGGCGGACCTGACCCGGATGGTCGAGCCGGAGGGGGACGAGGCCTTCATCCTCCACCCCGGTGAGTTCGTGCTCGCGTCCACGTACGAGGTCATCTCGCTGCCCGACGACATCGCCTCCAGACTGGAGGGGAAGTCCAGTCTGGGCCGCCTCGGCCTGGTGACGCATTCGACCGCCGGATTCATCGACCCCGGGTTCTCGGGCCACGTGACCCTGGAGCTGTCGAACCTCGCCACGCTGCCGATCAAGCTCTGGCCGGGCATGAAGATCGGGCAGCTCTGCATGTTCCGGCTCAGCTCGCCCGCGGAGTTCCCGTACGGCAGCGAGCGCTACGGGTCCAGGTACCAGGGGCAGCGCGGCCCGACCGCCTCGCGCTCCTTCCAGAACTTCCACCGCACCCAGGTGAGGCACGACGCATGAGTGAAGTACGCGAGAACCTCGACTACGAGGGGTTCGGGCGGGCCGTGCGGCAGCTCGCGCAGACCATCGCCGACGACGGGTACGAGCCCGACATCATCCTGAGCATCGCCCGTGGCGGCGTGTTCGTCGCGGGCGGACTGGCGTACGCGCTCGACTGCAAGAACATCCACCTGGTGAACGTGGAGTTCTATACGGGTGTGGGGACGACCCTGGAGATGCCGGTCATGCTGGCGCCCGTCCCCGAGGCGATCGACTTCACGAACAAGAAGGTCCTCATCGCCGATGACGTGGCCGACACCGGCAAGACGCTCAAGCTCGTCCACGACTTCTGCCTGGGCCACGTCGCCGAGGTGCGCTCCGCCGTCATCTACGAGAAGTCCCACTCGCTCGTGAAGTGCGAGTACGTGTGGAAGAAGACCGATGAGTGGATCAATTTCCCCTGGTCGGTCGAACCGCCCGTCGTGAAGCGTGAGGGTCAGGTTCTCGACGCCTGATCATCGAGTGCGAGTACGTGGAAGGGCCCCCCGCGCAGACACTGCGCGGGGGGCCCTTTCGCGTGCGAGGGCAGGGCTAGATGGTGCCCAGTTTGATGATCGACAGCAGGGCGATCAGCTGGATGGCGGAGGCGCCCAGTGCCTTCGGCCACGGCAGGTCGTGCGACTTGCTGACCAGCGAGGTGAAGAGCGCTCCGGCCGCCACCCAGGTGGCCCAGCCCAGGACCTGCACGACCATGTTGTCGCCGCCGAGGAACACCGCGAACAGCAGGCGCGGCGCATCCGTTATGGACATGATCAGCATGGACAGGCCGACCGTCGGCTGCCACGTGCCGTCGCCGCCCATCTGGCGGGCGAGCGTGTGGGTGACCGCGCCCAGGATCAGACCGCAGATGACGAAGGCGACGCCGGCGGACAGGACGATCGGGACGGCCTTCGACAGGGTCGCGTTGATCGCGTCCTCGCGGGCGTCGTCGAGGCCGAAGACCGCGAGGAGCCCGTAGAGGAAGGTCACGGTCAGCGCGGGACCCCAGACGGCGTAGTCGCGCATCTGCAGGAAGGTCTGGCCCGGCCGCGTCACGATGCCGCGCAGGAGCTCCTTCCACGGCAGTCGCGGCCCGGACGGAGCGGCCGCGGCCGCGCCCGCGTGGTAGGTCGCGCCCTGGCTGTACGGGTCCTCGCCGACCGCGAAGACCTGGGTGTGCCCCGGGTTGTCGTTCGTGTAGCCGCCGCCACCACCGCCGCTGTGGCCTCCGTGGCCGTACGGGGCCTGCTGGCCCGCCGGGTACGGCGGTTGCTGCTGCTGCCCGTACGGGTCGAAGTACTCCGGCTCGCCGTGGCCCCCGGCGCCCGGCTGCGGCCACTGCTGCTGCGCAGGTGGGCCTCCGGCGGGAGGGTACGGCTGCTGGCCGTACGGCGGCGGTGGTTGCTGCCGGCCGTACGACTGCTGCTGCTGCTGCGGGGGTTGTTGCGGAGTGCGGTTGTTGTCCCGGCCGCGTCCGATCCTGAATCCAGCCACGTGATCGAACGTACCTGGTCCGGCGAGCGTCTGTGGACGGTCGCCCGGAACACGCACCCTTTGCGGCTGACCTGTGACAACCCCTAGGGGAACCCCGAGGGCCTTACCGGGTGTCCGGTTTACATGGCTACGCCACAGTCCGCTGCTCTTCGTTACTTTGTCGATGGAATACGCACATATTGGGCCCGCGCGGCCACCGTCCTGGCCTCCCGGTCGGATCCGCCTTCGCGGACTCCCCGGCCGTTCCGGAGCCGGAGGTGCTGCCGGGCATCGAACAGCCGGCGGTGGACCCGTTCGTGCCGTCAGTCGATCCGTCCGTGCCGCCGACGCCGCGGCCCACGACGCCGCCGGTCACGCCGAAGCCGAAGCCGAGCGTCCGTGCGTACGTCACCACCGTGAAGCTGGCGGACGGCTCGGTCGCCAAGGTCTACAAGATCGGCGACAACCACTTCGAAGCCGACATCTTCGCCGGCTCGACGAAGCTGGACACGCTGGTCAGCAAGGGCGGGGCCGCGGCGTACGGGCAGAACGACGGCCTGCACGTCGAGAAGGACGTCAAGAAGGAGAGCCCGGTGCGCGTCACCATGCCCGACGGGCGGATCGCCAAGCCGTCCGGGACGGCGGCGTGAAGGCCGGCGCGGAGGGGGTCGACCCGGCGGAGGGCGAGAGCCCGGCGCTGGTCGCCGCGGGCGGCAGCATGGCCTCGGGTGCGGCCGGGCTCGGCGTCGCGCTGCTGCGGCGCCGCCGTGCGGGGAGCGAGGGCTGAGGGACGCCCCACCCGGCCTGGAACGCCGGAACGGCCGGTCCCCCCGCCTGGGGGGACCGGCCGTTCCGTTCCGCGTGGTGCGGGCTGGTGCTACTTGGCATCCTCGGGCTTCGCCTCTGCCGCCGGCGCGGCCTCGGCTGCGGGCTCCGCCTCGGCGTCAGGCGCGGCCTCGACCGCCGCCACGCCCTCGGGCTCAGCCTCGGCGTCCGCCTCAGCCGCGGCCTTCGCTTCAGGCTCAGCCTCAGCCTCGGCCGCGGGCTCCGCCTCAGCCTTGGCCTTCGCTGCGGCAGCGGCCTCGGCCTCGGCCTTCGCAGCGGCCTCAGCCTCCGTCTTCGCAACGGCCTCAGCCTCGGCCTTCGCAGCAGCCTCAGCCTCGGCCTCCGCCTTCGCGGCGGCAGCGGCAGCGGCCTCGGCCTCCGCCGCGGCCTCCGCCGCGGCCTCCGCCGCGGCGGCCGCCTCGGCTTCCGCCTCCGCCGCCGCGGCCGCCAGCTCGGCCTCCGTGGGGCCGGGCGCCTTGACCGACTCCAGGAGGAGCTGGGCCACGTCGACGACCTGGACGTGTTCCTTCGCCTGGCCGTCGTTCTTCTTGCCGTTCACCGAGTCGGTGAGCATGACCAGGCAGAACGGGCAGGCGGTGGAGACGATGTCGGGGTTCAGGGACAGGGCCTCGTCGACGCGCTCGTTGTTGATGCGCTTGCCGATCCGCTCCTCCATCCACATCCGCGCGCCACCGGCGCCACAGCAGAAGCCCCGCTCCTTGTGGCGGTGCATCTCCTGCTGGCGCAGCCCCGGCACGGCCGACATGATCTCGCGCGGCGGCGTGTAGACCTTGTTGTGCCGGCCCAGGTAGCACGGGTCGTGGTACGTGATCAGACCGTCCACCGGCGTGACCGGCGTGAGGCGGCCCTCGTCGATCAGGTGCTGCAGCAGCTGCGTGTGGTGGATGACCTCGTACTCGCCGCCCAGCTGCGGGTACTCGTTCGCGATGGTGTTGAAGCAGTGCGGGCAGGTCGAGACGATCCGCTTCGCCGACTTCGGCTTCTTCGTCTCCGGATCGTCGTCGTCCTCGCCGAACGCCATGTTCAGCATGGCCACGTTCTCCTGGCCCAGCTGCTGGAACAGCGGCTCGTTGCCCAGACGGCGCGGCGAGTCACCGGTGCACTTCTCGTCGCCGCCCATGATCGCGAACTTGACGCCCGCGATGTTCAGCAGCTCCGCGAAGGCCTTCGTGGTCTTCTTGGCCCGGTCCTCCAGGGCGCCGGCGCAGCCGACCCAGTAGAGGTAGTCGAACTCGGAGAGGTCCTCCGCGTCCTTGCCGATGATCGGGACCTCGAAGTCCACCTCCTTGGTCCACTCGACGCGCTGCTTCTTCGCCAGGCCCCAGGGGTTGCCCTTCTTCTCCAGGTTCTTGAGCATCGTGCCCGCCTCCGACGGGAACGCGCTCTCGATCATCACCTGGTAGCGGCGCATGTCGACGATGTGGTCGATGTGCTCGATGTCGACCGGGCACTGCTCCACGCACGCACCGCAGGTCGTGCAGGACCACAGCACGTCCGGGTCGATGACGCCGTTCTCCTCGGCGGTGCCGATCAGCGGGCGCTCGGCCTCCGCGATCGCCGCGGCGGGGACGTCCTTCAGCTGCTCCGCCGTGGCCTTCTCATTGCCCTCCATGTCCTTGCCGCCACCGGCCAGCAGGTACGGGGCCTTGGCGTGCGCGTGGTCGCGCAGGGACATGATCAGCAGCTTCGGGGACAGCGGCTTGCCCGTGTTCCAGGCCGGGCACTGCGACTGGCAGCGACCGCACTCCGTACACGTGGAGAAGTCGAGGATGCCCTTCCAGGAGAACTGCTCGACCTGCGAGACGCCGAAGACGTCGTCCTCGCCCGGCTCCTCGAAGTCGATCTCCTTGCCGCCGCTGGTCATCGGCTGCAGCGCGCCCAGCGCGACCGCGCCGTCCGCGTTCCGCTTGAACCAGATGTTCGGGAAGCCCAGGAAGCGGTGCCAGGCGACACCCATGTTGGTGTTGAGCGAGACCGTGATCATCCAGGTGAAGGACGTGACGATCTTGAGCGCCGCGAAGAAGTAGGTGAGGTGCTGCAGCGTGCTCAGGCTCAGCCCGTCGAAGGCGGCGATCAGCGGGTACGAGGCGAAGAAGCCCGGCTCCCAGCCGTCGACGCCGTGCTGGGCCCCCTCCAGCGCGCGCAGCGTCATGATGCAGATGCCGACGATGAGGATGACGGCCTCGACGAAGTACGCCTGGCCCGTCTTGGAACCCGCGAAGCGTGACTTGCGGCCCGCCTTGCCCGGCCGGCTCAGCTGCCGGATCACGATCAGGGTGACGATGCCGAGCACGGTCATCAGGCCGAGGAACTCGGTGAAGATCTCGTACGGCAGCCAGTCGCCGATGATCGGGATCAGCCAGTCGGCCTGGAAGAGCTGGCCGAAGGCGTTGACGATGGTCAGCAGCAGCGAGAAGAAGCCCACTGCCACGAACCAGTGCGCCGCGCCGACGATGCCCCAACGGTTCATGCGGGTGTGGCCGAGGAACTCCTTGGCCAGCGTGATGGTGCGCTGCGTGGGGTCGCCGGTGCGCGTGCCTGCGGGCACTGGCTGGCCGAGGCGCACGAAGTGGTAGATCTGCGCGACGGCACGGCCGAACAGCGCGACGGCTACCACCGTGATGACCAGCGACACGATGATCGCGGCGAGTTGCATGGAAGGGCTCCTCGGGCGGCACTTACTAAGCGGTAACTTATATAGTCAAGGCTTGAGGTTACCCAGTTCCGGCGCCGCAATGTAGCGGGGCGTGCGGTGATCTGTGTCGCTCAGGCGACCCTATGCCGCAAGGCCGCCCGTGGGGTCCGCGCCAGGATCGCCAGGTCCACCCCCAGCCAGTGGTTCTCCACATAGTGTCGGTCAAGCAGCGCCATTTCCTCCCACGGGAGGTCCGAGCGCGCGCTCACCTGCCACAAGCCGGTCATCCCGGGCCGTACGAGGAGCCGCTCGGGGCGGTCCGTGCGGGCTTCCGGGCGCGGCCCGACCAGCGACATCTCGCCGCGGAGCACATTGAGCAGCTGGGGGAGGACGTCGAGGGCGCAGCGGTCCAGGGCGGCGCCGAGCCGGCCCGTGTCGTCGGTGCGCAGCCGCCACGTCCGGAACGGCCTCCCGGCCAGGCCGACCACGGCCTCCCGCGCGAAGGGGCGGCGGCCGTGGGTCGCGTACAGCAGTGCGGTGACGCCGGCGAGCGGCAGGCCGAGCACCGCGAGCAGGGTCAGCGCCCCCAGCAGGTCCACCACCCGCTTGGCCGGCGGCCGGGCCGGCCGGAGCCCCGGCAGGGCGGGGAGGGGCGGCAGCAGGGGCATGCCAGCACGTTGCCGTATGCCTCCGGCGGTCTTGCGGTGGCGCGCGGCCACGGTGACCCGTTCGGCCGCCCCACCGCTGCCGGGGGCCGGCCCCCGACCCTCGCGCCTCAAACGCCGGCGGGGCTGGACGTGGTTGCGCGTAAGCGGGGCCTAAAGGTTGAGTCGACTCGGCTCAGCTCTGTTGACGCCGGCGTGGCGATGGGGCATGGTTGAGTCTGTTCCACTCAAGTCAGCTGGAGGAATCAAAATGGCACGTGCGGTCGGCATCGACCTGGGCACCACTAACTCCGTCGTCAGCGTTCTGGAAGGCGGCGAGCCCACCGTCATCACCAACGCCGAGGGCGCCAGGACCACGCCGTCCGTCGTCGCCTTCGCCAAGAACGGCGAGGTCCTCGTCGGCGAGGTGGCCAAGCGCCAGGCGGTCACGAACGTGGACCGGACCATCCGCTCCGTCAAGCGCCACATGGGCACTGACTGGAAGATCAACCTGGATGGCAAGGACTTCAACCCGCAGCAGATGAGCGCCTTCATCCTGCAGAAGCTGAAGCGCGACGCCGAGGCGTACCTGGGTGAGAAGGTCACGGACGCGGTCATCACCGTCCCGGCCTACTTCAACGACTCCGAGCGTCAGGCGACGAAGGAGGCCGGTGAGATCGCGGGTCTGAACGTCCTGCGCATCGTCAACGAGCCGACCGCCGCCGCCCTGGCCTACGGTCTCGACAAGGACGACCAGACCATTCTCGTCTTCGACCTCGGTGGCGGCACCTTCGACGTGTCGCTCCTGGAGATCGGCGACGGCGTCGTCGAGGTGAAGGCCACCAACGGTGACAACCACCTCGGTGGTGACGACTGGGACCAGCGCGTCGTCGACTACCTGGTGAAGCAGTTCGCCAATGGTCACGGCGTGGACCTCTCCAAGGACAAGATGGCGCTCCAGCGCCTGCGCGAGGCCGCCGAGAAGGCGAAGATCGAGCTGTCCTCCTCCACGGAGACCACGATCAACCTGCCCTACATCACGGCTTCCGCCGAGGGCCCGCTGCACCTGGACGAGAAGCTCACGCGCGCCCAGTTCCAGCAGCTGACCGCGGACCTGCTCGACCGCTGCAAGACCCCGTTCCACAACGTCATCAAGGACGCCGGCATCCAGCTGTCCGAGATCGACCACGTGGTCCTGGTCGGCGGCTCCACCCGCATGCCGGCCGTCGCCGAGCTCGTCAAGGAGCTCACCGGCGGTCAGGACGCCAACAAGGGCGTCAACCCGGACGAGGTCGTCGCCATCGGCGCCACCCTCCAGGCCGGTGTGCTCAAGGGTGAGGTCAAGGACGTCCTGCTCCTCGACGTGACGCCGCTGTCCCTCGGCATCGAGACCAAGGGCGGCATCATGACCAAGCTCATCGAGCGCAACACCACGATCCCGACCAAGCGGTCCGAGATCTTCACGACGGCCGAGGACAACCAGCCGTCCGTGCAGATCCAGGTCTACCAGGGCGAGCGCGAGATCGCGGCGTACAACAAGAAGCTCGGCATGTTCGAGCTGACCGGCCTGCCGCCGGCCCCGCGTGGCGTCCCGCAGATCGAGGTCTCCTTCGACATCGACGCGAACGGCATCATGCACGTCACGGCCAAGGACCTCGGCACGGGCAAGGAGCAGAAGATGACCGTCACCGGCGGCTCTTCGCTCGGCAAGGACGAGGTCGACCGCATGCGCCAGGAGGCGGAGCAGTACGCGGACGAGGACCTCCGTCGCAAGGAGGCGGCCGAGTCCCGCAACCAGGGCGAGCAGCTCGTCTACCAGACGGAGAAGTTCGTCAAGGACAACGAGGACAAGGTCCCGGCCGACGTCAAGACCGAGGTCGAGGCCGCCGTCTCCGAGCTGAAGGAGAGCCTCAAGGGCGAGGACACGGCCGAGATCCGCACCGCGACGGAGAAGCTCGCCGCGGTCAGCCAGAAGCTCGGCCAGGCCATCTACGCCGACGCCCAGGCCGCTCAGGGCGCCGCCGGCGCCGAGGGTGCCCAGCAGGCCAAGGCCGACGACGACGTCGTCGACGCCGAGATCGTCGACGACGAGAAGCCGAAGGGCGGCGCTGCCTGATGTCGGAGGAGACCCCGGGTTTTGACGAGAAGCCCGAAGTCCCCGCCGACGGCACGCCCGACGAGCCGCAGGCCGCCGACTCCGCCAAGGAGGAGGCGGCCCCGGCCGGGGACGCAGCAGCTCAGGCCGTCGGCCAGGAGGCAGCGCTGCTCGCGCAGCTGGACCAGGCCCGTACGGCGCTCTCCGAGCGCACCGCGGACCTCCAGCGGCTCCAGGCGGAGTACCAGAACTACCGCCGCCGGGTGGAGCGGGACCGGATCACCGTCAAGGAGATCGCGGTCGCGTCCCTCCTGACGGAGCTCCTCCCGACCCTGGACGACATCGGCCGGGCGCGGGAGCATGGCGAGCTGGTCGGCGGCTTCAAGTCGGTGGCCGAGTCGCTGGAGACGGTGGCCGCCAAGATGGGGCTGCAGCAGTTCGGCAAGGAGGGCGAGCCCTTCGACCCGACGATCCACGAGGCCTTGATGCACTCGTACGCGCCGGACGTCACCGAGACGACCTGCGTGGCGATCCTGCAGCCGGGGTACCGGATCGGCGAGCGTACGATCCGTCCCGCACGGGTCGCGGTGGCCGAGCCCCAGCCGGGCGCGGCCCCCAAGTCCGAGTCCGCCGAGGGCGACGAGCCGTCCGGCGAGGACACGGATGCAGCCGACAAGGGCTGACGCAGTACACGTAGAGGTACGAGAGGAGGGACACCGGGGATGAGCACGAAGGACTTCGTCGAGAAGGACTACTACAAGGTCCTCGGTGTCCCGAAGGACGCCACCGAGGCCGAGATCAAGAAGGCGTACCGGAAGCTCGCGCGCGAGTTCCACCCGGACGCCAACAAGGGCGACGCCTCGGCCGAGGCGCGCTTCAAGGAGATCTCCGAGGCGAACGACATCCTCGGCGACGCGAAGAAGCGCAAGGAGTACGACGAGGCGCGCGCCCTGTTCGGCAACGGTGGCTTCCGCCCCGGGCCGGGCGGGGGCGGCGGCTCGTTCAACTTCGACCTCGGCGACCTCTTCGGCGGTCAGCAGCCGGGCGGCGCGGGCGGCGGCTTCGGCGGCGGCCTGGGCGACGTCTTCGGCGGCCTCTTCAACCGCGGCGCCGGCCCGGGTCCGGGTACCCGCACCCAGCCGCGCCGCGGCCAGGACATCGAGTCGGAGGTCACCCTCTCCTTCACGGAGGCGGTGGACGGGGCCACGGTCCCGCTCCGGATGTCCTCCCAGGCACCCTGCAAGGCCTGTTCGGGCACCGGCGACAAGAACGGCACGCCCCGCGTGTGCCCGACCTGCGTCGGCACCGGCCAGGTCTCGCGGGGCAGCGGCGGCGGCTTCTCGCTGACCGACCCCTGCGCGGACTGCAAGGGCCGCGGCCTGATCGCGGAGACCCCCTGCGACGTCTGCAAGGGGAGCGGCCGGGCCCGTTCCTCGCGCACCATGCAGGTCCGGATCCCGGCGGGCGTCTCCAACGGCCAGCGGATCCGGCTGCGCGGCAAGGGCGCGCCGGGCGAGCGCGGCGGCCCCGCCGGTGACCTCTACGTGGTCGTGCACGTCGATGCGCACCCGGTGTTCGGCCGCAAGGACGACAACCTGACGGTGACCGTGCCGGTGACGTTCGCGGAGGCGGCGCTGGGCGCCGACGTCAAGGTCCCGACCTTGAACGGCCCCTCGGTGACGCTGAAGCTGCCGCCGGGCACCCCCAACGGACGGACCATGCGGGCCCGCGGCAAGGGGGCGGTCCGCAAGGACGGCACCCGTGGCGACCTGCTGGTGACGGTGGAGGTCGCGGTTCCGACCGAGCTGTCGGACAAGGCCCGCGAGGCGCTGGAGATGTACCGCGAGGCGACGGGGTCCGAGGACCCGCGCTCCGCGCTGTTCGAGTCCGCGAAGGGAGCATGACCATGGACGGCCGCCGACGACAGTCCTCCCGCCTGGGCGGGGGCTACCAGCTCACCGACGAGACCCCGGTCTACGTGATCTCGGTGGCCGCCCAGCTCTCGGGTCTGCACCCGCAGACACTGCGTCAGTACGACCGTCTCGGCCTGGTCTCCCCGGACCGTACGGCCGGCCGCGGCCGGCGCTACTCGGCCCGCGACATCGAACTGCTCCGCACGGTGCAGGCGCTGTCCCAGGACGAGGGCATCAACCTGGCCGGCATCAAACGGATCATCGAACTGGAGAACCAGGTCGCCGCGCTCCAGCAGCGCGTGGCCGAGCTCTCCGCGGCGGTGGACGGCGCGGCGGCCACGCTGCAGGCCCGCGAGGCCCAGGTGCACGCCTCGTACCGGCGCGACCTGGTCAAGTACCGGCCCCCGCAGCCGGGCAGTGCCCTGGTCGTCTGGCGGCCCAGCCCCAAGCGCCCGATGGACTGACCCGGTCCCCGTTCCGCACCTTCAGGCTCCGCCCCTCCGGGGCGGGGCCTGACGGCTTTCTAGAGGCCTTCCCGGACCTCGTCGGGGTCATGGCCCAGCTCCTCGCCGCAGTCCCGGTCAGGGGCCGAGGGCCGGCCCAGGATGCCCGACTGGGCGATGAGGTAGCCGAGCTGGGCGCGGCTGCCGCTGCCGAGGGTCGAGGCGAGCTTGGCGATGTGGGCCCGGCAGGTGCGGACGTTCATGCCGAGGCGGCGGGCGATGGCCTCGTCGACGTGTCCCTCGATGAGGAGCTGGGCGATGGTCCGCTGCACGCCGGTGATCCCGCCGGGGGTGCTCCGGTAGGTCACCTCCTCCTGTAGGGGCACGGCGCGGTGCCACAGCTGCTCGAACACCTTGATGAGGTAGTCGACGAGGCCGGGGTGGCGCAGCTCCAGTGCGACCCGGCGGTCGTCGCTCACCGGGATGAAGGCGACGGTGCGGTCGAAGATGATGAGCCGCTCTATCAGCTCTTCGAGCGTGCGGATCTCCACCTTGCCCGTGGAGATGCGGTCCACGTAGGCGAGCGTGCCCTGGCTGTGCCGGGCGGTGTGCTGGTAGAGGGTCCGTATGCTGACCCCGCGGTCGATCAGCGGCTGGTCGCGCTCCAGGGCCTGGGTCAGGGCCTCGGAGGGGCGGGCCCCGCCCGGCTGTACCGTCAGCACCTCGGTGTGGCATTCGGCCGTCGCGAGGTTGAGGGCGGCGTTGATCCGCTCGAAGCCTTCCAGCACGGTGATGGCGTGGGTGTTGGCCGGGCTCTGCGCGCTGATGGCCAGGAAAGGCTCGAAAGTGTCGGTGAGATCTACAGCGCTGCGTCGGCGGTCTTGGATCTCGCGTTCAATCGGATGGAGCCGTTGAGCCAAAGCGACCGACGGGGGAACCGGGCGCAGTTGGTTCGCGTCATCCGGGTCGGGCTGTAGAAGGGCGAATTCAAGCAGGCAGGGGGCGTTCTGGATCTCGCCCCGGGCGATCCGGCCGGTGCTCAGTGCAGTCGCGTAGAGCCGCGTTCCCTCGGCGCACATGGACGTGACGGGGTGGGGATGTGTCGCCATTGTCTCGTTTCGCGTCAAATCTCCACCCCCCAGGGTCCTGAACATGCAAGAACATGATGCATCGTCCCTGTGGCATTGACGTGCCTGAATGAGCCATCGTCTGACACGCGGGGGAGAGGATTCCATCAAGTGAGGACGAAGCCGACCATGTTCAAGAGAATGCTTCGCTCGGTGCTTGCCATAGGTTTCTCCGCCGTTGCGGTTTTTGGGGCAGTCAGCGCCGTCGAAAGTGACGCGGGGAGCGCTAGGGGCGGTCAGGGCACCAGCCTGACGAGCACGGAGTTCGACACCGGCTGGACCACGGCGCCCGTGGGCAAGTACGCGGACACCGGATGGACCAGCGGCCAGCTGGGCGGTAACGGCGGCGATACGGGTTGGACCGAGGCTCCTGTGACGGTGTCCGCGTGACCCCCGACGACCGCGGCTTCCGCCGCGAGATGGCATCCGCCTACCGCTCGGGCTGGCAGTTCATCGATCTCGCCACGGCCATCCCCCACCCTGGCGACTCGTTGATGGTCACCCTGTTCGGCCAACCGATCGTCGTCGTGCGCGAGGAGGACGAGGACGTACGTGCCTACCGGTGCCTGCGCCGCCCGCGGGGCGCGCCGCAGCCCGTCCGCTGCGAGGTGCGCTACGGAATGGTCTTCGTCAATCTCGATCAGCGCGACCACCAGCTCTTCGAACCCGATATCACCACCGCCACCCCCCGCAGTGCCTGAAGCGATTCCCCCGTCGTTACAGATCGCTCAGGCGCTACCCCCACACAACGGCGCCATCGTGGACCTGACCACGATGGCGCCGTTGTGATGCCCGCGTCCAGTGCCTGAACCGGACAAGATGAAGGATCAACGGCTCACGCGCGCCCCATGGCCCGGTCCAGGGTGATCTCGATGACCACGCGGTCGGGATTGGGCGACGGCGTGCGGCCGTACCGCACCGCGTAGCGCGCCACGGCGTCGGCGACCGACGCCTCGTCCGTACGGACCACCGCGCGCCCTTCGAGGGTGGCCCAGCGGCGCCCTTCCATCTGGCAGACCGCGACCCGGGCCCCGCCCGCCGGCGCCTGCGCCGCGAGGACGTTGCGCACCTTCTTGCTGTGCTTGTTGCTGATCACCCGTGCCAGCCCGGCCTCCGGGTCGTACGTCACGCCCACCGGCACCACGTGCGGCGTGCCGTCGGGGCGCGGGGTGGTCAGCGTGCAGACGTGCCGCTCCCGCCAGAAGGCGAGGTACTCGGGCGTCGGGTTGAGTACGTCATGGGACATGCGCCGAAGGGTACGGGCCGGGGGTGTCCTCCCTTGCCTTGAGTGGAATAGACTCAACTTTGCATAGGTTGACCCTGTCAGAGTTCATACCTGAGTTCTGATCCCTCCGGAGAGGAGAAGACGCAGTGGACGCCGAGCTGACCAACAAGAGCCGGGACGCCCTGAACGCGGCCACCAGCAGGGCCGTCAAGGACGGTCATGCCGATCTGACCCCCGCGCACCTGCTGCTGGCCCTGCTCGCCGGCGAGGACAACGAGAACGTCACCGACCTGCTGGCCGCCACCGACGCCGACCAGGCCGAGGTACGGGCCGGCGCGGAGCGGCTGCTGGCCGCCCTGCCCAGCGTCACCGGCTCCACCGTCGCGCCCCCGCAGCCCACCCGCGACCTGCTCGCCGTACTCGCCGAGGCCGACGCCCAGGCAGGCAGGCTCGGCGACGAGTACCTCTCCACCGAACACCTGCTCATCGCCATCGCCGCCAAGGGCGGCGCGGCGGGTGAGGTCCTTTCCGCCCAGGGCGCGAGCGCGAAGAAGCTGCTGG
This sequence comes from Streptomyces sp. NRRL F-2580, assembly GCF_000720115.1. Classification (GTDB taxonomy): domain Bacteria; phylum Actinomycetota; class Actinomycetes; order Streptomycetales; family Streptomycetaceae; genus Streptomyces. Next base: position 43,579 of record NZ_JOIR01000007.1, read on the forward strand.
CCGCCTTCGAGAACGCACGAGGAGGACGGCGGGTGACCACCCCCGACCCCGAGGGTCAGTACAAGGCCCTGGAGAAGTTCGGCACCGACTTCACGGCGGCCGCGCGCGAGGGCAAGCTCGACCCGGTCATCGGCCGCGACCACGAGATCCGCCGCGTCGTGCAGGTGCTCTCGCGCCGCACGAAGAACAACCCGGTGCTCATCGGCGAGCCCGGCGTCGGCAAGACGGCCGTCGTCGAGGGCCTGGCCCAGCGCATCGTCAAGGGCGACGTCCCCGAGTCCCTGAAGAACAAGCGCCTGGTCTCCCTGGACCTCGGGGCGATGGTCGCGGGCGCCAAGTACCGCGGCGAGTTCGAAGAGCGGCTGAAGACCGTGCTCGCCGAGATCAAGTCCAGCGACGGGCAGATCATCACCTTCATCGACGAGCTGCACACGGTCGTCGGCGCGGGCGCCGGCGGCGACTCCGCCATGGACGCGGGCAACATGCTCAAGCCCATGCTGGCCCGCGGCGAACTGCGAATGGTCGGCGCGACCACCCTCGACGAGTACCGCGAGCGCGTCGAGAAGGACCCGGCGCTGGAGCGCCGCTTCCAGCAGGTGCTGGTCGCCGAGCCGTCCGTCGAGGACACCATCGCCATCCTGCGCGGGCTCAAGGGCCGCTACGAGGCCCACCACAAGGTCGTCATCAACGACAGCGCGCTCGTGGCCGCCGCCACCCTCTCCGACCGGTACATCACCTCCCGCTTCCTCCCCGACAAGGCCATCGACCTCGTCGACGAGGCCGCGTCCCGGCTGCGCATGGAGATCGACTCCTCCCCGCTGGAGATCGACGAGCTCCAGCGCGCCGTGGACCGGCTGCGGATGGAGGAGCTGGCGCTGAGGAACGAGTCCGACCCGGCCTCGGTCGAGCGCCTGGAGAAGATCCGCAAGGACCTCGCCGACAAGGAGGAGGACCTGCGCGGCCTGACCGCCCGCTGGGAGAAGGAGAAGCAGTCCCTCAACCGCGTCGGCGAGCTCAAGGAGCGCCTGGACGACCTGCGCGGCCAGGCCGAGCGCGCCCAGCGCGACGGCGACTTCGACACCGCCTCCAAGCTGCTCTACGGGGAGATCCCGACCCTGGAGCGCGAGCTGGCGGAGGCCACCGAGGCCGAGGCCGAGGCGTCCAAGGGGACGATGGTCAAGGACGAGGTCGGCCCGGACGACATCGCGGACGTGGTGGGCGCCTGGACGGGCATCCCGGCGGGCCGCCTGCTGGAGGGCGAGACCCAGAAGCTCCTGCGCATGGAGGACGAGCTGGCCCGCCGCCTGATCGGCCAGGGCGAGGCCGTACGGGCCGTCTCGGACGCCGTGCGCCGCACCCGCGCCGGCATCGCCGATCCCGACCGCCCGACCGGCTCCTTCCTCTTCCTCGGCCCGACGGGCGTGGGCAAGACGGAGCTGGCCAAGGCCCTCGCCGACTTCCTCTTCGACGACGAGCGGGCCATGATCCGCGTCGACATGTCGGAGTACGGTGAGAAGCACAGCGTGGCCCGCCTCGTCGGCGCCCCGCCCGGCTACGTCGGCTACGAGGAGGGCGGCCAGCTGACGGAGGCCGTCCGCCGCCGCCCGTACAGCGTGGTGCTCCTGGACGAGGTGGAGAAGGCCCACCCCGAGGTCTTCGACATCCTGCTCCAGGTCCTGGACGACGGCCGCCTCACGGACGGCCAGGGCCGGACCGTCGACTTCCGCAACACCATCCTGATCCTGACCTCGAACCTGGGAAGTCAGTTCCTCATGGATCCCGCTACCCCCGCGGAACAGAAGAAGCAGCAGGTCCTGGACGTGGTCCGGAGCTCCTTCAAGCCGGAGTTCCTCAACCGCCTGGACGACCTGGTGGTCTTCTCCGCCCTGTCCGGCGACGAGCTCGCGCACATCGCCGAGCTCCAGATCGGCCGCCTGGCCAAGCGCCTGGCCGACCGGCGCCTCACCCTGGACGTCACGCCCGAGGCCCTGGCCTGGCTGGCGGACAAGGGCAACGACCCGGCGTACGGCGCCCGGCCGCTGCGCCGCCTGATCCAGACGGCGATCGGCGACCGGCTGGCCAAGGAGATCCTCTCGGGCGAGGTCCGCGACGGCGACACCGTCCGGGTCGACGTGGCGGGCGAGGACCTGCTGGTCGGCAAGGCGCTCTGACCCGGCCGGGCGGACCCGTGTCCGCCCGCAGCGGATCGGCGCTGCGGGGCTGGACACGGGGTGGGCGGGATGGGGGAGGATGCATGTATCCGCACGAAGGGAAAAACACGGTGAGCATCGACCCGGCCTCGATTCCGAACTTCGGAGGGCAGCAGCCCGATCCGCAGGCCACAGGACCGGCGGGCCCCGTCGTCCCCGACCAGGATCTGGTCAAGCAGCTGCTGGAGCAGATGGAGCTCAAGTACGTCGTCGACGACGAGGGTGACCTCGCGGCGCCGTGGGAGGAGTTCCGCACGTACTTCATGTTCCGCGGCGAGGACGAGCAGCAGGTTTTCTCGGTGCGGACCTTCTACGACCGTCCGCACAAGATCGACGAGAAGCCGCAGCTTCTCGAGTCGATCGACGACTGGAACCGCCGCACCCTGTGGCCGAAGGTCTACAGCCACACGCACGACGACGGCTCGGTCCGCCTGATCGGTGAGGCGCAGATGTTGATCGGCACCGGCGTCAACCTGGAGCACTTCGTGTCCTCCACGGTCAGCTGGGTCCGCGCCTCCATCGAGTTCGACAAGTGGCTCGTCGAGCAGCTCGGTCTGGAGAAGGACATCGACTCCACCGACGGCGAGAACGACGGCGAAGGCGACGCCGACAACGGCAACTGACTAGAGCGGCACCCGGGCCACCAGAAGCAGGTACAGCCCGTAGCCGTAACCGAGCCCGGCCACCACCGCGGTCACCACGACCGCGGTGCGGGGCCGGGCTCGCGCCATGACGGCGGCCGGCGGCAGGAGCAGCGGGAAGGCCGGCAGCAGGAAGCGCGGCTTGGACTCGAAGAAACCGGCCCCGCCGAAGGCCATCACCAGCAGGACCGCGGTGTACACGAGGAGCGCGAGCGGCGTGCGGTCCAGGAACAGCAGCACCGCGAGCAGCCCGGCCGCGGCCAGCAGCACCACCGTCACGGTGGTGGCGAGGGGCACGTGCCCGCCGGTCAGCACCCGCTCGGCCGAGCGCAGCGCCCCGGCGCCGAAGTCGAAGCGGGAGCCCCAGCTGCGCTGCACGGCGAAGTAGCCGCCGAAGGGGTCGCGCACCTTCACCCCGACGGCCAGGACGTACGCCGCCCAGCCCGCCGGCGCCACCAGCCCGGCCACCCACACCTCAGGCGCCCGGGATCTTCGTACGAGGATGGCGTGGAGGGCCAGGGCCGACACGGCGGCCGCGACGGCGAGGCCGGTGGGCCGGGTCAGCCCGGCGAGTACGGCGAGGCCGGCGGCCCCCAGCCAGCGGCCCCGCAGCAGGGCGTACAGGGCCCAGGCGGCGAAGGCGGCCAGCAGTGCCTCGGTGTAGGCGAGGGTGAGCACCACCGAGTGCGGCAGGGCCGCCCACAGCCCCACGAGCAGCAGCCCGGCGCGCGGCCCGAGGACCCGCTCCCCGACCCGGTAGATCCCGACGGCGGCGACGGCCGCGGCCGTCCAGGTGACGAGGAGCGCGGCGGGGACGGGCCCGCCGGGCAGGATGCCGGAGACGGCCCGTATCAGCGCCGGGTAGAGCGGGAAGAAGGCCTGGTCGCTCTGGACGGGCCCGGTGCCGGTGGCGGCGTCGGGCCACATCAGGGTGCGGCCGTAGCCGTGGGCCGCGATCCGGAGGTACCAGTCCGCGTCCCAGGACCGGCCGAGCACCCGCAGCGGATCCCGCCCGGCCCACCAGGACCCGAGGGCGAGCACCAGCACCCCGGCCCCGCGCACGGCGGCGAACACCCCGAGCGCGATCACCGCCGGCGGCGCGGCCGACCGTACGGCGCGGACCGCGCGCATCTCCAGGGGCGACGCGGACACGGTCGCTCTGCCCGTTGCCATCAATCCCGACTTCCGTCTCTCGGTGAGGTCCGCTCACCGGGAGGTGAGGGCTTCGGGCACTCGTGCGAGCGACAGCTTCACACCGGCCTCGGCCGGCCCGCAAGCACCCCTGCCGGCCCCAGTCGGACGGCAGGGTCCCGGGGCGGGTCTCAGAGGCCGCGCAGCCGTGAGGCGGCCTCCCGCAGGACGTCCTCGCGCTTGCAGAAGGCCCAGCGGACCTGGGTGGCGCCGGCGGACTTGTCGTCGTAGAAGACCTGGTTCGGGATGGCGACGACGCCGCAGCGCTCGGGCAGGGCGCGGCAGAAGGCGAGGCCGTCCTTCTCGCCGAGGGGGGTGATGTCGGTGGTGATGAAGTACGTCCCCTGCGGGCGGAAGACCTCGAAGCCGGCCGCCGCGAGGCCGTCGGCGAGGATGTCGCGCTTGGCGGCCAGGTCGGCGCGGAAGGCTTCGTAGTACGTGTCGGGGAGGACGAGGGCCTCGGCGATGGCGTACTGGAAGGGGCCCGAGGAGACGTAGGTGAGGAACTGCTTGGCCGAGCGGACCGCCGTGACCAGCTCCGGGGGCGCGGTGACCCAGCCGACCTTCCAGCCCGTGAAGGAGAAGGTCTTCCCCGCCGAGGAGATGGTGACCGTGCGCTCGCGCATGCCGGGGAGGCCCGCCAGGGGGACGTGGGCGCCCTCGAAGACCAGGTGCTCGTACACCTCGTCCGTGACGACCAGCAGATCGCGCTCGACCGCCAGCTCGGCGATCGCGGCGAGCTCGGCCGCGGTCAGGACGGTGCCCGTCGGGTTGTGCGGGGTGTTCAGCAGGAGCAGCCGGGTGCGCGGGGTGACGGCGGCGCGCAGTTCGTCCAGGTCGAGGGCGAAGGCCCCGGCGTGCGGGCGCAGGGTGACCGGGACGCGTACGGCGCCGGCCATCGCGATGCAGGCCGCGTACGAGTCGTAGTACGGCTCCAGGGCGATGACCTCGTCACCGGGCTCCAGCAGGGCGAGGAGGGAGGCGGCGATGGCCTCGGTGGCGCCCGCCGTGACCAGGACCTCGGTGTCGGGGTCGTAGGACAGGCCGTAGAAGCGCTGCTGGTGGGCGGCGATCGCGGTGCGCAGCTCGGGGACGCCGGGGCCGGGCGGGTACTGGTTGCCCCGGCCCGTGAGGACCGCGCGGGAGGCCGCCTCGGCGATCTCCGCCGGGCCGTCGGTGTCGGGGAAACCCTGGCCGAGGTTGATCGAACCGGTGCGGGCGGCCAGTGCCGACATCTCCGCGAAGATCGTCGTGCCGAAGGCCGCCAGCCGGCGGTTCAGGAAGGGGCGGTCGCTGCTCACGGGTGCGCTCATGGGCGTCATCCTGGGGTCAACCTCTGGACTTCCTCAAGTGTGCTTTGGGCCGTGCGGCCCGGGGGCATCCCCCCTTCACGCGGGACGAGGGGATCCCGCTCCCCGGGAAGACCGGGGCGTGAGAGAAGGGCGGACCGCAATGTTCGTCTTCATCGTTGGAGCATTCCTGATCGTCGCGTTCGTCGTGGCGATCGCAGCCCGCTCGGCCAAGAGCGGGCAGACCCGCGGCGGCCGCAAGCGCAGCGGCAGCTCGTGGGTGGACGGGGGCGGCGGCTCGGGCTGCGGCTCCTCCTCGTCCTGCGGCTCCTCCTCGTCCTGCGGCTCGTCGTCCTCGTGCGGCGGCGGGGGGTGCGGTTCCAGCTGACACGGGGCAGCGGGCACCGCGTGGACGAGGGCGCTCGGCGGTCCGGTTTCCGTCGGGCGTCCTCGTCGTTCTCCCCTGTGTGACGACTCGTTCGCCGATGCATGACGACGCGCGGGACGCAACAAGTTGAACACGTGAACTGTGGAGCCCCCGGGGGGATGTAAACCACTTCAAGTTGGGTAAAAACGCTGTGAGTGCCGTGCCTTTCATGATTCCCTCGGTTGAGTAGACCAGTCCTCGGACCTCCCTGGACTTCCTGTGGACCCGTGCCGGTGTCCCCCCACCCGTTGACTACCGCTGGCGGGCCCCGGCCCATCTCCCTCGCGCGTTTGCGGAGCCGACTCATGCTCACGACCCTCCAGACCTCCTACACCGACACGCGTGCCGCCGATCTCGCCTGGGCCCTGGGTCGGGACCGGCTGCCCGCCCTGGCCGTACTGAATCTCGAACTGTCCGGAGCCAAGGTGGAGTTGCGCCTGCTCGGGGCCTCCCACCAGGTTCTTCTGGAAGAGGCCGAGGTGCTCTGCTCGGAGACGGTCGCCTGTATGCCCGGCAGCAGTACGCCGCTGCCGCTCGGCGTGGCCAAACGGGTGGGTGACTGGGAGTACGAGTTCGCCGCGCGGGTCGAGACGCTGTCCCGCGGGTCCTTCGCGGGGCGGGCGCAGGAACTGCTCGCACTGGTGGCTGACCACCCGAACGGGCTAGCGGGGACCTTCCCCGGAAGTCCGCACGCCTTCACGGCCATGCTCGCGCAGCGCTACGAGGGCCAGGTGCGCTGGCGGACCTGGCACGCGTACCCGCAGGAGGGCCAGCTGGTGGCCACCCGGACCCGGGTGGGCGTACGGACGGGGGCCCCGGCGGAGGCGGCGCTGGAATCGCCGGCGCTGCTGTAGCGGCCGCGGGAGGCGCGGGTCGGGCGCGTGCGGGGCCCGGTCGGCCGCGTGCGGGGTCGGGTGCGTGCGGGGTCGGTCCGGGCGCGGGGCCGGCGGGCGCCGCCGGGGCGCGGACGGCCCGGCGCCGTTACGCCAACTGGCTGGATCGGTGCGCCACTTGCACTCATGTGGGTGACCGGATGTAGGAGGGTGGTGACGTACGGTTCGCTTCATGATCGACCGTTCCGTCCCGCGCCGGGTGCTCCCGGCTCCGGAGCCGCGGGGCGCCGCGACCCTCCCGGCCGCCCTGCCCGTACGGCCCCGGACCGGCCGACTCCTCGTCCTGGCCACCGTGTTCGTCTGCGCCGCCTGCGGGCTCGTGTACGAACTGGAGCTGCTCGCCCTGGGCACCTACCTCATCGGCGACTCCGTCACCCAGGCGTCGGTCGTGCTGTCCGTCATGGTCTTCGCCATGGGCGTGGGCTCCCTGCTCGCCAAGCGCCTGCGCCACCGGCCCGCCTTCGGCTTCGGCGCCATCGAGGCCGGGCTCGCCCTCCTGGGCGGGCTCTCGGCCATGGCGCTCTACGCGAGCTTCGCCTGGCTGGGGGAGTCCCGCCCCGCCCTCGTCGCCTTCTCCTTCGCCATCGGGGTGCTCATCGGCGCGGAGATCCCGCTGCTGATGGTCCTCATCCAGCGCATCCGCAGACAGGACGCGGGCGGGGCCGTCGCCGACCTGTTCGCCGCCGACTACGTCGGCGCCCTCGTCGGCGGCCTCGCCTTCCCGTTCCTGCTGCTCCCGGTGCTCGGCCAGCTCACCGGCGCCATGCTCACCGGCACCGTCAACGCGGCCGTCGGCGGCGGGCTGGTCCTGTGGCTGTTCCGGCGCGACCTGAGCCGCCGCCGCCGCTGGCTGCTGATCGCCGCCAACGTGACCGTGCTGGCCGTGCTCGCGTCGGCAACCGTCCTCGCCGACGATTTCGAGCGGGTGGCGCGGCGCGCCGTCTACGGCGGGGAGGTGCGCGTCGCCGTCCAGACCGGAGTGCAGGAGCTGGTCCTCACCGGCCCCCCGACCGGCTCCCCGCGCTCCCTCGACCTGTACCTCGACGGACGGCTGCGGGTCAGCGGCTACGACGAGTACCGCTACCACGAGGCCCTGGTCCACCCCGCGATGACCGGTCCGCACGCCCGGGTCCTGATCCTCGGCGGCGGCGACGGGCTCGCCGCCCGCGAGGTGCTCCGCTACCGGGACGTCGCCTCCGTCACCGTGGTCGAGCTCGACCCCGGCGTGGTCGGGCTCGCCCGCACCGATCCGATGCTCTCCGCGCTCAACGGCCGGGCGTACGAGGACCCCCGCCTGGCCGTCGTCACCCAGGACGCCTTCCGCTGGCTGCGCGGGCCGGCCGCCTCCAGCCGTTTCGACGTCATCGTCTCCGACCTCCCGGACCCGGGCATCACCCCCAGCACGAAGCTGTACTCGCAGGAGTTCTACGGGCTGGCCGCGCGGGCCCTGCGCCCCGGGGGCCGGATCGCCGTGCACGCCGGGCCGCTGGCCACGCGCCCGCGTACGTACTGGACCGTCGACTCCACCCTGCGCGCGGCCGGCCTGCTGACCTCCCAGTACAGCGCGGGCGGCCGTCTGTCCGGCTTCGCCGCCGGACCCGACCGCAGCCCCCTCGGCGTGGCCGACGCCCCGCCGCAGGACTGGGGCTTCGTCCTGGCCGCCCGCGACGGGGTCCCCCCGCTGCGCGTGGACCGCGACACGCCCGCCCTGCGCTCGCTGTCGACGCGCTCGCTGCAGGACGCCGCGCGCGACGCGGAACGCACCCGGGTGCCCGGGCTCCCGCCGTCGACCCTTCCGCACCCGCGGTATTCGTGACCCGGTGCGCTGTCGTCGGTAGGCTCGACCGCATGGAGCATCAGGTGTTCGTCCCGGTACCGGCAGACGATCTCCGCGCCGTGCTGCGCGACCCCGCCCGGGTCGCCCGGTGCGTGCCGGGACTCCAGCAGGACGCCGACACCGACGCCGGGCCGGTCTCCGGCCGGCTGAAGGTCCGCGTCGGCGGGAGCACCGTGACCTACCGGGGGGCCCTGGCCGTCATCGAGCGGGACCCCGGGCACTTCACCTTCGAGGGTGAGGGCACGGAGGTCCGCGGCAGCGGGACGGTGAAGTTCTCCGTCGACCTGCGGCTGTCCCCCGCCGAGGAGGGGACCCGGCTGGACTTCACCGCCGGGGCCACCGCCGACGGGCGGGCCGCCGCCTTCAGCCCCCAGGCCGTGGCCGCCGCCGTACAGCGGCTGCTGGAACGGGCCGCCGGCCAGCTGAGCGCCGGATCCGCCCTCGGTGACCCCGTCGCCGAGGCCGAGGAGGCGGAGGAGGCCGCGCAGGCCGGTCCCGGGTTCGTCGAGGACGACGTCACCGAGGTCAGTGCCTCCGTCTTCGACACCGAGGTACCGCCCCCGTCGCTGGACCCGTTCCTGGCAGGCGGGTTCGAGGAGCTGGACGGGGCCCCGCGGCCCCCGGCCGAGGCCGCGCACGCCCGCCGCACCATGATCGGCCGCAGTGCGGAGGAGGTGGACCACGCGCCGCCGCGCGGCCGGTACGCCCCGGTCCCCGCGCCCGCCTCCACCACCGCCGGCGACAGCCTGCGCTGGATCGCCCCGGCCGCCGCTCTCGCGCTGGCCTCGGCGGTCGTCATCGGCCGGGCCCTGCGCCGCCGTCGCTGACCTGCGGCCGCGGCCCGCATTAGGGTCGACCGCATGAGTACGCAACTGAGCGCCGGCGGCGCCGAGGTGACGGTCGACCAGGAGAACGGCTGCCGCATCAGCAGCCTGCGCATCGACGGGACGGAGCTGCTGCGCCAGGGCCCGCGGTACGGGGCGTTCCCGATGGTCCCGTGGTGCGGCCGGATCGAGAACGGCCGGTTCCGCGACGGCGCCACCGTCCACCAGATGCCGGTCAACCACCCGCCGCACGCCCTCCACGGGTTCGGCCGCGACGCCCCCTGGCGCCCGGCGGGGGCCACCGCCACCGAGGCGGCGTTCACCTACGACCTCGGCGAGCCGTGGCCCTACCCCGGCCGCGTCACCCAGGTCTTCGCGCTCACCGAGGACGCGCTCACCCTCACCCTGGGCGTCGAGACCTACGGGGACTCCTTCCCGGCGCAGGCCGGCTGGCACCCCTGGTTCCGGCGCGACCTCGGGACCGGCGGCGGGGCGGCGGAGCTCTCCTTCGAGCCCGCCTGGCAGGAGGAGCGCGGCGCCGACCACCTCCCCACCGGCCACCGCATCGACCCGAAGCCCGGCCCCTGGGACGACTGCTTCGGCATGCCGCACGGCGTCGACGTCACCCTCACCTGGCCCGGCGCCCTGGAACTGCGGCTCACCAGCCGGGCCGAATGGGTGGTCGTCTACGACGAGGAGTCCGAGGCCGTCTGCGTGGAGCCGCAGTCCGGTCCGCCGAACGGGCTGAACACCCTGCCGCGCCTGGTCACACCCGTCGATCCGCTGGAGGTCTCCACGACGTGGACGTGGCGGCGGCTGCGCTAGGGCGCAATTAAGCTCAGGGCCATGAGTGACGTACGGGATGCGCTTCTGCAGCAGATCAAGGACAAGGCCGTCGTGCACGGCAAGGTGATCCTCTCCTCCGGCCGGGAGGCCGACTACTACATCGACCTCCGGCGGATCACCCTCGACGGCGAGGCGGCCCCGCTGGTCGGTCAGGTCATGCTTGACCTGACCGCCGAGCTCGACTTCGACTGCGTCGGCGGTCTGACCCTGGGCGCCGACCCGGTCGCGACCTCGATGCTGCACGCCTCCGCCGCGCGCGGACAGCGCCTGGACGCCTTCGTCGTCCGCAAGGCGCAGAAGGCCCACGGCATGCAGCGCCGCATCGAGGGCACCGACGTGAAGGGCAAGCGCTGCCTGGTCGTCGAGGACACCTCGACCACCGGCGGTTCCCCGCTGACCGCCGTCGAGGCGGTCCGCGAGGCCGGCGGCGAGGTCGTCGCCGTCGCCACGATCGTCGACCGCGGCGCGGCCGACGCCATCGCCGAGGCCGGTCTCCCGTACCTCACCGGCTACCACCTCGGGGACCTGGGCCTGTCCTAGGAAGGGCCTCCTTCCGGGTCTCCTTTCGGGGCCCGGGGGCGCCGGACCGGCCACCGGGACAACTGGTGACGAAGGTCCTCGCCGACGCCTGAGCCGGTCCTGACCTGCGCTTTCGTGGCGGCCCGGGATGTTTCACGTGAAACATCCCGGGCCGTTCGCCCAGCACGTGAGACCGGCAGGCTGGACCCCCGCGCTGAGTCTGGAAAGATAGGCGCGACGATGACGTCGCCCCCAGGTCAGGGCCCGCAATAAGCACACTCCCCGCACATCCAAGGAGCGGACAGATGCCCATCGCAACCCCCGAGGTCTACAACGAGATGCTCGACCGGGCGAAGGCAGGCAAGTTCGCCTACCCGGCCATCAACGTGACCTCCTCCCAGACCCTGCACGCTGCCCTGCGCGGCTTCGCGGAGGCCGAGAGCGACGGCATCATCCAGATCTCCACCGGTGGTGCGGAGTTCCTGGGTGGCCAGCACAACAAGGACATGGTCACCGGTGCGGTAGCCCTGGCCGAGTTCGCCCACATCGTGGCCGCCAAGTACGACATCACCGTCGCGCTGCACACGGACCACTGCCCCAAGGACAAGCTGGACGGCTATGTCCGCCCGCTGCTCGACATCTCCGCCGAGCGCGTGGCCCGCGGTCTGAACCCGCTCTTCCAGTCGCACATGTGGGACGGCTCCGCCGAGACCCTGGCCGACAACCTGGCCATCGGCCAGGAGCTGCTCGCCAAGGCCGTCGCCGCGAAGATCATCCTTGAGGTCGAGATCACCCCGACCGGTGGCGAGGAGGACGGCGTCAGCCACGAGATCAACGACGAGCTGTACACCACCGTCGACGACGCCATCCGCACCGCCGAGGCCCTGGGCCTGGGCGAGAAGGGCCGCTACCTGCTGGCCGCGTCCTTCGGCAACGTCCACGGCGTCTACAAGCCGGGCAACGTCGTCCTGCGCCCCGAGCTCCTCAAGGACCTCCAGGCCGGTGTCGGCGAGAAGTACGGCAAGGCCTCGCCGTTCGACTTCGTCTTCCACGGCGGTTCGGGCTCCACGGCCGAGGAGATCGCCACCGCGCTGGAGAACGGCGTCGTGAAGATGAACCTCGACACCGACACCCAGTACGCCTTCACCCGCCCGGTCGTGGACCACATGTTCACCAACTACGCCGGTGTCCTGAAGGTCGACGGCGAGGTCGGCACCAAGTCGAAGTACGACCCGCGCACCTGGGGCAAGGCCGCCGAGGCCGGCATGGCCGCGCGTGTCGCCGAGGCGTGCGCGAACCTGCGCTCCACCGGTACCAAGCTGAAGTAGTCGGCCCCAGCGGCCACCCCGCACCACCGAAGGGCCCGGCCCCCGTCCGCGACGGAGGCCGGGCCCTTCGCGTACGTGCCCGGGCGCCGCACGGCTCGAACGAGGCGGGCGTGCGCGACGGTTCGAGGGGGCGCCGGGGGCACCGGCGGGGCCGCGGATCCGCGACTCCCGCACCGGAGCGCGGCCACCACTGCGCCGCCCAGCGGCAGCGGCCCGGCAGACTGGGGGCATGTCCATTCACCAGAACCTGCTCGGGGGCCCCGCCCCCACCCACCTCCCCGACGAGCCGGGCCGCGAGGCCATCGCCGCCGGCACCCCCGCCGTCGAGGTGGCCGCCGCGCACCCGACGTCCTCCCTTGCCTGGGCGATCCTCGCCGACGAGGCCTTCGCCGCCGGCAGCACGGTCGAGTCGTACGCCTACGCCCGCACGGGCTACCACCGCGGCCTCGACGCCCTGCGCCGGGCCGGCTGGAAGGGCCACGGCCCGGTGCCGTGGGAGCACGAGCCGAACCGCGGTTTCCTGCGGGCCCTGCACGCCCTGGCCCGCGCGGCCGAGGCCATCGGCGAGAAGGAGGAGTACGAGCGCTGCTCGACCTTCCTGCGCGACTCGTCCCCGACGGCGGCGGACACGCTGAGCGCCTGATCCCGTACGGCGGGGAGTGACGCGGACCGTATTTGTGTGGTCTGTGTCACTCTCCGCTGGAGCGCCGGCGCGCCGGTGTCCTATGCTGCGGGCAGGGGACCGGGGCTCCACTCACCTCACGGAAGGAGCGGACCGCTACCCGGAAGCACGTGTCGAGGAGACAGAAATGTCGAACACCCTTGATGCCTCCGGAGTCGGCGGGTCGGACACCCCGAACCTCGACTTCGACGGCACCACCCCGTACGAGGACTACGTCCAGGCGGACGTTCTCACCCACCTCCAGCACCTCCGCTCGGACGACCCGGGCGAGATGGTCTTCCTGGTCACGACCCAGGTCATGGAGCTGTGGTTCACGGTCATCGTCCACGAGTGGGAAACCGCCGCGAAGGCCCTGCGCGAGGACCGCATCCCGGTCGCGATGGATGCGCTGAAACGTTCCCTCCGCGAACTCGAAGCCCTCAACGCCTCCTGGCGCCCGCTCGCCCAGCTCACCCCGGGCCAGTTCAACGCCTACCGTTCCGCGCTCGGCGAAGGTTCCGGTTTCCAGTCGGCGATGTACCGCCGGATGGAGTTCCTGCTCGGCGAGAAGTCCTCCTCCATGCTGGTCCCGCACCGCGGCGCCCCGCGCGTCCACGCGGAGCTGGAGAAGGCCCTCCACGAGCCGAGCCTCTACGACGAGGTCCTGCGCCTGCTCGCCCGCCGCGGCTTCCCGGTCCCGGCCGCCGTCCTCGACCGCGACCTCTCGCTGCGCTACGAGCCCTCGGCCGAGGTCGAGGCCGTCTGGACGGGCCTCTACGCCACCCCGGACGCGCACCTGGACCTGCACCGCCTCGGCGAGGTCCTCACCGATGTCGCCGAGCTCGTCTGGCGCTGGCGCAACGACCACCTGGTCGCCACCCGCCGCGCGATGGGCGCGAAGACGGGCACGGGCGGCTCGGCCGGCGTGACCTGGCTGGAGAAGCGCGCCACGAAGAACGTCTTCCCGGAGCTCTGGACGGCCCGCAGCCATGTCTGAGACCTCCGGCCCCGCCGACCTGGCGGCCCGCGCGGCGTCCCTGGACACCGCCGACGAGCTGGCCAAGCTCCGCGGGCGCTTCACCCTCCCCGACGGAGTCGTCTACCTGGACGGCAACTCCCTCGGCGCGCTCCCGGCCGGCGTCGCCGACACGACCGCCGACGTCGTCTCCCGGCAGTGGGGCGAGCTCCTCATCCGGTCCTGGGACGAGAGCGGCTGGTGGACCGCCCCCGAGCGGATCGGCGACAAGATCGCCCCGCTCGTCGGCGCGGCCCCCGGCCAGGTCGTCGTCGGCGACTCCACCAGCGTCAACCTCTTCAAGGCCCTGGTCGGCGCGGCCCGCCTCGCCGCCCCCGGCCGGACCCGGATGCTGGTCGACGCGGCCACCTTCCCGACCGACGGCTACATAGCGGAGTCGGCGGCCCGGATGACGGGCCTGACCGTCACCCCGGTGGACCCTTCGCACGCGGCCGAGGCGATGGACGCGGACACCGCCGTGGTCCTCCTGAACCACGTCGACTACCGCACCGGGCGCCTCCACGACCTGCCCGCCCTCACCGCGGCGGCCCGAGCCGCCGGGGCGGTCACGGTCTGGGACCTCTGCCACTCCGCCGGGGCCCTCCCCGTCGGCCTCGACGCGCACGCCGTCGACCTCGCGGTCGGCTGCACGTACAAGTACCTCAACGGCGGTCCGGGTTCCCCGGCGTACCTGTACATCGCCGCGCGCCACCAGGCCGGCTTCGACTCCCCGCTCCCGGGCTGGAACGGGCACGCGGACCCCTTCGCGATGACCCCGGCCTTCGAGGCGGCCGAGGGCGCGACCCGCGGCCGCGTCGGCACCCCGGACATCCTGTCCATGCTGGCGCTGGAGTCGGCCCTCGACGCCTGGGAGGGCGTCTCCGTCGAGGCCGTACGGGCCAAGTCGCTCGCCCTGACCGATTTCTTCCTCGAATGCGTGGCGGCGTACGTCCCGCAGGGCCGGGTCGAGTCGGTCACCCCGGACGGGCACGGGCAGCGCGGCAGCCAGATCTCGCTGCGCACCGAGAACGCCCGTGAGGTCATGGGGGAACTCATCTCCCGCGGGGTCATCGGCGACTTCCGCGCGCCCGACGTCCTGCGCTTCGGCTTCACCCCGCTCTACGTCGGTTTCGCCGACGCCGAGCGCGCCGCGCGCACACTGGGTCGCATTTTCGGGTGACTCGGTAGCGAAACGTCACATCACCGGGCGGGCGGGGCTACGGCTCCGTCCGCCCGGTCACATCCCGGACCCTGCACGGAACCTCTCGTTCCAGACTGATACGGTCCCGCTCTGCCGGAACACCGGAACATCTGTCCCCGCTGTCCCACGCGTTACCGAGAGGTTGAGCCGATGACGGACCCCGCCGCCGTGGAACGGGACGCCGCCGAGGCCGCCTCGGCCTTCTCCCATCCGGCCGTCGCGCCGGACGCGACCGGCGCGTACGGGGAACACCCCGACCAGGTCGTCGACTTCTACGCCCCGCGAGCCGAGACCCCGGGCGGCCCGGTCCCGCTGGTGGCCGTCCTGCACGGCGGCGCGTGGCGGGCCCCGTACGACAGGCGGCACATCACCCCCTTCGCGGACTTCCTGGCCCGGTGCGGTTTCGCCGTCGCGAACGTCGAGTACCGGCGCGGGAGTTCCCTCCCGCACCAGCACGCCGACGGGCCGGTCGCCGGGCGCTGGCCGGAGACCTTCGACGACGTCGCCGCCGCGATGGACGCCCTCCCGGAGCTGGCCGCCGCCGCGCTCCCGCAGGCCGATGTCCGCCGCCTGGTCGTGACCGGCCACTCGGCGGGCGGGCACCTCGCGCTGTGGGCCGCTGCCCGGCACGTGCTCCCGTACGGCTCCCCGTGGAGGCTGCCCTCCCCGCCGGTGCTGCGCGGCGTGGTGGCGCTGGCGCCGATCGCGGACTTCGAGGTGGCGGAGGAGCTGGGCGTGTGCGGCGGCGCGAGCGCGCAGCTGCTGGGCGGCGAGGCGTACTTCGCGGACCGCCTGCCGTACGCGGACCCGGCGGCCCTGCTGCCGACGGGGATCGCCACGGCGGTGGTGCAGGGACGGGACGACATCGTGGTCCCGCAGCAGGTGGCCGAGGCGTACGTGGCGGCCGCGGCGAAGGCGGGCGAGATGGTGGGGCTGACGCTCCTCGACGGGATCGGGCACTTCCCGCTCATCGACCCGGCGGCGGACGCGTGCGCGGTGGTGTCGGAGGAGATCGCGCAACTGGCCTGGTAGCGGCCGACGGTCAGTGGCCGGCGGCCCGCCGGGGACCGGGGCGGGGTGCCCGTCCCGGCTGTTCCGGCGGTGTGCGAGGATCCGCGCACAGGCACCGAGCCCCGGTGGACCGAGGGCTCTTGGACCGGTCGGCGGGAGGGCGGACATGAGCAGCAGCACCCTGTGGCGGTTCGGGGAGCGCGCGTAATGGCCCGGTGGGGGCTGCTCGTCGAGCAGCACATGGGCAGTGGTGAGGGCCGCGAGTGGTCCATCAAGGTCCTGGGGCACGTCGACGGGACGCGCGAGGAGGCGGTCGCCGCACTGCGGGAACACGCCGAAGACTACAAACCCCAGCACCCGTACAGGCCGAAGCGACGGGTGCTGTACCGGGACGGCGATTCCTTCCTGTTGGTCCTGGACGGACGCTGGCAGGTCTTCCACTGCCGGTTCACGGTGGCGGAGCAGCTGAGCGACAGCGCGGGCTGAGGGGCGGCCCGGCGCGCGGGCAGGATCTCGCCAACTCCCCCTCCCTGCGGTGGTATCGGCTGATCATGCGACGAGGATCTATGTACTGTGGCCCAGACAGTTCCTGAGCATGTTCAAAAAATGGGGGGAACGGTGCGCAGTCGCCGTCTCGTAATTTCCGTTGCCGTCATAGCGGCCACGGTCGGTCTCGTCCCGGGGATGGCCCACGCGGCCGGTCCCGGCGCTCCGGTCGCACCGGTCGCGCAGGGCGCGCAGGGCGTGGCCGCTCCCGCCGTGGATCTGGGGAAGGCCGCGGCGCCGAACTTCAAGACCTTCAAGAGCCCCGCCGAGCGCTCGGTCCGCAAGGACCTGCCCGGCGGGAAGGCCGGGGCCAGCGCCTCGCAGGCCGCCGGCAACCCGGACCTGGCCATCGTGCTGAACGCGGCGAGCACCACCGCGCACGCACTGGACCTGGAGACCACCGTCATCAGCGCGGACTCCACGCTGAAGGTCACCGTCGACTGGGGCGACGGGAACACCGACGGGATGGACGCCTACGGCTCCACCGTCCTCAAGAGCAGCCACACCTACGCCGAACTCGGCGAGTACACCGTCAAGGTCACCGTGACGGACCCGGCGAACCAGGCCGAGGTCGTCAACGAGTTCCAGGTCATGACCGCGGGCTCGGACTTCGTCCCGTACGCGCCCACCCGCCTCCTCGACACCCGTGACGGGACCGGCGCGGCCAAGGGCAAGGTCGCCCCGTACGGCTCCACCCGCGTGAAGGTCGGCGGCAACGGCGCCATCCCCGCCGGGGTCACCGCCGTCGTCCTCAACCTGACCGTCACGAACACCACCGCGGGCGGGCACGTCACGGCGTTCCCCGAGGGCACGGAGCGTCCGACCACGTCGAACGTCAACTTCGAGGCGGGCCAGAGCGTCCCGAACCTGGTGATCGTGCCGGTCGGCAAGAACGGCTACGTGGAGCTCGCCAACCGCGGCGAGGCGTCGGTCGACCTGATCGCCGACGTGACCGGCTACTTCACCCGGACCGAGGCGAGCGGCTACGCGCCGATGACCCCGGCCCGTTTCGTCGACACCCGCGAGGGTCTCGGCACGAACAAGGGCCAGCTCGGCGGGCGGAAGACCTTCTCCACCCAGATCGGCGGCCTGCGCGGCGTGCCCGAGGGCATCACCGCCGTGGCGCTCAACGTGACGGTCACCAACCCGAAGGAGGCCGGCCACCTGTCGGTCTTCCCGGGCGGCGGCGCCATCCCGACCGCCTCCAACCTGAACTTCACCCCCGGTCAGACCATCGCCAACTCGGTGATCGTGCCGGTCGGTGCGGACGGCAGGATCAGCGTCTTCAACGGCGCCTGGGCGGGCACCGACGTGATCGTCGATGTCGTCGGCCACTACAGCAAGGACAGCAAGGCGTCCTTCATGCCGCTCCAGCCGGGCCGCATGATCGACACCCGTGACCCCGCCTGGCCCTACGGCCCGTTGCGCGCCCGGAACTACATCTACACCTACAACGGGATCTCGCCCGGCGAGGTGGGCATCGACGGGTACGTGCTGAACACCACCGTGACCAACACGACCGGCACCGGTTTCCTGTCGGTCGCACCGGACCCGAACTCGGTCCAGCAGTACAAGGACAAGACCGCGGTCTTCCCGCCGCGCCCCGGCTCCTCGACCCTGAACTGGACGGCCGGCAAGACCGTCCCGAACCTGGTCCAGGCGAGCTCCGGCAACAACGGAATCGTCGACTACTGGAACCAGGGCTGGGAGGACGTCGACCTCGTCGTCGACATCTTCGGCTACTACGAGTCCAAGTGATCCACCGCTGAGCGCCCCGGGGACGGTCCGCCGTCCCCGCGGCGCCCTAGCGTTCCGGTCTGCCCCGCGCGAGGTGTTCCACCAGTTCGGCGAGGTCCTCGCAGACCTGCTCGATCTTCAGGCGGACGTTGTTCTGTTCGGTGACCATCGCCGACAGGAGCAGCCCGGTCAGGGCCGCCGCCCCGTTGAGGGCCTGGAGGTTGATCATGATGGCCAGCAGGCCCTGCCCGTCGAACGGCCCCGTGCGGTCGCTCGCCGCCGAGATCGCCAGGACGGACACGAGCAGGGTGCACGGCGCGCTGCCGGCCAGCTGGAAGCGTACGGCCGCCCAGATGATCACCGGGAAGACGAGGAACAGCAGGGACAGGGAGCTCCGGGTGGCCACGACGGTGACGACGACGGACGTGAGCACCAGGGCCGACACCTCGGCCACGCGGTAGCCGCCCTCCCCGGGCCGGCGGATGCGGCGCAGGACGAGCAGGAGCGGCGTCACCACGAGCACACCCATCGCGTCCCCGGCCCACCAGGCCGACCACACCGGCCAGAACCGCGCCGAGGGCAGGTCGCCGCTGAGCACCAGCGTCCAGGTCCCGATGGTGGCGCTGATCAGCATCGGCAGCAGACCGCCCAGGAAGACCAGCGCCAGGGCGTCCCGCAGCCGGTCGACCTCGCTGCGGAAGCCCACCCGGCGCAGCATCAGGTACGCGCACACGGGTGCGAGGGTGTTCCCCGCGACGATGCCGAGGCCGGAGAGGTTGAAGTCGCCGATCCGCTCGATGGCGAGGTACGTGCCGAGGGCGATCCCCGGCCAGGTCCGCAGCCCCAGCCAGAGCAGGGCGGCGAGGGCGATGCCGGTGGGCGGCCACAGGGGCGTGACCTCGGCCCCGTTGACGATCACGGACTGGTGCAGGCCGATCCGTCCGCCCACGTAGTAGGCGAGGGCGACGGCGAGGATCAGCAGGACAGCTGTGGACAGACGTCGCCATTCCTCGGTGCGCACCACAGCATCAGACAACAGGCCCGCGCCCCGGCGGGGCGTGACGCGCCGCGTCGTGGGTCAGGACGAGCACTGCGGCGTCATCGGCATGGCCGGTGGAGTCGGCCACCTTCATCACCTCGGCGGCCAGCTCGTCGGGATCGGTGCCCGCCGCCTCCCGCACGACGCGTACGACGCGCTCCAGCCCCACCTCGATCGGGAACCTCGGGCCCTCGACGACGCCGTCGGTGAGCAGGACGATCGATCCCGCCGTCGTCAGACGGCGCCGGGTCACGCCGTACCCCGATCCGGACTGCAGGTTCAGCGGCAGTCCGCCGTCGTCCTCGGTGATCCCGTACTGGCCGTCGACGGTGGCCCAGACCGAGGGCACGTGCCCGGCCCGGGCGCTCTCCAGCTCCCACGTCCGCGGATCGAAGCGGAGCAGGCTGCAGGTCGCGAAGAGATCGCGGTCCATGGAGAGCAGCACCTCGTTGGCCCGGCCGAGCACCTCGCCCGGATCGGCGACCACGGCAGACACGGCCCGCAGACAGATCCGGATCTGCCCCATGAAGGCGGCCGCGTCCACGTCGTGTCCCTGGACGTCGCCGATGCAGAAGGCGAGGGCGCCCTCGGGCAGCTGGAAGCCGTCGTACCAGTCGCCGCCGATGTCCAGGCCGTGCCGGGCGGGCGCGTACCGGGCCGCGGCGCGCAGCCCCGGCAGCACGGGCAGGGCGGTGGGCAGCATCTCGCGCTGCAGCGCCTCGGCCAGCTCGACCCGGGCCTGCTGCAGCTCGACCCCTTGCCGCGCCTGGGCGGTGAGCCGTCCGAGCATGCTGAGGAGGTCGGCGCTCGCCACGCGCGGGGGGCGGCGCGGGCTCATGGAACGCTCCGAGGTGCATCCATTCGTCCCTGCTTCCGCTCCGTTCACGAGCCCGTGCACATCATATTTCCGGGCACCCGGAACGCGCCCCCCGAGACGGCCCCGGGGGGCTTCAGTCCCACTGCGCGTCGGCCAGCGAGGCGACCGGCTGCGGCTTGCCGATGACCGCCAGGGCGATGAAGAAGTTGATCTGGCCGATCGCGATGGTGAGGGTGGCCAGCGCCTTCTCGCCGTAGTGCTCCGCCACCTCGGCGTACAGCTCGTCGCTCACGCGCTCCCGGCCGTGCGGGGCGGGCTGGAGGGTGGCCTCCACCAGGGCGAGCGCGGCGCGCTCGGCCGCGGTGAAGTACGGGGCGTCCTGCCACGAGGAGACGGCGGTGATGCGCTCCTCGGACTCCCCGGCCTTGCGGAGGAAACCGGTGTTCAGGACGGTCAGGTAGGTGTTGTGGACGATCTGCCCGGCCCGCAGGTGGACCAGGCTCATCGTGGTGCGCGGCACCGAACGGTTGCCCGTCGCCCGGAAGAGGGCGGCGCTGATGTCGTTCAGCTCGGGCACGAACTCCGCCGGGTTCGGCATCCGTGAGAGGGAAGCGGAGGTGGTGGCGGTGGTGGCGGTGGTGGCGGTGGTGTTCGAGGTGTTCGAGGTGGTCGTCATGACTGCTCTCCTTCAGGCCGCGTCGGCGTCTACACAGCACTGACGGACGGGCCCGCCCGGATGTGACCGGATGCGGAAGGATTCTTTTCCCGAAAACGCGGAGGGTCCTGCCCGGACTTCCGTCCGGGCAGGACCCTCGCTCGGTGGTGCGTCTCCTGCCTACAGGAAGGAGTTGATCTCGATCGTCTCGGTGCGGCCGGGGCCGACGCCGATCGCGGAGATCGGGGCGCCCGACATCTCCTCCAGGGCCTTGACGTAGGCCTGGGCGTTCGCCGGCAGGTCCTCGAAGGTCTTGGCCTTGGTGATGTCCTCGGACCAGCCGGGGAGGTATTCGTAGATCGGCTTCGCGTGGTGGAAGTCGGTCTGCGAGTAGGGGAGCTCCTCGACGCGCTTGCCGTCGATCTCGTACGCGACGCACACCGGGATCTGCTCCCAGCCGGTCAGCACGTCCAGCTTGGTGAGGAAGAAGTCGGTCAGACCGTTCACCCGGGTGGCGTACCGTGCGATCGGCGCGTCGAACCAGCCGCAGCGACGGTCACGGCCGGTGGTCACACCGCGCTCGCCGCCGATGCGGCGCAGGTCCTCGCCGTCCTGGTCGAACAGCTCGGTCGGGAACGGGCCGGCGCCGACGCGGGTCGTGTAGGCCTTGAGGATGCCGATGACACGGCTGATCTTCGTCGGGCCCACGCCGGTGCCGGTGCAGGCGCCGCCCGCGGTCGGGTTCGACGAGGTGACGAAGGGGTAGGTGCCGTGGTCGACGTCGAGCAGGGTGCCCTGGCCGCCCTCGAACAGCACGACCTTGTCCTCGTCCAGCGCGTCGTTGAGGATCAGGGTGGTGTCGGCGACGTACGGCTTGATCTGCTCCGCGTACTGGAGCATCTCCTCGACGATCTGCGCGGCGTCGATCGCGCGACGGTTGTAGAGCTTCGCCAGCAGCTGGTTCTTGCCCTCCAGCGCCGCTTCGACCTTCTGGATGAGGATCGACTCGTCGTAGAGGTCCTGGACGCGGATGCCGATGCGGTTGATCTTGTCCGCGTAGGTCGGTCCGATGCCGCGGCCGGTCGTACCGATCTTGCGCTTGCCGAGGAAGCGCTCGCCGACCTTGTCGAGGGTGACGTTGTACGGCGTGATCAGGTGCGCGTTGCCGCTGATGAGCAGCTTGGAGGTGTCGATGCCGCGCTCGTTCAGGCCGCGCAGCTCGGAGAGCAGGACGGCCGGGTCGACGACGACGCCGTTACCGATGACAGGGGTGCATCCGGGGGAGAGGATGCCGGACGGGAGAAGGTGCAGCGCGTACTTCTGGTCGCCGACGACGACCGTGTGGCCGGCGTTGTTGCCACCCTGGTAGCGCACTACATAGTCAACGGATCCACCGAGCAGGTCGGTGGCCTTTCCCTTGCCCTCGTCACCCCACTGAGCTCCGAGCAGCACAAGAGCGGGCACAGGCGTACACCTCTTCCGGATGGGGCATGTCCAAGGTCAGGGGGCGTACGACGATGTACACCGCAGGCTGAGCCGTCGGACCGGTACCCCGGAATAGACGAAGGCCCTGGCGCAATAGCGCAAGGGCCTCTTGCACAAAGATGCTACCCGAGGAAGGACCGAGGTGTCGGCTCCAGAGCCCACCATGAGCCATGCGGGCGCGCCGGTAGGCGGCCTGCTCGTGCTCGTCGACCCGGTCGCCCGCCGTCTTGACGGCGAGTCCGTGCGGATCGCGAAGGATGTGTTGTCAGCGGGCGCGGCGGCGAAAATCTGCCTCCCGGAGTCGCAGGAGGAATTTGCGCGGGCTCTCGCCCGCCGGGGTCATCGGCAGCCGGTGATCGTGGGCGACGACCGGGCGCTGGTCCGGGCCGTGGGGCTGCTGTACCGGGAGCGGGCGCTGGGCGAGGGCGCCCTCGCGCTGGTTCCGGTGGGACCTGTGGAGTCCCTCGGGCTGGCGGGTTCCCTCGGCGTTCCGCTTTCGGCCGTGTCCGCGGCCCGGGCGGTGCTCGACGGGGCGGTGCGGACGTGCGACCTCCTGGTCGACGACAGCGACGGGGTGGTGCTGGGCGCGCTGCGGATCCCGCCGGTGCGCGGGATTCCGCGGCCGGCCGGGCCGTCGGTGTGGAGCGCGTACCGCTCGCTGGTCCGGACGCTGGTCCGCCCGGTGGCGGCGGGCGGCGGCGGGAGCGGTGGCGTGGGCGGGGGGTACCACCGGCTGCGGGTCGAGGCCGACGGGCTGCTCCTGGCGGACGTGGACCAGCCCGTGGAGGACGTGTCGGTGCGCACGTGCGACGACGGAGGTCCGGCGGAGGTCGTGGTCCGCACGGCCGGCGGCGGCCCGGCCGGCTCCGGCTCCGGCTCCACGGTGACGGCCCGGGCCAAGACGGTGACGGTGTCGGGCGCGGACTTCCGCTACCGCGCCGACGCGGCGATGACCGGGCCGGTCCGCCGCCGTACGTGGACTCTGCGGCCCGGGGCATGGACGCTCACTCTGCCCCGGTGACGGAGGCGGGGGCGGGGGCGGGGGCGGCGACGGAGGCGCTGGGTGACGCGCTGGGCGACTGGCGGCGGGAGGGGCTGCTGCTCTGCCTGCTGCCGGTGTTCTGGTGGCCGGCGGTGGTCGCGGCCGTGCTCACCCGGCCGCCGGTGCTGGTGGTGCTGCTGAGCCCGGTGGTGCTGGGGGTGCGGGAGCTCCGCGCCGTCCGGCGGGCCCGGTGCGCGCTGCGGGACCCGGCGGTGCGCTGGACCCCGTACGAGGCCGTGGTGGTCCGCGCCCGGTGGCGCCCGCCGGTGCTGGTCCTGGCGGACGGGCGGTACGCGCTCACCTTGGGCGTGCTGGGCCGGCGGGTGTTGCCGCTGTGCCCGTGGCCCCGTACGGCGCCGGAAGAGCCGGCCGCGTCGGCCGCGTCGGGGCTGGTGGTGCGGCTGGCTGGGGATCCGGCCACGGGCGGAATCCTGTGGGCCCCGCACTCCGGCGGCCTGGGCCGCGCCCGTCCCGTACGCCGCCGCGCCAGGCGGCCTTAGCCGAGGCCGAGCTTCTCCCTGTGGTCCCGCCAACGGTCCATCATGGCCAGCATCTCGCCCTGCAGGAACTCGAAGAAGGCCGCCGTCTCGGCGACCCGCGCGCCGGCCGGCGAGTCGGTGCCGAGGGTGGCGGCGCCGTCGCGCAGGGACTTCTCCCACAGACTTACGAGTGGTCTACGGGCTAGAACTCCACGAGCAGCCGCTCCAGCCCTCGGATGACGTACCCGTCCCGCCACCGCGGCTCCTCGACGAGCCGCAGTGGCGGGACCCCGTCCGCCAGCAGCGCGCCGAACGAGGCCTCCAGCTCCCGCCGCGCCAGCGGAGCCCCCAGGCAGTAGTGGATCCCCGCCCCGAAGCTCAGGTGCGGATTGTCGGGCCGTACGAGGTCCAGTGCGTCGGGCTCCGCGAACCGCGCGGGATCCCGGTTCGCGGACCCGAAGAGCAGCGCGACCTCGGCGCCGCGCGGGACGTCGGTGTCCCCGATCCGGATGTCGTCGAGCACCCACCGCTCGAACATCTGCAGAGGTGTGTCGTACCGCATGAGTTCATCCACAGCTGTGGACAACTTTTCGGGATCGCGGCTCTCGCGGAGCGCGGCGAGCTGCGCGGGATTGCGGAACAGCGCCCACCATCCGTTCACGGTGGTGTTGACGGTGGCCTCGTGTCCGGCGTTCAGCAGGAGCACGCAGGTGGAGATCATCTCCTGCTCGCTGAGCCGGCCCTCCTCGTCGTGGGCGGCGATCAGGCCGGAGATCAGATCCTCGCCGGGGCGCGTGCGGCGCTCGGTGATCAGCTCCCGCAGGTAGGCGCTGAACTCGACGCTCGCCCGCACCGCGCGCCGTGCCGTCTCCTCGTCCGGCCGGAGCTCGAACATCCCGCAGATGTCCGCCGACCACGGGCGCAGGAGCCCCCGGTCCGCCTCCGGCACGCCCAGCAGCTCCGCGATCACGGCCACCGGCAGGGGCTCGGCGACGGTCGCGAGCAGATCCCCGCCCCCGTCCGCGAGCAGCCGCCCCACCAGCCCCTCGGCCATCCGCTGCACGGCGGGCACGAGCCGCTCCACCGTCCGCGGGGTGAAGGCCTTCGCCACCAGCCTGCGCACCCGCGCGTGCGCCGGATCCTCCAGGTCCAGCAGGCCGTTGCCGTTGAGCACATGGAAGGGCTCGTGCTCCGGCGGCGGCGCCTCGCGCCCGAACTCCTCGTGCGAGAACCGGTGCAGGTAGGTCCGCCCCAGCCGCCGGTCCCGCAGCAGCGCGCTCACATCGGCGTAGTGCGGCACCAGCCACTGCCCGGTGGCCTCCCACCACACGGCCCGCCCCTGCTCCCGCAACTCCCGGTACGCCGGATACGGATCGGCGACGAACGCGGCATCCCACGGATCAAAGCCCATCCCCGCACCCTAGGGGGTGTCCCGCCTACGCCGGTGTCACCAGCCGGGTCTCGTAGGCGAACACCGCCGCCTGGGTGCGGTCGCGCAGGCCCAGCTTCACCAGGATCCGGCTCACATGGGTCTTGATCGTGGACTCCGCGACGATCAGTCGGGACGCTATCTCCGCATTGGACAGCCCCTGTGCGATCAGCACCAGCACCTCCGTCTCCCGCTCGGTCAGCTCACCCACTCCCGCCGGATCCGCCAGCTTGCGCGTCTCGGAGATCTTCGAGAACTCCGCGATCAACCGCTTGGTCACCGAAGGTGCCAGCAGGGCCTCCCCTGCCGCCACCACCCGTACCCCGTCCGCCAGCTGACGGGCCGACGCGTCCTTCAAGAGGAACCCGGAGGCCCCGGCCCGCAGCGCCTGGTACACGTACTCGTCGAGGTCGAAGGTCGTCAGGACCAGCACCTTCGCGTCCGTGTCCGCGGCGACGATCTCCCGCGTCGCCTCCAGGCCGTTCATCTGCGGCATCCGGATGTCCATCAGCACCACGTCCGGCCGCAACGCCGCCACCTGCGCGATGGCCTCCCGGCCGTCGACCGCCTCGCCCACGACCTCGATGCCGTCCATGGCGTTCAGCAGGACGGAGAACCCCTCTCGCACCATCATCTGGTCGTCGACGATCAGCACCCTGATCGTCATGCCGCCCCCTCCGCCGCCACCGGCTCCGGCGCCTGGCGACTGCGCACCGGTATGAACACCGCCACCTCGTACCCGCCCGCGGCCGTCGGCCCGGCCGTCATCTCCCCCTCCAGCATGGCCACCCGCTCCCGCATTCCGGTGATCCCGTGCCCGGCCCCCGCCGAGGGCCGCACATCGCCGGTCGCCGCCTCATTGACGATCCGTATCCCCAGACCGCCCAGCACGTACGAGACCTCCACCCCGGCCGCCGCACCCGGCGCGTGCCGCAGCGTGTTGCTCAGGGCCTCCTGGATGATCCGGTACGCCGACAGCTCCACGCCCTGCGGCAGCTCCCGCACCGCGCCCGTGATCGTCTTCTCCACGCTCAGCCCGGCCTCCCGCACATTGCCCAGCAGCCCGTCCAGCGAGGCCAGCGTCGGCTGCGGGGCGTCCGGAGCCTCGTAGTCCGCGGAGCGCACCACACCCAGCACCCGCCGCAGCTCCGTCAGGGCCGCCACGGCGTTCTCCCGGATGGTGACGAACGCCGCCTCCAGCTCCGGCGGCGGGTTCTTCACCCGGTACGGCGCGGCCTCCGCCTGGATCGCCACCACCGACATGTGGTGGGCCACCACGTCGTGCAGCTCCCGCGCGATCGTCGTCCGCTCCTCCAGCAGCGTCCGCTTGTCCCGCTCGAAGGCCGTGACCTCCTGCTGCGCCGTGACCTCCTGCCGCGCCTCCTTGCGGGTGTTGCGGACGGTCACCGCGAGGAGGGAGACCGCGGACAGGAAGGCCATCGGTCCGGGTTCGAGGGGCTGGCCTATCAGCGAGGGCAGGAAGGACCCGGTCGCCACGGTGATCAGCCACAACCAGCCGGCCACCCGCGGCCGGCTCCGCAACGCCACGATGGTGATCACGACGAGGTGGGCGAAGAAGGTACCCGGAGACCACGGCCAGGTCATGCCGGTGCTCTCCACCATGGCCAGCGGCAGCGTCACAGCGAGCACCACCCACACGGCGCCGATCGGCCGCACCAGCGTCATCAGCACCGGCGCCGCGGCCAGCAGTCCCAGCAGCAGCGACAGCCCGGAAGGGACCATCCTGTTGTTGATGATGGTGACGAACACCGTGATCACGGACAGCAGGACCACCACGGCATGCGGCAGGAACGCCGCCCTGGGGCGCAGCGCCCGCGGAACCCACCGTGCGAGCCGCCCGTCCGTGCGTATCGGCGGCAGCGGCCGGTAGGCGAACGCATCGGTGATCAGGTCGTCGCGGAGGTTCTTGAAGAGCCCCGAAGCGAGTCGGAACTCAGGCGGCCGGGCTGTCCCCCCGGTGGTCGTCTCGGTCATGCCCCCACCGTAGGGCGGTGGTCCCGTCGTCCGCGTCGCCGCTGAAGGGGATATCCCGGCATCCCCCTCAAGTACTACGAGGGCCGCGAAGACCACCCGGGCCGCCTCAGTACCCCGTCGGCCGGACCAGCCCCGTCTCGTACGCGAACACCGCCGCCTGCGTGCGGTCGCGCAGGCCGAGCTTCACCAGGATCCGTCCGACATGCGTCTTCACCGTCTGCTCCGCCACCGTCAGATGGGACGCGATCTCCGCGTTCGACAGGCCCTGGGCCACGAGCGACAGGACCTCGGTCTCCCGCTCGGTCAGTTCGTCGATCCGGGCCCGCGACGGCGCCCGCGGCGCCCCCAGCCGGGAGAACTCCGTGATCAGCCGCTTGGTGATGTTCGGGGAGAGGAGCGCCTCGCCGGCCGCCACCACCCGCACCGCCTCGGCGAGCTGGTCGGCCGAGGCGTCCTTGAGCAGGAACCCGGAGGCCCCGGCCCGCAGCGCCTCGTACACGTACTCGTCGAGATCGAAGGTGGTCAGCACGAGCACCTTCACGGTGGCGTCCGGGACGCCGGTGATGACGGACGTCGCCTCGATGCCGCCCATCCCGGGCATGCGGATGTCCATCAGCACCACGTCCGGATCCAGCTCGGCGACCTTCGCCACGGCCTCGGCCCCGTCCACCGCCTGTCCCACGACCTCGATGTCGGGCTGCGCGTTGAGGAGCACGGTGAAGCCCTGCCGCACCATCATCTGGTCGTCGGCGATCATCACCTTGATCGGGGTGCTCATGA
Source organism: Streptomyces sp. NRRL F-2580 (assembly GCF_000720115.1). Lineage (GTDB taxonomy): Bacteria > Actinomycetota > Actinomycetes > Streptomycetales > Streptomycetaceae > Streptomyces. Next base: position 71,476 of record NZ_JOIR01000007.1, read on the forward strand.
AGCCTTCTTCGTCTCGGGGGCGGTGCCGGCGGGCGGATGCTGAGGGTCCATCGGCAGTACGGCGCTGACCTCGTACCCGCCGTCGGGACGCGGGCCGGCGGCCAGTTCACCCCCCAGCATGCCTGCCCGCTCCCGCATCCCCAGCAGCCCGTGTCCCGCTCCCTGCGACGGCAGGACCGGCCGGGTCGGCGCGGTGTTGGCGATGCACAGGTGCAGCTCGCGCGGCCCGTACGCTATGCCGACCTCCACCCGCGAACCGGGCGCATGGCGCAGACAGTTGCTCAGCGCCTCCTGCACGATCCGGTACGCGGTGAGCTCCACGCCCGGCGTCAACGGCCGCCGGATGCCCGCCGTCTCGGTGGTGACGTCCAGCCCGGCCCCCCGCACGTTGTCCACGAGGCTGTCCAGCTCGGCCAGGGTGGGCTGCGGATGTTGCAGCGTCGCGGGATCGTCGGGCTGTTCGGAACGCAGGACGCCCAGGACCCGCCGCAGCTCCGTCAGGGCCTCCAGCGCATTGGCCCGGATGCCGGCCAGGTTCTCCTTGAGCTCCTCGGACGGGTTCTCCACCAAGTGCGGGGCGACCTGCGCCTGGATGGAGATCACCGACATGTGGTGCGCCACGACGTCGTGCAGCTCGCGGGCGATCCGGCTGCGCTCCTCCAGCAGGGTGCGCCGGGCCCGCTCCTCCTCGGTGAGGGTCTCCTGCTCGACGAGCTTGCCACGCGCCAGGCGCGTCGCCCGGAGCGCGTAGCCGAGGACGCCGACGAAGGCGAAGAGGATCGCCACGCCCCCGATGATCGTCTGGCTCCCGGGAGGTCTGAGGACGACGTCGGCCAGTCCGGAGAGGGTGAGCGTGATGCCGATGACCCAGACGGTCACCCGCGGCGGCACCCGCAGGGCGACCATCAGGATGAGGGGCGCGAACGTGAACGGCCCGGCGGCCGTCCAGTGCCACGACTGTCCCTGACCGACGTGGTCGTGGATGGCCCATGCGATGAGGCCCGTGGTGAGGAGGCCGAGCCACCAGGCGGCGATCGGCCGGAACATGCTGAGCAGGACGGACGCGGACGTCAGCAGCGACAGTCCCAGCACGGCCGCGCCGAAGACCCCGTAGTGGTCGTTTAGCTGCATCCCGGTCAGGACACCGCAGGGAATCGCCGCGTAGCCGAGGACCACATGCGGCAGCCAGGCCAGCCAGCGAGGCCGGGACATCTTCGGAAGGGGATCCCGCCTGAGGGTGAACAGCTCCTGGGCCAGGCCGCGCTGCGCGGGACGGCCGTCGCCGCCTTTTATGGTGTCGGGTGCCGGGGACTCGCTCGGATCGCTCACGGGCTCCAGCCTAGGCATGGGTGATCTCCTCGCTGGGGGCCGTCGTCCGGTGGGAGCCGACGACAATGCGGGCGGTGCCTTCCCGCCTCGGACGGCGGGAGCCCCGCTCGTACGTGCGGAACGCGGCCCAACACACCGTCAGCGCGGCCGCGAACACCGGCAGCCACAGCAGCCGGGCCGCTATCCAGTCCACGGAGTCGGGCACGGTGTGCAGCCCGGGAAGATCGGCCGAGAGCAGCAGCCCGAGCGCGGTGACGGCCATCATGGCGGTCTGGTGCCACAGGAAGACCGTCATGGCGGACAGGTTCACCAGGGCCACCTTCGCCCAGGCCGAAGGCCGCCGCATGGCCCGGGCCAGCGGTTCGCGCACCAGCAGGGCCAGCCCGCACTGGGCCAGTCCGAACGCGGCCGCGGCCAGGGTCGGCGGGTTCAGGTTCGAGACCGTGGCCCCGGGGACGCCCACCATGGACGCCGGGTACCCGCCCCACAGGACCAGCGCGACCGTGGCCAGGGTCCCCGCCCCGAGCAGGAGCAGCGCCGGCCGGCGCCGGGCGAAGGCCCCGCGGGACCAGGCGGCACCCAGGGTGAAGGGAACGAGCCAGCCCGCGGCCACATTGACCCAGCCGATCCACTCGGGGCCGCCGAGGCCGAAGCGCCAGACGTCGACGCCGGCCACCACGGCCAGCGGCCACAGCGGGTTGAGCCGGGCCACGAGCGGGGTCGCGGCGGTGAGCGCGGCGAACACCAGCAGGAACCACATCGGCGACAGCACCAGCTTGACCAGCGCCCGGACGGTGTCCAGCTCCGCCCCGCCGACCAGCATCCCGCCCGCCACGACGGCCCACAGGACGAGCACCGCGGCCACCGGACGGAACAGCCGGCCCAGCCGCTGCCGGACCCACGTGCCGTACGAGACCTGCCGCTCGCGCGCCGCGGCATACCCGCGGGCGGCGACGTGCCCGCCGACGAGGAAGAAGACGGCGAGGGTCTGGAACAGCCAGGACACCGGGGCCAGCCAGGGCATGTGCGCCAGCGGGCTGGTGGTGCTCAGCCGGCCGTCGGTCGCGGTGAGGGCGGTGACCAGCCAGTGCCCGAGGACCACGCCGAGGATCGCGAAGGCCCGCAGCGCGTCCACGGTCCGGTCCCGGCCGGCCGGAGTGGCCGCGTCGATGCCCGTCGCGAGGGCGGACCAGCGGGCGCGGAGCTTACGCATGAGGGGCCTCCGAGGCGGGGGTGGTGCCGAGGACGATGGCGGCCAGGCTCTTGAGGGACTCGGTGCCGGGCTTGAGGTAGTCGCTGTGGCCGGCGGCGCCGGCGGTGAAGGCACGCGCCCCGAAGGCCGGGTCGACGGGGTCGGTGCCGAAGCCGAGCCCGCCGAGCCGGACATGCGGGACGTTCGCCACCCAGTCGCCGCTTCCCCGGCCCGCCCAGACCCGGGCATTTGTCGGCAGGTCCCGGGCGGCCGAGGCCCCCGTACCGGGGCTGCCGAAGAGGGCCATGTCACTGACCGCGGGCCCGGTCGTGGTCCGGGCGCAGACCACGGAACCGTAGGAGTGGCAGAGGAGGGAGAGCTGGGCGCCGGGCCCCGCCATGGCCCTCAACCGATCCAGGAAGGGCGCCAGTTCGGTGGCGGCCACGTCGGCGCGGGCGGCGGTCAGGACGGTCGTGCTGACCGTGCCGGGCGTGTCGTACCCGAGCCAGGCGACCACGGCGGAGTGCGGATGCTCGGCCTGGAGGCGCTGCTGGAGGGCGACGGCCCCGGCCCGGAACCTCTCGTAGGTGTCGAGCGTGGTGTCGGAGCCGGGCACCAGGACGGCGACGCGGTCGGCAGTCTCCAGCTGGCCGAAGACCTCGACCGCGCGGCCCTTGCCGCGGCCGTCGAAGGCGAGGAACTGTGCGGCCCCGGCCGCCTCCATGGTGCGGAGCCTGGCGGCCCGGCCGGTGCGGTCGCCTTCCTGGGCCATGCGGGCCGCCTCGGCGAGATTGGCGCGGTTGGCGGCATACCGGACCTGGGGCGCGGCGTCCTCCACGAACGTGACGGGCGCGGGGGCGGGGGCCTGGGCGGAGGCGGCGGCGGATATGGGGAACACCACGGCCGCCGCGACCAGGGCCGCCAGCAGGGTGCGGCGCATCCGGCCGCCACCGCCTCGGCCCCCTGTCCCGGCCGACCCGGTGGCGAGAGCCGTCCCCGCCCCGCCGGTCACGCCCGCCGTCCCCCTCGTGCCGCCCGCGCCGGCCGCCCCCGTGGTCCCCGTCTTCATGGTGTGTTCCCCCGATATCCGGAAGAGCCGTCAGCGCTCTTCTCTGTTACCGAAGTTAGAAATCCGACCCCGTGGTCGGCGTCACGCCATGGAGCCGTATCCGCACGTAGCTCTCAGGTATGACATGGGTTACCTGCGAGGCGCGAAGAGCGGTGAACAGCCCTGCAACTGCGCTCGGTTAAGGTCCGTACGTGATCGACGAAGACTGGCGCGACGACCGCATCGGCAGCGCGCACCGCGGGGAGAACCCCACCGTGCTCCGCCGTCTCGACTCCGGCTTCGCCGTCATCGGCGACCGGCAGTTCCTGCCCGGGTACTCGGTGCTCCTGACCGACGACCCGGCCGTGACCCGGCTCTCCGACCTGCCCCGGGCGCGCAGGGCCGCGTACCTCGCGGACATGGAGCGGCTCGCCGAGGCCGTCGAGCGGGCCTGCGCGCGGCTCGACCCGGCCTTCCGGCGCGTGAACATCGAGATCCTCGGCAACACCGACCCGTATCTCCACGCCCACATCTGGCCCCGCTACGACTGGGAGCCCGCCGACCGCGTCCGGCTGCCCGTGTGGCTGTACGAGGAGGAGTACCGGCGCGGTGAGCGGCATGCGCTCGGTCCCCGCCACGACGTCCTGCGGGCCGCCATCGGGGTGGAGCTGGACCGGCTGCGCGAGGTCTGAGGGCCGCCCGGCCGCTGTCGCACGTCACCCGTCACCCGTCACCCGCCACCCGTCAGGTCGTCGCCACCCGCACTCCGAAGCCGATCAGGACGACCCCCGTCGCCCGGTCCAGTGCCCTCCGCACGCGCGGCCGGGCGAAGAACCGCCGGGCGCGCGAGAGGACGTACACGTACGTGCCCAGCCAGGCCAGCGTCAGCAGCACGTGGACCAGGACCAGCAGCGCCATCCCCGCCGCCGGGCGCAGGCCGGGCGGGGCGAGGGCGGGCAGCAGGCCGGTGTAGAAGACGGCGATCTTGGGGTTGAGGACGTTGGCGACGAGGCCGGTCCGCCAGGCCCCTCCGGTGCGACGCGCCCCCGGCCGGTCACCCTCCGGGAGCTCGGCCTCCGGGTCCGCGCCCGGCCGCCACAGGGAGCGGATCCCGAGCCAGCAGAGGTACGCGGCGCCCGCGAGCTTCACCGCCAGGTACACCTCGGCCGAGGCGGCGAGCAGCGCCGCGAGCCCCGCCACGGTCAGGGCGCCCCAGATCAGCAGCCCGACGGCGATGCCGGCGACGGTGCGCAAGCCGTCGCCGCGCCCGCGGGTGACGGCCCGCTTCGTGACGATCGCCATGTCCGGGCCGGGGACGAGGGTGAGGAGCGCCAGTACCCCGGTCGCGCCGAGAAGAGCGGTGAGCACGCGGCTCAGTCTGCCACCAGGGGTTCGACGTAGCCCGCCCGCCAGCGTGGGGCGGGGTCCTGGCCGGGGCTGGTCCAGTACTCCCTCGCCTCCACGATCTCCCCGTCCCGCACGGTCCACAGGGAGACGGCCCGGTAGACGACGTGGTCCTGGGGTATCTCCACCTCGGTGACGACGAGGTCGCCGTCGGCCAGGATCCGGATCAGTTCCACGGATCTCTCGTCCGCGTCGCCGTCGTCGCTGTTCACGGCGATGAAGTTGGCGCGCCCCACGATGCGTTCGCCGCTCACGGGCCACTCGATGACCGCGTCCTCGGCGATGAGCCCGCCCACGCCGTCCCAGTCCCGCGCCTCGATCCGCTCCCACAGCTGTGCCACTACCTTCGACGGCTCCATGTGCCGCAGTGTCCGACAGCGCCGTTACACGCAACAAGCTTTGATTGCAGGCTTATTGACCTCGACACAATCGCTGCCCGTCACTGCCGGCGGTAGCCGAGCGGAGGGTTGTCGCTGCCCGCCAGCTCCCGCTGCAGGGTGCCGTCGGGCAGCAGCCGGAGCCGGCTCCAAGCGCCCGCCGTGCAGGTCGGCGGGGCGCCGGAGGTGACGGTGGAGGCGTCGAGCGCCACGGGATCGGGGGCGTCGCGCAGGGGCGCCGTCCAGGCGCAGGCGAAGCCCGGGTCCTCGACGGAGAGGGACATCACCGGGTCGCCGACCGCGCCGCGGGTGAGGGTGAGCCGCCAGGTCTGGCTGCCGTGGGTGGCGTACCAGGTGCCGAGGTACGCCTCGGGCAGTCCGCCGGCCGCGGAACCGGAACCGGAACCCGAAGCGGAAGCAGGACTGGGAGTGGACGGGGACGGGGTTCCGGGCGTCGACGCGGTCGGCTTACGGGTACTGCCGACGGGCGGTCGGGGATCCTCGGCCCCGCTCATCACCGCGTACACCGTGCCGGCGGACAGGACGGCGACGACCGCCGCCACCGCCAGGAGCAGGGCGGTCGACGCCGTCCAGGGCCGGGGCGTGGGCTCCGCCGCCACCGGTGCGTACGCCGAGTAGGCGGGGGGCATCGGCGGCGCCATCGGCATCCGGGCCGGGGCGGCGGGCGTCGGCCGGTCCGGGCCGGCGTCCTCGCGGTCCAGCAGCTGTACGGCGTGCCGTCCGAGCCGGGCCACCAGCGGGCCGGGAAGCCAGGGCTCCAGGGCCCTGCCGTCGGCTACGGTGTCGCCCGCGCCGACCCTTGCCAGTACCTCGGCGGGCCCCGGCCGCGCCGCGGGATCGCGGTGCAGGCAGTCCCGTACGAGGTCGTGCAGTTCGGCCGGTACGCCGGCCAGGTCGGGCTGCGCCTCGGTGCTGCGGAGCAGCAGCCCCGCAAGGCCGCCGGGCTGCTCCGCGTCGCCGAAGGGCAGCCGGCCGGTGGCCGCGTACGCCAGGACCACGCCGAGGCAGAAGATGTCGCAGGCGGCGGTCACGGGCTCGCCGCGGATCTGCTCGGGCGCCATGAATCCGGGGGAGCCGATGAGTTCGCCGACGCGGGTCAGGCCACCGCCCGCCGCGTCGCCGGGCTCCGCCGGGGCGCGGGCGATGCCGAAGTCGATGACGCGCGGGCCGTCGAGGGTGAGCAGGACGTTCGACGGTTTCAGGTCGCGGTGGACGATGCCGGCGCGGTGGATGTCCTGGAGGGCGTACGCGAGGCCCGCGGCCAGGATCCGTACGGAACGGGCCGGCAGCGGGCCGAAGTCACGGGCCACGACCTCGCGCAGGCTCGGCCCGGCGACGTAGCCGGTGGCGACCCAGGGGGTCGCGGCCTCGGTGTCGGCGTCGAGGACCGGGGCGGTCCATTCGCCGCCGACGCGCCTGGCGGCGGCTACCTCGTGGCGGAACCGGATGCGGAACTCCTCGCGGGTGGCGAGGTCGTGGTGGACCAGCTTCACGGCGACGGTGCGGCCGCGGTCGGAGCGGGCGAGGTAGACCTGGCCCATGCCGCCGGCGCCCAGGCGGGAGAGCAGGCGGTAGGGGCCGATGTGGTGGGGATCGTGCGGATGCAGGTGTTCCATGCCGGGGTCCCTCCCGTGCCGAGCACTGGCCGAACGGCTCCGCAGGGAAGGACGGTTGGGGGTGCCGGGCGGTTGCTCGGGCCCGGGCGCCGCCGCCGCTTGGCTCGGGCCCGGGGTCGCCCCGCGCCTCGGCCGACGCGGCTCAAGGATCGGGGCTCCGCCCCGGACCCCGCGGCTCAGGCGCGCGCGGGGGAGGGTGCGGCGGGGTCGGACCGTGCGGCTGAAGGATCGGGGCTCCGCCCCGGACCCCGCGCCTCAAACGCCGGCGGGGCTGGATTTTCTGCGGCGCCGCTGGATGTGCCCCCTGCGGGGCTGGATGGTGCGGCTCAAAGATCGGGGCTCCGCCCCGGACCCCGCGCCTCAAGCGCCGGCGGGGCTGGATTTTCCGCGGCCAGGGTGTCCAAGGCCTTGGCCAGGCGTTCCAGGACCTGGGCCGTTTCCGCGAAGGCGGTGTCGCCCAGTTCTGCTGCGAGGCGGGTGGCCAGGGAGGCGTGGCCCGGGCCGATGCGGGCGACCGCCGCGTGCCCCTCCTGCGTCGGGCGCAGCAGTTTCGCGCGGCGGTGGGCGGGGTTCGGGGCGTATTCGGCCAGGCCCTTGGCGACGAGCAGGTCCGCGATGCGCTGCACGCTCTGCCGGGTGATCCCCATGGTCCGGGCGATGCCCGCGACGGGCAGCGGCTCCCGCAGCACCGCCCCCAGTACCTGCCACCAGGCGGCGGTCAGCCCGGCCGGCCGGGCCAGTTCCTCCGAGACGGAGAGGAACTGGCCGTTCAGCCGGAACACCCCGAGCGCGGTGCGGCTCAGCAGGTCCTGGCGGGCCCGGGCGGAGCCGGCCGGCTGCGGTTCAGGCATCGCCGGCCTCCGCCGCCGCCATCAGGACCGGGTACGCGCTCGCGTCCGAGTCGTGGAAGAGCCGGTACCACGCGTCCAGGACGTCCGGTTTGTAGACGTCGAGGCGGGCGAAGACCTCACGGGCGAAGGCCACCGGTTCCGTCGGCCCCGCCGTGATCAGGTCGCCGTCGGTGACCGCGTCGGCCTCGACGTAGCTCTCGGCGCCCCCGTAGCCCGGCTGCGAGGCCAGGTAGAACGAGGCTCCGCTGGTATGGGCCCGGCCGTCCAGCAGGCCCGCGCGGGCGAGGCCGGCGGTGGCCCCGCAGATCGCCGCGACCGGTACGCCGGCGGCCAGGAACTCCTTCGCCTTCGCCGCGAAGGGCGCCAGGTCCTCGCTCGTGTCCCACAGTGCGGCGCCGGTGAGGATCAGCAGCGAGGAGTCCTGCGGCCGCAGGTCGGCCAGGACCTGGTCGGGCAGGACGCGGACGCCGCCCATGGTGGTGACCGGCTGGTCGGCGGCGAGGCCGACCGTGCGTACGACGTGGCCGCGCTGGGTGAGGTGCGCGGTGGTGTGTCCGGTCTCCCAGTCCGCGTACGTGTCGTAGACGGCGAGGTGGACGGGCTTGCGCGAGGTCTCGCTCATGGTGGTCGCCTCCAGCGTCGAATCGAATCCGGCTGCTCTGATCGGGCCCGCCCGGCGAGCCCTTATGACAAGAGGCTGTCATGTGGACAGCATGCTGTCAACGATGTGACCGGGGCATCCGCGTGAGCGGAGGGGCCGACAGACTGCCGAGACCGGCCCCCCACCCGCATACAGTCCGCCGATATCCCTCCCCACCTGCGCACTTCTAGCGTGACGCCATGACCCCTCATGTCACCTCGCACACCCTTGCCGCAGTGAAGGACGCAGACCGGAAGCATGTCTTCCACTCCTGGTCCGCCCAGGCCCTGATCGACCCGCTCGCCGTCGCCGGGGCCGAGGGGTCGTACTTCTGGGACTACGACGGCAAGCGCTACCTCGACTTCTCCTCCCAGCTGGTCAACACGAACATCGGCCACCAGCACCCCAAGGTCGTCGCCGCGATCCAGGAGCAGGCCGCCCGGCTCTGCACCCTCGCCCCCGGCTTCGCCGTGGACGTCCGCTCCGAGGCCGCACGCCTCATCGCCGAGCGGACACCCGGCGACCTGGACAAGATCTTCTTCACCAACGGCGGCGCCGAGGCCGTCGAGAACGCCGTCCGCATGGCCCGTCTGCACACGGGCCGGCAGAAGGTGCTGTCCACCTACCGCTCCTACCACGGGGCCACCGCCGCCGCGATCAACCTGACCGGCGACCCGCGCCGCTGGCCCTCCGACACGGCCGCCGCCGGCGTCGTGCACTTCTGGGGCCCGTACCTCTACCGCTCCGCCTTCCACGCCACCACCGAGGCCGAGGAGTGCGCCCGCGCCCTCGCCCACCTCGCCGACACCATCGCCTTCGAGGGACCGCAGACCATCGCGGCGATCATCCTGGAGAGCGTGCCCGGCACCGCCGGGATCATGACCCCGCCGCCCGGCTACCTCGCGGGCGTGCGCGAGCTCTGCGACCGCCACGGCATCGTCTTCATCCTCGACGAGGTGATGGCGGGTTTCGGCCGCACCGGCAAGTGGTTCGCCGCCGAGCACTGGGACGTCACCCCCGACCTGATCACCTTCGCCAAGGGCGTGAACAGCGGCTACGTACCGCTCGGCGGCGTCGCGATCTCGGCCGCCATCGCCGAGACCTTCGCCACCCGCCCCTACCCGGGCGGACTCACGTACTCCGGGCACCCCCTGGCCTGCGCCGCGGCCGTCGCGACGATCAACGCCATGGAGGAGGAGGGCATCGTCGAGCACGCCGCCCACCTCGGCGAGAACGTGATCGGCCCGGCGCTCGCCGAGATCGCCGAGCGGCACCCCTCGGTCGGCGAGGTCCGCGGCCTGGGCGCCTTCTGGGCGCTGGAACTCGTACGGGACAGGGAGACGCGCGAGCCGCTCGTCCCGTACAACGCGGCCGGTGCGGACAACGCGCCGATGGCCGAATTCGCGGCGGCCTGCAAGGCGTCCGGCCTGTGGCCGTTCGTCAACATGAACCGCACCCACGTCGTCCCCCCGTGCACCATCACGGAAGCGGAGGCGAAGGAGGGTCTGGCCCTGCTGGACGAGGCGCTGACGGTCGCCGACCGCCACACCACGGCCGGCTAGGACCGCCGGGGGCGTACGGGGCCCGGCGAACGGGATGACTGGCCGGTTCGCGCTCGTATGACGGGTCGGTGTAGATCCGCATACCGACCGTTAACCGTTCGGTTTCGGCCGCGCTGTCTGGCCTATGGTGTCCGGAGTCCTACGACAGGAGACGGACCCCTATGCCAGGCAGCGGAGCTGTCACCCGCAACACACTTCGCCAGCAGATCGCGGACGCGCTGCGTGACGAGGTGCTCGCGGGACGCCTGCCTCCGGGGACCGAGTTCACCGTCAAGCAGATAGCCGAGCAGTACGAGGTCTCCGCGACCCCGGTGCGCGAGGCGCTCGTGGACCTCTCGGCCCAGGGGCTGCTCGAACTGGTCCAGCACCGGGGCTTCCGGGTCCGGATCTTCTCCGTGGACGACTTCAGGGGAATGATCGAGGCCCGCTCGCTGGTCGTGGACGGGATCTTCCGCCGGCTCGCCGAGCGCGGCACCGTGCCCGGATCCGGCGAGATGCTGGTGTCGGTACGGCGCCGCGGCGAAGAGGCGCGCAGGGCCGCGCAGAGCGGTTCGCTCGAAGTGCTGATCGGCTACGACCTGCGCTTCTGGCGGGAGCTGAGCGAGCTGGTCGCGAACACGTACATCTCCGAGTTCCTGCACCGCATCCGGGTGCAGTGCTGGGTCTTCGCCGTCCCCCACCTCCAGCGCGAGCCGCAGCTGCGGGAGGCGCTGTGGGACGGGCACGGCGATCTGGTCGACGCGGTCACACTGGCGGACGCCGACGCGGTGCGGCGGATCGTGCAGGGCTACAACGAGCACGCGCTGGCCTGGGCGTCCCGCATCTGAGGGTCCCGAGGTGCCCGGATACGCCCGCACCGTGACCGCAGGTTCTGCGCACCCCTTCGCGGAGGGTGTTCGGCGCACTACGCTGGCCGGATCGGCGACAACGACTGATCGGAGGCCGAGTGGCCTGTGACCTGTGGCTGGTCCCCCTTGTCGACGTGCTGTGCCACAGCCCCGACAACCCCTTCGCGGAAGAGATCGCCTCGTACGACAAGGCGCTGAGCGCGGCCGGACTGCCGTCCGTGCCCGTGTTCGCCTACATGCCGGGCCTGAGCGGGGACGTCGCCCCGGTCGCCGGCTTCGACTACGACGCCCTGCATTTCCTGAGGAGGGCGTACCTGCTCCAGCTCTGCGGGCTGCCGGTGACCCCGGTGGACGAGCTGGGCGGGGACTACGAGCAGCTGCTGGAGATGTTCGAGCCCACGGCGCAGCAGTCGCACCTGGTGTGGCACTACGACCACGCGGGCGCGTACGTGCCGGTGGACTTCGCGGCTCCGCTGGCGAACGAGGAGCTGCTGGCCGGGGGCGGTCCGCTGGGGTCCGCGCAGGGGTTGCTGCGGGAGCTGGCGTTCGTGGCTCCTGCCATCGGGATAGACCCGGGGAACCCGCCGGCCGCGCCGGCTCCGCCGGGGCGGCCGACGTTGCTGGAGGAACCGGCGGGGCCGATTCCGTACGACGACAGTCCCTTTGCGCGTGAGCGGCACGTGTGGCTCGGGTTGCACGCGGCGGCGACCCGCAGTCTGGGTCAGGGCTCGATGATCATCTTCAGCTGACGCCGGTGGGTGGGGGCCGGTGCCGGTGCGAGTGCCGCTGCGCGGAGCCGGTCCCCGCCCGTTTCCACGGGGCTCCGCCCCGGACCCCGCGCCTCAAGCGCCGGCGGGGCTGAAGGATCGGGGCTGCGCCCCAAGCCCCGCGCCTCGAACGCCGGCGGGGCTGGAAGAGCGGGGCTGGAAGAGCGGGGCTGGGTTTGTGCCGGCGGGGCCCGGTCAGCGGGGTTGTTCCGGGGGGCGCTGGCGGGGCATGTTCGGTCGGGTGCCCGGGGGGAGGGGGAAGCGGGCCGGGGGGATGTTCGTGTCCGCGCGGCCCCCGGAGGCGCCCAGGGACTGCATCACCAGGGGGGCGGGGCCCGAGCTGAACTCCACCATCCACTCCGCGGTCTCCGAGCGCACCAGCTCCGTCACGTCCTCCGAGAAGCGCCGCAGCACGGTCAGGCACCGCTCGGCGGCCTCGCTGGCCGTGCCCTCGGTGGGCCCGAGCACCTCGCGCACGTTCTCCGACGCCCAGTCGAACTGGAGGGTCTGGAGTCGCCGCTGCACCGCCTGGGCCGTGGCCACGTTCCGCATCCAGCCGGACGTCAGCCCGAAGAACCGGTCGCAGGCCAGCGCGGCCGCGCCCAGCAGCAGCGCCAGGTACCCGTACGTCGAGGCGCCCGGCGCCGAGCCCGTCAGCTCCAGCAGCGGCATCGCGGCGCCCGTGACGGCGCCCACGGCAGCGGCGACGCGCAGCACCCGCGCGCCCCGGCGCTTCCACGCCCGATCGGCCAGGTACCACTCCGCGGTGCGCAGCGCATCGGCCTCGACCCGCCGGTAGAGCTCGTCGAGCCGCTCCGCGGGTTCGCCCCAGTCCCCGAGGGGGAACGGCCGGCCGGTCAGATCGCCCGCCGCCATCGGTCCGCCGCCCTCCTCCCGGGGATCCCGGGGTGGCCCCTCGGGCTGCATCTCCGGCTGGCTCACCCGGCACTCCCTCTGCCTGCGCTGACGTGTGGTGGTGCGCGTGTGCGCAATGATGCGCATGCTCTTCCTACCTTCGAATGACGGGCGATGGGCGCCGAATCCCGGGATTTCCGCCCGCAAGGAGGTCTCCAGCAGGTACGCGTACGCCCCGTCTCTCACTCGAAAGAGTTGGTCCTCACGGCGTAGGGCGCAGCGCGCGGGGAGCACGTAGGCTCGGATTGACCAAGCGTTGCGAGGTCCCGAAGGCCTGATGGTCCCGACGAATGGAGTGAGTGTCCTGTGATTCCCGGTGGTGGCCAGCCCAACATGCAGCAGCTGCTCCAGCAGGCCCAGAAGATGCAGCAGGATCTCGCGGCCGCCCAAGAGGAGCTCGCACAGGCCGAGGTCGAGGGCCAGGCCGGCGGCGGCCTGGTGAAGGCGACCGTCACGGGCTCCGGCGAGCTGCGCGCACTGGTGATCGACCCGAAGGCCGTGGACCCCGAGGACACGGAGACGCTCGCCGACCTGGTGGTGGCGGCGGTCCAGGCGGCCAACGAGAATGCACAGGCGCTCCAGCAGCAGAAGCTGGGCCCCCTGGCCCAGGGACTGGGCGGCGGCAGCGGCATTCCCGGGCTCCCGTTCTAGCACCCGCAGTACCCAGACAGAGAGAAGGCAGTCCGTTGTACGAAGGCGTGGTTCAGGACCTGATCGACGAACTGGGCAGGCTGCCCGGCGTCGGGCCCAAGAGCGCGCAGCGGATCGCCTTCCACATCCTGCAGGCCGAGCCCACCGACGTCCGCCGCCTCGCGCACGCGCTGCTGGAGGTCAAGGACAAGGTCCGGTTCTGCGCGGTGTGCGGGAACGTGGCGCAGGAGGAGCGGTGCAACATCTGCCGCGATCCGCGCCGCGACCTCACGGTCATCTGTGTCGTCGAGGAGCCGAAGGACGTCGTCGCGATCGAGCGGACGCGTGAGTTCCGGGGCAAGTACCACGTCCTCGGCGGCGCGATCAGCCCGATCGAGGGCGTCGGCCCCGACGACCTGCGCATCCGTGAGCTGCTGGCGCGGCTGGCGGACGGCGAGGTGACCGAGCTGATCCTCGCCACCGACCCGAACCTGGAGGGCGAGGCGACCGCCACCTACCTCGCCCGCATGATCAAGCCCATGGGCCTGAAGGTCACCCGCCTGGCCAGCGGGCTCCCCGTCGGGGGAGATCTGGAGTACGCGGACGAGGTCACGCTCGGGCGGGCCTTTGAAGGAAGGCGACTTCTCGATGTCTGACGCAACGCTGCACGCCCTCGGCCAGGATCCGGACGACTTCGCCGCCTCGATCGCGGACCAGATCGAGTCGTTCATCGTTGCGGTCACCGAGGTGGCCAAGGGCGAGGATCCGGACAGTGCGGTGCCGTTCCTCCTGCTGGAGGTCTCGCAGCTGCTGCTCGCGGGCGGCCGGCTGGGCGCGTACCAGGACGTGATGCCGGACGAGCGCTACGAGCCCGACCTCGGTCCGGAGCCGGACGTGGACGACCTGCGCGAGCGGTTCGCGATCATGCTGGAGCCGGTGGACATCTACTCCGAGGTCTTCGACCCGTACGAGCCGCGCAAGACCCCGGTGGCACACCGGATCTCCGACGACCTGGCCGATGTGGTCGCCGACCTGCGGCACGGGCTCATCCACCACCAGTCGGGCCGCATCACGGAGGCCCTGTGGTGGTGGCAGTTCTCGTACTTCACCAACTGGGGCCCGACGGCCTCGGCCACCCTGCGCGCCCTGCAGTCGCTGATCGCGCACGTGCGGCTGAACCAGCCCCTCGCCGCCCTGGACGGCCTGGACACGGACGAGGACCTCACCGAGGAAGACCTCGCGGAGCAGGCCGGGCAGGTCATGGCGGAGGAGCTGGGCGGCTTCAGCCGCAAATGAGGCCGGGCCGGCAAAGCCGCAGGCCCACGGCAAGCAAGGGCTCGGTGCGGGAACCGGTTCTCTGATCTTTTCGTCTCATGATGTGGTACGAAGCGGTCGGATCACGGTCGCTCGTTACACTGCACCAGCAATGAGACGGACTGAGCGAGGAGCGCACGTGGGCCTTGTCGTGCAGAAGTACGGAGGCTCCTCCGTAGCCGATGCCGAAGGCATCAAGCGTGTCGCCAAGCGGATCGTGGACGCCAAGAAGAACGGCCACCAGGTGGTCGTCGTGGTTTCCGCGATGGGCGACACGACGGACGAGCTGATCGATCTCGCCGAGCAGGTTTCGCCGATGCCTGCCGGGCGCGAATTCGACATGCTGCTGACCGCCGGAGAGCGGATCTCCATGGCCCTGCTGGCCATGGCGATCAAAAACCTGGGCCACGAGGCCCAGTCGTTCACCGGTAGCCAGGCAGGCGTGATCACCGACTCGGTCCACAACAAAGCGCGCATCATCGATGTCACGCCGGGCCGTATCCGCACCGCGCTGGACGAGGGCAACATCGCCATCGTCGCCGGCTTCCAGGGCGTGTCCGCGGACTCCAAGGACATCACCACCCTCGGCCGGGGCGGCTCGGACACCACGGCGGTCGCGCTCGCGGCGGCCCTGGACGCCGAGGTCTGCGAGATCTACACCGACGTCGACGGCGTCTTCACCGCGGACCCCCGCGTCGTGAAGAAGGCGAAGAAGATCGACTGGATCTCCTCCGAGGACATGCTGGAGCTCGCCGCCTCCGGTTCCAAGGTGCTGCTGCACCGCTGTGTCGAGTACGCACGCCGATACAACATCCCGATCCACGTCCGCTCGTCCTTCTCAGGACTGCCGGGCACCTGGGTCAGCAACGAGAATCCGCAAGGGGACGAGCAGGTGGAGCACGCCATCATCTCCGGAGTCGCTCACGACGTCTCCGAAGCCAAGATCACGGTCGTCGGCGTCCCGGACAAGCCGGGCGAGGCCGCGGCGATCTTCCGCGCCATCGCGGACGCCGAGATCAACATCGACATGATCGTGCAGAACGTCTCGGCGGCCTCGACGGGCCTCACCGACATCTCCTTCACGCTCCCCAAGACCGAGGGCCACAAGGCCATCGACGCGCTGGAGAAGGCGAAGGGCCAGATCGGCTTCGACTCCCTGCGCTACGACGACCAGATCGGCAAGATCTCCCTGGTCGGCGCCGGCATGAAGACGAACCCGGGCGTGACCGCCTCGTTCTTCCAGGCCCTGTCCGACGCGGGCGTCAACATCGAGCTGATCTCCACCTCCGAGATCCGCATCTCGGTCGTCACCCGCCAGGACGACGTCAACGAGGCCGTCCGCGCCGTGCACACGGCGTTCGGCCTCGACTCCGACAGCGACGAAGCCGTCGTCTACGGAGGCACCGGACGATGACCGCGACCCGGTCCTCCACCCCGGCACTCGCCGTGGTCGGGGCGACCGGAGCAGTCGGTTCGGTCCTGCTCCAGATCCTGTCCCAGCGGGCGGACGTCTGGGGCGACATCCGCCTGATCGCCTCCGCGCGCTCGGCCGGCCGCAGGCTGGCCGTCCGCGCGGAGGAGACCGAGGTGCTCGCCCTCACCGAGGACGCCTTCGACGGCCTCGGTCCGGGCGACGTCGCGCTCTTCCTCACCCCGGCCGAGGTCTCGGCCCGGTGGGCGCCCGTCGTCACCGCGCGCGGCGCGGTCGTCGTCGACCAGTCCGCCGCCTTCCGGGCGGACCCCGAGGTCCCGCTGGTGGCGCCCGAGGTCAACGGGCACGCCGTGCGGAACCGGCCGCGCGGGATCGTCGCCGGGCCGGACTGCGTGACCGCCGCCATGATCGCGGCCCTGGGCGCGCTGCACGCCGCGTACTCCCTCACCGGGCTGGTGGTCTCCTCGTACCAGGCCGCGAGCGCCGCCGGCCGGCCCGGCTCCGAGGCGCTGCGCCGCCAGCTGTCGCTGGTCGCGGGGACCGCCCTCGGGGAGCAGACCGGTGACGTCCGCCGTGCCGTGGGTGAGGACACCGGCCCCTTCGCCGGTCCCCTCGCCCTCAACGTCGTGCCCTGGTCCGGAGACCTGCGCGAGGGCGGCTGGTCCTCGCACGAGCTGGCGGTACGGGCCGAGACGCGCCGGATCCTGCAGCTGGAGCAGCTCCCGGTGTCGGTGACCTGTGTCCAGGTGCCGGTGCTGACCGGGCATTCGCTGACCGTGCGGGCCCGGTTCGCGAACGAGGTGGGGGCCCCGCACGCGCGGGAGATCCTGGAGGCCGCGCCCGGCGTGGTGCTCGTGGACGATCCCGCGGCGGGGGAGTTCCCCACCCCTGCGGACGCCGCCGGAACGGATCCGGCCTGGGTGGGGCGGGTGCGGGCCTCGCTCGACGATCCCTGCGTCCTGGAGTTCTTCGTGTGCGCCGACAATCTCCGCAGGGGCGCCGCGCTGAATGCCACGCTGATCGCGGAACTGATCGCAGGTGAATTTGCGTAATTCGCTTTGTAGGATCGGTGCTGATCCCTTGATCAAGGTGATGGCCCGACTGCCGTCTCGATAAGACGGGGCAAATCGGGAAGAGCGGGTACGCATGAGGGCAATGGGGATATGGCTGGTGAGGCTGCCTCGCGCGTACAACCCTGACGGGGGGACGCGTGTCCTACAGGCGTGGCAGAGGCACTGCTCGAATCGGCCCTCCTCCCGGCGCACCTCGGGATCATCCCGCCGCGCCGGGGTTTCCGTGCGTCCGGCGGCGGTCTCCCCGTGATCGTGCCCGTCCCGCCGGCGGGGCCGTCCGAGGCGCCCGTACTCACTGCCGCACCGATCCCGGGCGGTCTCGTGCCCGCGCCGCGCGACAGCGCTGAGGCGGCGGGGAGCAGCCGGAATGAGCCGTCCGAGGTCACGGCCGAGGCGACGGCTGAGGCGACGGCCGAGCCGACGGTCGAAGTGGTGGCGGGGACCACCGTCGACCACCTCACGGCGACCTACCAGGCGCACTACCGCTCCCTGCTCGGCCTGGCCGCCCTGCTCCTCGACGACACCGCCTCCTGCGAGGACGTGGTCCAGGAGGCGTTCATCCGCGTGCACTCGGCGCGGAACCGGGTGCGCGACCGGGAGAAGACCCTGGCGTACCTGCGCCAGACCGTCGTGAACCTCTCGCGCTCCGCCCTGCGCCGGCGCATCCTCGGCCTCAAGCTGCTGTCGAAGCCGATGCCGGACATGGCGAGCGCCGAAGAGGGCGCGTACGACCAGCTCGAACGGGACGATCTGATCAAGGCGATGCGCGGACTCCAGCGCCGCCAGCGCGAGGTGTTGGTGCTGCGCTACTTCGCGGACATGACGGAGGCCCAGGTCGCCGAGACGCTCGGGGTATCGCTCGGCTCGGTCAAGGCGTACGGATCGCGGGGCATTGCCGCGCTGCGGGTGGCGATGGAGGCTGCGCAGTCATGATGGACGACCACACTCCGCCGGGCGGACCGAGCGAGGAAGAGGCGCTGCGGGGCCTGCTGCACGGCGCCGTCGAGGGCCTGCAGCCCTCCGCGGGAGCCCTGGAGCGGCTGCGGCACGCCGTTCCCGCGCGCCGCGCCCGCAAACGCCGGGCCCTGGTCGGCGCCGCCGCGGTGGCCCTGCTCGCGGGGACCGCCATCCCGGCCCTCATGCACCTGGCGGGCGGCGAGGGCGGGGCCACGGACCACCCGGCCATGGCCGGGCACGGTGAGCGCACCGGCGACAAGCCGGGCGCGGTCGCCTCCGACCCGCACCAGAACGGATACGGGAACCAGCCGAGGTCCACCCGCTCCTCCGGGGGCTCCCCGGCCGGGGGCGGCGCCACCGGGCATCCGGACGCCACGCTGGGCGGTTCCCCGGTGGGCGGTCTGACGGCGGGCCCCACCGGCACCGGGGGCGCGTCCTCCGGTACGGCCGGTTCGGCGCCCGGCTCCGGCCCGATGCCGCCGGTGGCCGCGCCGGGCGTGCCCGGATGCGGCGCGGACCAGCTCGGGGTGGTGGGCTCGGCCCGCGCCCCGGAGACCGACGGCCGGGTCTACGGCAGTTTCCGGGTCACCAACGTCTCCGCGCAGGGCTGCGCCGTCACCGGCCAGGACACCGTCTCGGCGGCCCCGGCGCCCGGGGCGTCGTCCGGCCAGGGCCCCTCGGTCGCGGTGGTCGGCCACACGGCGGGGGACCCGGCGAGCGGGCTGCTGCCGGATCCGTCGGCGGAGGCGCCGGCGCTGGTGCTCCCGCCGAACACGGCGTACGAGGTCCGCTTCGCATGGGTGCCCTCGAAGGAGTCCTGTACGCCGACGAACCCGGACACGGGTGGCAAGCCGCCGCAGACGGACTCCTCGGGCAGCTCGGGCGCTCCGGCGCACGGGGCGGTCACCGAGCCGCAGACGGGTACGCCCCCGGTGACGGCGGGCGTCTCGGTGTCCCACACCCCGCAGCCGGGAGCCGCGACCACGCGGACGACGCTTCCCGAGGCCTGCGGCGGAACGGTCTACCGGACGGGTGCGATCCCGCTCGGCGAGTAGTTCGTCGAGGGTCGAGCGGGGACCGGGGCGCCCGCCCTACGCTGCGGGTTCGAGGAGCCCCGCCTCGGCGTCGCGCAGGCTCTCCACCTCGCGGCGGTAGAGCCGGAACCACATGAAGAGCACGAAGGCGACGAAGACGAACCACTCGCCGGTGTAGCCGAGGTTCTGGAAGGCCTTCAGGTCGAGCCCGGTGTTGGCCGGCGCCTGCGCGGGCACCGGAACCATCCCGTCCGCCGGCGTCTGCACGGTCAGCCAGGCGTCGTACAGGTCGTACGGGACGAGGTTGACCAGCGAGGCCGCCCCGATCACGCCGAGCTGCCCGGCCGGCAGGCCGCCCTGGGAGTGGACCCCCTTCGTGCCGGAGTTCTCCGGGGCCTGCAGGGCGCCGGTGACCTCGACCCGGCCGCTCGGCGGGGCCGGGGCCTTCGCCGGGTCCGCCGCCCCCGGCAGCCAGCCCCGGACCACCGGGACGGTCTTGCCGGAGTCGGTCTTCAGCAGGGTCAGGACGTAGAAGCCGGACTCGCCGTCGAGCCGCCGCTCGGGCACCAGCATCTGATCGGCGTACTCCCCGGCCGTGGAAGCCAGCCTTCCGGAGGTCTTCGTGTCCACCGGAAGCAGCGAGTCCAGGGGCGCGGCCGTCTGGTCGGCGGGCTGCCCGGCCGTCGCCTCCCGGTGGCTGTCGACACGGTCCTCGAACCGGCCGAGCTGCCAGGACCCCATGAACAGACAGAAGGGGACGGCGAGCGCGACGAAGACGTTGATCCCCCACCAGCGCGGGGTCAGGAGAAACCGGTGCACCCCACCACCGTACGGGGGGTGCACCGGAGCGGGACTAGCGGGGCAGGTGCTTCAGCGCGAACTCCAGCTCCATCCGGACCTGCTTGATCCGCTCCTCCACGACCAGCGAGCCGTGCCCGGCGTCGTACCGGTACACCTCGTGCTCCGCGCCGCGCGCCACCAGCCGGTCCACGTAGTTGTCGATCTGCCGGATCGGGCAGCGCGGGTCGTTGACGCCCGCCGCGATGTGGACGGGTGCCTTCACCGCGTCGACGTAGGTGAGCGGCGAGGAGACCTCGAACCGGTCCGGGACCTCCTCCGGAGTGCCGCCGAAGAGGGTGCGGTCCAGGGCCTTCAGCGCCTCCATCTCGTCGTGGTACGCCGTCACGTAGTCCGCGACCGGTACGGCGGCCAGGCCCACCGCCCAGGCGTCGGGCTGCATGCCCAGGCCCAGCAGCGTCAGGTACCCGCCCCAGGAGCCGCCCGACAGCACGAGGCGTGCCGGGTCCGCGAGGCCGGAGGCCACCGCCCACTCCCGGACCGCCGCGATGTCCTCCAGCTCGATCAGACCGACCCGGTGCTTGAGGGCGTCCGTCCAGGCGCGGCCGTAGCCCGTCGAGCCGCGGTAGTTGACCCGCACGACCGCGAAGCCGTGGTCCAGCCAGGCCGCCGGGGTCGCCGCGAAGGCGTCGCTGTCGTGCCAGGTGGGCCCGCCGTGGATCTCGAAGATCGTCGGGAAGGGGCCCTCGCCGTGGCCGGCCGGGCGCTGGGCGAGCGCGTGGATCCGCCCGCCCGGACCCTCCACCCACACGTCCTCCACCGGCACCGACCCGGGTGCCTTGAAGCCGGGCGGGTCCAGGACGACCCCGCCCGCCGTGGACCGTACGGTCGAGGGCTCGGCCGCCGAGGACCACAGGTACTCCACGGTCCCGTCGGGCCGCGCCCCGGCCCCCGACACCGTCCCCGGCGGCGTGTCCACCCGTACGAGCTCCCGCGCGGCCAGGTCGTAGCGCCACAGCTCGCTGCGCGCCTCGAAGCTGTGCGCGACGAGCAGCGCGGTTCCGTCCGGGTACCACTCGGCGCTGACGTCGCCCGGCAGGTCGATCGCGAGCTCCTCCTCGGCGCCGGTGGCCACGTCCCACACCATCGGCTCCCAGCGGCCGCGCCGCTGGTGGCCGACGAGGAGGCGGGTGTCGCCCGCGACCGGAGCGAAGCCGAGGACCTCCAGGCCGAGCTCCTCGGTGCCGCCGCGGGAGTCGTCCAGCTCGGCGATGGTGGACCCGTCGAGGGTCAGCACGCGCAGGGAGGAGTGCATCGCGTCGCCGTGCTCGGTGTGCTCGACGGCCACGAGCGTCCCGTCGTGGGACAGGTCGCCGACGCCCGCCGACTCCCGGTGCCGGTAGATCACGGTGGGCGCGGAACCGTCCGGGCGGACCACGTGGACCGTCGAGCCCTCCTCGTCCGTGGAGCGCCCGACGACGGCGGTGCCGTCGCGGCCGATGGCCAGACCGGCGGGGTACGAGGGCTCCAGGCCGGGGGTGGCCGGCTCGTCCGGGCCGCCCCCGAAGGGCTGGCGCACCCAGGTGCCGAACTCGTCGCCGTCCGTGTCGGAGAACCACCAGATCCACGCCCCGTCGGGGGAGAGGGCGCCGTCGGTGGTGCCGTTCGGGCGGTCGGTGGCCTGCCGCTGGACGCCGGTGGTGCGGTCCCAGGCGTAGAGCTCGAAGGTTCCGGTCGCGTTGGAGACGAAGAGCGAACGGTCCGGGGCGTCCTCGGCCCAGTCGGGCAGTCCGACGCGCGGTGCCCGGAACCGCTTCTCCCAGTCGGGCGTCTCGGGGGTGATCTCGCTGTCGCTGGTCATGCGCCCCATTGTGGCCGCAGGGGTCCCCCAGATGCCGACTGCTCCGAACGGGCGCAGAGTGGAACCCGTAGCCCAAGGAGGAACGATCATGGCCAAGAAGGCGCACACCGGCCACCACATCCACCAGGACTCCGAGCGCGCGCTGGCGAAGAACACGGCCGCCGAGGCCCGGGCCAAGGCCGCGACCAGGGACGTGCAGTCGTCCGCCGCGAAGACGCGGGGCATGCAGCAGAAGGCCCAGGCCAAGCGCGGTTGAGCCCGGGGGCCTGCGGAGGTCCGTAGGCTGGCGCCATGCGGATGATCGTCCGGGGCGCCCGGCTGCTGCACACCTCAGGCCTGTCCGACGTCGAGGTCGCGGAGGACGGCCGGATCGCGCGCGTGATCCCGCACGACGACCAGAAGGAACCGCCGGCCACCGGCATCCTCGTCGAGGCCCACGGCGCCCTGCTGACCGCGCCCTTCGTGGAGCCGCACATCCACCTCGACACGGCGCTGACCGCCGGGGAGCCGCGTCCCAACGTCTCCGGCACGCTGTGGGAGGGCATCGCCTGCTGGAGCGAGCGCAAGCGGACCCTGACCCGTGAGGACGTGATCGCGCGGGCCACCGAGGTGCTGCGGTGGCAGGCGGCCCAAGGGGTGCTGCACGTGCGCACCCACTGCGACATCACCGACCCGGCCCTCACCGCCCTGGACGCGCTGCTCGAAGTGCGCGACCGGGTGCGGGACGTCATGACCCTGCAGATCGTGGCCTTCCCGCAGGAGGGCATCGCCTCCTTCCCGGACGGCGAGGCGCTGTTGCGGGAGGCGATCGCCCGCGGGGCCGACGTCGTCGGCGCGATCCCGCACTTCGAGGACACCCGCGAGGACGGGGTCGCGTCCTTGAGGACGGCCTTCGCGCTGGCCGAGGAGCACGGGCTGCGGGTGGACGCGCACTGCGACGAGATCGACGACGAGCAGTCCCGGTTCGTGGAGGTGCTGGCCACGCTGGCCCTGCGCTCGGGCCTGCGCGAACGCGCCACCGCCTCGCACACGACGGCCATGGGCTCCTACAACGGCGCGTACAGCTTCAAACTCCAGCGGCTGCTGTCCCGTTCGGGCATCAACCTGGTCGCCAACCCCTTCGCCAACCTCAACCTCCAGGGCCGCTTCGACGCCTACCCCAGGCGCCGCGGCCTCACCCAGGTCAAGGAGATGCTGGCGGCCGGGGTCAACGTGGCCTTCGGCCACGACGACGTGATGGACCCCTGGAACGCCCTCGGCACCGCCAACCCCCTCCAGACCGCCCTCGTCGGGCTGTACGCCGCCCAGCTCACCGGCGCGGACGAGATCCCGGTGGCCTTCTCGATGGTGACGGACCGTGCGGCGCGCGTCCTGGGCCTGTCGGACGCCGAGTACGGCATCACGGAGGGCGCCCCCGCCTCCTTCGTCCTGCTCCCGGCCCCGTCGCCCGAGGAGGCGATCCGCCGTCAGGTCCGCCCCCGGTACGTCGTCTCGCGCGGCGCCGTCCTCGCCGAGACCCCGCCCGCCCCGGCCCGGCTGAACTGGCCGGGGGAGGCCCCCTCGGAGGTGGACTTCAGCCGCCGCCTACGCTGACGACCCATGACGTGGACACTTGACACCAACTCGGCCCGCACCGCCCTTCAGATCGCGTCGGAGTACGCGGACCCGGCGCTGCTGAACCACTCCGTACGCTCCTACGCCTTCGGCGCGCAGTACGCGGACCAGCACGGCCTGGCGTACGACGAGGAGCTCTTCTACGTGGCGGCCCTCCTCCACGACCTGGGCCTGACCGCGCCCTTCGACAGCCACACCCTCCCCTTCGAGGAGGCCGGCGGTCATGTCGCGCGCGTCCTGACGGCGGGCCTGGGCTGGCCGGCCGCCCGCCGGGCCCGCGCCGAGGAGGTCATCGTCCTGCACATGCGGGACGACGTGACGGCGGCCGAGGACGTCGAGAGCCACCTCCTGCAGGTCGGCACGAGCGCCGACGTCTCGGGCCTGCGCCTGTCCGAGTTCGACCCGGCCTTCACGGCCGCCTTGCTCGCCGCCCACCCGCGGGCCGGCTTCGGCGCCGCCTTCACCGCCCTGGTCGAGGACCAGGCGAAGCGCAAGCCCGACTGCGCGGCCGCCGCCTACGTCGCCGGCGGCGCGGCGACCCGCATCGCGGCCAACCCTTTGGGGGCGTGAAGGCCGGTGCCTGAGCCGTGACCGCGGCCGCCCTTCCGGGGCGGCCGAGGTCACGCACATCCGCCACCGCGTCGGATAGCGTGCCCGCATGTCGTGGGACGAGGACGGAACGCCGCACCCGCTCGCACTGCGCCGCACCGGCCGCAGCGAACTGGAGCCGGACCGGCTGCCCGAGATCCGGGAGCTGGAGGTGCTCGGTTGGGAGCCCGCGCCCGAGGACCTGCGCTGGGTGTTCCTCCCGTACGTATGGCCCCCGGCGGCCCGGACCTGGATCCCCGACCGCTCCACCCACTGGGCGGTGGACACCTCGCTCGACGGGCACGGCCACATCACCGGCGTGGAGTGCGCCGCGCTCACCGAGCCGGACCTGCACGGCCTCGACCAAGAGGCCGACGCCGCCCTCGCCGGCCTCGGCCTCCCGCCCCGCCCCGGGGGACGCCTCTGGCTGCTCCGCCCGGTCGGCCCCTTCACCACCGTCGGCTCGGTCCTCGACCACCTCGACACCCTGGCCGCGCAGCGCGCCGTGGAGGCCCTGCCCTCCGCGGCCTTCCTCGCCCTCGTGCGCACCGAACTCTCGGCACTCTCCGCACCCGACGCTCCCTAGCCCCGTGACCGGAAAGGCCCACCGGCACGCGGCGCCGGGGTCACCGGCCTACCGGCCGCCCTTGCGCTCCTGCGTCGTGGCCCGGATCTCCTCCGTGGCCTCACGGAACGCGGGGGCCGCGCGGGAGAAGTAGTCGAAGAGCAGCTCCAGTTGGTCCGGGGCGTATCCGGCGAGCACCTCGCCGATCCGCTTGCGGGCCGGCCCCACGGCCGCCTCGACCCCGGCCAGCGCGTCCGGCACCGCCTCGACCACGACCTTGCGCCGGTCGGCCGGGTCGGCGGTACGGCGTACGTACCCCGCGCGCTCCAGCCGGTCGATCAGCCGCGTCGTCGCCCCGGTCGTGAGCCCCGTCCCGGCCGCGAGTTCGCCGGAGGTGAGCCCGCCCGCCAGGGTGATGCGGCTGAGGGCGTACCACTCGGACGCCTGGAGGCCCGCGGCCTCCGCGCCCGCCATGCCGTGCAGCCCCACGGCATCGATGTAGTCCCGGAAGACCGCCCGCCGGTCGTCCTGCTCCGTCATCGCGAAACCCTTCCCTTGCCATTTATCTGCACACGTGCAGATAATGCATGCATGCAGTTGTTGCGCCAGTGTAGTCAACGCGGCGGCTGCCGTCATCCGTCCGTTCCGCCGATCGAGAGGCACTCCTGTGAACAAGAAGACCGTCAAGCGCGCCGCCCTCGCCACCGCCGCCGTGCTCGCACTCGGCGCCGTCGGCGCGTACCTCTACCTCGACACCACCTCCGGCATCCGGCGCACCGGCACCGAGAACTGCGCCGACGTGATCCCGGCGGGCGCGGACCGCGCCGACGGCGAGGCCGTCTGCGCCACCCTCGACGCCCTCACCGACGCCTGGGCCCGCGGCGACGCGGACGCGTACGGCCGCCAGTTCACCGAGGACGGCACCTACACCACCTACGTCGGCAGCCACTACGAGGGCCGCGCCGACATCACCGAAGGCCACCGCGCCCTCTTCGAGGACTTCGTCAAGGGCAGCAAGCTCGCCGCGAGCTACCTCGACCTGCGCTTCCTCGGGAAGGACGCCGCCATCCTGACCGGCCGCGGCGACGACTACACGGGCTCCAAGCCCGGCCTCGCCGAGCTGTCCAAGGTCCAGACGTACACCCTGGTCCGCGACACCGACGGCGCCTGGCGCATCGCAGCCTTCCACAACACGCAGCGCCGCAACGTGATGGAGCGCTTCTCCTTCCTCTACTCGCCCGCCACGGCCCCCAAGGCGGAGAAGTGACCGCCCTGATCACCGGCGCCACGGAGGGCATCGGCCGCGCCTTCGCCCGCGCGCTGGCCGCCGAGGGCCGCACCGTGACCGCCGTCGCCCGCACCGAGCGCCATCTACGCGCCCTCATGACCGAACTCGGCCCCGGCGGACCCGGCGGCGAACACGCCTACCTCGTCGCCGACCTCGCCACCCCCGAAGGGGTGCGCACCGTGGCGGACGCGCTGACGGCCGCCCCGTACGAGCTCCTGATCAACAACGCCGGCCTCGCCGGCCCCGGCCCCTTCGCCGACACCCCCCTCGACCAGGCCCTGCCCGCACTCCGCCTGAACTGCGAGGCGGTCGTCACCCTCGCCCACGCCTTCCTCGCCACCGCCGGTCCCGGCGCCGCCCTGATCAACGTCGCCTCCACGCTGGCCTTCGCCCCCCGACCCGGCCAGGCCGTCTACAGCGCGACCAAGGCCTTCGTCGCCTCCTTCTCCGAAGCGCTCTGGTACGAGCAAAGGCCGCGCGGGATCTACGTGATGGCCCTGTGCCCCGGACCGACGGCCACCCGCCCCGGCCTGCACGCCGACACCCCGGCCGTACTGGTCCAGCCGCCCGAGGCGGTCGTCGCCACCGCCCTCACGGCCCTGCGCCGACGCCGCCGCCCCACCGTCGTCCCCGGCCGCGCGAACACCCTCTTCGCCGCGGCGACCCGCATCCTCCCCCGCCCCACCACCCTCACCCTCCTCGCCGGCGGGTCCGGGGTCACTGCCCCGCGGAGAGTTCGCCGCTGAGCGTTCCGTGCAGGCGGGCGCTGGGGCCGTTCAGTCCGGTGATCTCCACGCTCTTGCCGCGCTGGGCGTACCGGTGTTCGATCGCGTCAAGCGCGGCCACGGAGGAGGCGTCCCAGATGTGGGCGGCCGAGAGGTCGATGACCACCCTGTCCGGGTCACCGGCGTAGTCGAACTGCCCGACCAGGTCGTTGGAGGAGGCGAAGAACAGCTCGCCGGTGACGCAGTAGACGACCTGCCCGCCGTCCGGGTCGAGCACGGAGGTGACGTTCGCCAGGTGCGCGACGCGCTTGGCGAAGATGACCGTCGCGCAGAGCGAGCCCACGACGACGCCCACGGCAAGGTTGTGGCTGACGACCACGCAGACGACGGTGACGACCATGACGGCGACCTCACCGGCGGGCATCCGCTTGAGCGTCTTCGGCGCGATGGAGTGCCAGTCGAAGGTCGCGAGGCAGACCATGACCATGACGGCTACGAGCGCGGCCATCGGGATCTCGGAGACGACCGGCCCGAAGGCGATGCACAGCACCATCAGGAAGGCGCCGGCGAGAAAGGTCGACAGCCTCGTCCGGGCCCCCGACACCTTCACATTGATCATCGTCTGGCCGATCATCGCGCAGCCGCCCATGCCGCCGAAGAGACCGGTGACGATGTTCGCGACGCCCTGGCCGATGGACTCCCGGGTCTTGGAGGACCGGGTGTCGGTGATCTCGTCGACCAGCTTCGCGGTCATCAGCGACTCCATCAGCCCGACGAGTGCCATGGCCAGCGCGTACGGCGCGATGAGCGTCAGCGTCTCCAGGGTCAGCGGTACGTCCGGCAGGCCGGGCGCGGGCAGCGCGGCCGGCAGGGCGCCCTTGTCGCCGACGGTCGGGACGGCGATGCCCGCCGCGACGGTGACCGTGGTCAGGATGACGATGGACACGAGCGGTGCCGGGACCGTCTTCGTCACCTTCGGGAAGAACACCATCAGTGCCAGGCCGGCCGCCATCAGCGGGTAGACGGCCCAGGGGACGCCGAGCAGTTCGGGGACCTGGGCCATGAAGACCAGGATGGCCAGCGAGTTGACGAAGCCGACCATCACCGACCTCGGGATGAACCGCATCAGCTTCGCCACGCCGAGTGCGCCGAGCAGGATCTGGAAGACGCCGGCCAGGATCACTGCGGCGACCAGGTGGCCGAGCCCGTGTTCCCGGTTCAGCGGGGCGATCACGAGAGCAACGGCGCCCGTCGCGGCGGAGATCATCGCGGGTCGGCCGCCGACCACGGAGATCACCACGGCCATCGTGAACGAGGCGAACAGCCCGATCGCCGGATCCACTCCGGCGATGATCGAGAACGAGATCGCCTCGGGGATCAGTGCCAGCGCGACGACCAGGCCGGCGAGGACCTCGGTCCGGAACACCTTCGGCGAGAGCCAGACCGGCGGCGTCGGACGAAGGACGTCACGCAGCCGCGCGGATATGGGTGCAGGGGAAGCGGGCACGGGCACGGACCTCGGGCTCGGGCACACCCGAACAGGCCGGCGGGCGTGCGGAGAAGACACGAAGGGCAAGACCGCCCGGACCCCCGGAAAAGCCGGCCAAGCCTTTCTTCCAGGTTCTCCCGAACGATCTCCGGGGACGCAGGAAGGGCCTGATCCACTGAGTGGATCAGGCCCTCGACCTGGTCTTACGAAGTCGGGGTGGCGGGATTTGAACCCACGACCTCTTCGTCCCGAAGCATTCCGGGGCAAGGGGCGAGCTGCCCATTCTACGGTGCTGACCGGCGGCGAAGGTCCGTGATCGTCCGTGGACGTCCGCCAGCCTCCGCCCCGGTTGTCACTCAGTTAGACACCCACCCGCCGGTCCTGACCGGACCAGCTGCGGCACAGGCCAACCCCGCACGTTTCCTCCGCTCGATCCGCCCAAGCGCATCCCTTGTCATGCTGCGCGCCACCGGCGGGCTCACACGACTCCGGAGGCCCCGTGTACGCCACGCGTATAGCGAGGCCAAGGGCTTGGAGGCGACATCCGCCACCTCGCCAGTCCGCGAATAGGCCGCAGAGCTGGGCGGAGTAGGAGTGTTGGCCGCCGGTCTGTACCCCGACCGCCCCACGGCGGCCGGGGAAGTCCCGATTCTGATGTTCGGCTGCACCGGTGGGCCAAGGTTTGATGTGATCTGAGGGTGAGTGGAGTAGTAGAGACCATCATCCCCTCGGCCTCGTCATTTGCGGCTGCCGGCCTTGCCGCCTGGTTGGCTGTGCGAGGGGTACGCCATCAGGCGAACACCCAGCACGCGCTAGCGGCAGGTACCCAAGCCGCGCAACGAGAGTCTGAGGCCCGCGCAGCGAGGCGGGAGGCGTACGCGAAGTTCATTTCCGCTGCTGTGCGCACAGCGGGGCTGCTTGTCCGCGTGAGCGAGGCGGGCATCACCGAGGATGAGTACCGAGATCGCCGTGAGGGTGCGCAACAAGCTCTGCATGAGGTCATCGAGCATGAGGCAATCGTCAGCGTCGAAGGGCCGGCGGGCGTCGCTCTTGCGGCTGCTCAAGCGCGCCGAAGCCTCGACCACGAGCTGGCTGTCATCGTGGCGCACCGTCAGGCTCAGGGATCTCGGGAAGCCGTTGAGCAAGCTGGGAGCGCCCGACTGGAGGCGGTCGGGAGAATGACCACAGCCGCGCGCCGCGTCTTCAACGGGGAGAGCACCTTCGCGGCTCCGGCTCCCTGCAGGGCGGGATAGCCGCTCCCGTTGATGTCAGATTTGGATGCAGAGTCCGCCGGGATCGGCGGGGGCCTTCGTTCTGGTGGGCGCCGACGGTTTCGAACCGCCGACATCTGCTTTGTAAGCTCCCCCAGCCGCCCGATGCGCCACTCGCGGCCGAGGAGCCAGCCACGACCGCCGTGCAGGGTGCTCTGACGACATCCGCCGCCGTTGATGTCAGCGACGGATGTCAGGGGCTGCACAGACCCGCGGTCGTCCTGGCGGAGGGGAGTATCAAGCTCAGGCGACGCTCGCGTCGCCCGTACTGCCTCCAGCGCACGGTTCAAGTACCGGGCTAACCGTAGCCCAAAGGAAGTAACAATTAATGTCGCTTCCGACTCATCGGTTCACCGTGCCTTAGAATCGCATAGGCACTCGATGGTGCGAGAACGTCAAACCTGGCTGGCACAGCGGAGCGCGAATGGGGCAAGCCAAAGACTTCACCGTGACGACATTCGGCCTCGTGATTGCTTTTTTCCTGCCAGGACTACTAGGGCTTTACGGTTTTAGCCTTTGGAACCACCAGGCCGCGGAAACATTCAGGACGTTCAAAACCTCCGGCTCAAATATCGGCCTCTTTCTATTGCTCCTAATGGCTTCACTGGCAGTCGGGCTTACCCTTACCCCAGTCCGAGCCCTGGTATACGAGGAGATCATTTGCAAGAATCATAAACCCCAAGGCAATCTATACAAGAACCTTCCCCGCAATAACCGACACGAAGGTTTTCGCACACTCATTGACGAGCAGTACAGGTATCACCAATTTTGGGGGAACGCATCTCTTGCGGCCACGCCCCTAATCATCCGTGTAACCCTTAACCAATTTTCGGCATCCACACTGTCGGGATGCCTTACGATACTGGCCTTCGCGGCGGCTGAGGCCGTTACGGTCTGGGCCGCCATTGAGGGTTACCTCAGGTACGTAATGAAGGTCAATGCACTTTTGCGGTAGAAATACCGTATCGACGAAGGAGGGCGCAGATGCCGAACGGGATTCCGCATTCTCCGGGCACAGTGTCCGAGCATCACCCCGACCTATTGGAAATGAGAGCACGGTTCGAACGAGCGACCACCAGCCCAGTTTTCCAAGTAACGACATGCCTAGGGCTCATCGCGGGACTGTATCTCGCGGTTTCGCCTTGGGTTGTCGGGTTTCACGATCTCGACACGCTCACCATAAACAACCTTGTACTCGGAATCGGATACGTGTTACCAATGACCGGACTGAGTCCAGCATACGACCGCACACACAGCATGGCGTGGATGCAAGCCATTGTCGGCGTCTGGACAATCGTCGCACCGTGGGTAGTGAGCGGCGAGGTCGCGACCATGGGAACTATCGCCAACAATTCTACTGTCGGAGCAATCGGCCTATTTCTGGCCCTGTCGGTCGCGGCATTAGGAAGGCATGCGTCATATACGCATCCCCACACCTTCCAGCGCTAGGTTTCATCGGCCGCCAGCCCTGCCATTCCGGTCATAGGGTCCACCTTCTCCAGCCGGCCTCTGCTGTCATCCCGTCTGCCGTCGACCCACACGGAGTGATAGCGGGGCAGGCTTCTGGGGCCCAGGTGGAGCGCCCCGCTGGACGAACGACCTGGGCCCCAGAAGCCTGGTCTGCTATGGCTTGCCTGGGTCGACGGCAGACGGGATGACAGCTCCCCACCCCCACCACAAACCGGCCCGCAGTCGCACGGCTGGCCCCGGTCATCCCGGAGCCTGAGCGCCCCCGCCGGAGGCATGTCTTTGAGCGGCTGGTGATGTCGGGCTTTGGGATCCCGCTGCTCGGCTCCTGGTGGCTCGCCGCGTTCCGCTGGGGCCCTGCGTCAGGGGTTGGGCCTGGTGGTTCTGGGCGGAGTCGTGGTTTCGCTCGGCTCGGGTGCTTCGTGGTCAAGGGCTGGCTTCGTGGGCTCGGGTACGTCAGCCGTACCGCGGGTCTCCCTCCATCGAACCCGTGCCGTCTGGCGCGCTCGCCGCGCTGTGCGCGGCGGGTGCCTTGATCGAGTAGGGCAACCCTCGGCGCAGCAGCTTAGGGCGCAGGAGCAGCGACGAGCCTGCTGGTGAAGCCCTTGTCGCGCAGGCGGTGATAGGCGGCGAGCACGGGGGCTGGCACCGGCATTTGAATCATGAAGCCCTGAGCCGGGTAGAGCTGGAGCCGCTGGAGGGCGCCGACGAGCATGTCGATGACGAGCTTTGGATCGCCGATGGAATCGACGTACTCCGTAAACGTCATCGGGGTGGACGCGCTGATTACCTCCACCTGCGGCCACAGCTTCCCCGCTGTGGCGTACGCGCGCCGCTCCTCGTACGGCTTGCTGATCAGCAGTACGGATTCGATGCGGCGTCCGGCGTCCTCCAGCAGGGCCCGGGTAAGTCGGATGTTCTCCCCGGTGTTGCGGGCGTTGGGCTCCACGAGGACGTCCTCAGGCGGGACCCCCAGCTCCAACGCTCGCTCGCGATAGTGCACCGCCTCCCCGCGCGGCATCCGGGCGCGGGTCGTCGGGCTGGTGGCGCCCGTGAACACGATCAAGGGCGCCATGCCCCGCCGGTACAGCTCGACCGTCATGTCAGCCACGCCGAGGTCGTGGCTGCCGAGACCGACCGCGACTGAGCAGGGGCGCGGCTCGTGGTGCATCTGGTGGAAGTCCCAGATGAGTTCCGCGTCCGCCCACGCCTGCTCAGAGATCACTGCTGTTCGCCGCCTTCGGCCGAGTCGGGGACCTTGAACTCATACTCCCAGGCGAACCTCGATGCAGCGTGCACCCCAATGGCGAACTCGACGACAGTCCCATCTGCGGTGAAGGTCGTACGGTGCAGCTCGACTACCGGCTCGCCGGCGGGCAGCTTGAGGAGCTTGACCTCATCGGCTGTTGGGACGCGAGCGAAGATGCGTTCCTTCATGTGGTCGATCTCGTAGCCGGCGTCGTACAGGACCCGGAAGCCGCCGCCGCGTCCTGCTGGCCCTGGCGTGGGGTCCACGATGCGCGTGCCCTCGACGTGTTCAGGCCGGTAGTAGCTGGTCAGGGTGTGCGTAGGCTGCTCGCCCTCTTTGACCAGGCGTGCACGCGCGTACACCTGCGCGCCCGCAGGCAATCCGTGTGCGTCGGCCACTGGCGCGGGCGCCTCGATGAGGCTGACGGACTGGGTCTGCTCCCCGCGCTGGTAGGTGCGGCCGGAGGCGACCCGATCCGCGATGAATGCGACCTCGTCCCCGTCGCGCCACTTCGCCTTGTCGTATCGGCTGATCCCGATGCGCTTGAGGGGTGTCTGGGGGCGGACCATCGTCCCTACGCCGCGCGATGACGTGACGAGCCCTTCGGCCTCAAGGGCCCTGTAGGCGGCGTGGACGGTTGCCTTGGAGCCTTCACCCGCCTCGACGAGGTCGCGGATTTGCGGCAGTAGTTGGCCAGGGGTGTAGTCGCCGTTCTTGATCTGCTCGGCCAGCCTGTCGGCCAGCTCTCGCCACTTCGGTGCCACCGGGCACTCCTCTCGACATGGCCAGTTTCCCACAGTCCTAGGACATTGACAGTCCTAGGACTGGAGTGTCATGGTCTACCTAAGTGGCGAACAGTCCTAGGACAGGACGCCGCTCCTCCGGGGGTCTTGTTTGGCCTGCCCGAGTGATCGACCACCGGCCGGTTTCACGACGCTTTCGACTGCTCTCGTCTGGAGTTCTCGTGCACGCTGCAACATTCGCTGCTGTCTTCGCTGCTCTGTACGTCGCTCACAGCGTGGGTGACCACTGGGTGCAGTCCTCCTGCCAGGCCGCCGACAAGGGCAAGCCCGGTTGGGTCGGCCGCCTGGCCGACACCCGCCACGTCGCCGGACTGACCATCACCAAGCTGGTGGTTCTCCTACCCGTTGCCCTACTGCTCGACCTGCACCTGACCGCCGCCGGCTTGCTGGCCGGTTTGGGCGTGGACGCGCTCACCCACTGGTGGGCGGATCGCCGCAGCACGCTCGCCTGGCTCGCCAAGGTCACCGGCAAGGCCGAGTTCTACGGTCTCGGAACGCCGGCCCACCCGGTGCACCCGGTCACCGCCGCCGGTGCCCCGGCGGCTCACCTCGGCACCGGGGCCTACGCCCTCGACCAGTCCTTCCACCACGTGTGGCTGCTGGTCGCCGCGCTGATCATCGCCACCGTCTGACCCCTTCACCGCCGAACGCAGCGCGGCCCCCGGCGCTGGAACGCCGGGAGCCGCTGTTCGGGCCCGTTCCTCTCTCGAAGGAGCAAGACCTATGAAGTCCATCGCCGCACTTCAGAACCTCGTTACCCCGTGGTCCGACGGCCTTGAGCCGACGGACGCAGAGCTGAACGCGATCGAGATCGAGCTGCCGCTGATCCTGGCGGAACGCGACCTGCTCGATGCGCAGATCATGACGCTGGACCGGATGCCCACCGAGGTGGACGAGCAGCGGCTCCGCCGGGCCCGCCGGCAGGTGCTCGCCGCCCGGACCGCGCTGGAGAACCGGGCAGCCCACCTTCCGTCCTCCGGTGGCGCGGCATGAACCGCAAGGCGAAAGCCGCGCTCGTCCTGGCCCTGGTCGTCGTGGTCGCCATGGCCTTCCGGGTCTCCTGGAACGCCCTGCGGGACGTGGCCAAGGCGATCGGCGCGGACGCGACGGCGGCGACGCTCTACCCGTTCGTGGTCGACGGCCTGATGGCCCTCGCCCTGGTCGCCGCGCTCACCCTGACAGGCGACGCCCGCCGATTCGCCCTGCGGGTGCTGGCCGCGTACACGCTCGCGTCGCTGGTCCTGAACTACGTCCATGGGCTGCTGCCCGAGCTGCACTCCGAGTCGATCGGCTGGACCCGGCTGGCCGACGGGGACGTCACGAACTGGGCGCTCGTGTTGCTGGCGACGTCGCTGCCGGTTGGGTCGATCTACTTCGGCTCCGACCTCGTCGCCAAGGTTCTCCACCACCGACCGACGATCGAGCCGCGCATGCAGGAATCGACTGACATCGTCGTAAATCGGTCGATGCCTGACCTGGGTGAACCGGTGGTCGAGGAGGCGGCACCCGGGACGGAGACGGGCTCTTCCCCCGTGCCGGTGGTCGAGCTGATCGAGGCCGAACCGCTCAAGGTATCGGCAGCCGCGCCTACGCCTCCGGCGACTGCTCGTGAGCGCGTTCTGAAGGGTCTTGGACTCCCCGACTCCCCGTTGCTCGAGGCGAGCCGTCCGTCTCGTCGGCCGACTGGTCGGGTGCCGCAGGCTGCTCGATCGAGTCGACCGACGCGCACGGAAGTCGAGTTGCTGGCGGAGGCGCGGAGCCTGACGGAGTCGTGGCCGATCGAGAAGTTGACCGGTGAGGGGATCCGTAAGGCGCTGCGTACGTCTGCGGCGAAGGCCCGGGTCGTGCGTGAGGCGCTGAAGGCTGAGCGGGAGCGGGACACCGCTGCCGTGGCGGTGGCCGGATGAGCCAGGAGATGACCGTGAACCACCTGCCCGAACCCATCCGACCGTCTGGCGTCGTGCAACTGCCTGATGGCACCTACGTCTACGCCGAGAACGCGCCCGCCACGTACGCCGGGCCGCAGGTCGTGCACCAGCACATCCACCAGGCAGCCCCGGACAAGACCGTGCAGCGCATCGCGCTCGGCTCAGGGGTCGGCGCCGGCGCGGTCGCGGCCGGCGTGTACTTCGGGCCGTTGCTGGTGGCCGCTCTGACCTCCATCGCCGCGAGCTTCGCGTTCCTGGCGTTCCTCGCCCTGGTCCTCGGCTGGGGCGTCCACACAGTCGTGAAGTCGGTCGGCAGCCCGGAAGGTGCGGCGGCCGTGAAGAACGCGCGCAAGACACGCCGCAAGCGCGGCTGACCCCCAAAGCCCTGACATCCCCAGCTATTCGAGGAGTTCTGTGATGGCGAAGGACCCGAAGTTCACCGCTCGCGAGATCACGCAGATCGGCTGGTACACGGCCCGGATGGCCAAGCGCGGTATCGCTGGGGAGCACGTCCACCTCGGCGACCTGCAGAAGAAGGTCGATCGGATCATCGACGGCGCCCGCGAGCGCGAGAAGCAGCAGGCCGCCGACGCGGCGGAGGCCGAGAAGGCCGCCCGCAAGGCCAGGGCCAAGAACCTCAAGACGAAGTAGCTGTGCCCCGGGGCGGCCTTCCCGGCCAAGGAATCAGGCCGCCCCGGGCCCTACCCACCCGCTTGTCAGCGAGAGCAGGAGTTCTCAGCATGACCGACAACGTCGTCCCCCTCTTCAAGGACCCCACCACCGGCACCTACGCACTCCCCGGCGACACCCCGACCAGCCCGGCCACCACCGCCCCGGATGCGGTGCGGCCGGTGCGGGTGTGGAAGCGCTCCGCACGCGGCCTGCGTGCGGCCGTCACCCACGAGCGGACCCGTACGGCGGTGCGGGTGGTGGCCCGCCACGGCATGTACGTCATCGGCGGGACCCGGATCACGGCCAAGCGGGCGTGGGACGGGCGGACCGGATCCCGATACGAGCGGATGATCCGGGCGGCTGAAGCCGCGGGGAACTTCGAGGAGGCCAAGGAGTGGGAGGACCGCCTCACCCGCTTCCGGGCAGCCCGCCACCACCGCCGCATGGACCTCCTCAAAGCCCCCCAGGACGCGGTGAAGAGCGCCGCCTACGGGATCGGCCTCACGGTTGGTGGGCTGCTCCTGCTGGGGATCGTGCTGGCCATAGCCAACAAGGACGCGAGCTGGATCCTCGCCCCGATCGCCGCCGTCATCGACGCGATCGGAGCAGTCGTCCACGTCGCCACCGTCGTATGGGGACCGGCCGTCACGGTCGGTCCGTGGCTCGCCTTACTCGCCCTGTGGGGAGTCGGCCGCCAACGGCAGACCGCACCTCAGTGGGCCCTTCCCGCGCAGCAGCGCGACGACGCCGGCGCGCCGATCACCCCGTCGATCGTCGTCACCGCCCTGCGCGACCTCGGTATCGCGCCGATGCGCAAGGCCATCAAGGAGATGGGCGACGCCGGCGCCGCGATGCTCGGCCCGATCAGGATCGCCGGATGCGGCGTAGAGGTCGACGCCACCCTCCCCTCGGGGGTCTCGACCAAGGAAGTCCAGGAGCGTCGCCGCAAGCTCGCCGAGAACCTGGGCCGGCACGAACACGAGGTGTTCATCACCCTCCCGGCCGCCGCGCGCACGGTGCGGCTGTGGATCGCCGATTCCGGCGCGCTCGACGAGCCGATCGGTCCCTCCCCGCTGGTCACGGACCAGAAGGCGGCCGCGAACTACAAGACGGGCAAGGCGCCGTGGGGCCAGGACCTGCGCGGCGACGCTGCCGCCCTGAGCCTCTACCAGCGCCACATCCTCGCCACCGGGCTCTCGAACCAGGGCAAGACCGCCGCACTGAGGGCTCTGGCTTTGTGGCTGGCCCTGGACAAGACGGTGGAGTTCCGGATCGCCGACCTCAAGGGCGTGGGCGACTGGGGCATGTTCGACGGCCTGGCCACGACCCTGATCCAGGGCCCGACCGACGAGCACGTCATCCAGGCGACCGAGATGGTCGAAGAGCTGGTCGCCGAGATGGAACGCCGCATCCAGATGCCGCCCGGGACCGTGTTCACCCCGCTGATCGGCATCGTCGACGAAGCGCAGGTCGCGTTCATGTGCCCGGCCGTCGGCGACGACAAGCGCCCCTACGGCGGATCCAAGGCCACCAGCCGGTACTTCATGGCCGTCCGGAAGATCCACAACCAGGGGCGCGCTGTGGACGTGCTGCTGTGGGAGGGCACGCAGGACCCCACCGACCAGAACCTTCCCAAGCTCGTCCGCGAAGGCGCCCACACCCGCATCTCCCTGGTACTGGGCACCGAATCCCAGGCCCGCATGGCCCTGGGCGACAAGGCCGTCGACGGCGGCGCCGCACCCCACCTGCTGCGCCAGGACCTCGACAAGGGAACCCTCGTCGTCGCCTCCGGCGGCATCACCATCCCCGCCGGCCAGACATCCATCACGGTACGGACGCACTACATCGACGACGCACAGGCCGCCGAAGTCGCCGACCGCGCCAAGGCCCTCCGCGACGGCATCACCACCGTGCACACCGTCGCGGCGGCGGAGGAGCACGACCCGCTCGCGGACATCCTCACCGTCCTCGGCACCGAGACCCGCGTCCTCACCCAGGACGTCCTCAAGCGGCTCGCCACGCTGAACGGCAAGGCCTACGGGCGCTGGTCGTTCATCGACCTCAAGCGCGTCCTCGACGGCACCGGCGCCGAACCGTACAAGTCCGACGGCCGCATGGTCATCGGCCGCGACCGCATCACCCGCGCCCTCACCAACCGCCCCGACGAGGGTTCCGCTTCCGCCGCCGAGTAGAGGGAGCCGACCCCACACACGTCAGGGAGGCAGGGAGAACTCCCTGAGCCCCTCCCTCAGCCACCTCCCTGGATCTGACCTGCGGAAATGATGGGCCAGGGAGGCAGGGAGGCTCCGCAGGTCAGCCCCCGAAACCCCCTCCACACGCACCCCGCCAGGGTGCGCCCACGCCTCCCTGACCAGCCCGCTGAAGGAGAACCGTGCGATTCCGCATCCACCACACCACCTGGCCCCGCCCGGCCCTGGTCCTGACCGACACCCCCCGGCCCGACTGCCCCGACTGCGACGGGAACGGCGGCCACAACCACGACTACGGCGACTACGAGACCGGGGAGTACGCCGGCACCGAGTGGGAGCCATGCCACTGCTGGGACGAATCCCGTCGCTGGGTCGTCCTCCCCGTCCCGCGCCTGCACCGGCGCCGCCGTGACAACCCGGACCCGTGGGGCGACGAACCCCCGTTCTAACAAGCCGAAGGCGGCCCCCGTCTCGCCAAAGCCTGGGGCCGCCCTCATCCCAGCACGCTGACAGCAACTGGAGGCATCCAGCATGACCCACTCCACCGACATCCCGCGAGACCACGCCCGAGCGGCCTTACCCACCCACCTCCGTACCGCGCTTCAGCTCGCCGAACTGGGCCTGCCCGCCCTGCCGCTACGGGAGGGCAAGCGACCCTTCGGGAACTGCCGCACCTGCACCCGCTCGGCATGCGGCGACCGCCCCCACATGAAGGCCGCCGGCCCGTGCGAGTGCCCCGCCCCCTGCCACGGCTGGGCCGCCGCCACTACCGACCCGGACATCCTCACCTCGCCCGCGTGGGCCGGAGCCTGGCGGCAGGCTGCGGCCGTCGCCTACCACCCCGGCGGCGGCGCGCTCACCGTCGTGGATCTCGACGACGCGGACGCCATCGGGTGGGCCCGCGAGAACCTCCCCGCCACCAAGACTGTGACCACGACCCGGGGGGAGCACTGGATCTACCTCGGCACCATGACCTCACACAACGGAGTCCGGCCCGGCGTGGACATCAAGTCAGCGTGGTCCTACGCCCGCTGGCTCGGCGCCGGCACCGGACGCATGGCGCTGCTGCCCGATGCCGTGCGCGCGCTCGCCGTGAAGGAGGCACCCGAGGCCGCGCCGGCACCGTCCGCCGTTGTGGTGCCCGCTCGGCCCGGGGATGCGGTGTGTCGCCACCGCTCGGCCGCCTACCTGGAACGCGGCATCGCTATGGCCGAGCAGCGCATCACCGAGGCCGCCAGCGCGGTCCACGCCACCGTGTACCGGACGTTCCTCGCGGTGCTGTCCGCGCACGGCTGGTGCGGCTGCCTCACCGAGACGCACATCATCCGGCTGTTCACCGCCGCGCAGGCCAAGGGCGAGTCCCTGCGGCACTGCGAGATCGCCTGGACCAACGCCCGCATGAAGCTGGGGATGTAGCGATGCCCGAGGACGAGAAGAACCCGGCCCGGCAGATCATCA
This sequence comes from Streptomyces sp. NRRL F-2580, assembly GCF_000720115.1. GTDB lineage: Bacteria > Actinomycetota > Actinomycetes > Streptomycetales > Streptomycetaceae > Streptomyces. The sequence continues at coordinate 110,472 of NZ_JOIR01000007.1, forward strand.
CCGACTACGCGCAGCGGCACTTCCGGTACTTCCGCACCACCGAAGGCACCGTGTACGCGCAGAAGAACGGTCACCCCGTCGCCCGCCCGATCCGCTCCCAGGGCACGACAGGCAGCCACCGGCAGGAACTCATGGTCGGGCTCTTCAACGACGGGCTCGGCGTATTCAACGGCAGTGCGCTCAAGGAGGCGTTGGACTTGATCGAAGCACTCGCGCTCAGCCAGGACGTACAGGCCACCCACATCCGCGTCGCCCCTGGATTCGACGGCGCGACCTGGCTCGACCTGGGCCGCAACGACGGACAGTCGATCCGTATCCACCCCACCGGCTGGGACATCCTCACCCCCGACCCGCGCGAGGTGTGCTGGCGCCGCACCCAGCTCACCGGCGAACTCCCCCTCCCCGAGAAGGACACCGACGGCAAGGGCATCGACGCTCTGCTGCGGCTGTGCAACTTCGCCAACGCCGAAAGCGAATGCCTCGCCGTGGCGTGGCTGATCGGCTGCCTGGAACCGTCCGTCCCCGTCCCCGCTCCGTTCCTGACCGGCCCGCAGGGTGCTGGCAAGTCCACGGCCGGCCGGATGCTCGTGAGGATCATTGAAGGCATGACAGGCGACCTGCGTCGGGCTCCGAAGGACGAGGAGAACCTGATCACGGCCGTGGCCGCCGGATGGGTCACCGCCCTGGACAACCTCTCCCACCTGCCGCCGGACCTGTCCGACCTGATGTGCTGCATCGTCACCGGCGCCGAAAGCATCAAACGCGCCCTGTTCACCGACGGCGACGTCGTCCGCTCCCGCTACCGCCGCCCGCTCCTGCTGACCGGCATCGACGTCGGGGTGATCCGCCCCGACCTCGCCGAACGGCTCCTGCCACTGCGGCTGGTGCGGCCCCGGGTCCGGCGGACGGAGGCGGAGTTGTGGGCGGAGTTCGCTCAGGTGCTGCCGGTCATCCTCGGCTCGCTGCTGGACCTCACGGTAAAGGTGCGGGCCACCGAGGCCGAGATTCCCACGGACCTGCGGATGGCAGACTTCGCCCACCTCTGCGCCCAGTTCGACGCGGCGGACGGGCTCGGCTCGCTGGACGCCTACCGGGCCAGCCTCGACGACCTCAACGACGACGTCATCGAAGGCGACCTGCTGGCCCAAACCGTCCTCAAGCACGCCGCGGGCCTCGAACCCGGCGAGGAAGTGCGGATGACCTCCACCGAGTGGCTGCATGCCCTCACCCAGCTCTACAGCGGTGAGGAGTTCCGTGCCCTGCCCAAGGGGTGGCCCACCACCGGGAAGGTCTTCTCCGACCGCCTCAAGCGGCTCCAGCCGACCCTTGCCGCGCGGGGTGTCCTCGTCGACTGGGGCCGCACCCGGACGGCTCGCTACATCGAGATGATCCGGGCCGCCGGCCCAACGCCCGGCGAGCAGCAGGCCGCGTTTTAACCGGCGCCACCGCTACCGGTACCGGCACAAGCAAGAAGAGCACCCGCCACCCGGGGGTGCGTGCTCCTCTTGCTGTTCCGGCGGCTTGCCGCCGCTGCAAGGGACGCGCCGCGCAGCGGCCCCGCTCTTCGCTCGAAGACGCATCCCACCACAACAGAAACACCCTCTCTTTTTCCTAAGAGAAGAGACCCTGCGTCACCCGTGTCACCACCAGCTACAAACCGCCCCTGAGCTGCGGATACAGCGGTGACGCAGACGGCCCACGGCTGCGTCACCGCGCGTCATCCACGTCACCTACCCACGTCACCCGGGGACGCGGGTGACACAGGCGGGTGACACACCACCACCCGCTACGTCACCGAAAACCGCAGGTCAGACCGGCAAATGACACAGACGACGCGATGACGCAGAAATCCGCGCCTCGGACACGTACGACACCTGCCCCAGCACCGCGACGCCTGCGGCCAGCAGGACACCGCCGCCCGCACGCCTCGGAGGAGAACCAGTGAGCGCCACGACCACGCCGCCCGCAGAACCCGTCCTGCTCAAGGTCGAAGCCGCTGTACACGCCCTGAGCCTAAGCCGCTCCGTCATCTACGAACTGATCCGATCCGGCCGCCTTCGCACCGTCAACGAGGGCCGGGCCCGACGTATCACCCGATCCGCCATCAACGAGTACGTCGCGCTCCTGGAGCGCGAGGCAGGGGAGAGCAAGTGACCAAGCGCCGCAGCAGGGGAGACGGCGGTCTCCACTGGGACGAGAAGCGGCAGCGGTGGATCGCCACCGTGACGCTGGGGTTCGACGCGAGCGGAAAGCGCGTCGTGCGGAAGGGGAGCGGCAAGACCAAGACCGAGGCCAAGGCCAAGCTCAAGGAGGTGCTGCGCGACCATGAGGACGGGTTGGCCGTCGCACCGACCAACTACACCGTGGCGAACGCGGTGGACGACTGGCTCATGTACGGGCTGGCCGGCCGCGACGCGAGGACCGTGGCGACGTGTACGTCGCTCAGCCGGACCCACGTGATCCCCGCGCTCGGCGCCCGGAAGCTTCGGGAGCTGAGCGGCGAGGACGTCGACAAGTGGCTGGGGGAGAAGGCCAGGACGCTCAGCACCCGCACGCTTCAGGCGATCCACTCGTGCCTGAACCGGTCCGTCAAGCGAGCCATGGTCCGGGACAAGGTGAAGCGGAACATCGTGGAGCTGTGCGCCATCCCGACGGGGCAGCCCGGCCGGCCGTCGAAGGCGCTCAGGCTGGCTGAGGCCGAGGCGGTGCTCAAGGCCGCCGAGGGTACGTCCGCGCACGCGTACATCGTCGTCGCCCTGCTCACCGGTGCCCGGACGGAGGAGATGCGGGCGCTCACCTGGGATCACGTCTTCCTGAAGGGGGACCCGGACGCGGTGCCGCCCGTGCCGCCGCACATCGCGGTGTGGCGATCGGTCCGCTCCACCGGGGACACCAAGACCAAGAAGTCACGTCGGACGATCGCCCTGCCGGCCAGATGCGTGGATGCTCTCTGGCAGCAGTTCGAGGAGCAAGGGTGGGACCGGCTCGCCGCCGGTGATCAGTGGCTCGAGAAGGGACTGGTCTTCTCCTCCGCCATCGGGACGGAGCTGGATTCCACCAACGTCCGTCGCGCCTTCCGGCAGGCGATCACCGGTGCGGAGGGGGTCGACGCGAAGGAGTGGACTCCGCGGGAGCTCCGGCACAGCTTTGTCTCGCTGCTCTCCGACAAGGGGGTCCCGCTCGAAGAGATCTCCAGGCTCGTCGGGCACTCCGGGACGGCCGTGACCGAGGCGGTCTACCGGAAGCAGATCCGGCCCGTGATCCAGACCGGGGCGACGGCCATGGACGAGATCTTCAAGGACGCTCGGAAGCCGTAGTCACTCAGTTAGTCACTCAACAGAAACAGGTCAGCAGTCCACTCACGTGAGTGGACTGCTGACCTGGTCTTACGAAGTCGGGGTGGCGGGATTTGAACCCACGACCTCTTCGTCCCGAACGAAGCGCGCTGCCAAGCTGCGCTACACCCCGATCGCCGCCTTGCAGCACTTGCTGTCCTGGCGACATCGATTACTTTAGCGGACCTCACGCCGGAGACGAAATCCGGTTTTCGCGGAGCGGGCCCGCGGGCGCTAGGCCCGCGGGGTCAGCGTCAGGAGCGTCGCCTCCGGCGGGCACGCGAAGCGGACCGGGGTGAAGCGGTTGGTGCCGCAGCCCGCCGAGACGTGCAGGTACGCCTGCTGCCCCGCCGCCTCGTGCGTGGACAGGCCCTTCACCCGCTTGGTGTCGAGGTCGCAGTTGGTGACGAGCGCCCCGTAGAAGGGGATGCACAGCTGCCCGCCGTGGGTGTGTCCGGCGAGGATCAGCGGGTACCGGTCGGCGGTGAAGGACTCCAGGACGCGCAGGTACGGGGCGTGCACCACGGCCATCGAGAAGTCCGCGTCCTTCTCCGGGCCGCCGGCGACCATCTCGTAGCGGTCCCGCTTGATGTGGGGGTCGTCGAGCCCGGTGAAGGCCAGCTCCAGGCCTTCAAGCTTCAGCCGCCCCCGGGTGTTGGTGAGGTTCAGCCAGCCCGCCGCATCGAAGGCGTCCCGCATCTCCTCCCACGGGTTGTGGACGGCGCCGACGACCGGCTTGTTGCCGTTCAGCCCGTGCCGGCCCTGGGCCTTCTCCAGCAGGTAGCGCCCGGGGTTGCGCAGCCGCGGCCCGTAGTAGTCGTTCGACCCGAAGACGTACACGCCCGGGAAGGACATCAGGGGGCCCAGCGCGTCGAGCACCTCGGGGATGCCCTCGGTGTCGGAGAGGTTGTCGCCCGTGTTGACGACGAAGTCGGGGCGCAGGCCCGCGAGGGACTGGAGCCAGGCGCGCTTCTTGCGCTGTCCGCCCACCATGTGGATGTCGGACACCTGGAGTACGCGCAGCGGGCGCATCCCCCGGGGAAGGACCGGCACCGTGACCCGGCGCAGGCGGAAGGACCTCGCCTCGAAACCGGCGGCATAGGCCACACCCGCGGCCCCCACCGCAGCGATTCCGGCAGCCGCTTTCAGGGGTACTCCGTAACGCGCACGCATGGACCCATCGTCGCAGACCCGGAAAACCGGTGAGCGCCACTGCCCCCGTACCTGGCAGACTCACATCCATGACCACGCTCAAGGCCAAGCTCCAGGAAGACCTCACGACCGCCATCAAGGCGCGTGACGAGCTGCACTCGTCCACGCTGCGCCTGACCCTCTCCGCCATCACCAAGGAGGAGGTCGCCGGCAAGGAGGCACGTGTGCTCTCCGACGAGGAAGTCCTCAAGGTGATCGCCAAGGAGGCGAAGAAGCGCCGCGAGGCGGCGGAGGCCTTCGCCCAGGGCGGCCGTGCCGAGCAGGCCGCGCGGGAGACCGCGGAGGGCGAGTTCCTCGACACGTACCTGCCCAAGCAGCTCACCGACGACGAGCTCGTCGCGATCGTGGCGCAGGCCGTCGAGGAGGCCAAGGCCACGGGTGCCGAGGGGCCGCGGGCCATGGGTGCCGTCATGAAGATCGTGAACCCGAAGGTCGCCGGGCTGGCGGAGGGCGGGCGCGTCGCCGCCGTCGTCAAGCAGCAGCTCTCCTAGATCCGGGATCCGGGAACAGAGAAAGAACAGAGAAAAGGGAGGGCCTCAGCCGGTTCCGGCTGGGGCCCTCCCCTGCGTGGCTCGCCGACCGCTACTGGTCGTCGCGGCCGCCGATCACGGCGCCCGGGTCGATCGTGATCCCGGGGAACGGGCGCTGCGGATCGCCGCCCCCCGTGGCTCCCTGGGTGGCTCCGGCGGTCTGACCGCCGGGCCGCCCGCCGGGCTTTCCGTCGCCGCCCGGCTTGCCGTTGCCGGGCCTGCTCGGGGTGGTGCTGGGCGGCTTGTTGCCGCGGGGGCCGCCGGACGGAACATTCGATTCCGGGATGCTGACCGTGACGAAGCGCAGGGCCTCGCGACCGTCCAGCGCGCCCGTGACCGCGTCCTTCCAGATCGGGCCGGGCAGACCGCCGCCGAAGACCTTCAGGTAGGGCTTGCCGCCGATCACGATGTTCTCCATCGTGATCTTCTTCGCTCCGCCCGAGCCGACCCACACCGCGCCGGAGATGTTCGGGGTGTAGCCCACGAACCAGGCGTTGTAGCGGTTGTCCGTCGTACCCGTCTTGCCCGCGCTGTCGCGGTCGGTCAGGCCGGCCCGCTCACCGGTGCCGGAGTCGATCACTCCGCCCAGCAGGGTGTTAATGGTGTCGGCCGTCGACTCCGACATCGCCCGATCACACTTGCTCTTCGGCACCGAGAGGGCCTTGTTGTGCGCGTCGGTGATCGACTCGATGGCGACCGGGGTGCAGTAGACGCCGCGGTTGGCGAAGGTCGCGTACGCGTTGGCCATCGTCAGCGGGGACATCTCCTCCGAGCCGAGCGCGATGGCGGGGCCGTCGGCCAGCTTCGCCCCGCTCGCCGGGACCACACCGAGCTTCGCCGCCATCTCCGACACCGGGCACAGGCCGATCTCGGAGATCATCTCGACGAAGTAGGTGTTGATCGACTTCTCCATCGCCGTACGCAGCGCGTAGGGGCCGATCTCGTCCTCGGTCTCGTTCTCCGCCGATTCGTTCCTGACGTTGACGTACTGGGACCCGTCGCAGCGGGGGATCCCGCTCGGGTAGTCCATCTTGTTCGGCGCCGGGTACACCTTCGTCGGCGGCAGGCCCCGCTCCAGCGCGGCGGCGGCGATGAACGGCTTGAAGGTCGAGCCGACCTGGAAGCCGAAGTTCGAGCCGCCCATCCGCTTGTCCACGGAGTAGTTGATCTGGGTCTCGTTCTTCCCGAAGCCGTACGGCTTGGACTGACCCATCGCCAGCACCCGGCCGGTGCCCGGCTGGACCATGGTCACCGCCGTGGCGATCGAGTCCTCCTGGTAGACGTGGTCCTTGATCGACTCGTTGGCCGCGTCCTGCGACTGCGGGTCCAGGGTCGTGCGCACGGTCAGACCGCCCTGGTTCCAGACCTTCGCGCGCTCCTCGCGCGTCTTGCCGAAGGCGGCGTCGGTCAGGAAGGTGTTGCGCACGTAGTCGCAGAAGAAGCCCGCGCCATTGACCGCGGTGATGCAGCCGTTCTTGGGCCTGGTCACCTTCAGGGTGACCGGCTTCGCCTTCGCCGCGTCCGCCTCGGCCTGCGAGACGTCCTTGGTGTCGGCCATCCGCTGCAGGACGATGTTGCGGCGCTTCGTCGCCTCCTGGGTGTCGTTCACCGGGTCGTACCGGCTCGGCGACTGCACGACGCCCGCGAGCAGCGCGGACTCCTCCAGGGTCAGGTCCTTGGCCGGCTTGCTGAAGTAGCGCTGGGCCGCGGATTCGATTCCGTACGCCTGCTGGCCGAAGTACGTGATGTTGAGGTAGTTCTCGAGGATCTTCTTCTTCCCGAGTTCCTCCTCGACCTGGATCGCGAACTTCAGCTCGCGGATCTTGCGACCGAGGCTCTTCTCCTGGGCCTCGCGCACCTTGGTCTCGTCGTCGCCGGCCTCTTCGACGAACACGTTCTTCACGTACTGCTGGGTGAGCGTGGAGGCGCCCTGCGCCGCGCCGCCCTCCTGCGCGTTGCGGTTGACCGCGCGCAGGATGCCCTTGAGGTCGACGGCTCCGTGTTCGTAGAAACGGGAGTCCTCGATGGCGACGATCGCCTTCTGCATGTACGGGGAGACCGCCGTGAGCGGGACCACTTGACGGTCGCGTGAATAGACGGTGGCGATCAAGCCACCCTCGGCGTCCAGAATCGTGGTCCGCTGGCTCAGCGGCGGGGTCTTGAGATTGGCCGGGATCTCATCGAATCCCTCGACCGTGCCCTTGGCCGCCAGCCCCAGGGCGCCTGCAGCCGGAATCGCCATGCCGGCCAGCACAACTCCGGAGAGAACGGACACCCCGAGGAACTTGGCGGCCTGCTGGCTCCCCGTGAGCCCGCCGCCCGAGCGCTTCTTTCCCATAGAGGGCAGCCTACGTTCTCATTCACCGGACACACGCGAATGCCTTGGCCTAAGCTGTCCCCAACTGTCACAGCAGTGCGGTGCGACATCAACCCCTCGGCTTGATTTTCACCCTTCCCGAATGGGGTGGACACATGTCCGAATCTCGCCCCTCAGCTGAAGCTCATCCGCCGATTCCACCCGAATTGCCGGAATGGTCGGGCATGTCGTCGGATCACTCCGTCGGGTGATCTGCCGCTTACCCATAGTCCGTTCGGACCATTCAAGATTGGGCCCGTCGGGGGTGTTGCACGGTGCCCGCCTTCCGTAACGTCCTCAACTGGCAGCGGTGAATATGCCGCTACCGCCGTGGGGGAGCCTCGATTCGGGAGAGGACGGCGCCGGGATGGGCTGGGTTACCGACTGGAGTGCGCAGGCAGCCTGCCGCACTACCGATCCGGATGAACTGTTCGTTCAAGGAGCGGCACAGAACAGGGCCAAGGCGGTGTGCACCGGATGTCCGGTGCGGACCGAATGCCTTGCCGATGCGCTCGACAATCGCGTCGAGTTCGGCGTGTGGGGCGGAATGACCGAGCGGGAACGACGTGCGCTACTGCGCCGGCGTCCCACCGTCACCTCGTGGCGACGGCTGCTCGAAACCGCCCGTACGGAGTACGAGCGCAGCACGGGCATCCTCACCATGGATGCAGACGCGGAGATCGACGTTCCGTACGAGACATACGCGGCAGTCGGGTAGATCCTCCGACGCCACGACGTACGAACGCCTACGCTCCGGCCGGTACCCCGGCCGCGAGTCGCTCTCCGATGGCCCGAAGCCCGGCGAGGTCGTGCACATCGCCGGGCAGGGCGGCCACTTCGGCCACCGCCACCTCGGGGTGCAGTGAGGTGAAGCGATCGCGTGTCCGCTGTTCACGCGCGATCACCTGCATCCGTTCGGCATGCAGGCGCAGCAGTCCTGCCGTGATCCGGTCGACGACCGCGGTATCGCCTTCGGTGCCGGGGGAGCCTGTCTCGGGAGGGGCGGCCGTGTCACGAAGTCCAGCTTTCCCGGACTCCTGATCGACAATGCCGCCTTCTTCAAGATTCTCTGCGGCGGCCAACGCCCGTTCGGCGGACAGCTGGTCGGCGCCGCTGCCGTGCACCCGGTTCAGTACCAGCCCGGCCAGCGGCATGCTCTCCGCGGCCAGCCGCTCCACGAAGTACGCCGCCTCGCGCAGGGCGTCCGGTTCGGGCGCCGCGACCACCAGGAAGGCCGTACCGGGCGCCTGGAGCAGCCGGAAGGTCGCGTCGGCGCGCGTGCGGAAGCCGCCGAACATCGTGTCCATCGCGGCCACGAAGGTCTGCACGTCCTTCAGCAGCGAGGCCCCCATCAGCTTGCTGAGGGTGCCGGTCATCATCGACATGCCGACATTGAGGAACTTCATCCCCGCCCGGCCGCCCACCTTCGCCGGGGCCATCAGCACCCGGATGAACTTCCCGTCCAGGAAGGACCCGAGGCGCTTCGGCGCGTCAAGGAAGTCCAGCGCGGACCGGCTCGGCGGGGTGTCGACGATGATCAGGTCCCAGTCGTCCCGGGCCCGCAGCTGTCCCAGCTTCTCCATCGCCATGTACTCCTGCGTGCCCGCGAAGCCGGCCGACAGCGACTGGTAGAAGGGGTTGGCGAGGATGGCCCGGGCCCGCTCGCCGTCCGCGTGCGCCTCGACGATCTCGTCGAAGGTCCGCTTCATGTCCAGCATCATCGCGTGCAGTTCGCCGCCGCCGGCGCCCACGCCCGCCACTCTGCGCGGGGTGTTGTCCAGCGAGTCGATCCCCATCGACTGCGCGAGCCGGCGCGCGGGGTCGATGGTGAGCACGACCGCCTTCCGCCCGCGCCCGGCCGCCCGTACGCCCAGTGCCGCGGCCGTGGTGGTCTTGCCGACCCCGCCCGCCCCGCAGCACACGACGATCCGGGTCTCCGGGTCGTCCAGCAGCCGGTCGACCGCCAACCGCGGCGGAGTGTCCAGCCCCACGGTGTCCACCCCCTCGCTCATTCGGCCACCGTCTGCTTCCGCAGTTCCTTGGCCAGCTCGTACAACCCGGCCAGATCCACCCCCGCGCCGAGCAAGGGGAGTTCGTACGTCGGCAGGTCCAGGTCCGTCAGTACGGTGCGCTGCGCGCGCTCCAGCTCCACCCGGCTCGCGTGCTCGGCGGCCTGCGTGAGCAGCGGGTCCACCAGCCGCTCGGCCAGACCACCGCGGCGCGCGCCGCCGAGGCCCGCCCGGGACAGCGCCCTGGCGACCTCGGTGCGGTGGTCGCCGGCCGCGGCGCGCAGGGTGTCCTCGTCCAGGTGATGCGGCCGCACCATGTTGACGACGACGCGGCCGACGGGCAGCCCGGCCTGCCGCAGTTCCTCGATGCCGTCGGCGGTCTCCTGGACGGGCATCTCCTCCAGGAGGGTGACCAGGTGGACGGCCGTCTCGGGGGACTTGAGCACCTTCATGACGGCCTGCGCCTGGTTGTGGATCGGCCCGAACCGGGCCAGGCCCGCCACCTCGTCGTTCACGTTCAGGAACCGGGTGATCCGTCCGGTCGGCGGCGCGTCCATGATCACGTGGTCGTAGACGTACCGTCCGGCCTTGTCCTTCCGCCGTACCGCCTCGCACGCCTTGCCGGTCAGCAGGACGTCGCGCAGTCCGGGGGCGATGGTCGTGGCGAAGTCGATGGCGCCGAGCTTCTTGAGGGCGCGGCCTGCCGAGCCGAGCTTGTAGAACATCTGGAGGTAGTCCAGCAGCGCCCGTTCGGCGTCGATGGCGAGCGCGAAGACCTCACCGCCCCCGCCGGGCGCGACGGCGATCTTCCGCTCCTCGTACGGGAGTGCCTCGGCACCGAAGAGCTGCGCGAGCCCCTGCCTGCCCTCGACCTCCACCAGAAGAGTCCGCTTGCCCTCGCGTGCGAGGGCAAGCGCGAGTGCCGCGGCGACCGTGGTCTTGCCGGTGCCGCCCTTGCCGCTGACCACCTGGAGCCTGCTCACAGCGTCCGAGCCTAACCACTCGCCTCCCGGAACACGCATGAGCCTCCCCCGACCCGGCCCTGGGGGAGGCTCGGCACCGCAGGCACTACCCTCGCTCCCATGACCAAGAAGTTCGAATACGCGACTGTCCCGCTGCTGGTTCACGCCACCAAGCAGATCCTGGACACCTGGGGCGAGGACGGCTGGGAGCTCGTCCAGGTCGTGCCCGGCCCGAACAACCCCGAGCAGCTCGTGGCCTACCTGAAGCGGGAGAAGGCATGAGCGGCGTTGTCGACGCGAAGCTGGCCGAGCTCGGCCTGACCCTGCCCGAGGTCGTCCCGCCGCTGGCCACGTACCAGCCGGCCGTGCGCTCGGGCGTGTACGTCTACACCGCGGGCCAGCTCCCGATGGTGAAGGGCAACCTGCCGGTCACCGGCAAGGTCGGTGCCGAGGTCTCGCCGGAGCAGGCCAAGGAGCTGGCCGCCACGTGCGCGCTGAACGCCCTGGCCGCCGTCAAGTCGGTCGTCGGCGACCTCGACAAGGTCGCGCGTGTCGTGAAGGTCGTCGGCTTCATCGCCTCGGCCCCCGACTTCACGGGCCAGCCGGGCGTGCTGAACGGTGCGAGCGAACTCCTGGGCGCCGTCCTCGGCGAGAAGGGTGTCCACGCCCGCAGTGCGGTCGGCGTGGCGGTCCTGCCGCTGGACGCCCCGGTCGAGATCGAGATCCAGGTCGAACTGGTCGCCGGAGCCTGACCCTCCGGGCCCTCCGGGGAGGGTTCCGCTCTTTCTGCCGGTGCGGCGCCGCTGCCGGGGGCCCTGCCCCCGGGCCCCCTCGCCTCGAACGCCCGCGGCTGGATCTTTCAGCCCCGCCGGCGTTGGAGGCGGGGTACGGGGCGGATCCCCGGAAAGCCGGCCGCAGGCCGGGACGAGGCGTCGGCGACGGGTGACCCTCGAACATCGGGCCGGATGGCCGTAGCATCCGGCCATGCCGAATGGTCAGCACGGTCAGCAGCAGCCTCCCGCCGGAGGCCAGTGGTACCCGCCGGAGTGGCCCGACCGCATCCGCGCGCTCGCGGACGGTTCCCTCATCCCGGTGCCACCACGCCGCGCCGCCACCGTCATGCTCCTGCGCGACACCCCCGCCGGTCCCGCCGTGCACATGCTGCGCAGACGGGCCTCCATGGCCTTCGCCGGGGGCGCGTACGCCTATCCGGGTGGCGGCGTCGACCCCCGCGACGAGGAGCACCAGGTGGGCTGGGCGGGGCCCTCGCAGGAGGACTGGGCGGCCCGGCTCGGAACGGACGTCCTGACCGCCCAGGCCATCGTCTGCGGCGCCGTACGGGAGACCTTCGAGGAGGCGGGCGTCCTGCTCGCCGGGGAGACGCCGGACACCGTCGTCGGCGACACCACCGGTGACGACTGGGAGGCCGACCGGCAGGCCCTGGTCGCCCGTGAGCTGTCCTTCGCGGACTTCCTCGACCGCCGCGGCCTGCGGCTGCGCTCCGACCTGCTCGGGGCGTGGGCGCGCTGGATCACCCCCGAGTTCGAGCCGCGCCGCTACGACACCTGGTTCTTCGTCGCCGCCCTCCCCGAGGGCCAGCGCACCCGCAACGCCTCCACCGAGGCCGACCGGACCGTCTGGATCCGCCCGGCCGACGCGGCCGCCGGCTACGACAAGGGCGAGCTGCTGATGATGCCGCCCACCATTTCCACCCTGCGCTCCCTGGAGCCGTACGGGAGCGCCGCCGACGCGCTCACCGCGGCCGCCGCCCAGGACCTCACCCCGGTGCTGGCCGAGGCCGTGCTGGAGGACGGCGAGGTCGTGCTCAGCTGGCCGGGCCACGACGAGTTCACCAAGCGGGTCCGCCTCGGCCGTCCGGGGGGCACCGCATGAGCGACGCCGTCGCACTGCCCGGACACCCCCGCGGAGTCGTCACCTCGGGGCCGGCGACGGCCCGCGCGGTGAACGTCCTGGCCCCCAACGCCTCCGCGATGACCCTGGACGGCACCAACACCTGGCTCGTGTCCGAGCCCGGCTCCGACCTCGCCGTCGTCATCGATCCCGGCCCGCTGGACGAGGGACACCTGCGGGCGGTCATCGCCGCCGCCGAACAGGCCGGCAAGCGGATCGCCCTCACCCTGCTCACCCACGGCCACCCCGACCACGCCGAGGGCGCGGGGCGCTTCGCCGAGCTCACCCGCACCAAGGTCCGTGCCCTGGACCCGGCCCTGCGGCTCGGCGACGAGGGCCTGGCCGGCGGGAACGTGATCCGCACCGGCGGCCTGGAGCTGCGCGTGGTCCCGACCCCGGGCCACACCAGCGACTCGCTCTGCTTCCACCTGCCCGCCGACCGGGCCGTGCTGACCGGCGACACCATCCTCGGCCGCGGCACGACCGTGGTCGCCCACCCCGACGGGCGCCTCGGCGACTACCTGGACTCCCTGCGCCGGCTGCGCTCGCTCACCGTGGACGACGGGGTGCACACCGTCCTGCCGGGGCACGGACCGGTCCTGGAGGACGCGCAGGGGGCCGTCGAGTACTACCTGGCCCACCGCGCGCACCGGCTCGCCCAGGTCGAGACCGCCGTCGAGAACGGCTTCGTGACCCCCGAGGCGGTCGTGGCCCAGGTCTACGCGGACGTGGACCGCTCCCTGTGGCCGGCGGCGGAATGGTCCGTCCGCGCGCAGCTCGAGTACCTTCAAGATCACGGACTGATCCCTGGAGGGCCCGAATGAACACCGTGTTCCTGCTCGTCATGCTGATAGCCACGGCCGGATGGATCACGTCGACGGTGTCGTTGCGCGTGAAGAGCCTCCAGATGCAGGCGGACCGGGCGGAGCGCCGCCTGGCCCTCGTGCTGGAACACCTCGGCATCGAGGAGCCGGAGCCGGCCGGCATGGACGAGGTGCGCGCCCTGCTCGGGGAGGACCGGCAGATCTCGGCGATCAAGGCCTACCGCCGGATCACCGGCGCGGGCCTGGCCGAGGCCAAGCTGGCCGTCGAGGCCCTGGCCGAAGCCCGGAAGTCCTAGGTCCCTCCCCCTCCGGCCACCCGCGGGGTCTTCGTGCCGTGCCGGGCCGTGTACTCGTCCGCGAGCCAGGGCCCGAGGTCCTCGACGTACGCGCGCAGCACGGCCGGGTCGGCCACCGGGTCCAGTGCCGCGGCGGCCGCGGCGCGCATCTGGTCCGCGCGCTGCGGGTAGTAGCCGCCGAAGACCTCCGCGGACTCGGTGAGGTCGCTGGTCCAGCCGCCCCACCGGGGCATGACCAGCGTGAACCCGGTGCGCACCAGGCGCCGTGAGAAGAGCCGGCACAGCCTCCGGTACTCGTCCGGGGTCGATGCCTCCCGCATCCGCCGGCGCCACCGGGGCAGTACGTCGGCCAGGTCGCCGTTGGTCTCGCGCGCGAGCAGGCTGTCCGGACGGTAGCGCGGCAGGTGCTCGGCCAGGTCCGCGCCGAGCAGCGGCGTGCACAGGCAGGCGAGGAACCAGCCCAGGTCGAATCGTTCCGCCTCGCTCAGCAGGGTGTCCTTGCCGTACAGCAGGATGCCGACGCCGTCGACCTCCGGGAAGTCCTCGTCGAGCCCGCGCGCCAGCACCTCGGCGGCGTCGCGGTCGTCGCCGGCGGGCTCGTGGTGCAGGGCCAGCAGGAGGTCGAGGCCGGAGCGCCCGGGGCGGGCCGTCCCGCGCGGCACGGACCCGTACAGGTAGGCGCTGTGCAGCCGTCGCCCGTACGCGTCGCGGATCCGTCCGCGGGCGGCCGCGACGACGCCCGCGAACGCGCCCGGGACCTGCCCGAGGGAGCCCTCGCGCTCGAAGCAGCCGTCCGTGTCCAGCCCTCTGTGCTCCATACCTCCACTGTGCCTCGTGCGGCCCCGCCGGTGCCCGAGGCGCGGGGGCTCGTCCCGGACACGCGAAAGGGGCCCCGCCCCCTCGGGCAGGACCCCTCCGAACAGCCGGGACCGGCGTCAGCGCGAGCGCTTCGCCAGGCGCTCCACGTCGAGCAGGATCACCGCGCGCGCCTCCAGGCGGAGCCAGCCGCGGCCCGCGAAGTCGGCCAGGGCCTTGTTCACGGTCTCGCGGGAGGCGCCGACGAGCTGCGCGAGCTCCTCCTGCGTGAGGTCGTGCACCACGTGGATGCCCTCCTCCGACTGCACGCCGAAGCGGCGCGACAGGTCGAGGAGCGCCCGCGCCACACGGCCGGGAACGTCGGAGAAGACCAGGTCGGACATCTGGTCGTTGGTCTTGCGCAGGCGCCGGGCGACGGCGCGCAGCAGCGCGGTCGCGACCTCGGGCCGGGCGTTGAGCCAGGGCTGGAGGTCGCCGTGGCCGAGGCCGAGCAGCTTGACCTCGGTCAGGGCGGTGGCGGTGGCGGTGCGCGGGCCGGGGTCGAAGAGCGACAGCTCACCGATCAGCTCGCCGGGGCCGAGGACGGCCAGCATGTTCTCGCGGCCGTCGGGGGAGGTGCGGTGCAGCTTCACCTTGCCCTCGGTCACCACGTACAGCCGGTCGCCGGGGTCGCCCTCGTGGAACAGGGCGTCACCGCGTGCGAGGGTCACCTCGCCCATGGAGGCGCGGAGCTCCGCGGCCTGCTCGTCATCGAGCGCCGCGAAGAGCGGGGCGCGCCGCAGAACGTCGTCCACGAGTCTCTCTCCTATGTCGACCAGCTCACGGGGACCGTGCTCCCCATTTTGCCGGACGGCTCAAACAGTGCGATCAATCACAAGGATGCCGGACGGACGGGCGTGCTGTGCGGCGGGAGGTCAATCGGAGTGGTGTTACCTGAGGTCCGGGCGGGGTGTCAGTCGCCGGCCTTAGGCTGGCCGGGTGTCCAATAAGCCGGTGAGAGCACAGGCCAAGGGGTCCGCAGGAGTGACGGCGCCCCACAATTCAGCCGTGGGCGAACAAGCCTCCGAGGTGGCGTCCACGGAGGGGGCAGGCCCCCCTCAGGGCAAAGTTTCGGCCAAGAAACCGAAGGTGGCCAAGCCGGAATCGCGCCTGGCCATGGTGCGCAGGGCGCGGCGCATCAACCGCGAGCTGGCCGAGATCTATCCGTACGCCCATCCGGAACTCGACTTCCGCAATCCCTTCGAGCTGCTCGTCGCGACGGTGCTCTCCGCGCAGACGACCGACCTGCGGGTGAACCAGACGACCCCGGCCCTCTTCGCCGCCTACCCGACCCCCGAGGACATGGCCGCGGCCGCTCCCGAGCACCTGGAGGAGCTGATCCGGCCGACCGGGTTCTTCCGGATGAAGGCCAAGTCCCTGCTCGGCCTCTCGCAGGCCCTGCGGGACGACTTCGGCGGGGAGGTGCCGGGTCGGCTCGAAGACCTGGTGACCCTGCCCGGAGTGGGCCGCAAGACGGCGAACGTGGTCCTCGGCAACGCGTTCGGCGTCCCCGGGATCACCGTCGACACCCACTTCGGCCGCCTCGTGCGCCGGTGGAAGTGGACCGAGCAGCAGGACCCGGAGAAGGTCGAGGCGGAGATCTGCGCGATCTTCCCGAAGAGCGAGTGGACGATGCTCTCGCACCGCGTCGTCTTCCACGGCCGCCGGATCTGCCACTCGCAGCGGCCGGCCTGCGGGGCCTGCCCGATCGCCCCGCTCTGCCCGGCGTACGGGGAGGGCGAGACGGACCCGGAGAAGGCGCGGAAGCTGCTCAAGTACGAGAAGGGCGGTCAGCCGGGCCAGCGGCTGACCCCGCCCCCGGACTACCCGGGCCTCCCCGCGCCGCCCCTGGGGGGCGCTCCGGCGCCGTCCTGAGCGGTCCGGGCGGACCCGCGGTGGCGCAGCACCTGAGGAACCAATCAGTACCCGCACCGCGTTTGGCGGTGTGGGAGATCACGGACGGGGATGCCTATGACGCGCGGTAGCGGAACACGGGACGAGACGGCGGCGGGAGCCCGCGAGGGCGACGGCATCGCGCTCAGCGCGCAGGGCCTGCCCGCCTGGCTCGACCCCGTCGTCGAGGCCGCCCGGACCGTGCAGCCGCGGCAGCTGAGCCGGTTCCTGCCGCCCGAGGACGGCCGCGGGCGGCAGTCCGCCGTGCTCGTCCTCTTCGGAGAGGGCCCCCGCGGCCCCGAGCTGCTCCTCATGGAGCGCGCCGGCACCCTGCGCTCGCACGCGGGGCAGCCGTCCTTCCCCGGTGGCGCGCTGGATCCGGAGGACGGCGATCCGCACACCACCGGCCCGCTGCGCGCCGCACTGCGCGAGGCCGAGGAGGAGACCGGACTCGATCCTTCCGGTGTCCAGCTCTTCGGGGTGCTGCCCCGGCTCTACATCCCGGTCAGCGAGTTCGTGGTGACCCCGGTCCTCGGCTGGTGGCGCACGCCCAGCCCGTTCGGCGCCGTGGACCCGGCCGAGACGGCCCGCGTCTTCACGGTTCCCGTGGCCGATCTCACGGATCCCGAGAACCGGGTCATGGTCGTCCACCCGGCCGGTCACCGGGGGCCGGGATTCACCGTCGAATCGGCTCTGGTCTGGGGTTTCACGGCCGGGGTGATCGACCGGATCCTGCACTTCGCGGGCTGGGAGCGCCCCTGGGACCGCACGCGCCAGGTCCCGCTCGACTGGCGCGCATGAGACGGTGGCCCACGTGAACGTGCTGGACATCCTGTTGTTGCTCGCCGCGGTGTGGTTCGCGATCGTCGGCTACCGCCAGGGGTTCGTCGTCGGCATCCTGTCGGTGATCGGATTCCTCGGCGGTGGCCTCATCGCCGTGTCCCTGATCCCGCTGCTCTGGGACCGGGTGACGGACAACGGCACCCAGGTGTCCACCACCGTCGTCGTCATCGCCGTCGTCGTGATCATCGTCTGTGCCTCGATCGGCCAGGCCCTGACCACCCACCTGGGCAACCGCGTCCGCCGTCAGATCACCTGGTCACCGGCGCGCGCCCTCGACGCGACCGGCGGCGCCCTGGTCAACGTGGTCGCGATGCTGCTGGTGGCCTGGCTGATCGGCCTGCTGCTCGCCGGGACCTCGCTGCCCACCCTGGGCAAGGAGGTCCGCAACTCCAAGGTGCTCCTCGGCGTGACGCGGGTGCTGCCCGACCAGGCGAACACCTGGTTCATGGACTTCAGCTCCACCCTCGCGCGCAACGGCTTCCCCCAGGTCTTTACCCCGTTCTCCAACGAGCCGATCACCGAGGTCAAGGCGCCCGACCCGGCGCTCGCGATCAGCCCCGTCGCCGAGCAGGCCAAGCGTTCGATCGTGAAGGTCGTCGGCACCGCGCCCAGCTGCAGCAAGGTGCTGGAGGGCACGGGCTTCGTCTTCGCGCCCGGCAAGGTGATGACCAACGCGCACGTCGTCGGCGGGGTCGGCGAGCCGACCGTGCAGGTCGGCGGCGAGGGCAGGCTGTACGACGGCAAGGTCGTGCTCTACGACTGGGAGCGCGACATCGCCGTACTGGACGTGCCCAAGCTGAAGGCGCCGGCGCTGGAGTTCACCGACAAGGACGCGACGAGCGGCGTCGACGCGATCGTCGCCGGCTTCCCGGAGAACGGCGCGTACGACGTGCGCGCGGCCCGCGTCCGCGGCCGGATCAATGCCACCGGACCGGACATCTACCACCGCGGTACTGTCCGACGGGACGTCTACTCCCTGTTCGCGACGGTCCGTCAGGGCAACTCCGGCGGCCCGCTGCTGACCCCCGAGGGCAAGGTGTACGGGGTCGTCTTCGCGAAGTCCCTCGACGACCCGAACACCGGCTACGCGCTGACGGTGGACGAGATCCGCGACGACATCCAGACCGGCAAGGTCGCCGACCAGCGGGTCCCCAGCCAGGGTTGCGCCCTCTGAGCGACCGCGCCCGTCGGGGCCCTACGTCCGTTGATGGCGCAGGCGCGCCGAGACCCAGCGGGCCCGGCGGCGCAGGATGCGCGGAATCCCGAGATGGAGGTCGTGGCCGTGCCGGCCGGCCCTCTCGTGGGTGCCCGGCGTAGCTGCCGAGCGGCGTTCGTGCGCGGTGTCACCGTGGTCGTGCGTCCAGCTCATACTCCGAGCTGTGCCCGTGCCCCAAGGTCGGTAACCCCGTCAGAGGCGGCCAATTGGCCTATGCGCCAGGCAATTGAATGCTCGTAAGACGAGCGTATGAGCGAACTGCCCGACTTTCACAGGGTGATCGGGGGCCGCTCCGGGGGAGGGGCGGCGGCCGTCGGGAGGGCGGCCCGGCCGTCCCGTTCCGTGGTCCGGCTCAGCGGTCCGGCTCGGGGTCCTTGAGCCAGTTCACCAGCTCCGTGGAGAAGGCCACGGGGTCCTCCTCGTGCGGGAAGTGCCCGAGCCCGTCGAACAGCCGCCACCGGTACGGGGCTTCGACGTACTCCCCGGACCCGGCCGCGCTCCGCGTCCGCATCACCGGGTCGAGCGAGCCGTGCAGGTGCAGCGTCGGGACCCGCACCGGGCGCTTCATCCGCCGGTTGAACTGCAGCCCGTCGGGCCGCGCCATGGACCGCATCATCCAGCGGTACGGCTCGATCGAGCAGTGCGCGGTGGACGGGATGCACATGGCCCGCCGGTACACGGCGAGGTCCTCCTCCTCGGGCGGCCGCGGCCCCGACCAGTCCCGGATCAGGTCCCCCACGAGGGCCCCGCCGTCGGCGACGAGCTGACGCTCGGGCACGAACGGCCGCTGGAAGCCCCAGATGTGCGAACTGGCCCGCGCCTGCCCGAAGTCCGACAGCATCGCGGAGCGCCAGCGACGCGGGTGCGGCATGGAGGAGACGACGAGCCGGCGCACCAGCTTGGGGCGCATCACGGCCGCCGTCCAGGCGAGGTACCCGCCCAGGTCGTGCCCGACGAGGGCGGCGTCCGGCTCGCCGAGGGACCGTACGACCCCGGTGATGTCGAGGGCCAGATTGGCCGGGTCGTAGCCGCGCGGGGTGCGGTCGCTGCCGCCGACCCCGCGCAGGTCCATGGCGACCGCCCGGTACCCGGCGTCGGCGAGCGCGGTCAGCTGGTGCCGCCAGGTCCACCAGAACTGCGGGAAGCCGTGGAGCAGCAGCACGAGCGGCCCGTCACCGACCTCGGCGACGTGGAAGCGGGCGCCGTTGGCGGCGACGTCCCGGTGCGTCACCGTCTGCCCGCCGGGGAGGTCGAGCCGTACCGCCGTGGCAGCCGTGGGGGGAACGCTGGAGTCCGGCGTGGGCGCTGTCATGAGGACGAGCGTGCCACACCCACAGCCTTGTCACTCACCGGCCGCGGGTGCGGCTTGACGGTCCCGACCAGCGCGGCGGTCTGCTTGACGGAGGCGATGGACTTCTCCGGCGGCTTGATCTTCTTGAACTTCCGCACCGCGATCAGCACGAGCACACCCGCGATGAGCAGGAACGCACCGCCCACGATGAGGAAGGACCAGGCGAGCCCGAGCCCGAGGTTGTGGATCCCGTACGCCGCGGCGAAGGTCAGCACCGGAAGCGAGAAGACCGCGAACACACCGGCGGCGGCGAGGGAGGCGGAGCCGCTGCCCACGCGCTTGACGTCCTCGCGGAGCTCCGCCTTCGCGAGGGCGATCTCGTCGTGAACCAGGGCGGACATCTCGGCGGTGGCCGAGGCGACCAGCTGGCCGAGTGTGCGCTCGGCTCCCTGCGCCTCTTGGTCCACTGCGCTCATCGCTCTCTCCCTCTGTCGTCTGCTGCCGTGCGGCTGTCCTGCGTCGTCAGTCAGATCATGCCGGACGGTCGCCCTCGGTGGTGGACCCGGCCGCGCTTTGGAGCGCCGCGGCAGCCGCGCTCTCGGCCTTGCGGCGGTGTTCCGCGGCCCGGTCCTCGTAGATCTTCGCCATCCGCAGGTGGTACTCGGGGTTGTGCTCCTCGTAGATGTCCGGGATGCCGTCGAGGTCCTCGTCCCGCTCCTCGGCCTCGGTGAGCGCCAGGTACTTGCGGTTGCGGAGCTTGAGCATGACGCCCGCGATCACGGCGGCGATGAGCGAGCCGATCAGTACGGCCGCCTTGATCTCGTCGGTGAGGACCGGGTCGCCGGCGAACGCGAGCTCACCGATCAGGAGGGAGACGGTGAAGCCGATGCCGGCGAGCGAGGCCACGGCGAGTACGTCGGGCCAGGCGAGGTCGTCGTTCAGTTCGGCCTTGGTGAACCGGGCGGCGAGCCAGGTGCCGCCGAAGATGCCCACGGCCTTGCCGACGACGAGGCCGAGGACGACGCCGAGGGTCTCGGGACGGGTGAACACCTGCGCGATGGCCTCGTCGGAGAGCGAGACCCCGGCGGAGAACAGTGCGAAGAGGGGCACGGCGAGACCGGCCGAGATGGGCCGGACCAGGTGCTCGATGTGCTCGCCGGGGGACTGCTCCTCGCCTTCCCTGCGGGTGCAGCGGAGCATCAGGCCCATGGCGACGCCGGCGATGGTGGAGTGGACGCCGCTGTTGTACATCAGGCCCCAGATGATCAGCGCGAGCGGGACGTAGACGTACCAGCCGCGGACTTCCTGGCGGAGCAGGAACCAGAAGAGAGCCAGGCCCACGAGCGCGCCGCCGAGCGCCAGGAAGTCGATCTCGCTGGTGAAGAACACCGCGATGATCATGATGGCGAAGAGGTCGTCGACGACCGCGAGCGTCAGCAGGAAGGCGCGCAGGGCCGAGGGCAGGGAGGTGCCGAGGACGGCGAGGACGGCGAGCGCGAAGGCGATGTCGGTGGCGGTCGGGACCGCCCAGCCGTCCATCGCGCCGTTGCCGAGGGAATTGACGAGTACGTAGACCAGCGCGGGCACGGCCATGCCGCAGACGGCCGCGATCACCGGGAGGGCGGCGGCCTTGGCTTCGCGCAGGTCGCCCGCGACGAGCTCGCGCTTGAGCTCGATGCCGGCGACGAAGAAGAAGATCGCGAGGAGCCCGTCGGCCGCCCAGTGCTGGATGGACAGGTCCAGACCGAGGGCGCTGGGGCCGATGTGGAAGTCCCGGACCGACTGGTAGCTGTCCGCCAGCGGCGGGGTGTTCGCCCAGATCAGCGCGGCGATGGCGGCCGCGAGCAGGAGCACGCCGCCGACGGTCTCGGTGCGCAGGGCATCGGCGACGAAGCGGCGCTCGGGGAGCGAGAGCCGGCCGAGCAGCTTGCGATTCTGGTGGTCGGTGGGGCTGGGCGCGGCCACGAGGTGACACCTCCGGGGTCGGTTGGACGGCATGGCGAAGCTCATTGCCGACCAGACTTCCCGGCGCACCCTGTGGTGTTTCTTTACGCTCTCAATATTTTACAGGGAGCACGCGAGGGCGAATCCGGTGATCATCACTTTATGTGCGAAACGGGCACCCGGCGCGTCGCGGCCGAGTGCCCGTTTCGGTGAGCCCGGGGTCAGTCCTCGCTGCCGGCGGCGCCCGGGAGCTTGCTCTGGATCAGGTCCATGACCGAGGAGTCGGCGAGCGTGGTGACGTCACCGACCGCGCGGTTCTCCGCCACGTCGCGCAGCAGACGACGCATGATCTTGCCCGAGCGGGTCTTCGGCAGCTCCTGGACCGGCAGGATCCGCTTCGGCTTGGCGATCGGGCCGAGCGTGGCGCCCACGTGGTTGCGCAGGTCCGCGACCAGGCCCTCGGTCTCGGAGGCGCTGCCGCGCAGGATGACGAAGGCCACGATGGCCTGCCCCGTGGTCTCGTCGTTGGCGCCGACCACGGCCGCCTCGGCGACCGAGGGGTGCGAGACGAGCGCCGACTCCACCTCGGTGGTCGAGATGTTGTGGCCGGACACCAGCATCACGTCGTCCACCCGGCCGAGCAGCCAGATGTCGCCGTCGTCGTCCTTCTTGGCGCCGTCGCCCGCGAAGTACCTGCCCTCGAAGCGAGACCAGTAGGTGTCGATGAACCGCTGGTCGTCACCCCAGATGGTGCGCAGCATCGACGGCCACGGCTCGGTGAGGACCAGGTAGCCGCCTCCGCCGTTCGGGACCTCGTGCGCCTCGTCGTCCACGACGGTGGCGGAGATTCCGGGCAGGGCGCGCTGCGCGGAGCCCGGCTTGGTGTGCGTGACGCCCGGCAGCGGGGAGATCATCATGGCGCCGGTCTCGGTCTGCCACCAGGTGTCCACGATCGGGCAGCGGTCGCCGCCGATGTGCTTGCGGTACCAGATCCAGGCCTCGGGGTTGATCGGCTCGCCGACCGAGCCCAGCACGCGCAGGCTCGACAGATCGAACTTCGCGGGGATGTCGTCGCCCCACTTCATGAACGTACGGATGGCCGTCGGCGCCGTGTAGAGGATGGTGACGCCGTACTTCTGCACGACCTCCCAGAACCGGCCCTGGTGCGGGGTGTCCGGCGTGCCCTCGTACATCACCTGGGTGGCGCCGTTGGCGAGCGGCCCGTAGACGATGTAGGAGTGCCCGGTCACCCAGCCGATGTCGGCGGTGCACCAGTAGACGTCGGTCTCGGGCTTCAGGTCGAAGACCGCGTGGTGGGTGTACGCGGTTTGGGTGAGGTAGCCGCCGGAGGTGTGCAGGATGCCCTTCGGCTTACCCGTGGTGCCCGAGGTGTAGAGGATGAAGAGCGGGTGCTCGGCATCGAAGGGCTGCGGGGTGTGCTCGGCGGACTGCCGGCCGACCACCTCGTGCCACCAGACGTCGCGGCCCTCGGTGAAGGCGGTGTCCTGACCGGTGCGGCGCACGACGAGCACGTGCTCGACCTGCGGACACTTGGCGACGGCCTCGTCGATGGCGGGCTTCAGGGCGCTGGGCTTGCCGCGGCGGTAGCCGCCGTCGGCGGTGATGACCAGCTTGGCGTCGGCGTCCTGGATGCGGGAGGCGACGGCGTCGGCGGAGAAGCCGCCGAAGACCACGGAGTGCGCGGCGCCGACGCGGGCGCACGCGAGCATCGCGACGACCGCCTCGGGGATCATCGGCAGGTAGACGGCGACGCGGTCGCCCGCCTCGACGCCCAGCTCGGTCAGGGCGTTCGCGGCCCTGGAGACCTCGTCCTTGAGCTCGGCGTAGGTGATCGCGCGGCTGTCCCCGGGCTCGCCCTCGAAGTGGATGGCGACGCGGTCGCCGTTGCCGGCCTCGACGTGGCGGTCCACGCAGTTGTACGCGACGTTCAGCTTGCCGTCCGCGAACCACTTCGCGAAGGGCGGGTTCGTCCAGTCGAGCGTCTCGGTCGGCTCGGTGGCCCAGCTCAGCCGCCGGGCCTGCTCGGCCCAGAAGCCCAGCCGGTCCGCGTCGGCCTGTGCGTACGCAGCCTCTGTCACATTGGCGGCGGCGGCCAGATCGGCAGGCGGTGCGAACCGCCGCTCCTCCTTGAGCAGATTGGCCAGGCTCTCATTGCTCACGACATCTCCCTTTCCCAGGGTGTCCGTTGTGTCCCCGGGCATAGCTCATCAGTCAGCGGCCCAGGTGACAAGGGGTAGCCGAGAATTGGTTTAGACCTATATCACGATCGGCCCGCACGAGAACGGCGTGCGAATGGCCCCCTCCCGCTGCAGGGTGCGGGAAGGGGCCAAACGATTGCACGGACAGGGGAGGGTATCGGTTCAGGCGTGCTGGCCCACGGTGTCGAAGACCCGGCAGTCGAAGAAGTCCTCGCCCTCGGACAGCAGGTAGGCCTGTGCCTCGCCCACGTGGAAGTACATGCCGTGCAGTTCCAGCGTGCCCTCGGCGAGCCGTCTGGCCACCGATTCGTGTGCCCGCAGGTGCTCCAGCTGCTGGACCACATTGGTCAGGCACAACTGCTCCACCGCGTCCGCCGGGAGCCGGCCGGAGATCCGGGCCCAGCGGTGGTGGCGACTGGCCATCCGCTCCAGGCTCGGCAGCCCGTGCCGCAGCCAGCGGCGCAGCGGGGTCATCGGAAGCCCGGGCGCGGAGCTGAGCAGGGCCTGCATGGCCCCGCAGCCCGAGTGCCCGCACACCGTGATGCTGTCGACCTTCAGCACGTCCACGGCGTACTCGATGGCCGCGGCGACGGAGTCGTCCGTGGACTCCGCGCCGGGCAGCGGGACGAGGTTGCCGACGTTGCGGACCGTGAACAGGTCGCCCGGGCCGCTGGCCGTGATCATGCTGGTCACCAGGCGGGAGTCCGCGCAGGTGAGGAAGAGCTGGGAGGGCCGCTGCCCCTCGCGGGCCAGCCGGGCCAGCTCGTCCCGCACGTGGGGGGCGGTGTCCCGCTGGAAGGCGCTGATCCCGCTCGCCAGTTGGCCGGCGCCGCGCCGCCGGGGCGCCGGCGGGGCCTCGTCTGCGGAGGTCTCGGCCGCGGAGGTCTCGGCCGCTGCCATCGCCGCGGCCGTGGGCGTACGGGTCCCGGCGGGGCGGTGGTCGCAGTGGTTCTGCCAGGGGGTCCAGGGCCGGCAGCACTGGTGGACTCCGCGCTGGGCCGCGCGCCGGGACCGCTCGGCGCCGCGGGCCGCGTGGATCGCTTCCGCGGTCCCGGCGCGGGTGCCGTCGGAGCCCCCGAAGCCGTCGGGACCGTCCGGGTCGTCGCCCGGGTCGGTGCCGGAGCTCAGGGTCGTCGAGCCCGAGCGGCCGGTGACCTCCAGCGAGCCCCCGTGCGCCAGATGGGACTCCTGCCAGTCGTGCAGCGTCTCGTAGGCCGCGTGGTCCATGAAGGAGCCGTCCAGCTCGATCACCACGTGCCCGTCGTGCGGAATCTGGTTCAGCACCCGGCTCAGCCGCGGCACCGCGAGGAAGGTCAACTGCCCGCGAGCCCGCACCCGGTGGACCCCGCTGTCCAGCCGCTCCACGGTGATCCGGGTCCGGGCGAGCCGGTGCAGGGCCAGCGCCACGGCCACGGCGATGCCGACGGCCACGCCCTCCAGGACCCCGCCGAGCACCACGGCCACGATGGTCGTGGCGTAGACCGGGATCTCCCGGTGCCGGGTGACGCTGCGCAGGTGCGTGATGCTGACCATCTGCACGCCCACGGCCATCACCAGCGCGGCCAGTGCGGCCAGCGGGATCAGGTCGAGGACCGGGACCAGCAGCCCGGCGGCCAGTGCCACCCAGAGGCCGTGCAGCATGGTCGATCTCCGGCTGACCGCACCGGACTTGACGTTGGCCACGCTCCGGACGGCCACACCCGAGACGGGCAGTCCTCCGAGCGCACCGGAGACGATGTTCGCCGCACCCTGCCCCCACAGCTCGCGGTTGAGGTCGGTGCGCGGGGGACGGTTGTCCGTACGCCGCTCGGAGGCGATCAGCTTGTCGGTCGCGACCGCGGAGAGCAGGGACTGCACGCTGCCGACCAGGGCGATGGTCAGGACGGCGGCGAGGATGCCGAGGACGGGGCCCTCGGGCAGCTCGGGCAGGGCGTGGCTGCGCCAGGACGGCAGGTCCACCCGGGGCAGGGCGAGCCCGGACAGCGCGGCGGCGGCGGTGGCCGCGGTGACCGCCGCCAGTGCGGCGGGGGCCTTGCGCAGGAACCGGCCGGCCCGTCCGGGCAGCCACGGCCAGGCGAGCAGGACAGTGAGGGTCAGCGCGCTGACGCCGAGTGCCGCAGGATGCAGCGCGGCCAACTGGGCTGGCAGACCGAGGACATTGGCCATGGTGGAGCTCTGCGGGTTGCCGCCGAGCACGATGTGCAGCTGGGCGAGTGCGATCGTCACGCCGATCCCGGCGAGCAGGCCGTGCACGATGGCCGGGCTGACCATGAGCGCCGACCTGGCGGTGCGCAGTGCGGCGAGGCCGAGCTGGCAGACGCCGGCGAGCACGGTGATGGCGCATGTCGTGCGCCACCCGTAGTGCTGGATCAACTCGGCGGTGACCACGGTCAGTCCGGCGGCGGGCCCGCTGACCTGGAGCGGGGCGCCGCCGAGCCACCCGGCGACGATTCCGCCGACCGCTGCGGCGACCAGCCCCGCCTGGAGGGGGGCGCCGGTGGCCAGGGCGATGCCGAGCGAGAGCGGCAGGGCGATCAGGAAGACGGCGATGGAGGCGGAGAGGTCGGCGGGGAGATCTTTGCGGATCTCCCCGATCTCTCGGGTCGGACGCGTGCGGGAGGTGGCTGTCATGGGTTCCCGTCTCCTCTGGGGAGGGATGAAGCGGCGGGAGTCTCAACACTCGGTAAATGGATGGTAATGGAGAGTAAAGGTAAGCGGTGAATAATGCGGGCAAATGGCCTATAAATTACCCCTCAAGAGTGATTAAGCATTTTGTACGGCTTGTCATACCTTCCTCAAAGCTGACTGCGTGGGACGTTGCGGCGCGGAAGTCCTGCGACGGAACTGCGAGGGAGAGGTGGGGCGGATGATCGCCGCCACGAAGAAGATCGCCGGCGGCCTGGTCGCCTCGGCACTGGTCCTGGGAGTTGCCGGGTGCAGCACCTCGGGGCCCGCCAAGTCACCGGCTCCCGGGGCGCCGAACGCACGGAAGGGTGCCGAGGCGGAGGCCCCCGGCAGCGTCAACCGGCCCATCGGCGACGGTTCGACCGCGTACACCGGCCCCCAGCCGAACGTGCAGAAGCCGCAGAAGCTGAAGCCCGGCGAAAAGCCGCCGCAGTTCGTGGTCTTCTCCTGGGACGGGGCCGGCGAGGACAGCCAGAAGCTCTTCTCGCACTTCCGTGAGGTCGGCAAGCAGTACAACGCCCGCATGACGTACTTCCTCAGCGGCGTCTACATGCTCCCGGAGGAGAAACGTTCCCTCTATACGGCGCCGCAGCACTCGCCCGGCCGCTCCGACATCGGCTTCGGCGACCTCCAGGGCATCAAGGACACCGCCACCCAGGTGCGCGCGGCCTGGCTGGAGGGCAACGAGATCGGCACCCACTTCAACGGGCACTTCTGCGGGCCCGACGGCGGCGTCGGCACCTGGTCCGTGGGCGAATGGAAGAGCGAGATCAACCAGGCCAAGTCCTTCGTCAAGAACTGGAAGACCAACGCGGGCCTGAAGACCATGGAGGCGCTCCCCTTCGACTACGACAAGGAGCTCATCGGCGCCCGCACCCCCTGCCTCGAAGGCCAGAAGAACTTCATGCTGGCGGCGAAGGACATGGGCTTCCGCTACGACTCCAGCGGCATCAGCAAGCAGATCTGGCCCAAGAAGACGGACGGGCTCTGGGACGTCCCGCTCCAGCTGGTGCCCATGCCCGGCCGCGCCTTCGACACCCTGAGCATGGACTACAACTACATGGTCAACCAGTCCGGGACGACCTCGC
Organism: Streptomyces sp. NRRL F-2580; assembly: GCF_000720115.1. GTDB lineage: Bacteria > Actinomycetota > Actinomycetes > Streptomycetales > Streptomycetaceae > Streptomyces. Next base: position 137,941 of record NZ_JOIR01000007.1, read on the forward strand.
AGGGAGACCCCTCGCAGCACGCGTACTGGGGCGACCAGATGCGCGACGGCCTGCACGAGGCCTTCGACCGCGTCTACCAGGGCAACCGTGCGCCGCTGATCATCGGCAACCACTTCGAGTCCTGGAACGGCGGCACCTACATGCGTGCCGTCGAGGAGTCCATCAAGTCCATGTGCACCAAGCCGGAGGTCCGCTGCGTGCCGTTCCGCGAGCTGGTGGACTGGCTGGACGCCCAGGACCCGAAGGTCCTGGAGTGGATGCGCACCCTCGACGTCGGCGAGGCGCCGAAGCAGGGCTGGGCGAAGTTCCTGACCGCGGGGCCGCCGGCGCGGCCGGCCGCCCCCGCGGGCGTCAAGCCGGCTGCGGAGCCGGCTGATGAGAGTGCGGACGAGGGCTGACGAAGGACTCGCCCGCGGCGGTGCCCGCGACGCCCTCGCGCAGGGTGAAATCGGGGTCGACCTGGTTCGCCAGGTCGACCCCGGTCTTGGCGTTGCCCCAGCTCTCCGCGTTCTTGAGGTGGAAGCGCACCATCTGCTCGGTGTACCGGTCCCAGTCGCGCTGGGCGTATGAGTCGTCGGCCGCGTCCTGGAGCGCCTGGAGCGCGAACCGGTTGGTCGCCTCCAGCAGCTCGAAGGCGGCCGGACGGCCCTTCTCCATCGCCCGTACCCAGTCGGAGTGCCCGACGGTGACCAGCAGGTCCTCGCCCACCTCGTCCTGGAGGAACTCGATGTCCTCGGGGCCCTGCACCTTGTTGCCGATGACCTTCAGCGTGACCCCGAAGTCCCGCGCGTACTCCTTGTACTGGCGGTAGACGGAGACCCCCTTGCGGGTCGGCTCGGCCACCAGGAAGGTCATGTCGAAGCGGGTGAACATGCCCGAGGCGAAGGAGTCGGATCCGGCCGTCATGTCGACGACCACGTACTCGTCCGGGCCGTCGACCAGGTGGTTGAGGCACAGCTCGACCGCCCCGACCTTGGAGTGGTAGCAGGCCACGCCGAGGTCGGCCTCGGTGAACGGCCCGGTGGCCATGAGCCGTACGGGCTCCCCGTCGAGCAGGAGCGTGCGCGCGCAGGCCTCGTACACCGGGTTGTCCTCGGTGACCCGCAGCAGGCGCGAGCCCCGGCCGGGCGGGGTGGTCTTGATCATCGTGTCGGCGGACGCGATGCGCGGGTTGGAGCCCCGCAGGTACTCCTTGATCAGGGGCAGGTGCGCGCCCAGGGCGGGCAGTTCGGCGGCCTCGTCCTCGCCGAGACCGAGCGCGGCGCCCAGGTGCTGGTTGATGTCGGCGTCCACCGCGACGACGGGGGCCTCATTGGCGGCGAGGTGGCGGATGAAGAGGGAGGACAGCGTCGTCTTGCCGCTGCCGCCCTTTCCCACGAAAGCGATCTTCATGTTCACCAAACGTAGTGGGTAAGTAGCACAGTGTTGTCAAGGCGAGTGAAGAAGACCACTCCAAGGAGGGGTCGGTGCTATGGGTGCGCAGTGCGTAGGCTCCCTACTTATGAGTAGCGCTTCTGACCCGTTGGTCGCCCTGGGCGGGCTGCCGGGTGTCGCCGAGTCCGTGGATTCCGTACGCAAGGCCGTGGACCGGGTCTACGGGCACCGGGTGATGCGCCGCCGCGGCGGTGAGATCACCTCGGAAGCCGCCCTGCGCGGGGCCCGCGGGAGCGCGGCGCTCTCCGGTGCGGACTGGGCGCTGGAAGAGGTGCGGCGCCGCACCGACTTCGGATCGGAGCCGGAGGCGCTGACCGTGGGCGCGGCCCTGCGGCTCACCGCGGAGGCCGGGCAGCTGCTGAGCATCTGGCGGCAGTCGCCGCTGAGGGTCCTCGCGCGCCTGCACCTGGTGGCCTCGGGGTCGACGGCCGAGGGTGACGTGGTGGGCCGCCCCCGTCTGGCGGGCGAGCAGGTGGTGGAGCCGCTGGTGGACCTTCCGCTGCCGAGCGCCGAGGAGGTCGCGGGCCGGCTGGACGGCCTGTCCCGCCTGATCATCGCGGGTGGCTCCGCCCCGGCCCTGGTCACGGCGGCGGTGGTGCACGGCGAGCTGCTGGCCCTGCGCCCGTTCGCCTCGTACAACGGGCTGGTCGCGCGGGCGGCCGAGCGCATCGTCCTGATCAACAGCGGTTTGGACCCGAAGGCGATCTGTCCGGCGGAGGTCGGTCACGCGGAGCAGGGGCGCGAGGCGTACCTGGCCGCTTTCGAGGGCTACGTCTCCGGCACCGCGGAGGGGATGTCCGCGTGGATCGCCCACTGCGGCCGGGCGATCGAGCTCGGAGTGCGCGAGTCGACGGCGGTCTGCGAGGCCCTGCAGCGCGGCGCGGCCTGACGCGGGAGGGTGGAAGCGGGGGCCGGGGCGGACGTCGGTGAGGCGGATCGGCCCCGGACATGGGTTGCGGCGACACCGTACTGCTTTGGTGTCGCCGCTGGCATTCACGCCCAGTTACCAAGCGTCCTCGATAGTTGCCCATCAGGTCGGGAACTTTGCCCGTTACCTGGTGCGGCTGGCCCGTAATCGACGGGTCGACGTCGCGTGGGTGCTCGGCGTTCATGCTTCGGTCCGTGGGCCTTACTGCGTTTTAAAGATGATCCTCTCGGATGTTCTTTGGTCTCGCGGGCCGTTGCTTTATTTGTACTCCGCTTGGGAGCCATGCGAAACCCCTGACTCCACTTTTTACTATCCGGGACGAGTGCGGGTGAACCGGACAGCCCGTATCGGCGCAGGTCGGGACATTCAGGCGGACGCGGCGGCGGCGAGCGCATTGGCCCGGCGCCGGCTCGCGTACCAGACCAGCCCCGCCGTGGCGGCTGCCGCGCCCACGGCGGCCGCGGCGACCAGGGCCGGGCGCGCGGGCATCGACAGCCCGGGCAGCCGCTGCTTGAGCCGCACGGGCCGGCTGAACACCAGCACCGGCCACTCGCGGGCCACGGCTTCCCGCCGCAGCGTCCGGTCGGGATTGACCGCGTGCGGGTGTCCCACGGCCTCCAGCATCGGGATGTCGGTGGCCGAGTCGCTGTAGGCGTAGCAGCGGGCGAGGTCGTACCCCTCGGACTCCGCGAGCTCGCGCACGGCCTCCGCCTTGGTGGGCCCGTAGGCGTAGTACTCGATCTCGCCGGTGAAGCAGCCGTCCTCGCCCACGACCATGCGCGTGGCGACGACCCGGTCCGCCCCGAGCATCTCCCCGATGGGCTCGACGACTTCCGCGCCGGAGGTCGACACGATCACCACGTCGCGGCCCGCGGTGTGGTGGGCCTCGATCAACGAGGCGGCCTCGTCGTAGATGATCGGGTCGATGAGGTCGTGGAGGGTCTCCGCGACGATCTCCCGTACCTGCTGCACGTTCCATCCCTTGCAGAGGCCGGACAGGTACTCCCGCATCCGTTCCATCTGGTCGTGGTCGGCGCCGCCGGCCAGGAAGATGAACTGCGTGTACGCGGTGCGCAACACGGCTCGCCGGTTGATCAGGCCGCCTTGGTAGAAGGACTTGCTGAACGTCAGGGTGCTCGACTTCGCAATGACCGTCTTGTCCAGGTCGAAGAAGGCTGCGGTGCGAGGCGAGGAGTGCGGCAAGGGCTGATTTTCCACGCCCCGAGCATATGCGCCCACCATTCGGCGTAAGGTGTGGCGCGTGGGTTTGCCTGAGAGGGCTCTCGGGTACACCATGGAAGTCACGGATCGTTCGCGACCGTGCTAACCCGGTCTGGCTCCTCCCCCCCCCGAGTCGGACCGTGGGGACGACCCCCGCTCTCCCCCCCGGCGGGGGTCGTCGCATGTCCGGACGCGGTTCGCGTCCCTTCCTTCGGCCCCAAGTGACCATCTTCCCGGCCCCCCTTTTCTGCGGGGCCGACGCGGCGAAGGCCCTCACCCCCTCAGACTCGTGACGGTGCGTAGTGGTTCCGGCGCGCTCCGGAACTCACCTGGGAGGGTGACCGGGTTATTCACAACCGATGGGTTGTCCACAGTTATCGAGCAAGATCCACTTGTTTTTCCTGATCGCTGCACGGTGATTCCAGCCGCGAAGTCCGCGGTGCTGGATTTGCAGTGAGAAGGAGGCGGAGATCGTGGCTCGATCTAAGTCGTGTGAAACGCCGGAGTCCGTGGTGGCGGGGGCCGGAGCGGGGGCCGCGGCCGCGCCCGGTGGCGGGCGGCCGCTGATCATCACCGAGGACCCCGTGCTCCTCGACGACCTGCTGAGGCTGTGCGCCGCCGCGGGCGCCGAGCCGCACGTGCACCACGCGGTACCCGAGCACGGCGGTGCGGGCGGTTCGGCCGGCGCAAGTGAAGGGCGCGCCGGGGGTGTTGGCTGGGATACGGCGCCGCTCGTGCTCGTCGGGGACGACGCCGCGGGGCGGGTGCGAGGAGCGCCGCGCAGGACCGGCGTGTTCCTCGTCGGCCGGGACCTCGACGACCCCCTCGTGTGGCAACGCGCGGTGGAGATCGGTGCCGAGGAGGTGCTGCGCCTCCCCGACGCCGAGAGCCTGCTCGTCGACCGCATCGCCGACGTCGTGGAGGGGGCCGGACGGCCCGCCCTCGCCGTCGGGGTGATCGGAGGCGCCGGCGGGGCCGGAGCCTCCACCCTCGCCTGCGCGCTCGCCGTCCGGGCCGCCCGCGCCGGGGAGCGGACCATCCTCATCGACGGCGATCCGCTGGGCGGGGGCATGGACGTGCTGCTCGGCGGCGAGAGCGCCGAGGGGCTGCGCTGGCCGGACTTCGCGGCGTCGCGGGGGCGGGTCGGCGCCGGGGCCCTGGAGGAGTCCCTGCCCGAGCTGCACGCCCTGCGGGTGCTCAGCTGGGACCGCGGGGACCGGGTGGTGGTGCCGCCCGCCGCGATGCGGTCGGTGGTGGCCGCGGCACGCCGCCGGGGCGGGGTCGTCGTGGTCGACCTCCCGCGGCGGGTGGACGAAGCCGTGGCCGAGGTGCTGGCCCAGCTCGACCTGGTGCTGATGGTGGTGCCGGGCGAGCTGCGGTCGGTGGCCGCCGCGGGCCGGGTGGCGGCCGGCGTGCGGATGGTGGCCCGGGACGTGCGCGTCGTCGTACGGGGCCGCTGCCCGGGCGGTCTGGATCCGGAGGCCGTGGCCGGGCTGCTGGGGGCGCCGCTGGCCGGTGAGGTGCCGGTCGAGGTGGGGCTTCCGGGGCGGGTGGCCGAGGGGGAACCGCCGGGGGCGCATGGGCGCGGCGCGTTGGCCCGCTTCTGCGACGGCTTCTGGCAGCGGGCGCTCGGACCGGCCCAGGGGGTGCCGGCATGAGCACGGTACTGCTGGACGCGGTGCGCCGCCGGCTCGCCGAGAGCGGGGCGGAACCGACCCCGGCGCGGGTGGCGGCGGCCCTGCGGGCCCAGGGCCGGCTGCTCGGGGATGCCGAAGTGTTGGGTGTGGCCGCCGAGTTACGGTCCGAGCTGGTCGGCGCCGGCCCGTTGGAGGCGTTGCTGGCCGACCCGGAGGTCACCGATGTGCTGGTGGCGGCCCCTGATCGGGTGTGGGTGGACCGGGGTGGCGGGCTGGAGCTGACCGGGGTGACCTTCGCCGACCCCGAGGCCGTGCGCAGGCTCGCCCAGCGGCTGGCCGCCGTGGCGGGGCGGCGCCTCGACGACGCCCGGCCCTGGGTGGACGCCCGCATGCCGGACGGCACCCGGCTGCATGCCGTGCTGCCGCCGGTGGCGGTCGGCTCGGCCTGCCTCTCCCTGCGGGTGGTGCGGCCCCGGGCGTTCACGCTGGAGGAACTCGTCGTGGCGGGCACGCTGCCGCCCGGCGGCCACCGGCTGCTCCGGGACATGGTCGAGGCCCGGCTGTCGTTCCTCGTCTCCGGGGGCACGGGAACCGGCAAGACCACCCTGCTCAGCGCCCTGTTGGGGCTGGTCGGGCCCGGTGAGCGGATCGTGCTGGCCGAGGATTCGGCCGAGCTGCGCCCCGACCATCCGCACGTGGTGCGGCTGGAGGCCCGGCCGGCCAATCAGGAGGGGGCGGGCCTGGTCACGCTGGCGGATCTGGTCCGGCAGGCGCTGCGGATGCGGCCCGACAGGCTCGTGGTCGGCGAGGTGCGGGGTGCCGAGGTGGCGGATCTGCTCGCCGCGCTGAACACCGGACACGAGGGGGGATGCGGCACGGTCCACGCGAATGCCGCCGCCCATGTCCCGGCCCGGCTGGAGGCGCTCGGGACGGCCGCCGGGCTCGACCGGGCCGCCCTGCACAGCCAGTTGGCCGCCGCGCTGACCCTGGTGCTCCACCTGGTCCGGGACCGTGAGGGGCGCCGCCGGCTGGCCGAGGTGCACGTGCTGGAGCGGGACGCCGCCGGACTGGTGGTCACCGTACCGGCGCTGCGCTGGTCTGCCCGGGGCTTCGTACGGGAGCAGGGCTGGGACCGGCTGCGTCCACTGCTGCGAGGTGTCCGGTGAGCGCCGAGGCGGGGCTGCCGGTGCCGGTGTTCGCCGGGGTGATCTGCGCCGGGGCGGCCGCCTGGGGGCTCTCCGGGGGCGACCGCGTGGCCCGGCGGGTCCGGGTGGTGCTGGCCGGGGGCGCTCCGGCGGTTCCGGGCGGGCCGCTGCACTGGGAGCGGCTGCTGATCGCCGTACGGGTGCGGGCGGCGAGGTGGCGGGAGTGGGCCTGCCTCGGGGCCGGTCTCCTGGTCGCGGTGCTCGGCGGGTCGGTGATCCCGTTGCTGGCGGGCGCGGCGGCGCTGCCGTTGCTGCGGCGCTGGCTGCGGGTACGGGCGCGGGAGCGGGCCCGGGCGGCGCGGGCCGCCGAGGTGGTGGCCCTGTGCGGGGCGGTGGTGGGCGAGCTGCGGGCGGGGGCCCAGCCCGGGCAGGCGCTGACGGCGGCGATGCGGCGCACTGCCGCGGTCCCGGGCGGGCCGGGTGCGGCCGAGGCGGGCGTCCTGGCCGCCGCGGCGTTCGGCGGGGACGTGCCGGGAGCGCTGCGCCAGGCGGCGAAGGAGTCCGGCGCGCAGGGGCTGGCCGGGATGGCCGCCTGTTGGCGGGTGTCCGTGGACGGCGGTGCGGGACTGGCCGCCGGGCTGGACCGGCTGGAGGGGGCCCTGCGGGCGGAGCGGGACCGGCAGGAGTCGCTGCGGGCCCAGTTGGCGGGGGCGCGTTCGACGGTGCTGGTGCTCGCCCTGCTGCCGCTGGTGGGCCTGCTGATCGGCACCGGACTGGGGGCGGATCCGCTGCGGGTGCTGCTGCACACCCCGATGGGCTGGGGGTGCCTGCTGACGGGCGCGCTGCTGGAGGCGCTGGGGCTGCTGTGGTGCCGGCGGATCGTACGGGCGGGGGAGCGGTGATGGGCGGCGTCCTCGTCCACAGGCTGGGGATGGCGCTGTGCGTCGCGGCGGCGGCCCTCTGGGTGGTGGGGTCGGCGGTGGTGGCGCGGGTCCGGGAGCGGGCGGCCCGGCGCAGGATCGCGGCGCTGCTCGGAGTGGAACAGGTTCCGCGCGGGCCGGCGTTCGCTTCCGCGGTGCGGGGTGTTCTGGCGGCGTGGGCCGGGCCGGCCGGGGCGCTGTTGGCGGGCTGGGTGCTCGTCGGCGGGTCTGCGGGTGCGATGGTCGGCGCGCTGGCCGCGCTCGGCGTGTGGCGGTGGCGGGCCAGGGCGCGGCCGCCGGCCGCGGTGGATCCGGGGGAGGCGGAGCGGCAGCTGCCGTTCGCCGCCGATCTGTTGGCCGCGTGTCTGGCGGCCGGGGCGGGACCTGTGGAGGCCGCGGAGGTGGTCGGGGAGTCGCTGGGCGGCCCGGTGGGCGAGCGGCTGGCGAGGGCCGGGGCGGAGCTGCGGCTCGGCGGCGAACCGGGCGCCGGGTGGGGGAGGTTGGCGGAGATACCGGGCGCCCGGGCGCTCGCGGAATGCCTGGAGCGGGCCGCTCGGACGGGGGCGCCCGCGGCCGAACCGGTCTCCCGCCTCGCGTCGGGCCTCCGGGAGGACCGGGCCCGCCGGGCGGGAGCCAGGGCGCAGCGGGCGGCGGTACTCGTCACCGCGCCGGTGGGGCTGTGTTTCCTCCCCGCTTTTCTCGCGATCGGGGTGGCGCCGGTGGTGATCGGAATGGCCTCGGGACTTCTCTCGAACACCTGACGTCGCATTGACCACACACACATCAACAACGGAAATCAACAGGAGGTATGCCATGAGGATCATCTGGTTTCGGCTGCGGACGGCACTGACCCGTCGCGGGGACGACGCGGGGATGTCCACCTCGGAATACGCCATGGGCACGATCGCGGCCTGCGCATTCGCGGCCGTTCTCTACAAGGTGGTGACGAGCGAAGTCGTCGCGACGGCCCTTCAGTCGACCATCGGGAAGGCGCTCGATGTGCCCTTCTGAGGGGAAGTCGTCGGCGCGCCGGAAAATCGGGGACCGGGGATATGTGACGGCCGAGGCCGCCCTCGTGATCCCGGCGCTGGTGCTGTTCGCGGCGCTGCTGGTGTGGGCCCTGATGGCGGCGGCCGCGCAGATCAGGTGTGTGGACGCTGCTCGGGCCGGCGCCCGGGCGGTGTCCCGCTCGGAGCCGGCCGGGGTGGCCGTGGCGGCGGCCAAGGAGGCAGCGCCGCCGGGGGCGCGGGTGGAGCTGGAGCGGGTGGGCGACCTGTGGCGGGTCCGGGTGGCGGCGCCCGCGCCGGGGCCGGGCGGGCTGCCCGTACGGCTCGGGGCGCAGGCGGTGGCCCTGGCCGAGGACAGCGTGGGGCCGCCGCCGTGAGCCGGGACCGGGGCTCCGCCACGGTCTGGGCGGCCCTGGTGGCCACGGTGCTGGGGGCGGTGTTCGGCGGGGTGCTGCTGCTCGGCCAGGCCGTAGTGGCCCGGCACCGGGCGGCTTCGGCCGCGGATCTCGCGGCCCTCGCGGCGGCGGCCACGTGGGCGCACGGACCGGAGACCGCCTGTGCCACGGCGCTGCGGGTGGCCCGGGCTCAGGAGGCGGCGCTCGCCGGCTGCCGTCTCCACGGAGAGGTCGCCGAGGTGACGGCCCGGGTGGCGGCGGGCCCCTTCACCCCCGCCGTCGCGGCCCGTGCGGGCCCGCCTCGGGCGTCGCCGGAGTGAGGCCGGGCCAGGGGCCCGGGCCGGACCCCACGAGGCGCCAGGGCCCGGTTCAGGGCCTGCGTCAGGGCCGATGGGCGGAGTCAGTGGGTGGCTCGGTGGGCGGGGGCGGTGGGGATTCGGCGAGGAGCCGGGTGAGGAGGCGGATGGCACCGCGTTTGTGGAGGGGGTCGTTGCCGTTGCCGCATTTGGGGGACTGGATGCAGGAAGGGCAGCCGGCCTCGCACTCGCAGGCGGCGATCGCGTCACGGGTCGCCGTCAGCCAGGCGGCGGCGGTGTGGAAGGCCCGCTCCGCGAAGCCGGCGCCGCCGGGGTGGCCGTCGTAGACGAAGACCGTGGGGAGGAGGGTGTCGGGATGCAGCGGCACGGAGACGCCGCCGATGTCCCAGCGGTCGCAGGTGGCGAACAGCGGAAGCATGCCGATGGAGGCGTGCTCGGCGGCGTGCAGGGCTCCGCCGAGGATCTCCGGGTTGATCCGGGCCTCGTCGAGCTGGTCCTCGGTCACCGTCCACCACACGGCCCGGGTGCGCAGGATGCGGGGCGGCAGGTCCAGTTTCGCCTCGCCCAGGACCTCGCCGGTGATCAGTTTGCGGCGCAGATAGGAGACGACCTGGTTGGTGACCTCGACGGAGCCGAAGCAGAGCCGGGCCGAGCCCCACGGGATCTCGGTCTCGGTCTCCAGGATGGAGATGGAGGTGGTGTCGCGGGCGGTGGTGGAGAAGGGCGGATCGGCCTCCTCCACGAGGGCCGCCGAACCCTCCAAGTCCAGGTGTTTCACGAGATACGTGCGGCCTTGGTGGAGGTGGACGGCCCCGTCGTGGACGGCGGTGTGGGCGGCGGACTCGTCGACCGTGCCCAGCAGCCGGCCGGTGGCGGCCTCGACGATCTGCACCGGGCGGCCGCCGCCGCCCCGGATGTCGGTCAGGTCCGAGGCCCGTTCCCGGCGGGTCCAGTGCCAGGCGGTCGCCCGGCGGCGCAGCAGCTTCGCCGCTTCCAGCTGGGGGAGGAGTTCTTCGGTCGCCGGGCCGAAGAGGTCCAGGTCGGCTTCCGTCAGCGGCAGCTCGGCCGCCGCAGCGCACAGGTGGGGGGCGAGGACGTACGGGTTGTCGGGGTCCAGGACGGTGGCCTCCACCGGTTGGCGGAACAGCGCCTCGGGATGGTGGACGAGGTAGGTGTCCAGTGGGTCGTCGCGGGCGATCAGCACGGCCAGGGCGCCCTGGCCGGCCCGCCCCGCGCGGCCGGCCTGCTGCCACAGGGAGGCCCTCGTGCCGGGGTACCCGGTGATCAGTACGGCGTCCAGCCCGGAGACGTCCACGCCCAGCTCCAGGGCTGTCGTGGCGGCCAGCCCCAGCAGCTCGCCGGAGTGCAGGGCCCGCTCCAGGGCCCGGCGCTCCTCGGGCAGATAGCCGCCCCGGTAGGCCGCGACCCGCCGGGCCAGGGAGCGGTCCACCTGGGCGAGCCGCTCCTGGGTGATCACCGAGATCAGCTCCGCGCCGCGCCGGGAGCGGACGAAGGCGACCGTGCGAACCCCCTGGACCACCAGGTCGGTCAGCAGGTCGGCGGTCTCCGCGGTGGCCGTACGGCGTACGGGAGCGCCCTTCTCGCCGCGCAGCTCGGTGAGGAGCGGCGGCTCCCACAGGGCGAAGACCACCTCGCCGCGCGGAGAGGCGTCGTCAGTGATCTCGATCACCCGTACGCCGGTCAGCCGGGACGCGGCGGCCGCGGGGTCGCTGGCCGTGGCGGAGGCCAGCAGGAAGACCGGTTCGGAGCCGTAGCGGGCGCACAGCCGCCGCAGCCGGCGCAGGACCTGGGCCACGTGGGAGCCGAATACCCCGCGGTAGGTGTGGCACTCGTCGATCACGACGTAGCGCAGGGCCCGCAGGAAGGAGGACCAGCGCGGGTGGGCCGGGAGGATCCCGCGGTGCAGCATGTCGGGGTTGGTCAGGACGTAGTTCGCGTACTGGCGCACCCACTCGCGTTCCTCGACGGGCGTGTCCCCGTCGTAGACCGCGGGGCGTACGGCGTTGCCCAGTGGGGCGGCCAGTTCCCGTACGGCCCGCCGCTGGTCGGCCGCCAGGGCCTTGGTGGGGGCCAGGTACAGGGCGGTGGCGCCCCTGCCGTTCGGGGCCTCGGCGCCGTCCGCGAGGGCGGAGAGCACGGGCGCGAGGTAGGCCAGGGACTTGCCCGAGGCGGTGCCGGTGGCGACGACCACCGACTCGCCGTCCAGGGCGTGCTCGGCCGCCGCGGCCTGGTGCTCCCACGGATGGTCGATGCCTGCGGCCTGGATCGCGGCTACGACATCCGTTCGGATGCGATCGGGCCAGACTGCATGACGGCCCGCTCGAGGGGGCAAGTGCTCCGTATGGGTGATGCGCGCAGCTCGGGAAGGCCCCCGTGACAGGCGGTCCAGGACCTCGCCGGGAGTGGGTCTTGGGTCCACGGGTGGCTTGGGCCGTCCGGGACCGTGAGTATTGGCCATTGGAACCGAGTGTGTCACCGGCGTGCGGGACAATGGTCCGAAGGCGTCGTGCGCGCCTGCCGGTAAGTGATTGAATGCCATCGCGGCAGCCAATCCCTCGCCTACCTTCGGGTGGGGAGGCCCCTAGGGGGCGCCGCTCGATAGCAAGGTGCTGGAGGATCCGTGGACCTGTCCCTGTCGACTCGCACTGTCGGCGACCGTACGGTCGTGGAGGTCGGTGGCGAGATTGATGTGTATACCGCGCCCAAGCTGCGCGAGCAGTTGGTCGAGTTGGTGAACGACGGCAGCTACCACCTGGTTGTCGACATGGAGCGAGTGGACTTCCTCGACTCCACCGGACTTGGTGTGCTGGTGGGAGGTCTCAAGCGCGTCCGTGCGCACGAGGGTTCGCTGCGCCTGGTGTGCAATCAGGAGCGCATCCTGAAGATCTTCCGCATCACCGGTCTGACCAAGGTGTTCCCGATCCACACCACGGTGGAAGACGCCGTCAACGCCACCGACTGACGTCTCCGGGCGGCTCCCGGCAGCCTTCGGGCGGCCGAGAGCCGGCAAGGAGAGCAGGGGTACCGGGCCATGGATGGCCCGGGCCCCTGTCAAGGCACGCCCGTAGTCCGAGGGGGACGCGCATGGCCACCGTTGAACTGCGCTTCAGCGCCCAGCCCGAACACGTCCGGACGGCCCGCCTCGTCGCGGCCGCCGTGGCGCGCCGGGCCGGTGTGGAGGAAGCCGTCCTCGACGAGGTCCGCCTCGCCGTGGGCGAGGCCTGCTCGCGTGCCGTCGGACTCCATCGCAGTTACGGGCTGACCGGGCCCGTCCGGGTGATCCTGACCGAGGAGGACAAGTCGTTCTCCATCGAGGTCGGTGACGAGGTGCCGGCGCCGGGCGGCGGCTCCGGCGAGGCCGTGTCCGGACTCGACGCCGCCCTGGACCCCGACACCGACACGGAGGACGAGATGGGCCTCGCCGTGATCAGCGGGCTCGTCGACGACGTCGAGGTGACCAGTGGCGAATCGGGCGGGACGATCCGGATGAGCTGGCCCGTCTCCGGGTCCTCCGACCTTCCGTAAGATCCCCGGGCGACGGCCCGTCATATCTTCCGATCTTTATCAAGGCCCTGCTGAGCAGGGCCTTTTTCATTTCGCTGGATCAATGACCGGCCGTCAATGCCTTTGCCCCATTACCACTTTCGAGGGTAATGGAGTGACGCGATCTATTGCTGAGGAGCAAGAGCACGCCAATTGCGTTTCCTGCCCACTGTTTTGATCGGGGTGCGCTCCCTACAATCCGTCCACATCTTGAGCTCATCACGTCAAGGAGGACGAATGACGGGGCTCTTCACCCCTATCGCGCCGGATCGCACCACAGATCTGGCATCCGCAGTACTCACCGATGACAATCGGCTCATCGTGATCGTCATTGCGGCCGTGGCACTCGCCGCACTCGTCGTCGCGCAGATCCTGGTCCGCCAGGTCCTCGCCGCCGACGAGGGAACCGACAGCATGAAGAAGATCGCCGCGGCCGTCCAGGAAGGCGCCAACGCCTACCTCGGCCGGCAGCTGCGCACCCTCGGCGTCTTCGCCGTCGTGGTCTTCTTCCTGCTCTTCCTGCTCCCCGCAGACGACTGGACGCAGCGGGCGGGACGTTCCGCCTTCTTCCTCGTGGGCGCCCTCTTCTCGGCGGCCACCGGCTACATCGGCATGCGTCTCGCGGTCCGCGCCAACGTCCGCGTCGCCGCCGCCGCGCGGGAGGCGACCCCGGCCGAGGGAGAGCCCGCCAAGGACCTGACCGAGGTCTCCCACAAGGCGATGAAGATCGCCTTCCGCACGGGTGGCGTGGTCGGCATGTTCACCGTCGGCCTCGGCCTGCTCGGCGCCTCCTGCGTCGTGCTGGTCTACGCCGCCGACGCCCCGAAGGTCCTGGAGGGCTTCGGTCTCGGCGCCGCCCTGATCGCGATGTTCATGCGCGTGGGCGGCGGCATCTTCACCAAGGCCGCCGACGTCGGCGCCGACCTGGTCGGCAAGGTCGAGCAGGGCATTCCGGAGGACGACCCGCGCAATGCCGCGACCATCGCCGACAACGTGGGCGACAACGTCGGAGACTGCGCCGGAATGGCGGCCGACCTCTTCGAGTCCTACGCCGTCACCCTCGTGGCCGCGCTCATCCTCGGCAAGGCCGCCTTCGGCGACCTGGGTCTCGCCTTCCCGCTGATCGTCCCCGCGATCGGCGTCATCACCGCGATGATCGGCATCTTCGCGGTCTCCCCGCGACGCTCCGACCGCAGCGGCATGACCGCCATCAACCGCGGCTTCTTCATCTCCGCCGTGATCTCCCTGGTGCTGGTCGCGATCGCCGTCTACGCCTACCTGCCGGCCACCTACAAGGAGCTCGTCGGCGTCGAGGACCCGGCGATCTCCAATCACTCCGGTGACCCGCGGATCCTGGCCGTCGTCGCCGTCGCCATCGGCATCGTGCTGGCGGCCCTGATCCAGCAGCTGACCGGCTACTTCACGGAGACCAACCGCCGTCCCGTCCGGGACATCGGCAAGTCCTCCCTGACCGGCGCGGCCACCGTCGTCCTCGCCGGCATCTCCGTCGGCCTGGAGTCCGCCGTCTACACGGCGCTGCTCATCGGTCTCGGCGTCTACGGCGCGTTCCTGCTCGGCGGTACGTCGATCATGCTCGCGCTGTTCGCGGTGGCCCTGGCCGGCACCGGCCTGCTCACCACCGTCGGCGTCATCGTCGCCATGGACACCTTCGGACCCGTCTCCGACAACGCCCAGGGCATCGCCGAGATGTCCGGAGACGTCGAGGGCGCCGGTGCGCAGGTCCTGACCGACCTGGACGCCGTGGGCAACACCACCAAGGCCATCACCAAGGGCATCGCCATCGCCACGGCCGTGCTCGCCGCGGCCGCGCTCTTCGGCTCGTACAACGACGCGATCGCCACCGCGGTCAGGGAAGTCGGGGCCAAGGCCGGGGAGATGAACCTCAGCCTGGACATCGCGCAGCCCAACAACCTGGTCGGGCTGATCCTGGGCGCGGCGGTCGTGTTCCTGTTCTCCGGCCTGGCCATCAACGCGGTCTCCCGCTCCGCGGGCGCCGTGGTCTACGAGGTGCGCCGCCAGTTCCGCGAGCACCCCGGGATCATGGACTACACCGAGAAGCCCGAGTACGGGCGCGTCGTCGACATCTGCACCAAGGACGCGCTGCGCGAGCTCGCCACGCCCGGCCTGCTCGCCGTCCTCACCCCGATCGCCGTGGGCTTCTCCCTCGGCGTGGGCGCGCTCGGCTCCTTCCTCGCCGGCGCCATCGGCACGGGCACGCTGATGGCGGTCTTCCTCGCCAACTCCGGCGGCGCGTGGGACAACGCGAAGAAGCTCGTCGAGGACGGCCACCACGGCGGCAAGGGCAGCGAGGCCCACGCCGCGGTCGTCATCGGCGACACGGTCGGCGACCCGTTCAAGGACACCGCCGGTCCCGCGATCAACCCGCTGCTCAAGGTCATGAACCTGGTGGCGCTGCTGATCGCCCCCGCGGTCGTGCAGTTCAGCTACGGCCCGGACACCAACCCGACCGTGCGGGCGATCGTCGCGGTCCTCGCGATCGCCGTCATCGTCGGCGCGGTGTACGTCTCCAAGCGCCGCGGCATCGCGGTCGGCGACGAGACCGAGGGCGGAGCCGCCGAGCGGGTGGCCCAGCCGGCCGACCCCGCGACGGTCTCCTGACCCGAGGTCCCGGCAGCAGGACGGGCGGGGCCGGGCAGGGCCGGCCGTACGCCCGAAGGGCGGACAGGCAGCGCGGACTGACGCGTCGTCTGTCCGCCTTTGTGCGTGCCCGGATGGCAGACGTGTATCTTCCGGGCCGAGAGCCTTCGAAGGGACCAATCCGGTGAACAAGAAGCTTGCGGCCGCATTGTCGGGCGGTGCGGTGCTGATGCTCGTCCTGTCCGGCTGCGGCGGGGACGAGACCGACGAGAAGGCCAGCGCCTGGGCCAAGAAGGTCTGCGACAAGTGGCAGCCCGAACTCAAGAAGATCGAGACCGCCAACGCCGACATCAAGCGCGTGGCGACGGAGAGCAGCAAGCCCGAGGAGGTCCAGCAGACCGATTCCGCGGCTTTCGCGACCATGTCGGAGTCGTACAAGACCATGGGGGCCGCCCTGCAGTCGGCGGGAGTTCCGCCGGTCAAGGACGGCGCGGCGACCCAGGAGGCGGCCGCCAAGGGCTTCGAGGCGACGTCCAAGGGGTACGCCGACCTGAAGACGAAGATGGACGCCCTCGACCCCAAGGAGCAGACGAAGTTCGCCGACGGCCT
Source organism: Streptomyces sp. NRRL F-2580 (assembly GCF_000720115.1). Classification (GTDB taxonomy): domain Bacteria; phylum Actinomycetota; class Actinomycetes; order Streptomycetales; family Streptomycetaceae; genus Streptomyces. The sequence continues at coordinate 153,737 of NZ_JOIR01000007.1, forward strand.
GAAGGAGGTCGCCGGCGGCCTCCAGGAGGCGACGAAGGGCGGCCAGGACGCCCTCGCCACGCTCAACGCGGGCGGCCTGGACAAGGCGATCAACGCCCAGAAGGGCTGTCAGGTCGCGGCGCCGTCGCCCACGCCGAAGTAGGGCGTCCGATCAGGGCGGCCGGGGTCCCGGAAGGGGCCGCGGCCGCCCTTTCGTACGTACGGGGCCCGGCTGATCGGCAGGACGGGCCCCAGCGGACACAATGGACGCGTGAGTACCACCAGCCTCCCCACGTCCGCCCATGCCGCCGAACTCCGCAGTGCCCTGCTGGCCGCCGGTTTCACCGCCGACGGACTGCTCGACCTGCTCGGCGCCCCCGCCTACGCCGCCCTGGCCCGCAGTGAGACGGTCCCCGCCCTGCGCGCCACCCGTGGCGCCGGCGACGGCCCGCTCGCGAGCCTGGTCCGGCTGTTCCTGCTCCAGCAGCCCGAGCCGTACGTGCACGCCGCCGCCGCGCTGCCCGTCGACGCGGCCCTGGCCGACGGCTGGCTCCGGCTGGAGGGCGACGAGGTGCACGCGACCGTCGACGTGCGCCCGTACGGCGGCCCGGACGGCGAGGACTGGTTCATCGTGTCCGACCTCGGCTGCGCCGTCGGCGGGGCCGGCGGGATCGGCAGCCGCGAGGAGGGGGTGGTCCTCGGCGTCGGCGGTGCCTCCACGACGCTGGCCGGGATCACCGTCCGCACCCCCGTCGACTCCGCCCTCGACGTCGGCACCGGATCGGGCATCCAGGCGCTGCACGCCTCCCGGCACGCCACCCGGGTCACCGCCACCGACGTCAACCCGCGCGCCCTGGCCTTCACCCGTCTGACGCTGGCCCTGTCGGGCGCCCCGGAGGCCGAGCTGCTCACCGGGTCACTCTTCGAACCTGTCGGCGAGGCGACGTACGACCTGATCGTGTCGAACCCGCCGTTCGTGATCTCCCCGGGCGCCCGGCTGACGTACCGGGACGGCGGAATGGGCGGCGACGACCTGTGCCGGACCTTGGTCCAGGAGGCCGGAGCGCGGCTCAACCCGGGCGGGTACGCGCAGTTCCTCGGCAACTGGCAGCACGTCGAGGGCGAGGACTGGCGCGACCGGCTGCGCTCCTGGGTGCCGCGCGGCTGCGACGCCTGGATCGTGCAGCGTGACGTGCAGGACGTGACGCAGTACGCGGAGCTGTGGCTGCGCGACGCGGGCGACCACCGGACCGACCCCGAGGAGTACGCGCGGCGGTACGAGGACTGGCTGGACGAGTTCGAGGCCCGCAAGACGAAGTCCGTCGGCTTCGGCTGGATCACCTTGCGCCGGTCGGACGCCGCCGAGCCCTCGATCGTGGTCGAGGAGTGGCCGCACACGGTGGAGCAGCCGCTCGGCGAGGCGGTGCTCGCCCACTTCGCCCGCCAGGACTACCTGCGGGAACACGATGACGCGGCTCTGCTGGAGGCGTACTTCGTGCTGGCCGAGGAAGTGGTGCAGGAGCAGGTCGGCGCGCCCGGCGCGGAGGACCCCGAGCACGTCGTGCTCCGGCAGAACCGCGGGATGCGGCGCGCCACCAAGGTCGACACGGTCGGCGCGGGCTTCGCCGGAGTGTGTGACGGCTCACTGACCGCGGGCCGGATCCTGGACGCGATCGCGCAGCTGGTGCAGGAGGACCCGGTGGTGCTGCGGGACCGGACGCCCGGGTCCATCCGGATGCTGGTCGAGCAGGGATTCCTGGAGCCGGGGCGGGGCCCCGCGCGGTAGCGGCACCGGGATGTAACCCGGGGTTCGCCCGCCGTACCCCCGGGGCCGGCAGTCTCCTGCGCAGCGGGGTTCCGGGGGGAATCCCGAGGGTGGCCCAGGGGTAAGGGGAGCGGCGTGGAGAACGGTCCGGCGATCTTCGCGGCGGCCGTGTTCCTGCTGTTCGGGGCCGCTCTGCTGGCCTGGACGGGGGCGCGCGCCCTGCACCGCGAGCCGGTGGCCGAGGGCGTGCGCCCCGTCGTGGCGGTACCGCTGATCCTGCTCGCCGGCGGGGGCTCGCCGGCCCTCGGGGCGTGGTGCCCCGCCCGGCTCTGACACCGGAGTGCGAGGGTCCGTACGAGGGCCCGGTCCAGCCCCGATCCGGCCGGAAAAGCCGACGTGGGAAGGGGTGCGGGAGCGGGGCCAGACGGCCCCGCGGCCACCCGGCCCGGTGATCGGGAACGCCCCGGCGCGGCATCCGGGCGGCAGAAACGGCACTTGTCGGGTTACCGTTCGAGTGGCCGTTGCGGGCTTCTGCCGTTTGACACGGGGGCGGGTTGTACCGTCACACTCCGCAGCGTCGCCGTACTGCGACCGAGTGCCGACCGGAGAGAAGAGCCAAGTTGTCCCCGACTAGCGAGACCGCAAAGGGCGGCCGCCGACTCGTCATCGTCGAGTCCCCAGCCAAGGCGAAGACGATCAAGGGCTACCTCGGCCCGGGATACGTCGTCGAGGCGAGCGTCGGGCACATCCGCGACCTCCCGAACGGCGCGGCCGAGGTTCCCGACAAGTACACCGGCGAGGTCCGCCGTCTCGGCGTGGACGTCGAGCACGACTTCGCGCCCATCTACGTCGTCAACGCCGACAAGAAGGCCCAGGTCAGGAAGCTCAAGGAGCTGCTGGCCGAGTCCGACGAACTCTTCCTCGCCACCGATGAGGACCGCGAGGGCGAAGCCATCGCGTGGCACCTGCAGGAAGTCCTCAAGCCCAAGGTCCCCGTCCACCGGATGGTCTTCCACGAGATCACCAAGGACGCGATCCGCGACGCCGTCGCCAACCCGCGCGAGCTGAACCAGCGCATGGTCGACGCCCAGGAGACCCGCCGCATCCTCGACCGCCTCTACGGCTACGAGGTCTCGCCGGTCCTGTGGAAGAAGGTCATGCCTCGGCTGTCGGCCGGGCGCGTCCAGTCCGTCGCCACCCGCCTCGTCGTCGAGCGGGAGCGCGAGCGCATCGCCTTCCGCTCCGCCGAGTACTGGGACCTGACCGGAACCTTCTCCACCGGGCGCGCCGGTGACGCGTCCGACCCCTCGACGCTGGTCGCCCGCCTGAACACGGTGGACGGCAAGCGCGTGGCGCAGGGCCGCGACTTCGGCTCGAACGGGCAGCTCAAGAGCGAGGTGCTGCACCTCGACGAGGCGAACGCCCGGGCGCTCGCCGCGGCGCTGGCGGACACCTCGTTCGCCGTCCGCTCGGTCGAGTCCAAGCCGTACCGCCGTTCCCCGTACGCCCCCTTCCGTACGACGACGCTCCAGCAGGAGGCCTCGCGCAAGCTGGGCTTCGGTGCGAAGGCGACGATGCAGGTGGCGCAGAAGCTGTACGAGAACGGCTTCATCACCTATATGCGTACCGACTCCACCACGCTGTCCGACACCGCGGTGTCGGCGGCGCGGGCGCAGGTCACCCAGCTGTACGGGGCCGACTACCTGCCGGAGAAGCCGCGCGTCTACGCCGGCAAGGTCAAGAACGCGCAGGAGGCGCACGAGGCGATCCGGCCTTCGGGTGATCGTTTCCGCACGCCGGCCGAGACGGGTCTGACGGGCGACCAGTTCCGCCTGTACGAGCTGATCTGGAAGCGGACCGTCGCCTCCCAGATGAAGGACGCGGTCGGCAACAGCGTCACCGTGAAGATCGGTGGCCGGGCAGCCGACGGCCGGGACGCCGAGTTCACCGCCTCCGGCAAGACGATCACCTTCCACGGCTTCATGAAGGCGTACGTCGAGGGCGCGGACGACCCGAACGCCGAGCTCGACGACCGCGAGAAGCGGCTGCCGCAGGTCGCGGAGGGCGACGCGCTCGCCGCCGAGGAGATCACGGCGGACGGGCACTCGACCAAGCCGCCGGCCCGCTACACCGAGGCCTCGCTGGTCAAGGAGCTCGAAGAGCGCGAGATCGGCCGCCCGTCGACGTACGCGTCGATCATCGGCACGATCCTCGACCGCGGGTACGTCTTCAAGAAGGGCACGGCGCTCGTGCCGTCCTTCCTGTCGTTCGCCGTGGTCAACCTGCTGGAGACGCACTTCGGCCGGCTCGTCGACTACGACTTCACCGCGAAGATGGAGGACGACCTCGACCGCATCGCACGGGGCGAGGCCCAGTCCGTGCCGTGGCTGAAGCGCTTCTACTTCGGCTCGGAGGACGCCACCGAGGTCGTCCCGGCCGACGGTGACGCGCTCGGCGGTCTGAAGGAGCTGGTCACGGACCTGGGCGCGATCGACGCCCGGGAGATCTCCTCCTTCCCGGTCGGCGAGGGCATCGTGCTGCGGGTCGGCCGCTACGGGCCGTACGTGGAGCGGGGCGAGAAGGACGCGGAGGGCCACCAGCGGGCCGACGTGCCGGACGACATGGCTCCGGACGAGCTGACGGTCGAGTACGCGGAGGAGCTGTTCGCGAAGCCGAGCGGCGAGTTCGAGCTCGGCAAGGACCCGGTCAGCGGCAACGAGATCGTGGCCAAGGACGGCCGCTACGGGCCGTACGTGACGGAGATCCTGCCCGAGGGCACCCCGAAGACGGGCAAGAACGCGGTCAAGCCGCGCACGGCCTCGCTCTTCCAGTCGATGTCCCTCGACACGGTGACCCTGGACGAGGCGCTGAAGCTGATGTCGCTGCCGCGCGTCGTCGGCGCGGACGCGGAGGGCGTGGAGATCACGGCCCAGAACGGCCGCTACGGCCCGTACCTGAAGAAGGGCACGGACTCGCGGTCCCTGGAGACCGAGGACCAGCTCTTCTCGATCACGCTCGACGAGGCGCTCGCGATCTACGCGCAGCCGAAGCAGCGGGGCCGCGCCGCGGCCAAGCCGCCGCTGAAGGAACTGGGCACGGACCCGGTCAGCGAGAAGCCGGTGGTCGTCAAGGACGGCCGCTTCGGGCCGTACGTGACGGACGGCGAGACGAACGCGACGCTGAGGCGGGACGACGACGTCGAGACCATCACGCCGGAGCGGGGCTACGAGCTGCTCGCGGAGAAGCGCGCGAAGGGCCCGGCCAAGAAGACGGCGAAGAAGGCCCCCGCCAAGAAGGCCCCGGCGAAGAAGGCGACGGCGACGAAGACCGCCGCGAAGAAGACGACTGCGGCCAAGACGACTGCGGCCAAGAAGACGACCGCGAAGAAGACGACCGCGAAGAAGACGGTGGCCAAGAATGCCGCCGTCGCTCCCGCGGACGAGTAGTCGGTCGCACTGAGCCCCCCGTGCCTGGCACGGGGGGCTCTCGATTTCAGCCCCGCCGGCGTTTGAGGCGCGGGGGCTCGGGGGCAGAGCCCCCGGAAGGTGGGTCCGGAGTCACACCCGGCCTCGTCCACAGGCTTCCGCACCCGCCAAGCGCAGCGGATAGGCTGGGCGGATGACGCGAGCCGAGCAGCCAACGGTCGTGACCGCCCCGGCGAACCCCACCTACGACGAAGCCCTAGCCGCGGATTCCCGCGAGCGTGCGGTGCGCGCACTGCTGCGCACTCCCAGGCTGCGCCGGCTGTGGAGCGCCCAGCTGGTGAGCGGCATCGGAGACGCCCTCGCCCTGCTGGTGCTGGTGCTGCTGGCCCTCCAGGCCGCGGCCACGGAAGGCGCCTTCGGCGGCGGATACCGCGGCGCGGCCCTCGCCGTCGCCGCCGTCTTCGGGGTGCGGATCCTCGCCACCCTGCTCTTCGGCGCAGTCCTCCTCGGCCCCTTCGCCGGACTCCTCGGCTCGGGCGGCAAGCTGGACCGCCGCTGGACGATGATCGGCGCCGACGGAGTCCGCATCGGCCTCTTCGTCGTCGCCCCGCTCTGGCTCGACTGGATCCCCGCCCACGCGCTCACCGCGCTGCTGGCCACCGTCTTCGTCTCCGGCGCCGCCGAGCGGCTGTGGACCCTCGCCAAGGAGAGCGCGGCGCCCGCCCTGCTGCCCGCGCCGCCCCCGGAGGGGGCGAGCGTACGGCCGCTCCCGGACCACCTGGACGCGCTGCGGCGGCTGACCCTGCGTACGGCTTTCGCGGCGCTCCCCGTCGCGGCGGCCGCGCTGCTCGCCGCGACCCTGGTGGGCAAGGCGCTCGGCCTCGGCGTGGACTGGTTCGCCGCGAACCAGGCCGCCCTCGGCTCGTACGTGGCCGCCGGACTGTTCGCCGCGTCGGTCTCACTGCTGCTCCCACTGGTGCTGCCCACCGGGGCGACCCCGCGCCCGCGTTCCCCGCTGGAGGGCCTGCGCGCCCCCAAGGCGGGCGACCGGCCCGACAAGGGCCGTACGGGCGCCGTCCCCCTGCTGGTCCTCAGCTGCGCCGCGGTCGCCGGAGCGGTGTCCTGCGCCGTGGCCGTGGCCGTCCTGCACGCCTTCGACCTGGGCGGCGGCCCGGCCGCCTTCGCGCTGTTCGTGCTCGCGCTGGTCGGTGGCACCGCCGTCGGAATCCGCGCCACCCAGGCCGGCAAGGTGCTGCCCGGCCTGTCCCGGCGCCGGCTGCTGGCCCTCGCCATAGCGGTGACCGGGCTCGCGCTGCTGCTGACCGGCCTCGTCCCGGACACCGCGACCGTGCTCTTCCTCTCGCTGCTGGCCGGCGTCGCCGCGGGCATCGCGGCCAACGCCGGCCACACACTGCTGGACCAGGAGACCGAGGAATTCCGCCGGGCCCGGGTCACCGAGCACCTCCAGGCGGTCGTACGGGTGGCCGTGGCGCTCGGCGCCGTCGGCGCCCCGGCGCTGGCCGCGGTGATCGGCCCGCACCGGCTGACCGGCGCCGAGGTCGTCTTCGCGCACGGCGGCGCCGCCTTCACCCTGATGCTGGTCGGCGCCCTGCTGCTGCCGGTGGCCGTGGTGGTGCTCACCAAGGCCGACGACCGCAGCGGCGTACCCCTGCGGCGCGACCTGCGCGAGGCGCTGCGCGGCGGGGAGCCGGTGCAGGCCGCGTCCGACACCGGGTTCTTCATCGCCCTGGAGGGCGGCGACGGCGCCGGCAAGTCCACCCAGGTCGAGGCGCTGGCCGCCTGGATACGGGACAAGGGCCACGAGGTCGTCGTGACCCGCGAGCCCGGGGCGACCCCCGTGGGCAAGCGGCTCCGCTCGATCCTGCTCGACGTGTCCTCCGCCGGACTCTCGAACCGCGCCGAGGCGCTGCTGTACGCCGCCGACCGCGCGGAACACGTGGACACCGTGGTGCGCCCGGCCCTGGAGCGCGGCGCGGTCGTCATCTCGGACCGCTACATCGACTCCTCGGTGGCCTACCAGGGCGCCGGCCGCGACCTCTCCCCGACGGAGATCGCACGGATCTCGCGCTGGGCGACCGACGGGCTCGTGCCGAACCTGACCGTCCTGCTCGACGTGTCGCCGGAGGCGGCGCGGGAGCGCTTCACGGAGGCGCCGGACCGGCTGGAGTCGGAGCCGGCGGAGTTCCACCAGCGGGTGCGGTCCGGGTTCCTGACGCTCGCCGCGTCCGACCCCGGGCGCTACCTGGTGGTCGACGCGGGCCAGGACCCGGACTCGGTGACCACCGTCGTACGGCACCGCCTGGACCGGATGCTCCCCCTCTCCGAGGCCGAGATTGCCGCCCAGGCGGAGGCCCGGCGCCTCGCCGAGGAGGAGGCCCGGCGCAAGGCCGAGGAAGAGGCGGCCCGCAAGGCCGAGGAAGCGCGGCTCCGGGCCGAGGAAGAGGCCCGGCTGGCCCGCGAGGCCGAGGAAGCACGGATCAAGGCGGAGGCCGAGGCCGCGCGCAAGGCCGCCGAGGAGCGGCAGCGCGCCGAGGAGGAGGCCCGGGCCCGGGCCGAGGCCGAGCGGCTGCGCGCGGAGGCCGAGGAGAAGGCCCGCGCGGCGGAGGCCGAGCGGCTGCGCCGGCAGGCCGAGGAAGAGGCACGGCTGCGGGCCGAGGCCGAGGAGCGGCGGCTGGAGAAGCAGCGGCGGGCCGAGGAGGCCCTGCTGAAGGCCGAGGAGGCACGCCGGCTGGTGGAGGCCGCGTCGGCCGAGGCGGCGGCGAAGGCCGCGGCCGCTGCGGCTTCGGCGGCGGCTCCCGCGCCCGCCCCCGCACCGGCTCCGGCTCCGGCGCCCGCTCCGGCTCCCAAGGTGCCCATGACGAAGGAGCCGCACCCGGACGACGCGGTGACGGTCGAGACCCCGGTGGTCAAGCGGGTCGTCCAGCCGGATGACGTCACCCAGACCGTCCCGGTGCCGAAGGTCGACAGGGCGTCCGCCGAGGAGACGGCCGTACTGCCCCCCGTTCGCCCGGTCGACGAGACGGCGGTGCTGCCGCCGGTCCGTCCGGCGGCCGCCCCGCAGGGCGGCGCAGGCGCAGGCGCAGGTACCGGTCGGGCCCGGTCCGCTTCGCGGCCTACGGCCCGGCGCCCCGAGGAGGACCCGGCCGACCGGGTGCCGTCGGGCATCTTCCGGGACTCGGCCAACGACCGGACGCGGGAGCTGCCCGTGCTCGGCGAGGACGGCCGGCCGCAGCGGCAGCGCCCGGACTGGGCCGAGGAGACCCCGCTGGACGATCTGCCGACGCTGGCGGACGAACTGCTGGGCCGCCACCGGGACGACGAGGACGGCGACGAGGGCGAACGAGGACCGCGCCGCCGCCGCTGACCTCGGCGGGACGGGATTGTCAGTGGCGCCCGCCACAATGGGTGCACGGAGAGTGAAAGGTGGTGGGCGGGATGCCCGTATGGGACGACCTGGTGGGACAGGAGCGGATCCAGACGCAGCTGGCCGCCGCCGCCCACGACGCCGACGCCCTGGTCACGGCCATCACGAACGGCACCGCCCCGCCCGCGGCGTCCAAGATGACCCACGCCTGGCTGTTCACCGGGCCGCCCGGAGCCGGGCGGGTCACCGCCGCCCGGGCCTTCGCGGCCGCCCTGCAGTGCACCAGCCCCGACCGCGCCCTCGGGGGTGAGCCCGGCTGCGGGTTCTGCGACGGGTGCCACACCACGATGGTCGGCACGCACGCGGACGTCTCCACCGTCGTCGCGGTCGGCAGCCAGATCCTCGTCGCCGACATGCGGGACACCGTCCGCAAGTCCTACACGTCCCCCGCCACGGGCCGTTGGCAGGTCATCCTGGTCGAGGACGCCGAGCGGCTGAACGAGAAGTCCGCCAACGCGGTGCTCAAGGCGGTGGAGGAGCCCGCGCCCCGTACGGTCTGGCTGCTGTGCTCGCCCTCCGTGGAGGACGTGCTGCCCACCATCCGCTCCCGATGCCGCCACCTCAACCTCAGCACCCCCTCGGTCGCCGCCGTCGCCGACATGCTCGTGCGGCGGGACGGCGTCGAGCCGTCGTTGGCCCTGGCCGCCGCCAGGGCCACGCAGGGGCACGTCGACCGTGCCCGTCGGCTGGCCACCGACGAGGAGGCCCGGGCGCGCAGGGCGACGGTCCTGAAGCTCCCGCTCCGGGTGGACGACGTCGGGGCCTGCCTCAAGGCCGCCCAAGAGCTGGTGGACGCCGCCGCCGAGGACGCCAAGCAGGTCGCGGAGGAGGTCGACACCAAGGAGACCGAGGAGCTGCGGGCCGCGCTCGGGGCCGGAGCGGGCGCCGGCAGCCGGATGCCGCGCGGCACGGCGGGCGTGATGAAGGAGCTGGAGGACCGGCAGAAGCGCCGCCGCACCAGGACCCAGCGCGACACCCTCGACCTCGCGCTGACCGACCTCACCGGTTTCTACCGGGACGTCCTGGCCCTGCAGCTCGGCTCGTCCGTGGCCATCGCCAACGAGGAGATACGGCACGACCTCGACCGGATCGCGCGGGCCTCGGGTCCCGAGCGGACCCTGCGCCGGATCGAGGCGATCATCGCCTGCCGGGAGGCCCTCGACCGCAACGTGGCTCCCCTCCTCGCGGTCGAGGCGATGACGATGTCCCTGCGCGCGGGCTGACCGCTGTCGGGCCGCTGTCGGGCCGCCGTCGGGTCACCGCTGGGCCGCCGCCGGGCCGCTGTCGGGCCGCCGCTGGGCTGCCGTCCTTCCGCTGCCCGGCCGTCGCCCCGGGTCCACACCCGGTTGACGGACTCACCCGTATGGGCGGACCGACCGCCGCGGCCGGGACGGGCCCGGTCCGTGCGGCGCCGGGCGGGGGCCACGGAAGGCCGCAGCCGTCCGCCGCAGAAGAGCCTCCCGGCCTCCTCCGGCAGCCGTACGCTCCGGGGATGGACACCAGCCGCCTGCTGCGTACGACAGGGACCGTGATCGCAGCCGCCGGGCTGCTGCTCTCCGGGTGCGCCTCGGGCGGTCTGGACGCCACCCGCGCCGCCGCGGGCGGATCGGACGCCCCGCACGCCGACGAGTCCTCCGGGGCGGCGTCCGGCAAGCGGTCGGCCCGGCCGGCACCCGACGCGGCCGAGCTGCGCCCGTACTACGAGCAGAAGCTGACCTGGCGCCAATGCGGTGTCCCCGGATTCCAGTGCTCCACGATGAAGGCCCCCCTGGACTACGCGAACCCCCGCTCCGGCCAGGACGTCGACATCGCGGTGGCGCGCCGTGTGGCCACCGGTCCCGGCAAGCGGCTCGGCTCGCTCGTGGTCAACCCGGGCGGCCCGGGCGGCTCGGGCATCGGCTACCTGCAGGCGTACGCGGGCATCGGCTACCCCGCGCCGGTCCGCGCCCGGTACGACATGGTCTCGTTCGACCCGCGCGGGGTGGACCGCAGCAGCCCCGTCGAGTGCCTGACCGGCCCGGCCATGGACGCGTACACGCAGGTGGACCAGACGCCGGACGACCAGGCCGAGCGGGCCGCGCTGGTGGCCGCCTTCAAGAAGTTCGCGGCCGGCTGCCACGAGCGCTCGCAGCGGGTGCTGCCGCACGTCTCCACCGTCGATGCCGCCCGCGACATGGACCTGCTGCGCGCCGTGCTCGGCGACAAGAAGCTCAACTACGTCGGGGCCTCGTACGGCACCTTCCTCGGGGCGACGTACGCGGACCTGTTCCCGGACCGCGTCGGCCGGCTGGTCCTGGACGGTGCGATGGATCCCTCCCGGTCCGCGATCGACCTGAACCGGGATCAGACGGCCGGGTTCGAGACGGCCTTCACCTCCTTCGCCACGGACTGCGCGAAGCAGCCCGACTGCCCGCTCGGCAAGGGCGACCCGGACGCCGTGGCGGCGCGCCTGAAGGAGTTCTTCCGCAAGGTCGACGCCCAGCCGGTGCCCAGCGGGGACGCGAACCGCCCGCTCGGCGAGTCCCTCGCCACGACCGGGGTGATCGCGGCGCTGTACGACGAGAGCGCCTGGCCGCAGCTGCGCGAGGCGCTCACGTCGGCGATGAACGGCGACGGATCGGGCCTGCTGAGCCTGGCCGACAGCTACTACGAGCGCGACGCGGACGGCAAGTACGCCAACCTGATGTTCGCGAACGCCGCCGTGAACTGCCTCGACCAGCCCCCGGCCTTCCAGGACCCGGCCGCGGTCGATGCCGCGCTGCCCTCCTTCGAGAAGGCCTCCCCGGTCTTCGGCGCGGGTCTGGCCTGGGCCTCGCTCAACTGCGCGTACTGGCCGGTGGCGGCCACGGGCAGGGCGGAGAAGCTGACCGCGAAGGGCGCCCCGCCGATCGTGGTAGTGGGCACCACGCGGGACCCGGCGACCCCGTACAAGTGGGCGCAGGCGCTGGCCGGCCAGCTCGATTCGGGCACCCTCCTCACCTATGACGGCGACGGCCACACGGCGTACGGGCGCGGCAGCGACTGCATCGACACCGCGATCAACCGCTACCTGCTGGAGGGCAAGGCGCCGGCGGACGGCAAGAAGTGCTGAGGCCGCCGCCCCGGTAATGGACTTGCCCGTGCCGGGCCGTGGACGGTGAAATCCGGCCATGAGCAGAATGGCGCAGGTCCTCGTGCTGGCCCGGTACGAGGACGAGGTGATGGAGCCGCTGACGCGGTACGACGAGTCGCGCGGCTGGCGCGGCCGGTTCGAGCGGATACCCGGCTGGTTCGTCGGCGGGTGGTTCCTGGAGTTCTACCGGGAGAGCCAGCGCACCGGGATCCTGAAGGACCTGGAGGCACTGCCGTGGAACTCGCCCGAGTGCGTGCAGGTCATGCTCCACGACGAGGAGGACGACTGCTTCGGGCTGTGGATGTTCCGTGAGGGGCGGCTGGTGGAGGTGCCGCTTCCGGGCACGGAGCGCTTCCACAAGCCGGCCCCGGCCACCACGGAGTACGCACCGAGCCCCGGCTTCCTGTGGCGTACGGACGTCGGGCACACCTGGCTGCCCGAGCAGACCCCGAAGGAACTGCGGGACCCGCGTCCGGCCTGGTAGGGACCGCCCCGCCGATCGACTCCGCAGCCTGGGCCGGCGCACCGGCCGTCCGTGCGGCGTAAGCGGCCGCGTGGACGGACCCGAGGAGCGCGACGCCGAGGCCCACGCCGAGCTCGTACGAGGTCTCGGACACGGCCCCGGCCTGCCCGGCCCGCTCCGCAGGGGCCGCCGAGACGAGCACCGAGGCGGCGGTGGTGACGGCGAGGCCGTCGCTGAAGCCGAGGGTGACCAGGAAGACGGCGCCGTAGGCGTACGAGGTCGGCTGCGGGGCCAGGGCCGGCAAGGTGAACCCGGCCACCAGCCCGGCCAGGCCGATCGCCATGCAGGCCCGTACGCCGATTCGGTGCATCAGCGTCGGAGTCAGGAGGGAGCTGCCGAGCATGGCGAGGGCGGTGGGAAGGGTGCGCAGGCCGGCTTCGAAGGGGGAGTAGCCGTGGACGTACTGGAGCCACAGCGAGACCAGGAACCCCGAACCGGTCACCGACGGCGGCGGTGAAGGGCCGGTTCCGGAAGAGCCGTACGTCGAGGAGCGGATCCCCCAGCCGCAGCTGGCGGCGGGTGAACCAGGCGAGCAGCCCGATCCCGACCGCCAGGACCAGCAGGTCCGCCGCCGCGGGGCGGCCCTTCGCCCCGTGCTTGATGCCCCAGGCGAGGGCGACGATGCCGGTGACGGAGAGCGCGGCGCTGAGCACGTCGAGGGCGTGCTGGCCGGGGTCCTTGAACTCGGGGAGCAGCCACAGGCCGGCGACGACGGTCACGACCACCCGGCGGTCGCGGCGGGCACGGAGGCCACGCCGAAGAGCACGAAGCCGATCAGGAACAGCTTCCGCCGCCCGAACCGGTCACCGACGGCGGCGGTGGTGACGAGCAGCCCGCCGAGGACCAGCCCGTAGATGTCGATGATCCACAGCTGCTGCACGCCGCTGGGCCGCAGGTCGTCGATGAGGGAGGGGAGCGCGACGTTCAGGATGGTGGCGTCCATCGCGACGAGCAGCAGGCTGGCACACAGCACGGCGAGCATCTTCCAACGCCCGGCAAGGGCCACGGGACATCTCATCCCTTCGTGGGACGCACGGCAGACGATGCCCCGAATGCGGCGCATCCGTCCCAGTATGTGAGCTCCGCCTCACCCCCGCAGAACCCGGTTCAGGGCACACGTCGACACCCTGTAGACTTGGCGCCGCTGCTGATGAGCGCCCCTCTCCGAGGGAATACTTGTCTGACCAGCGGTGCCGCCTTAGCTCAGTTGGCCAGAGCAACGCACTCGTAATGCGTAGGTCTCGGGTTCGAATCCCGAAGGCGGCTCTGTAAAACCCCCAGGACTCACTCGCCGTGACCTGGGGGTTTTGCTATTTCCGGCTGAGCAAGCCCCCTCCGTCGTGATGACGGAGGGGGCTCTTGCGTGACCGCGTGGGCTGGATACAGGCGACCGACCGAGAACATCGTCAGTGCTGCCCCAACGGCACGCAGCGCCAACTGCCGTTTCCGGGTCGGCTCCGGGAGTTCGAGCCAGTGGGCCGAGCGGGGACGGACGGGCCGTGCTCTCCATGTCGGCGGCCTGGTGCGTGGTCGGCCCCGTGCTTCGAGATTTCCCGGACGCTCAGTGGGTCTCTACCTGAGGGCGGTGTGCTTCCTCGTGATGTGAGACTGCCACGCCCAGCGGGTGAGCCCGCCGATGGCCAGGGAGGCGACGATGGCGCCCCAGTCGATGACGTGGGGGAGGCCGGGGAAGAAGGCCAGGAAGGCGAAGGTAGCGGCGGTGCCGATAAGGAAGGCGGCGATGCCGGCGCGTCGGCGCTTGGCTTCCCAGGCGGGGTCTTCGGGCGTGGGCTGGGTGGTCATGCGCGGCTCACTTCGTGATGTGGTGGCACTGGCTGACCCGGCGCACGCCATTGATGTTGAGGTGTGCGCATGCCTTGCCGTAGCGGGGCAGTGTCTGTGGCTTGTTGTCGCGCAACGGGTGGATCTCACACTCGGTGTGCGTCTTGCCGGGCGAAGTGCGGTAGATCTTGTTGTTGGTGTCCGCGTAGGTGAAGTCGATGCGCCAGTTGCAGAAGCCTGCGTTGAGGGCTCCGACGAAACCGCAGTCGACGCCGGCGTTCTGGTAGGTGATCTTCTTTCCGTCGCCGCGGATGACGTGGGTGAACATGCAGCCTGTGGGAACGGTCATGGTGATACCTCCGACTTGGTAGTCGAAGCTGGCGACGGGCGTTGAGCCGATGGCGCCGGCGTGCGCCTCGGCGGCAGGTAAGACGGCCAGCATGGCCGTCGTGGCGAGCGTGGCAATGATCCGGGCGACTGCGAGCTTCCCCACGGGTGTCCCTTCTGGCGGAGTGTGTCTGCCGATCGGAACTCCTCTTGTCGGCTCGGAGGTTCTGCCCAGGGGGGTAGTCCACTGCGAAGAGTGATCAGCAGATTGGCATGCTGACCACCCGTAACCACCGTCCTGGAACGCCACGAGTCCTGCTAGTGATCTGGTTTGGAGGTCTGGGCTCGCCTCGTGAGTCGTGTTCTGTTTCAGATCTTGGGGTTCGCCTGACGTGACCGGCTTGCGGCCGGTGTCCTGGACGGATGGGTGATACCAGGCTGGCGCCGGTCGTGCTGTCGGATGCCGAGCGGTCGACGTTGGAGAACTGGGCCAGGCGGCGTTCGATCGCGCAGGGCCTGGCCCAGCGTGCTCAGATCGTGCTGGCATGCGCGCGGGGATGGAACAACACGATGGTGGCCGCGCGGCTGGGAATCGAGCGCAAGACAGCGGCGAGATGGCGGACCCGGTTCCTGCGGGAGCGGCTGGGCGGGCTCGCCGACGAGCCCCGGCCCGGCGTGCCACGGACCATTACCGACGCCCAAGTGGAAGAAGTGGTGGTCCGCACCCTCGAGGAGACGCCCGCGGGCGGGACGCACTGGTCGAAGCGGGAGCTGGCCAAGGTGGTGGGGATCTCGCCGGCGAGCGTGCTGCGGATCTGGCACGCCTTCGGCCTTCAGCCGTGGCGAACCGAGACCTTCAAGATCTCCCCGGACCCGTTCCTGATCGACAAGGTGCGTGACGTCGTCGGCCTCTACCTCGCCCCGGCGGCCAACGCGGCTGTGTTCGCGGTGGACGAGAAACCGCAGATCCAGGCCCTTGAGCGGACCGCACCGGTGCTGCCGATGCTGCCCGGGGTGCCCGAGCGGCGGAGTTTCGACTACGTCAGGCACGGCACTGTCGATCTGTTCGCCGCTTTGAACACCGCGACGGGCAAGGTGATCACGAAGCTGTCCGCGCAGCACCGGGCAGTGGACTTCCGTGACTTCCTCGATGAGATCGACCGCCAGACCGATCCCGGTCTGGCGGTCCACGTGATCTGCGACAACCTCTCCGCCCACAAAGCGCCGATGGTGCACACGTGGCTGCTCGCGCATCCCCGTTTCCAGCTGCACTTCACACCTACGTACTCGTCGTGGATCAACCAGGTCGAGCGGTGGTTTGCCGAGCTGGAACGGCGCTGCCTCGCACGCGGCGTGTTCTGCTCCCTCGACGACCTCAAGGCCGCACTCGAGAACTGGATCAAGGTCTGGAACGACGAGGCCCGACCCTTCAAGTGGACCAAAACCGCCGACCAGATCCTCGACCGCATCTGCCGATACTGCGACAGGATCTGTAAACCAGATCACTAGGCAGGTGTGGGCCCGCGACCGTTCTGCCGATCTGGCTCCGCCGCCGGATGCCCTCGGCCCGGCGCCGTGTTCGGTGCGGTTCGTCAGCAGTCTTGCCATGGCCAATGGTGAGGAGGAGCCGTGGGTGCTGCCGGCCGAAGGGGGTGATCAGGAGGTCGTCGCCGAGTTGAGGCGGCACCTGGCCTCCGTTGATGCCGGGTAGCAGGTATCGGGCTGGGTTAGGGGGTGGGGGTGGCCGTGGGGGTGGTGGGGGTGAGGCGGACCGTGCTGAGGATGCGCATGATCAGGGAGTCGGGGATGGCGCCGGGGACGCCGGTGCGGCCGTAGAAGTCCCAGGCCGCGAAGGCGCCCTCGGCGTTCTTGAAGGCGAAGACGATCGACTGGCCGTCGCCGGCGCAGCGGTTGGGTTGTTTGGCGCCCTCGGAGTGGGCTTTGACGTAGGTGCCCTTGAGGCCGTACTTCGTCGTGTACTCCACGGGCTTGTCCCACTTCACGACGCTCTTGTCGGGCTGGGTGTAGGCGGCGTAGACCCAGGTCGGGGCGTTCTTCTCGGCGACCTCGGTGGTGTCCTTGGCGCCTTCGGCCCCCTTGGTGCCGACGCTGCCGAGCGGGAAGTCGGAGACCGAGCCGTCGCCGTTGGCGTCGATGCTGCACCACTCGGACTTGTAGAAGGCGGGCGCCGTGTGTCCGATGAGGATCTTGTCCGGGTCGTTGTCGTCCCCGTGGCCGCTGAAGACGTCGGGCGAGAGGACCTCCCAGTCCGGCGGGACGTCGAACGAGGTGCCGTACTTGGGGTTGACCACGGTCTTCCAGCCCGCGATGAGCGGCTTGGACGGGTCCGGGGGGCCGTCCGGCTCGTCCCTGGCCATGATGACGGCGGTCACGGCGGCGATGGCACCGACGGCCATCAGTGCCGTGAGCGCCATCATGAGCCGGTTGGCGCGCTTGCGCGGGGGTTCCGGGGGGTGCGTGGGCTGTGGGGGCTGTGGGAGGGGCGGCTGGTACAGGGCGCCCGGCTCGTTCGGCTGTTGGTACGGGTTCTGCACGTGCCCCTCCTGGGGTGCGGGACTGCGGGACTGCGGGAAGCTACTTGCCGAACGAGAGGATCGCGCGGCTCTTCTTCTTGGGCTCCGGGCCGTAGACCCAGCCGTTGAGGAGGAACAGCCGTCCGCCCGCCCAGGTGGTGCGGACGCTGTGGGAGAAGAAGACGCTCGCCGCTCCGGCGGACACGGCCGGGCTCTGCAGGACGGGCTGCGAGGCGCCGTCCGCCGGTGCCAGCGAGACGACCGAGCCCGCCGCGCCGCTGCCGGGGGAGACGTACACGAGGACCCTGCCCTCCTCGATCGCCAGCGGCCACATGGTGCGGTTCTTGGGCTGCTCCGCGGTGCGCCACCGCTCCTTGCCCGTGTTCAGGTCGACGGCGACGACCTGGTTGGTGTCCTCGGTGTCGAGGGTGGTGGCGGGCTTGCCCGCGCCGATGTAGAGGGTGTCGGCGTCGGCCACGGAGGCGTAGCACTCCTGGAACCGGCCCGCGTTGCCGAAGCCGTTGCACCGGCCGCTGACCCCGAACCCGGGGGCGCTCTGCGAGCGGACCTTGCCGTCGGCCGCGAACGCCGTGATGTTCCAGGTCTTGCGGTCCTCGTGGTGCGCGGCGACCACCAGCGGGTCCACGGAGAGCACCCGGCCGACGGTCCAGCCCTTGTCGTACTTGTAGGCCCACTTGGAAGCACCCGTGGCCGGATCCAGCTCCTCGACCATCGACTGCCCGCGCGCGGTGGCGTCCTTCGGGTCGAAGCAGTTGCGTATGCCGATCAGTCGGGATCCCCCGGCGAACCCGGACGGGGTGCAGCCGTCCGTCTTCGACGTGCCGAAGAGCTTCCTGCCGTCGGTGACCGAGAAGCCGCTCATGACCGCCGACCGGGCGAGGGCCACGGTGTCGCCGCTGATCGCGATCTCGAACTCCGTCGAGGAGTCGTACGCGTTCTCCGCCGGTACGGCTATCTTCCATCCGGCCTTGCCCGTGGCGAGGTCGATCAGCTGGAGGTGCGTGCAGTGCGAGCTGTCCGAGCCGCTCTCCTTCAGCCCGACGACCAACTTGCCGTCCGCGGTCGGAGTCGGCGGAACCGCGCACAGCCGGGTCGGGAGCGGGATCTTCCACTTGTCCTGGCCGTCGGCCGCCCCGTAGGCGGTGAACTCGGTGGCGATCGCCTTGACCACCACGTCGCCCACCCGCCACGGGCCGTACTGGGAGGTCCCCGAGCCGGCGACCTCGATCTCGTTGTCGCGCAGCCAGACCTTGGCCTCACCGGGTTTGATGCCGGCGTTGGGGTCGTAGGTGTCGGGGCCGACGCCGGGGCCCTTGCCGTCGCCCTTGTCGATCGAGGGCGAGGACGAGGGCTCGGCCCGGGACGGCTCGCCGCGACCGCCGCCGACCGTGAGGTACACGCCGCCGCCGACGGTGAGCAGGACGGCCACGGCCAGTGCCGTCAGGACGGCCGGCCGGCCCTTGAACCGGCCGCCGCGCCCGCCGCCTCCCGCGGGGCCGCCGGGCGCCGGCACCGGCTGGTGCTGTGGTTGGGGCTGTGGCTGTGGCTGTGATGGTGCCGGGAACCGTGGCTGCGCCGGTGGCTGTGGCTGTGCCTCCGCGGGCGGCTGAGGCTGCGGCTGCGCTTCGAACGGTTCGGGCGGGGGTCCGAAGCCGCCGCGCCACTGCTCATCGCTCATGGGGAGAGTGTGGCCGGTACAAGACCCTTTCCAGAAGAGATTTCTAGACTACTTCGCCGTGCGCCTTCGGGTCGCCCGGCCGGGGCCGCAGGGCTACGTTGGACTGAGTGGGCTCCTGTCCTGGCGTGCGAGGAGGCGAGTATGACTACGCATCGGCGCAGGTCAGCAGCCGTGGCCGCAGTAGCGGCCGGCCTCTTGACGCTACCCGTCGCGGCCGGCGCCGGACCGGCGGCGGCGTACGCGCGGGGCACGGCGGCATACGCGCGGGACGCGGCGGCGCCCGCCCAGGCGGCGACGGTCCCGGTTCCGTCGCCCACGCCCGTCTCCGGCGAGTTCCCGCGGCTGACCCCTGCCGTGGCCCGGCAGTTGGACGACGCGGTCCGCATGGTCATGGCCGAGGCGAAGGTGCCCGGGGTGATCGTGGCCCTGTCGGCGCCGGGCAAGGGCGAGTACGTACGGGCCTTCGGCGTTGCCGACAAGGCGACGGGCGCGCCGATGACCCCCGGCCTGAACATGCGGATCGGCAGCGAGACGAAGACCTTCACCGTGACCGCCCTGCTGGAGCTGGTGGACGACGGCAAGGCCGGACTGGACGACCCGATCGGCAAGTACGTCGCGGGGGTCCCGAACGGCGACCGGATCACCCTGCGCCAGCTGGCCGAGATGCGGAGCGGACTCTTCAACTACTCCGCGGACGAAGGTTTCTTCAAGGCGCTGACCAGTGATCCCCGGCGCCCCTTCACCCCGCAGGAACTGCTCGCGTACTCCTTCAAGCACCCGGTGCTCTTCGAGCCGGGCGCGAAGTTCTACTACGACAACACCAACCTGATCCTGCTCGGACTGGTGGTGGAGAAGGTCAGCGGGATCCCCCTCGCCGACTACATCGACCGGGAGGTCGTCAAACCCGCCGGGCTGAAGCACACGCTGTTCCCCACGGGCGCGGAGTTCCCCGAACCGCACGCCCACGGCTACACGGACCAGACGGCCACCGGCAAGACCGAGGACGCCACCGACTGGAACCCGTCCTGGGGATGGGCGGCCGGCGCGATGATCTCCGACCTCACCGACCTGCGGAGCTGGGCGAAGACTCTGGCGACAGGGACCCTGCTGACCCCTGCCACCCAGGCCGAGCGGCTGAAGGTGATCGACGCGCTCCCGGGCACCGGCTACGGCCTGGGCATCTTCAACGTCCAGGGCTGGATCGGGCACAACGGATCACTGCCCGGCTACGAGTCGCTAACCGTGTACCTGCCGCAGGCGCAGGCCACGCTGGTCGTGCTGCTCAACACCGACACCGCGTACCAGGGCAGCGAGCCCAGCACGCTGTTCGGCCGGGCGATCACCGAGATCGTGACCCCCGAGCACGTCTTCACCCTGCCCGCCCAGCCCGTCACCGGGCACTGAACGGGCCTCCTCGCGGCCGAACGGGCCTCCTCGCGGCCGAACGGCCTCCTCGCGGCCGAACGGCCTCCTCGCGGCCGAACGGGCCTCCCCGCGACCGAACCGGCCTCCCCGCGACCGCTGGTGCGGATCCGCGCCGTCCGTGCACCATGGTCGCGGCGCGCGAGACACCCTCCAGGGAGATGTGAGACGTACATGAGCGGTCAGGCAGCAACAGAACAGGACACCCAGCCCCCGCAGGGGGAGGACGAGGCAGCGGGCGCGGGCGCGGTGGCCGTCCGGGCCGCCGGCGAGGCGGACGTCGACACGGCGGCCGCGCTGTTCCGCGGCTACCTCGACTTCTACGAGGTGGACGTCGAAGACCCGGACGGCCCGCGGGACTTCCTCGCCGAGCGGATCGCGAAGGACGAGTCGCTCGTCCTGCTCGCCGAGGTCCCGGGGCTCGGCACGGTCGGCTTCGCGCAGGTCTACCGCGCCTTCTCGTCCCTCTCCCTGAGCACCGCGTGGGTGCTCAACGACCTCTACGTCGCCCCCGCCGGCCGCCGCACCGGCGCCGGCCGGGCCCTGTTGCGCGAGGTGCTGCGCCGGGCCCGCGAGGCGGGGGTGTCCGGCGTACAGCTGGAGACCGCGTACGACAACACGGTCGCGCAGGGGCTGTACGAGGCGGAGGGGTTCGTCCGTGAGGAGTTCCACGTGTACTTCCACGACCTGGGCTGACCGACTCCGGCCGCGGGATGAAACATTCCCGCACGGTCGCCGCGTCAATGGGGTGGGACGGACGCGAGGGGGAACGAATGCGGCACGGTCGCAGAGACGGGTTCCGTGAGTTCGCGGCGGGCCGCTCGGGCCATCTGTACCGGTCGGCATGTCTGCTGGCGAGCGGGGACACCCATCTCGCGGAGGACCTGGTGCAGGAGACCCTGGGCCGGATGTACCTGCACTGGGGACGGATCTCCCGTATCGACAATCCGGCGGCCTACGCGCAGACGGTGCTGGTACGGGCCTTCCTCACGCACCAGCGCCGCCGGTCGGCGGGAGAGCGCCCGGTCGGGGAGTTCCCCTACTCGGGTGCGCCGGCCGCCGCGGCCGGCGGCGCCGATCCGGAGCTGCGGCTGACGCTGCTGGAGGCGCTGGGGCGGCTGGCTCCCAAGGACCGGGCGGTGCTGGTGCTGCGGTACTGGGAGGACCGCAGCGTCGAGGAGACCGCGGACGCGATGAACGCCAGCTCGGCGGCGGTCCGTACCCGGACCTCGCGGGCGCTGGCGCGGCTGCGGGAGCAACTGGGCGGGAGCCTCACCGCGTTCGCGGACCTCTGAGGGTGCCGGTCCGGCCGGGCGCGGCCGGACCGGGTCCCCGGGTCCCGTTCCCTTCTCTTTCCTCACCCCATCCTTGAAACGGAAGGTCTACTTCCTCATGCCCTTCGAAGATGAACTCGGCGTGGCCCTCCGGCGTGCGGGGGACGGTTTCACGGCCGACCGGGACGCCCTCGCGGAAGCCGGCGAGCAGCGCGGCCGACAGCTGGTGGCGGTGCGCCGCCGGGCCGCCGTGGCCGGCGGATCGGCGGTGGCCCTGGCCCTGATCGCGGCGGCGGGCGCCTACTCCGGCGGCCTGCTCGACGGCAACGGAGGCGACACCTCGGTGTACGTCGCGGCGCCGCCGACCCCGACAGGCGACGGCAAGGGGCCGCGGGCCGGCTCCGGCGGCGTCACGGCCGAGCAGATGATCGCGAACCTGCGGGCGCTCCTGCCCGGCGGGCAATTGACCGGGCCGGTCGGGCGGGGGACCGACGACCAGGTGCCGACGGCCTCCGGCGTGTACGACGACGGGAAGGGCAAGGCGGCCGTCAGCCTCAGCCTCAGCCGGGTGGACCCGTACGGGAGCCAGGCCCGCGCGGGGATCGAGTGCGGGGACAAGAACCTGGAGCAGTACGACTACTGCCGGACCGAGCAGTTGGCGGACGGTTCGACGGTGATGCTCCACAAGGGGTACGAGTACACGGACCGGCGGGAGGACACCAAGGTCTGGCGGGCCGTGCGCGTGACCCCGCAGGGCTTCATGGTCGAGGCGAACGAGTGGAACGCCCCCGCCGAGAAGGGCGCGGCCGTCTCCCGGAGCAACCCGCCGCTGCCCATCGACCAGTTGAAGTCCCTGGTCACCTCGGAGCTGTGGTACCCGGCGCTGAAGGACCTGCCGGCGGCCGAACCGGAGGCGCAGGCGGAGTCGGAGGCCGGGACGGGGTCGCCGACCGCGCTGCGGGACCGGCAGGCCGTGGAGGCGCTGGAAGACCTGCTGGCCGGGCTGGGGATCAAGATCCCGGTCGCCTCCAGGGGCGGGGAGGGCCGTTACGGCTACGTCGTGTTCGACGACGGCAAGGGCAAGTCCCTGCTCCAGCTCAACGTGAGCGAGAACCAGGACTCCGGCCACTCCGGCTTCACGGGCCCCAACCTGCCCCCGCTGCCGGACGGCACCCTGGTGCGGGTCACGCAGGGCCCCGGCGAGAAGGGCGAGGGCGTGACCGAGTGGAAGGTGGACACGATCCGCACGGACGGGCTGCGGGTGACGGTCTCCGCCTTCAACACCGCCGACCAGAACGGCACGGCCACCCGCGCGGAGCCCGCGCTGACGCTGGACCGGCTCAAGGAGCTCGCGCTCGCCCCGGGGTGGAACCGGGCCCGGAACTAGGCCCTGTCCGGCCGCTATTTGGCGTCGGCGTAGCACTCCACGACCGCCGTGGTGAACGGGAACCGGACCGGGGTGTCGCCGAAGGCGATCCGGCCGGCCCGGTCGCCGGCGGCGCGGATCGCCTCCACGACGGCCTCGGCCTCCTCGGCCGGGCAGTGCACGATCACCTCGTCGTGCTGGAAGAACACCAGCTCGGCACGCATCCCGGCGGTCGCCTGCCGCAGGGCCGCGAGCAGCAGCAGGGCCCAGTCGGCGGCGCTGCCCTGGACCACGAAGTTACGGGTGAACCGGCCGCGGGCCCGGGTGTTGGTGGAGGCGTAGCTCGGGGTCCAACCGTCGCCGTCCCCGTCCTGGGGGATCCCGGCCTCGCCCCCGCCTGGGTCGCCGGCGCCGTCCCCGTCGTCGGGGGCGGAGACGGGCGGCGGACAGGTGCGGCCGAGCCAGGTCCGTACGAGCCGGCCCTCCTCGCCCGCCTTCGCGGCGTCGTCCACGTACGCCACGGCCCGGGGGAAGCGGCGGCGGAGCGCGGCCAGGTTCTTCAGGCCGTCCCCGGAGGTCTGGCCGTAGACGGCGCCGAGGACGGCGATCTTGGCCTTGTCCCGGTCGCCGGAGAAGCCCTGCCGGGAGACGGCGGTGTAGAGGTCCTCCGGCCGCCCCGCCACCTCCATGAAGGCGGGGTCGCGGGAGATCGCGGCGAGCACGCGCGGTTCCATCTGGTCGGCATCGGCCACGACGAGCCGCCAGCCGGGGTCGGCGACCACGGCCCGGCGGATCACCTTGGGGATCTGCAGGGCGCCGCCGCCGTTGGTGACCCAGCGGCCGGTCAGGGTGCCGCCGGGGATGAACTCCGGGCGGAAGCGGCCGTCGTGGACCCAGTCCGCGAGCCAGCTCCAGCCGTGGGCGGTGTAGATCCGGTACAGCTTCTTGTACGCGAGCAACGGCTCCACGGCGGGGTGGTCCAGCTCCTGGATCTCCCACCGGCGGGTGGACTTGAGCTTGATCCCGGCCTCGGCGAAGGCCTTGATGACGTCGGCCGGCAGCTCGGGGCGCACCCTCCTGCCGAAGGCGGCCGAGACGCGGTCGGCCAGCTCGGCGAGGCGCCGGGGCTCCCCGCCGCCCGCGTACCGCTCGCCGAGCAGTTCGGTCAGCAGGGCGCGGTGCACGTCGGCCCGCCAGGGCAGGCCCGCGCGGTTCATCTCGGCGGCGACGAGGAAGGCCGCGGACTCGGCGGCGGTGAGCAGCCGCATCCGGTCGGGGTGGGCGGTGGCGTCGAGCCGTTTCACCTGGTCGGCGTGGACGGCGAGGAGGGCGTCCAGGGGGACGGGGGTCGGCTGCGGGTCGAAGAGGGAGTCCTGGGCGCGGGGCTCGGCGGCGCGCGGGCGCGGATCGGGCGGTACGGGGGCGTGGGTGAGGCGTGCCCAGGCGGCGGCCGCCGAGCGGGGCTCGCCGAAGCGGCCCTCGTGGCCGAGGAGCAGCAGCTCGGCGTCCTCGATGTCGTGGCAGCGCTCGACGCGGGCGCCGGCCGCGAGCAGGCGGGGGTACACGGCGGCGGTGGACCGCCAGACCCAGCGGGTGCCGGGCGGGGCGGCGCGGACCGCGTCGGCGGGGTCGCGGACGCGGAGCCGGGCTCCCTCCGCGGGGGGTACGGGGGTCGCGTGCCACCAGCCGTCGGCGTCCTCGGCGAGGGCCCAGCGGGGGGTGCGGTCGCTCATGGGTGCGAGTGTCCCACCGGGGTCTGACAGGGGTGGTTTCGCCGGGCCGGGCGGGTGCGGCGCCGTTGCCGGGGGCGCTGCCCCCGGGCCCCCCGCGCCT
Organism: Streptomyces sp. NRRL F-2580; assembly: GCF_000720115.1. GTDB lineage: Bacteria > Actinomycetota > Actinomycetes > Streptomycetales > Streptomycetaceae > Streptomyces. Next base: position 178,223 of record NZ_JOIR01000007.1, read on the forward strand.
CAAGCGCCGGCGGGGCTGGGTCGGCCCGGCGGGGCTGGGTGGGCCCGGCGGGGCTGGGTGGGCCCGGCGGGGCTGGAGTGGGGACATGCCAAGCTGGGAGGTGTGAGAGAGCTTGCCGAGATCGTGGATCGGGCCTTTGCCGCCGCCCTCTATGCCCAGGATGATGCCGGGCTGGACATCGGGGCCTCGTTGCTCGTCGCCGATCAGGGGCGGTGGGGCGGGGTCGGGCGGGAGTTGCTGGCGCGCGGGGAGGCGTACGTACGGCAGGGGTGGGAGCGGGGGTGGCAGCCGGCGGACGTACTGCGGCTGGTCCGGCGGGACCTCGACGAGCGGCACCTGCGGATCACCGGGGACCTGATCGCCGCCGAGGCGCGCCGCTACGCGCGGCTTCCCGAGCGGTGGACCGACGCCGAGGTGTGGTGGGACGGCGACGACACCTACGCCGACCGGCTCGCGCAGCGGGAACGGGCGGACCGGTTCACGCTGGCCACCGCCTTCCTGGAGGTGCTGCGGCTGCTGATCCGGCTGCCCTCCATCGAACCGGTGGGTCCGGTTCCCGGGGACCCGGCCGCCGACGCCCTGGAGCACGCGCACATCGAGCCGCGCATGCTGGGCCGGATCCGGGCCCTGCTCGCCAAGGCCGAGGCGACCACCTTCCCGGAGGAGGCGGAGGCGCTCAGCGCCAAGGCCCAGGAGCTGATGGCCCGGCACACCGTGGACGAGGCGCTGCTCGCGGCGAGCGGCAGGGGACCGGCCCAGGTGCCCGGGGCCTGCCGGATCGGCGTGGAGCCGCCGTACGAGGAGGCGAAGGCGGTGCTGCTCGACGCGGTGGCCACGGCCAACCGCTGCCGGTCGGTGTGGAACAGCGGGTTCGAGTTCTCCACGGTGGTCGGCTTCGAGAGCGACCTGGAGGCGGTCGAGCTGCTGTACACCTCGCTGCTCGTCCAGGGCACGTCGGCCATGACCCGCGCCGAGGCCGCGCAGCGCTCGGGCGGGCGCAAGCGGACGAAGACGTTCAGACAGTCCTTCCTGCTCGCCTACGCCAGCCGGCTCGGCCACCGGCTTGCCGAGACGGCCGAGCACACGGCGAGCGAGGCCCCGGACAACCTGCCCGCGCTCGTGGCGCGAGACGTCGCCGTCACCTCGCGGGCGGACGAGATGTTCCCCCGCACCACGACCACCCGGCTGCGCGGCGCCACCGACCACGCGGGCTGGGAGGACGGCACGGCCGCCGCCGACCGCGCCCACATGGGCGGCAGGCGGAAGCCGCTGCCCCGGTAGCCGTCAGGGCCTCGGGTCGTCCTCCGCGCGCAGGGCCGCCGACCTGGCCCGGGCGCTGCACCGCGCGACCGAGGCGGGCGCGAAGGCGGTGCGGGAGCGCCGCGTACCGCAGGGGGGCGGGGTCAGGGCGGTGCCGGCGGAGTGGGACGCCGCGGAGCCGGGGGTGTTGCGCGGGGCCGCCGAACGGCTGCCGGGCTCGCTGGACGAGGTGTCGGAGGCCCTTCGTCCGTGAGGGCGGACCTGTCTGTGATCAACGGACCACCCCGCGTGCACGTGCATCTGCCCGTGCAGGCGCCATTGAACACAGCTATGATCCGGAGGAGTTGACATCTGCACTATCGGGGGCTTCCTGTGGACCACGCGTACAACGGGATGGCAGCTGCAGAACTCGCTTCCTTGTTTGAGCTGACGTGGCAGAAGAGCAGACACAGCAACTCGCAGGGTTCCTGCGTGGAGTTCGCGAAGCTGCCGGGAGGCGACGTCGCCATGCGCAACTCGCGCTTTCCGGACGGACCGGCGCTCGTCTACACGCCGGCCGAGATAGAGGCCCTGCTCCTGGGCGTCAAGGACGGCGAGTTCGATCACTTGATCGGCTGACGGAACGGCGCATTCATCAAGCCATGCACGTGCACTGGCCGGGACCGATCGCAGTGATCGATCCCGGCCAGTTGTCCTGTGTCGGTGTCTTGTGCCGGCGTGTCAGTCGTGGAGCAGGAACAGCGCCCAGACCACCTTGCCGGTGAGCCGCCCCGCGAGCGGGTGCCAGCCCCAGCTGTCGCTGTACGAGTCCACCAGGAACAGCCCGCGCCCGGACTCCAGGTCGAAGTTCTCCTCCGTGCGCTCCGGTGAGAAGGCCCCGCCGGGCCGGTCCTCGCTGGGGTCGCGCACCGCGCACACCAGCCGGGTGCTCCACCGCATCAGGTGCAGCCGTACCGGCGGCTCCGGCTCGGCGTCCGCGCCGCGCGCGTCCTCCGGCAGGGCATGGCGCAACGCGTTGGTGACGAGTTCGGAGACGACGAGGGCCACGTCGTCGAAGCGGCCGTCGAGGCCCCACTGGGAGAGCGTCGACCGGGTGAAAGTGCGCGCGCCCCGCACCGCGTCGAACCGTGCGGGCAGAGCGCAGGAGGCGGACCCGGAGACAGCCGTGGGGTCGACCGGGGGAAGCCCCTGCCGTAACGGCTCGAGCATGGTCGATCCATTCGTCCCCATGCGAGGCACTCCCGGGATTCGCGGACGAAGCGGCGGCTTTGTCCAAAGAGAACTGCGGGGTGGGTCCGGCGCCGGCGCGAAGAGCACGCAGGTGCGCGGGGACCATCGTTCCGAATGCGCGCGCCCGATGCAAGGGCAGATGCACGTGCACGCGCCGGACCTGTCCACTCCCGTGACGGTTCTTGCTCATTTCTTCCTACGCATACTTGCGGACTTCTTTTCCCGGAGGCGGGATTCCGTTACAGAACGAGTACGAGCCGATGCGTTTTGGTGGCAGACTGCGGGCCCTGGGGTACGGGGGCCCCGCGACGCGCGCACACCACGCGCACGCCAATGCGATGGGGAGGGCAGTACTAGTGACCGCAGAAGCAAGCGGTTCTGTGGTGCGCCGCATCCTCCTGGGCTCCCAGCTCAGGCGACTCCGAGAATCCCGCGGCATCACCCGTGAGGCGGCCGGCTACTCGATCCGCGCATCCGAATCGAAGATCAGCCGCTTGGAGTTGGGAAGGGTGAGCTTCAAGGCAAGGGACGTAGAGGACCTCCTGACGCTCTACGGGGTCACGGACACCGCGGAGCGCGAGTCCCTGCTGGCGTTGGTGCGCGAGGCCAACGCGACGGGCTGGTGGCACAGTTACGGCGACGTGCTGCCGGGCTGGTTCCAGACGTACATCGGCCTGGAGGGCGCCGCCTCGCTCATCCGGATCTACGAGGTCCAGTTCGTCCACGGCCTGCTGCAGACGGAGGCCTACGCCCACGCCGTCGTCAGTCGCGGCATGCCCGGTGCCACCGCGGCCGAGATCGACCGCCGCGTGGCCCTGCGCCTGGAGCGTCAGAAGGTCCTCGTCTCCGAGAACGCCCCGGTCTTCCACGCCGTCCTCGACGAGGCCGCGCTGCGCCGCCCGTACGGCGACCGCAACGTCATGCGCGGTCAGTTGGAGCACCTCATCGAGGTCTCCCAGCGGCCCAACGTGCAGCTCCAGGTGATGCCCTTCTCCTTCGGCGGCCACGCGGGCGAGAGCGGAGCCTTCACCCTGCTGCGCTTCCCCGAGTCGGACCTCCAGGACATCGTCTATCTGGAACAGCTCACCAGCGCCCTCTACCTGGACAAAGACGAGGAAGTGGGCCAGTACGGGCGGGCGATGGAACGGCTCCAGGCCGACTGCCCCGATCCCGACCGGACCAGGGATCTTCTCCGTGGCCTGCTCCAACTGTCTTGATTCGCACGTAGTATGACGTCTGATCAGTGCATGATGACCGATCGGTCTCCGGTGCAGCGCACGGGTGCGCGCTCGCAGTAAGGGATGGCATGTCCATATTCAGCGACCTGGCTCACCAGTACATCGACGGCGAATGGCTGGCCGGCACCGGTTCGTGGGACATCATCGACGTCAACCCGTACAACGGGGAGAAGCTCGCGGCCATCCCCGTGGCCACCGTCGAGCAGGTGGACCAGGCCTACCGCGGCGCCGAGCGCGCCCAGTCGGAGTGGGCGGCCACGAGCCCGTACATCAGACGCGCGGTCCTGGAGCGTGCCCTGCGGATCACCGAGGAGCGCGAGAAGGAGATCGTCGAGGCGATGATCGACGAGCTCGGCGGGACCCGTCCCAAGGCCGAGTACGAGGTGTACCTCGCCAAGGAGTTCATCCGCGAGTCGGTCCAGCTGGCCGTCCGGCCCGAGGGCAGGATCCTCGCCTCGCCGGTCCAGGGCAAGGAGAACCGCGTCCAGCGGCTTCCCGTCGGCGTCGTCACCGTGATCAGCCCCTTCAACTTCCCCTTCCTGGTCACCCTGAAGTCGATCGCCCCGGCCCTGGCGCTGGGCAACGCGGTCGTCATCAAGCCGAACCAGAACGCGCCGGTCGTGGGCGGCGGGCTCATAGCCAAGATCTTCGAGGACGCGGGACTGCCGGCCGGCCTGCTGAACGTCCTGGTCACCGACATAGCCGAGATAGGCGACGCGCTCCTGACCCACCCCGTCCCCAAGGTCATCTCCTTCGCGGGCTCGGACCGGGTCGGCCGGCACGTCGGGGCGGTCGCCGCCCGCCACTTCAAGCGCACGGTCCTGGAACTCAGCGGCAACAGCGCGCTCGTCGTCCTCGACGACGCCGACCTCGACTACGCGGTGGACGCGGCCGTCTTCAGCCGCTTCGTCTACCAGGGCCAGGTCTGCATGGCCGCCAACCGCATCCTCGTCGACGCCTCCGTCGCCGAGGAGTTCACGGAGAAGTTCGTCGCCCGCGTGCGCGGCCTGAAGACGGGCGACCCGCACGAGGCCGACACCCACATCGGCCCGCTGATCAACTCCTTCCAGGCCGATGCCCTGACCGCACTCGTGGACCAGGCCGTGGAATCCGGGGCGCAGGCGCTCGTACGAGGATCTACGCGCGGCAACCTCGTCGAACCGACCGTGCTCGCCGGGCTCCCCGAGGACTCCCCGCTGCTGGGCCAGGAGATCTTCGGCCCCGTGGCCCTGCTGGTGGTCTTCGACGGCGAGGACGAGGCCGTACGGCTGACCAACGCCACCCCGTACGGACTGAGCGGCGCCGTCCACACCCGGGACGTGGAGCGGGGCGTCCGCTTCGCGCAGCGCATCGAGACGGGCATGATGCACGTCAACGACTCCACGATCGGGGACGAACCGCTGGCCGCGTTCGGCGGTGAGAAAGCCTCCGGCCTGGGCAGACTCAACGGCGAGGCCACGGTCGAGGCCTTCACCACCCAAAAGTGGATCTCCGTGCAGCACGGACGGAGCCGCTTCCCGTTCTAGACTCAGCCGGGCGTACGGCATGCGTCCGGGGGAGATCAGCGTTGAGCAACATACCGGAGACCGGCCGGACCCCTCGGGTCCAGAACCGGCTCGTCGTCATCCAGATCGTGGTCTTCTCGCTGCTGCTCACCCTGGGCGGCCGGCTCTGGTACCTCCAGATACGCAATGGCCAGGAGTACACGGACGAGGCGAAGAACAACCACGTCCAGCAGGTGGTCCAGCCCGCCGTGCGCGGCTCGATCCTCGACGCGCGCGGGGTCCCGCTCGCCGACAACGCGACCCACCTCGTGGTCTCCGCCAGCCGCACCGAGCTGCTGACCATGAAGGACAAGGGCAAGTCCGTGCTCACCCGGCTCGCCGGGGTCCTCGGCGTGGACGCCCAGGAGGTCATCGACAAGGTCCGGCTCTGCGACGCCAAGACGAAGCAGCCCTGCTGGAACGGATCGCCGTACCAGCCGATCCCGGTCAGCTACGAGGCGACCACCGAACAGGCCCTGCAGATCCGCGAGCACCCCGAGGACTTCCCGGGCATCACGGCCGAGGCGACCGCCCTGCGCCGCTACGCGGCCCCGGACGAGGCCAACACCTCCCAGGTGCTCGGCTACCTCTCGCCGGTCACCGACGAGGAGATCGCCAAGGCCAAGAAGTCGGACTCGCCGTACCTGCGCTCCGACCAGGTGGGCCGCTCCGGCCTGGAGCGCACGTACGACAAGGAGCTGCGCGGGAAGGCGGGCATCACCCGCTACGAGGTGGACAACCTCGGCCGGGTCATCGGGCAGGGCGAGACCGACCCGGCGCAGCCCGGCTCGAACATCGTGACGTCGATCGACTCGCGGGTGCAGGCGGTGGCCGAGCGCGAGCTGAACAACGCGATGGTCGAAGCCCGCAAGACGTACGACAAGAACACCCGCAGGAACTACGAGGCCGACTCGGGCGCCGTCGTGGTGATGGAGACCAAGACGGGCCGCATCGTCGCGATGGCCTCGAACCCGACCTACGACCCGAACGCCTGGGTGGGCGGGATCTCCGCCAAGGACTACGCCGGCCTCACCGACAAGGAGTCCAACTACCCGCTGCTGAACCGGGCCATCCAGGGCCAGGCGGCGCCGGGCTCCATCTTCAAGGTGGTCACCTCGACCGCCGCGGTCAACGCCGGGTACCCGTTCAACAACCGCTACCCCTGCCCCAGCTCCTACTCGGTCGGCAGCCAGACCTTCACGAACTTCGAGTCGCAGGGCCACGGTGACATCACCATCGGCCGGGCCCTGGAGGTCTCCTGCGACACGGTCTACTACGCCCTCGCGGACCAGGAGTGGAAGAAGGACGGCGGCATCAAGCCGAAGAAGGACCCGAACGACTGGTTCCTCAAGACCGCGCACGAGTTCGGGCTGGGCAAGCGCACCGGTATCGACCTGCCGAACGAGGTGCCGGGCCGGGTCCCCGACCGCAAGTGGAAGCAGGACTTCTTCGAGGCGAACAAGGACGCCTGGTGCCGGGACGGCAAGAAGAACGGCAGCTTCGCCGAGAAGATCGCCTACGAGAACTGCCGGCAGGGCAACCAGCTGCGCGAGGGCGACGCCATCAACTACTCGATCGGCCAGGGCGACACCCTCGTCACCCCGGTCCAGATGGCCTCCGTCTACGCGGCCATCGCCAACGGCGGCACCCTCCACCAGCCCAGCGTCGGCAAGGCGGTCGTCAGCGCCGACGGGAAGTCGGTCCAGGAGATCGCGCCGAAGGAGCAGGGCAAGCTGCCGATGGACCGCAAGACCCGCGACGACATCGACGAGGCCCTCGCGGGCGTGGCCACCAACGGCAGCGCCGCCTGGCGCTTCGGCGGCTGGCCGCAGAAGCAGATCCCGATGCACGCCAAGACGGGCACGGCCGAGGTCCAGGGCAAGCAGACCACCTCGTGGTTCGCCTCCTACACCGAGGACTACGCGATCGTGATGACGATCTCCCAGGGCGGCACCGGATCGGGTGCGTCCGGACCGGCGGTCCGCAGCATCTACGAGGCGATGTACGGGCTGGACCCGACGGGCAAGCAGGACCTCACCAAGGCCCTGCTCCCGAAGCCGGCCGAGGCGCTGCCCGCGATTCGGCCGGACGGGGAGATTTCCCCGAACTGAGCGGGCATCTAGGACAGGGGCTGACCGCAAGGCTCCGTAGCGTGTGAGGTGTCGGGGGGAGGGCCCCCGGCACCCACACGAAGAGGCGGTCCGGTCATGGCCCAGATTTCCACCGAGGTGCCCGGCGACGAGCGCGGCACGCTCCTCGCCTTCGTCGAGGCCCAGCGGGTCGCGCTGCGCGAGGCGGCGCAGGGACTGACGGAGGAGCAGGCGGCGAGCCGCCCCAGCGTCAGCGAGCTCTCCCTGTCGGGGCTGCTCAAGCACGCGGCGGAGTGCGAGCTGTCCTGGCTGCGGCTGGCCCAGCAGGCGCCCGGGGGCACCTCCCAGACGGAGTCCGGGGGAGAGCGGCAGCGCAGCGAGGAGAGCTGGGGCGACGCCTTCCGGCTGGTCGAGGGCGAGTCCGTGCCGGGCGTACTGGCCTTCTGGGACGGGGTGGTGAGGGAGACGGAGGCCTTCATCGCGGCCGTGCCCAGCCTCGACGACACCTTCCCGCTCCCGCCGGCGCCCTGGTTCCCCGAGAACGGCAAGGTCTCGATGCGCTGGATGCTCCTGCACCTGGTGGAGGAGTTCGCCCGGCACGCGGGCCACGCGGACATCATCCGGGAGTCCCTGGACGGCACCCGCGCCATGGGCTGAGGGTCCGGCCACTAGCCTGGCCGCATGTCAGCGATCAGGCTTCTCGTCCTCGGCGCGGTCCGCCAGCACGGGCGGGCGCACGGGTACCAGGTGCGCAACGACCTGGAGTACTGGGGCGCCCACGAGTGGTCCAACACCAAGCCCGGCTCGATCTACCACGCGCTCAAGCAGATGGCGAAGCAGGGCGTCCTGCACGCCCACGAGGTGGCGCCGAGCGCGGCGGGCGGTCCGCCGCGCACGGAGTACGAGGTGACGGACGCGGGTCGCGAGGAGTACTTCAAGCTGCTCCGAGAGGCCCTGGCGGCGTTCGACCAGAAGACGGACCTCCTCTCTGCGGCGATCGGCTTCATGGTCGACCTGCCCCGGGCGGAAGTCCTGGCCCTGCTGGGGGAGCGGCTGGAGAAGCTGGCGGCCTGGCGGACGTCGGTGACGGACTACTACACGCCCGAGGAGGGCCCCCAGGCGCTGGGGCACATCGGCGAGATCATGCACCGCTGGGTCCATTCCGCGGACGCCGAGGCGGAGTGGACCCGTGGGCTGATCGCCCGGATCGAGGCGGGCGCGTACTCCTTCGCGGGTGAGGGCGGCGACCCGTTCGTGGGGGTCCTGGCGGACGGCCAGGAGAACCCCTACGCCTGACCGCCTCTAATCAAGTTTGACTAGCTCGGTTCCGGGCAGTACCTTGACGCAGCTTGCTACTCAAATTTGACTAATGAGCGCGTGAGGAGTTGGAAGCGCGTTGGCGATCTTCGTCGAAGGTGTCCACAAGCGGTACGGCGACAAGTCGGCCCTGTCCGGGCTGGACCTGGAGGTGACACGCGGCACGGTGCACGCCGTGCTGGGCCCCAACGGGGCCGGGAAGACCACGGCGGTCCGCATCATGACCACCCTGCTCCGGCACGACGAGGGCGTGGTCCGGGTGGCGGGCCACGACGTACGGAAGGACCCGGCGGCCGTCCGCGCCCGGATCGGGCTGCTCGGCCAGCACGCGGCGCTCGACGAGGAACTGTCCGGGCGGCAGAACCTGGAGCTGTTCGGCCGCCTCCACCACCTGGGCGCGCGCCGGGCCGGGCTGCGGGCCGACGCGCTGCTGGACCGCTTCGGCCTCGCGGACACCGGCCGCAAGCCCGTGAAGCAGTACAGCGGCGGCATGCGGCGCCGGCTCGACCTCGCGGCGTCCCTGATCACCGAGCCCGAGGTGCTCTTCCTCGACGAGCCGACCACCGGGCTCGACCCGCGCGGCCGCGCGGAGGTGTGGAGCGCGGTCCGTTCACTGGTGGGCGGCGGCACGACCGTCCTGCTGACCACGCAGTACCTGGAGGAGGCCGACCAGCTGGCCGACCGCATCGCGCTGATCGACGCCGGGCGGGTGGCGGCCGAGGGCACGGCCGACGAGCTGAAGTCCCGCGTCGGGCCGGACCGGATCGTCGTCGTCCTGCGGGACGCGGCGCGGCTCGCGCAGGCGGCGGCGCTGCTGCCGGACCCGACCGTGGACCCGGACTCCCTCACCCTGGGCTTTCCGGTGGAGGACCGCATGGCGGGCCTCGCCCTGACCCTGCGCGCACTGGAGGGGGCGGGCATCGAGGCGGCGGACCTCTCGGTCCGGCGCCCCACGCTCGACGAGGTCTTCCTGCACCTGACGGACCGTACGAACACCACGGAGGTGGCCGCATGACGCAGCACACGATGTCCGCGGCGGGCTGGGTGGCCGTGGACTCCTGGACGATGACCCGGCGCGAGCTCGCGCACTGGGCGCGGCAGCCGGTGCAGATGGTCGTCGGGCTCGTCTTCCCCGTGATGCTGCTGCTGATGTTCGGCTTCCTGGTCGGCGGCGGACGCGGGATCGACGGCGGGTACGTCGAGTTCCTCGTGCCCGGCATGTTCGCGCTGACCATGGCCTTCGGGCTGGAGGCGACGATGACGGCGGTCACCCAGGACCTGGGCAAGGGGGTGATCGACCGCTTCCGTGCCATGCCGATGTCCTCCGCGGCGGTACTGGTCGGCCGCAGCGCGGCGGACATGCTCCAGTCGGCCGTGGGGCTCGCGGTCCTGGCGGGCGTCGGCCTGCTGCTCGGCTGGCGCTGGCACGGCTCCCCGGCGGCCGCGCTGCCGGCCTTCGTCCTGCTCCTGCTGCTGCGCTTCGCGATGCTGTGGATCGGGATCTTCCTGGGCATGGTCGCGGGCCGGCCCGAGATGGTGCAGGCGGTGCAGATCCTGGTGTGGCCGGTGGGCTTCCTCTCCAACGCCTTCGCCACGCCGGAGGCCATGCCGCGCTGGCTGGGGACGGTGGTGGAATGGCACCCGATGTCGGCGACGGCCACGGCCGTGCGCGACCTGTTCGGCAACCCGGCGGCGGCCTCCCCGTCCTGGGCCTCCGACCATGCCGCCCTGCTCGCCGTCGGCTGGCCGGTCCTGCTGCTGGCGGTCTTCTTCCCGCTGGCGGTGGCGAGGTTCCGCGGCCTGAGCCGGTAGGCCCGGGGCGGGGACTTGCACCTCACGCCACGTGAGGGACCACAGTGAAGGGCGTACCCAACCAGAGGAGGGGGACGGGACGATGGGCTACTCCGTGGGCCAGGTCGCCGGATTCGCCGGAGTGACGGTGCGCACCCTGCACCACTACGACGAGATCGGTCTGCTCTCCCCGAGCGGCCGCAGCCACGCGGGTCACCGGCGGTACGACGACGCCGACCTGGACCGGCTGCAGCGGATCCTGTTCTACCGGGAGCTCGGCTTCCCCCTCGACGAGGTCGCGGTCCTGCTGGACGACCCGGAATCGGATCCGCGGGAGCATCTGCGCCGGCAGTACGCCCTGCTGACCGACCGGATCGCCCGGCTCCAGCAGATGGCCAAGGCCGTTGAGCACGCCATGGAGGCGAAGAAGATGGGCATCAACCTCACGCCCGAGGAGCGGTTCGAGGTCTTCGGGGACAAGGACCCCGAGCAGTACGCGCAGGAGGCGGAGCAGCGCTGGGGCGGCACCGACGCCTACGCGGAGTCGCAGCGGCGGGTCGCCACCTACACGAAGGAGGACTGGCGGCGGATCCAGGACGAGGTCGCCGAGTGGGGCGCGCGCTACGCCGCTCTGATGGACGCCGGCGAGTCCGCCGACGGTGAGGCGGCGATGGACCTGGCCGAGGAGCACCGCCGGCACATCAGCACCTGGTACTACGACTGCTCGTACGAGATCCACACGGGCCTGGGGGAGATGTACGTGGCGGACGAGCGGTTCAAGGAGTATTACGACTCCATGAAGCCGGGCCTCGCCGAGCACCTGCGGGAAGCGATCCTGGCGAACGCGGTGCGCAAGGTGTAAGCGGAACGTCACGCATCCGACCCCCTCCGGTAGCTGGAACCGGGAGGGGGTCGTGTGCGTTGATAATTGAAACCGCCTTTACCCTGCCCGCAACAGCCTGCTGCCCCCGGCACGCCCCCCGATCCAGGAGAGTCCGGAACCCGTGTACACGATTGCGCTCGGCCCTGAGTGGCTGTCCCCGGACTACCTGATCTCGCACTTCGGCCTGATCGGCATCCTGGTCATCGTCTTCGCCGAGTCGGGACTCTTCGCGTTCCTGCCCGGCGACTCCCTGCTGTTCACGGCGGGCCTGCTGGTCGCGGACGGGCAGTACATCAAGCAGCCGCTGTGGCTGGTCTGCACCCTGATCGTGGCCGCCGCGATCCTCGGTGACCAGGTCGGCTACATGATCGGCAAGTTCTTCGGGCCGAAGATCTTCAACCGGCCGAAGTCCAAGCTCTTCAAGCGGGAGAACCTCGACAAGGCGCACGAGTTCATGGACCGGCACGGCCCGAAGGCCATCGTGCTCGCCCGCTTCGTGCCGATTATCCGTACCTTCGCCCCGATGGTCGCCGGCGCCGGCTCGATGAAGTACCGCACCTTCCTGACGTACAACGTCATCGGCGGCATCGGCTGGGGCGCGGGCGTCACGATGGCGGGGTACTGGCTCGGCCAGATCGAGTTCATCAAGACGAACGTCGAGCCGATCCTGGTGGCCATCGTCCTCATCTCGGTCATCCCGGTGATCTTCGAGGTGCTCAAGGCCCGCAAGGAGAACAAGGCGAACGGCGCCGAGGCGCAGCCCGAGGTCGCCGCCGTCGACGGCTCTGGCCCCCAGACCCCGGGCACCCGCGGCCGCCACGCGAAGCGCTAGCCGCTTCAGCGCCGCCGCCCTGTTCAGCCCCTCCGGCGTTCGAGGAGGGGGCCCCGGACGGAGTCTGGGGGAGGGTCCGGGGCGGAGCCCCGATCGGTGAGCCGCGCGAGGGACATCGCATCAGCCACCCCGTACGGCTAGAAGCCTCGGGTCCGCTTCGCCGCACGGCGCTTCGCGGCGCTCGCGGCCCCCGGGATCCGCATGAACAGCCGGGACGTCTCCGACCCCAGGTTGACCCCGATGGCGATGGCCAGCGCGATGGCCGCCGCGTTCACCAGGGAGGCCAGACCCTCGTTCAGCCGGTTCTCGGCGATCAGCAGCAGCCCGTAGTACGTCGCCGAGCCGGGCAGCAGCGGGCCGATGGCGGCCGTCACGTACGGCAGGGCGGAGGCGAAGCGGTAGCGGGAGAAGAGCTGCCCGAAGAGGCCCACCAGCCCGGCGGCGATGGCGGTGGACGGCACGGGCGGGATGTGGCCGGCGTAGTGCAGGGCGCCGAAGGTGACCCAGGCGACCCCGCCGTTGAGGGTCACGATCAGCACGGTGGAACGCTCCTGCTGGAGCAGGATCGCGAAGGTGAAGACCAGCACCATCGAAGCCGCGATCTGGATCAGCGGCCGCTGCTGGATCTCCAGGACCTCCTCCGGCCGGGGGGAGGCGTCGAACTGCAGGCCGACGTACAGCACGACCAGCACGCCCATGATGATGCCGATGAAGAGGTACATGACCTCCAGCAGGCGGGCGGAGGCGGTGATGTAGAAGCCGGTCAGGCCGTCCTGCACGGCCGCGACCAGGGCCCGCCCGGGCAGCAGCGCGAAGAGCCCGCCGGTGATCACCGCGGAGGCCTTGACGTCGATCGCCGTCATGTTCAGCGCCACCCCGATCGCGGCGGGCGGCATGGCCGCGACCACGAACTGGTAGAACTCCGGCAGCCCGCGGCCGGCGCACAGCCAGGCCAGCCGGTCGCCGAGGACCGCGCCGAGCGCCGCCGCGATGAACACCAGCACCCCGCCGCCGACCAGGGTGGAGGCGGCGCCGGCGAGCAGTCCGGCGGAGGCGGTGAGCATCCAGCCGGGGTACGGGTGCCGGTTGCGGCGGATCTCGGCGAGGCGCCGGTAGGCCTCCTCCAGCGAGACGTCGATCTCGGGGGCGCTGATGTCGTCCACCAGCCGGTAGACGGCCGAGAGTCGGTTGTAGTCGGTGCCGCGGCGGCGCACGGTCCGGTTCGCCGAGACCGGGTGGTCCACCAGCGAGGGCTGGTGGGTGATCGACAGCAGGGTGAAGGTGACGGTGGGCTCGCAGCGGTCCAGCCCGTAGGAGCGGGTCACCGCGAACATGGCCGCCTCCACGTCCTCGGCACCCTCGCCGCCCGCGAGCAGCAGCTCGCCGATGCGCAGGGTCAGGTCGAGCACGCGGCCCACGGCGGGTCCGGACTCGCTCGGCCGGTGCACGAGATCCGGTACGGGCCGCACGTCGACCGGCATGCGCAGCATCGTGCGCATGCGGTCCTGCCAGGGGGATTCCTTCAGCTGGACGACGTGGAAGTCCTGGCCTGGGGTGTAGGCGGGCGGGGAGTGCGCGGCGCTGTAGGTGGCCGGGGTGGCGAAGGCCGAACCCCCGGGCTCGGGCTGCACCGGCTCGGCGCCGGCCGGACGGGCGAACTCCGAGGTGGGCTGGTCCTCGTCGAGGGCGTCCGGCTCCATTCCGGGCGGCGGCGTGAAGGCGCTGTGCGCCTCGTCGGACTGGGGCTTCCTGTCCTCTGCCCCGTCGGCCTCCGCCACGCGTCCTCCAGTCCGTGATCACCTGCCGTACCAGTATGCGGAACCGTTTGCTCCATGGCGAAGCCAGCCCGTTCCGTGCCGATGCCGTGCGGGTGCCGTGCGGGTGTGGCGCGAAAACGACAGTGGGCGGCACCCCCATCGCGGGGGTGCCGCCCACTGTCGAAGCCAAGGGGCCGGGGGATTCCCCCGACCCTGCTCACCGGCGGAGCCTAGTGGTGGCCACCCTGCGCCTCAAGGCGCTTGTACGAGGCCTCGATCTCGGCCTCGGCCTCGGTGCGACCGACCCAGTTCGCGCCCTCGACCGACTTGCCCGGCTCCAGGTCCTTGTAGACCTCGAAGAAGTGCTGGATCTCCAGGCGGTCGAACTCGGAGACGTGGTGGATGTCGCGCAGGTGCTCGACACGCGGGTCCGAGGCCGGCACGCAGAGCAGCTTGTCGTCGCCGCCCGCCTCGTCCGTCATGCGGAACATGCCGATGGCGCGGCACTTGATCAGGCAGCCGGGGAAGGTCGGCTCGTCCAGGATGACCAGCGCGTCCAGCGGGTCGCCGTCCTCGCCGAGGGTGTTCTCGACGAAGCCGTAGTCGGCCGGGTAGCTGGTCGAGGTGAAGAGGCGACGGTCCAGACGGATCCGGCCGGTCTCGTGGTCCACCTCGTACTTGTTCCGCGAACCCTTGGGGATCTCGATGGTGACGTCGAACTCCACGTCCTGCTCCTCCATGATCAGCTTCATTGCTTCGAGACTGCGTTTGATTCACCTGCGTGCGCGACCGCCCCGGCCCTGCCGGGTGGGGTGCCATGCTCGCGGCAAGACGCAATGGTTAAGTGTCCCTCACGCATATGTGTGATCGCGAAAGGGGCTGGTCCGAGGTGCCATTGGTCAAGTCGTGGCAGCTCATCGCGGGTGCGGCCGTCGCCGGCCTCGCCCTGTCGGTGGCAGCGGTGGCCGCCGCCGGTCCGTGGGACTCCGGCCAGCGTAAGGCCGAGCGGGACAGAGCCGCCTCCTGGGGCCTCACGGGTGGCGCAGATCACGGCCGCGGGCCTGGCTCCGGGCTCCTGCCGCAGGCCGCCCCCAGCGCGCCGGGGGTGCTCGGCGCGATCGGCCCCGGCGTCCCGCAGGGGCAGGCGGCCGTCCCCGCCGCCTCCGGGAAGCTCGCCGCCGCGCTCAAGCCGCTGCTCGCCGACCCCGCGCTCGGCACCGTCCGTACCGCCTCCGTCGTCGACACCGCCACCGGGCAGGTCCTCTACGAGTCCGGGGCGCGGGACGCCATGACCCCCGCCTCCACCGTCAAGATCGTCACGGCTGCAGCCGCGCTGTCCGCGCTCGGGCCCGAGCACCGGATCAGGACCACCGTCGTGCCCGGAGCCGCTCCCGGACAGATCGTCCTGGTCGGCGGCGGCGACCCCTCCCTCACCGCGAAGAAGAAGAGACCCGCCGGATCCGGCGGCAGCCTCGTCGCGCTCGCCGCCGACACCGCGCAGGCCCTCAAGGCCGCCGGAACCGACACCGTGACCCTCGGCTACGACGACAGCCTCTACACCGGCCCCGCCCGCCACCCGATCGGCGTCAACCCCAACATCGCGCTCGTGACCGCCCTGATGGCCGACGAGGGTCGCCCCGACGACTCCACGTCCGGGCCCGTGGACCGGACCGAGGACCCCTCCAAGGACGCCGCCCGCGCCTTCCGGACCCTGCTCACCGAGCGCGGCATCAAGGTCACCGGCGAACCCGCCGAGGCGAAGGCCGCCGCCGGTGCGGGCGCCTCCGCCCAGCCGCTCGCCACCACCCTCTCCACCCCGGTGGCCGGGCTCGTCGAGCGGATGCTGACCAACAGCGACAACGACATCGCCGAGGCCCTCGCCCGCCAGACCGCCCTCGCCTCCGGGCAGCCCGCCAGCTTCGAAGGCGCCGAGAAGGCCGTCGCCGCCAAGCTCGCCGCCCTCGGGGTCGATAGCCCGGGCTCCCGCTTCGCCGACGGCAGCGGCCTGAGCCGCGCCGACAAGGTCAGCGCCGGCCTGCTGACCGGCCTCCTCGCCAAGGCCGCCGACCCGCAGCGCCCGGAGCTGCGGCCGGTCCTGACCGGACTGCCCGTCGCCGGCTTCACCGGGACCCTGCGCGGCCGCAACGCGGGCACCTCCCCGGCCGCGGGCCTCCTCCGGGCCAAGACCGGCACCCTGACCGGCGTGAACTCCCTCTCCGGGACCGTCGTCGACTCCTCCGGCCGACTGCTCGCCTTCGCCTTCCTGACCGCGAACGCCCCCGGCCCCGAGGGCGCGGAGAAGGCCCTCGACAAGCTGGCCGCGGCCGTCGCGGCCACCTCGTAGGTCCGTCCGGGCCGGGCCCGAGGGGGTCCGCAGGGCGCCCTGCCCACGTACGGTTGACGCATGACGAGCATCAGTGGTGCGGAGATGGTCGACTGGAACCTCGCGGTGGCGACCGCGACCCGCTTGGTGCGTCCCGGGCCGGAGGTCACCCGGGACGAGGCACGGGCGGTCGTCGCGGAGCTGCGCGGGCACGCCAGGATTTCGGAACGACACGTGCGCGAGTTCACCAGGATGATCCCGGAAGGGTCCGCCGTCCCCGACACCCCCGTCCTGGTCGTCGACCGGGCCGGCTGGGTCAAGGCCAACGTCGCGGGGTTCCGCGAGCTGCTCCAGCCGCTCCTCGCCAAAATGCAGGACCGCCGCGCGGGCGCCCCCGGCGGAGCCGTGCTCGGCGTGGTCGGCGGCAAGGTCACCGGCGTCGAGCTGGGCATGCTGCTGAGCTTCCTGGCCTCCAGGGTCCTCGGCCAGTACGAGACCTTCGCCCCGGTCTCGCGCGACCTGCCGGCCTCGGCCTCGGGCGGCCGGCTTTTGCTCGTCGCCCCCAACATCGTGCACGTCGAGCGCGAGCTGGAGGTGAACCCGCACGACTTCCGGCTGTGGGTCTGCCTGCACGAGGAGACGCACCGTACACAGTTCACGGCCGTCCCGTGGCTGCGGGACCACCTCGAAGGCGAAATCCAGACGTTCCTGGGCGCCACCGAGGTGGACCCGGCGACCGTGCTGGAGCGCATCCGGGAGGCCGCCCAGTCCTTCGTGGGAGCCCGCCCGGACGCCGAGCACGGCGACGAGGGCCGCTCCCTCGTCGAGCTCGTGCAGACCCCCGAGCAGCGCGAGATCCTGGGCCGCCTCACCGCCGTCATGTCCCTCCTGGAGGGCCACGCCGACTTCGTCATGGACGGCGTCGGCCCGCAGGTGGTGCCCTCGGTCGCCGAGATCCGCGAGAAGTTCCAGCAGCGCAGGGCCAGCGGGGCCGGCCGCCTCGACTCCGCCCTGCGCAAGCTCCTCGGCCTCGACGCCAAGCTGCGCCAGTACCGCGACGGGGAGCGCTTCGTGCGCGCCGTCGTCGACCAGGTCGGCATGGACGGCTTCAACCGGGTCTGGACCTCCCCGAACACATTGCCGACCAAAGCGGAGATCGCCAGGCCCGCCGAGTGGGTGACCCGGGTCCACCGCAAGGGGAGCGAACAGAGCGACTGAGGGTGACTCAAGGGGCTCAGGCCTGTCCGTCACGTACGGGGTCCTTCACCCTCCCCATACGTGACGGACAGGCCTAAACATGTCTCACTGGGGGAAGCAGCATCACCCGTCCGAGGGACCGTGGGCCGTGGAAGGGCGTGCGATGCTCGGGGAACGGCTCGGTTCTGTCACCATCGACGCACTCTGAGTGACATCCCTGACTGACAGCCCCCGCCCCGCGGGGGTACCGAGTACCACCCCCAGCGCACCACACCCCCAAAGCCTCCGAGGCATCCGAACTCCATCGAAGGGCACCGGACATGGGTCCCCATCCTGCGGTCGCGGCGATACGCCTGGCGGTCCGCCGCGTACTCCACGACGTCCTCACCGACCTCACCGACACCCCCGCCGACCCTCGCACCGCAGCGGGCACCCGGCCACTCGTCCTCGTCGCCTGCTCCGGCGGCGCCGACTCCATGGCGCTCGCCTCCGCACTCGCCTTCGAGGCCCCCAAACTCGGCATCCGGGCCGGCGGCATCACCGTCGACCACGGGCTCCAGGCCGGCTCCGACCTGCGCGCCGCCGAGGTCGTCACCCGCATGACCGCACTCCGCCTCGACCCGGTGGAGTCCGTCGCCGTGCGCGTCGGCCGTGACGGCGGGCCCGAGGCCGCCGCCCGCGATGCCCGCTACGGGGCCCTGGACGAGGCCGCAGACCGCCTCGGGGCCGTCGCCGTGCTCCTGGGGCACACCCGGGACGATCAAGCCGAAACCGTCCTGCTGGGCCTCGCCCGCGGCTCCGGGATCCGCTCGCTGTCCGGCATGGCCGAAAAGTCCGGAGGCCCCGGCCGCGGCCACCGCTACCGCCGCCCCTTCCTCCAGCTGGACCGGCAGACCGCCCGCAAGGCCTGCATGGTCCAGTCCCTCGCCGTCTGGGACGACCCGCACAACATCGACCCCGCCTACACCCGCTCCCGCCTGCGCCACGAGGGACTGCCCGCCCTGGAGAAGGCGCTGGGCAAAGGGGTCGTCGAGGCGCTGGCCCGCACCGCCCAGCTCTCCCGCGACGACGCCGACGCCCTCGACGCCTGGGCCGCCGAGGCCGAGACCGGCGTACGGGACGCGGACGGCCGCCTGGAGTGCGCCAAGCTGTACGCCCTGCCCCCGGCCGTCCGCCGCCGGGTGCTGCGCAGGGCCGTGGTCGCCGCGGGCTCTCCCGCGGGCTCCCTCTTCGCCCGCCACATCGAGGAAGTCGACCGGCTCATCACCGGATGGCGCGGCCAGGGCGCCATCAACCTGCCCGGCCGGGTCGAGGCCCAGCGGCAGGGTGGCAGACTTGTCATCCGGCAGGGCTGATTGGTGCTGAAACACGGCTGAGTCCTCCGGGGACACCCCCGGAGCCCCGGCCGACAACGAAAGTGATGCGGGTGGACGAGAAGGACATGGGCAACGACCTCCAGTCGGTGCTCATCACCAAGGAAGAGATCGACGCGAAGCTGGCCGAGCTGGCTGCGAAGATCGACGCGGAGTACGCGGGCAAGGACCTGCTCATCGTCGGTGTGCTCAAGGGCGCCGTGATGGTGATGGCGGACCTGGCGCGCGCCTTGTCCACCCCGCTCACCATGGACTGGATGGCGGTGTCCTCGTACGGCGCCGGGACCCAGTCCTCGGGTGTGGTCCGGATCCTCAAGGACCTGGACACCGACATCAAGGACAAGCACGTCCTGATCGTCGAGGACATCATCGACTCAGGTCTGACGCTGTCCTGGCTGCTGTCGAACCTGGGCTCCCGCCAGCCGGCCTCCCTCGAGGTCGTCACGCTGCTGCGCAAGCCCGAGGCCGCGAAGGTCGCGATCGACGTGAAGTGGGTCGGCTTCGACATCCCCAACGAGTTCGTGGTGGGCTACGGCCTCGACTACGCGGAGAAGTACCGCAACCTGCCGTTCGTCGGCACGCTCGCCCCGCACGTCTACGGCGGCTGATCCCGCTCCCGGCCGCTCCCGGTCTCCGGGGCCCTGCGGGAAAGCACCGCGGGCTCCGGGGAACCTGTGGGCGATTCCCGCCGTTGGAGCAGGGGAAGGCGGGTCTGTCAGCCGTCCCACGGGGCCGCGGGTGACAATACAGGGGTACATTCCGAAGAACAGTCTTTACTCACAGCAGCATTTACCTACGGGCAGGAGGGACGGGGTGCCTGGCGCCCCGTATGGATGGACGTGAAGCGATACTTCCGTGGGCCGGTCATGTGGATCGTGCTGGCCGTCCTCGCCGTGGTCGTGTTGATGAATGTCGTCGGCTCCGGCGGCGGCTACAAGTCGGTGGACACCAGCGAGGTCATCAAGGCGATCAACACTGGCCAGGTGGAGACAGCGAAGCTGACCACCGGCGACAGCCAGATGATCAAGATCGAGCTGCGCGACGGCCAGAAGCTCGGCAAGCATGACGGCACCAAGTTCCAGGCCAACTACATCGGGGATCAGGGCGTCCAGCTCGCCCAGAGCCTCCAGACCAAGTACGACGCCGGTCAGATCCCGGACGGGTACTCCGTCACTCCGGACAAGACCAGCCCGTTCCTGAGCGTTCTCCTCTCGCTCCTGCCCTTCGTCCTCATCGTCGTTGTCTTCCTGTTCCTGATGAACCAGATGCAGGGCGGCGGCTCCCGAGTCATGAACTTCGGGAAGTCCAAGGCCAAGCTCATCACCAAGGACACCCCGAAGACGACGTTCGCCGATGTCGCGGGCGCGGACGAGGCCGTCGAGGAACTCCACGAGATCAAGGAGTTCCTCCAGGAGCCGGCGAAGTTCCAGGCCGTCGGCGCCAAGATCCCCAAGGGCGTGCTGCTGTACGGCCCGCCCGGCACCGGCAAGACCCTGCTCGCGCGCGCCGTCGCGGGCGAGGCCGGTGTCCCCTTCTACTCGATCTCCGGATCCGACTTCGTCGAGATGTTCGTCGGTGTCGGTGCCTCGCGTGTCCGCGACCTGTTCGAGCAGGCCAAGGCCAACGCGCCGGCGATCGTCTTCGTCGACGAGATCGACGCCGTCGGCCGGCACCGCGGTGCGGGTCTCGGCGGCGGTCACGACGAGCGCGAGCAGACCCTCAACCAGCTGCTGGTCGAGATGGACGGCTTCGACGTGAAGGGCGGGGTCATCCTGATCGCCGCCACGAACCGTCCGGACATCCTCGACCCGGCACTGCTGCGCCCCGGCCGCTTCGACCGGCAGATCGCGGTCGACCGTCCGGACATGCAGGGCCGTCTGGAGATCCTCAAGGTCCACCAGAAGGGCAAGCCGGTCGCCCCGGACGTGGACCTGGGCGCCGTCGCCCGCCGTACGCCCGGCTTCACCGGTGCCGATCTCTCCAACGTCCTGAACGAGGCCGCGCTGCTCACGGCCCGCTCGGACAAGAAGCTGATCGACAACCACTCGCTGGACGAGGCGATCGACCGCGTCGTGGCGGGCCCGCAGAAGCGGACCCGGATCATGTCGGACCGGGAAAAGAAGATCACCGCGTACCACGAGGGCGGACACGCCCTGGTCGCGGCGGCCTCCCCGAACTCCGACCCGGTCCACAAGATCACGATCTTGTCCCGCGGCCGGGCTCTGGGCTACACCATGGTCCTGCCCGACGAGGACAAGTACTCGACCACGCGCAACGAGATGCTCGACCAGCTGGCGTACATGCTGGGCGGGCGCGCGGCCGAGGAGCTGGTCTTCCACGACCCGACCACGGGCGCGGCGAACGACATCGAGAAGGCCACCGCCACGGCGCGGGCCATGGTCACGCAGTACGGCATGACCGAGCGTCTCGGTGCGATCAAGTTCGGCGGCGACAACACCGAGCCGTTCCTGGGCCGCGAGATGTCGCACCCGCGGGACTACTCGGAAGAGGTCGCGGCGCTGGTCGACGAAGAGGTCAAGAAGCTCATCGAGACCGCGCACAACGAGGCCTGGGAGATCCTCGTCGAGAACCGTGACGTCCTCGACAACCTGGTCCTCGCGCTGCTGGAGAAGGAGACGCTGAACAAGGAGCAGATCGCCGAGATCTTCTCGACGATCGTGAAGCGTCCGGCCCGCCCCGCGTGGACCGGCTCCTCCCGCCGCACCCCCTCCACCCGTCCGCCGGTGCTCTCTCCCAAGGAGCTCCAGCTGACGAACTCGGCGAACGGCACCTCGGCGACGACCGCCGTTTCGCCGGTCTCGACGGAGAAGGGCATCGAGGTGGCCCCCGAGGACCGCCCTGAGGCCTGATCCACCCGGAATGGAAGCCGCGCCCCCCAGGTTCTAGCCTGGGGGGCGCGGCACTTTCATCTGGTCATACTTGGGTGGCCGCGAGCGCTGTGCACACAGGAACGAGGAAGAAATGACCGACCCAGTGACCCTGACCGGCGACGAGGGCACGATCGGCGAGTTCGACGAGAAGCGCGCCGAGGCGGCGATTCGCGAGCTCCTGATCGCGGTCGGCGAGGACCCGGAGCGGGAGGGTCTCCTGGAGACCCCGGCGCGCGTGGCGCGGTCGTACCGGGAGATATTCGCCGGCCTGTACCAGCGGCCCGAAGAGGTCCTGACCACGACGTTCGACATCGGCCACGACGAGATGGTCCTCGTGAAGGACATCGAGGTCATGTCGAGCTGTGAGCACCACCTGGTGCCCTTCCACGGGGTCGCGCACGTCGGCTACATCCCGTCGACCGACGGCAAGATCACCGGCCTGTCGAAGCTGGCCCGCCTCGTGGACGTGTTCGCCCGCCGCCCCCAGGTGCAGGAGCGCCTGACCACGCAGATCGCGGACTCCCTGATGGAGATCCTGGAGCCCCGCGGGGTCATCGTGGTCATCGAGTGCGAGCACATGTGCATGACCATGCGCGGCGTCCGCAAGCCCGGCGCGAAGACCATCACCTCGGCGGTCCGCGGCCAGCTCCGCGACCCCGCCACCCGCAACGAGGCGATGTCCCTGATCATGGCCCGCTGAGCCGGCTGAGCCCGCCGATGCCCGCGGGCCCGCCGTCGCCCGGACGGGGCCTAGACGAGTAAGTCCGATGTCTTCGGGTGCATAAAGCGAGGGTCTCGTTGGTTCGTTTGTGACGACAAACCTGGAGACCCTCGCGACTGCACTGTA
>NZ_JOIR01000008.1 GCF_000720115.1 Streptomyces sp. NRRL F-2580
AGGATCAAACGGGGAGTCTCAAGCATGACCATCCAATCATTCTTGATCACAAAAGGGCTCTCCGTCATCCTCACCAGGCACTTTCGATACACGCCCTAGACCGGATCGAGAACCGTGACCACTGGTTTGACGAGAACGGTATGCCGACTCTCGTCTCACTCTCCCGGCTCACCGATGCGCTCTCGCGCGACGAGGACTTCGTCTCCGTCGCCAAGATTTACGCGCCCCGCAAGGAGCTGCCCGCCGTCGTCGCCGAGCTGATGACCGACGAGCACGTGCCGTTCCTGCCCGCCCTGCGCTACAAGCCCTCCGGGCTGAAGAAGCGGGCGGACTGGGAACACGTCTGGGACCTCCAGCGACAGGAGGACGCCGCTCCGGACGAGCCGGCCAAGCGGAAGATCCGGGACACCACTCCCGTACCGCCGAAGTACACCTCGGCCGACTTCCTGCGACCCTCCTACTGGCGCGCACGCGGAAAGCTGGACGTGCCCAAGGAACGGTTCATCTCCTACGGGCAGACCAACACGCCCACCCCCGACCTCTACGGCTGGGCCGGATGGGATCACGGGCAGCAGGCGTACGCGCTGGACGCGTACATCGCGTCTCACGAGGCGCTGACCACCGAGGAGTTGACGCCGTTCCTTGCCGGACTGCTGGAGCTCCAGCCCTGGCTGGACCAGTGGCACGACGAGTTCGACGCGAACTTCGGCGCCTCGCCCGCCGCGTTCTTCCAGGGCGACCGGCAAATGGTACAGGGCGAGCACGGTCTGACCGATGACGACCTGCGCGCCTGGCGACCAGTTGCCGCCGCGCGGGGGCGTCGCACCGTCAAGAAGTAGGGCTGCCGAAGTAACCGACGGCCCCGTGAAAAAGACGCAAGTCCGTTACGGGGCCGTCGCGGTTCAAGCGCGCACGGGGAGTGGCTCAGGCCGACACCTGGCCGCTCTTGACGGCGGTGACGAAGGACGACCAGCCACCCGACGGGAACACGAGCACGGGGCCGCGCGGGTTCTTGCTGTCCCGCACAGGAACCACGGCCGCGAAGTCGTCGGAGACCTCTATGCACTCGCCGCCGTCCGAGTTGCTGTAGGAGCTCTTGCGCCAGGTTGCAGCGCTCAGGTCGATGGGTCGCACGGTACTTCCTCCAACAGGCGCAGGATGAACTTCCGCGACTCGGCTGGGGAAAGCGCCAGGTCGCGCACCGCATCGTAGGCACGTTGCAGTCGCTCCACCGGCAAGCTCTCCTCGATGAGTTCGCCCCGGTACGCGTTCTCCGTGTATGCCACCGTACGCCCCTCCGCAAGGCGCAGAAACATCACAGCAGTGCTATCCAGGCCACATGGCCCAGCGCTGAATGGCAGGACGTGCATGGTCACGTTCGGGCGCTCCGCCATCTCGGCCAGGTTCTCCAACTGCTCCCGCCAAGCCCCCTCATCGCGTAGCGCCGTCCGCAGCACCGCCTCCGACAGGATCGTCCGAAAGGGCGGCGCATCCTCCCCTTCCAGCAAGTCCCGCCGCCCCATCCGCGCGTCCACCTGCTGCGTCAGCTCCTCGCCCTTGAGCCCCCCTGTGGCCAGTACCTCCCGCGCGTAACCCGGCGTCTGCAACAAGCCCGGCAGCACGCTCACCGCGAAGTGCCACAAACTCAGCGCCTCGGCCTCCAGCGTCATGTAGCGCCGGTACCGCTCCCGGAACTGCGTCTTGTCCCCCGCCGCCAGCTCCCACAACGCCAGCAGCAACCCCGGCGTCCCGTAGTGCTGGTCCAGCGCCTGGACGACCTCCGGGCCGCCCAGCGTTTCGCCCTTCTCCATCTTCCCGAACAGCGACCAGTCCCAGCCCAGTCGTTCACCGAGCTGCCGCAGGCTCGCTCCGCTGCCCGTCCGCAGGCTCCGTAGCTCCTCCGCGAACCGCTGGCGTGGTTCCTGGCTGCGGCCCGTGATCACCCGCCGAGGCGGCATGGCGGCTCCCCTCCGTGACGTCCGTGGAAGGTGTGGAAGTAGTGCCGTACGGCGGGGAATCACAGCCCACGAACAGTGTGTGTGACCTTCTCCGGATACATCCTCGTAATGCCCGGACTACGGACGGTAATCCACGCCGTGCGCTCCGGTCAGCGAATCCGCAGAACCGCCAAGGGAGCGCACCGCCATGACCTCACACGACCGCACCACCGAAACCACAGCCGCCGAACCCGACCACATCGCCCAACAGAAGATCCACGAGGCCATGTACGCCCGCGACGCTCTCGCCGCCGCCCTCACCCGGGCCGGCATCCAGCTGCCCGCCATGGACGTCCGTACCCCCTGGGCGGACGAGGCCCGGTATGCCCTCGTGCACCTCGGGATCTGTTCCGCCCCGGTGGCGCACGCCCTGGCGACCGTGATCACCAGGGGCGCCTCCCGGTGACGGAGGAAATCCCCTCCCCACCACCCGCTCCCCCACCCCCAGCCCACCACCCCGCCATCGGCGACACCGTCCGGGATACCCGCTCCCGCCGCGTCGGCATCGTGACCAACCGGATCGGCCCGTACGTCCGACTCCGGCCGCTCCTCGGCGGCCCGGAGTGGGACGCCGACCCGGCGCAGGTGGCACCGGTCGGCCCGGCGGAGTTGCTGAGCGCGCGGGTGGCCGAGGTCAACGAGCGGAGCCGGCGGGCGGCCCCGGACCCGCCGGCGGGAACCCGGCTCACGCCCGCCGCGCACCGCACGCCGCCGGATGTCGGTGGCGGGTGACGGGGTGACCGGCGGAAGATCGCCGGATCCCTGTCCTGCCGCCGGGTGGGTGTCGGAGAATGTCCTGAGAAATGTCGGCCCGGGATCCGATCCGGCACGCAGCGACGGCGCACGCCGTCAGAAGGTGAGCGAGACACCCAATGGCCCAGCAGCCGCCTCTGCTCCGCGATGTCATCGACATCAAGGAGTCGATCTCCACCTCCGACTTCGTCCTGCAGCTCTCCGAGGCGACGACTCCGGAAGGTGCCGAGCACGCGCTGCGGGACTACGTGGTCACGGAGCGCCTGCTGGAGAACTTCGACGAGGCCCTCGGCCTGATCAAGGCGGCTCTGGACGGCCACACCTCCAAGGCCGCCTACCTCCATGGCTCCTTCGGTTCCGGTAAGTCGCACTTCATGGCCGTGCTGCACGCCCTGCTCGGCGGCAGCCCGGCTGCTCGTGCCCGCGGAGACTTCGACCCGGTGCTCAGCAAGCACGAGTGGCTCGGCACGGACGGGAAGAAGTTCCTGCTCGTGCCGTACCACATGCTCGGGGCCAAGGCCCTGGAGCAGCGGGTGCTGGGCACGTACGTCAGCCACGTCAAGAAGCTGCACCCGGACGCCCCGACCCCGCAGGTGTACCGGACCGACGCGCTCTTCGCGGACATCCGGGCCATGCGGGAACGGATTGGCGACGAGGCCGTCATCAAGGGTCTCCTCCCCGTCGGCGGCGCGGCCGGCGACGAGGAGGGCGACGAGTGGGGCGAGTCCTTCGCCTGGAACTCCGATCTGCTGGACGTCGCGATGGCGGCGGAAGAGGTCCACGAGGCAGGGGTCGCACTCAACATCATCAGCCCGTCCACCCCCGCCGAGCTGCGGGCCCGGCTCGTCCAGGAGGCGAGCACGAACCTGCTGCCCGGGTTCGCCCAGAACGCTGCCGAGAACGAGCACGGGTTCATCTCGCTGGACGCCGGCCTCTCCGTGATCGCCGCGCACGCCAAGTCCCTCGGCTACGACGGCCTGATCCTGTTCCTTGACGAGCTGATCCTGTGGCTGGCGAGCCTCATCCACAACCAGAAGTTCGTGGGCCGTGAAGCCGGCAAGATCACGAACTTCGTGGAGGGCGCCGACGCCCGCCGGGCCATCCCCATCGTGTCGTTCATCGCCCGTCAGCGGGACCTGCGCGAACTGGTCGGCGAGGAGCTGTCGGGGGCGGCGGAGTCCTCCATCCAGGACACCCTCAACCAGGCCTCCGGCCGGTTCGACAAGATCACGCTGGAGGACCGCAACCTCCCCCAGGTCGCGCACGCCCGGCTGCTGCAGCCCAAGAGCGTCGAGGCGGCCTCGCTGATCACCGCCGAGTTCGAGAAGACCCGCAAGGTCCGCCAGGAGGTGTGGGACACCCTCCTCGGGTCCGACCGCGGTGCCGACGGGGTCGGCGCGGACGAGGAGAGCTTCCGGCTCACCTATCCGTTCTCGCCCGCCTTCATGGACACCCTCGTGCACGTGTCGTCCGCGCTCCAGCGCAACCGGACCGGCATGAAGCTGATGGGCCAGCTCCTCGCCGACCACCGCGACGAGCTGCGCCTCGGTGACCTGATTCCCGTCGGCGACCTGTACCCGCTGATCACCGCAGGCGGCGACAAGCCCTTCACCGACAGCCTCAGGGTCGTCTTCGAGGCGGCCGACAAGCTCTACCGGACCAAACTGCGCCCGTACCTCCTGGCCACGTACAACGTGTCGGAGGAAGACGTCGAGCAGTACAGGCACCGCCCTGACAGCATCACCGACCCGGCTCTGCGCGGCCGGGTGAAGACCTTCGTCGGCGACAACCGGATCATCGGCACCCTGCTGCTCTCCGCGCTCGCGCCGAGCGTGCCCGCCCTCGCCGACCTGACGATCCGGCGGCTGTCAGCGCTGAACTACGGCTCGGTGGTCGCCCCGATCCCCGGCCGCGAGTACGGGATCCTGAAGAACAAGGTCGCCGAGTGGGCGGGCCGGTTCCCGGAGATCAAGGAGACCGGTACCGAGGCCAACCCGGGTGTCCGGCTGGAGCTGTCCGGGGTCGACGTCGACTCGGTCATCGCCAATGCCAACGTAAACGACAACCCGGGCAACCGGCTGGCGCTCGCCAAGCGGCTCCTCGCCGAGGAACTCGCCGTGGAACAGGGCCAGCTGGTCGACGAGTTGAACTTCGTCTGGCGGGGCACCTCCCGCGCCGTCGAGGTGATCTTCGGGAACCTCGCGGACGAGGACGAGCTGCCCGACCACGACCTGATGCCGCGCGAGGAGGGCCGCTGGCGGATCGCCATCGACCTGCCCTTCGACGACGGCGAGTACGGGCCGGTCGAGGACGCCAACCGGGTGCGGCGGCTGCGCGAGAAGCAGCAAGACGAGCGGTCCCGTACGGTCGCCTGGCTGCCCGCCCACCTGTCCAGCCAGCGGTACGCGGACTTCCGGCGGCTCGTCGTCATCGACCGGGCGCTCGCCGACGCCCAGCGCTTCGACAGCCAGTACGCGGGCCACCTGAACGCCGACAACCGGGCCCGTGCCAAGGGGCTCCTGGAAACCCAGCGGGAGTCCCTGCTCAAGAACGTGAAGGCCGCCTTCAAGCAGGCGTACGGCCTGGCCGAGAAGAAGGCCACGGACGTGGAGCTCGGCTTCAGCGACCACCTGGAGTCGCTCCGGGAGGTCGAAGGGCTCACCCTGTCCTTCGGCCAGTCCCTGCGCGACGGGATCCGGCACATCGCCGGCAAGCTGCTCGCCTCCCAGTACCCGGAGCACCCGGACTTCGACCCGGAGAACTCCGGGACGACCGTCAAGGCCGCCGACGCGCGGAAGGTGTTCACCCATATCCGGGCCGCAGCGGAGGCCCGTGACGGCCGTGCCGAGGTCCCGGCGGGCGACCGGACGCTCATGCGTCGGGTGGCCGGGCCGCTGCGGCTGGGCCAGCAGAAGGAGGCGTACTTCGAGCTGTCCCCGTACTGGGCGGACCACTTCCGCCAGCTCGCCCGTGAGAAGGGCGTGACCGGCGACCTCACCCTGATCACCCTCACCGACTGGACAGACCGGCCGGCCCCGCGCGGCCTGCCCGACTTCCTGGTCCGGCTCGTAGTGGCCTCCTTCGCGGAGATGGACGACCGGGTGTGGGTGCGCGAGGGCATGCCCCTCGACCCGGCGCCCGAGCTGACGCAGATCTCGCCGCGGGACGCGCTGCGCAGCCAGCCGCTGCCCTCCGAGGAGGACTGGGAGGCGGCGTGCCAGCGGTTCGAGAAGATCTTCGGCAAGCCGGCGCCCACCCTGCGGCGCGGGCGGATCGTCAACCAGTTCGCCCGGCAGATCACCGAGCAGGCGCGCGGCCATCAGGAAGCTGCGGCCGAATTGCTCGCGCGACTGGAGGAGCACACAAGTTTCCTCCGACTCGACGAGACGGACGAGGCGGGGCGCCTGGCCATCGCGCGGCGGGCCGTGGCCTTGCTGGACGCCCTCACCAAGGCCGCCGGGCAGGGTGCGGCCGGGGCGAAGAAGACGGTGGAGGCCCTGGCCGGCTTCGACCTCGGGCAGGTCAATCCCGACCGCTACGGCACCTCGATCGTCCAGGCCCGGACCGTGGCCCAGGCCCTGGCCGCGGCCTCCTGGAACACCCTCGACCTGGCCTCAGCGGAGGGTCCCGACGGGGAGGCCCTGCTGGACTCGCTCCGCAACGTGGCTCAGAAGGACCAGCGGACCAACGACCTGACGGAGGCCCTCGCCCGCACCCAGCGCGAGGTCCTCGCGCTGGTCAAGCGCAACCGGGCGGCGGCAGCGCCGCAGCCCGCGCCGGTACCCGTGCAGCCTGCGCCCGGCCCCGGTGACGTACCGCTGACCACCGTGACCAGCCACCCCAGGGTTCCCGAAGAGATCACGCCCGCCCCGGTCGCCTCGGCCGGCGGCAGCCGCGGGCGCCGCTCCGGCGGCGGACGCACCACGGCCGCCCGCGCGGCGGCCGAACTGCAGGCCGAACTGGCCGAACTGGCCGCCAGGGAGCCCGGCGCCACCATCGAGATCACCTGGCGGGTCGTCGACCGATGAGCACTGCCACCACCGCTGCGACGGTTGCCGTACGGCTGAACCTGGCGACCGTCACCCAGTACCTGTCGTCCCAGAGCTCACTGTCCGTCTCCCTCGGCGGCGGCGACCGGCGGCGGGCGGTCCTGCTGCGCTCGGCGCCTCAGTGGGACGGCCCCGCCGAGCCCTCCTGGGGTGACGGGCTGACCGCCCGGATCGCGGCCGCGGCCTCGCCCCTCGCCGTCCACGAGCTGCTCCTCGGGCATCTGGGCGCGGATGCAGCAGGTCCGGCCGTCCTCGTCGTCCTGACCGACCGGGAGCAGAACGAACTGGACCCGGCGATCCTGGCGCGCGCGCACAAGCAGCGCATCGAGGCCGTGGACAGCTGGGACGTGGTCCGCGAGGCCTTCGGCGCCGAGCAGGTCGACCCCCGGCTGAAGGAGGTCAACTGGGCGGCGGAGGCCCTGCTCGACGCCACACCGCCCGGCGGCTGGCCGCCGCTGGCCGGCGGCATGCTGTCGCGGCGTACCGCACTGTCCGCCCTCGCCCTGCGCCGGCTGCGGCTCGGCCGGTACGACACCGAAGCGGGCCCCTCGGGCCGTACCGTGGCGGGCGACAGCCTGGACCCACACACCCTGCTCGGCTGGTCCCTGGCCGCAGGCGGCCCCGAACGGCTGCTGGAACTGCGCGGGCCCGAGCGGGCCGGCCTGGCCACGTTCCTCGGCGAGGAGGACCAGGCCGGGCCCGCCGGAAGGGCATTGCTCGCCCTCGTGGGCGCCGACCACGGAGCGGACGCGGTGGCCTTCGGCCTGGTCTGCGCCTCGCTCTGGCTGCACTGCGAGCCGGACGCCGATACCTACCGGGCCCGGGGGCGCGCCGAACGCTGGTTCGGCGAGCAGCCGCCGGCCACCGGGGAGGAACTCGACGCCCTGGTGTCCCGCTTCGGGCAGGCCGCAGAGGAGTACGTCCGCACCCTGCTGGCGGCATCCACGCGCGGCACGGCCGGCGATCGGGGCGAAGCTCGCGAGGCGCGGCGGCTCAGCGACACCGTGCTGGACCGCGCGACCGCACTGGTCCGGCAGTTCGGTGCCGAGGTGGCCGCGCAGGCGAGTCCGGTGCTGGCGGACGGCCTCGAGGCACGGTTCGCCGCGGTGGGGCGGGCGCTGACCTCCGGACGGCCCGAGGCGGTGTCGACGGCCGTGCGCGCCCTGGGCGAGCACCAGAGGGTCGACGGGCCGGAGGCGCGAGCGCGTCTGGAGCGGGCCAGGATGGCGCAGCGGCTGGCCCAGTGGCTGTCCGACGAGCCGGTTACCGAGTCCGGCTCGGTGGCCGACGCCATAGCGCGGCAGATCGACGAGACGGGGTGGGTGGACCGGGCTCTTGAGCACATCGAGGCCGGCGGGGACCCGGATCCCGTCCTGAAGGCCGCGTACGACATGCTCGGCGCACGGGTGCGCGCCAAGCGGTACGAGATCGACCGCGAGTTCGCCCACACCTTGGCGACCTGGACGGCAGCGGGCACCCCGCCCGGCTCCATGCTGACCGTGGAGACCTTCCTCGACCGGGTGGTGAAGCCCGTCGTGCGCGGCGGCTCCGGACGGCGTGTCCTGCTGCTCGTACTGGACGGGATGAGCGCGGCCATCGCCGCCGAGCTCGGCGAGGAACTACGCGCTTCCTGGGCCGAGTTCGACCCGGTGAAGGAAGGAGCGCCGCGCCGCCGCGCGATGGCCGCCGCCCTGCCCACACTGACGTCGGTCTGCCGTACGTCCCTGTTCGCGGGGAAGCTGACGAAGGGGTCGCAGGCGGACGAGAAGCGGCTGTTCCCCGCACATGCCTTCTGGGGCGGGGCTCCGGCCGCCGTGTTCCACAAGGACGACCTGCGGGCCGAGGGCTCCGGAGACACCTTCGGCCCGGAACTCACCGAGTCGCTGGCCGACGAGCGGACGCACATCGCCGTCGTGCTGAACACCATCGACGACCGCCTCGCCAAAGAGCAGAAGCTCGGTGACGGTGCCTGGCGGATCGACGAGATAGGGCGACTGCGCGACCTGCTGCGAGTGGCCGCTGCCCAGGGCATGGCCGTCATCCTGACCAGCGACCACGGCCACGTCGTGGACCGGCGGGGCATCAAGGCGGACGCGGTTGCGCCGGAATCCGCCCGCCACCGGCTGCCCGGCGGAACGCCGGGCGAGACCGAGGTGGCACTGTCCGGGCCGCGGGTGGTGTGGCCCGAGCCTGGCGCTTCGATCGTGGCCCTCTGGGACGCGGACTCCCGTTACACGGCTCTCAAGGCGGGTTATCACGGCGGGGCTTCGCTGCGGGAGTTCACCATCCCGGTGCTCGCCTTCCTGCCGTTCGGCGCCATCCCGCCGGTGGACTGGCGGGAGCTCGGTGACCAGGAGCCGCCGTGGTGGGTCCTCGACGGACAGGCGGCCTCGGCCCATGTCACAACGCCGGCGCAGGCCGGGGTGCCCACGGGTAGGCCCGTAGCCGCTGACAAGCCGGTCCGGCAGAAGCCGACGAAAGCGCAGGCCGAGCTGGCCCAGACGCACGACTCACTGTTCGACGTCGCCGTGGTACCGGCGGCCGAGCACGAGGAAGCCCTGGTCGCAGCCGTACTCGTCACGCCGGACGATGTACTGATCACCGCACTGCTCGCGTCGGAGGCGTTCCAGGACCAGGTCGGGCTGCTGGCCCGCAAGCCGCCCATGGACAAGCTGGAGAAGGCGATCCGGGCACTCCTGGAGGCCGGAGGAACCCTGCCCGTGACGGCCGTGGCGCAGCGCGTCGACTACCCGGCCACTCGTGCAGACGGCTTTGCCGCAGTGCTGCGCCAACTCCTCAACTACGACGGGGTGCAGGTCCTCCAGACCTTGCCGGACGGACGGACCCTCCGTCTGGACAGAAACCTGCTGCGGTTGCAGTTCGGGGTGTGAGGCAGTAGCTCAGCCGACGTAGTCCCGCAGCAAGGTCGTGAAGGCGGTCAGCTCCCGCATCGATTCGGACGGCAAGGGCTCCGCATCGAAATGGGCGATCCGGTTGCGGATGTCCTTCACCCGCTGCAGATGACGGACGAACTGGCCGCGGTCCAGGGATTCACACTGGAGCGCGGCCCAGTTGAGGTCCGCCTGCTGAGCCATGACCTGCTTGCTCTGCTCTCCGTTGAGGAGGTAGACGTAGTCGCCGAACGTCAGATCCTCGACCCTGCCTGAACGGTTCTCGGCCTTCTTATTGGTCTGAACGGCCTTGATCGCGTCTTCGGTGAGCTTGGTTCCCAGCCACCGGCGCAGGAGCGACTCGAGCTCGCCGAGGAGGAAGAAGGGGCGGGCCGCGCTCTCGAAGCGGTGCACGACGTGGGCCTGCGTCACGATGCCGGACAGGCTCCCGTCTTCGCCCCGGATCAGCAGATAACCGTGTTCTGACAGCATGGGCAGGCAGGAGAAAAACTCCTGTCGTGCGTCGGCCACCGGCAGGGACTCCTGCTGCATGGCGTTCTCCAGGCTGCGCTCCTTGCCCCGTTCGTACATCAGGGCCAGAGAACGCCAGGTGATGACGCCGTGGAGGGTCGTCATGCCCGTCGTGACAGGCACCTGGGCATAGCCCCTGTGGCGCATCAGGTACGTCGCCTGTGACAGTTCCGTGGTGGCGGAAACGCATCGCACTCCACCGCGGGCGGACGGCAGGTCACCGATCCGGAGCCGTTGCGGCAGCGAAGCCGAAGGAAGCGGATCCCTTTCGACCTCTTCGGCCTCATCGGGCACGAACGTGGCCTGGGCGGCCGCGGCGAGGGCGACGATCTGGACACGCTCGCCCGGAGCGCAATTGGCGAAGTCCGGGAGAGTGGCGAGCCCTGCGTCGGTGAGTGCTTGCGCGATGTCGTGCACGTTCCACGGCCGGCGCACGCGCACACCGAACAGGTCCAGCAGGTCCCCCAGGGGAAGATCCGTTCCCTTGAGCGCGAGAAGCTTCTCCGTGCTCGGCTTCTTGCTCACTTGACCGCCTTGGCGTCGGTCATGTCACGCAGGATCGTCCGCTTGCCCATGGCGTGGTAGACCATGTCCTCGAGCTGCTTGGCCCGTGCCGCGTAGAACGCCTCATAGTCGTTCTTCCTCAGCAGGTACGGATCGATCAGATGTGTCGCGATGACGTCGTCGAACCACTCACGGCGCATGTCGGAGGCAGCGGCGAGCGAGTCGAGATAGGCACCCGGAGCACCGGTGAGGGCCTGAGCCGCACGCAGGGAGAGCGGTGTCTTGTTGACGATGGAGTTGGCGGGGGAGGTCTTGCCCCCTTCTTGGTTCCGGCGCACCCAGGCCCGGGGGAAGACGTGGCGGACGTCCACCCCGTACTCGTCCATCAGGCTGGGCTTCAGCGGGGTCTCCGTGTAGTGCCAGTCCACCGCGCCCTGTTTGATGAGCAGGGCGTAGATTCCCTTGTAGGCGGCGCTGTTGCGAGTCGTGAGCGTGTCCAGCCGCTCCGGGAAGAAGTAGGCGTCGGTCACGGTCTCGGGGGCGGGTCCCCCGCGCCGAACCCAGGCCACGAGCTGTTCGACGTCCCGCGTGAAGCGGGTTTCGGTGGAGCCTCCGTACATCTCACCGAGCACGCCGCACCAGTACCACTGCGTGATCATGTCCTCCGCGCCGAGCGTGTCCGTCGCCTCCCCGAGGATGGCCCTGACGGCGGCGAGGGGTACCAGCTGAGTGCGGTAGGGCAGATCGGCAGCGCGCACGATGCACTGCCTCTCCAAGAAGGCACCCACCCATGCGAACGCCTTGGCAAGCCGGGGAGCAAGCGACTCGAAGTCTGCGAGGGGGAGTTCCAGGAGGTCTCGGCGCTTGCAGGAGACACCGGTGCCCTGCCCGTCCTGCTTCCGCAACCAGGTGCGCACCAGCGCGACGGACTGCAGGAAGTCGCTGCTGCTCAGTCCGTCGTCGATGCCCGCCTCGAGTCGGCCGAACACCGGATGACGGCCGGCCAGCTCCTCCTTGATCGCCCGCCAGGCCTGCGGCAGCTGGTAGTAGTCCCCCGTCCGCTCGCGGTAGGCGCGGTCGCCGGCGTAGGTCGCCGTCAGCAGTTCGAAGACGTTGAGGGGCACACCGCCGGTGTTCACGCGCTCGAAGACGGCGCACACGGCGTCCATGGAGGTGGAGGCAGCCAGCTTGATCATGGGCACCTGGAAGGAGCGCACAGGCTCGAGAACCTGCTCCTCGAAACGGCTCCACCGATCGAAATGGCCGTCGTCCATCTTCTCGTACGCCCGTCGCCAGGCGTTCACCTTCGCGGTGTCGAAGACAATGCGCAAGGGGAAGAGTCCGGCGGCGCACTCGCCGTTGGCGGTGGTCAGGTCATGAACGACGTCCCGGGCGAAGTTGGCCCGAAGCACCTTGTCCTC
Source organism: Streptomyces sp. NRRL F-2580 (assembly GCF_000720115.1). Classification (GTDB taxonomy): domain Bacteria; phylum Actinomycetota; class Actinomycetes; order Streptomycetales; family Streptomycetaceae; genus Streptomyces. The sequence continues at coordinate 12,147 of NZ_JOIR01000008.1, forward strand.
CGGTACGGACACGATGGCCTCGTCGCGGTCCGCGGGCGAGCCGACCGCCTTCTCGATGTCCACGTAGTACCAGCGCCTGACGGCGTTGCCCCGTGCATCGCTGGTCTCGACGGGAGTCTCCTGGAACAGCGCCTGGAACAGGGAGGTGAGGCGCTGCTGGCCGTCGAGGAGCAGGAGGCTGGGCGCCACGTCCTCCGACACCTTCGCGCCGGTGAGGGCACGGGCACGGAACGGTGAGTCGCCGCCCGCCTCCAGCGTCATCACCACGCCCAGGGGGTAGTCGAGCGTCACCGTCGCAACAATGGCTCGAATTCGATCGTCATCCCACTTCCAGTCCCGCTGGAAGTCGGGCAGTTGGAGGGCCCCGGATGCCACATCCGCCAGGAGCGCCTTGAGTTTTACATTGTCGAGTCCCGCCACGTGCCTGTTCCCCACCCTTGCCGGTCTGCGCGCTCTCCACGCGGTGCGCGATTAGACCAACCGCGCGACATAACGGTCAACGAGATTGGCCGAGCCGGTAATGGACTTCAGCCAACCACCATGCGTCACCGCGATGGGACACTGATGACGTGAGTACCGCTGCTTCCTCCCGTCCCTCTCCGGCCAGTGCGGCACGTCGCCGTGCGGTGATCGACGCCCTGCGTCGCGGAGCCGTACCCGAAAGCGGGCTCGATCTGCTGGCCACCGGGCTGAGCCGGTTCGAGACGGCACTCGATGCCGAGCTCGACGCGGTCGCCTCCGGCTCCTCGGTGTTCAAGGCCGTACGCGGTGAGTACGGCTCGGGCAAGACCTTCTTCACCCGCTGGCTGGGCGAGCGGGCCAAGCGACTGGGCCTCGCCGTAGCCGAGATCCAGATCTCGGAGACCGAGACGCCGCTGCACAAGCTGGAGACCGTGTACCGGCGGCTGACCGAGCGGCTGACCACCGCGAGCTTCCCGCCGAGTGCCCTCAGGCCTGTCATGGACGCCTGGTTCTACGCCCTGGAGGAGGACGCACTCGCAGCCGGTGCCGACGAGGAGGAGCTCCCCGCTGAAGTCGAGAAGCTGCTCACGGCGCGGCTGGCCGAGGTGTCCCGACACGCCCCTTCCTTCGCTACGGCCTTGCGGGGCTACCGGTCAGCCCTCACCGAGGGAGACGAGAAGACGGCCGCAGCGGTCATGGCATGGCTGGGCGGCCAGCCGCACGTGGCCGCGGCGGCCAGACGGTCCGCCGGGGTGCGCGGCGATCTGGACCACTTCGGGGCGTTCGGATTCCTGCAGGGGCTGCTGACGGTGCTCCGCGACTCCGGGCACCGGGGGCTGTTCGTGGTCCTCGACGAGGTGGAGACGTTGCAGCGGGTCCGCTCAGACGCCCGCGACAAGGCTCTGAACGCACTGCGGCAGCTCATCGACGAGGTGCATTCGGGCCGCTTCCCCGGGCTCTATCTGGTGATCACGGGAACTCCGGCGTTCTACGACGGTCAGCAAGGCGTACAAAGGCTGCCTCCGTTGGCCCAGCGTCTCGCCACCGACTTCACCACGGACCCTCGGTTCGACAACCCGCGGGCCGTCCAGGTACGTCTGCCCGGTTTCACGCAGGAGTCGCTGATCGGTCTCGGCGTGACCATCCGGGACCTGTACGCGGAGGGTGCCGACGCCCCCGACCGGGTCAAGGCCGTCGTGGACGACGCGTACGTCGCCGACCTCGCGCGGGCGGTCGGCGGTGCGCTCGGCGGGAAGGTCGGGGTGGCGCCACGGCTGTTCCTGAAGAAACTCGTCGGCGATGTGCTTGACCGCGTCGACCAGTTCGACGACTTCGACCCCCGACAGCACTACCGGCTGACGGTCATGGACAACGAACTCACCGAGGTGGAGCGCAATCTGGCGGCCGCGGTGTCAGCCGACGAAATCGACTTGGACGTCTGATGGGCGGAGCCCGCGGAGAAGATCCCGTCGACCGGCTCGACCCCGTCGTACTCCATCACGTGGTGAACACCCTGGGCTGGCCCGATCTGCGACCACTGCAGCGGGCAGCGATCCATCCCCTGATGGACGGCGAGGACGCGGTTATCCTCGCCCCCACCGCGGGAGGGAAGACCGAGGCCGCCTGCCTGCCGATCCTGTCGGCCATGTCCGAGGGCGGCTGGTCCGGTACCTCCGTGCTCTATCTGTGTCCGCTCAAGGCGCTGCTCAACAACCTCGTGACACGAGTCGACTCGTACGCCCAGTGGCTCGGGCGCAGCGCAGCCCTGTGGCACGGGGACACGAAGGAGTCGCAGCGCCGGCACATTCGCACCGAATCGCCGGACATCCTGCTCAGCACGCCCGAGTCGCTGGAGGCCATGCTCATCGGTGTGAAGACCGACCATGCTCACGTGCTGGGCAGTGTCCGGGCGGTCGTGGTGGACGAGGTGCACGCCTTCGCGGGTGACGATCGCGGGTGGCACCTCCTGGCCGTGCTGGAACGACTGGAGCGGGTAACGGGGCGCCCCGTCCAACGGATCGGCCTGTCGGCGACCGTGGGCAACCCCCAGCATCTGCTCACCTGGCTCCAGGGCTCCGGCGCCGGGAAGAGAGCGGGACAGGTCATCGCCCCCGACCTCGTCGCGGCACCCGCCGCTGCCGCGGAGCTCGGCCTGGAGGGCGGCCTCGATGCGCCGAAGGCGCGCCCTGCCGGTGAAGTGGAGCTCGACTATGTCGGTTCCCTCGACAACGCCGCCAAGCTCATCGCCACGCTCCATCGTGGCGAGAAGCGCTTGGTGTTCTGTGAATCGAGGCGCCAGGTGGAGGAGCTGGGCGCGGCACTGAGGGCGCGCGAGGTGACGGTCTTCCTCTCCCACGCCTCGCTGTCGGCCGGGGAGAGAGCCAGATCGGAGCAGGCCTTCGCGGAGGCGCGCGACTGCGTCATCATCTCGACGTCCACCCTGGAATTGGGGATCGACGTCGGCGACCTGGACCGCGTCATCCAGATCGATTCGCCTCGCACCGTCGCCTCGTTCCTCCAACGCATCGGACGCACGGGCCGAAGGCCGGGCAGTACCCGCAATTGCCTTCTCCTCGCTACCGGCAAGGACTCCCTGTTGCAGGCTGCCGGACTGCTTCTGCGCTGGGAGCAGGGCTGGGTGGAACCGGTGGTCGCACCGCCGGAGCCGCGCCACCTCGTGGCACAACAGCTCCTCGCCGCCACTCTCCAAGAACACAGGATCGGTGACCAGACCTGGTCCGGTCTGTGGAACGGACTGGCGCCGTTCGACTGCTCGTCCGCCCCCATTCTGCGTCATCTGGTGGACGAGGGGTTCCTCGACCAAGACGGCGGCATGCTCTTCATCGGCCCCGAGGCGGAACGTCGTTTCGGCCGTCGTCACTTCATCGAACTGACCGCGTCTTTCACGGCCCCACCGCAGTTCACCGTGCTGGCCGGGCGTACCGAGATCGGCCAGACGGATCCCTCCGTACTGACTGCGGAACGGCGAGGACCGCGCAGGCTGCTGCTCGGAGGCCGAAGCTGGCAGGTCACCTTCGTGGACTGGCTGCGCAAGCGCGTCTTCGTCGAGCCGGCCGACGGCGGCGGCGTCGCCAAGTGGACGAGCGGGTCGATCGCCGGGCTGTCGTACTCCTTGACCCGCGCGATGCGCGACGTGCTGCTGGGGACGGACCCCTCGGTGTCGCTCACCCGCCGCGCCGAGGTGTGTCTGACCGAATGGCGTGCGGAGAGCGCGCCGCACACGGCCCATCCGGGAGGGACGCTGGTTTCCCGAGTGGAGAAGGACGTTCGTTGGTGGACGTGGGCCGGGTACCGCGCCAACGCCACGCTGGCGGCGACTATGCCGTCGATCAGCGACCCGGTCCAGCGACCGACCGACTGCTACGTGCGTCTGCGTGAAGACCTCACACCGGAGATGTGGCGGACAGCCCTTGAGGGGGCCGGCGGCGGCGCCGCCCTGGTCTTGCCGGATGTGGACCCCCGCGCCGTGCACGGACTGAAGTTCTCCGCCGCACTGCCGGAGCGTCTCGCCATCGCCACCGTCGCCGCGCGGCTCGCCGACTTCGACGGGGCTCGCGCCGTACTCGCCGACCCCGTCCGCTTTCACGTCGGGCAACCATGACGGCTGGCCTCATCTACGAGACCGGCTTCTGATTTCCACACCATGACCATAGAATTCGCGCGTCCATGGGGGGCGAGTGCGACAGGCCGAGCATGTCGCGCAGGGGGATCAGTCGGAGGATGCCGGGCCTGCCCGTGTCGCCGTACCCCGGTGAGAGTTGCGTGCTCTTCTCCTTCGGGCCTGAGTGGTGCGAAGCGAGAGCGGGGACGACTGTGACGACCGGTACGGGTATCTTCGGGGGCGGCAGCGATCTGGAACGCCTCAAGGCCGTCCTGGCAGGTTGGCGTACATCACTCGTAGACCTCAGCGGACGCAACCGACTGTTGAACTTCAGGCACACCCGCACCTCGACGCTGAAGATTTCGGCCCCCTCGCCCTCGGTCCTGGTGAGCCTGCTGGAGAACCGTGCGCTGTACTTCGCCCCGCTCCCGGACGAAGCACCCATTGAGGGCGAGCAGCCGGTGTGTTCGCCTCCCGGTGAAGACGACATCGTCACCGACAAGTCCACGGCTCCTGCCCTTGAACGGTCACTGCGCTCGCTGCGTTCCAAAGCGACACAGATGTTCAACGACTACGGCCTGTGGACCCTTCACCTGGGCGTCGGCGTCCTGCACTGGCGGGAGGACGGAGCGACCACCAGCAGTCAGGCGCCACTGATCCTCTTCCCTGTGGAACTCGTGCGGACGTCCACCGGGCGGCTGCTCCTCCAGGCGAACGACGACGAGGACCCACAGCTCAATCCCGCGCTGCCGATCAAGCTGGAACAGTTCGGCATCGACTGGGCTCCTGTCGCCGAGACCGACTGCCGTGACGTGACCGCAGTGATCGAGGCCGTACGCAAGGCCGTGGCCGGCAAGTCCCAGTGGGCGGTGGAGGAGCAGGCCGTCATGGCGCTCTTCTCCTCCCACAAGGAGTCGATGTACCGGGACCTGCTCGAGAACGAGGACCGGCTCCTCGCGAGCGACCTGGTACGCGCCGTGGCGGTGGGACCCGGCGACGCCCTCGCCTCGGACCGCTTCGACTTCGAGGAAGTGCCGTCGGAGCGGGTCGACGAGCTGGCCCCTCCGGAAGACACCCCCTTGGTGCTGGACGCGGACACCTCGCAGCGCCAGGCCGTCGCGGCCGCCGTCGCAGGACGGTCCTTCGTGCTCGACGGTCCTCCGGGAACGGGCAAGAGCCAGACGATCACCAACATCATCGCCGGGCTCATGCACGCCGGCCGCAGTGTGCTGTTCGTCAGTGAGAAGGCGGCTGCGCTGGACGTCGTACTGGAGCGGTTGCAGTCGGTGGGGCTCGACTCCTATGCCCTCGCCCTCCACAGCCGCAACACCAGCCGCAAGGCCGTGGCGCAGGAACTGGGCCGCGCGCTCTCCGAGCAGCCGCAGGCGAGCGGGCTCCCCGACCAGGAGCGGGTCCAGGCACGCCTCGACCGCGAAGCGCTGTCCGCGTACGCCACCGCAATGAACGAGATGCGTCAGCCCATGGGCCGCACGCTGCACGATGTCATCGGACAGGTGGGCGTGCTCGACGACGCGCCTGTCGCCTACCTGGCCACTGGTGACGGTACCTCTCGGCGGTTCGACGCTTCCTCTCTGTCCGCGGCCGACCTGGAGAACGTCCTGAAGGCCGCCCGTGCCATCGGTGGCGCCTGGCAGGCAGTGGCGGACCCGGCCTTCCCCTGGCGCGGGCTGCGTTCGGACCTGCCCCATCCCGGCCCCGCGCTCGAGGAGGCACGCGCAGCCCTGAGGGGGCTGCTGTCCGCCCTCGACGGCTACGAAGCGCTCAATACGGACGGCGCGCAGTTCACGACATCGGACCAGGTGAACCGACTCATCCAGCTGCTCCGCCTGCTCGACGAACGTTTGCCCGTGCCCGAATGCTGGCTCACCGACGTCGACGTCGCGCACTCCGTGACCGATCCGGTCGAGTCCTTCCTCGACGTACTCCGTCGTGTACGGGGTGCCCAGCAGACCGCGCAGGACCTCGTTGGCGTCCGCTGGCAGGAGCTGTCCCCGCGCCTGCGTTCCGAGCCGCCCGCGGCGGAGCAAGCCCTGGCCACCCTCGAACCGCGGGGGCTGGATCTGACCGGACTGACCGAGCAAGAGACGGACGGCCTCTGCCGCGAATTCAGGAAGGTGGCCGACCTACTGGGGACCGCCACCGCCTCGGCCCGTGAGCTCACCCGGATTCTGGGGGTCGACGAACCCCGATCACTGGCCGAGGTAGTGGCCCTGTGCGATCTGGCGGACCTGTCCGGTGTCCCGCACCGCCCGTTGGAGGCATGGTGCGACCCGGAGGGCTTCGCCGCCGCGCAGCAGGCTGCCCTCGACCTCGTGGCCGGCGCGGTGGGAGAGTTCGGGGTCTGCCGGGACCGAACGGTTGCGGCGCGGGCGACCGCGCAGGAACACGCGGGGCCGGGCTGGGCGGACATACCGTCGCATCTGCCCTGTCAGCCTGGAGCCGCGGAGCTCGCGCTCGGCACTCTGAAGCCGCCCGGTGCCGATCTCACCGTCCTGGGCAGCGACGAGGCCGAATCGCTGGCCCGCCGCTGGGGCAGCCTTGCCGACATGCTGGAAGGCGCAGCGAAGTGCGCGGTGGACGCGGCCGATCTGCTGGGGTGCGAGCCGCCCGGGCCCCTCTCCGAGACGCGTTCCGTGGCGGGTCTGGCCGCTCTGGCCACCAACGTCCACCGGGCTCCCGAAGCCTGGTTCGATCCGGCGGTACTACCTCCGGCACGCCGGGCCGTGAACGAACTGCACCGCCTCATGGGCGTCCTCGACGTGGCCCGGCAGGAGGCACAGGGCGTGTTCGGCCCCGACACGCCCCGCGCCGCCGGCCTGATCGAAGCGGTGCGCCGTCTTTCGGAGAACGGGCGGCGCTTCGCGGCCGGTCTGTCCTCTCAGGTGCGGGCCGACCGAAAACTCGTCGGCGGAATCAGCACCGGCGGGTCCTGGCACAGCGGGCTGCAGGAGGAGATGGCCAAGGCTGCGGTCTGGCAGCAAGCACACGAGGCCGTACAGGCCGCAGTGACCGAGTACGGAGACTTGCTCGCGGCCTACGCCGGTGACGACCTGCCCGACCTCGACGCGCTGGACGGCGCCATGCGCCAGGCCGAGGAGGCGCACCGGCTGGGCGCAGCCGTGGTGGCCGACCCGGTGCGTCGCCGTCGCCTGGCCGCGCAGCTGGCCCATGGAGCCGTCTCCGACCCCGCACTCCTCGCATGGGGCACTCGGCTGGAGGGCGATCTGGGCACGTGGACGTCCGCAGTGCGGGAGTCGCGGCTGCGCGAGCACGAAGCGGCTCTGGCCGAGCTCGGACCGGCGGCAGCCGCCGCCTGGCTTCGCGCGCATGCACCTGCGCTGGAAGACACCGTACGGCTGATCGACATCGTGCATTCCGTCGGCCGCCGGGAGTTCGCCGAGGGTAGAGGGCACACCCTCGCCTCGGCCCGCACGGCCATTGCGGTGGCTCACACGGCGCAGCGGGAGGACGCGGCGTTCGCAGCCAGGGAGCCCGAGGACCGGGAACTGCTGTGCGGCTGGTACGCGGGCCTGGACACGCGTCTCGACAGTCGCCCGGACAATGATGGCGGTGCAGCGCTGGAGGACGTACTGCTGCGTCGGGCGGTGCGGCTGAAGGCCACGGGCAGCGGCCCCGAAGCAGAGCTTGACGCTTCCGAAGCCGTGGAACCCCTGGGCGAGTACGCCCCGGCCGGCCGGCCTCGCACCGCCGCCCTGGCCTCGGCGCTGGCCGCCGCGTCCGACGCCCACCGGTTGGCCGGACCGGTTTTGGCGGACCCGGTGCGGCGAAGCGGCATCGTCCGTGCGCTCCGTTCCGGACAGCCCGCCGTTCCGGGCCTGCTGGAAACGGCCACCCGCCTACGCGCACGGTGCGCCGACTGGGCGACTTTCACGAACTCTCCCGCCGTGGCCCCTGTCGGCTACGGTTTGCGTGCCTGTTCCCTCCACGAGGGCGCGGCCTGGCTCCGCACGCACCTCGAACCCCTCGATGAGGCCACCTCCTTGATCCACGCGGTGACCCGGGTCACCGACTCCTCGGAGGGGGCCACTGCCTGGCTGTCATTGGGCAGCGCCCGCTCCGCCGTGGCAGCCGTCGTGGCGGCGCGCACCACCGAGGAGGACTTCCGCAGCGCCGAGGTGGAGCACCGCCGCCTGCTCGGGGACCTGTACGACGGGATCAGCACCTCACGGGAGACCATCCACAACGCTCTGGACTGGGCCCTCAGCGCCCGCCGCAGCGCTTCCGGCACCGGCGCGGCGGCTCCCCTGGCGCCCGAGGCCGCACGCCTCCTGCTGCAGGCGGCGCCCGATTCGTCAGTGAAGCGCCGCAGCCGCGACTGGCTGGAGCGGACGGAGGTCCTCATCGGCCACTTCGCACCGGCCCGGGCAGCAGAGGTCCGTGCCGAGCTGGAGACCGCGTTCCCTGCTGCCCGGGCGCTCCTCGACCGCATGGCCGACGATCCGTACGGTCCGGATGCCTGGCTCCGCTCCGCCGAGGCCCGGGCAATATTGAGCGGCTACGGCCTGGAAGAACTGCCGGCGCAACTGGCGGACCGCGAGGTGCCGGCGTCGCTCTTCCCCGTGGCCGTGGAGCGCACCGTGCTGCGCGCCTGGGTGGAGCACCAGCTGGCCGTCGACATCCGCCTCTCGGTGGTACGCGCCACCGACCGGGATCAGTTGGTGGAGCGTTATCGCCGGCTGGACCGCGGGCTGGTGCGGGCCGCCCACGCAACGGTGATCGACGCCTGCAACACACGGCGCCCCCGTAGGGCGACGACGGGACAGGCCGCGATCCTGAGCCGTCAGGCAAAGCTCCAGCGACGGCACAAGCCCGTGAGACGGCTCCTCGATGAGACACGAGACGTCGTACAGCGGCTCAAGCCGTGCTTCATGATGAGTCCATTGACGGTCAGCCAGTTCCTGCCGCCGGACTTCCACTTCGACGTAGTGATCTTCGACGAAGCGTCGCAGGTCCTTCCACAGGACGCCGTGAACGCCGTCTACCGCGGAGACGCGCTGATCGTGGCGGGCGACCCCCGGCAGCTACCTCCCACGTCGTTCTTCAGCGCCGGCGGTGACTCCGACGATGACGACGAGTGGGACGAGGAGGTACCCGACGCGTTCGAGTCGATCCTGGACGCCTGCAAGGCCAGCGGGGTGCTGCGCGAGCTGTCGCTGCGCTGGCACTACCGAAGCCGCCACGAAAACTTGATCGCCTTCAGCAACCACGAGTTCTACGAAGACTCCATGGTCGTGTTCCCCGGTGCCGTCACCGACGGTCACGACGTGGGGGTCGCCTTCTACAAGGCCGACGGCGTGTACGACCGCAGCAACCGGCGGGACAACATCCGTGAGGCCGAAGTGGTGGCCGATCGTGTCATCCACCACTTCTCGACGCGGCCGCATCTGACCTTGGGGATCGTCACGCTCTCCAAGGCGCAGGCAGAGGCCGTCGAGGACGCCGTCGCCAAGGCGCGCAAGGCCCGGCCCGACCTTGATTCCCACTTCACGGAGGACCGCCTGGGCGGCTTCTTCGTGAAGAACCTGGAGACGGTGCAGGGTGACGAACGTGACGTGATCATCCTGTCGGTCGGCTACGGACCCGATGCGCAGGGCAAACTGCGCGCCACGTTCGGCCCGATCAACCGAGAAGGCGGCTGGCGGCGTCTGAACGTGGCCGTGACCCGGGCGCGTCACCGGGTGGAGGTCGTGGCCTCCTTCCACGGCTCCGACCTGTCGGACAGCGCGAACAAGAGCGTCCAGCACCTCAAGCGGTACCTCCAGTACGCGGAGCAGGGCCCCACGATCCTGGCCACGGCAGCACCCGACCCGGAGGCCGCGCCGGAAAGCCCGTTCGAGGAGGACGTACTCGACACCTTGCGCAGCTGGGGCTACGACGTGCAGCCCCAAGTGGGTGTGGCGGGCTTCCGGATCGACATGGCGATCCGGCACCCGGGAGCTCCCGGCGCGTACGCGCTCGGAATCGAGTGTGACGGCGCGATGTACCACTCGTCACGCGCGGCCCGTGACCGTGACCGGCTGCGGGAGGAGATCCTGCGCGGCCTGAAGTGGAACCTGCACCGGATCTGGGGAACGGACTGGTACCGCAACCGCAAGGACGCGCAGCGGCGGCTTCGAGAAGCCGTAGAGGCCGCATGCTCCGTGGACCCTCACGCAACGGCCACAGGGCTGGAGCCGGTCGTCGTAGCCGTCCCAGTGACGGCAGAGGTTGAGATCGTTCCCGTCGAGGAGTCCGACCGCTCCGAGTGGAGCCGCCCCTACCGCGCGATGCGTCTCGAGGAGCTGTACGAACTCAGGCGTGTCCTAGGCAGGCAGACGGGGCTCGGCAACATCGACCTGCGCGAGCCCGAGGCGATCGATCTGGTGGCGGAGTTGGCACGTCACGTCATCTCGGTGGAAGGACCCATCGAGGAGGAAGTACTGATCGGCAGGGTGCGGGAAGCTTGGGGGCTTGATCGCGCAGGGCAAATCGTGCAGGCCAGTGTCCGCAAGGCGCTGGAGCGGTTGCGCAGAAAGAACTTGGCAGTTCAGGCAGGAACAGCATGGAATACGCCGGAGCATGAGGTGACGACGGCTCGTACGCCGAGTGCGGACCTCGAGCGCAAGAAGGTCCTGCACGTTCCCCCTGCCGAGCGACAGGTGGCCCTCCTCGGCATTCTCTCCGAGTCTCCTGGACTGCAACGCGATGAACTTGCCAAAGAATCAGCGCGCTTCTTCGGGTGGCTGCGTCTGGGAGCTGACATTCGGGCTGCCTTCGATCAAGACATCGAGGCACTCATCGCCAGAAACAGCATCGAGGAAGGACCATCGGGTTTGATCCCCATGGAGGACCGTTCCGTGGGCCGTTGACAGGTGCGCCGTCGCACACGACGCTCTCCGTGCAGCGGATCTGTGTCAGCGGCGGCCAGCCCTCCGGCCGCGGCTACTGAAAGTAGCCGCCAGCCGCCATTCCCAGGTGCCCGGCGGTGGTCATGCACAGATGGCGCTGCCATGGGCGTTGGCCACCCATGGCAGCGAACAGTCAAGACTTCGTAATACCAAGCCTCGGGATACGGGCCTAAAGCCCGGCTGACCTGCGCGATCAGGGAGCTGGCAACCCGGCGGAACGCGCGTCAAACGTGCGTCACGAGCGCCGAATCCGCATCACGATATCGCGCGTAACGCCCAAAGTGCATATAAGGCCCACTAGCCGAACCTGCAGATCAGGCGCCCTTCGCGATCGGCTCCAGGATCGCCACGCACTCCACGTGGTGCGTCATCGGGAAGAGGTCGAAGACGCGCAGGGTGCGGACCTTGTAGCCGTTCTCCTTGAAGTAGCCCAGGTCGCGGGCCAGGGCTGCCGGGTCGCACGCCACGTACGCGACGCGGCGGGCCGAGAGGCCCGCGATGTGGCGGACCGTCTGCTTGCCGGCGCCCGCGCGGGGCGGGTCCAGGACGACCAGGTCGCACTCGGTGATCCCGGTCTTCGGGAGGATCTGCTCGACCTTGCCCTGCTCCACGCGGACCCGCGGGAAGTCGGCCAGGTTGTGCCGGGCGTCCTCGACCGCGCGCTTCGTCGACTCGATGCCGAGTACCGCGCCCGTCTCGCCGAGGCGCTCCGCCAGCGCGCCCGCGAAGATGCCGACGCCGCAGTACAGGTCGAGGGCCATCTCGCCCTTGCGCGGCATCAGGCCCTGCATGACGGCCTTGATGAGTGTGTCGGCGGCCTGCGGGTGGACCTGCCAGAAGCCGCCCATGCCCACGCGGTACGTACGGCCGTCCGCGCGCTCCCGCACGAAGGGGCGGCCGTGGACGCGGTGCACGCCGCCGTCCTTCTCCTCGACCCGCAGGACCGAGACCGGCTTGTCCAGCTCGACGAGCGGGAGGCGGCCGCCGGGGCGGGGGGTGAGGACGACCTGCCGGTCCTGGGAGCCTGTCGCCGCGATGGCCTCGACCGTGGCCATCTGCGGCCAGTCCTGCTGCTCGATGCCCAGCTCGGTGACGCCCGGCGCCGCGATCATGCACTGGTCGATCAGCTCGATGTCGTGCGAGCGGTGCTTGCGCAGGCCGACGCGGCCGTCCTCGTCGATCGCGAACTGCACGCGGGTGCGCCACTGCGGCACCTGACCGGCCGGCAGCTTGTCGCCCTCGGCGGGCATCACGGTGCCGTCCCAGCCGGCTTCCTCCGGGGTGAGGCCGGCGAGCCGCTTCAGCTGCTCGGCGACGACCTCGCCCTTGAGCCGGCGCTGGGCGCCGGGCTTGGCGTGCTGCCAGTCGCAGCCGCCGCACTTGCCGGGGCCGGCGTACGGACAGGGGGCCTCGACGCGGTCCTTGGAGGCGTCGAGCACGGTGATCGCGTCGGCGCGCAGGTAGCGGGAGTCGACGTCGCCCTCGGTGACCTTCGCGACGACCTTCTCGCCGGGCAGGGTGTGGCGGACGAACAGGACGCGGCCGTCCTCGGTCCGGGCGATGCAGTGCCCGCCGTGCGCGACGGGGCCGACCTCGACCTCGTACTCCTCCCCCACCAGTGACTGCTTCTCGTTCTGCTCGGCGCTCGTCATGGTGGGAAGACTCCAAAAACCTGAAACGGGAAACGGCCGGACGACCGACCCACCAGTTTACGTGGATCTCGTCCGGCCGTTCACCAACCGGTTCAGCGCTTGGAGGCGGACTCCTTCGGGGGCCGCTGGGTGTCCACCGGGCCGCGGCGCACGGCGCCCGGGGCGTTCCAGTCCTGGCGCTTCTTCGCCCGCTTCTTGGCGAGCTCCGAGGACTCCAGCTGATAGGGCACCGAGGTGACCATCACACCCGGCGTGAAGAGCAGCCGGCCCTTGAGGCGCAGGGCGCTCTGGTTGTGCAGCAGGTGCTCGTACCAGCGTCCGACGACGTACTCCGGGATGTAGACGCTGACGGCGTCGCGCGGGTTCTCGCTGCGCAGGCCCTTCACGTACTCGACCACCGGGCGGGTGATCTCCCGGTACGGCGAGTCGAGGATCTTGAGCGGAACGTTGATCCCGCGCCGGTCCCACTCGTCGCGCAGTGCCTTGGTCTCGGCCGGGTCGACGCTGATGCTGAGCGCTTCCAGGGTGTCCGAGCGGGTCAGCTTGGCGAAGGCCAGGGCCCGCAGCGTGGGCTTGTGGACCTTGGAGACCAGGACGATGGAGTGGACGCGGGAGGGCCGCACGCTGTCGTCGCTGGGGCCCTCGGCGGCGGCGATCTCGGCGGAGACGCGGTCGTAGTGCTTCCGGATCGCGCTCATGGTGCCGTAGAAGATCAGCATGCCGAGCAGGGCCACCCACGCGCCGTGGGTGAACTTGGTGGCGAGGACGATGACCAGCACCATGCCGGTGAAGAAGGCGCCGAAGGCGTTGATCGCCCGGGAGCGGTGCATCCGACGGCGGGCGGCGGCGTCGCGCTCCGTCTTCAGGTGGCGGTTCCAGTGCCGGACCATGCCGATCTGGCTCAGCGTGAAGGAGACGAACACGCCGACGATGTAGAGCTGGATCAGCTTGGTCGAGTCCGCTTCGTAGATCCAGACGAGCAGGATCGCGGCGCCGGCGAGGAGCACGATGCCGTTGGAGAAGGCGAGCCTGTCACCCCGGGTGTGCAGCTGGCGCGGCAGGTAGCGGTCCTGCGCGAGGATCGAACCGAGCAGCGGGAAGCCGTTGTACGCGGTGTTCGCCGCGAGGAAGAGCACCAGCGCGGTGGCCGCGGCGAGCAGGATGAAGAGGAAGCTGCCATCACCGAAGACGGCCTCGGCCACCTGCGAGATCACCGGGTTCTGGATGTACTCGGGGCCGACCGGGACGCCGTTCGCCAGCAGGTCCTCGGCGGGGTTCTCGGCCATCCTCACGTCGCTGGCCATGGCCAGGCCGATGATCCCGCAGAACATGGTGACCGCCAGGCCGCCCATGTAGGCCAGGGTGGACGCGGCGTTCTTGCTCTTCGGCTTGCGGAAGGCGGGTACGCCGTTGCTGATGGCCTCGACGCCGGTCAGGGCCGCACAGCCGGACGAGAAGGCCCTCAGCAGCAGGAAGACCATCGCGAAACCGGCCAGCCCCTGTTGCTCGGGTTTGATCTCGAGGTCGGCGGTCGGTGCCGTCAGGGTCTCGCCGAGGACGATGCCCTTCCAGGCACCCCAGCCGATCATGACGAATACGGCGGCGACGAAGATATAGGTCGGGATCGCGAAGAGCTTGCCGGATTCCTTCACACCGCGCAGGTTCATCAGCGTGAGCAGAAGGATCATGACGGTCGCCGAGAGCACCTTGTGCTCGATGACGAAATGCACCGCGGAGCCGAGGTTCTCGACTCCGGAGGAGATCGACACGGCGACGGTCAGGACGTAGTCGACGAGCAGGGCGCTCGCCACGGTCAGGCCGGCCTTGGGTCCGAGGTTCGTGTTGGCGACCTCGTAGTCCCCGCCACCGCTCGGGTAGGCGTGGACGTTCTGGCGGTACGACGCGACGACCGTGAACATCAGCACGACGACCGCGAGCGCGATCCAGGGGCTGAAATGGTACGCCGACACGCCCGCGATCGACAGGACCAGCAGGACCTCGCCAGGGGCATATGCCACCGAGGAGAGCGGGTCGGACGCGAAGACAGGAAGGGCGATCCGCTTGGGAAGGAGTGTTTCTCCGAGGCGGTCGCTGCGTAGCGCCCGGCCGATCAGGATCCGTTTGGGCACGTCGGTCAGTTTGGACACGCAGAGGATCGTAAGCGTTCGAAATCAACCTGACGAACCCCGCACCCCCTTACACCGCAATCCCGCCGCAATTCCTCCCCGACCGCGCCACGACTGCCGCGCAAGGGGCCCCACCGGTGACCGCCCGTGTGTAGCTTGGGCCATGGTCTGAGACCCTGTTAAACCAGAGCATGCAATGAGGCTGGGAACCAGCGAGTCGCTGACAGCCGGAAGGACGGCCGTGCACATCGTCATTATGGGCTGCGGAAGAGTGGGCTCCGCCCTCGCGCAAACCCTGGAACAGCAGGGACATACGGTCGCCGTCGTCGACCAGGACCCCACCGCATTCCGCCGGCTCGGCGCCGGATTCGGCGGTCGCCGCGTCACCGGGGTCGGCTTCGACCAGGACACCCTGAGGGAGGCGGGAATCGAGGACGCGGGCGCCTTCGCCGCCGTCAGCAGTGGTGACAATTCCAACATCATCGCCGCCCGCGTGGCCCGGGAAATGTTCGGCGTCGAGAACGTCGCCGCCCGCATCTACGACCCCAAGCGCGCCGAGGTTTACCAGCGCCTCGGCATCCCCACGGTCGCCACCGTGCGGTGGACCGCCGATCAGATGCTGCGCCGGCTGCTGCCGTCGGGCGCCGAGCCGCTGTGGCGCGACCCGAGTGGCGGCGTGCAGCTCGCCGAGGTGCACACCTCCGCCGCGTGGATCGGGCACAAGGTCAGCAAGCTCCAGGAGGAGACCGGCGTCCGCGTCGCCTTCCTCACCCGCTTGGGCGAGGCCATGCTGCCCACGTCGGCGACCGTCCTCCAGGAGGGCGACCTCGTCCACGTGATGATGCGCACGGACGAGATCGACAAGGTCGAGGCGGCGTTCGCCGAAGGTCCTGAGGAGGCACACGCATGAGGGTCGCGATCGCCGGGGCAGGCGCGGTGGGTCGCTCCATCGCGGGCGAACTGCTGGAGAACGGCCACGAGGTGCTTCTGGTCGACAAGGCGCCGACCGCCATCTCGGTGGAGCGGGTGCCGCAGGCCGAGTGGCTGCTGGCCGACGCCTGCGAGATCACCTCGCTCGACGAGGCGGCGCTCCAGCGCTGCAACGTGGTCATCGCGGCGACCGGCGACGACAAGGTCAACCTCGTCGTCTCGCTGCTCGCCAAGACCGAGTACGGGGTGCCGCGCGTGGTGGCCCGTGTGAACAACCCCAAGAACGAGTGGCTCTTCAACGAGTCCTGGGGCGTCGACGTGGCCGTCTCCACGCCGCGCCTGATGTCGGCCCTGGTCGAGGAGGCCGTCAGCGTCGGCGACCTGGTGCGGCTGCTGCGCTTCAGCCACGGCGACGCCAACCTCGTCGAGCTGACCCTGCCGGCCGACTCCTCGGTCGCGGGCACCCAGATCAGCGAGATCACCTGGCCCGAGGACACCTCGCTGGTCACGATCATCCGCGGCAACCGGGTGCTCACCCCGCACGGCGAGGAGACCCTGGAGCCGGGCGACGAGCTCCTCTTCGTGGCCGCCCAGGCCCGCGAGGAGCAGCTGGAGGACCTCCTCCAGGCCCGCGGCTAGCCCTTGGCCCTGCGGTCACGCTCGACGACGAAGGGGGCGCGCCCCGCAGGGCGCGCCCCCTTCGGGCTTCCCGCCCTCGGGCCGGCCCGACACGAACGCCCGCTCCCGGGCACGTCGCGGACCGTGGACGGCCCCGGCGGCCCCGGCGGCCGCGCGCCACGGGCCCGGCCGCGCGCCGCAGGCCGCCGGCGTCTGCGGGCTCACCCTGCGCCCACAGACGCGCTCCCGCCGCCAGGATGGCGCACGCAGTGCCGCCCGGCGGGCGGGGCCCGGCAGCACGAAAGGGGCGGAACCGGCCATCCGGGCCGGTCCCGCCCCTTTCGTCAGCTGTGGGCCCTCAGGCCTTCGGCCCCTTGGCGGCGGCCTCCGCAGCCTCCTTCGCCTCCCACTCCGCGATCACGTCGATCGGCGGCGGCGCCTTCGCCAGGAAGACCCAGGTGAAGTACACCGCGAGCACTATCGGCGGCAGCTTCAGCCCGATCAGCACCCAGCCCAGCTGCGTCGCGTCACCCCACCAGTACAGCGGGAAGAGGATCGCGTACTTGGCGAGGAAGATCAGGCCCCAGGCCAGGCTGGCCTTGGTGTACGCCTTCTTGCGCCCGGGGTTGCGGGTGCGCCAGGACAGGTTCTCCTTGAACACCGGGCCCAGGATCACGCCCAGCAGCGGGAAGCCCACCAGCGCGGAGAGCGTGAAGGCCACCCCGAGCCCGGCCCCGTAGATCATGCCCGGCAGGTAGAAGCCCTTCGGGCTGCCCGTGAAGAGGGCGAAGGCCACGCCCACACCCACGCCGAAGACCCCGCTGAAGGCGTGCTTCACCGTGTCCTTGCGCAGCAGCCGGACGATCACCAGGAGCACCGCGACGGCGCCCGCGGCGAAGGCGGACCACTTCAGGTCCTTGTTGATCGTGTAGATCATGACGAAGAGCAACCCGGGGAGCATCGTCTCCACGGTGCCCCGGATGCCTCCGAAGGCGTCGAACAGCGCCGCCTGCGTCACCGCGCTCTGGTCCTCGGACGGCGTGGCGGCGGGTTCCGGGGGGGTCGGTTTGTCGAATGACGTCACCGGTCAGTGCTCCTGTCCGAGCGGTCGGAGTTCGTACTTCGGGTTGAAGAGCACCCGACGGCCATGACTCATCGAGATGCGCCCGGAGGCGATCATGCGTCGTCCCGGCTCGATTCCCACGATCGAGCGACGCCCGAGCCAGACCACGTCCAGGGCGGCGGAGCCGTCGAAGAGCTCCGCTTCCAGCGCGGGGACGCCCGCCCGCGGCCGCAGGGTGACGGTACGCAGGGTTCCGGTCACCTTGACTATCTGGCGGTCGTGGCAGTCGCAGATACGCGTGCACCCCGCGGCTTCTGCGTCCTCCTGCAGCTCCGCCGAATGCAGCTCCTCCTGCGACGTGGACAGCCGCTCGATCATCCGGCGGAACCGGCCCGCCGGCCTGGCCGGCTTCGCGAGCTTCTCGGGACGCGGTTCAGCACTCATACAAGGAAGCCTACCGGCGTGCCCACTACCTCTCGAAGCGGTATCCCATGCCCGGTTCGGTGATGAAGTGCCGGGGGTGCGAGGGTTCCGCCTCCAGCTTGCGCCGCAGTTGGGCCATGTAGACCCGCAGATAGTTGGTCTCGGTGCCGTACGACGGCCCCCAGACCTCCTGGAGCAGCTGCTTCTGGCCGACCAGCTTGCCGCCGTTGCGGACCAGCACCTCCAGCAGGTGCCACTCGGTCGGCGTCAGGCGTACGTCGCGCCCCTCGCGCACGGCCTTCTTCGCGGCCAGGTCCACCGTGAAGCCCTCGGTCTCCACGATCACCTCGTCCTCGCCGGAACCGGCCGAGGGTTCGGCGCGGCGGACGGCGGCGCGCAGCCGGGCCAGCAGCTCGTCCATGCCGAAGGGCTTGGTGACGTAGTCGTCGGCCCCCGCGTCCAGCGCCTCGACCTTCTCGTCGGAGGTCTGGCGGGCGGAGAGGACCAGGATCGGCACCCGGGTCCAGCCCCGCAGGCCCTTGATCACCTCGATGCCGTCCATGTCGGGGAGTCCGAGGTCGAGGACGACCACGTCGGGGTGGCGGGCCGCCGCGAGCTCCAGCGCGCTCGCGCCGTCGGCCGCGGCGTCCACCTCGTACTGGCGGGCCTTCAGGTTGATCACAAGGGCTCGGACGATCTGCGGCTCGTCTTCCACCACGAGCACCCGGGTCATTGAGGTCCTGCCTTCTGTCGTGTCATCCGATCACTGTCGTGATCTCGTTCCATGGGTTCCACCGGTTCAACGGGTCCGGGGGGCACCGCCCGCAGGGTGAGCACCATCGTCAGCCCTCCGCCGGGGGTGTCCTCGGCCGTCAGGGTGCCGTCCATGGCCTCGGCGAATCCGCGGGCGACCGCGAGCCCGAGGCCCACTCCGGACCCGCGCGGGGCGTCACCGTGCCGCTGGAAGGGGGCGAAGATCCGGTCCCTGGCCTCCTCGGGGACCCCCGGCCCGCGGTCGACGACCCGTACCTCGACGCGGTCGCCGAGGCAGCTGGCCGCCACCAGCACCGGTTGCCCGGGCGGGCTGTACTTGACGGCGTTCTCCACCACGTTGGCGACGGACCGCTCCAGCAGCCCCGGGTCCACCGCCACCATGGGCAGCGTCTCGGGCACGTCCAGCAGCACGCTGTCCTCCGGTACGCCGCCCAGCGCCATCGGGACCACCTCGTCGAGGTAGATCTCCCGGATGAGCGGGGTGACGGTGCCGGTCTGCAGCCGGGACATGTCGAGCAGGTTGCCCACGAGGTGGTCGAGGCGGTCGGCGCCCTCCTCAATGCCTTCCAGGAGCTCCGCCCGGTCCTGCTCGGACCACTCCACGTCGTCGGAGCGCAAGGAGCTCACGGAGGCCTTGATGGAGGCCAGCGGCGTACGGAGGTCATGGCTGACGGCGGCCAGCAGCGCGGTCCGGATCCGGTTCCCCTCGGCCAGCCGGCGGGCCTCCTCGGCCTCGCCGACCAGCCGCTGGCGGTCCAGGACCACGGCCGCCTGGGCCGCGAAGGCACCCAGCACCCGGCGGTCCTCGGCGGGCAGGACCCGCCCGGACAGGGCCAGCGCCATGTGGTCGCCGATGGGCATGTCCACATCGGCGTCCTCGGGCCGCTCGGCGGGGCGCGGGCCGACGCTGCCGGCCGGCTTCCAGGGGTCCACGTCGTTCTCCCGCTCCAGCAGGGCCACCGACTCCATCGCGAAGGTCTCTCGCACCCGCTCCAGCAGCGCGTCCAGCGTGGTCTCGCCGCGCAGCACGCTGCCGGCCAGGAAGGAGAGGATCTCGGACTCGGCGCGCAGCCGGGCCGCCTGGTGGGTGCGCCGCGCGGCCAGATCGACCACGGACGCCACGGAGACGGCCACGCCGACGAAGACGGCGATGGCGACGATGTTCCGGGCGTCGGAGACGGCGAACCGGTGCAGCGGCGGGGCGAAGTAGTAGTTCAGCAGCAGGGAGCCGACGGCGGCGGAGGCGAGGGCCGGCCAGAGGCCGCCGAGCAGCGCCGCCGCGACCGTCAGCGCCAGGAAGAGCAGCATGTCGTTGGCGAGGCCGGGGTCCCACGCGACATGCGTCAGCAGCAGGCACAGCAACGGCGGGAAGACCACGCCCACCAGCCAGCCGGCGAGGATCCGGGGCCGCCCGAGCCGGGCCGCCGAGCGCACCACGGGCAGGCCGCGCCCCTTGGCGACCTCCTCGTGCGTGACGATGTGCACGTCGAGGTCGGGTCCGGAGTCGCGGGCCACGCTCGCGCCGACGCCGGGGCCGAAGACGTACTGCCACGAGCGGCGGCGGCTGGAGCCGAGCACGATCTGGGTGGCGTTGACCCCGCGCGCGAACTCCAGCAGCGCGTCCGGAATGTCGTCGCCGATCACATGGTGAAACGTTCCGCCCAGGTCCTCGACCAGGGTCCGCTGGACCGCGAGCTCCTTCGGCGAGGCCGCGGTCAGCCCGTCGCTGCGGGCGATGTAGACGGCGAGGAGCTCGCTGCCCGAGCCCTTGGCCGCCATCCGCGAGGCGCGCCGGACGAGCGTGCGCCCCTCCGGCCCGCCGGTCAGCCCGACGACGATCCGCTCGCGCGCCTGCCAGGTCGAGCGGATGCCGTGCTCGCCCCGGTACTGCTGGAGGTACTCGTCCGCCCGGTCGGCGACCCACAGCAGCGCCAGCTCGCGCAGGGCCGTGAGGTTGCCGGGCCGGAAGTAGTTGGACAGGGCCGCGTCGACCTTCTCGGGCTTGTATATGTTCCCGTGCGCCATCCGCCGGCGCAGCGCCTGCGGGGACATGTCGACCAGCTCGATCTGGTCGGCCCGGCGGACCACCTCGTCGGGCACGGTCTCCCGCTGCCGCACCCCGGTGATCGACTCGACCACGTCCCCCAGGGACTCCAGGTGCTGGATGTTGACCGTGGACACGACGTCGATCCCGGCCCGCAGCAGCTCCTCGACGTCCTGCCAGCGCTTGGCGTTGCGCGAGCCGGGCACGTTGGTGTGCGCGAGTTCGTCGACGAGCGCGATGGCGGGGCCGCGGGCGAGCAGCGCGTCCACGTCCATCTCGGTGAAGGAGGCTCCGCGGTAGGTGAGGGCCTTGCGCTCCACCCGTTCGAGACCGTGCAGCATGACCTCCGTGCGCGGCCGCCCGTGGTGCTCGACGAAGCCGACGACGAGGTCCGCGCCCCGCTCCACCCTGCGGTGGCCCTCGGAGAGCATCGCGTAGGTCTTGCCCACACCGGGTGCCGCGCCGAGATAGATCCTGAGCTTGCCGCGTCCCATGCGCCCATTCTCGGGGACGTCCGGGACGACCATGCCCCGATCACCGCCCGGGCGCCGATCCCTGACGGATCCCTGACGCCGCGGGCGGGGTCCCCGCGCGGCGGGCACGGGCGGGCGCGCGAAGACCGGTGGGCCCCACCCCGAAGGAGTGGGGCCCACCGGCCGAAAACATGCGACGGCCCCCTGTGCGCACGGGGCCGTCCGAGGTCAGCGGACCTCGGTGATCTCCGGGCCGCGCTCCAGCTGGCCCATGCCGCCGCCGAAGCGGGAGCCTTCCTGCTCCTCCGTCTGCACGCCGTCCGGCACCATCTGGGCGTCGTTCGGCAGCTTCAGGACGATCGGGTCGCGGGGGGCCATCGGGCCGTCGCCGCGGACGACGACGGTGTCCCGGAAGATCTGCTCCAGCACGCCCGCCGACTCGGGGCGCACCGCGCCCTGGCCGGAGATGACGCCGCGCAGGAACCAGCGCGGACCGTCGACGCCGACGAAGCGGACCAGCTGGGCGCCGGTCTGTCCGTCCGGGAGCGGTACGGGCACCTGTGCGCGCAGCTCCCAGCCCAGCGAACCCTGGGCCTCGTCGATGATGCCGCCCTGCTGGGTGATGCCCGCGGCGATCTCTTCGCGGACCTCGCCCCAGATGCCTTCCTTCTTGGGCGCGGCGAAGGCCTGCAGCTGCACGGCACTGTCGCCCAGGACCACGGTCGCGGCCACGATCGCGTCACCCGCGACCTCGACGCGCAGTTCCATGCCCTCGACACCGGGTACGAGGATGCCGCCCAGGTCGACCCGGCCGTCGGCCGGGTTCCCGAGCACCTCGGAGACGTCCCACGGGCCGTCGGGCCGCGGGGCGGGAGGCAGGTTCACGCGGCGCGGCGTGGCAGCGCCGTCCTGCTCGCCCGCGTCGTCCGGCTCACCGGAGCCGACGCCGTCTACGACCTGCTCGGCCGCGCCGCCGTCCTTGGCGGAGTCGTTCTTCTTGCGACGTCCGAACACGTCACTGTCCTTCCCGGTCGGTTACGACCGAAGCGTAGCCATTCCCACCCTGCTGACCAGCCCCGGATCCGGCCACGGCCGCATGACCGCCGGTGGAGCCGAAGCCCCCCTCGGCCCGGGCCGAGCCGGGAAGTTCCGCCACCTCGTGGAAGCGCACCTTCTCGACCCGCTGGACAACCAGCTGGGCAATGCGGTCGAAACGCTCGAACCGGACGCTCTCGCGAGGGTCGAGATTGACCACGATCACCTTGATCTCCCCACGGTACCCGGCATCCACCGTCCCCGGGGCATTCACGAGGGCTAGCCCGCAGCGTGCGGCCAGGCCGGACCTGGGGTGCACGAACGCCGCGTACCCGTCGGGCAGGGCGATGGACACTCCGGTGGGCAGCACGGTCCGCTCGCCGGGCGCCAGCTCCGCGGCCTGGGTCGTCACCAGGTCGCAGCCGGCGTCGCCGGGGTGGCCGTACGCGGGAATGGGGACCTCCGGATCGACGCGGCGGATCAGCACGTCGACCTCGTGGCGGGGTCCGTTGTGGTTCAGGGACATCAGGGGTTCACCTCGAAGGCGCGTGCGCGCCTGACCTGGTCCGGGTCGGCCATCGCCGCCCGGATCTCCTCGGGCCGACCGTTGTCGATGAAGTGGTCGACCTTCACCTCGATGAAGAGGGCGTCGGCGCGCACGGCGACCGGGCCCTGCGGGCCGCCTATCCGGCCGACGGCGGTGCAGTAGATCTTCCGCCCGGCGACGGCGGTGACCTCGGCCTCCAGGTACAGCACGGTGTCCACGGGCACGGGCCGTACGAAGTCGGTCTCCAGCCGCCCCGTCACCGCGATGACGCGCAGCAGCCAGTTCAGGGAGCCCAGCGTCTCGTCGAGCGCGGTGGCGAGCACGCCGCCGTGGGCGAGGCCGGGAGCGCCCTGGTGTGCGGGCTTGACGGTGAACTCGGCGGTGACGCGCACGCCCTCGCCCGCGCGGGCCTCCAGGTGGAGGCCGTGCGGCTGGCCCTCGCCGCAGCCGAAACAGTGCTCGTAGTGCGCACCGAGGAGCTCTCCGGGTGCCGGGGCATCGGGGTGCCGGACCGGCGCCGTGGCATCGGCCGGGGGCGTCAACGCTGTGTTTCGTCCACTCACAGCCGCAGACCTTACCCGCGCGGCTACCCACCGGTCGCCCCGTGGCAGGCTTGAGCTCATGCAGCTCTCCCCCGCGCACCACGACGAACGTCTGACCGCCCCCCGCTCCTGGTGGGGCATCGCCGTACTGACCGGCCTCGCGTGCGCGCTGATGCTGCTGCCGCTGGGCACGATGCCGCTGCTGGCCGGCCTGGTCGGGGGCACCGCGCTGAGCGGACTGCTGGTGAGCTCGTACGGTTCCGCGCGCGTGCGCGTGGTGAACGGGGCGCTGGCGGTCGGCGAGGCGCGGATCCCGGTGACCGCGCTGGGTGAGCCGGAGGTGCTGGACGCCGAGGAGTCGCGCGCCTGGCGCACGCACAAGGCGGACACGCGCGCCTTCATGCTGCTGCGCAGTTACGTGCCGACCGCGGTCCGCGTCGAGGTCACCGACCCCGCGGACCCGACCCCGTACGTCTACGTCTCCACCCGCGAGCCCGCGGCCCTGGTCGCGGCGATCCGCGCGGCGAAGGCCCGGGCCGTCCCGTCCGAGTAGCGCCCGCGCGCCCGGCTGCGGCCGGTCTCAGCCGTGGGTGCCCGGCTCCCCACCCTCGAGTGCGGCCCTGGTGGCCTCGGGAAGGGGCTGTGTGGGCTGCTCCAGGGGCGGCAGGGCGGGCAGGGCATCCCACGCCACGGCCCTGCGGCGCAGGTCGCCACGGACCTTCTCGGCGAGTTTGCGGGTGTCGCGCCGGTTCATGACCGCGCCGACGGCGGCGCCCACCATGAACGGCATCAGGTTCGGAAGGTTGCGGAACATCCGCTTCATGATCTGCTGTCGCAGTTCGCGCTTCATCTGCCCGCCGAGCGCCGCGTTCAGCGTGGTCGGCTTGGTCAGGTCGACCCCGCGCTCCTCCGTCCAGGAGGTCAGGTAGGCGTAGCTGCGCTGCCGGAGGCTGCCGGGCGCGCGGAGCCCGTAGACCTCGTGGAGTTCGGCGATGAGCTTCAGCTCGATCGCGGCGACCCCGGTGATCTCCGCGGCCAGCTCCGCCGGCATCGCGGGCGGGACGGGCAGCATGGCCGCCGCGCCGATCCCGGCGCCGACGGTCGAGGTGGCGTTGGCGGCGCCCGAGATCAGCTTGTCGGCAAGCTGCTCGGGGCCGAGGCCCGGGAACTGCGCGCGCAGGGTCGCGAGGTCCCGAACGGGAACGCGCGGTGCGTTCTCGATGACCCTCTCGGTGATGTAGAGGGCGGCGTGCCTGACACCTTCGCCGCCCTTGCGTACACCCTTCTTGACGGCTTGCAGCCGACGGGCCCCGGGCCTGGGCCGGGCCCCCTCGCCGGGCTCTGTGACCGACGGCACCGCCGGGGCGGTGTCGGAGGGCACGGCGATCGCTTCACTGGCGGAGCCGCCGGGGCCTCCGGAACCCGTTTCCGGGTCCGGGGGTGCCACCTGCGCCTCCGCCGGATCACCAGACTTCCGGAAGCGTCGCCTCCGAAAGGGTGTCGAGCCAGCCACGGCCGACGCCTCTCAGTCGCAGTCGCGACAGATCGGCTGACCGTTCTTCTCGCGCGCCAGCTGGCTGCGGTGATGCACCAGGAAGCAGCTCATGCAGGTGAACTCATCGGCCTGCTTGGGCAGGACCCGGACGGCCAGCTCCTCATTGGAGAGGTCCGCGCCGGGAAGCTCCAGGCTCTCGGCCGAGTCGAATTCGTCCATGTCCACGGACGAGGACGACTTCTCGTTACGTCGGGCCTTCAGCTCTTCAATGCTGTCGTTGTCGACGTCGTCGTCTGTCTTGCGCGGGGTGTCGTAGTCCGTTGCCATTGTTCGCTCTCCCCCTCTGGGTGTTAGCGGTGTCTCAGCGCACGTAACGCACGAGAGGCCGGACTTGTGCCCGACCTGAGGCGGAGATTTTGCCTCACATCAAGGTCTGTTACTCAATCGACACCCAGCCGCCCACCTGAAGGGCGATTGGCTGGGATGACGACCGGGACCGTACACGGTCCGAGGGCCGTCTTGCACAAACGCCACCCCGTGTATTTCCCGCCATACAGGGGGCCGGAAACCCGGACTTCCCGGGCTTTCCGGCCGCCCCAGGGTCACTGAACGCACATGCACCGACACTCGCCACTGTGATCGATCACACAGGAGCAATTGCTTTCAGAGGGCAAGCATTCAGCCAGCAGCGAACACGGAGTGCGAGACTCACAAGGGAAGAGTGACACGCATCACGAGGCCACCGCCTTCCCGGGGGGTCGTCTGGATCCTTCCGCCGTGTGCGCGCGCCACGGAGCGCGCGATCGACAGGCCCAGCCCGACACCCTTGTCACTGCCCGTGCGCTCCGTACGCAGCCGCCTGAAGGGCTCGAAGAGGTTGTCCACCTCGTACGCGGGAACAACGGGACCCGTGTTCGATACCAGGAGGACCGCCTGACCGTGCTGGACCTCGGTGGTGACCTCCACCCAGCCCGCCTCCGGCACGTTGTACCGGACGGCGTTCTGCACCAGGTTGAGGGCGATCCGCTCCAGCAGCACGCCGTTGCCCTGGACCACGGCCGGCGCGCGCTCGCCGCGGATCTCCACGCCCTTCGCCTCGGCCTCGCCCCGCACCTGGTCGACGGCGCGCGAGGCGACCTCCGCCAGGTCCACGGGCTTGCGCTCCACTATCTGGTTCTCGCTGCGGGCCAGCAGCAGCAGGCCCTCGACCAGCTGCTCGCTGCGCTCGTTCGTGGCGAGCAGGGTCTTCCCCAGCTGCTGGAGCTCCACCGGGGCCCCCGGATCGGAGAGGTGCACCTCCAGCAGGGTCCGGTTGATCGCGAGCGGCGTGCGCAGCTCGTGCGAGGCGTTCGCGACGAACCTCTGCTGCGCTGTGAAGGCCCGCTCCAGCCGGTCGAGCATCTCGTCGAAGGTGTCGGCGAGCTCCTTGAGCTCGTCGTCCGGCCCGTCCAGCTCGATCCGCCGGGTCAGGTCGGTGCCGACCACCCGGCGGGCGGTACGGGTGATCTTGCCCAGCGGCGAGAGCACCCGGCCGGCCATCGCGTAGCCGAACGCGAAGGCGATGATGCTCAGCCCCAGCAGGGCCATGAGCGAGCGGCTCAGCAGGTCGTCCAGGGCGTGCCGGCGCTGTTCCAGCGCGCAGGCCTTCATCGCGGTGTTGAACTGTTCGAGCTGGTTGATCCTCGACACCGGGCAGGTGGTGCTGGTGACCTGGACGTTCTGGCCGTCGACGATCTCGTACATGAGGGCGTTGCCCTGCCGCAGCGCCTGTGCCGCCAGCAGGTAGATGATCGACAGCAACAGGATGCCCGCGATCAGGAACATCCCGCCGTAGAGCAGCGTGAGGCGTATCCGGATCGTCGGGCGCAGCCACGGGAAGGGACCCTCGGGCTGGCCGGGGTCCCAGGTCGGTTTCGGTGGCGCCGCCGGGGGCGCCGGGCTGGTTGCCACGCGTCAGATCCGGTATCCGGAACCGGGCACGGTGACGATGACCGGCGGCTCCCCGAGCTTGCGCCGCAGGGTCATGACCGTCACCCGTACGACGTTGGTGAACGGGTCGGTGTTCTCGTCCCAGGCCTTCTCCAGCAGCTGCTCGGCGGAGACGACGGTCCCCTCGCTGCGCATGAGGACCTCCAGCACCGCGAACTCCTTCGGCGCCAGCTGCACCTCCTTGCCCTCGCGGAACACCTCGCGCCGGTTCGGGTCCAGCTTGATCCCGGCACGCTCCAGTACGGGCGGCAGCGCGACCGTGGTGCGCCGGCCGAGGGCCCGTACGCGGGCGGTCAGCTCGGTGAAGGCGAAGGGCTTGGGCAGGTAGTCGTCCGCCCCGAGCTCCAGGCCCTCCACCCGGTCGCTGACGTCACCCGAGGCGGTCAGCATGAGCACGCGGGTGGGCATGCCGAGCTCGACGATCTTCCGGCACACGTCGTCGCCGTGCACGAGCGGGAGGTCCCGGTCGAGCACGACCACGTCGTAGTCGTTCACGCCGACCCGCTCCAGGGCGGCGGCGCCGTCGTACACGACGTCCACGGCCATGGCCTCCCGGCGCAGTCCGGTGGCCACCGCATCGGCGAGCAGCTGCTCGTCCTCGACGACGAGTACGCGCACGTCGTTTCCTTCCTCCGAGCCCAGAAGGGCACACGTGTATTGCGTCGTCCATCCTGCACGTTTCGGCCGTAAACCGGCTGTAAGGCGGCTCGTGGAGGGGCTCACGGTACGGAAGTGAGGATTCCCTGGCCTTGAGAGGTTTCTGCGCCCGGAGCGCCGGGGAGGACGTCACCACACCCCATCCACTCCCTGACGGCGGACAGCCACGTGCCGCCGCCGACCCACGAAGAGGGGGCGAACCCATCATGGACGCATTCACCGCGGGTCTCCTGCAGCGCATCAGGGCGACGCAGTCGGACCTCATGCACGCCCGCGAGACGGGCGACGACTTCCTCGCGGAAGTGGAACAGGCGGAGCTGGAAGACCTCCAGCGCCTCGCCGCCGAGCACGGGGTGCCGGTCACGGCCACCGTGCCCGCCTGCTGACCTGACCTTGCCGACCCGACCCGAGCCGACCTGCTGATCCCTCACGGCTCCCGCACGGCGCGAACCCCGGCCGCCCTCTCGGGCAGCCGGGGTTCGCGTGCTTCCGGCGACTGCGGCCCGCCCCGACCGGGCCGGGGCGCCGCGGGACCGGTCAGTCGTGCCAGGCCCCGGACTCCTCCAGCAGCGGCTGCATCGAGGCGAACACCGCGGGGGTGGCCGCCAGCGTCAGCTCCCCCGAGGCCCGCTCCCCCGGCCGGCCGCCCGTCACGGCCCCTGCCTCCCGCGCGATCAGCTCGCCGGCGGCCAGGTCCCAGGGGTTCAGCCCCCGCTCGTAGTACCCGTCCAGCCGCCCGGCGGCCACGTCGCACAGGTCCAGCGCCGCCGACCCGCCCCGCCGGATGTCCCGTACCAGCGGGATGATCCGGGCCGCGATCTCGGCCTGGTGGGCCCGCCGGGTCTGCACGTACGCGAAGCCCGTGCCGAGCAGTGCCTGGTCCAGCGGCGCCGCCGGCCGGCACGCGAGGCGCGCCGTGCCCAGCCAGGCCCCGCCGCCGAGCACCGCGTGGTACGTCTCCCCGCGCATGGGCGCCGCCACGACGCCCACCACGGTCTCGCCGTCGTACTCGGCGGCGATGGACACGCCCCAGCTCGGGAGCCCGTAGAGGTAGTTCACGGTGCCGTCGAGCGGGTCGACGACCCAGCGGACCCCGCTGGTCCCCGGGGTGTCCGCGCCCTCCTCGCCCAGCAGCCCGTCCTCGGGCCGCCGCTCGGCGAGGATGCCGGTGATCAGCTTCTCCGCCGCGATGTCCATCTCGGTCACCACGTCGATCGGGCTGCTCTTGGTCGCCGCCACCGCCAGATCGGCCGGCCGGCCGTCGCGCAGCAGAGCCCCGGCCTGGCGGGCGGCCTCCAGGCCCACGTCCAGCAGTTCGGCCTTCAGCTCTTCGGAGATCACGGTTCCTCTTCCTACGCGTACGGACTGTCGGCGCCCGCGGCCGCCGGCCGGGGGCTGCGCGCCGGGCAACAGCCCACCGCGCACAGGTCGTGGCTCTGCCCCAGCGTGCCCACCCAGCACTCCGCGGCGCGCTCCCCGCGTTCCTTGGCGGCCCGCTCCAGCACCAGCTCCCGTACGGCCCCGGCGAACACCGGATCGGCGCCGACGGTCGCGGAGCGCGCGACGGGCAGGCCCAGTTCGGCCGCCTTGGCGGTGGCCTCGGTGTCCAGGTCGTACAGGACTTCCATGTGGTCGGAGACGAAGCCGATGGGCACCATCACGACGGCGGGGGCGCCCTCGGCGTGCAGGGCCTCCAGGTGGTCGCAGATGTCCGGCTCCAGCCACGGGATGTGCGGGGCGCCGCTGCGGGACTGGTAGACGAGCTGCCACGGGTGCGCGGTCCCGGTCTTCACGGCCACCTCGTCCGCGATCACCCGGGCGACGTCGAGGTGCTGCTTGACGTAGGCGCCGCCCTCGCCGCCCCCGGTGTGGTCCTCCACGGGGCCGGAGGCGTCCGCGGCGGCCGTCGGGATGGAGTGCGTGGTGAAGGCGAGGTGGGCCCCGCCCCGGACCTCCTCGGGCAGCGAGGCGAGCGAGGCGAGCACCCCGTCGATCATGGGCTGTACGAAGCCGGGGTGGTTGAAGTAGTGCCGCAGCTTGTCGACCTGCGGCAGCTCCAGCCCCTCCTCGGCGAGGGTGGCCAGCGCGTCGGCCAGGTTCTCGCGGTACTGCCGGCAGCCCGAGTACGAGGCGTACGCGCTGGTCGCCAGCACCGCGATCCGGCGCCGGCCGTCGGCGACCATCTCCCGCATCACGTCGGTCAGGTACGGGGCCCAGTTCCGGTTGCCCCAGTAGACCGGCAGGTCCAGCCCGTGCCCGGCGAAGTCCTTGCGCAGCGCGTCCAGCAGCGCGCGGTTCTGCCCGTTGATCGGGCTGACCCCGCCGAAGCCGAAGTAGTGCTGCCCGACCTCCTTGAGCCGCTCGCGCGGGATGCCGCGACCGCGCGTGACGTTCTCCAGGAACGGCACGACGTCGTCGGGTCCCTCGGGGCCGCCGAAGGACAGCAGCAGGAGGGCGTCGTACGGGGCGGCGGGCCCGCCGGCGGGCGGGAGGAGCTGGTCTGACATGCCTCGAATCCTGCCACCCGGCGTCCCCGCGGGAGAAGCGGCCCGGCCAGGAGCAGCCCGGCGACAAAGGTAAGGTAAACCTTAGTTCCGAGTCCGGAACCTTCCCCCGTGCGGGGGCCCCGTAGGCGGTCGTAACCTGTATGGGCCCACGACGTCCCTTACGGAGGGCCCTTGCCCAGTCCCTATCGCGCCATTTTCTCGGCCCCCGGCACCAAGGGGTTCAGCGCCGCCGGCCTCATTGGCCGACTGCCGATATCCATGGTCGGCGTGGGCATCCTGACGATGATCTCCGAGATCACCGGTCGCTACGCCATGGCCAGCGCGCTCACCGGCACGCTGGCGCTGGCCGCCGCGGTCATCGGCCCCCAGGTCTCCCGGCTCGTGGACCAGTACGGCCAACGGCGCGTCCTGCGTCCCGCGACCCTGATCTCCGTCGCGGCGGTCACCGGGCTGCTGCTGGCCGCCGCGAACGGCCTGCCGGACTGGACGCTCTTCGTCTGCGCCGCGATCGCCGGCTGCGTGCCCAGCGTCGGCTCGATGATCCGTGCCCGCTGGACCGTCATCTACCGGGACTCACCGCGCGACCTGCACACCGCGTACTCCTTCGAGTCGGTGGTGGACGAGGTCTGCTTCATCTTCGGCCCGATCCTCGCCATCGGACTGTCCACCACCTGGTTCCCGGAGGCCGGGCCGCTGATCGCCGCCGTCTGCCTGATGGTCGGCGTGTGGCTGCTCACCGCCCAGACCTCCACGGAGCCCGCCCCGCACCCGCACGACGAGAGCGCGGAACGCACCTCGGCCCTGCGCTCGCCCGGCCTGCAGGTGCTGACGGCCACCTTCGTGGCGACCGGCGCGATCTTCGGCTCCATCGACGTGGCCACCCTGGCCTTCGCGGGGGAGCAGGGCAGCAAGTCCTCGGCGAGCTTCATCCTGGCCGTCTGGGCCCTCGGTTCCTGCCTGGCCGGCATCGTGTTCGGCCTGCTGCATCTCAAAGGCCGGACTGAACGCCGTTGGATACTGGGCGTATGTGCGATGGCCGTGAGTATGATCCCCCTCCTACTGGCCGGGAACCTTCCGTTTCTGGCCGTGGCGCTCTTCGTCTCGGGCCTCGCCATCGCTCCCACGATGATCACCACGATGGCCCTGATCGAGGCGCACGTACCACACGCGAAGCTGACCGAGGGCATGACCTGGATCAGCACCGGCCTCGCGGTCGGCATCGCGGTCGGGTCCTCCGTGACCGGCTGGGTCGTGGACGCGGCCGGCGCGCGGACCGGGTACGTCGTCTCCATCTCGGCGGGGGTGGCCGCGGCGGCGGTTGCGTTCGCGGGATACCGCCGGCTGACGAGGCCGGCGCAAGGGGAGGAGCCCTCTAGCGATGGCGACGGCGACAGCGGGGACAGCAGGGAACAGCAGGCCGGCCACCACGTGGCATAACTGGGCGGGCAACGTCACCGCCACGCCCGCCCGCGTGGTGACCCCGGCCTCGGTCGGGGAGCTCCAGGAGGCGGTCCGCCGGGCCGCCGAAGAGGGACTGCGGGTGAAGGCGGTCGGCACCGGCCACTCCTTCACCGCGGCCGCCGCGACCGACGGGGTGCTCGTACGCCCCCAAGCCCTGGCCGGGATCCGGGCCGTCGACCGGACCGCCGGCACCGTCACGGTGGAGGCGGGCACGACCCTCAAGGAGCTGAACCGGGCCCTCGCCCGGGAGGGCCTGTCGCTGACCAACATGGGCGACATCATGGAGCAGACGGTCTCCGGCGCCACCAGCACCGGCACCCACGGCACCGGCCGCGACTCGGCCTCCATCGCCGCCCAGATCCGCGGCCTGGAGCTGGTCACCGCCGACGGCCGGCTGCTCATCTGCTCCGAGAAGGAGAATCCCGAGGTCTTCGCAGCGGCCCGGATCGGCATCGGCGCGCTCGGCATCGTCACCGCGATCACCTTCGCCGTCGAGCCGCTCTTCTTCCTGACCGCCCGTGAGGAGCCCATGGGGTTCGACCGGGTGACCTCGGAGTTCGAGGAGCACTTCGCGGAGAACGAGCACTTC
Source organism: Streptomyces sp. NRRL F-2580 (assembly GCF_000720115.1). Lineage (GTDB taxonomy): Bacteria > Actinomycetota > Actinomycetes > Streptomycetales > Streptomycetaceae > Streptomyces. The sequence continues at coordinate 44,085 of NZ_JOIR01000008.1, forward strand.
GAGTTCTACTGGTTCCCGCACACCGGCAACTGCAACACCAAGCGGAACAACCGCAGCCAGGGCCCCGCCGCCCCGCCCGGACCCGTGAGCGCCTGGGTCGAGGACGAGCTCCTCTCCAACGGCCTCTTCCAGGTGGTGAACTCGCTGGGCCGCGCCGTGCCCGCCACCATCCCCTCCATCGCCCGCGTGGCCAGCCGCGCCCTGTCCGCGCGCACCTACACGGACATCCCGTACAAGGTGTTCACCAGCCCGCGGCGGGTGCGGTTCGTGGAAATGGAGTACGCCCTCCCGCGCGAGCGGGTGGTCGAGGCGCTGCGGGAGCTGCGCGCGATGGTCGACCGCTCCGGGCTGCGGATCAGCTTCCCCGTGGAGGTGCGGACGGCTCCGGCGGACGACATCGCGCTGTCGACGGCCTCGGGGCGCGAGACGGCGTACGTCGCGGTGCACATGTACAAGGGCACGCCGTACCAGGCCTACTTCACGGCGGCCGAGCGCATCTTCACCGCGCACGGCGGCCGGCCGCACTGGGGCAAGGTGCACACCCGGGACGCGGAGTACTTCGCGCAGGTCTATCCGCGGTTCGGCGAGTTCACCGCGCTGCGGGACCGGCTCGACCCGGGCCGGGTCTTCGGAAACGACTACCTGCGGCGCGTCCTGGGCGACTGAGGTCCGGCCGGAGCCACTCGGCTCAGGGGGTGTCACGTGGCGTCAGGGAGCGCTCTGTCGTGCCGCCGGTGTCGACGCGTCAGGACTCGGCGGCGGGGTCGGCGGCGCGGGTGTCGGCGTGGGCGTCCGCTTCGAGGGGGGGCCGGGCGTCTGGCCCCCCGAACCGGAGGGCCGGGGTCGGGGCGCGGACTCCCGCTCGCGTCGTGGCCCGGGCTCGGGCCCGGGCCGCCGGGCGTGGGCCGCCCACGCCCCCCGGGAAGAGCCCCGGCGGGCGACGGGAAGGGCGGCAGGACCCCCGGGCCGGGGGTCCTGCGTCCTCTTCCGACCCGTCGACATCCCGTGTGTGTCCCGCCTCTCACGCTTCTCCTCTTCCAGCAGTTACTGACCGCTGACCGAAGCGGATAGTTCCGTTTCGGGTGATTCTGTGAAGCAAGACACCCGAAATCGGACGCCGGGTGCAGGTGGGACCCGACGGAGGGCACGCCAACTCCCGCCGTCCGGGAGAAGTTCGGCGGCGCGGCGGTCCACCCAGGTGGCCCGAATGGAGTACTGTGGCGAGCCCTGGGGCCGTCCTTCCTTTCGGATGTCCGGACTCGGGAGAGGGGGCCGACTGATGGAGAACGGCACTCAAGACCGGTGATGCCGCGGTATTGCACGGGCTCCTGCTGCGCACAGTAACCGTTCGGTCACTGTGCGTGCCCAACAGGTAACCGTGCCATAACGGCGATCAAGGGCGCATGCCCGACACGCCGGTTTAACTCGGCAAGGTTGTGGCAGGCTGCACCCGGGCAGGCCACACTCGACTAGCGGAAGCAGCGACGCACGTGACGTCGGCAGGCACCACCCGGGAGGTCCCCATGCCCGAACTGCGTGTCGTGGCCGTCTCAAATGACGGCACACGACTGGTGCTCAAGGCTGGGGACAGCACGGAGTACACGCTTCCGATCGACGAACGGCTGCGGGCTGCCGTGCGCAACGACCGCGCGCGCCTGAACCAGATCGAGATCGAGGTCGAGAGCCACCTCCGCCCCCGCGACATCCAGGCCCGCATACGAGCCGGTGCCTCCGCGGAGGAGGTCGCTCAACTCGCCGGCATCCCCGTCGACCGCGTACGCCGCTTCGAGGGCCCCGTGCTCGCCGAGCGCGCCTTCATGGCCGAGCGGGCCCGCAAGACCCCCGTGCGCCGCCCCGGCGAGAACACCGGGCCGCAGCTCGGCGAGGCCGTGCAGGAGCGGCTGACCCTGCGCGGGGCCGAGAAGGAATCCGTGCAGTGGGACTCCTGGCGCCGCGACGACGGCACCTGGGAGGTCCTCCTCGTCTACCGGGTCGCGGGCGAGCCGCACTCGGCGAGCTGGACCTACGACCCGCCCCGCCGGCTGGTCGTGGCCGTGGACGACGAGGCCCGTTCCCTGATCGGCGAGTCCGAGGACCTGCCGGCGACGCCGGAGCCGAGCTTCCCCTTCGTGCCGAGGATCGCGCGGCTGCCGCGCGACCGTCCGCTGGACCGCGCCCTGGACCGGCAGCTGGAGCGGCCGGACAGCAGGCCGGCGCCCGCACCGGACCCGGAGGAGGAGCGGGACACTCTGACGAGCCTGCTGGAGGCGGTCCCGAGCTTCCGAGGCGACATGGTGGTCCCCGAGCGCACCGACGCCCCGGCGACGGAGCCGGAAGCGGAGGAGCCGCCGGCCCCCGCCGCCTCGGCGGGCGCGGGCTCCGCGTACGCCGACGTCCTGATGCCCCGCACGGTGGCGGGCCACCGCGACCGCCTGACCGGCACCACCGACCGCCAGGCCGAGGCCGACGGGGTCCGCCCCGGGCGTCGCGCGGCGGTGCCGAGCTGGGACGAGATCGTCTTCGGCACCCGCCGCAAGAAGCAGGAGTAGCACCGCCGCCGGGGTCGACCCGGCGGCGGTACGCCTGCCTGCAGACCCGCTACTGGGGGTCGGGGCCCGTGGCCACCGGGCGGGCCGGGTCCGAGGACCACTCCGACCAGCTGCCCGCGTAGAGGTCGGACGCGATGCCGGCCACCTCCAGCGCGAGGACCTCATGGGCTCCGGAGACGCCCGAGCCGCAGTACACGCCCACCGGGCCGCCCCCGGAGGCGCCGAGCCCCTCGAACCGGGCCCGCAACGCGTCCGCGGGCAGGAAGCGGCCGTCCGCGCCCACGTTCTCCGTGGTCGGCGCCGACAGGGCGCCCGGGATGTGGCCGCCGACCGGGTCGATCGGCTCGACCTCGCCTCGGTACCTCTCCCCCGCCCGTGCGTCGAGGAGTACCCCTTCGCGCGCCCGTACGGCCGCCGCGTCCGCGTCCAGCAGCCCCACCGCACCCGGAGTTGGCTTGAAATCGCCCTCCTCGGGAGTCACCCGATCGGCCGTCACCCCACCTCCGGCCGCCGTCCACGCGGTCAATCCCCCGTCCAGGACCCGCACGTTCGGGTGACCTGTCCAGCGCAGCAGCCACCACGCCCGGGCGGCCGCCCAGCCCTGGCCGCCGTCGTACACAACGACGGGGACGCCCGCCGAGACGCCGGCCCGCCGCATCACCGCCCCGAAGGCCTCCGGGTCCGGCAGCGGGTGGCGCCCGCCGGCCCCCGGCGGACCTGCCAGTTCGCGGTCGAGGTCGACGTACACCGCGCCGGGCAGGTGCCCGGCCTCGTACGCGGGCCGCTGGTCGGGGCCGCCGAGCTGCCAGCGGACGTCCAGCAGCACCGGCGGCCGGGGACCCGCCAGCTCGTTCCTCAGTTCGGCGGCGGAGAGGATCGCATGTTTCGCAGTCATGCCGGCCATCTTCCTCTCCGCCCGAAACCGGCGTAACAAGCCCGTCATTGGCGGGGCACACCGATCCGGTCAACTCCGTGCCAAGCCCCCGCGATGCGGCGCGGTCGGGGCGCGCCGGGTCCTCCGGAGTGGAAGCATCAGCACCGGTAAGCGGCACGACGGAGGAGACGGCTGACATGACCGAGGCAGCGGAAGCAACCCGGCGCACGCCCGGTACCCCGTGCTGGGTGAGCCTCATGGTGCACGGACTCGGGACCACCGAGGACTTCTACGCCGACCTGTTCGGGTGGGAGTACGTTCCGGGACCCGAGCAGCTCGGCCCGTACGTACGCGCCGTGCTGAACGGCCGGGAGGTGGCCGGGATCGGCGAGATGCCGCCGGACCGGCATCTTCCGGTGGCCTGGACGACGTACCTCGCCACGGACGACGCCGACGCGACCGCCGAGTCGGTGCGTTCGTGCGGCGGCACGGTCGCGGTGGGCCCGCTGGACGCGGGCATCGCGGGGCGGGTGGCGATCTGCTCCGACCCGCTCGGCGCGATCTTCGGGCTGTGGCAGGCGCAGAGCCGCATGGGCACCCGGCTGCCCGGCGGACCGGGCACCCCCGTCTGGAACGAGCTGGTCACCCAGGACACCTCGACGGTCGGGAAGTTCTATGAGCACGTCTTCGGCCACGAGGCGCTGACGCACAGCACGGCCTCCGACGACTTCGACTACCTGACCCTCAACCTGGAGGGCCGGCCGGTGGCCGCGGTGCACGGCGTGGGCCGCTCGCTGCCGCACGACCGCGGCCCGCACTGGATGGCGTACTTCGAGGTGGCGGACACCGACGCGGCCACGGCCAGGGTCGTCGACCTCGGCGGCCGCGTCATCGACCCGCCCCGCGAGGGCCTGCGCGGCCGCCAGGCCACGGTCGCGGACCCGGAGGGCGCGGTCTTCACCGTCGTCCGGCCACTGGCCTAGGACGAAGGAAACGGCCGACGGCCGACGGCCTGGCAGGACCGGGGTACTGGTCGGGGGCGCGGGGGCGTACCGCGGTCCTCCTGCCCGCGGGCGACGCCGCGGACCGGGGCCGCTTCCTAGGGTCGAGGCACGTGGAGGGACGCGCGGTGCGCCTGTGGTGCGCGGTGGCGTGCGTTCCTCCGCGCCCCGCCCTCTCCGACACAAGGAGCACCTCCATGGCCGACCGTTCCCCTCGCCGAGCCCCGTCCGTGCGTCGCGCCCCGTCCTCCTCCGGGCGGCGGCTGGCCTTCGCCGCGGTGGCCGCGGCGGCTGCCGCCCTGACCTTGACCGGCACCCTGCCCTCGGCCGCGGCGGAGCCTCGCGGTCCGCGTGACGCCGTACGCGACGGGCTGGAGCAGCTGGTGACCGACGACGGGTTTCCCGCGGCACTGGCCGCCACCGTCGGCCGGGACGGGCGCGTCCGCAACTACACCGCGGGGGTGGCGGACTTGAGGACCGGGGCGAAGGTTCCGGTCGACGGGCAGGTGCGGGCGGGCAGCAACACCAAGACCTTCACCGCCGCGGTCGTCCTGCAACTGGTCGGCGAGGGCACGGTGGTGCTCGACGCCCCCGTCGAGACGTACCTGCCCAACCTGCTGCGGGGCGAGGGAATCGACGGCCGCTCCATCACCGTGCGCCAGCTGCTGCAGCACACCAGCGGACTGCCCAACTACACCGACCACATACTGGAGTCCGTGCTCGGCAAGGGACGCCACACCTATCGCCAGCCGCGCGAGCTGCTCGACATCGCGCTGGCGCACGAGGCGCGGTTCGCCCCCGGAACGAGCTGGGAGTACAGCAACACCAACTACGTCGTGGCCGGTCTGCTCATCGAGAAGGTCACCGGCCGCCCTCTGGCCGAGCAGCTCACCCGGCGGGTCATCGACCGCGCCGGACTGCGCCACACGTACTTCCCCGGCGTGGGCGAGGAGGGCATCCGCGAGGCTCACCCGCGGGGCTACCACGCGGCGGAGCCCGGAGCGCCCCTGGAGGACATCACGGAGCTCGACCCGTCCTGGGGCTGGTCCGCCGGACAGCTGATCTCCACCCCCGGCGACCTGAACCGCTTCTTCTCCGCCCTGATCGGCGGCCGGCTCCTGGCTCCCGCCCAGCTCGCGGAAATGCGCACCACCGTGAAGGTCGAGGGCCCGGGGTGGCGGCCCGGCACCCGGTACGGGCTCGGTGTGTCCAGCACCCCGCTGAGCTGCGGCGGCCTGATGTGGGGCCACGGCGGCGACACCCCCGGCTACCACTCGGTCCCGGGCGCCACGGACGATGGCCGCGCGGCCACCGTCGTCGTCACGGCCAACTTGGCACCCGCCGAGTCCCTCGCCCACGCGGACGCCCTCCTCGACACGGCCCTCTGCCGGAAGTGACCGCGGTCGCCGGGGGCCGCCCGTGGCGGCCTGCGTCAGGCGTGGTTGACCGGGAGGACGTCCGGGGAGAGGGCGCCCGCGTGGGCCGCGGCCGAGGTCATGCGGCGGCGGTGGTGACGGCGGCAGAGGACCTCGTAGCCGATCTCCCCCGCCGGCCGGTTCACGTCGCCGACGACGACCTGGGCGCCCTCGACGACCATCTCACCGTCTATCGTGCGGGCGTTGTGGGTCGCGCGGGCGCCGCACCAGCACAGGGCCTCGACCTGGAGCTGCTCGATCCGGTCCGCCAGCTCGATCAGACGCTGCGAACCCGGGAAGAGCTTCGTGCGGAAGTCCGTCGTGATGCCGAAGGCGAAGACGTCCATGTCCAGGTCGTCCACGATCCTGGCCAGCTGGTCGATCTGCTCCGGAGCGAGGAACTGGGCCTCGTCCACGATCACGTAGTCCGCCCTGCCGCCCTTGGAGAGCTGGGCCACCAGGTACGCGTACAGGTCCATGCCCTCCGGCGCCTCGATCGCCTCCGTCACCAGGCCGAGGCGGGAGGACAGCTTGCCCTCCCCCGCCCGGTCGTCCCGCGTGAAGATCACGCCCTGGAGCCCGCGCGCGTCGCGGTTGTGCGCGATCTGGAGCGCCAGCGTGCTCTTTCCGCAGTCCATCGTTCCGGAGAAGAACACCAGCTCGGGCATGGGAAGTACGGGACCTTTCGGGTCGGAGGTGGGAGGGGAGGAAGGGACGGGTGGCGCGGAGGGTCAGGAGCGGATCTCCAGTAGCGGGACCAGCTGCTCCGCCGCGGTCATGGAGCCGTGCATGCCGACGAGCGCGGACTCGTTCGGCTCGTTGCGCGAAGCCGTGATCGCGACATCGGCCTGGGCGGCCGCGACCACGTCGCCGATGCGGCCCAGCACGCGCTCGTCGCACTCCCCCGGCGCGCCGAACCAGCCGAGTTCCAGAGCCTCTTCGCGGCTCGCGACCCAGAACCGGTCGCCGAGCACCTCGCGCCACACGGTCAGTACGTCGTTCTGCGCGCCCGGCACCGCGTACACGTGCCGAGCCCGGCCCTCGCCGCCCAGCAGCGCCACGCCGGCGCCGAGCTCCCAGTCCTCGTCGTAGTCGATCCGCGCGTCCTCGTCGAAGGGGACGTCGACCATGCCGTGGTCCGCGGTCACGTACAGCGCGGTGCGCGGCGGCAGCTGCTCGGCGAGCCTCTGCACGAGCCGGTCGACCAGCATCAGCTGGCCGCGCCAGGCGTCGGAGTCCACGCCGTGGCGGTGGCCGGCCCCGTCGAGCTCGCTGTAGTACGTGTACACGAGCGAGCGGTCACCGGCCGCGAGGCGGTCGGCCGCCAGGTCCATCCGCTCCTCGCCGGTCATCCGGCCGAGGAAGGTTCCGCCGCTCAGCGCGACCTTGGTCAGCGGGGTGGTCTGGAAGGTGGGCGAAGACACCTGGGCGGTCGCCACACCGGCCTTGTCGGCCAGCTGGAAGACCGTCGGGTACGGCTGCCAGGGCTTGGGCGAGGTCCACGGGTGCCAGCGGAGCTGGTTCATCAGCTCGCCGGTGGCAGGGTTGCGCACGGCGTAGCCGGGCAGACCGTGCCGGGCGGGCGGCAGGCCGGTGCCGACGGAGGCCAGCGAGGTGGCGGTGGTCGCCGGGAAGCCCGCGGTGATCGGGCGGCCGGTGCCGCCGCGCGAGCTGCCGAGGAGGGAGGTGAGGTACGGGGCCTCGTCCGGGTGGGCCTTGATCTGCTCCCAGCCCATCCCGTCGACCAGGAACACGCAGTTCCGGTCGGCCGGGGTCAGCTCGGCGATGGCGGCGGTGAAACCGGGGACGCCCTGCCCGGCCGCGAGCGTGGGCAGCAGGTCGGCGAGGGACCCGGTGCCGTACTCCGGGACGGGGGCACCGGCCAGGTCCAGCAGCTCCGGCTCGGGCCACTCCTGCGCCGCGGAGTACGCCATCAGCGGGCGGGGGTGGAGGCGGACGTCGCCGCTGTGGCTTCGGAGAGTGCCTGTGCGAAGACCAGGGTCTGGCGCACCGCCTCGGGGCCGTCGCCGGCCTCGCTGACCCGCAGGCTGAGGTCGTCGGCGGTGGAGTTGCCGGTGTAGCCGTGGTCGGAGTCGCAGTTCGGGTCGCCGCAGGCGGCCGGCTCCAGGTCGATCCGCGAGACCGCGCCCCAGCCGATGGTCAGGACGACCTCGCGGGGCAGCGTGCCCGGGGTGTAGGACTCGGGGTTGGCGACGACGCGGCTCAGCACCACGGAGGAGATGCTGGACAGCTTGACCGACTCGGTGGAGGTGGTCGCGTACGGGGACGGGGACCCGGCGTCGGCGGCCTGCTCGTCGGTGTGGCTGACGATGAAGCGGTTGCCGGTGAGGACCAGCACGGTGACGTGGCGGCGCACCTCGTTGGAGTCGAAGGTCGTCTCCTGGTGGACCAGGTACGACGAGATCGGCTCGCCGCCCACCGCGGCCTCCACGGCCTCGGCCACGAGGGCCGGGTAGTAGCCGCTGCGCTCGATCGCCGTGCGCAGCCCCTGGGTCGTCGTACCGGATTTCGCCATGAGGTCCATCCTAAGGCCCGTACGGGGCCCCCAGGCCGCGTCGTACTCGCTCAGTAACTGGGGAGGGTGCGCGGGCCGAGATCGCCGCGGGCGGGCGGGTGCGCGACGCGGACGCTGGCGCTGAGCACCGAGAGGCCCTCGGCCGCGACCACGACGGGCTCCAGGGAGACCCCGATCACCTCGGGGTGGTCGTCCACCAGGCGCGACAGCCGCAGGAGCAGTTCCTCCAGGGCGGGGGTGTCCACGGGGTCGCTGCCGCGCCAGCCGAAGAGGAGGGGTGCGGCCCGGATGGAACGGATCAGTCCGGCGGCGTCCCGGTCGGTGGCCGGAACCAGCCGGTGGGCGGTGTCGCCCAGCAGCTCGGAGGCGACGCCGGCGAGCCCGAAGGAGAGGACTGCGCCCGCGGCCGGGTCGATCACGGAGCGGACGACGGTGTCCACCCCGCGCGGGACCATGGCCTGGACCACCGGCTGGAGCTCGGCCGGCTTGCCGAGCAGGTCGGTGAGCTCCTCGTACGAGCGCCGCAGCCCGGCCTCGTTCGCGAGGTCGAGCCGTACGCCGCCCAGGTCGGCGCGGTGGCGCAGGTGCGGGGCGGTGGTCTTGAGGGCCACCGGGTAGCCCAGGATCCCGGCGGCCCGGACCGCCGCGTCGGCGCTGGGCGCGGGCAGGGCGGAGCGGACGGTGATCCCGTACCGGGCGAGCAGCTCGCGGGCGTCCCATTCCGCCAGCGTCAGCACGGCTCCGTCGTCGACGTCGGCCAGCAGCCCGGCCAGCTGCGCGGCCGCCCCCGCCTCGTCCACGTCCTCGAACTCGGGGACGTGCCCGCCTTCGGCGAGGCCGCGGCGCCACTGCCCGTACCGGACGGCTTCGGCGAGGGCCCGTACGGCCCGCTCGGCGGCGGGATAGCTGGGGATCCGGTCCTCGGACGCCGGGCCGGTCGCGATAAACCCCGCCGGCTTGTGAGGCGCGGGATCCGGAGCGGAGTCCCGGTCCCCGGAAGGGGCGGGGTGGGGCAGGCCCCGCGTCGCGGACAGGGCTTCGACGAGCGCGGCGAGCTCCACGTGCACCACCGCCACGGGCTTGCCCGGAACCTCGGCCACGGCCTCCCGCAGCGCGTCGGCGAGGTCGTCGGCCAGTGCGTGCTCGCTCACCCAGGGAATGGCCGTGACCACGACCGCGTCGCAGTCGTCGGAGGCGAGGGCGGCGGCCAGGGCGGCCCGGAAGTCGGCCGGCGCGGCCGCCGTCGTCAGGTCCAGCGGCGGCAGCGGCCGCAGGCCCTGGGCCAGGCAGGCGTCGTAGGTGAGGACCCCGAGGGACTCGGAGTTTCCGAGGATGGCGATTCGCGGCCCGGCGGGCAGCGGCTGCGCGGCCAGCAGGAGGCCGACGTCCACCAGCTCCGTGACCGTGTCGACCCGGATGACGCCGGCCTGCCGCAGCAGGGCGGAGACGGTCGCCTCGGGCAGCCTGGTGTCGGGGACGACGTGTCCGGCCGGGGTGTGGCGGCCGCCCTTGGCGACGACCACCGGCTTGACCGCGGCCGTCCGGCGGGCGAGGCGGGTGAACTTCCGCGGGTTGCCCAGGGTTTCGAGGTACAGCAGCGCGACGTCGGTGGCCTCGTCGTCGTACCAGTACTGGAGGATGTCGTTGCCGGAGACGTCGGCCCGGTTCCCCGCGGAGACGAAGGAGGACAGGCCCTCGCCGCGCCGCAGCAGCGCGGAGAGCAGGGCGATGCCGATCGCGCCGGACTGCGTGAACAGGCCGATCCGGCCCCGCATCGGCATGGGCGCGGGCGTCAGCGAGGCGTTGAGCTCCACCTCCGGCGCCGTGTTGATCACCCCGTAGGCGTTCGGTCCGATCAGCCGCATCCCGTACGAGCGCACCTGCCGCACCAGTTCGCGCTGGCGGGCGAGTCCCTCCGGACCGCTCTCCCCGTATCCGGCGGACAGGACGACGAGGCCCTGCACCCCGTGCTCGCCGCAGGCGGCCACGACGCCGGGAACCCGCTCGGCGGGTACGGCGATCACGGCGAGGTCGACGGGGGCGTCGATGGCCCCGATGCTGCGGTAGGCCCGTACGCCGTCGAGCAGATCGCGCGTCACGGCCTCGTTGACGGCGTAGAGGTGGCCGTGGAAGCCGCTGTCGCGCAGGTTGCGGAGCGCGGCCGCGCCCACGCCGGCGCCGGAGCGGCTGACCCCGATGACGGCGACCGAGCCGGGTGCCAGCAACCGCTGCACCGAGCGGGCCTCGGCGCGCTGTTCGCGGGCGCGCTGCACGGCGAGGGACTCGGCGGTGGGTTCGAGGTCGAGGGTGAGGTGGACCGAGCCGTCCTCGAAGCTGCGCTTCTGCTGGTAGCCGACGTCCGTGAACACCTTGATCATCTTGGTGTTCGCGGGCAGCACCTCGGCGGCGAACCGGCGGATGCCGCGCTCCCTGGCCACCGCTCCGATGTGTTCGAGGAGGGCGGAGGCGACCCCGCGGCCCTGGTGGGCGTCCTGGACGAGGAAGGCGACCTCCGCCTCGTCGGCGGGCGCCGAGGCGGGCCGGCCGTCGGGGCCGATGCGGTCGTAGCGGACGGTGCCGATGAACTCCCCGCCGATGGTCGCGGCGAGGCCGACCCGGTCCACGTAGTCGTGGTGTGTGAAGCGGCGCACGTCGCGGTCGGAGAGCCGGGGGTAGGGCGCGAAGAAGCGGTAGTACTTCGACTCGTCGGAGACCTGCTCGTAGAAGCTGACGAGCCGGCCCGCGTCCTCGGTGGTGATGGGCCTGATCCGGGCGGTGCCGCCGTCACGGAGAACGACATCGGCTTCCCAGTGGGCCGGGTACGAGGCGTCCGACTCGATGGTCATGGGGCCACCTTAAGGCCGGGAGGGGCCGCCCAGCCCCCGCGCGGCGCATAAGGCAACCCGGGACGAATGAGTGCAAGCTGGGGAAGGTCGAACGGCGGCAGATCCGGGCCGAAGGTCGGTCGGAGCATTGAGGGCGTCGTGAGAGACTGGTCTAGACAACCGTAAGAACCTGAAGGGCATCACCATGGCAGAGCGCCGCGTCAACGTCGGCTGGGCCGAGGGCCTGCACGCTCGTCCCGCCTCGATCTTCGTCCGTGCGACGACCGCTTCCGGCGTCCCGGTGACCATCGCGAAGGCCGGCGGCGACCCCGTCAACGCCGCCTCCATGCTGGCGGTTCTGGGCCTGGGCGCCCAGGGCGGCGAGGAGATCGTCCTCGCCTCCGACGCCGAGGGTGCGGACGCCGCGCTGGACCGCCTCGCGAAGCTGGTCGCCGAGGGTCTCGAGGAGCTCCCCGAGACCGTCTGACCCTTCGGGTTCGATCCCGCGCGCACCGCGCGCACGACGAAGCCGCGGCCCCCGATCCTCCGGGGGCCGCGGCTTCGTCGTTCGCGCGGGAACCGGAGCCCCGCGGGCGGGAAAACAGCCCTGCCCGAATCCCGGCGCATCGAATTCAGCTCCACCGGAATTCACCGCGCAGCGGCAGGGCGAATTCACGCCATAAATCCGCCCCACCCCTGCACGGCGAATTCGCGCGACGCCACCTTTGTATACGTCTCCTGTTAATGCCGGCCGCTCGACATGTTTACGGCAGGTTGCGAAGTGCTCACCGTCGGACGGAGCCGCAGCCGGTGCGCCCCGGCCGCGCGGTCGGCGTGGACCGCGGTCAGCGCCCGCGCCCGCTCCGCGTCCCCGCGTGCCACCGCGTCCACGATCGCCCCGTGCTCCGCCCAGGACTCCACCGGCCGCGCCGGCGCCTCCACCACGTACATCCACGCCACCTTGTGCCGCATCTGCGTGAGCAGCGCGATCAGCCCGGGGCTGCCGGAGGCCTGGGCGAGCGTCTCGTGGAACCAGCCGCCCAGGGACCGCAGATCCTCCCCCTGACCCCGCCTGGCCCGCTCCTGCCCCAGCCTGACCAGCCCGCGCAACACCTTGAGGTGCGCCTCGGTGCGCCGCCGGGCGGCCCGGGCGGCCGCCAGGGGCTCCAGGAGCATCCGCACCTCCAGGAGGTCCGCGGCCTCCTGCTCGGTCGGCTCGGCCACACAGGCCCCCGCGTGGCGCCGGGTGGTCACGAAGCCCTCGGACTCCAGGGTCCGCAGCGCCTCGCGGACCGGGACGCGCGAGACTCCGTACCGGCGGGCCAGCACCTCCTCGGTCAGCCGGGCGCCCGGCTCGAACACCCCGGAGACGATGTCGTCGCGGATTGCTGTGCATACCGCGTGCGCAGGAATACGCAAGACCGAACCTCCGTCTATTTCCGACTGCCAGCCTCATTGCACGCACAAGCGCGTGCTGCGACTCTATTGCAACACACGATAATTTCCGAGAGCGGCCGAAAATGCGAAACATTTGCACAGAGACGCAACACGAAGGCCCCGGCTCGGGGAGCCGGGGCCTTCGGAAAAGGTGCGGGACGGGGTCAGAGGCTGACGCCGTGCGAACGCAGGTACGCGATCGGGTCGATGTCCGAGCCGTACTGCGAGCCCGTGCGGGCCTCGAAGTGCAGGTGCGGGCCGCTGGAGTTGCCGGTGGAGCCCGACAGGCCGATCTGCTGGCCCGGGGTGACCTGCTCGCCGACGGAGACGTTCAGCGAGGTCATGTGCCCGTACTGGGTGTAGGTGCCGTCGTTGTGCTTGATGACGACGTTGTTGCCGTACGCGCCGCCCCAGCCGGCCTCGACGACGGTGCCGAAGCCCACCGCGTGGACCGAGGTGCCGGAGGCCGCGTGGAAGTCGATGCCGGTGTGGCTGCCGGAGGACCACATGCCGCCGCCCGCGTGGTACTGCGTGCTGACGTACGAGCCGTCGACCGGGGCGACGAAGGTGTTGAGGCGCTTGCGCTCCTCCTCGCGGGCCGCACGCTCGGCGGCGTCGCGCTCGGCCTTCGCCTTGGCCTCGGCGAGGCGCTTGGCCTCGGCGGCCTTCTGCTTGGCGTCCGCCTCCGCCTGCGCCTTGGCGGCGGCGTGCTCGGCGGCGCGCTGCTGGGAATCGGCCTGGTCGGCGATGTCACCCGCGAGGTCCTCGGCGACGACCACGGCGCCCAGCCCGTTCTCCGGGGCGGAGCTGCTGTGGTTGTCCGCGGCGAAGGCCGGGGCGGCGAGGGAGCCGACGACACCCGTGGTGGCGATCGCGGCGATACCGGCGTAACCGGCGGTCTTCTTGCTCAGACGGCTGGAGCCACGGTGCTTACCGGTACCAGCGGGACGACTGCCAAACGCCATGAAGGGTTTGATCCTTTCCTTCCTTCTCGCCTACCGGGTTAGCTGACGGGTTCGGAGCAGGAAGGTCTCCTACGGGCCTCCTCTTGCGAGGGGGTCCGATTCACCCCAGGGACTCATGTGGGTCCCCGGCTCCCCAGGCTCGCGCCTGACGGGGACTCGGCGATCGCTGTCCGGTGCCGCGGTTGCGGCGGGCACAACTGACGGACAGCACGGCCGACGCTAGGCGGATCATCAGTCAATCGCCAAACAGACGCGCCTTTTTGTTGCGTACGCCACACCCCATACGAGCAACCTAGCCGCCAAACGGACAAAAGGGGCTCCGGCGGATAAGCCCGCCAGAGCCCCTGCGCGATCCGTCGGTCGACCGTCAGCCGGCCGTCACCGACAGGTCAGTTGGTGACGACCGAGACGTCCCCGATCCCGAGGGCGCGCACCGGCTCCTCGATCACTGCGGCGTCGCCCACCAGGACCGTGACCAGGCGGTCCGCCGGGAAGGCCTTCACGACCGCCGAAGTCGCCTCCACGGTGCCCGTTTCGGCCAGCCGGGCGTACAACTGCGCCTGGTAGTCGTCCGGCAGCTCCTGCTCGACCTGGTCGGCGAGGGTGCCGGCGACCGAGGCCGCCGTCTCGAACTTCAGCGGGGCCACGCCCACCAAGTTCTGTACCGCCACATCGCGTTCGGCGTCGGTCAGACCGCCCTCCGCGAGGGTGCGCAGCACCTTCCAGAGGTCCTCCAGCGCAGGACCGGTGTTCGGGGTGTCCACCGAGCCGCTGATGGCCAGCATCGAGGCGCCCTTGCCGTCCGCGGTGGAGCGCAGCACCTGGCCGAAGGCGCGCACGCCGTAGGTGTACCCCTTCTCCTCGCGCAGCACCTTGTCCAGGCGGGAGGTGAGGGTGCCGCCCAGGCAGTAGGTGCCCAGCACCTGGGCCGCCCAGACCTGGTCGTGGCGGTCCGGGCCGATCCGGCCGATCAGCAGCTGCGTCTGGACCGCGCCGGGCCGGTCCACGATGACCACGCGGCCGGTGTCGTCGGCGGTCACCGGCGGCACCGGAAGGGCCGCGGCGGTGTTGCCCGTCCACGCGCCCAGGGTGTCCGCCAGCACGGCGTCCAGGTCGATGCCGGTCAGGTCGCCGACGACCACCGCGGTGGCGGTGGCGGGGCGTACGTGGGCCTCGTAGAAGGCGCGTACGGCGGCGGAGTCGATCCGGGCGACGGTCTCCTCGGTGCCCTGGCGCGGCCGGGACATCCGCAGGGAGGCCGGGAACAGCTCCTTGGAGAGCTCCTTGGCGGCACGGCGCTGGGGGTTGGCCAGCTCGTGCGGGATCTCGTCGAGCCGGTTGCGGACCAGGCGGTCCACCTCGGCGTCGGCGAAGGCGGGGGCGCGCAGCGCCTCGGCGAGCAGGCCCAGCGCCTTGGCCAGCCGGGAGGCCGGGACCTCCAGGGAGACCCGGATGCCCGGGTGGTCGGCGTGCGCGTCGAGGGTGGCGCCGCAGCGCTCCAGCTCGGCCGCGAACTCCTCGGCGGAGTGCTTGTCGGTGCCCTCGGAGAGCGCCCGCGCCATGATGGTCGCCACGCCGTCCAGGCCCTCGGGCTCGGCGTCGAGCGGGGCGGCGAGATTGACCTCGACCGCGATCACCTGCTGGCCCGGCCGGTGGCAGCGCAGCAGGGTCAGCCCGTTGGACAGCTCCCCGCGGTCGGGGGCCGGGAAGGCCCACGGCTGCGGCTCGCCGGCCTGCGGGCGCGGGTGGAAGGTCATCGTGACGGCTGCGGTGTCGCTCACTGCTCCGCCCCCTCGTTCTCGTCGGACTCGTCGTTCTCGTCGTCGTCTGCCGCGATCGGCTCGTAGACGAGCACCGCGCGGTTGTCCGGGCGCAGTCGGGCCGCGGCCACGGCCTGCACCTCCTCGGCGGTGATGTCGAGGACGCGCTGGACGGCGGTCAGCGCCAGCTGCGGGTCGCCGAAGAGCACCGCGAAGCGGCACAGTTCGTCGGCGCGGCCGGCCACCGTGCTCAGCCGGTCCAGCCACTCGCGCTCCAGCTGCGCCTGGGCCCGCTCCATCTCCTCGGCCGTCGGGCCCTCGGCGGCGAACCGCGCGAGCTCCTCGTCCACGGCCGCCTCGATGGCGGGGATCTCCACGCCGCTGGAGGTCTTGACGTCCAGCCAGCCCAGCGAGGGCGCGCCGGCCAGGCGCAGCATGCCGAAGCCGGCCGCGACGGCCGTCTGGTCACGGCGTACCAGCCGGTTGTGCAGCAGGGAGGACTCCCCGCCGCCGAGGATCGTCAGCGCCACGTCGGCGGCGTCGCACTCGCGGGTGCCGTCGTGCGGCAGCCGGTAGGCGGCCATGAGCGCCCGCGCCGGCACCTCCTCGACGATCTCCTCGCGCAGCTGCTCCCCGATGATGTCGGGCAGCGAGCCGTCGCGGGGCGGCTGCTTGCCGTCGTGCGCGGGGATGGTGCCGAAGTACTTCTCGACCCAGGCGAGCGTCTGCTCGGGGTCGATGTCACCGACGACCGAGAGCACCGCGTTGTTGGGCGCGTAGTACGTACGGAAGAAGGTGCGCGCGTCCTCCAGGGAGGCGGCGTCCAGGTCGGCCATGGAGCCGATGGGGGTGTGGTGGTACGGGTGGCCCTCGGGGTACGCCAGGGCCGTCAGCTTCTCGAAGGCCGTGCCGTACGGGACGTTGTCGTACCGCTGGCGGCGCTCGTTCTTGACGACGTCACGCTGGTTCTCCATGGACTCGTCGTCCAGGGCGGCCAGCAGGGACCCCATCCGGTCCGCCTCCAGCCAGAGCGCGAGCTCCAGCTGGTGGGTCGGCATCGTCTCGAAGTAGTTGGTGCGCTCGAAGCTGGTGGTGCCGTTGAGGGAGCCGCCGGCTCCCTGGACCAGCTCGAAGTGGCCGTTGCCCGGGACGCTCGCCGAACCCTGGAACATCAGGTGCTCGAAGAGGTGAGCAAGGCCGGTACGCCCCTTGACTTCGTGGCGCGAACCGACGTCGTACCAGAGGCAGACCGCGGCGACCGGGGTCAGGTGGTCCTCCGAGAGCACCACGCGCAGGCCGTTGGCCAGCCGGTGCTCGGTCGCTGTCAGGCCGCCGGAGCCGGCCTGGGCTGTGGCCGTGTGACCCATGGGCATGTGGTCCCTTCGATCGCGATGCAGAGATTTCTGTCAGACCTGCCACTGTATGCAAGCGCGTCGGCCGCCGGATAAGTTCCCGGGTCACTCCCCCGGGGTCGGAGTCGGCGTTGTCGGTGCCTCGGGCCACAATGGTCCGCGTCGTACCCCGTCCGGACACCCGCCCACCCCGGCAAGACCGGCCAGACCCCAGCAGTCCCGCCAGACACCCCAGCACAACCCATTCTTGGTTAAGGAGCCGCGCAGCGATGGCCCGCCGCAGCACGAAGACCCCGCCGCCGGAGGATTTCGAGGAGAAGATCCTCGACATCGACGTCGTCGACGAAATGCAGGGCTCCTTCCTCGAGTACGCGTACTCGGTGATCTACTCCCGCGCCCTGCCCGACGCCCGGGACGGCATGAAGCCGGTGCACCGCCGCATCGTCTACCAGATGAACGAGATGGGGCTGCGGCCCGACCGCGGCTACGTGAAGTGCGCCCGTGTCGTGGGCGAGGTCATGGGCAAGCTCCACCCGCACGGTGACGCCTCGATCTACGACGCGCTCGTCCGCATGGCCCAGCCCTTCTCCATGCGGCTGCCGCTGGTCGACGGCCACGGCAACTTCGGCTCGCTCGGCAACGACGACCCGCCGGCCGCCATGCGGTACACCGAGTGCAAGATGGCCGACGCCACGTCGCTGATGACGGAGTCGATCGACGAGGACACCGTCGACTTCACCGCCAACTACGACGGGCAGGAGCGGGAGCCGGTCGCGCTTCCCGCCGCCTACCCGAACCTGCTGGTCAACGGCGCGTCCGGGATCGCGGTCGGCATGGCCACCAACATGCCGCCGCACAACCTCGGCGAGGTCATCGCGGCCGCCCGGCACCTGATCCGCCACCCGCAGGCGGACCTGGAGGCGCTGATGCGCTTCGTGCCGGGTCCCGACCTGCCCACCGGCGGCCGGATCGTCGGCCTGTCCGGGATCAAGGACGCCTACGAGAACGGCCGCGGCACCTTCAAGATCCGCGCGACGGTGGCCGTGGAGAACGTGACGGCGCGCCGCAAGGGCCTGGTCGTCACGGAACTGCCCTTCACGGTCGGCCCCGAGAAGGTCATCGCGAAGATCAAGGACCTGGTCGGCTCGAAGAAGCTCCAGGGCATCGCCGACGTCAAGGACCTCACCGACCGCGCGCACGGTCTGCGCCTGGTCATCGAGATCAAGAACGGCTTCCACCCGGAGGCCGTGCTGGAGCAGCTCTACAAGCTGACGCCGATGGAGGAGTCCTTCGGCATCAACAACGTGGCGCTGGTGGACGGCCAGCCGCTGACACTGGGCCTCAAGGAGCTGCTGGAGGTCTACCTCGACCACCGCTTCGAGGTCGTCCGGCGGCGCAGCGAGTTCCGCCGCACCAAGCGCCGGGACCGGCTGCACCTGGTCGAGGGCCTGCTGGTGGCGCTCATCGACATCGACGAGGTCATCCGGCTCATCCGGGACAGCGAGAACTCCGCGCAGGCCAAGGCCCGGCTGATCGAGCGGTTCTCGCTGAGCGAGATCCAGACGCAGTACATCCTGGACACCCCGCTGCGCCGGCTCACCAAGTTCGACCGGCTGGAGCTGGAGTCCGAGCGCGACCGGCTGACCGGCGAGATCGACGAGCTCACCGGGATCCTGGACTCCGACACGGAGCTGCGCAAGCTCGTGTCCACGGAGCTGGCGGCGGTCGCGAAGAAGTTCGGCACCGAGCGCCGTACGGTGCTGCTGGAGTCGGCGGGCACCGCCGTGGCGGCCGTTCCGCTGGAGGTCGCCGACGACCCGTGCCGCGTGCTGCTGTCCTCGACGGGCCTGCTGGCGCGCACGGCGAACGGCGAGCCCCTGCCCGAGGAGGAGGGCGGCGCCCGCGCCAAGCACGACCTGATCGTCTCGCAGGTCGCGGCCACCGCCCGGGCCGACGTCGGCGCGGTCACCTCGTACGGGCGCCTGCTGCGGCTGTCGGTGATCGACCTGCCGCAGCTGCCGGACACGCACGCGGCGCCGAACCTGGCGGGCGGCGCCCCCGTCTCGGAGTTCCTTTCCGGGCTGGAGGCGGACGAGAAGGTGATCTGCCTGACCTCGCTGGACGAGTCCTCGCAGGGCCTGGCGCTGGGCACCGAGCAGGGCGTGGTCAAGCGCGTCGTGCCGGACTACCCGGCCAACAAGGACGAGCTGGAGGTCATCACCCTCAAGGACGGTGACCAGATCATCGGCGCGGTGGAACTGCGTACGGGCGAGGAGGACCTGGTCTTCATCACCGACGACGCCCAGCTGCTGCGCTACCCGGCGGGCCAGGTGCGCCCGCAGGGCCGTCCGGCGGGCGGCATGGCGGGCATCAAGCTCGCCGAGAACGCCAAGGTGATCCACTTCTCGGCCGTCGACCCCGGCCGGGACGCCGTGGTCTTCACGGTGGCGGGCTCGCACGGCACGCTGGACGACTCGGTGACGTCCGGGAAGCTGACCCCCTTCGACCAGTACCCGCGCAAGGGCCGGGCCACCGGTGGTGTGCGCTGCCAGCGGTTCCTGAAGGGCGAGGACGTGCTCGTGCTGGCCTGGGCGGGCGGCTCCCCCGTCCGCGCGGCGACGGCGAACGGCACTCCGGCGGAGCTGCCGGCCGTGGACCCGCGCCGGGACGGCTCGGGCGCGGCGCTGCCCGCGTCGGTCGCGGCGCTGGCGGGTGCCGCGCTGTAGGAAGTACGCGGTATTCGGGTGGTACGTCCGGGGGACGTACCACCCGAATGGCGACTAGTGTTTTCCCGTTGGTGCTTGTGGTGGGGGCGGGGGAAAACTGATGAGCCGTCAGTCGAGCGGGATGATCGGAGACTGGGCTGAGGCTCAGCGCAGGCAGCAGCGGACGCAGGTGATCCAGCAGCGCGAGGCGGAGCGCCGCCGACGCGCATGGGACCGGGACGTGGCCCGGGGCGAGCGCGAGCAGCAGGCCGCGTACCGACAGCATCGCGAGGTCGAGGCGCGGCGTCGCACGGAGGGCATCGAGGCCGAGGTCTCGGCACTGCGGAACCTCTTGGTCACGGGCTGCCGGGCGACGGCCTTCCGGATGGCCTCGCTGGTGCAGGGCGAGGAGCTCGAACCGTTCCGTCCGGGGCCCTTGGCGCATCCGGTGGCGATACCCCTCATCGAGCAGTTCCAACAGCAGAGCAGCGGCATAGCGCTGGGTTCCTACCGGCGGGCCCAGGCGGAGCGCGAGGCGCACGCCCAGTACACCCGGGCCTTCCAGAAGGCACAAGCCGCAGAGACCCGGCGTCGGCAACAGCTCGCCGAAAACCGGCAGCAGTACGACCGGTGGGCGGCCGAAAAGCTCGCCGCGATCCGTGCGCACAACCGCGGACTGCGCGAACTGGCCGGAAGGCTGCGCGCGGGTGAGGCAGAGGCCGTCGTCGAGTACTTCTCCGCGGCCCTGTACGCCTCGACGGCCTGGCCCGAGGAACTGCCGAGGCAGGTGTCGGCCGCGTACGACCAGGCGGCACGCCAGTTGGTGCTCGACTGGGAGCTGCCCCGCTACGGAGTCGTTCCGGAGACCAAGTCGGTGCGGTACATGCCGAGTACGGACCAGGACAAGGAGACGGCCCGCCCGGCGGCGCAGCGACGGGCGCTTTACCGGGACCTGCTGGCCCAGTGCGTGCTGCTGGTGGTGCGGGACCTGTACGCCGCGGACGAGTTCGGCGCCCTGGACACGGTGGTGGTCAACGGCTTCGTGGACGACCACGATCCGGTGACGGGCCGAGAGGCACAGATCGTGCTCGCCACTGTCTCGGCGGAGCGGACCGCCTTCGCGGGACTGCGACTGGAACAAGTCAGCGCAGTGGACTGCCTGGTGGAGGGGCTGCGCGGGCAGCTGTCGGCGCGACCAGACCAGCGGACCGGGGTCCGTGCAGGCCGCAGACCTGGTGAGGTCGGCGGCGTCGTCAGCCACGGCGGGCAATCCGGCAACGGGGAGGACGAGCCGGACCTCTTCGAGATGGACCCGATCGCCTTCGAGAACCTGGTGGCGGAGCTCTTCCGGGCGATGGGCATGGAGGCGGTGACCACTCAGCGGTCGGGCGACGGCGGGGTGGACGTCGAGGCGCTGGACCCGGCCCCGATCCGGGGTGGACGGATCGTGGTGCAGGTCAAGCGCTACCGGAACACGGTGCCGCCGACGGCGGTGCGGGACCTGTACGGCACGGTCCAGGACGCGGGGGCGAACAAGGGGGTGCTCGTCACCACCTCGTCCTTCGGGCCGACGTCGTACACCTTTGCCAACGGCAAGCCGCTGGAGTTGGTTCCCGGGACCGAACTTGTGGAGCTGCTGCACCAGTACGGTCTGCGCGGCCGCCTCGGCGGTGGTCAGGCGTCGCAGCGCACGGCCGAGCCCGCCCCTTCGGCGGATCACAACGTGCTCGGCATGTCCTGGTCGGGCCGGATCGCGCTGGACGTGTGCGCGCTCGTCTGCACGGGCAACCGGGTACTGAGCGAGGACCACTTCGTGTTCTTCAACAACCCGCGGACCCCGGACGGTTCGGTACGGGCCCGCGCGCACGCGGAGCCCGACAAGGCGGCCCTGGAGGTCGCCTTCGACTCCCTGCCGCGCGAGGCCGACCGGCTGGTCCTGGTGGCCGCCGTCGACCCGGAGGTCGACCCGCACGCCGACCTGGCCGGCTTCACCGATGCCCGGATCCGGCTCCTCGAGCCGTCCGGCGCGGAGGCCGGCCGGCTGGAGGTCTCCGACGGACGGGCCGGCGAGACCGCGCTGGTGCTCGGCTCGTTCCGGCGCCGGGCCAACGGCGACTGGGACTTCGTGATCGGCGGCAAGGGCTACCGGGGCGGCCTGGAGGACCTGCTGCGCGAGTACGGCGTCGAGGTCGCCTAGGGGTGTCTTGTCGATGGGACCGCGAGCCCGGCACGATCGGCAAGACACCCCCTAAGGTCGACGCATGACTCTTGCCTACGACGCAGCCGGAGACGGCCCTGCGGTGGTGCTGCTGCACTCCGCCGTTTGTGACCGAAGGATGTGGGACCCGCAGTGGCCGGCCCTGGTCGATGCCGGATACCGGGTGGTGCGTTGCGACTTCCGGGGCTTCGGCCAGAGCCTCTTGCCGGACCGGCGTCACAACGACGCGGAGGACGTACTGGACCTGCTGGACTCCCTCGGCGTCGAGCAGGCGGCGCTCATCGCCTCCTCGTACGGCGGACGTGTTGCCTTGGAGATCGCCGCACGACGTCCGGACCGGGTGTCCGCCATGGCGCTGTTGTGCTCCGGGCTGCCCGGGCACGAACCGAGCGATGAGCTGCGCGCGTTCGGCGAGCGGGAGGACGCGCTGATCGAGGCGGGTGACATCGCGGGGGCCGTGGAGCTGAACGTGGACACCTTCCTGGGGCCGGACGCCGGGGAAGCGGTCCGGGACGAGGTGCGCACGATGCAGCGACGTGCCTTCGAGGTGCAACTGGCCGCTCCCGAGGGGGCCGGGCGGAAGAACGTGGACATCGACCTGTCGGCGGTCAAGGCCCCCGGTCTGGCGCTTTCGGGCGGCCTCGACCTTGCGGACTTCCGGCAGATCGCGGCCCGGCTGCCGGGCCTGCTCGGCGACACCCGGCACGTCGAACTGCCCTGGGCCGGCCATCTCCCCAGCCTGGAGCGGCCCGCCGCGGTGACGGACCTGCTGATCGGCTTCCTGGGCGAGACGGTTCCCGCGGGCTGAGCGGGACGGGCCCGGCGACCCGGTGCCCCCACTGTCCCGGTCAGGTCACCAGGTGGCCCGGGCCTCGGCGCCGCGTCCGGACTCCGGCTCTGCTTCGACGTCGGCTTCGGCCTCGGCCTCGGCGTCGGCCTCGGCTTCCGGACCGGCCGCGGGCCGGGGCTCGGCGACGTACCGCAGCACGCCCCACATGCTTTCGGGCGACGCGTCCTGAGGGGCCTCCTCCCGGCAGGCCTCCAACTCCCGTACCAGTGTCGGGCGGTCGGTGCCGGCGCCGATCAGGACCAGCTGCGTCAGCCTGGCTTCGCCCCGCCCCCAGGGCTGCGGGGCGAAGCGGAGGAACCGGCCGACCGCGTGGACCTCGTACTTCTCCTCGTGGCCGGGGATCCCGAACCACACGAAGCCCTTGATCCGGTAGAGCCCGGCCGGCCGCCGGTCGAGGAAGTCGATGAACCGGCGCGGGGAGAGCGCCTGGTCGGAGGTGAACTCCGTGCTCTCGTAGGCGGCGTGCGCGTGGGCGCAGTGGTCGTGGCCCTCGGCCTCCGCGAGGAGGTCCTCGAAGGAGAGCTGGCCCCGCGTCTCGGTCCAGGGGCGCCGGTCGAAGAGCAGTTCCGGGTCGATCCGCCCGTGGTCGGCGCCCACGACCGGGGTGCCTGGGGCGCAGAGCGCGTCGAGTTCCCTCTCGATCCGGGCCCGTTCGCCGACGTCGACGCGGTCGGTCTTGTTGAGCACCACCAGGTCCGCGACGGCGAGGTGGCGGTCGGTCTCCGGGTGCGTGTCCCGCGTCGCGTCGAATTCGGCCGCGTCCACGACCTGTACCAGCCCGCCGTAGCGGATGGCGGGGTTCTCGCTGGCCATGAGCATCCGGATCATCTCCTGGGGCTCGGCCAGCCCGCTCGCCTCGATGACGATGACGTCGATGCGGTGGACGGGGGCGGAGAGCTTCTCCAGGTACGCGTCCAGCTCGCTGCCGTCGACGGCGCAGCACAGGCAGCCGCCGCCGAGGGAGACCATCGAGTCCCCGACCTGTCCGGCCACCGACATCGCGTCGATCTCGATCGATCCGAAGTCGTTGACGACGACCCCGATCCGGGTGCCCCCGCGGCCGGCGAGGAGGTGGTTCAGCACGGTGGTCTTACCGGATCCGAGGAAACCGGCGAGGACGATGACGGGGATGGGCTGCCTGCTGTTCACCCTGTCGATCGTAGCCAGGCTCCGTCGGGCGATCGGTCGATCGGTCGATCGGTCGATCAGGCGATCAGGCGATCAGCGGCACCGGCTGGGGCGGGGTGGGGCCGCTGTACCGGGCGGCAGGGCGGATGATCTTCGAATCGGCGGCCTGTTCCAGGATGTTCGCACTCCAGCCGACCACGCGGGCCGCGCAGAAGGTAGGAGTGAACATCTCGCGCGGCAGCCCGCACAGCTCCATGACCACGCCCGCGTAGAACTCCACGTTGGTGTGCAGCTCCCGGCCCGGCTTGAGCTCGGCGAGGATCTCCTCGACCTGACGCTCGACCTCGACGGCGAAGTCCACGAGGGGCCCGCCGAACTGGAGGGCGATCTCGCGCAGCATGCGCGAGCGGGGGTCCTCGGTGCGGTAGACGGGGTGACCGAAGCCCATGATCCGGTCGCCCGCCAGGACCCGTTCGCGGATCCACGGCCCGATCCGGTCCACGGTGCCGATGGCGTCGAGGGTGTCGAGGGCGCGGCTGGGTGCGCCGCCGTGCAGCGGGCCGGAGAGCGCGCCGATCGCCCCGGTGAGGCAGGCGGCGACGTCGGCTCCGGTCGAGGCGATGACGCGGGCGGTGAAGGTCGAGGCGTTGAAGCCGTGGTCGACGGTGGATATCAGGTACCGCTCGACCGCGCGGGTCTCGACCGGGCCGGGCTCCCGTCCGGTCAGCATGTAGAGGTAGTTGGCGGCGTACGGGAGGTCCTCGCGCGGCTCGACGGGCTCCAGCCCCTGCCCGAGCCGGTGCAGGGCGGTCAGCAGGGTCGGCACGGCGGCGCAGGCGACCAGCGCGTCGGCGGCCCGGCGGGCGGGGTCGAGGTCGTACACCGGGCGGAAGCCGGCCGAGGCGCCGAGCAATGAGAGGGCGGTGCGCAGTCCGGCGAGCGGGCCGGAGAGCCGGGTGGCCCGGGCCAGACCGGGCAGGGCGTCCCGTACCTCCTCGGGCAGCCGGCGCAGTGCGGCGGTCTCGGCGGCGAAGGCGGCCCGCTCAGCGGCGTCGACGGGCAGGGTGCCGCGGAACATCAGGTGCCAGACGTCCTCGAAGCCGCGGTGGGCGGCGAGCTCGACGGCCGAGTACTGGCGGTAGTGGTAGAAGCCCTCGCGGCCCCGCACGTCGCCCAGCTCGGTTTCGGTGACCACGACCCCGGCGAGGCCGCGCGGTCCTTCGATGGTGCTGTCGGTGGTGTTCATGGATCGACCATCCATGATGGATTGAATCCTTGTCAATATTGATTGAATCAATGTACCCATCCATCTGTAGGGTGTCCGTCATGAGCGACGAGAGAGACGGCGGGCGCAGGCTCAGCACGCAGGAGGCGGCGCGGGTACTCGGCGTGAAACCGGCGACGGTGTACGCGTACGTCAGCCGGGGCCAGCTCAGCAGCCGCCGCGACCCGGCCGGGCGGGGCAGCAGCTTCGACGCGGCCGAGGTGGAGGCGCTGGCCCGGCGGAGCCGGCGCGAGGCGGCGGCTCCCGCCGGGGAGCTCTCCGTCCGTACGGCACTCACCCTCATCGAGCCGGACCGGTACTACTTCCGAGGCGTGGACGCCGTGGCGCTGGCCTCGGAGTACCGCTACGAGGAGGTCGCCGAGTGGCTCTGGACCGGGACCGTCGCGCGGGGGGCACGGTTCACGGCTCCCCCGGAGGCACTGGCGGCGGCCCGGCGTGCCGTGGCCGCGCTGCCGGCCCATGGCGGCCCCATCGACCGGTTGCGGGTGGCGGTGGCCGCCGCGGCGGTGGCGGACCCGCTGCGCTTCGACCTGTCCGAGGAGGCGGTACTCGGCTCCGCTCGCTGCCTGATTCCCACACTGGTCGGCGCGCTCCCCGCGGTGGGCGCGGCCCCGTGGGCCGGTGACGGCCGGATCGCCCGGCAGCTGTGGTCCCGGCTGACGGCCGAGGAGCCGGACCCGGACGCCCTGGCCGTGCTCGATCTGGCGCTCGCGCTGCTGGTCGACCACGACCTGGCCGCCTCGACCCTGGCCGTACGGGTGGCCGCCTCGGCGCGGGCCCATCCGTACGCGGCGGTGTCCG
This sequence comes from Streptomyces sp. NRRL F-2580, assembly GCF_000720115.1. Classification (GTDB taxonomy): domain Bacteria; phylum Actinomycetota; class Actinomycetes; order Streptomycetales; family Streptomycetaceae; genus Streptomyces. The sequence continues at coordinate 69,786 of NZ_JOIR01000008.1, forward strand.
CCGGGCTCGGCGCGCTCGAAGGGCCCCTGCACGGCGCGGCCGGGCGGCTCGCCCACCGGATGCTGGTGGAGGTGCTGGAACAGGGCGGGGCGGCGCCGGTGGTGGCGGAGTACCTGAGGGCCGGGCGCCGGGTCCCCGGGCTCGGACACCGCCTGTACCGGGGCGAGGACCCCCGCGCGCGGGCGTTGTTCGCCCGGCTGGAGGGGCTGGAACAGGCCGCTCCCGCGCTGGGCGCGGCGCGCGAGGTGGCCGCGGTGATGGCCCGGCAGGGGGGGCTGCACGCCAATGTGGACCTGGCGCTGGCGGTGCTGACCGTGTCGTGCGGGATGCCCGCGGAGGCCGGGGAGACGGTCTTCGCCGTGGCCCGTACGGCGGGCTGGATGGCACACGCGCTGGAGGAGTACCAGGAGCGGCCGCTGCGGATGCGGCCGAGCGGGCAGTACCACGGGCCCCGCCCGCCCCAGCCGATGCCGTGAGGCCACCTCACCCGCAGTGAGCCGCGCACCACGGCCCGAACATGACAGAAGTGGCGAACCCGACAAGCTCGGCGCAGGCGTTCCGCTCCTGCCGGGCCGGACCTACCGTTGCTGCCCATGCGGTTCCCCCTCATGAGCGCTCGGCGCCTCGGGCTGCCCAGACGGGCCGTCTCCCAGATCCTGCTGACCCAGCTGGCCATCGCCGCCGGGGTCGCCGTCCTGGCGACCGGACTCTTCCTGGCGCCGCTGAGCGCTCAGCTCGACGACCAGGCCATGCGGCGCGCCCTGGCGATCGCGCAGAGCGCCGCGGCCGACCCCTCGCTGGCCGCCGACCTCCTGGACTCCGGAGCCTCGCCGGACAGCCCCGTGCAGGCCTCGGCCGAGCGGATCCGCCGGGCCACCGGGGCCGAGTACGTGGTCGTCCTCGACCTGGACGGCATCCGCCGCTCGCACCCGAGCGCCGACCGGATCGGGCTGCCCGTCTCCACCGACCCGAGCGACGCGCTGGCGGGCCGCGAGGTCATGGAGATCGACGACGGCACCCTGGGGCGTTCCGCGCGCGGCAAGGTCCCGCTGGTCGCCGCCGACGGCGAGATCGTCGGCGCCGTCTCGGTGGGCATCGCCTACGACAGCGTCCGGAACCGGCTGCTCGGCGCCATCCCGGGCCTGCTCGCCTACGCGGGCGGCGCACTGGCCGCGGGCGCCCTGGCCGCCTATCTGCTTTCCCGCCGGATCCAGCGCCAGACCCGGGACCTGGCCTTCTCCGACATCTCCGGCCTGCTCGCCGAGCGCGAGGCGATGCTGCACTCCATCCGTGAGGGCGTCATCGCCCTCGACCGCGAGGGCCGGGTCCGGCTCGTGAACGACGAGGCCGCCCGGCTGCTGGGCCTCGCCCCGGACTCCGCCGGCACCCTGGCGGGTCGTCCACTGGACGACGTACTCGGCGGCGGCCGCACCGCCGACGTGCTGTCGGGCCGCGTCACCGGCCGGGACCTGCTCACCGTCCAGGGCCCCCGAGTGCTGGTCGCCAACCGCATGCCCACCGAGGACGGCGGCGCCGTCGCCACCCTGCGCGACCGCACCGAGCTGGAACGCCTGGGCCGCGAACTCGACTCCACCCGGGGCCTCATCGACGCCTTGCGCGCCCAGGACCACGAGCACGCCAACCGCCTCCACACCCTCCTCGGTCTGCTGGAACTGGGCCTGCACGAGGAGGCGGTGGAGTTCGTCACCGAAGTCGCCGACGTGCACCGCACGACCGCCGAACAGGTCACCGAGAAGGTCCACGACCCGCTGCTGGCCGCCCTTCTCGTGGGCAAGGCGACCGTCGCGGCCGAACGCGGCGTCCCCCTGCGGCTGGCCGAGACCACCCTCCTCCCCGACCGCCTGGTGGACCCGGGCGGCCTCGTCACGATCGTGGGCAACCTCGTGGACAACGCCCTGGACGCCGCCGCCGGTTCGACGGCGCCCCTGGTCGAGGTGGAACTGCGCGCGGAGGGCCGTACCGCCGTGCTCCGGGTGCGCGACAGCGGCCCCGGAGTGCCCGCCGCGCGCCGCGAGGAGATCTTCACCGAAGGCTGGTCGACCAAGCAGCCCAGCGCCCACCGCGAGCGGGGGCTGGGCCTCGCCCTCGTACGCCGCCTCGCGGAGCGGCAGGGCGGCAGCGCCCGGGCCGGTGGAGCAGCGGACGGAGGGGCGGAATTCTCCGTCGTACTCCCGGAGGCCCTGCGATGAACGAGGCGGTGAACGAGGTAGTGAACGAGGTAGTGAACGAAGCGGTGAGCGGGTCCCCGATCCACGTATTGGTCGTCGACGACGACATGCGTGTTGCCCGGATCAACGCGGCGTACGTGGCGAAGGTTCCCGGTTTCCGGGTGACGGCGCAGGCGCATTCGGCGGCCGAGGCCCTGGAGTTCCTCACCTCGCGGGCGGTGGACCTGGTCCTCCTGGACCACTACCTCCCCGACGAGAACGGCCTGGACCTGGTCCGGCGCCTGCGCCAGCTCGGCCACCACACCGACGTGATCATGGTCACGGCCGCCCGTGACCTCGCCACCGTGCAGGCCGCGATGCGCCTCGGCGCCCTCCAGTACCTGGTCAAACCCTTCACCTTCGCTGGGCTGCGCACCCGGCTCGAGGCGTACGGGGCCCTGCACCGCACCCTGGAGACGGGCGGCGAGGCCGAACAGGCCGAGGTGGACCGGATCTTCGGCGCCCTCGCCGCCGCGGGGCCCGCGAACGAGCTCCCCAAGGGCCACTCCCCGACCACCGCGGAACTGGTCCGCCAGGTCCTGCGCTCCGCGGAGGGCCCGCTGTCCACCCAGCAGATCGCCGACCGTGCGGGCATCAGCCGCCAGACCGCCCAGCGCTACGTGAAGCTGCTCGAACGCACCGCCCGCGTGACCCTGGCCCTGCGCTACGGCGAGACCGGCCGCCCGGAGCACCGCTACACCTGGCTCCCGTCGGAGGGGCCGGCCTGACGGCCCTCAGACCGCTCCGGCGCCGGTCAGCGAGCGGACCTCCGTCTGCGCGTGCTTCGCCTCGTCCGGCTCCTCGCCCGAGGTGACCGTGCCCAGCCAGCCCGCCAGGAATCCGAGCGGGATCGAGACGATCCCCGGGTTCTGCAGCGGGAAGTACTGGAAGTCCACGCCCGGGAAGAGGGATTCCGGACTGCCCGACACCACCGGCGAGACCAGTACCAGCAGCACCGCCGGGACCAAGCCCCCGTACACCGACCAGACGGCTCCGCGCGTGGTGAAGCCGCGCCAGAAGAGCGAGTACAGGAGCACCGGCAGGTTCGCCGAGGCCGCCACCGCGAAGGCGAGCCCCACCAGGAACGCCACGTTGAGGTCCTGGGCGAGCAGTCCGAGGGCGATCGCCACCGCCCCGATGCCGACGGCCGCGACCCGGGCCACCGCGACCTCACTGCGCTGCCTGGCGTGGCGCCGCTTGAGGGAGGCGTACAGGTCGTGGGCGACGGAGGCCGAGGAGGCCAGGGTGATGCCGGCCACCACGGCCAGGATGGTGGCGAAGGCGATGGCCGCCACGAAGGCGAACAGCACCGCGCCACCGGTGGATCCGGCGCCCCCGCCGAGGAAGGCCGCGAGCAGCGGAACGGCCGTGTTCCCGGAGGCGTTGGAGGCCCGCACCTCGTCCGGGCCCACCAGCGCCGCCGCCCCGAAGCCGAGCACGATGGTCATCAGGTAGAAGCCGCCGATGAGCGCGATCGCCCACACCACCGAGCGGCGCGCCGCCCGCGCGGTGGGCACCGTGTAGAAGCGCGACAGGATGTGCGGCAGCCCGGCGGTCCCGAGGACCAGCGCGAGGCCCAGGCTCATGAAGTCGACGCGGGCGGTCCAGTCCCCGCCGTACTTGAGGCCGGGCCCGAGGAACCTGGACCCGTGCCCGCTGCGGTCGGCGGCGCTGGTGAGCAGCTGGTCGAAGTCCCCGTGGAAGCGCAGCAGGACGAGCACGGTCAGCGTGATCGCCCCGCCCATCAGCAGGACGGCCTTCACGATCTGGATCCAGGTGGTGGCCCGCATCCCGCCGAAGGACACGTAGACCACCATCAGCGCGCCCACCCCGATCACGGTCAGGGTCCGGGCCGCCGCGCTCGAACTGCCGAGCAGCAGGCCGACCAGGCTGCCCGCGCCGACCATCTGCGCGACCAGGTACAACACGGAGACGACGACGGAGGAGGTGCCGGCCGCGATCCGCACCGGGCGCTCGCTCATCCGGGCGGCGACCACGTCGGCGAGGGTGAAGCGCCCGCAGTTGCGGACCAGTTCGGCGACCAGGAACAGCACCACCAGCCAGGCGACGAGGAATCCCACCGAGTAGAGCATGCCGTCGTAGCCGTACAGGGCGATCAGGCCCGAGATGCCGAGGAAGGAGGCGGCGGACATGTAGTCGCCGGCGATGGCGAAACCGTTCTCCATCGGTGAGAACAACCGGCCGCCCGCGTAGAACTCCTCGGCCGATCCGTGCCTGTTCCGGCTGACCCAGGTGGTGATGCCCAGGGTCACCGCGATGAAGACGCTGAACAGGATCAGCGCGAGGGTCTGGTGTTCGGTGGTCACCGGCCGGCCCCCCTCGACCGGGTCCGCTCCTGGTCGCGTTCCTGCTCGAAGACGGTCCAGCGCAGGTCGAGCGCGGCCCGGTCCCTGCGCAGTCGCGCGTGCCGGGCGTAGGCCCAGGTCAGCAGGAAGGTGGTGAGGAACTGGCCGAGTCCCGCCAGCATGGCCACGTTGACCGCGCCCACCACGGGCCGGGCCATCACCCCGGGCGCGGCGGTGGCGGCGACCACGTAGGCGACGTACCAGAGGAAGAAGCCGGCGGTCGCGGGGACGACGAACCCGCGGTAGCGGCTGCGGACCTCCTGGAAGGCGGCGCTGCGCTGCACTTCGAGGTAGATGTCGGATGCGCCGTGCGCGGGGCTGCCGCCGGGGGCCGGGCGCGGCGGGGACGCTTCCTCGCCTTCGCCCCAGCCGACGGCCAGCGCGTCGTACCAGGGGTCGTCCAGCCGGATCGTTCCGGCATCACGACCTTCGTGCTTGTCCACCGAACTCTCCTTGTCCGCCGCCGCATTGGCTGCGCGTCCACAAGGATGTGCTCAATAGTCGCTTTCCGGACTGGTGTACCGGCGCTCTTCACTCCAACAGGTGAGGGAGGGAAGAGCGCCGGTGTGCCGTGACGCCTTTCGGAGCCGTTGGCGGCGGCCTCCGCCGGCCGGCGGCTCCGGCCGGGTCAGGCGTCGATGCGCGAGCGGTCGAGGGTCGCCGCGGAGCTCGTGATGAACTCCTTGCGCGGTGCCACCTCGTTGCCCATGAGCAGGTCGAAGACCTGCTCGGCCGACTCCAGGTCGCCGATGTTGATCCGGCGCAGGGTGCGGAAGCGGGGGTCCATGGTCGTCTCCGCCAGCTGGTCCGCGTCCATCTCGCCCAGACCCTTGTAGCGCTGGATCGAGTCCTTGTACCGGATGTTCTTGCGCTGGTACTCCAGCAGGGTCTGGCGCAGCTCGTTGTCCGAGTACGTGTAGACGTACTTGTCCTGGCCCTTCTTCGGCTGGACCAGCTCGATCCGGTGCAGCGGCGGCACCGCCGCGAAGACCCGGCCGGCCTCGACCATCGGCCGCATGTACCGCTGGAAGAGCGTGAGCAGCAGGCAGCGGATGTGCGCGCCGTCCACATCGGCGTCGACGAGCAGCACGATCTTGCCGTAGCGGGCCGCGTCGATGTCGAAGGTCCGGCCCGAGCCGGCTCCTATGACCTGGATGATCGCCCCGCACTCGGCGTTCTTGAGCATGTCCGAGATCGAGGACTTCTGGACGTTGAGGATCTTGCCGCGGATGGGCAGGAGTGCCTGGAACTCCGAATTCCGGGCGAGCTTCGCCGTACCGAGGGCCGAGTCGCCCTCGACGATGAAGAGCTCGCTGCGCTCCACGTCGTCGCTGCGGCAGTCGGCCAGCTTGGCGGGGAGCGAGGAGGTCTCCAGCGCGGTCTTGCGGCGCTGCGCCTCCTTGTGCTGCCGGGCGGCGATCCGGGTCCGGGCGGCCGCGACGATCTTCTCCATCACGGCGCGGGCCTGCTGCTTGTCGTCGCGCTTGGTGGAGGTCAGGAAGGCCTTGAGCTCCTTGGCGACCACGGCGGCGACGATCCGGGTGGCCGCGGAGGTGCCGAGCACCTCCTTGGTCTGGCCCTCGAACTGCGGCTCGGCGAGGCGGACGGTGACGACGGCGGTCATGCCCTCCATCGCGTCGTCCTTGACCACGTCGTCCTCGGCGACGCGCAGCAGCTTGGCCGAGCGGAGCACCTCGTTCACGGTCTTGGCGACCGAGCGCTCGAAGCCGGTGATGTGGGTGCCGCCCTTGGGCGTGGCGATGATGTTGACGAAGGACTTGACCTGGGTCTCGTACCCGGTGCCCCAGCGCAGGGCGATGTCGACGCCGAGCTCGCGGGTGACCTCGGTGGGAGTCATGTGGCCGCGCTCGTCGAGGACGGGGACGGTCTCCTTGAAGGTGCCCTGACCGGTCAGGCGCAGCACGTCGCAGACGGCCTTGTCCTGCGCGAGGTACTCGCAGAACTCGCTGATGCCCCCGTCGAAGCGGAAAATCTCCTCCGTCTTGCCGGCGCCGTCGATGCCGCGCTCGTCGCGCACGACGATGGTCAGGCCCGGGACGAGGAAGGCGGTCTGGCGGGCGCGCTGGTAGAGCGTGTCCAGGGTGAGCCGGGCGTCCTTGAGGAAGATCTGCCGGTCGGCCCAGTAGCGGATCCGGGTGCCGGTCTTGCCCTTGGTGATCCGCTTGATCTTGCGCAGGCCGTTGGCGGGGTCGAACGGGCTGTCGGGGCCCTGCTCGGTGAACATGCCGGGGACACCGCGCCGGAAGCTGATCCCGTGGGTGGAGCTGCCCCGGTCCACCTCGACGTCGAGCCGGGCCGAGAGGGCGTTGACCACGGAGGCGCCGACGCCGTGCAGGCCGCCGGAGGCCGCGTACGAGCCGCCGCCGAACTTGCCGCCGGCGTGCAGCTTGGTCATGACGACCTCGACGCCGGACAGCCCGGTCTTGGGCTCGACGTCGACGGGGATGCCGCGGCCGTTGTCCCGGACCTCGACCGAGGCGTCCTCGTGGAGGATCACCTCGATGTGGTCGCAGTAGCCGCCCAGGGCCTCGTCGACGGAATTGTCGATGATCTCCCACAGGCAGTGCATCAGGCCACGACTGTCGGTCGAGCCGATGTACATGCCGGGGCGCTTGCGGACGGCCTCCAGCCCTTCGAGGACGAGCAGGTGCCGCGCGGTGTAGTTGGAACCGTCCCGGTCTGCTCCGGACAGCAGCGCGCTGGAAGGCACGGACGTGTCGGCGGTCACGCAGTTCGCTCCTCGCTGAATTTCTTTTCTGGCCCAGTCGGGCGCAGGGATGGCTCGGCTGCCGCTCGAAGGGTACCGAGGCCAGGTAGAGCCGATGCAACGCCACCCTCGCGCGGTCCTCACCCTAGTCCAGATCCGCACGAACGTTCGATCCCCCGGCCGGGTGAAGGAAACATCACGTTCCCTTCCGCGCATGAACCATTTAGGGTTCGGGCACGTCCTCATGAACAACCTGGCACTCACGCCGGGGGAGGATGGAACTGCAACAAGCGCACGACTGACAACGCGAAACCGTAAAGCAACGCAATACGGCTCCTTCGCCGCCAACCGGCAACAGCCGGCCAGCTTCGGAAGGAAGTTTCGAGGAAAAGCCGCGAGCGGGAACGTTTTCGGCCTGGTTGGATGTTGACCCTGGTACGACAGCTCGTCGAGCTAGAGAAGAGGCGACGTGACTACTGTTCTGACACCCGCGACCCCGCTGACGGCCGCTGACCGATGCGACCGTTGCGGCGCCCAGGCATATCTGCGCGTCGTCCTGCTGAGCGGCGGTGAACTGCTCTTCTGCGCCCACCACGGGCGCAAGTTCGAGCCGGAACTCAAGAAGATCGCCGCGGAAATACAGGATGAGACCGAGCGGCTTACGTCCGCTCCGGCTGCCAATGCCGAACCCGAGGACCGCTGACACAAGGCCTACACCTCGCATCCGACGAGCCAGGACCGGCGATGCCGGTCGACGGGCGGCACCCCTGAGACCCAGGGGTGCCGCCCGTCCTCACATCCACGGCCGCCCGCGCTCGGGGGCGGGCGGCCGTACGGTCGCTAACCCGTGCGGTGCCCCTGTACGGGCCCTGCGCCTGGTACGGAGCGCCTGCGGGCCTCCCACGGGGCGTCCTGGACCCCGCCGGGCTGCGCGCCCGTCTCCGGGGCCGTCACGAAACCGGTGAGGGGAGCGATGCGCGTGTACACCCCCGGGCTGTCCGCGCGCCCGCAGCCGCGGCCCCACGAGACCAGCCCGATGAGCCGCCCCTGCGCGACCAGCGGGCCGCCGCTGTCGCCCTGGCAGGCGTCCTTGCCGCCGCCGCTGTCCCCCGCGCACACCATGGATTCGGCGCGGTACTGCCCGTCGGCGTCCCCGGGGTAGGCCCGCCCGCACACCTCGTCCGCCAGCACCGTCACCCGCGCGGCCCGGAGCGCGTACGCGTAGTCACCGAAGCCGCTCGTGTCGCCCCAGCCGTAGACGGCCGCCTCGGTCCCCGCCTCGTACGCGGAATGCCCCGCCTCCGCGATGGGGAGCACGTGGAGGGCCGGCACGGCCTCGGCCAGTTCCAGGACGGCGAGGTCCCCCGCGTTGCTCTGCGGGTCGTAGCCCGGGTTCACCCGGGCCCCGCGCACCGGGATCTCCCGGCCGTCGGTCGCCGTCAGCTCCGTACGCCCGACGATCACCCGGAAGTCGGGCACGGATTCGACCGGGCCGCCCAGCACCTGGCGCCCCAGGCAGTGGGCCGCGGTCACCACCCGGGTCGGAGCCACGACGACTCCCCCGCAGAACTGCCCGCCCCGCGTACCCCCGAACCGGTCACGGCTGGCCAGCGCCACGACCCAGGGGCTGTCGGCCGCCCTGACCGGCTTCCCGCCGATCACCACGCTGTCCGCGGCCGCCTGCGGCACCTGGGCCAGCGGCGCCGCGGCCGCTCCCGCCGCCAGGGTCAGCGCTCCCGCCAGAGCACGGGCAAAGGGACGACGCATGAGGCCTCCTGACTCCGAGTGTGCATGACTCCACCCAGAGTGGGATGCCCGGTGGCCGAGCGCACCCGCGCGGCCACCCGCCGTCGTGCCCGTACCGGTCAGTCCAGGTAGTCGCGCAGCACCTGGGAACGGGACGGGTGCCGCAGCTTCGACATCGTCTTCGACTCGATCTGGCGGATCCGCTCACGCGTGACCCCGTAGACCTTGCCGATCTCGTCGAGGGTCTTGGGCTGGCCGTCCGTGAGGCCGAAGCGCATCGAGACCACGCCGGCCTCGCGCTCGCTCAGCGTGTCGAGCACCGAGTGCAGCTGCTCCTGCAGGAGCGTGAAGCTCACGGCGTCGGCCGGGACGACCGCCTCGGAGTCCTCGATGAGGTCACCGAACTCGCTGTCGCCGTCCTCGCCGAGCGGCGTGTGCAGGGAGATCGGCTCGCGGCCGTACTTCTGGACCTCGATGACCTTCTCGGGGGTCATGTCGAGTTCCTTGGCCAGCTCCTCCGGGGTGGGCTCGCGGCCCAGGTCCTGGAGCATCTGGCGCTGCACGCGGGCGAGCTTGTTGATGACCTCGACCATGTGCACCGGGATGCGGATGGTGCGGGCCTGGTCGGCCATGGCGCGCGTGATCGCCTGCCGGATCCACCAGGTCGCGTACGTGGAGAACTTGTAACCCTTGGTGTAGTCGAACTTCTCGACCGCGCGGATGAGGCCCAGGTTGCCCTCCTGGATCAGGTCCAGGAAGAGCATGCCGCGGCCCGTGTAGCGCTTGGCGAGGGAGACCACGAGGCGGAGGTTGGCCTCCAGCAGGTGGTTCTTCGCCCGACGGCCGTCCTCGGCGATGATCTCCAGCTCGCGCTTGAGCTTGGGCGCCAGCTTGTCGGAGTTCGCCAGCTTGTCCTCGGCGAACAGGCCGGCCTCGATGCGCTTGGCGAGCTCCACCTCCTGCTCGGCGTTGAGGAGGGGGACCTTGCCGATCTGCTTGAGGTAGTCCTTGACCGGGTCGGCGGTGGCGCCGGCGACCACGACCTGCTGGGCGGGGGCGTCGTCCTCGTCATCGGAGATGACGAAGCCCTTGTTCTCGCCGCCCTCCTCCTCTTCGTCGGCCTCGGCCTTGGCGGCGTCGGGACCCTCGTCGGGGGTCTCGTCCTCGCCGCCCTCGTCGGCGTCCTTCTTGGCCGCGGTCTTCTTCGCCGCCGTCTTCTTGGCGGCGGTCTTCTTGGCGGGCGCGGCCTTCTTCGCGGCGGTCTTCTTCGCCGCCGTCTTCTTGGCCGCGGGCTCGGTTCCCGGCTCCTCCGCGAGGACGTCCGCGATCTCCGGGTCCGCCGTCCCGGCTGCCGGGGCCGCGGCGGGCGCGGTGGCCGCGGGCTGCGCTGCCGTCGTCCTGGCCGCGGTCTTCCTGACGGGCTCGGTGGCCGTCCGCTTGGCCGGGCTCTTCGCTGCGACGCTCTTGCGGGTGGCGCGCTTGGGCGACTCCGCGGCACTGACCATCAGCGTCACACCCTCTTCCTCGAGGATCTGGTTGAGGCTGCGCAGAACATTCTTCCACTGGGTCGCAGGAATCTGGTCAGCCTCGAAGGCCCGACGCACGTCATCGCCGGCGATCTGCCCCTCGGCCTTGCCCCGCTCGATGAGCGCCATCACAGACTCGGAATCGGCGATCTCCGGCGGGAGCGTACGGGATGTGCTGGCCGACACGAACAACCTCTCGGAACGATGGGAACGGCTTCCGACGCCGGGCCTGGTGGTGCTGGACCGGAGCCGACGACCACTGACCGGGGATGGGCCGGCGGCGCGGGCAGGGGCCGGGGAGCTGCACAGCACCCCCAAGGGCTGCTGTCTTCCCTCCGTCGGCCATCACCTCTTAGGTCATCGCGTGACCTCGCAGAGTGTTACGCCCAATCTTCGTGGCCCGAGTCACACCCCGTACGGCCGGGCACCGCTCAGGGGGTCGTCACGGCGGTCAGGAGGGGGCCGGACCGCCGTGACGGAGCGCCCCACACGGGTGTCGCCGGACCCGACCGGGCCCGGCGACACGTCCTGCTCACCCCCACACCCCGCGCGTCCGCCCGTCAGTGCTCGCGCGGGGCGGGGACCACGCGCTCTACCTCCGGATGCACCGTCAGGAGCTGACGCATGGCGTTCTCGGCGCCGAGCGCGTCACCTGCGGCGAGGGCCTCGACCATCCGCGCGTGGTGGGCGACACAGGTCTCGCTCGGCCTGTCGCAGGCGGTGATCGGGCTGCCGGAGACCTGGAGGGCGGCGGAGACGATGCCGGAGAGGTGCTCCAGCATGCGGTTGCCCGCGACCTGGATGAGGAGCGCGTGGAACTCGTTGTCGGCGCGCGCGAAGGTGATCGAGTCACCCTGGCCGAGGGCGTGGCCCATGATCTCGACCATGTCGGCGAGGCGCTGCTGGATGTCCGGCCGGCCGTGGCCGGCGGCGAGGCGGGCGGCGAGCGGCTCGATGGTCCAGCGGAGCTCGCCCAGCTCGCGGCGCTGGTCGTCGCGCTGGGGACCGAAGGCCCGCCACTCGATGATGTCGGGGTCGAGCAGGTTCCAGTCCGCGACGGGGCGGACCCGGGTGCCGACGTTGGGGCGGGCGCTGACGAGGCCCTTGGCCTCCAGGACCCGCAGCGATTCGCGGACGACCGTACGGGAGACCTCGAAGCGCTGGCCGATCTCCTCGGGGACCAGGGGGCGGTCCGCTCCGAGGTCACCGGAGACGATCATCTGGCCGAGCTGCTGGACGAGTTGGCCGTGCAGTCCGCGGCCGCGGCTGCCTGCCGCGCGGCGGCCGACCCGGCTCAACTCGACGTCGGCGCCGTCCCAGTGGGGCGCTCCGACGCGGTCGGACCCGGGGGCCTCCGCGTAGGGGTAGCGGTCGAGTTCGCCCGGGCCGGCGAGGCCGGAGTCGGCGTGGCGGGCGGCGGTCATCATGGCGTGCGCAAGGGTACTCACGAATCCTTTGTCGGCCGTGCCTCCATGACCCTTGAGGTCTTTGGTGAAAAGCACACGAAAGGGTGATCGGTGCCACCTACGCAATTGACGACTTATCGTAAAGAACCAGACCTTTTGCGGGGAGTTGCGGTCCGGTTGACGCGACACGGACGGCAACGGTCCCGTCCGCGACTTCTCCGGCACCGGAACGATCACCAACGGACCCTGCTGCGCAGTCCGGTGAACCCATAGGCGCACAACAGGACCATCAGCGACAACACCAGCGCGGTCCCGACGGGTTGGGCCATCACCCGCAGGGCGCCCGCGAGCAGCCGGTCCACCTCCGGCGGCCACTGCACCCAGGTCAGGCCCCGCAGCCGGGGCCCGAGTCCGGTGACCGGGTACGCGGACGAACCCTCCAGGGCCTTGCGCACCAGCGGCACCACCATCACCGGTACGGCGAGCACCGCGGCCAGCCCGGCGGTGGCGGACCGGAAGGCACCGGAGGCCAGTACGCCGGCCCACGCGCAGCCGGCGAGCAGCCCGGCCCAACTCACGGCCGGGGACAGCCACTCCACCGGGGTGCGCAGCGGGCCGCTGTCGAAGACGAGCGCGAGGGCGGCGGCGTCGGCCGCCACGGCCAGGGCGCCCAGCAGCAGGGCGAGGACCGCGCAGACGCCGAGCTTGGCGATGAGCAGCCCCATCCGGCGGGGCACGGTGCCGCGGTCGGCGGCGAGTGCGGGGTAGCGGTACTCCTCACCGAAGGCCAGCGCGCCGAGCAGTCCCGCGCCGAGGGCGGCGGGCGGCAGCGGCAGCAGCTCGGGCCAGGCGGCGAGCAGCCTGTTCTGCGGGGTCTGCCCGGCCCGGGCCAGCACCAGGGAGGTGAGGACGGAGACGGCGACGACGAGGGCGGCGGTGAGGACGGGCGTAGCGGTGCCGAAGACCCGCAGCAGCTCGTAGCGCAGCGGCCGCAGCGGCCCGCCCACGCGGCGCACGGCCGAGGCGGGCCGCCGGGGACGGTCCTGCCGCGGGCGCCGTCCGGAGTCCCCGTTTCCGGCCTCCGCGGGCTCCGGCGGGCTCGCGGAGGCGGAGGCCGAGGCGGAGGCACGGGCGTGCGGGACCGGCGCCGTCGGCGAGCCGGCGTCACCCGTCTCGTCGGCGAGCTGGTGGACGAGCACGCCGTGTCGGAACGCGGCCTCGCCGACCTCGGCGCAGTTGCTGCCGTACACCGAGAGGCGGGTGCCGCTCTCCTCGACGATCTCCACCGAGCGCTGTGCGGCTCGGGCCTCCCGGCCCAGTACGTCGGCCAGCCGGGCGGCGTGCGGGGTGCGCACGGCGACCCGCGGCCGCAGCCTGGTCCGGGCGAACTCGGCGGCATCCTGGTCGGCGACGAGCCGGCCCGCCTCGATGCTGACGACCCGGTCGGCGCTGCGGGCGGCCTCCTTCGCGTCGTCGGTGGTGAAGAGCACCGCCCCGCCGAGGGAGGCGTGGCCGCGCAGCAGCCCGTGCAGCCAGCCGCGCTCACGGGGGGAGAGTCCGGCGCCGGGCTCGTCCAGGAGCAGGGTGCACGGATCGGCGAGCAGCGCCGAGGCCAGCGCGACCCGGCGCTCCATGCCGAGCGAGAGCGAACCGAGCCGCTGGTCCCGGAGGCCGCTGATGCCGACGACCTCCAGCATGGTGTCGGCCCGGGAGGCGGGCACCCCGGCGGCGGCGCAGAGCATCCGCAGCTGGTTGCGGACGGTCCGTGCGGGGTTGCCGGGAACGTCGCCCAGCAGCACGCCGACCTCACGGCCGGGGTACGGGAGCCGGTGCAGCGGGCGGCCGCGGAAGTAGGTGACACCGCGACCCGGTTCGAGTTCGAGCATGAGCCGCAGCGCGGTGGTCTTGCCCGATCCCGGCTCTCCGAGCAGGGCGGTCACGTGCCCCGGGCGGGCCTCGAAGGTGAGGTCGTCCACGAGGGGCGGGGCGTCGGGGCGGTGTTTGCTGGTGAGTCCGATGGCCTGGAGCATCGCTTCTCTCGCGGGGGGTGAGACCGCTCTGCGGCAGGGTGAGTACCCCAAGCAAGATAACGCGATATGTCCGATTTTCTGCGCAACCGGTCCGATGGGGTGCCGGTATCGCCGTCAGACTCGGTACGGCTGCCGGGCCCGGTCCCCGCGCCGCCCGCCCCGCCACGGCCGCCGCATGGGGCGCGGTGTCAGACTTCGGGGCGCAGCATCGGCGGGTTGAGCAGCGTGGCCCCGCCGGCACGGAACAGCTGCGCCGGGCGCCCGCCCTGACGGGTCGTCGTCCCTCCGGACGGCACCAGGAACCCGGGGGTCCCGGTGACCTTGCGGTGGAAGTTGCGCGGGTCCAGGGCCACGCCCCAGACGGCCTCGTAGACCCGGCGCAGCTCGCCGACGGTGAACTCGGGCGGGCAGAAGGCGGTGGCCAGCGAGGAGTACTCGATCTTCGAGCGGGCCCGCTCCACGCCGTCCGCGAGGATCCGGGCGTGGTCGAACGCGAGCTCCGTGGCCGCCTCGTCATGGGAGGCCAGCAGCTCGTCCACGGGGGCCCAGCGCGCGCTGTTGGCGTCTCCCCCGGCGCGCGGCGCCGGAAGGTCCGGAGCCAGTACCAGGTGCGCCACGCTGACGACACGCATCCGCGGATCCCGCTTCGGATCGCCGTACGTGGCGAGCTGTTCGAGGTGTGCCCCGTTGCCCGCGCCGGGCAGGGCGGGATCGTGGGCGCACAGGCCGGTCTCCTCGGAGAGCTCCCGCGCGGCGGCACCGGCCAGGTCCTCGTCCTCGCGGACGAATCCGCCGGGCAGCGCCCAGCGCCCCTGGAACGGCTGCTCACCCCGGCGGACGACCAGCGCGCAGAGCGCGTGGCGCCGTACGGTGAGCACGACCAGGTCGACGGTGACGGCAAAGGGCGGGAAGGCCGACGGGTCGTAGGGCGACATGCCGCGATCATAGTCGTCTGCCTGACGATAAACAGCTCTTTGGTGACCTCGAAGACACTGTTCCGGAGGCGGCAGGGCGGCGGCCCGTCCTGCTGCCCGCCGCGATCGGCAACGGCACTAGCCGCCCAGCTGGAGCCCATCGGCGGCCTCCTCCACCATGCCGAGGCCGAGCCGGCTGATCCGCACGGCGAAGGGCTCGCCCGACACCCGCAGGCCCGAGAGCCGCAGCGCGCCGAGGGGAGCGCCGGAGAGCGGGGCGAGGGCGACCGTGCCCGCGGGGGCGTCGGGGCGGATCCCGGCGAGGGCGGTCAGCACGTGGATCCCGGCCGCAGCGGCCACGGCGGCCGGGCGGCAGGCCGCCGGGTGCGGGACGGGGGCGCTGCCGGCGGTGCGCTGTTCGGCCGCGAACATCTCCGGCAGCCGGTACCCGAACGCTTCCGCCGCGTCCAGCAGGCCCCGCAGCAGGCCCGCGGCCTCCTTCTCGAAGCCGGCCTGGGCCAGGCCCGCCACGGCCACGGCGCTCTCGTAGGCCCGCACCGCGCCCGAGCGGTGGCCGAACGGGTTGTGCCCCGGCTCCCTGGTGGCCATGCTCCGCAGTCCCCATCCGGAATCCATGGCGGGGGCTCCGAGCAGCCGGGCGAGCTGCTCCGAGCGCACCCGGTCCAGGAGACCCGGGGCCGGCCGGCCACGGCCGAGCAGTCCGGTGTCGAGCAAGTGGGCCGCGGCTCCCGTGAGCCGTGGCAGTGGCCGTCCGTCGGGATGCAGGGCCGAAGCCGGCCGGCCGCCGTCCGGGCCGTCGATCCAGAACCCTGCCCGGAACCGCTCCCGCAGCTCGGCGGCCCGCTCCAGCCACTCCTCGGCGCCGGGCCGCCCGCATCCGGCGAGGAGGTCCGCGCCGAGCACGGCGGCCCGGTGGGCGTGGGCCTGGGTCTCGCAGCGCCGCGGGCCGGGGTCGGGATCGGCGAGGAGGCCGTCCTCCTCCAGGGCCCCGCGCAGCCAGTCGAGGCACCGCTCGGCCGCCGGGAGCAGCCGGGCCACCTCGTCTTCCGGCATGCCCCAGAGCCGGGCTTCGGCCAGCACCGCGGGGAAGGCCAGGGTCGCCTCCGTGCCGGTGCACCCGGGCGGCAGCTGCGGGCCCGCTCCGCGCAGCGGCCCCGGGATCTTCCCGGCGTCGGGTCCGCGTCCTTCGGTCTGGGTCCGGGCCAGGATGCGCAGGGTGGCCGCCGCCAGCCCGGTCCCGAGGGGCAGCGCCATCCGAGCGGCCCACAGTGACTCGGCCGGGGCCAGGCCCAGCCGCCAGGGTGCCCCGGCCGCCGCGAAGGCGTCGCCGGGCGCCTCGGGGTCCCTCAGGAGGAGCGCGCCCAGATCCTCGACGCTGCTGCGGAACCACGCCTCGACCCTCGGGTCGTCCCCTTCGGCCCGGGCGTCGGCCAGCGGGTTGGCCACCTGCCCGGCGGGGGCCCGCGCGGTTCGGTCCTGAGTGGTGCGCAGTTCGATGGTGCGGGATTCACCCGGACCCAGTTCGAGCTGCCAGCGCAGCAGCCCCGCCGAGGCCAGCGCGTCGTCCGGCGGCGGCTCGGCAGCGGTGACCGCCTGCGCCTCGCCGGTGCTCCAGCGCAGCCCGGCGGCGTGCACCCCGGCGGGCAGCTCCGGCCCGGCCCGGCCGGCTGCCACGGCGGCGAGCTCCGCCAAGTCGGTGCCGAGCAGGACCTCCACGGGCAGGCGTACCGGCCGGGCCGTGAAGCTGCGCAGGGTGATCCGCTCGGTGCCGTCCGCGTGCCTGACCCGTTCCACACCGATGTCCGGGTCGGGGCCGGGCTCGGCACCGGTGCGGACGGTCGCCGTGAAGGCGGCCCGGTCGGCGCCGAGGCTGCGCCCTTGGACGGCGACCGGGTCCCGGCCGCCGACCCGCAGCACGCAACGGGAGAGCAGCCTGCGCCCGGAGCGGTAGATCCCGTCGATCCCCCGCCCGGTCAGCTGGCCGTGCTCCGGCGAGATGACCAGACAGGGTGCGGCGACGCAGATGACGGCGCCGTGCACGGGCGGCAGTTCGGGCCCGCGGGCGGCGGGCACGCCGGATGGGCGGGGAGGTGCGGGGTGAGACATGTGTCGCCTTGTCTGCGCTCCGGTCGGTCCAGCTGGGCGGCGGCGTGGCCGGGCCCCCACCACCCCACATCTGAACGCCCCCACCCCCGGCCGGGTCACGGTCCCCACCCCCGTCCGGGTCACGGTCCTCTGCCCCGCCCCGGGCACGGCCCCCGGCCGCGAGGGGGTCAACGGCCCCGGCCGCGCACGCCCGGGACGGAGCCTGCGCCGCCCGGTCAGGCCCAGGGCACTCCGGAGCAGCCCCACCGGACCACCGCCCCAGGGCCGGCGCCCCTTCACTGCTCGCTCCCCGCGGTGCGGCGGGACCCGCGCCGGGGCGTGGTCCGCCCCCGTCGGCCGGGAGGACGCGTACCGGCCGAGGAACGCGCCCGCCGGGGCTCGCGCCGGCGGCGCTCCTCCCGCAGGCACTCCCGCAGGCCCTCGGGATCGATCCCCTCGTTGCACGCGTGGTGGAGCAGCTGGGCGAAGCGGTACTCGGCGTCCGCCCGTAGGGCCAGGCCGAAGGCGATCCGGGCCGTCGGCTCGTCCCCGGTGGACCAGGAGACCCAGCCGGCGAGGGTGAGCGGGGCCGCGGCGTGCTCGCCGTAGGCCCCGACGCAGCGCCGGGCGAGGGCCCGCCACAGCCGCAGGGCGGGGGCGGCCTCCTCGTCCTCCATCCACTCGGCCGCGATGTCCCGGATCTCGCGGTCCTGGAGACCCAGGATCAGCGAGGCGGCCTCGTCGTGGCCGAGCAGGGCGTCGTCCCAGTCGTCGGCGTGGGTGCCGCCCTCGACCGGCGGGGCCAGCGTCATGCGCCGCATCAGGTCCCGCGCGAGTGAGATCGTCTCGGCGCCGACCTCCTCCCGGGTGGCCCCGTCGAGGATCCTCGGCATCAGGGCCGCGGCCGCCCGGTCCAGGGCCCTCTCCGCCTCCGCGGCCACGGCCCCGCGCAGCGGTGCGAGCCGGCCCTCGATCTCCTTGAGCGAGCCCCGGACCTGAAGCCCGGCGAAGGTGGCCGCCGCGGCCATCACCGAGGTGCCGACCGCGGCCAGCCGGGTGCCCTCGGCCGGGCAGCACCGCTCGTCCGGGCAGACGTAGGACCAGAACCGGCCCTCAGCGAGGCACAGGGCCTCCAGCACCGGCACGTCCAGGGCGCCGCAGGCCAGCCGGATCCGCTGGGCGAGCGGCCCCAGCCGGGTCATCACCCCCCGGCCGCCCTCCTCCCCACGCGGTTCCTGGCAGAGGTAGACGACGATGCCGTCGGGCTTGCCGCCGCGCCGTTCGCTGCCCCGGATCAGGCAGTCGGCGACCTGCCGGGCGGTGTCCTCCCATTCCGCCGGCGCGGTGGGGATGCCGACCCGGAGCCGGCCGCCGAAGCGCCCGCCCTCCCCGTGCACGGCGACCAGGACGAGGGAGTCGCTCGGGTGGAACCCGAGCATGTAGGGCAACGCGTCGGCCAGTTCGGCCGGGCTGCGCAGGGTGATCTGGGGGCCGGTGGCTGCTCCGGCAGGGCTGAAGGAGGGCCTGTCGGACGGGCTGCGTGATTCGTGGTTGTTCGTCATGGCACGAAGGTCCCGTGCGTGATCCGATCCGGAAAGCCCTGTGGATAACTGTTGACGCTTCAATTTCCACAGGTCACAGAGCGGCATTGGCGCGATGTCACAGGCATCGGGTTGCATGGGGGCATGAACGCAGACCTGAGGTCCTCGGCCGACTCCGTACTAGCCCGTCTCGTGGGCGACCCCACGGGCACCGCCCGGCTGCGTGAGGACCAGTGGCGGGCGATCGAGGCCCTCGTCGCGCACAAGCGACGGGCGCTGGTGGTCCAGCGCACGGGCTGGGGCAAGTCCGCGGTGTACTTCGTCGCCACCTCGCTGCTGCGGGCGAGCGGCGCCGGACCGACCGTGATCGTCTCCCCGCTCCTCGCGCTGATGCGCAATCAGGTCGAAGCCGCGGCCCGGGCCGGGATCCGCGCCCGCACCATCAATTCCGCCAACCCCGAGGAGTGGGAGGGCATCCAGGCGGAGGTCGCCGCCGGCGAGGTCGACGTGCTGCTGGTGAGCCCGGAGCGGCTGAACAACCCCGACTTCCGCGACCAGGTCCTCCCCAAGCTCTCCGCCGCGACAGGTCTGCTCGTGGTGGACGAGGCCCACTGCATCTCCGACTGGGGACACGACTTCCGCCCCGACTACCGCCGGCTGCGCACCATGCTGGCCGACCTTCCGCCCGGCGTCCCCGTCCTCGCCACCACCGCCACGGCCAACGCCCGCGTGACCGCGGATGTCGCCGAACAGCTGGGCACCGGGGCGGGCACGGACGCGCTGGTCCTGCGCGGCCCGCTGGACCGCGAGAGCCTGAGCCTGGCGGTGCTGACCCTGCCCGACGCGGCGCACCGGCTGGCCTGGCTCGCCGACCACCTCGGCGACCTGCCCGGCTCCGGGATCATCTACACGCTGACCGTGGCCGCGGCCGAGGAGGTCACCGCGTACCTCCGCCACCGCGGGCACACGGTGGCCTCGTACACCGGCAAGACGGAGAACGCGGACCGCCAGCAGGCCGAGGACGACCTCCAGGCGAACCGGGTCAAGGCACTCGTGGCCACCTCCGCCCTCGGCATGGGCTTCGACAAGCCGGACCTGGGCTTCGTCGTGCACCTCGGCTCGCCCTCCTCCCCCATCGCCTACTACCAGCAGGTCGGCCGCGCCGGCCGTGGCGTGGAGCACGCCGAGGTGCTGCTGCTCCCCGGCCGCGAGGACGAGGCGATCTGGCAGTACTTCGCCTCGGTGGCCTTCCCGCCGGAGGAGCAGGTGCGCCGCACGCTCGACGTCCTGGCCCAGGCCAGCCGGCCGCTGTCGCTGCCCGCCCTGGAACCTCTGGTGGACCTGCGTCGCACCCGGCTGGAGACCATGCTCAAGGTCCTCGACGTCGACGGCGCCGTGCACCGCGTCAAGGGCGGCTGGACCTCGACGGGCGAGCCGTGGACCTACGACGCCGAGCGCTACGCCTGGGTGGCCCGGCAGCGGGCGGCCGAGCAGCAGGCCATGCGCGACTACGCGGCGGCCACGGAGTGCCGGATGGAGTTCCTGCGCCGCCAGCTCGACGACGAGGAGGCCGCGCCCTGCGGCCGCTGCGACAACTGCGCCGGTGCCCGGTTCACCGCCGAGGTCTCCACCACCGCGCTGGACACCGCCCGCGGCGAACTCGGCCGCCCGGGAGTGGAGCTGGAGCCGCGCAAGATGTGGCCGACCGGGCTCGCGGCGGTCGGCGTCGACCTCAAGGGGCGCATCCCCGCCGGGGAGCAGGCCTCCACGGGCCGGGCGCTGGGCCGGCTGTCCGACATCGGCTGGGGCAACCGGCTGCGCCCGATGCTCGCCCCGCAGGCTCCGGACCAGCCGGTCCCGGACGACGTGGCGCAGGCCGTGGTCGCGGTGCTCGCCGACTGGGCCCGGGGCCCCGGCGGCTGGGCATCCGGGGCGCCGGACGCCCCGGCCCGGCCGGTGGGCGTGGTCGCCCTGCCCTCGCGCAGCCGACCCCAGCTGGTCGGTTCGCTGGCCGCGCGGATCGCGGAGGTCGGCCGGATGCCCCTCCTCGGTACGGTCGCCTACACGGATCAGGCTCCGGAGTTCGGGGTGGCGGTCTCGAACAGCGCCCAGCGGGTGCGGGGGCTCCACCAGGCCCTGACCGTGCCCCCGGAACTGGCCGCGGCACTCGCGGAAGCCTCGGGTCCGGTGCTCCTCGTGGACGACCGCTCGGAGAGCGGGTGGACCCTCGCGGTGGCCGCCCGGCTGCTTCGACGAGCAGGCGCGAAAGCGGTGTTCCCGCTGGTGCTGGCGCTCCAGGGATAGCCGAATGCGTCATCTTCGGCGTGGCGGGGCAAGGATATGAACGGCATACCGGCGAATTCCGGTCGGCGGCGCCAATTGCTCGTTGCCGCATGCTCCGGAGCCACGCGAGAATTGGAGTGCTCCCGCTCGGCGCCTCGGCACTCTCCTGGGCCGCGCCGCGGCGCGCCCTGACTCCAGCCGTGCCCGTCCGCGGGCGTGTACCCGAAGGGAGGACCGTGACCTTCGGATTCGCGCCGCCCTCGACCACGTCCCTGACATCGGCCACCGGCGCCGCCAGCCGGCACGGCAGGCTGCTGGAACCGTCCGAGTGGACGGCGGCGGGCATTCCCCTCCTCCGCAATCCCCGAGAGGTCGTCAGCGGCCTGCACTCCCGCCACAGTCCGGTGCCCTCGACCGCGGTGATCGCCGTCCTCGGCCCGGAGGAGCGGCTCGTGGCGAGTGCCTCCTTCGTCCAGCGGTCGGCTTCGGCGGACGGCTGGGAGTACCGCAACGCCCTGCTGTCCCAGCTGCGCCGGGTCCTCCCGCACGACCTGCGGCGACGGACCCCGGTGCGGACGGCGGTCCTGCTCTACTGCCGCGAGGGCGACGAGCGGTGGACCGAGGAGGACGGCGCGTGGATGTGGGGGCTGCGGGACGCCTGCACCCTGCACGGGCTGCGCTGCGGCGCGTACATCACGCTGACCCGCGGCGGCTGGCAGGTGCTGGGCGAGGGCCGTGGCGGCCGTCAACCCAGCTCGGACTCGCGGCCCCAGCACCTCGGCGACACCGTGGCCGAGTTCGCCCCGCTCGCCCTGCACACCGGCGGCGGCGCGGCCGAGGCCCTGCGCCGGACCGCCGCGCGCTGACCCTCGTACAGGCGACTGGCAGCAGGCGACTGGCAGCAGGCAGCAGGCAGCAGGCAGCAGGCGACGGACCATCGGTGTACGGCCTCCGCGAACGGACCGGAGGCAACACGGGCAGGCCGCACGGCCGTACACCCGCAACCGGGCGTACGGCGGATCAGGCCTCGGACCACAGCCCGGGCTTCGGCTCGGCCCTCACGACGGACACCGCACGGGCTTCGGCCCAGGCCTCGGCCCGGGCTTCAGCGGGGCCGGCCCGAGGCCCGCCCCGCCCCTCGCCCGTGCCGGGGTACAGGGCGTCAGACGCCCGCACCCAGAACGGAGTTGATCTGCTGCGCGTCACCGCACACGATCAGCAGCGCACCGGCCCGGGTGAGCGCGACCGGCAGGGCGCCGGCAACGCTCTCGACCGCTCCGCCGTTGACCGCGAAGACCACGACGGGACGGCCCGCGGCGCGCTGGACCTGCGCCGCGTCCGCGTAGAAGACGTCGTCCCCGGCGTCGTGCAGGGCCCAGTACGCGGCCTCGCCGAAGGACAGTTCGTGAGCGGCCCACGGGTGCGGGTCGCCGGTGGTGAGCACCAGGATGTCGCCGGGCGCGCGCCCGGTGTCGAGCAGCAGGTCGACGGCCTCTTCGGCCGCGTCCAGCGCACCCTCGGCGGAAGCCGGGATCAGCTGGATCTGGGGGACCGCCGCGGAGACCGACGGTGCGGTGGGGGCAGCGGCAGGGGCTGCGGGAACAGGTCCGGGGGTGGCCTGCGGCGCACGCTGCGCGGGCGGTGCGGGCCGGGCGGGACCGGGGCGACCGGGCCGCGGTACGGCGGCGGGACGCGGACCAGGTACAGGGCGGGGGGTCTGCGCGGTGCGGCTCGCGGCCGGCGTGACGCGGGGACCCTGGGCACTCTCGTGAATCTGAGGCTCCTCGATGGCGGGGGTGAGAGGCATGAGTTGATGTCTATCAAACACCGGTACGAAACGTACCGGCCGGTGGCACATGGGTGCGATCAGAAATCGAAGCCGAGTTGGCCTCCGTTTTCCAGCTCCATCGATTCCTCGCTGCGGCGCACCTTCTTGAGGTGGCGCCACCGGGGCAGCCCGTCGAGGTACGACCACGAGAGCCGGTGGTAGGGGGTGGGCCCCAGTTCCTCCAGCGCCGCCCGGTGCACGGGCGAGGGGTATCCGGCGTTGGCGGCGAAGGCGAAGTCCTGGATTCCGCCGCCTTGTTCGCCCAGTTCGGCCATCATCCGGTCGCGCGTGACCTTCGCTATGACCGAGGCCGCGGCGACGGCGACGCAGGACTGGTCGCCCTTGATCACCGTACGGACCCGCCAGGGTTCGCCGAGGTAGTCGTGCTTGCCGTCGAGGATCACCGCGTCGGGCCGCACCGGCAGCGCCCCCAGGGCGCGCTCCGCGGCGAGTCTGAGGGCGGCCGTCATCCCGAGCTCGTCGATCTCCTCGGGGGAGGCGTGCCCGAGGGCGTGCGCGGTGACCCAGCGCTCCAGGACGTCGCGCAGGGCGTCGCGTCGCCTGGCGGTGAGCAGTTTGGAGTCGGTGAGCCCGGCGGGCGGCCGACGCAGGCCGGTGATCGCCGCGCACACGGTGACGGGACCGGCCCAGGCCCCTCGTCCGACTTCGTCGACCCCGGCGATGACCTTGGCGCCGGTGGTTGCACGGAGGGAGCGTTCGACGGTGTGGGTGGGTGCTTCGTACGGCATGGCGCCAGCAAGGGTACGCCGCCCCGAGCCGACTGCACACCCCCGCCCGGGTCCGACGCCCGTCCGATCCGGCACGGACACCGTTCCTCACACCCCGCCCCGCGGCCGCCGCGCCTCACGCCCGGAGCAGCGGCACCATCACCTCGTCGATCAGCTCCGCGATCTCCGCATCTCCCCATTCGCTACCGCACATCTTGGTGCGGTACATCAGCATCGCCGGAATGACATCCACGACAAACGGACCCGTCGCGTCCGGCCGCACGTCACCCCGCAGGATTCCCCGCCGCACAAGCTCCCTGATCAGCCGCTGGGCCGGCTCGTGCAGCCCCGACCAGATGACCCCGCGGAACCGGTCTGCATGCCTGTGATCGCATTCGTGAAGCACGGACCGCAGGGCCTGCCCGGCGCGGGAGTGCATGACGTCCCGCGTGCGCACGCACAGCAGGTGGAGGTCCTCGCGGATCGACCCGCCGTCGGGAATCTCTCCTATCTGCGGCAGACCGCTCCGCAGCGCGTCGGCCACCAGGTCCGCCTTCGACGGCCAGCGCCGGTAGAGCGAGGCCTTGCCGGTGTGCGCGCCGGCCGCGACACCCTCCATGGTGAGCGCGTTCCAGCCGACCGTACTCAGCTGCTCCAACGCGGCGTCGAGAATCGCCCGTTCGAGTTCGGGACCCCGCCTGCGCCCCGGCGACGCCGCCGACCAGCGCGAACCCGCCATCTCTCCACCTCCCGACCGGCCCCCGCGCCCGACGTACGCATTTTCGGCCTTAGAGAACGCTTGCGTTCCCTAAGGATCGGCTCCTACCGTAGCCCCGTAGTGAACGAATACGTTCACTATTTCACTTTGGGGGGATCCTCAGTGACAAGCTCTCAACTGGCCACACCCCGGATACCGGGGGCGGCGCGCCGCGAGGGGCGCCCCGGAGTGGCACTCACCGTCATCGCCGCCTGCCAGCTCATGGTGGTCCTCGACGCGACGATCGTGAACATCGCGCTCCCGCACATCCAGGACGCCCTCAGCTTCAGCACCACCGACCTCTCCTGGGTGCTCAGCGCCTACACCCTCACCTTCGGCGGCCTGCTGCTGCTCGGCGGCCGGGCCGGAGACATCCTGGGCCGGCGCCGCGTGTTCCTGACCGGCATCCTGCTCTTCACGCTGGCCTCCCTCCTCGGCGGATTCGCCCAGGAGCCCTGGCAGCTGCTCGCGGCCCGCGCCCTGCAAGGAGTGGGCGGCGCGATCGCCTCCCCGACCTCGCTCGCCCTGATCACCACGACCTTCCCCGAAGGCCCCGAACGGAACCGGGCCTTCGGCGTGTTCGCGGCCGTCTCCGCGGGCGGCGGCGCCATCGGCCTGCTGGCCGGCGGCATGCTGACCGAGTGGCTCGACTGGCGCTGGGTGCTCTTCGTCAACGTCCCGATCGGCGTGCTGATCGCGGTCCTCACCCCGCTCTACATCACCGAGTCCGAGCGCCACCCCGGCCGCTTCGACATCGCCGGAGCCCTCACCTCCACGGGCGGCATGGCCTCGCTCGTCTACGGGTTCATCCGCGCCTCGGAGGACGGCTGGCGCGACTCGCTCACCATCGGCTCCTTCACCGCGGCCCTCGTCCTGCTCGCGCTCTTCGTCGTCATCGAGTCACGGGCCCGCGAGCCGATCATCCCGCTGCGCATGTTCGCCGACCGCAACCGCACCGGCACCTACGTGATCATGCTCGGCCTCGCGGCCGCGATGTTCGGGATGTTCTTCTTCATCGTCCAGTTCGTACAGAACGTGCTGGGCTTCTCCCCGATCCAGTCCGGGCTCGGCTTCCTGCCCGTGACCGTCGCCATCGTCACCGCCGCCGGTCTCTCGCAGCGGTTCCTGCCGCGCTTCGGCCCCAAGCCCTTCATGGTCATCGGGTCCGCGCTCACCGGAACCGGGCTGACCTGGCTGACCTTCCTCCGCACCGACAGCTCGTACCTCTCCGGTGTGCTCGGCCCGATGCTGCTCTTCGGCTTCGGCATGGGCCTCAACTTCGTGACCCTCACCCTCACCGCCGTCTCCGGGGTGGCACCGAGGGAGGCGGGCGCGGCCTCCGGGCTGCTCAACGCCAGCCAGCAGGTGGGCGGCTCGCTGGGCCTGTCCATCCTGGTCACCGTCTTCGGCACGGCCAGCCGCGGCGAGGCCGAGAAGCAGGTCCCGGCCTTCATGGCGCAGGCGAATCCCGACCAGCTGGCCGCCTTCCAGGAGACCCGCCGGCTGCCCGACCCCTGGGGGGACCTCGTCCTCGCGCAGGGCATCTCCACCGCGTTCTTCGCCGCCGTGGCGATGGCGGGGCTCGCCCTGGCCACCGCCCTGCTGGTGATCCGGGTACGCAAGAGCGACCTGGAGGCCCTGGCCGGCGCGGCCGCGCCGGGCGGCCCGGCCGCCTGAGCTCCTCCTGTACGAGGGCCCGGGTGCGGGGAACGGTCCCCCGCACCCGGGCCCTCGCAGTCCTCCCGGCGGCGCGCCTAGTACTCGATGCGGCTGCCGAAGGTGCCCAGGCGCGAGCAGACCTCGTACGAGGCCGTCACCGGGCGCTCGCGCAGGAGCTGCCGGGCCCGGTACTCGCCCAGGCTCATGGCGTACCACGGGACTTCTCCGGCCCTGGACATCTCGTCGTTGATCCCGCGCAGGGCGCAGGACCTCTGGGGCTCGGGCAACCGGTCCAGGGCGGGTGCGGCGTCCGCCGACAGGGACTGGAAGTAGGCCAGGTCGATCTTCTGAGTGGTCTCGAAGCGGGCGACGTTGCTCTCGGCGACCATCCCGTCCGGGGACAGCAGGCCGAAGGCCAGGACGGCGGCCGCCGCGCTGCCCGCGACCGCGCGCGGCAGCCAGCGCGCGCCGAACACCCCGGCCGCCATGATCAGTACGATGACCAGCCCGAGCCACAGCTCCATCGCGGCGACCGACACGCGCAGTGTGGTCAGCCCGTACGCGTCCACGTAGAGGTCCATCCGGCGCAGCGCGGCGGCGACAACGACCAGGGTCAGCGTGCACAGCACGCCGAGGACGATGCGGACGAAGCGGCGGTCGCCCGCCCCGGAACGCGGGGCCCAGCGCAGGGCGAGCGCGATCACGACGAGGGTGAACAGGGTGGCCCAGAGCAGCTGCCAGAAGCCCTGTCGGGCGTATTCGGCATGGCTGAGACCGGTGCTCTCCAGGACCTTGTCGTAGCCGCCGAACAGGACGGCCAGCTGGACGGCGTTGAAGACGGCGAAGAGCAGGTTGAGCACGACGAGCGGAAGGGCCCATTCGACCCGGGAGCGCGGCTTGCCCGGGGCCACCTTGATCCGGTCCCAGCGCAGCGGGGCCGCGGCGGTGCGGGCGGCGGCGAGCGCGAGGAGCGTGCCGAGGAGGAAGAGCAAAAACCGGATGGGCCCGTTCTCGGTCGACACGTCGGGGATCAGTCCGCCGAGGAGGTCGGCGAACGCGGCGTCGGCGGAGGCGAACAGCCCGCCGAAGACAACCAGCAGGGCCACGGCCACGCCGGTCGCCTTGGCGACGGGCAGCCAGCGGTCCTTGCCGACCCCGCCTCGTGAGCGCAGTCCGACCAGGGCCCAGGCGAGCCCGGACACGGCGGAGTCGAAGAAGCCGAGCGGGCTGAGCAGGACGCCGGGCCAGCTGCGGCTGCCGTGCAGGGCCAGTGCCCCCAGCAGGACGGCGGACAGGATCGCGAGCGTGGACGGCCAGGCGGAGTCGCGCAGAGCGGGCACGGCGAGGAGGGCGAGGCAGCCGAGCGCCCAGACCACCGTCCAGGGACGGGCGGTACGCCGCGCCGTGCGGGCGGCGACGTACGCGGCGGCGACGGCGGGCACCACCGCGAGCAGCAGGCCGGGGCCCATGCCGTCGCCGAGGAGCAGCGCGGCGGCGAGGCCGGTGGCGAGGGCGGCGAGCAGGGTCGCGGTCGCGATGGGGGCGGCCTCGGCGGGGCGCACCAGCGTGACCCACGAGGGCGACGCGGACTTCGCGTGGGCGGCGGCCCAGGGGCGCTGCTGGTGCTGGTGCGCCTGCCAGGCCTGCCACGCGGCGGCGTCGGCGGGCCCCGCCGGCGGTGGCCCGGCCGGGCCGGTGGGCGTGCCCCCGGCCGGAGCGGCCGGAGCGGCCGGAGCGGCCGGAGCGGCCGGAGCGGCCGGAGCGGCCGGAGCGGCCGGCGCTGCCGGAGCGGCCGGCGCTGCCGCGGCCGCCGGAGGCGCTGCGTCCGAAGCCGGACTCACGGACGGGTCCCCGGCCGCGGCTCCTGCGTTGACCGTGCCCTTGGGGTCCTTCGCGGCTCCTGGGTCCTGCGGGTCCTCGGACCGGGCTGCGTCCGCCCCGCCGGTGTTCTCTGACATCGGGTTCCCTCCCCTGTCGGCCGCCCCGTCGTTCCGGGGGGCGGCGCAGCGGACAGAGTAGGCCGGTGGCAGACGGTTTTGAACAGGATCAAAAGAGCCTGTGGCAGGACCGTGACAATCGGAAGTGCTCGTTTCACCTGCGCCGGAGCCCGGCCCGGCGATCCGTCAGCGCGCCGCCGTCTCCGGCAGCCAGGCCGGCAGGGCCTCGGTGCGCGCCAGCCACGCGGCCGGCAGCACCGCGTCCCCGCGGGACCCCAGCACCCCGCCGACGATCGCGCAGGTCGTATCGACGTCCCCGCCCACCTGCGCGGTGGTCCAGAAGGCCCGCTCGTAGTCGTCCAGCGCACGCGCTGCGGACCACAGGGCGAACGGCACCGTGTCATGGGCGCTCGTGCGCCGCCCGCAGCCCAGGACCGCCGCGACCGTGGTCGCGTCGCCGTAGTCCAGCATGTCCCGCGCCCGCCGCAGCCCGGCGCCCACGGCGCTGCGCGGCACCAGCGCGATCACCCCGTCCAGCAGGTCGGAGGCCTTCGGCGGACCGGCGGGCGCGGCGGCCAGGGCGGCCGCCGCGGCGACGGCCATCGCCCCGCACACGGCCTCGCGGTGCTGGTGGGTGGTGTAGGCGGAGATCTCCGCCTGGTGGGTGGCCTGTTCCGGGTCGTCGGCGTACCAGGCGCCCAGCGGCGCGATCCGCATGGCGGCGCCGTTGCCCCACGAGCCCTGCCCGTTGAACAGTTCCGCGGCCAGCGTGCGCCAGTCCTCACCCTCCCGCACCAGCCGCAGCATGCGGTTCACCGCGGGCCCGTAGCCCCGGTCGAAGTCGTGGTGGTGGGCGAAGGAGAGCGCGAGCGCGTCCTGGTCGATCCGTCCGTGCTCGGCCAGCACCGCCACGACCGAGCAGGCCATCTCGGTGTCGTCGGTCCACTGCCACGTCCCGGTGCCGGAGGGCAGCTCGCGTCGTTTGAGCAGCGGGTAGTTCACGGGGACGAAGTACTGGGAGCCCAGGGCGTCACCCAGGGCCAGCCCGCGGAGGCTGGACATGGCGCGTGCGTAGCGCCGTTCGGGAGTGGAATCAGGCGTCATCGCGGGTCACTCTAGCCGTCCAGGTCATAAGGCTCGGGTGTGGTCCACCGCTCAAACGGGCGGTCCATCCGGTACCGGCCGTCAGGGCCCCTCAGGAGCACCCGGAATTCGCCGTTGCCGGGATTGGACAGGGCCTCGAATTCGGACACCGACCAGTGGAACCAGCGCATGCAGAACAGCCGCATCGTCAGCCCGTGCGTCACCAGCAGGACGTTCTCGGGGTGGTCCGGGGCCTCGAAGCTGCGGTAGAGGCTTTCCAGGAAGGACCCGACCCGGTCGTACACGTCGGCCCCGGACTCGCCCTGCGCGAACCGGTAGAAGAAGTGCCCGTACGCGTCCCGGTACGCCTTCTGCAGCCGTACGTCGGCCCGGTCCTGCCAGTTCCCCCAGTCCTGCTCGCGCAGTCTCGGCTCCTCGCGCATCCGGACCCGCGTCGGGTCCAGCCGCAGTTCGCGGAAGGTCTGCAGCGTCCGGCGGTACGGGGAGACGTACGCGCTGATCGTCTCCTCGCCGAAGAGCTCGCGCAGCCGCAGCCCGGCCGCCGCAGCCTGCTCACGCCCCTTCCGGGTCAGCCGCAGGGCATGGTCGGGCTCGCGTTCGTACACCGAGTCGTCGGCGTTCCCCTCCGATTCCCCGTGCCGGACAAGGACGATGCGCCGTGGTCGAGCCATCCCACGACCCTATTCGGCCATCGCCCGACCAGCGCACCGGGCACGCCGATCGGCCCGGCGGGCAGTCGTACGGTCATACCGTCCAGGACGGTTCGAGATCCACGACATCACCGGTGAGCGCCTCGACATCGGCCTGGATCTGGGCGCGCAGGGAGAGCCGCTCGACCCGCTCCTGCCGGTACTTGCCGTGCTCGGCGGCGGCGTGCCACATCGACAGCACCAGGAACTCCCGCCCCGGGGCCTCCCCGAAGAGGCCGCGGACCATCCCGGGCGAGCCCGCCATGGCCGGGTTCCACACCTTCTCCTGCATGAGGGCGAAGTGGTCGACCCGGCCCTCACGGACGCGGGTGTGCGCGACCCGCACCACGTCGGCGTCCGTGAAGCGCGGCTCGAAGCCGGTCTTCACGTCGAAGCGGTGATCGAAGAGGGTGACCCGCAGATCGGTGTAGGTGCCGTTCTGCGCGGCGGCCAGCCTGTCGTGCGAGCGGGCCATGAAGGAGTCGTAGAAGGACCGGCTCTCCCAGAACGCGAAGACATGCGCGACCCCCTGCCGGCCCCGGCTCCAGCCGCCGCCCTGCCCCCGGAAACCCGGCTCGCCCGGCAGCCCCGCCCATTTTCGCTGCCCGCGCTCGAACCCGCGTCGGTCCGTCACCGTGCAGCGAATCCACTTGACCAGCACTGCGCCATCGTACGGGCCCGGCGCGGCCCGGGTCAGTCCTCGGCGCGGTTGATCCGCACCAGTTCCGCCGCATCCCGCTCGGGCAGGCGAATCCCGAACTCCCGGTCGAGGAGGGCGAGCAGCTCCTCCGGGCCGACGTCCCGCCGTTCGGTCCGCCCGTCGGGATACAGCAGGGTGAACTCCCGCCCGACGAGCGCCCTGCGGACGGCGTCCCCCGGGTAGTGGACGACGAGCCGCCCCACGAAGGAGGAGCTGGGGTGGCCGGAGCTGTAGTGGTTGAGCAGGACGTAGTCGACGGGGTGGTAGCGCTGCGGGGAGAAGGCGTACAGGTCCCGCCAGGTCCCGCCGCGCAGGAGGCACAGCACGAGGATGCCGTCCTCCTCCTCGCGGACGCGGTACGTCCACTCCCCCTGCTCCAGCTCGACGCCGGGGCGCCCCAGCGGGACCGGCTCACGGGGGCCCTGGTGGCCGAACCCCACGTCGCACAGCCACGGTTCGCCCTCGACCGTGACGACGAGGACGGCGTGCGTCACGGGCATCAGGGAGTCCCCGCGGGTGCGGTTGCGGGCACCGCGCCCGGAGACCTCGAAGCCGAGCCGCTCCAGGGCAGCGGCCAGCAGCGAGTTCTGCTCGTAGCAGTAGCCGCCGCGGTCGGCGTGCACGAGCTTGTCCTCGATCGACTTGACGTCCAGCGCGACGGGGCGGCCGAGCAGGACGTCCAGGCTCTCGAACGGGATGGCCGCGGTGTGGGCCCGGTGCACTGCGTACAACGTGGCGAGGTCCGGCCGGAGTTCCCGGCCGTCCCCCGCGTTCTCCTGAAGTCCGATCCTCGCCAGGTACGCGTCCAGATCCAGCTCTTCACCGCTCCACATGACTCCCCGCTTCCCCGTTCCCCCCGTGCCGTCGGCATCGCACCGCCGTGCCGACGGCATCGCACCGCCGTGAATCACCGGGCCCCCGTTCGCCGGACCCCGCACAATGATCGCCATGACGGCCCTCCACACCAACCCGCTTTTCGCCCGCCTCGCCGAGGGCCGCCCCTCGACGGCGGTACGGACATCCCGATGCGGGGTGACGAAGCCGGCCTCCGTCCGGGACGTGGAGTTCACCACCCGCACCCGGGGCAACGAGCTCTTCGTGAACCCGCTGATGTCTCTGTGGTTCGCCTTCGACCTGCCGGGACTGGCCGCGCACTGTCTCTACCTGGACCGCATCGAGGACCCACCTGATGCGGCAGGTCCACTCCCGTCGGCCGTCAGGCGCGGCAGCGCAGCATCTCCAGCGGCGGGTTCGCCCGGAAGTCCGCCCAGAAGTCCTCACCGAACTCGCGCACCCCGGCGTCGGACACCTCGAACGGGACCCAGGTCAGCTCGCTGAACCCGGCCGCGGGGAGGCACTTCTCGTAGATCTCTCGGCGCGGGAGGTTGGCGACGAACGAGACCGGCGGGTCGAGCAGCGCCGTGGTCCGGACTTGCGGCCCGGTCTCGCCCTGCTCGCCGGTGAGCACGCTGCGGAAGCCGTACCGTTCGGGGGTGGGCCCGTCGAAGCGGAAGTCGGGCGACTGGTTGAGCAGGAAGAACTCTCCGCCGGGCTTCAGGCTCCGGTGCACGTTGCGGCACATCCGCTCCGTGGTGGCGACGTCCTGCGCGTAGTTGAGCAGCTGGACCCCCAGCGCGATGTCGAAGGTCCGCGCGAGGGGCGGCAGTTCGGCCACGTCGCCCACCTCGTAGCGCACCCCCAGCGGATCGCCCTCCTCCAGCTGCTGTGCCACGGCGACCATCTCACCGGAGATGTCGATTCCGAGCACGTCCGAGGCTCCGCGCCGCCTGAACTCCCTGCTGTAGAAACCGGTGCCGGAGGCCAGGTCGAGGAGCGACTTGCCCCGTACGTCCCCGACCAGGGCCAGGAAGCCCGGCACCACCACGTACTGCTCCAGCGGCAGGGACTTGAAACCCTCGTACGCTTCACCGATCTCGTCGTACTGCTGCGTGCTCACAGTTCTCCCATCCCCATGCCTCATGCCTCATGCCTCATCAGCTCCTCGCCGCCGGAACGCCCCTGCCCCGGGGTGCGCCACGGCCTCTGGCGGGCAGTCTCTCCCAAGCTGACGGGCCGTTGTACTTGGCAGAACCAACGAAAAACCGGCCCCCGTCCCGGCTCGCCGTACGGGCGGGCGTACGGGACGGCGGCGACGGGAAGGGCGCAGGCACGACGAAGGGGACCGGCCTGAGGCCGGTCCCCTTCATGCGTGGTGAGCCGCTGGTCAGCTACCCGTGCGGGCTACGCCCGGCGTCAGCTGCAGCCGCTGGTGGAGCCGCAGCCCTCGCAGATGTAGCAGGAGCCGGCGCGCTGCATCTTCGTACCGCAGGAGAAGCAGAGCGGGGCGTCGGCGGAGACCCCGAGCTGCATCTCGACCAGTTCGGCGCTGCTGTGCGCCGTCTTGGGGGACGGGACAGAGGCGGTGACGGCCGGCTTCGGCGCCGACGGCACCGCGGTCAGCGGGACCGACTGGGTCAGCGACTCGGTGTCCAGCTCGTCCTCGAGGGGCTCGTAGGAGCCGGTGTCGAGGTGGCGCTGGCGCTCCTCGGCGGTGTGGATGCCGAGGGCCGAGCGGGTCTCGAAGGGCAGGAAGTCGAGCGCCAGGCGACGGAAGATGTAGTCGACGATCGACTGCGCCATCCGCACGTCCGGGTCGTCCGTCATGCCGGCCGGCTCGAAGCGCATGTTGGTGAACTTCGAGACGTAGGTCTCCAGCGGCACGCCGTACTGCAGACCGACCGAGACGGCGATGGAGAAGGCGTCCATCATGCCCGCGAGGGTCGAGCCCTGCTTGGACATCTTCAGGAAGACCTCGCCCAGGCCGTCGTCCGGGTAGGAGTTCGCCGTCATGTAGCCCTCGGCGCCACCGACCGTGAAGGAGGTGGTGATGCCCGGGCGGCCCTTGGGGAGGCGCTTGCGGACGGGGCGGTACTCGATGACCTTCTCGACGGTCGCGCGGATGGTCTCCTCCGCCTTGGCGGTGACCTCCTCCTTCTCCTCTTCCTTCTTCTTCGCGGAGAGGGGCTGGCCGACCTTGCAGTTGTCGCGGTAGATCGCGAGCGCCTTGACGCCCATCTTCCACGCCTCGAAGTAGATCTCCTCGATCTCCTCGACGGTCGCCGTCTCCGGCATGTTGACCGTCTTGGAGATCGCGCCGGAGATCCAGGGCTGGATCGCGGCCATCATGCGGACGTGGCCCATCGCGGAGATGGAGCGCTCGCCCATGGCGCAGTCGAACACCGAGTAGTGCTCGGCCTTCAGGCCCGGGGCGTCGACGACCACGCCGTGCTCGGCGATGTGGGAGACGATCGCCTCGATCTGCTCCTCCTGGTAACCCAGGCGGCGCAGGGCCTGCGGGACGGTGCCGTTGACGATCTGCATCGAGCCGCCGCCGACGAGCTTCTTGAACTTGACCAGGGCCAGGTCCGGCTCGACACCGGTGGTGTCGCAGGACATCGCGAGACCGATGGTGCCGGTCGGCGCGAGGACGGAGGCCTGGGAGTTGCGGAAGCCGTTCTGCTCGCCGAGGCGCAGGACGTCCTGCCAGGCCTCGGTGGCCGCGGCCCAGATGACGTTGTCGAGGTCCTCGGTGCGCGGGGCGACGGCGTTGGCGTCGGCGTGCTGCTTCATGACGCGCTTGTGGGCGTCGGCGTTGCGGGCGTAGCCGTCGTACGGGCCGACGATCGCGGCCAGCTCGGCGGAGCGCTTGTACGCCGTACCGGTCATCAGCGAGGTGATCGACGCGGCGAGGGTGCGGCCGCCGTCCGAGTCGTACGCGTGGCCGGTGGCCATCAGCAGGGCGCCGAGGTTGGCGTAGCCGATGCCCAGCTGGCGGAAGGCGCGGGTGTTCTCGCCGATCTTCTGCGTCGGGAAGTCCGCGAAGCAGATGGAGATGTCCATCGCGGTGATGACGAGCTCGACGACCTTGGCGAAGCGCTCGGCGTCGAACGACTGGTCGCCCTTGCCGTCGTCGTTGAGGAACTTCATCAGGTTGAGCGAGGCGAGGTTGCAGGACGTGTTGTCCAGGTGCATGTACTCGCTGCAGGGGTTGGACGCGGTGATGCGGCCGGACTCGGGGCAGGTGTGCCAGTTGTTGATCACACCGTCGTACTGGATGCCCGGGTCGGCGCAGGCCCACGCGGCCTCGGCGAGCTTGCGGAAGAGCGCCTTGGCGTCGACCTTCTCGATGACCTCGCCGGTCATGCGGGCACGCAGGGCGAACTCGGTGCCGTTCTCGACTGCCGTCATGAACTCGTCGTTCACGCGGACGGAGTTGTTGGCGTTCTGGTACTGGACGGACGTGATGTCGTCGCCGCCCAGGTCCATGTCGAAGCCCGCGTCGCGCAGGGCGCGGATCTTCTCCTCTTCCTTCACCTTGGTCTCGATGAAGGCCTCGACGTCCGGGTGGTCCACGTCCAGGACGACCATCTTGGCCGCGCGGCGGGTGGCGCCGCCCGACTTGATCGTTCCTGCGGACGCGTCGGCGCCGCGCATGAAGGAGACCGGACCGGAGGCGTTGCCGCCGGAGGAGAGGAGCTCCTTGGAGGAGCGGATGCGGGAGAGGTTCAGGCCGGCGCCGGAGCCACCCTTGAAGATCATGCCTTCTTCCTTGTACCAGTCGAGGATCGACTCCATGGAGTCGTCGACGGACAGGATGAAGCAGGCGGAGACCTGCTGCGGCTGGGCCGTTCCGACGTTGAACCACACCGGCGAGTTGAAGCTGAAGATCTGGTGCAGGAGGGCGTAGGTCAGCTCGTGCTCGAAGATCTCCACGTCGGCGGGCGACGCGAAGTAGCCGAAGTCCTCGCCGGCCTTCGTGTAGGTCTTCACGATCCGGTCGATCAGCTGCTTCAGACCGGTCTCGCGCTGCGGGGTGCCGACCGCGCCGCGGAAGTACTTGCTGGTGACGATGTTGACCGCGTTCACCGACCAGAAATCGGGGAACTCGACGCCACGCTGCTCGAAGTTGACCGAGCCGTCGCGCCAGTTGGTCATGACGACGTCACGGCGCTCCCAGCTCACCTCGTCGTACGGGTGCACGCCGGGGGTGGTGTGGATGCGCTCGATACGCAGGCCGCCCTTGGCGGCCTTGGTCCCCTTGGCGCGGGAACCACGTGCCGAGCTGCTCGCCGTCTCTGTCATGCCAGGCCTCCCATATGCGGGCAAAAACGCCCTAAAGTGCCAGCGTTATTCCGCGGCACGGTGCTGTGTCTCTGTATCTACGTCTCTTCGCACGACCCACCGGCCTCCCCGCGGCGCGCGAGCGTCGCGGCGAGGGCCGTCCGGTCAGTCGGCGGCGGAGGCGGGCACGGGGACCGGAGCGGTCCCTCCGTGCTCGCACTCATCAGGGTGAGGCCGCGGCTCGCGCAGTTCCGCGATGGCGGTCTCGAAGTCCTCAAGGGTGTCGAACGCTTTGTAGACGGACGCGAAGCGCAGGTAGGCGACCAGGTCGAGCTCCTGCAACGGGCCGAGAATGGCCAGACCCACGTCATGGGTGGTCAGCTCGGCACTCCCGGTGGCGCGCACCGCCTCCTCGACCCGCTGGCCGAGCTTGGCGAGGGCGTCCTCGGTGACCGGTCGCCCCTGGCACGCCTTGCGCACGCCGGAGATGACCTTGGTACGGCTGAAGGGTTCCGTCACCCCGCTGCGCTTGATCACCATCAGCGAGGCCGTCTCCACCGTCGTGAAACGACGGGAGCAGTCGGGGCACTGACGGCGCCTGCGGATCGACGTGCCGTCGTCCGTGGTGCGGCTGTCGACGACACGGCTGTCGGGGTGCCTGCAGAAGGGGCAGTGCACGGTTCCCTCACCCTCCCTCTTGGCACGACAGAATCACCCCACACGCCCCTCAACGACGGAGAAGAACTCTGCCGGGGGCTCGTGGAGCAGCCACCAGCATATGCGATCCCAGGAGCCTCAGCAGACTCCAGGACCACTACTTCTGGGTGGCAGCGCTCATCCAACCACTAGATCTTGGGTTGGAGTGGATTTTCGTGGCTCTGCGTGTCGCGGCGTCCGCCAGGCGGTCACGAGGCCCGTCGATGCCACACTGGGCACAGGCCCGGACGGCGGCGATCCGACCGGGAAGGGTACCGTAAGCAGCGGACGTCGGATCGAACCCGCGTTCGGTGGACCGATCGTCCATACACCCCTTGATATACCCACGCCGGACGATCCGCGATTTTTCACTCGAACGTGTGTTTGGCGCAACCTTTCGAAAGCTACTACCGTTGTCCAGCTAGGGAGAACATTTCGAGAGGGGCCGACGTGACCACCACCGCAGACAGTGCCACCATCACTGCCCAGAACCGCTCCCAGAGCCGACTCGAGCCGGTGCATGCCATGAACGACGCAAACCTGAACCCGGATGCGGAGCCCGTAGTACGCCCCGCACGCTCGCTGCCAGGTCGACCTCCAGGCATCCGCGCCGACAGCTCCGGGCTCACGGACCGGCAGCGGAGGGTCATCGAGGTCATTCGCGACTCCGTGCAGCGCCGGGGTTACCCGCCGTCCATGCGGGAGATCGGTCAGGCGGTGGGCCTGTCCAGCACGTCGTCGGTCGCCCACCAGCTGATGGCCCTGGAGCGCAAGGGCTTCCTGCGCCGCGACCCGCACCGCCCCCGTGCCTATGAGGTGCGCGGATCCGACCAGCCCAGCTCGCAGCCCACGGACACCACCGGCAAGCCCGCCGCCTCCTACGTTCCCCTGGTCGGCCGGATCGCGGCCGGCGGCCCGATCCTCGCCGAGGAGTCGGTTGAGGACGTGTTCCCGCTCCCCCGCCAGCTCGTCGGCGACGGCGAGCTCTTCGTCCTCAAGGTCGTCGGTGACTCGATGATCGAGGCCGCCATCTGCGACGGTGACTGGGTCACGGTCCGTCGCCAGCCCGTCGCGGAGAACGGCGACATCGTCGCCGCGATGCTCGACGGCGAGGCCACCGTCAAGCGCTTCAAGCGCGAGGACGGCCATGTCTGGCTCCTCCCGCACAACGCCGCCTACCAGCCGATTCCCGGCGACGACGCGACCATCCTGGGCAAGGTCGTCGCGGTACTGCGTCGGGTCTGACCCCCGCCGCCTCATCCGGCCCCCGGGATCCACTGCGCCGGTCCCGGGGGCTTTCGCCTGTTACTTGCCGTCGGCCTTGGCCGTCGCGTCGATCGCGGCGAGGGAGCGGCGGGCCTGGTTGCGGTCCGTGGTGTACCAGAAGTCCGGCAGCGTGGCCCGCAGGAAGCTCCCGTACCGGGCCGTGGCCAGCCGGGGGTCGAGCACCGCGACGACGCCCCGGTCTCCCGTGGCCCGTACGAGACGACCCGCGCCCTGCGCCATCAGCAGGGCGGCATGCGTGGCGGCGACGGCCATGAAGCCGTTGCCGCCGTGCTCCTCCACCGACTTCTGGCGGGCGCTCATCAGCGGGTCGTCGGGACGCGGGAAGGGGATCCGGTCCATGACCACGAGCTGGCAGCTGGGGCCCGGCACGTCCACGCCCTGCCAGAGCGAGAGCGTCCCGAACAGGCAGGTCTTCGGGTCCGCGGCGAAAGCCTTGATCAGCTCGCCGAGCGTCTCCTCGCCCTGGAGCAGGATCGGGTTGTCGAGCCGGCCGCGCAGCTCCTCGGCCGCCGCCTTGGCGCCGCGCATGGAGGAGAAGAGGCCGAGGGTCCGCCCGCCGGCCGCCTCGATCAACTCGGCGAGCTCGTCCATCATGTCGCCGCGGGTCCCCTCACGGCCCGGCGTGGCCAGGTGCTTGGCGACGTAGAGGATGCCCTGCTTCGGGTAGTCGAAGGGCGAGCCGACGTCGAGGCCGCGCCAGGCGGGGACATCGTCGCCCTCGACGCCCTCGGGAGACAGGCCCAAGGAGGCCGCGACGCCGTTGAAGTCGCCGCCCAGCTTGAGGGTGGCCGAGGTCAGGACCACCGAGCGGTCCTCGAACAGCTTCTCCCGCAGCAGGCCGGACACCGACAACGGGGCGACCCGGAGCGTGGCGCCGAAGCGGTCGTGGCGCTCGTACCAGACGACGTCGTACTCGGAGCCGGTGGTGATCCGCTCCGCCACCCCGTGGACGCTCTCCACCGCGGCCAGGGCCTGCTTGCGGACCGCGTCCTCGTCGTGGACGGACTTGTCGCGGGTCGCGCCGATCGCGGAGATCACGTTGCGCGCGGCGTCGCGCAGGGACATCAGCGCGTAGCCGAGATCCTCGGGGAGCACCTCCAGGCGGCCTGGGAGCGCCAGCTCCATGACCCGCTCGAAGGACTCGGACGCGGTCTGCAGGGAGTCGGCGGTCTTCTCGTCGACCAGCTTGGCCGCACGCGTCACAGCCCGGTTGACCTGCCCGGGAGTGAGCTCGCCGGTGGCGACACCGGTGACGCGGGAGACCAGCTCATGGGCCTCGTCCACGATCAGCACCTCGTGCTGCGGCAGCACCGGGGCGCCTTCGATGGCGTCGATGGCGAGCAGCGCGTGGTTGGTGACGACCACGTCCGCGAGCTTGGCCCGCTCGCGGGCGGCCTCCGCGAAGCACTCGGCGCCGTACGCGCACTTCGTCGCGCCCAGGCATTCGCGCGAGGAGACCGAGATCTGCGACCAGGCCTTGTCCGAGACGCCCGGGGTCAGGTCGTCGCGGTCGCCGGTCTCCGTCTCGTCCGCCCAGTCGCGCAGGCGCAGCAGGTCCTTGCCGAGCTTGCTGGTGGGGGTGGCCGCCTCGAACTGGTCGAAGAGGCCCTCCTCCTCGTCCTGCGGAGCGCCCTCGTGCAGGCGGTGCAGGCACAGATAGTTGGACCGGCCCTTGAGCATGGCGAACTGCGGGCGGCGGCGCAGCTGCGGATGCAGCGCCTCCACCGTCCGGGGCAGGTCGCGCTCGACGAGCTGCCGCTGGAGGGCGAGGGTCGCGGTGGCCACGACCACGCGCTCGCCGTGGGCGAGGGCCGGCACCAGGTAGCCGAGGGACTTGCCGGTGCCGGTACCGGCCTGGATGAGCCGGTGGGAGTTGTCGTCGATCGCTTCGGCGACGGCTTCGGCCATGGCCACCTGGCCGGGGCGCTCCGTGCCGCCGACGGCGGAGACGGCGGCGTGCAGCAGGTCGGGGAGGGAGGGCTTCGTCATAGCACTGCCAACCCTACGGGGCCCCACCGACAGCGAGCGCACCGACGAGGAATCATGGCCGGTACAAGGGGTTGGGTACGGTGCCGTGCTGCACGGCGTGCGGGCGGTCGGGGCGGTCGCGGTAGCCGTCCTCGTAGAGCCGGTTCCGGTTGAGGCAGAGCCGGCCGATGCGCTCGCCGAGCAGGTCAAAGAGCTCGTACCGGTCCTTGAGCTCCGGGAAACGGGCCTGGTGGCGCAGGATCTCCGCCCGTACGAGGGACCAGAAATCGTCCTCCGGGACGCCGAGACGCTCCTCGCACAGGGCCGAGAGGTAGCGGAAGACACCGACGAACAGCCCGGAGTGGATGAACTGGGGCAGGAAGTCGGCGGGCTCGGTGAGCAGGGCCGCCCGGACCTCGTCGGGCAGGGCGGCCAGCTCGGGCAGGGGCTCGTCGCTGATGTTGATGTCGTCCACGAAGTCCTTGACCCCGAGCCGCACCGGGACGTCGTGCTCGTCGAAGATCACGATGGCGTTCTCGCCGTGCGGGGAGAAGACGGTGCCGTAGCGGTAGAGGAAGTGCAGCAGCGGGGGCAGGAGGGCGGCGAAGAGGCGCTGCAGCCAGACGGTGGGGGTGAGCCCGGACCGGGCCACGAGCTCGGCGGTGAAGGACCGGCCGCGCGGGTCGGTGTGGAGGAGTGAGGCGAGGGTGCGGGCGCGCTCGCCGGGGGCGAGGAGCCCGGTGAGGGGCTCGCGCCAGATCGCGCCGAGGAGCTCCTTGTACTGGTACGGGACCTCGGGGAGCTCTTCGTAGACCGGGTGGCGGACGGTGACGGAGGCTACTTCGCCGAGCAGGACGACCCGGCACTCGTCGCGCAGGAAGGGGTCGGTGTCGCGGAGGGAGTGGATCCAGGCGGTGACGGCGGGTGCGGCGAGGGCGAGGTCGGAGGGCAGGCCGCGCCAGACCATGGTGTTGAAGACGGACAGCGGGAGTTTGACGCTGTGCCGGTCGGGGCGGCTGAGGTTGAGGAAGGTGCGGATCGACTGCTGGGGCAGGCGCAGGTCGGGATCGGCCGGGAGCGGCACGAGGGTGCCGGAGGCGAGCGCCGGGGCGAAGAGAGGGAGGACGACCTCGTCCCACTGCCAGGGGTGGAGCGGCAGGTAGAGGTAGTGGAGCGGGTCGAGGCCGCGGTCGCGCAGGGTCTGGTCGAAGGCGGCGCGGGTGACGGGGTCGAGCTCCGCGGAGTAGAGGCGGGCGGGGTCCTCCAGCCCGGCGGTACCGCGGTAGGCGGCGAGCGAGGTGTGGGCGGCGAGCCAGGGCAGGCGCTGGCGGGTCCGGGCCTCGGGGGCCCAGGCGGCGGTGTCGGAGGCGGAGAGTCCGATCCGGCCCTTGTTGAGGACGAGCCAGGGGTGGCCGGTCTGGTGCCCTTCGAGGGCGGCGTAGTCGAGGTCGGCGAGGACATCGGCGGTGAGGGCGGTGTGGT
This sequence comes from Streptomyces sp. NRRL F-2580, assembly GCF_000720115.1. GTDB lineage: Bacteria > Actinomycetota > Actinomycetes > Streptomycetales > Streptomycetaceae > Streptomyces. The sequence goes on from NZ_JOIR01000008.1 coordinate 110,616, forward strand.
CGATCCGGGCGTCGGCGGTGAGGGTGGCGCTGAGCTCGCGGACGAGGTGGCCGAGGGTGGGGCCGTCGAGGCCGAGGAGGGTGCGGGCGCGGATGAGGAAGTCGTACGGGTCCCCGAAGGCGGTCGGGTTCCCGGAGGGGGTCGGTGTCTGGGGGGAGGCCGGCGGCGGGGTGAGGGTGATGGTGTCGGGGGCTACGTGCCAGCTGCCGTACGCGCGGCGGCGGGCCCGGAACCCGAGGCTGCTGCCGTCGTCGAGGGTCAGGCTCCATGCGTCGCCGGCGGCCGACGGGGCGGCGACGGGGCTGATGATCTCCTCGTAGGCGAACTCGGCGAGCATCTTGGCGAGCAGCCGGCGGGCGGCGAAGTCCCAGGTCGAACGGTTGAGTTCGGGTGGTGTGCAGGGGTGCTGGGGCGGCGGTGGCACGGTGGGTTCGGCCGCGTCGGGGGCTGCGTGGAAGTTCGGCACGGGACTCCTCGAAGATCGGGAACTTTGCTGCGCGACGCAGAGTTTTCTAAGGGAGAGGTGCGAAGCGGCGACGACGGTCAGGGCTTGCGGGGCGGCACTCAGAGGAGATTGCGCAGCGCCCGCTCCCGGATCATCAGGGCGGCGCGCTTCTCGGGAAGGTCGATTTCCGCGGAGCAGCGGAAACCGGAGTTCAGGAAGGCAGATACGGAGGGGGTGTTGCGGATGTCCGGTTCCGCGATCACGCGAGTGCAGCGGGGGCGGTTGCCGAGGACCATGTCGGCGACGGCGCGCAGCAGGGTCGTGCCCAGGCCGCGGCCGCGGTTCGTGCCGTCTCCGATGAGCAGGTGGATACCGGTGTCGTGGGGGCGCGCCGGGTAGTGGCGGGAGAGCGGGTCGAGGTCGGCCCGGTAGATCTCCCAGTAGCTCATCGGCGTGCCGTCGAGGAGGCCGAGGCAGGGGATGCTGCGGCCGTCGCCGTCGAGCTGGGCACGTAGGTGGGCCGCGGTGACGGCGGCGGGGCCGGCGAGTTCCCAGTAGGCGGCCACCTCGGGGTCGTTCATCCAGCCTGTGAGGAGCTCCAGGTCCCGGCCCGGCCGTACGGGTTCGAGGCGGAAGGCTCCGGCGGGTGTGGCGGCGCTGCCCCAGATGGCCGGTGAGTCGAGCAGGTCGGCTTCGGCGAGCAACGGCAACAGGTTGGCCTTGAGCCGGGCTTCGACGGTGTGCTCCACCACCTCGGTGGCGCCGAGGCCGTCGGTGGCGGATCCGGCGGGGGCGGGTGTGTCGGTGGAGCGCATCGGGGGCTCTTCTCCGCGTCGGCGCCGACGCGTCAATCGTGAAGGGGGTTGGTGATGGTGACGTAGACGGACTGGGTGTCGACGGGGCCGACGAGCTCGTCGAGACCTCCCAGGCGGGTGAGCAGATTCGCCTTGCAGCGCAGGGTGGGCGAGTCGAGCAGCCGTGTGGGGAGCGGGCCGAGGCCCGCGGCCTTGGCGAGGAAGCGGCGGAAGGCGGCGAGGAGCACGCGCTCGTCGGCGAGCCGCTGGGATCCGAAGGCGCCGATGAGTCCGAGCACGTTGTTGATGCCGAGGTAGTAGGCGAAGCGTTCGTCGGTGACGGCGTCGGAGACGAAGGTGTCGCTGGCGCTGCCGATGCCGGGCAGCCGTTGCTCCAGTTCCGCGCGGCGGGATGCGCGGAAGTAGTAGCCCTGGTTGTCGCGGTAGCGGCCGCCGGCCGGCCAGCCGGCGGCGTCGAGGAGCACCAGGGTGTTCTGCTGGTGCGCTTCGAGGGCGATGCCGGCGAGCGCGTCGAAGGCGAGGACCGGCAGGACCACGTGGTCGAGGTAGCGCAGGAACCACTCGGCGGCGACGGCGGACGTGCTGCGTCCGGTGGCGGCGGCGAGGCGGGAGACGAGTTCGGCGAGACGGGAGCTCATGGTGGGCCGGCCGGGCCATGGGCGGGGAGAGGTCAGTGCGGCGATGCAGACGGCGTCGTCGCCCGAGCGGAAGGGGTTGTGGCGCAGCAGGGCGTCGAGTCCGGGAACGGGGGTTCCGTCCGGGGCGTCCACGGCGACCCAGGCGGGGTCGCGGACGATGTCGAAGCGGGGGTGGCCCGCCTGCCACTGCTCGGCGAGGCCGGTGCGGAGCAGCCGGTGGACCTCGACGCCTCGGTGCAGTTCCTTGCGGAGGTTCTCGCGGCGGGAGTTGGTGATGCGCAGGCCCAGGGAGAGCTTGAGCATCGCGGGCTCGCCGGGACGGTGGACGGTGCGGACGGAGGAGGTGGGGTGCCAGGGCTCGCCGTGCGGGCCCAGGTCGTGCAGAAGCCCTGCGTCGCGGAGGGCGGTGACGGCGGGGCGCTGGAGCAGGTCGCGGGCCTGCCAGGGGTGCAGGGGAAGGGGGGTGGCGCCGTCGGGCAGCGGGAGGCCGGGGGCGAGTCGGCCGAGGAGCTGGGGCGCGGAGACGGGGCGGCCTCGCTCGGTCCAGGCGGATTCGGTGGCGAGGACGGAGGAGTCGACCGCGAACCAGTGCAGGGGGAAGGAGCCGTGGAGTTCGGGTGAGTAGTGACGTGCCTCGGCCTCGGAGAGTCCTTCGCGGCTCTTCGGGTCGGGTTGGAGGGGGTGACCGAGGAGGAGTGACTGTTCGGCTGTGAGGAAGCGGTCCCCGCCCACGGGGGCCGGGGCGGTGGGGCGTTCTCGCCTGTCGGCGATGAACTCGGTGGTACGGCGCACCGAGTCGGCGACCCGGCCGACGAGGTCGGCGCTGCCGCGGCCGCCGCCGGTGCCCTCACGGGCGATGAGGGAGGCGAAGGTGACGGCGTCCAGGCAGGGGGCGCCGACGGGGGTGCCTTCGAGCCGGGCCGGACCGAATCGGTGCCAGCCGGTCTGGGACCAGTAGCGGACGGCGACGAGCGCGGCGGTGCCCGAGGCGGGGAGGGGAATGCGGAGGGGGGTTCCGACGGGGCCGTCGGGGCGGCCGATCCCGGCCTCGCGGACCCAGCACCGGAGCAGGTTCTCCACTGCCGCGGCCTCGGCTGCGACGGCCGGCTCCGGGTGGTTCAGGAGGTCGGGCAGCGCGGCCGGCTCCGGCCAGACGGGGCTCGACCAGCCGGAGCGGGCCCTGGGCGTGCCGTCCTTCTGCCGCGGCACGGTGGCCGCCGCCCCGGCGGCGGTCGCGGGGAGCGGCCCTCCCTCGCCCTCCCGCGGGGCGGCCGACGTGGCCGTCGGGCCCTCGCCCGGGCGCTCCGGCGCGACCTCGCCGGGCTGGTCCGACGCACCGGAGCGGGGCCAGGCGGCCGGGTCGCCGGCAGTCCCCTCCGGTCTACCGTCCACGGCCGCCTGCCCTTCGGCACCCAGCGGGGCGAGGGGGGAGACTGCCGCCGGGCCGCCGTCGGCGGAACCGGCCTGCGCCGAGGCCGACCCGGGGCCGGCGCCGGCGTCGGGAGACGCCACTGCCCCCACCCACGGCTGCCGGCCGTCGATCGAGCTCACGGACGGCCCCGGGCCAACGGCGTCGGGAGCCACCGCGGAGGGCGACGGAGAGTATCGGCCGTCGGTAGCGCTGGCCGACGGACTCACGCCCGGGCCCGGGGTAGCGGCGTCGGGAGACGCCACTACGGTCGGCCACGGCTGCCGGCCCTCCGTCGCGCCCGCCGACGAACTCCCGGCCGGGCCCGGGGTAGCGGCGTCGGGAGACGCCACTACGGTCGGCCACGGCTGCCGGCCCTCGGTCGCGCTGGCCGGCGGGCTCCCGGGGGGGCCGGGGGTAGCGGTGTCGGAAGACAGCACTGAAGCCGCCCACGGCTGCCGGTCTTCGACAGGACTGGCCGGGACGCTCACGGCCGGGCGTGGGGCAGCAGGGTCGGGGGCATCCGCGGAGGGCGGCCACGGCTGCCGGCCCTCGGTCGCGCTGGCCGGCGGGCTCCCGGCGGGGCCGGGGGTGGCGGTGTCGGGAGACAGCGCTGAAGCCGCCCACGGCTGGCTGTCGTCGGCAGGGTTGGCCGGCAGGCTCGCAGCGGCGTCGGGAGACGCTGCCGAGGGCGGCTGCGGCTGCCGGTGCTCGACTGGGCTCGGGGTCGGTGCTGCCGTTGGGGTTGGTGGCGTTGCGGGGGTGGGGTCCGTCAGCGAGGGCGGCTGGTGGGGGGTCGGGGTGGACTGGTGCGGGTCTGGCATCGCGGGTCCTCGGGGTGCGGGTCAGTGGGGGCGGCGGGCGGCAGCCGGGATGGCGTCGGCCAGGCGGTCCAGGACCGCTGCGGCCTGCTCGTCGGTCACGGTCAGCGGAGGGAGCAGGCGGACCACGGCGCCGTGGCGGCCACCGAGTTCGACGATCAGGCCGCGGTCGAGGCACTCCTGGCGGACGGCCGCGGCGAGGGCCGGTGCGGCGGCCCCCGTCTCGGGATCGACGAGTTCGACGCCGATCATCAGGCCGCGGCCCCGGACGTCCCCCATGCAAGGGTGGTCGGCGGCCAGCCCGCGCAGGGCCGACAGCATCCGCTCGCCGAGGACGGCGGCGCGCTCGGCGAGGCGGTTCTCGCGTACGAAGGCGAGCGTGGCGGTTCCGGCGGCCATGGCGAGCTGGTTGCCGCGGAAGGTTCCGGCATGGGCCCCGGGGGCCCAGACGTCCAGGCCGGACCGGTACACGATCACCGCGAGCGGCAAACTGCCCCCGATCGCCTTGGACAGGACCATCACGTCGGGGACCACCCCGGCGTGGTCGACGCCCCAGAATGCGCCGGTGCGGCCGACGCCCGTCTGCACCTCGTCGGCGATCAGCGGGATGCCCCTCGCGGCGGTGATCTCGCGCATCCGGCGCAGCCAGGCGTCCGGGGCCGGGATGACCCCGCCTTCGCCCTGGACCGGTTCGACGATCAGGCCGGCCGGGGCGGGCACGCCGCCCTTGGGGTCGTCCAGCAGGTTCTCCGTCCAGCGTGCGGCGAGTTCGGCACCCTCGGCGCCGCCGACTCCGAACGGGCAGCGGAAGTCCTGCGGGTACGGCAGCCGGGTCACCCGTACGTCCGGGGCGCCGCCCGAGGCGTCCAGCGCTCCTGCGGTCATGCCGTGGTAGGCCCCGGTGAAGGTGAGCAGCCCCGAGCGCCCTGTCGCGGTGCGCACCAGTTTGAGGGCGGCCTCCACGGCGTCCGTGCCGGCCGGCCCGCAGAACTGGATCCGCGCGTCGGCGGCCAGCGCCGGCGGCAGGTTCGTGAACAGCTCGGTGATGAAGGCGTCTTTGACCGGGGTCGCGAGGTCGAGGACGTGCAGCGGGGCCCCGGAGTCGAGGACGCCCCGGACGGCTTCGAGCACCACCGGATGGTTGTGTCCGAGCGCGAGGGTGCCGGCGCCGGAGAGGCAGTCGAGGTAGCGGCGGCCGTCCGCTCCCTCGATGGTCAGCCCGCGGGCGCGCACCGGGACGATGGGCAGGGAGCGCGCGTACGTCCGGGCGGCGGACTCCCGCTGTGCCTGCCTGCGCAGGATCCCGTCGGCGGCGACGGAGCCGCCGCGTTCGCCGCGCCCCTGCACCCGGCTGCCCTGTGGCGGCATTTGAGGCTCCTGCGGCGGGATCTGTGTCGCGGCCGCCGCCGCGGCCGGCTCGGTCAAAGCCACGAGTGTCGGTCCTCCCGCACTGAACGCTCTTCCGGATTGCGCCTCGAACACCAACGCTGCTCCCCCATCCCCCGTGCGTACCAACGACGGTGACGCCGACGGATCACGGGTGGCCCCAAGATCCTTGCCGTGCAAGGGGCGAGCGACAGGAACCACGGCCCCGGCCGGTGTCGTCCTGGGCGGCAGCGGCATAGTGGGGGCTGCACTCCACGCCTCGAAACCACCAGGGGGACGAACGACATGCGACCGAACCGACCGGTCACCGCGATCCTGTGCGCGGCCGCGCTCGCGCTGACCGCAGCTGCCTGCGGCCCCGGCGACGAGGAGGCCGGCGGCGACGCCAAGCCGACCGTGGCGGCGAGCCTCCCGGGCCCGGACGGGATCAAGATCCCGGACCAGCTCAAGGAGAAGCTCAAGGAGCGCGGTATAGACCTGGAGAAGTGGAAGGGGGGTGAGTGGAAGAACTGGAAGAAGGAGGACTGGCTCCGCGAGGCGGGCGACTACATCAACCCGATCATCGAGGGCCTGTGGGACCCGGACCGCATGCGTGACGCCGAGCAGCCGCAGCGTCCGGCCGTCGACCCGGACGCGGGCAAGGACCAGGGCGTCACCGACCCCGCTCCCGCCCCGGTGGCGGCCAAGCCGGCGAACGCGCCCTACCACCAGAGCGTTCCGGAGTCCGGCAAGGTCTTCTTCGACGGCCCCGAGGGCTCGATGGTCTGCTCCGCGACCGTGGTCAAGGACCCGGGGCACCCCGGTAAGTCGAACATGGTCTGGACCGCGGGCCACTGCGTGCACGCGGGCAAGTCCGGCGGCTGGTACCGCAATATCGCCTTCGTCCCGTCCTACAACAACGCGGGCAAGCCGTCGGCGCAGCTCAAGGGTGCGCCGCGCGAGCAGGTGGCCCCGTACGGCGTCTGGTGGAGCGACTGGGCGCAGACCTCGGACCAGTGGATCGCGACCGGTGGTCCGACCGGTGGCGCGGGTGCCCCGTACGACTTCGCGGTGCTGCACGTGACACCCGAGAAGGGCAGTGGCAAGTCCCTGGAAGAGGTCGTCGGTTCGGCGCTCCCGGTGGAGTTCGCCGCGCCGGCCGCGCCGAAGGTCGCGAGCATCACGGCGACGGGCTACCCGGCGGCGGCTCCGTTCGACGGCCAGAAGGCCTTCCAGTGCACGGACAAGCCGGGCCGACTGTCCCTGAACGCGACCGACCCGGCGATGTACCGCATCGGCTGCACCATGACCGGCGGTTCCTCCGGTGGCGGCTGGGTCGCGGCGGGCGCCGACGGCAAGCCGGCGCTGGTGTCGAACACCTCGATCGGCCCGGCCAAGGCCGGCTGGCTGGCCGGACCCCGGCTGGGTCCGGAGGCGAAGGGCGTCTTCGAGGCCGTCAGCCGCAAGTTCAAGTAGGTCAGGACCGGACGGGCGAGGGCCCCCTGCACACGGTGCAGGGGGCCCTCGCCCGTCAAGCCTTCAAACCGTCCGGTCGTTCAGCCGTCCGGCCGTCCGGCCGCTTACTGCTTCGCGAGCGCGTACGGCGCCAGGTCCGCCGCAAGCTCCTGGTGGACCCGCGCCTTGAGCAGGGTGCCGTCCGGGGTGTGCTCCTCGGAGATCACCTCGCCCTCGGCGTGTGCCTTGGCGACCAGCGAGCCGCGCGTGTACGGCACCATGGCCTCCACCTCGACCTCGGGCCGCGGCAGCTCGGAGTCGATGAGCGCGAGGAGCTCCTCGATGCCCATCCCCGTCCGCGCCGATACGGCGATCGAGTGCCGCTCGATCCGCAGCAACCGCTGCAGGACGAGCGGATCCGCGGCGTCCGCCTTGTTGATCACCACGATCTCGGGCACGTTGACCGCGCCGACCTCGCGGATCACCTCGCGCACCGCCGCCAGCTGCTCCTCTGGCGCCGGGTGCGAGCCGTCCACGATGTGCAGGATCAGGTCGGAGTCTCCGACCTCCTCCATCGTGGAGCGGAACGCCTCGACGAGGTGGTGCGGCAGGTGCCGGACGAAGCCGACCGTGTCGGCCAGGGTGTAGACCCGGCCGCTGGGCGTCTCGGCCCGGCGCACGGTCGGGTCGAGGGTGGCGAACAGTGCGTTCTCCACCAGGACGCCGGCGCCCGTGAGGCGGTTGAGCAGCGAGGACTTGCCCGCGTTGGTGTAGCCGGCGATGGCGACCGAGGGCACCTTGTTGCGGCGCCGTTCCTGCCGCTTGATGTCGCGGCCGGTCTTCATCTCCGCGATCTCCCGGCGCATCTTCGCCATCTTCTCGCGGATCCGTCGCCGGTCGGTCTCGATCTTGGTCTCACCGGGGCCTCGAGTGGCCATGCCGCCACCGCCGCCGCCACCCATCTGCCGGGACAGCGAGGCACCCCAGCCGCGCAGTCGCGGCAGCATGTACTGCATCTGCGCGAGGGCGACCTGTGCCTTGCCCTCTCGGGACTTGGCGTGCTGGGCGAAGATGTCGAGGATGAGCGCGGTCCGGTCGACCACCTTCACCTTGACGACGTCTTCGAGGGCGATGAGCTGGCCGGGGCTGAGTTCGCCGTCGCAGACGACGGTGTCGGCGCCGCTCTCCATGACGATGTCACGCAGCTCGCGCGCCTTGCCGGAACCGATGAAGGTGGCCGGGTCCGGCTTGTCGCGGCGCTGGATCACACCGTCGAGTACGAGGGCACCCGCGGTCTCGGCGAGGGCGGCGAGCTCCGCGAGGGAGTTCTCCGCGTCGTTCACCGTGCCGGAGGTCCAGACACCGACGAGAACGACGCGCTCCAAGCGCAGCTGCCGGTACTCGACCTCGGTGACGTCTTCGAGCTCGGTGGAGAGGCCGGCCACACGGCGCAGGGCCGCGCGCTCGGAGCGTTCGAACTGCTCGCCGTCCCGGTCTCCGTCGATCTCGTGGCTCCAGGCGACGTCCTCTTCCATCAGGGCATCGGCCCGAAGGCTCTCGGTGAAGCTCTGCGGGTCCCGCACGTCCTGTGCGTCCCGCGCGTCCTGGGAAGGGGAAGAAGAGGAGGTCATTGGATCCTTACGTCGATTCGAATAGCGCTGACACGTTAACGGGCACGCTAACTGTCACGTCCAACGTGTCACACCGCCCGGGGATTCCCCGAACGGCCTCGTCGATGGTGACATGCCCGTTCCTCGGCGGTCACACGCTTTATTTGGCGGACGCGCCTGACGTGCCGGACGTGCCGGCCTTGCCGGACGCGCCGGGCTTGCCGGGCTTGCGGGACGCGGCCGGGGTGCTCCACTCGGGGTGCCCGGGCATCGCCGGGGTGGTCTTGCCGTAGAGCCACGGCTCCAGGAAGGCCCCGAGGTCCCGGCCGGCCTCCTGCGAGGCCAGCCGTACGAAGTCCGCCGTGCCCGCGACGCCGTCCCGGTACTGCGAAACCCAGCGCCGCTCCAGCCGCTCGAAGGCCTCCGTGCCGATCTCCTGCCGCAGCGCGTAGAGGATCAGCGCCGCGCCGTCGTAGACCACCGGCCGGAAGAGCCCGATCTTCTCGCCGGGCGGGGCGGGCTTCGGGGCGGCCGGCGGGCCGCCCGCCGCGCGCCACTGGTCGGAGCGCTGGTACGCCTCGCGCATGCGCCGCTCCAGGGAGTACTTGCCGAGCCCGTCGGCGTACAGGGCCTCGTACCAGGTGGCGTGTCCCTCGTTGAGCCACAGGTCGGACCAGACCCGCGGCGTGACGCTGTCGCCGAACCACTGGTGGGCGAGCTCGTGGACCATCACGGACTCGACGTACCACTCGGGGTAGCCCTCGCCGGCGAAGAGGCTGTTCTCGAAGAGCGAGAGGGTCTGTGTCTCCAGCTCGAAGCCTGTCGTCGCCCGCGCGATCAGGACCCCGTAGTTCTCGAAGGGGTAGCGGCCGACGCGCTCCTCCATCCACGCGATGTGCCCCGCGGTCTTCTGCAGCCAGGGGGCCAGCCGCTCCCGGTCCGCCTCGGGAACCACGTCGCGCAGCGGCAGCCCGTGCGGGCCGGTGCCGTGCACGACGGCGGACTTGCCGACCGAGACCTGGGCCAGTTCGGTGGCCATGGGGTGCCTGGTGCGGTACGTCCACGTCGTCGAGGGGCCGAAGCGCAGGGTGGGGACCACGGGCACCCCGTTGGCGACGGCCGTGAGCCCGGCCGGGGCGGTGATCCGGAAGGTGAAGAACGCCTTGTCGGCGGGGTGGTCGTTGCAGGGGAAGACGCGGTGGGCGGCGTCCGCCTGGTTGGCCATGGCCAGGCCGTCCTCGGTGGGCACCCAGCCGCCGTCGCCGCGTCCGCGCGGGTCACTGGTGTGCCGGACGGTGATGTGCAGCGGCGCCTGGTCCACCACCGCCCGCGCGGGGGTCAGTACGAGGTCCTCCCCCACGGTCTCGAACCGGGCCGGCTCCCCGTTGACCTCGGCGGACGCCACTTTTCCGTGGGTGAAGTCCAGGTTGATGCGCTCCAGCGGCTCCAGCGCGCGGGCTTCGATGACGGTGACCGCGTCGAGCGGGCTCCGGTTGTCCTTGTACGCGAAGGACAGGTCGTACGAGAGCACGTCGTACCCGGGGTTCCCGAGCTCCGGGAACAGCGCGTCGCCGATGCCCAGCGGCTTCGGCGGGGGCAGTACGGCGGCGACGAGGGTCAGGGAGGCCGCGGCGAGCAGGGCGGCGCGCAGGCGGGGGGAGGAGAGCTGCATCCACCACCGCTTACCAGTGACCGCCCCACGGCCGTGTACGGCGCGCGACGGATCCACCCGAACGGGGACGTCCGCGGCCGTCCCGGCCTACACCCGTGCCGTCCCGGCCTACGCCCGTGCCGTCCCGGCCTACGCCCGGCTGACGTCGTACACGCCCGGCACGTCCCGCATCGCACGCATCAGCGCGGGCAGGCCGGTCGCGTCCGGCAGCTGGAGGGTGTAGCTGTGCCGGACCCGCTGCTCGACCGGGGGTTCCACGGTCGCGGAGACGACCTCGACCCCCTCACGGGCGATGGCCTCGGTGAGGTCGGCCAGCAGGTGCGGGCGCCCGAACGATTCAGCGAGCAGGGTGACCCGGCAGTCGGCCGTGGCCCGCCAGTGCACGGCGACGGAGGTGCGCCCCACGGCGCGCATCTGCGCCACCGCCGCGCAGTGGATGCGGTGCACGGTGACGGCCCCGCCGCGGACCAGGAAACCGGCGACGGCGTCGGGCGGCACCGGGGTGCAGCATCCCGCCAGCCGCACGGTGGCGTCCGGCAGGTCGGCGACGGCGTTGCCCCCGCCGCCCCGGGCGCCGACCACCGACAGCGGCGCCCGCGCGGCCGAGGTGGTGGACATCGCCCGGTCGGGATGGGATTCGAGCCAGCTGCTGATGGCGATCCGGGCGGCCGGGGTCCGCGCGTGGTCCAGCCATTCGGCGGCCGGGCCCGAGGAGGCGTCCTGCGCGAGCAGCAGCTGCACGGTGTCCCCGTCGGACAGCGGGGAGGACAGGGAGGCGAGGCGCCCGTTCACGCGGGCGCCGATACAGCCGTGGGCCGCCTCGCCGTGCTGGGCGTAGGCGGCGTCGATACAGCTGGCCCCGGCCGGCAGGCCCAGCGTGCCCCCGTCGGCCCGGAAGACGGTGATCTCCCGGTCCTGGGCCAGCTCCGCGCGCAGCACGCTCCAGAAGGTGTCGGGGTCGGGTGCGGACTGCTGCCAGTCGAGCAGGCGGGACAGCCAGCCGGGCCGCGTGGGGTCCGCGCGCTCCTCGTCGGGGTCGGCGGCGGCGTCGGGCGTCGCGGTGGCGTACGGGTTGCCGAGGGCCACCACGCCGGCCTCGGCGACGCGGTGCATCTGCCGGGTCCGCACGATGACCTCGGCCACGTAGCCCTCGGGCGTGGCGACGGCGGTGTGCAGCGACTGGTAGAGGTTGAACTTCGGGGTGGCGATGAAGTCCTTGAACTCCGAGACGACCGGGGTGAAGCAGGTGTGCAGCTCGCCCAGGACCGCGTAGCAGTCGGCGTTCTCGCCGACGAGGACGAGGATGCGGCCGAAGTCGGAGCCGCGCAGCTCGCCGCGCGTCCGGGCGATCCGGTGCACCGAGACGAAGTGTCGTGGCCTGACCTGTACCTCGGCGGCGATGCCGGCGTCGCGCAGGACGGCGCGTACGGAGTCGGCGATGCCGGGCAGCGGGTCGCGTTCCCCGGCATGGGCCGCGATGAGCGCGCGGGTGCTCTCGTACTCCTCGGGGTGCAGGATCGCGAAGACGAGGTCTTCCAGCTCGGTCTTCAGGGCCTGGACGCCGAGCCGTTCGGCGAGCGGGATGAGGACGTCGCGGGTGACCTTGGCGATGCGGGCCTGTTTCTCGGGGCGCATCACGCCGAGGGTGCGCATGTTGTGCAGCCGGTCGGCGAGTTTGATGGACATGACGCGGACGTCGTTGCCGGTGGCGACGAGCATCTTGCGGAAGGTCTCGGGCTCGGCGGCGGCGCCGTAGTCGATCTTCTCGACCTTGGTGACGCCGTCGACGATGAAGCAGACCTCGTCGCCGAACTCCGCGCGGACCTGATCGAGGGTCACCTCGGTGTCCTCGACGGTGTCGTGGAGCAGAGAGGCCGTCAGAGTGGTGGTCTCGGCGCCGAGTTCGGCGAGGATCAGGGTGACGGCGAGCGGATGTGTGATGTACGGCTCACCACTTTTTCGCATCTGACCGCGGTGCGAGGTCTCCGCGAGGAGATACGCGCGGCGCAGAATGGACAAATCGGCGTCCGGGTGGTGGGCGCGATGTGCCTCGGCGACGTGGCCGATCGCGTCCGGGAGCCGGTCCCGGGACGTCGGCCCGAGCAGGGCCGCGCGCCCGAGCCGGCGCAGATCGAGCCTGGTCCGGCCCCGTCTGCGGAGCTCAGGGCGCGCTTCGGGGTGTGCTTCGGGGTTCGTGGCCTCTGCACTCATGGGCACCTCCGGCGGCTTCGACCGGCGGTGGCGGGCATGGGGTGAGCCCTCAGGGCCGGTGCCTGATGTTACCGACCCCACCACGTGGCGCAGTCCACCTCTCGCTCAGCGTGAAACGGATCACCCATTAGAGGGAAGCTTCAGGCGAAAGCCGTTTCGGTGAGCCAGGCCTCGTCGAACTCGCCCGTGGCCACGATCACGGCCGGTCCGGTCATGTCGATCTGCCCGTCGGGGTGTTCGGTGATGAGCAGGGTTCCGCCCGGGAGGTCGACGGTGTACGTGACCGGTGCGCCGGTGACGGCCGGGTCGACGCCGTCGCGGCGGATGGTGGCCACGGCGACGGCGCAGGCGCCGGTGCCGCAGGAGCGGGTCTCGCCGGAGCCGCGCTCGTGGACGCGCATGGCGACGTGGCGGGGGCCGCGGTCGACGACGAACTCGACATTGACGCCCGTCGGGTACGCGGACTCCGGGCTGAAGGGCGGGGCGGTGTAGAGGGTCCCGGCGTCGTCGAGGCTTTCAACGAAGGCCACGGCGTGCGGGTTCCCCATGTTCACGTTGCGCGCGGGCCAGCTCCGGGAGCCGACGCTGACCGTCACCTCGCCCTCGGGAAGTGCCGCGCGGCCCATGGAGACGGTGACGTCGCCGGTCTTGTCGAGGTGGACCCGCTTGATCCCGCCGCGGGTGGCGATCGCCAGGTCCCCGGGCTCGACGTGGCCGGCGTACTGGAGGTAGCGGGCGAAGACGCGCACGCCGTTGCCGCACATCTCGGCGATGGATCCGTCGCTGTTGCGGTAGTCCATGAACCACTCCGCCTCGTCGGCGAGGTGCGCCGCCTCCGGGTGCGCGGCGGACCGGACGACGTGCAGGACACCGTCCGCGCCGATCCCGGCCCGCCGGTCGCACAGCCTCGCGACCGCGGACGCGGGCAGCTCGACGGCGTTGTCCGGGTCCGGGACGATCACGAAGTCGTTCTCGGTGCCGTGGCCCTTGAGGAAGGAGAGGGTGCGCTGAGTCACCCGCCCATGGTAGCGAGGCGCGGCTCAGCGGCGCCGCGCGGTCCAGTACGCGGACCCGTGCGGGAGGTCCGGTCAGCGGAGCCGGGCGACCCGGTACACGGCGAGGGACACGACGGCCAGCGCGATCACGGCGTACAGCGCGGCCATGCGCCAGTCGGGGCGGCGGCCGCTCCCCCGGGCCGGGAGCCCGGGCCAGGTGTAGCCGACCCTTCGGGCGGCCATCATCCCCCAGCCTCCGGCGCAGCAGCTGAGCAGGAAGCCGAGCATGGCGACCACGGCTCCGCCGTCGCCGAATTCGAACGCGAGCGGGAAGGCGAACATCAGGGAACCGGCGGCGGCGAGCACCGCGATGGGGGCGATCTGCCACAGGCGCAGGCGGCGCTGCGGGCGCAGCTCGACCTCGAACTCGGGGACGGCGGCCGCCTCGGCCTCGGCGGTGTCCGGGGCGTCCGGGCCGTCGGGGGTCAGCCGCGCGGGGTTCGCGGGCAGCCCGAGGCCCGCGGGCCCGTCCGTGCCGTCGAGAAGCGTCGGATCCGCTTCCCGCCGGGTGTCGTCCCGCCCGGTGTCGCGAGGGCCGGCCTCCATCGCCACGCGCCCTCCCCACTCGGACTCAGTGCGCCGCCATTCACCGCAGGTGACCGCACCCGCAGGAGTTTGATGATGGCACGCCCCCGGCCCCGCAACCGGCGCCCGGGGCGTCCCGATGCCATCACGTGATCAGGCTGTGACCGCTCGTTCGACCAACGACTGCGCGAGTCCGGGGAGTTCCCCCCGGTCGGCGGCGGCTCCGCTGAGCCAGTGCACGCGCGGGTCGCGGCGGAACCAGGAGTCCTGGCGGCGGGCGAACCGCTTGGTCGCCCGGACGGTCTCCGCCCTGGCCTCGTCCTCGGTGCACTCCCCGGCAAGCGCGGCGAGTACCTGCTGGTAGCCGAGCGCCCTGGAAGCGGTGATTCCGTCGCGCAGCCCGCGGGCCTCCAGCGCGCGGACCTCGTCCACCAGGCCGGCCTCCCACATCCGGTCCACGCGCAGCGCGATCCGCTCGTCGAGCTCCGGCCGGGCGACGTCGACGCCGATCTGCACGGTGTCGTAGACGGACTCGTGACCGGGCAGGTTGGCCGTGAACGGGCGTCCGGTGATCTCGATGACCTCCAGCGCGCGCACGATGCGGCGGCCGTTGCTGGGCAGGATGGCCTGGGCGGCGGCCGGGTCGGCGGCGGCGAGCCGGGCGTGCAGGGCTCCGGAGCCGCGCAGCGTGAGCTCGTCCTCCAGCCGGGCGCGGACCTCGGGGTCGGTGCCGGGGAACTCCATGACGTCCAGGGCGCCGCGGACGTACAGACCGGAGCCGCCGACGACCACGGGCGTACGGCCCTCGGCGAGCAGTTTGTCGATCTCCACGCGGGCCAGGCGCTGGTACTCGGCCACGTTCGCGGTGTCGGTGACGTCCCAGATGTCGAGGAGGTGGTGCGGGACCCCGCCTCGCTCCTCGGTCGTCAGCTTGGCGGTGCCGATGTCCATCCCCCGGTACAGCTGCATGGAGTCGGCGTTGACGACTTCGCCGTCGAATTGGCGGGCCAGGGCGACGCCCAGGTCGGACTTTCCTGCCGCGGTGGGACCGACGACGGCGATGACCCGCGGGGCGGGGGCTGCTTTCCTCACCGCCCCAGTCTCTCAGCCCCTGGTCAAGACGCGGCCATGTACCCGATCGAGTTACGTGACGGAGCGGGGGTGGGGTCGTTGCCCTGGCGAGGTTCCGGCCCGGTGTGCGCCGTGCGTACCCCTTGCACATGCCCGGCGTACGCCTTGCGGAGGCCGGTTCGGTACGCGGCGGAACCTCACTCACACGAGTAACGTTATAGGAGGAGACATGGGCGTTTTTGACTGGTTTTTTCGTCGTAAGGACGAGGTCGCGACCGAGGAGGTCGCTGCCGAGGCCGTGACGGTGGAGTCCGGTGCGGCCGAAGAGGCCGAGGCCGAGCCGGCGGTTGCGGAGGCTCCGGCGGTGGAAGCCGTGGAGATCCCGAAGCAACAGTCGGCCGAGGTGGCCGCGGACAGCGAAGCCGGCGAGGGCGCCCGCACGTAGCGACCGCCAACGGAAGGTGACCCATGGGCCTGCTGGACAATCTGAAGGCCAAGCTCGGTCCGGCGAAGGACAAGGTCGGCGACCTCGCCCAGAAGAACGAGGGCAAGATCGCCGAGGGCCTGGACAAGGTGGCCAAGGTCGTGGACTCCAAGACCCACGGCAAGTACAGCGACCGGATCACGAGCGGTACGGGCAAGGCGAAGGACGCCCTGGGCAAGATCGCACACAAGGACACCCCCGGCGGTACGACGCCGCCGGCCACCTCCTGACGCGGTCCCGGAAGGGGCGCGGGACCAGCAGCTACTGCCGGTCCCGCGCCCCTTCGCCGTTTTCCGGGCCTACGGCCGGTGCGTGCGCGCGGCCGGTACGCGCCTACGACCAGGCGGCGACGAAGTACCCGACCCCGTACGGCGCGTCCTCGTACAGCAGCCGGCCTTCGAGGCCGGCGCCCTCGGCGGCGCCGGCCAGCACCTGCCAGGGGGCCCGGCCGGCGGCTTGGAGTTCGGCCGCGAGTTCGGCGTCGAGGGCGGCGAGGGCGGCCGCGTCGGCGGCGCCCAGGGCGCGGGCGGCGGCCGCGTCGAAGGCGGCGGCGCGCTCGTCGAGGTAACCGGGGGCCTTGAGGGTCCGGCAGGCGCTGCCGTCCCCGAGGACCAGCATGGCCACGCGTTCGGCGGAGGCGCCCAGGTCCGCGCCGAGCAGGCCGCAGCCGCTCGGGGCGAGGTCCGCGGCGACGGCAACACCGGCGACCGGGGCGGCCGCCCAGCGGGCCTGGCCGAGCAGCCAGCCGGCCACCGCGAGGGAAGCCGGCAGGGTGTCCCCGGTGGCGTGGTCGCTCGGCGGTTCGCCCAGGTTGGGGCCCAGGGTGACGGTCAGGTCCACGCCGAACCCGGCGAAGCCGCCGGGGGTGCCCTGGTCGTACGCGCCGCCCTCGGCGGCGGCCCCGACCACGACCAGCAGGTCGGGCCGGGAGGCGGCGAGCACCGCCAGGGCGTCGGAGCAGGCGGTGCGGGCGTCGCCGAGTTCGGCGGCGGCCCCCGCGGCGACCTCCGGCACGAGCAGCGGCGGGGCGGGACAGACGGCGGCGGCTACGAGCATGATCCGCAGCCTAACGCCAGCGCGGCTCGGGCGGGCGGCCGTGCGGCTTGGGCGCCGCCGCCCGCGCGCATTCAAGCCCGGGGCTCTCCGCCCCGGACCCTCCCCCGGACTCCGTCCGGGGGACCCCCGCGCCTCAGACGCCGGCGGGGCTGGAATCAGCCACCGCGCAGCCCGAGGTGGTGGCCGGGAGGGGGGCCGGGACGCCGAGGGTCGGGATGCCGAGCATGACGCCCGCGGGCTGGGCCGGGGCGGCGTTGCGCTTCTCCCAGGCGTCGCCGGCGCGGGTGCGGCGCACGGTGAGCGTCGGGCCCTCGGCCAGCAGGTGGTGCGGGGCCGCGTAGGTGATGTCCACGGTGACCACGTCGCCCGGGCGGACCTCCGCCTCCGGCTTCGTGAAGTGGACCAGGCGGTTGTCGGGGGCGCGGCCCGACAGGCGGTGGGTGGCGCCGTCCTTGCGGCCCTCGCCCTCCGCGACCATGACCTCCAGGGTGCGGCCGACCTGCTTCTTGTTCTCCTCCCAGGAGATCTCCTCCTGGAGGGCGACCAGGCGCATGTAGCGGTCCTGCACGACCTCCTTGGGGATCTGCCCGTCCATGTCGGCGGCGGGGGTGCCGGGCCGCTTGGAGTACTGGAAGGTGAAGGCGTTCGCGAAGCGGGCCTCGCGCACGGTGTGCATGGTCTGCTGGAAGTCCTCCTCCGTCTCACCGGGGAAGCCCACGATGATGTCGGTGGAGATCGCGGCGTGCGGGATCGCGGCGCGGACCTTCTCGATGATGCCGAGGAACCGCTCCTGCCGGTACGAGCGGCGCATCGCCTTGAGGATCGGGTCCGAGCCGGACTGCAGCGGCATGTGCAGCTGCGGCATCACGTTCGGCGTCTCGGCCATCGCCGCGATCACGTCGTCCGTGAAGTCGCGCGGGTGCGGGGAGGTGAAGCGGACCCGCTCCAGGCCCTGGATCTGGCCGCAGGCGCGCAGCAGCTTGCTGAAGGCCTCGCGGTCGCCCAGGTCGGAGCCGTAGGCGTTCACGTTCTGTCCGAGCAGGGTGATCTCCGAGACGCCCTCGGCGACCAAGGCCTCCACCTCGGCGAGGATGTCGCCGGGCCGGCGGTCCTCCTCCTTGCCGCGCAGCGCCGGGACGATGCAGAAGGTGCAGGTGTTGTTGCAGCCGACGGAGATCGAGACCCAGGCGGCGTACGCGGACTCGCGGCGGGTCGGGAGCGTGGAGGGGAACGCCTCCAGCGACTCGGCGATCTCGACCTGCGCCTCTTCCTGGATGCGGGCGCGCTCCAGCAGCACGGGGAGCTTGCCGATGTTGTGCGTACCGAAGACGACGTCGACCCACGGGGCCTTCTTGACGATCGTGTCGCGGTCCTTCTGCGCGAGGCAGCCGCCGACCGCGATCTGCATGCCGGGGCGCTTGGTCTTCATCGGGGCCAGCCGGCCGAGGTTGCCGTACAGCTTGTTGTCGGCGTTCTCGCGGACCGCGCAGGTGTTGAAGACCACGACGTCGGCGTCGCCGTCGGAGCCCTCGGGCGCCCTGACGTAGCCGGCGTCCTCCAGCAGACCGGAAAGCCGCTCGGAGTCGTGCACGTTCATCTGGCACCCGTAGGTGCGCACCTCGTAGCTTCGCTTCTCGTCCACTGCCTGGCTCCGGTCGCTGCTGGTCATGCAACAAGGGTAGGCGGTACCCGGGAGCCCTCCGGTCCCCCGTGCAGCCGGCCCTCGGGGAGCCGGCGGCCGAAGAGGAGCAGCAGCAGGTCCTGGGCGTTCCCGTAGAGGGGCGTTCCGTTTCCGTGGGACCAGTCGAGGTCGTCGGCGCACAGCCGGAGGCCGGTCAGGTCCGCGCCGAAGAAGCGCAGGGTGCGGGGGGTGACGGCGTCGAGGAGGAGCCGCAGCCGGTCCTCGGGGACGCGGCGCGGGTGGCCGAGTGCGGTGGTGATGTCGAGGCCGTGGACCACGTCGTGGGCGAGGGCCCCGGTGGGGCCGGCGGCGGGGGGCTTCCAGGGGTGGCCGGCGTTCTCGCGGAGCAGCGCGGCGAGCTCGCGCGGGCCGAAGGCGGCGGCGTCGCGGCGCGCGGTGCGGTCGGTCATCCGGTGCAGGTTCCCGCGGGCCCGCAGCAGCTCGGCGGCGAAGCCGGGGAGGGAGGTGCGGAACCCGAGCGACATGTGGGCGGCGACCTCCCGGACGCGCCAGCCGCCGCAGAGGGACGGGACGTCCCATTGGGCCGGGGCGAGGGCGTCGAGTACGTCGGCCAGCTCGCGGCGTTCGGCGGCGACGGCCGCGGCGATCGTACGGCGGCTCACGGATCGGCTCACGGGGTGGGAGGCGGGGCCGGGCGCGGGTTGCGGTGTTGATCGGCTCATGGAACCAGGCTCGGCCGCCGCCCCGCATAAGTCCAAGAGCGGGTTCTTCTGCGATCTAGAATCAGCGGTTATGGAATTGGCTCAGCTGCGCTATTTCGTGGCGGTGGTGGAGGAGGGCAGCTTCACCCGGGCCGGAACGCGGCTGCACGTCTCCCAGCCGGGGGTGAGCGCACAGATACGCCGGCTGGAACGGGAGCTGGGGCAGCGGCTGCTCGACCGGTCCGGGCGGCGGGTCACGCCGACCGAGACGGGCGAGGCCGTCCTCTCGTACGCGCGGGCCGCGCTCGCGGCGGTGGAGGGGGTGCGGCGGACGGCCGAGGAGTTCTCCGGGCTGCTGCGCGGGCGGGTGGCCCTCGGGCTGATCCCGGGCGCGGCCGGGGCGGCGATGGACGGGTTCGACGTGGTGGAGACGCTCGGGAACTTCCACGACGAGCACCCCCGGGTGGAGATCGCGCTGTCCGAGGACACCTCGGAGCGGATGCTGGCCGCCCTGCTGCGCGGGGAGCTGGACCTGGCGGTGGTCGGCCTCGGCGGGGAGCCGCCTCCGGGGATCTCCTGCCAGGTGCTGCTCGACGAACCCCTGGTGGCGGCGGTCCGGGCGGACGATCCCCTCCTGGCCCAGTCCGTGTACGGCGGGATCCCGCTGGCGGCGCTGCGCGAGCGGGCGCTGATCAGCCTGCCGCGCGGGACGGGACTGCGCGGGGTGCTGGAGCGGGCGTGCGCGGAGGCGGGGTTCGCGCCGCGGGTGGAGTTCGAGGCGGCGGCGCCCACGGTGCTGGTCCGGCTGGCCGCGCGGGGGCTGGGGGTGGCCGTGGTGCCGTCCGGGGCGGAGTCCGGCGCGGGCTCACGGGCCGGCGGCGGACTGTGCGCGCTGCGGATCACCGAGCCGGCGCTGAACGGGCGGGTGGCGCTGGCCTGGCGCACGGCCGGGCCGGCCGGACCCGCCGCCCGCAGGCTGCTGGGACGGCTGCGCGCGGAGGCCCCCGGACGGCCCGCGCCGTGACAGGAGGGCGGTCGGGTGGCAGGATCGCGCCATGCCTCTCGTACCGCCCCGGATCAGCAGGCGCCACGCCCTGCGGGTCCTGGTGGCCGTACTGGCCGTGCTCGGGGTCCTCACCTGGTGGTTGAAGCCCTTCGGGGAACCGGAGCTGCACGGCGAGCTGACCTTCAGCACGGGCGCCCGGACCGGCGTCTACCACCGGTACGGGCAGCTGCTGCAGCAGGCGCTCGCGCGGGACGCGCCCGGCGTGGACGTCCATCTGGAGACCAGCGAGGGCTCACAGGAGAACCTGAAGCGGGTGGCCTCCGGTGAGGCGGACTTCACGGTGGCGACCGCGGACGCGGTCGCCAAGTACCAGCTCGACGGGAAGCCGCGCGCGGACCTGCTGCGCGGGGTCGCCCGGCTCTACGACGACTACGTGCAGCTGGTGGTGCCGGCCGATTCCGCGGTGCAGTCGGCCCGGGACCTGAAGGGCAAGCGGGTCGCGATCGGCCAGCCGGGGTCCGGGGTGCGGCTCGTCTCGGAGCGGCTCCTGAAGGCGGCCGGGCTGGACCCGGTGCTGGACATCACGCCGGTGTCCATAGGGATCGACACCATGCCGGCCGAGTTGGAGGCGGGCCGGATCGACGCCTTCTTCTGGTCCGGCGGCCTGCCGACGAACGCGGTGCGCGAGCTGTCGGAGCGGTACCAGATCCGGCTCGTGCAGCTCGGCGACCTGGTGGAGCAGTTGCAGGGCAGCGGCAGTCCGGCGCGCTACTACCGGACGGCGGTCATGCCGCAGGACGCGTACGCGCGGGCGCGCAACACCAGTGCGGTGACGACCCTGGCCGTGCCGAACCTGCTGGTGACCACGGCGGAGACGGACCCGAAGCTGACGGAGCAGCTGACGCGGACGGTGATCCTCGGCCGCGACCTCGTCGGGCGCGAGGTGCACGCGGCGCAGCTGGTGGACCTGCGGACGGCGATCTACACCGATCCCCTGGACCTGCACGAGGGGGCGGGCCGGTACTACCGGTCGGTCAAGCCCTGAGGTCCCCTACGAGCCCTACGAGGCCGAGCCGGAGGCCGAGCCGGAGGCCGAGCCGAGGTCCTACGAGGACGGCGGCGACGGCAGCAGCATCATCGCCGCGGCGGCCGCGCCGATCAGGCCCGCGTGCGTGCCCAGGGTCGCCGGGACCACCCGGAGTTCCTTGACGAAGGAGAGCGTGGCGTAGGCCGCGAGGTGGGTGCGGATCGGGGCGAAGAGGATGTCGCCGGAGGCGGCGACCCCGCCGCCGATGACGGCGATGTCCGTTTCGACGAGGGTCGCGGTGGCGGCGACGGCGGCGGCCAGCGCACGGCCCGCGCGGTCGAAGGCGGCCAGGGCGATCGGGTCGCCCGCGGCGGCGGCCGCGGCCACGCCGGCGGCCGAGGCGTCCCGCGCGCTCCCCGCGCCGTTCGCGGGGTCCGCCTGGTCCGCCGTGCTCCCGCTGTCCGCTCCGGTCCCGCCGTTCACGGCTCCGGCCGGGGTCCAGCCCTGCTCCCGGGCCCAGCGGGCGATCGCCGTGCCGGACGCGATCGACTCGACGCAGCCGCGGCTGCCGCAGACGCACGGCTCGCCGTCGAAGGCCACGCTGATGTGGCCGATGTGCCCCGCGTTGCCCGTGGGGCCGGGGTGCAGCTGGTTGTTCAGGATGAGGCCGCCGCCCACGCCCGTGGAGACCACCATGCAGAGCGCGTTCGCGTGGCCCCGGGCCGCGCCCAGCCAGTGCTCGGCGGCGGTCATCGCCACGCCGTCCCCGGCCAGTACGGTCGGCAGCTCGGCCCCGCGCGCCGCGAGCTCCGCCGCGACCCGGGCCTGGACCGGGAACTCGCGCCACGCCCCGATGTTCACCGGGCTGACCGTGCCCCGGGAGGTGTCCACCGGGCCGGCGCTGCCGATGCCGCAGCGGACGGCCGAGGTCCACAGCGGGGAGCCGGACAGGTCGGCGACGACCTCGGTCACCGCCGCCATGACCCCCTCCGCGTCCACGCCGCGCGGGGTCGCCCGGCGGGTGGTGGCGGTCATCGTGCCGTCGGGGTGCACCAGCGCACCGGCGATCTTCGTACCGCCGATGTCGATCGCCACCGTCAGGCCGGCGGCCGCCGCGGCGGCGGCGCGCGGTGCGGGGAAGGGGGCGGTGGGGGTGATCACGGTGGCGGCTCCAGGAAGGGTTCAGGATTCAGTATGCGCCGGGGGCGGCGCCGTGCTCTCGCGAGGCTCCAGTCGCGGCTGCTCGCTGATCCGGACCCCGGGCGGGCCGCCCGCGAGGACGGCGAGGAGTTCCTCGGCGGCGAGCCGGCCGAAGCCTGCGGTGTCGCGCACGAGGGCGGTGAGCCGGGGGTGGGTGACCCGGCAGAGCGCGGAGTCGTCCCAGGCCACGATGGACAGCCGGCGCGGGACGGGGATGCCCAGCTCGGCGGCGACCGCGCTCCCGGCGACGGCCATCACGTCGTTGTCGTAGACGAGCGCGGTGGGCGGCCGGAGCTCGGCGAGGACCCGGCGGGTGGCGGCGGCCCCCTCGGCGTCGGAGTAGTCGGTGACCACCGAGCGCACTTGGTCCGGGCCGAGCCCGCGGCGCGCGGCCTCCGTCCGCAGGGAGTCCATCCGGCGGACCGTGTGGGCGAGGCCGGGGAGCCCCGCGATGTGGACGATCCGGCGGTGGCCCAGCCCGTGGAGGTGGTCCAGGACCTGGGCCATGGCCCCGGCGTCGTCGGCCCGGACCGCCGAGACCACTGCGGGCGCGGGGACCACCGCGGGCTCCGGCTCCGGCTCCGGCTCCGGCTCCGGCTCGCCGATGGTGACCGCGGGCAGGCCCAGCTGCGCGAGGAGCGCCGGGCGCGGATCCCGCATGCGCGGGTCGACGACGAGGACCCCGTCGACCCTCCGCTCGGCCCACCAGCGCCGGTAGACCGCGCATTCGGCCTCGATGTCCTCGACGACCTGGAACAGCAGGGCGGTCCGGGCGGCGGAGAGGACCTCCTGGATGCCGGAGACGAGCTGGAGGAAGAAGGACTCGACGCCGAGCGTGTGCGCGGGCCGGGCGAGGACCAGCCCGACGGCGCCGGACCGTTCGCCGGAGAGGGCGCGGGCGGCGCTGTTGGGCTGCCAGCCGAGTTCCTCGGCGACGCGGCGGATCCGGGCCCGGGTGTCCTGCGAGACGCCGGGCCGGTCGTTGAGCGCGAACGACACGGCGCTCTCCGACACCCCGGCCTGCCGGGCGATGTCCTTGATCGTGGGTCTGCGGGCCATGGCCTGCCTCATTCGTCCTTCGGGTGCGTCACGCGTGGCGGAATACGGAGGGCAATGGCCGGACCGTACGCGATCCTGCCCTGGCAGGCGGCCTTGACCGCGATCCAGTACTCCCCGGGAGGGGTGTCGAGCGGCGGCCGCAGCTCGAACCCCACCTCGGCCGGCCCGTCCGGCGGTACGTGCAGGGGCAGGGCCGCGGGCGCCGTCAACTGCCAGGTCCCGTACGGGGACACGGCGTAGTGACGTACAGCGGGCCGGCCGGACGCTCCCTCCGGATCCTCGCGCGCACCACCTGCGCGGGCGTTTCCGGCGGCCCGGCCAAGAGGGCCGCAGTGGTGACCGTCGTGACCGAAATGCCGCTGTCCATTTCCACGCACCTCCCTGCGATCCGCCGTAGCTAAACCGCATTAGTTCCGCCAGGTTCCAGCGAACAGAGCCCGTGTGTCAACTGGGCTGAAGCGCATAAGTTGCCGGGGCGGAGGCCCTGTTGACTTTCCCCATCCGCACCGGCAGGTTGTGGCCCACCCGGTGAATTCCTCCAGAACTCCAGGACGCCTCGTGCCCGATCGCGCGCTCCGCTTCGGCGCCAACTACACGCCGGCCCGAGGCTGGTTCCACCACTGGCTGGACTTCGACCTCGACGAGGTCAGGGCCGACCTCGACTCGATCGCCGCGCTCGGGCTGGACCACGTCCGCGTCTTCCCGCTGTGGCCGGTCTTCCAGCCGAACCGGACGCTGATCCGGCCGCGCGCCGTCGAGCAGCTCGTCGCGCTCGCGGACGCAGCCGCCGAACGCGGGCTCGAAGTCAACGTGGACGGGCTGCAGGGCCACTTGTCGAGCTTCGACTTCCTGCCCGCCTGGACGCGGACCTGGCACCGGCGCAACCTGTTCACGGACCCGGACGTGGTCGCCGGGCAGCAGGAGTACCTGCGCACACTGGCCGCCGCGCTCGCCGACCGGCCGAACTTCCTGGGCATGACCGTGGGCAACGAGATCAACCAGTTCTCCGACGCCCCGCACCCCGACCCCGACCGCATCACCCGGGACCAGGCCGCCCGCTGGCTGGAGCGGATGCTCGCCGCCTGCGAGCGGGGCGCGCCCGGACGGCTGCACCTGCACGCCGAGTACGACGCCGCCTGGTACCAGGACGGGCACCCCTTCACCCCGGCCCAGGCGGCCCGGCTGGGCGCCGCCACCGCCGTGCACTCCTGGGTGTTCAACGGCACCGCGCAGCGCCACGGCGGGCGCGGGACGGCGACCGAGCAGCACGCCGCGTACCTCATCGAGCTCTCCAAGGCCTGGGCCCTCGACCCGCACCGCCCGGTGTGGCTCCAGGAGGTGGGCGCCCCGGCGCCGCTGATCCGGCCGGAGCACGCGGCGCGGTTCACCGAGGCCACCGTCACGAACGCCCTGGACTGCCCGGACCTGTGGGGCGTGACCTGGTGGTGCTCGCACGACGTGTCCCGCGAGCTCGCGGACTTCCCGGAGCTGGAGTACGGGCTCGGTCTGCTCACCAACGACCGCCGGACCAAACCGGCCGGCGCCGCCGTGGCCCGCATCGCCCGGGAGTGGCGGGGCCGCGCGCACCGCCCGC
The DNA here is from genome assembly GCF_000720115.1 of Streptomyces sp. NRRL F-2580. Classification (GTDB taxonomy): domain Bacteria; phylum Actinomycetota; class Actinomycetes; order Streptomycetales; family Streptomycetaceae; genus Streptomyces. The sequence continues at coordinate 135,476 of NZ_JOIR01000008.1, forward strand.
CGGTGCGCTCGACCGCGCTCGCCGTGGACGTCGGAGGGGAGCACGAGGCTCCCGACCGGTCCGTGTGCGCCCCGGGCGGCGCGTTCTTCGAAGCGTGGGCCGTGCTGACGGCCCGGGGGGTGCGCCCCGCGGTGGTCCTGGCGGAGCGCGCCGAGGACCCGGCCCACCTGTCGGCGCGCGGCATCACGGAGGTGCTGCGCGTGCGCGACGTGACCTGACCGATCCGATCCTCGTGAGGAGCCCCGCATGGCCCGGACGGACGAGACCGACGAGACCGGCACGCCCGACGAGAACCGCGAGAACCGCGAGAACCGCGAGAACCGCGAAAACCACGTGACCCGAGTGACCGGCGAGACCCGCGTCACCGACAGCGGCGTCGCACGTCGTACCCCGGCGGCTCCCTTACGGCCGACCCGGCGCGTGGTGCTGGCCGCCGGAGCCGGGGCCGCAGCCCTGCTGGGAGCCTCGGGCCAGGCCCCGTACGCCTCCGCCGCGCCGGCGCCCGCCCCCGCCGCGCCGGCCCCGGCCGACCTGGCCCCGTACGCCTCGTACTGGTTCCCGGACTCCCTCCCGGCGGGCAGCCCGGGCCCCGGGATCGTGTGGCGCTCGCTCCTGCGGTGGAGCCCGGAGGGTGATCCCGACCTGGCCCACAACACCGCGACCGTGCCCCTGGCTCAGCGGTTCACCCCGGTGCCCGCGCACCGGGACGCCCGGGCCGGCCAGGCCCGGATCTCCTCCCTCGTCTCGTTCGGGCCCACCGCCGGCAACCCTTCCCAGGGCTCCCCGACCGCGGACTACTACGCGCTCACGCACTGGGCGTACATCGACGAGCTGGTGTTCTGGGGCGGCTCGGCCGGCGAGGGCATCGTGCTCGCCCCGAACGCCCCCGTGGTCGACGCCGCCCACCGCAACGGGGTCCGGGTGCTCGGCAACGTGTTCCTGCCGCCCGTCGCCTACGGCGGCGATCTCCAGTGGACCCGCGACCTGGTGCAGCGGGACGCCCTCGGCCGCTTCCCGCTCGCGGACAAGCTCGTCGAGGTGGCGCGGACGTACGGCTTCGACGGCTGGTTCGTGAACGCCGAGACGGACGGCGGCGACAGTGCGCTCGCGACGCGGATGCGGGAGTTCCTGCGGGCCCTGCGGGCCGCGGGCGAGCCGTACAGGCTGCGCATCACCTGGTACGACGCCATGAACGCCACCGGCCGGGTGGGCTGGCAGGGCGCCCTCAACCAGCTCAACCAGGAGTTCTTCGAGGACCGGGCCGGGAGGGTCGCGGACACGATGTTCGTGGACTTCCGCTGGACCGCGCAGAGCCTGGCCGCGTCGGGAGCGCTCGCCGAGCGGCTGGGCCGTTCCCGCCACGAGCTGTGGGCGGCCGTGGACACGGAGTCCCGTGGCTGGGACTCCGCCGTCCCGTGGGACGCGATCATCCCGCGCGACCGCGAGCACGTCGTCAGCTACGGCTTCTACCGGCCCGAGTGGACCCGCAACCACCTCGCCGACCGCTCCCCCGGTGCGTTCCACCTCGCCGACGACCGGTTCTGGACGGGCGAGTCCCTGGACCCCGCCCGGCCCGCACCGGAGTCCGGGTCCGGGTCCGGGTCCGGGTCCGGCTCCGGGTCCGGCTGGCGGGCCCCGGCCACGGCCGTCGCCGACCGGTCCACGCTCAACGGGCTCCCCTTCGCCTGCTCGTTCAACACCGGGCACGGGCTGCGCTGGTACGAGAACGGCACGGCCGTCTCCGACACGCCCTGGAACCACCTCGGGCTCCAGGACCGGCTCCCGGGCCGCCGCTGGGCGGTGGACACCGCCGGCGAACGCCCCTCCGTCACCCTGGACTTCGCGGACGCCTGGCGCGGCGGCTCCAGCCTGCTGGTCACGGGCGCCCTGACCGCTCCGGTGGTCGTCGGACTGCACTCCACGCGGCTGCCGCTGACCCGCGGGAGCGTCCTGGAGCTGGTGCACGCCGGCGGGTCGGGGCCGGTGGTGGTGGAGGTCGGCGTGGCCACCCGCGAGCCCGCCGCCCCCGGCGAGCCGGTCCCGTACACGTGGCTGCCCGCCGGGAGCACGGACCGCGGGCGGGGCTGGCGCCCGGCGCGGGCCGCGCTCGGCTCCCTGGCGGGGAGCACCGCGTACGCCCTGGCGGTACGGATCACCGCGCTCGACACGGTGCCGGTGGTGTGGCGGCTCGGCGCCCTGTCGGTCCACGACGGCCCCCGCACCCGGCGCCCGGCCGCGCCCACCGCGCTAAAAATCGACGCCTCGGCCCGGCAGGACGGCGGGGCCCGGCTCCGCCTGTCCTGGCGCGCGGCGGCCGGCGGGGAACGCCGGCCGCGCCACTACGAGGTGTCGCGCCTCCTGCCCGACGGCACCCGCCGCTTCCTCGGCGGTACCTGCGGCACCGCCCTCTACCTCCCGGCCGTCCCGCGGGCCGGACGGGAGCGCGCGGCCGTCTTGGAGGTCCGGGCCGTGGACGAGCTGTACGCGGCCTCGACCCCGGCCCGCACCACCCTCACCTGGTAGCGGCTCAGGAGCCGTGGGGACCGGTGCGCGGCACGGACACGGTCACCCGCAGCCCGTGCGGCGGGTTCGTCCCGTAGGAGAGGGACCCGCCGCCCGCGGCGAGCAGCGCGCGGGAGATCGACAGGCCGAGCCCGGAGCCCTTGATGTTCTGGTGGCGTCCGCTGCGCCAGAAGCGGTCGCCGACGCGGAGCAGCTCCTCCTCGGTGAGGCCGGGGCCGCGGTCGGCGACGACCACGCGGGCGACGCGGCCCTCGGCGGCGACCGACACCTCGACCTCCTCACCCTCAGGGGTGAACTTGAGGGCGTTGTCGATGACGGCGTCGAGCGCGCTGGACAGGGCGATGGGGTCGGCCCAGCCGGTGACCGCGGACCGGCCCGTCTCGGTGAGCCGTACGCCCTTCTCCTCGGCGTACGGGCGCCACGCGGCGACCCGCTCCGCGGCCAGCGCCCCGATGTCGGTGAGGCTGATCTCGGCGGAGGCGTGCTCGGCCAGCGCCAAGTCCAGGAGGTCGTCCAGCACCTGGGTCAGGCGTTTGCCCTCGGTGCGTACGGAGGCGATCTCCTCGTTCCCCTCGGGCAGTTCGAGGGCGAGCAGCTCGATCCGCAGGAGCAGTGCCGCGAGCGGGTTGCGCAGCTGGTGGGAGGCGTCGGCGACGAACGCCCGCTGCTGCTCCAGTACCTCTTCGACGTTGTCGGCCATCTCGTTGAACGAACGGGCCAGGCGTTGGAGTTCCGGGGGCCCGCCCGCGGCCGCGACGCGCGAGTTCATGCGTCCGGTGGCGATGCCGTGGGCGGCCGCGTCCAGGGTCTGCACGGGCTTGAGCACCCAGCTGGTGAGCCGCAGGGCGGCGCCGAAGGCGACCAGCATGGCGGCGGCGAGCCCGCCCGCGATGAGCAGCCAGCCCCGCAGGATCCGGCCGCGCATCAGGTCGGTCGGCGAGTCGGTGGCGACGACCGCGACCACGTCGCCGTCGAGGACGACCGGGGAGACGACGAGCAGTCTGCCGTGGGTCTGCCAGGGCCACACCTGCGGCGGGTCGTGGCTGCGCCGGCCGGCGAGGGCTTCCTCGAAGGCACGGCGGCCCTCGCCGGATTCGGGGAGCTGCCACCAACTGGGTGAGCGGGCCATGTCGTTGTCATCGCGGTAGAAGATGCCGACGCGGATGCCGTACAGCTCCTGGTAGCGGGCGAGTTCGAGCTGGAGGGTCTCGCGGCGCGCGTCGGCGCCGGTGGATCCGGAGCCCTGGGCGTCGATGACGAGCTGGGCGAGGGCGGCGAACCGGGCGCTGTCGTCGATGCGGTCGACCACCACCCGCTGCTGCTGTCCGGCGGCCAGGCTCACCGCGAGCGGGAAGCCCAGCGCGAGCAGCGTGCCCGCCATCAGGATGACGAGCAGCGGGAGCAATCGGGCGCGCACGGCAGGAGACCCCTAGGGGGCGGACGGGGCGGACGGGGCGGACGGGGCGGACGGGGCGGACGGCGTGACGAGCCGGTAGCCCACCCCCCGGACGGTTTCGATGAGGGCGGGCATGCGCAGCTTGGAGCGCAGCGAGGCGACATGGACCTCCAGGGTGCGCCCGGTCCCCTCCCAGCTGGTGCGCCACACCTCGCTGATGATCTGTTCGCGGCGGAAGACGACGCCGGGCCGCTGCGCGAGCAGGGCCAGCAGGTCGAACTCCTTGCGGGTGAGCGGTACGTCGGCGCCGTCCACGCTGACCCGGCGGTTGGGCAGCTCGATGCTGACGGGACCGAGCCGGACCGTGGCGGGCGTACCGGTCCCGGTGGCCGCTGCCTCCTCGGAGGCGCCGGTGCGGCGGGCGACGGCGTGGATGCGGGCGAGGAGCTCGCCGGTGTCGTAGGGCTTGACGACGTAGTCGTCGGCGCCCATGTTCAGCCCGTGGATGCGGGAACGTACGTCGGCGCGCGCGGTCACCATGATGACGGGGGTGGCGGTGCGCTTGCGGATCTTGCCGCACACCTCGTACCCGTCCTGGTCGGGCAGACCGAGGTCGAGCAGGATCACCCCGTAGGGAGAGGCGCCGGGCAGGGCGCCGGCGGACAGCAGCGCCTGCAGGGCCTCCTCGCCGTTGCGGGCGTGGGTGACCTGGAAGCCGTGCCGGGCGAGGATCGCGGACAGGGCGGCGGCGACGTGATCGTCGTCCTCGACGAGCAGCAGTCTCATGTCGTCCCCCTCTCCTTATTCTCACTCACGGGCTTTCCCCGGGCATGGTCACACGGATGGCCGCAAGGTGGCCATCATGCATACACGCCGATGCTGAGTCCCACGTCAAGAGGGTTCCGGCACGGCGCGCCTTCCGTTACGCACCCGGTACGCGCCGCATTCGGCCGCGCCGGTGTCGCGCACGGAGCGTATCCGGGGGAAGCCGGATCGTTATGCTCAATTCTCCCTCAGATGTGATGACGTTGTGGACGTGACGTCACTACTGTCCTCCCAACCGAGGAGGACGGAGCAAGAAGCCGATGAGCGGAGTATCAGTGACCAAGGACGTGCAGGACGCGGCCGGTGCCGCGGACGACCTGGTCGTACTGAGCAACGTCAACAAGCACTTCGGCGCGCTGCACGTGCTTCAGGACATCGATCTGAGCATTGCCCGCGGTGAGGTCGTCGTCGTGATCGGTCCCTCGGGATCGGGCAAGTCCACGCTGTGCCGGACGATCAACCGGCTGGAGACCATCGACTCGGGCACCATCACGCTCGACGGCAAGGAACTGCCCTCGGAGGGCAAGGAGCTGGCCCGGCTGCGCGCCGACGTCGGCATGGTCTTCCAGTCGTTCAACCTCTTCGCGCACAAGACGGTGCTGGAGAACGTCATGCTGGGCCAGGTCAAGGTCCGCAAGACCGACGCGGCCGCGGCGCGCGAGAAGGCGGTGGCCCTGCTGGACCGGGTGGGCGTCGGCTCGCAGGCCGACAAGTACCCGGCGCAGCTCTCCGGCGGCCAGCAGCAGCGCGTGGCGATCGCCCGGGCGCTGGCCATGGAGCCGAAGGTCATGCTGTTCGACGAGCCGACCTCGGCCCTCGACCCGGAGATGATCAACGAGGTGCTGGAGGTCATGCAGCAGCTCGCCCGTGAGGGGATGACCATGGTGGTCGTCACGCACGAGATGGGCTTCGCCCGCTCCGCCGCCAACCGGGTCGTCTTCATGGCCGACGGAAAGATCGTCGAAGAGGCCACCCCCGAGCAGTTCTTCAGCAACCCGCGCAGTGACCGCGCCAAGGACTTCCTGTCGAAGATCCTGCACCACTGAGGTTCTCGTCTGGTAGTCATCCGTATGCGGATCGCCGCCGGATCGGCTCCTGTCGGCCGCGCGTACGCCGTAAGCGTCGCTCGTCGTTCAACAACGTCTCATCCGAGGGAAGTTCACCATGAAGATCTCCAAGGCCGCTGCGGCCGCGGCCGTCGCCGTAGCCCTTGCCCTGACCGCGACCGCCTGTGGCGGCAGCAAGCAGGACGCCGCCAGTGACGGCGGTGCGTCCGGTGGCGCGAAGGACAAGATCGTCGTCGGCATCAAGTACGACCAGCCCGGTCTCGGTCTGAAGACCCCGGACGGCAAGTACACCGGCTTCGACGTCGACGTCGCCACGTACGTGGCCAAGGAGCTCGGCTACGAGCCGAACCAGATCGAGTTCAAGCAGGCCGTGAGCGCCGAGCGCGAGAACCTGCTCGCCAACGGCGACGTGAAGTTCATCGTCGCGACCTACTCGATCAACGACAAGCGCAAGGAGAAGGTCGACTTCGCCGGCCCGTACTTCCTCGCGCACCAGGACCTGCTGGTCCGCGCCGACGACACGAGCATCACCAAGGTCGAGGACCTGAACAAGAAGAAGCTCTGCTCGGTCACCGGCTCGACGTCGGCGCAGAACATCAAGAAGACCCTGGCCCCCGAGGCCGACCTGCAGGAATACCCGGGCTACTCCGACTGCCTCACCGGCCTGGAGAACAAGGCCGTGGACGCACTGACCACGGACAACTCGATCCTGGCCGGTTACGCCGCGCAGGAGAAGAACAAGGGCAAGTTCAAGCTCGCCGGCCTGAGCATGAGCAACGAGAACTACGGCATCGGTCTGAAGAAGGGCGACAAGGAGCTCCAGACCAAGATCAACGCCGCGCTCAAGAAGATGGTCGAGGACGGCAGCTGGCAGAAGGCCGTGGACAAGAACCTCGGGCCGGCCAACTTCAAGAGTGAGCCTGCCCCGCAGATCACCGAAGGCAGCTGATTCATCGGTGAGGGGCGTCGCCGCCCGCCTGCCGCGGGCGACGGCGCACCTCACCGGCCATCCTGGGGAGAGCGCAGGGCATCGTGTTCGATTTTCTTGATTCCGGGCAGTACGACGTGCTCGGAGCCTTCTGGGTGACGGTTCAGCTCACCCTCTACTCGGCGGTCGGGTCCCTGATCTGGGGCACCGTCCTGGCGGGGATGCGGGTCAGCCCGGTCCCGCTGCTGCGGGGCTTCGGCACCGCGTACGTCCACCTGGTGCGCAACACGCCGCTGACCGTGCTGATCCTCGGCTGCTCGCTGGGCCTGTATCAGACCCTCGGCATCAACCTGGGCGGCGACACGTCCAAGGAGACCGGCTTCCGGCTCGCGGTCCTCGGACTGATCGCCTACACCGGCACCTTCGTCTGCGAGGCCCTGCGCTCCGGCATCAACACCGTGCCCGTCGGCCAGGCCGAGGCGGCCCGCGCACTGGGGCTGAGCTTCTTCCAGGTACTCCGCCTGATCGTGCTCCCCCAGGCCTTCCGGGCGGTTGTCGCACCGCTCACCAACGTGCTGATCGCCCTCACCAAGAACACCACGGTGGCGGCGACCATCGGCGTGGCCGAAGCGGCCCTGCTGATGAAGGAAATGATCGAGAACGAGGCGGACGCGCTCTTCGCCGTCTTCGGGGTCTTCGCCCTCGGCTTCGTCCTGCTGACCCTGCCCACCGGTCTGCTGCTGGGCTGGGTTTCCAAGCGAGTGGCGGTGAAGCGATGACCTCCGTGCTGTACGACGCCCCGGGCCCCAAGGCCAAGGCGCGCAACTGGATCTACAGCGGCATCTTCGTCGTGCTGTTCGGGCTCGTCCTGTGGTGGGTGCTCTCCCTCATGGGCGAGAAGAACCAGCTCGAAGCCGACAAGTGGACCCCCTTCGTCACCGACAGCCAGGTCTGGACCACCTTCCTGATCCCCGGCCTGCTGGAGACCCTCAAGGCCGGCGCGCTCGCCATGATGATCGCCCTCCCGTTGGGCGCGCTGCTGGGCATCGGCCGACTGTCGGACCACGCGTGGGTTCGGGGGCCGGTCGCCGCGTGGGTTGAGTTCTTCCGCGCCATCCCGGTACTGATGCTGATGCTGTTCGGCAACGCGCTGATGGCCCCGCGGTTCTTGGACGTTCCCTCCGACACCCGGCCCTTCTGGGCCGTGGTCACGGGCCTGGCCCTCTACAACTCGGCCGTCATCGGCGAGATCGTCCGGGCGGGCGTGCTCTCCCTGCCCAGGGGCCAGACCGACGCGGCCAAGGCCATCGGCATGCGCAAGGGCCAGACCATGGTCCATGTGCTGATCCCGCAGGCCGTCACCGCGATGCTGCCGGCCCTGGTGAGCCAGCTCGTGGTGATCCTGAAGGACACCGCCCTCGGCGGCGCCCTGCTCGGCCTCGCCGAGCTGATGTCGACGTACCGGCAGATCTCGGCCAACTACAGCAACACCATCGCCACCCTGCTCGTGATCGCCCTGATCTACATCGTGGTGAACTTCGTCCTCACCACCTTCGCCTCCCAGCTGGAAGGCCGGCTGCGGAAGTCGAAGAAGGGCACCGGCGCCGTGCTCGGCGCGGAGGAGATCGACGACGCGGTCCCCGGCGCGAACACGGCGGCCGGAGCCTGACGCCGGAGCCCCCTCCGGACGACCCCCGGTCTGACATACGGTCAGCCAGAGTGCGTAGCCTGTGTGGTGCGGCGGAGCTCATCCGTCGCACCACACTGCGTTGTCCCGATGGGGGCACTTGACGCAGGCACCTCCAGTGGGTTGCATACGTTCTGTGATCACATACCGGACATCGGGAGCCACATCATGGACCCGGTGATCGTCGTCGGCGCGGGGCCCGTCGGGCTGTCCCTGTCCCTCGCCCTGGCGGGCGCGGGCGTGCCCTCCGTCGTACTCGACGAGGGGCCCGGCAAGGAGGAGCCGCGCCCGGCCCGCACGGTCGTCCTGCACGCCGACACCGCGGCCATGGCGCACCGGCTGGGCTGTAGGACGTTGCGCGACGAGGGGGCGTACTTCGCCGCCTGGCGCACCATGCGGCGCGGCCGCGACACCCAGCGGATCACCTTCGAGGAGCACCCGGCGCCCCTGCACGTGCCTCAGCACGCGCTGACGCGCGGGCTGCGCGACGCCGCCTCGGCCCACCCGCTGGTCCAGCTGGTCACCGAGAGCCGTCTGGACGCCCTGGAACAGGACGGCCACGGCGTCACCGCCCACACCCGGGGCGCCGAGGCCACGTGGTGGCGCGGGAGTTACCTCGTCGGTTGCGACGGTGCCCGCTCCACCGTGCGCAAGCTGCTCGGCATCCGTTTCCCCGGCCGCACCGCGGTCGAGCGGCACGCCGTGGCCGCCCTGCGCACCGAACTCCCCTGGCCGGGCGAGGCCTTGCTGCACCGCAGTCCGCCGCAGGAGGTCACCTCCCGGCCGCTGCCCGACGGGGTGTGGCGGCTGGACTGGCTGCTGCCCGCCCGCGGGGAGCTGGTGACCCCCGACTTGGTGGTGACCCTGATCCGGGACACCCTCGCGGTGTGGTGCGGCGGCAGCACTCCCCCGTACGACCTCATCGACACCGGGGTCCACACCCTGCACCACCGCCTCGCCCGGCGCTGGCGCGACGGTCGCGCCTTCCTCGCCGGCGACGCCGCGCACCTGCTGGGCGCGCTCGGCACCCAGGGGGTCGAGGAGGGGCTCCGGGACGCCGAGAACCTCGCGTGGAAGCTGTCCCTGGCCTGGCACCAGGGAGCGTCCGAGGCGCTGCTCGACAGCTACGAGGGCGAGCGGCGCACCGCGGTCGCCTCCCGGCTGCGCGCGGCCGACCAGGCGATGCCGACGCTGCGGGCCGGCGGCGCTCTGCGCACCTACCTGCCCGGAGCCGCACGCTCCGCCGAATCCCTCCTCACCGACGGCCACCTCGGGCGCGGGCCGCTGGGCGCGGAGCCGGCGTACGCCCCGCCGGTCGCCGTACGCGAGGTGCCGACGGCCACGGAACCGGGCGGTCCGGTGGCGAACGTGCCGGTGACCGCGCCCGACGGGTCGACGGTGCCGCTGCGGGACCTGCTGGGGCAGGGGCGGCTGCTGGTGGTCCTGGTCGCCCCGGGCACCGGGGTCTGGGACCGGCGCCACTGGCTCGGTGCCGGACTGATGCCCCGCCTCGCCGCGGCGGTGAGCGCCCTCCCGGTCCGCACCGACCTGCTCGTCGCGGACTCCTACCCGGGGGCGCCGGCCCACACCGTGCTGCTCGTACGGCCGGACGGGCACCTGGCGGCGACCTTCGCGGGGGTCCGCCCGGCGGAGCTGTACGAGGCGGCGGACACGGTCCGGGCGGGCGCACCCCCGTCCCGGCTGCCCGCCCCCTCGGCGACACCGACCGTGGTGATCGATTGACCGTCCTCCCGGACTCGTGGTTCACTCGCCGAATGACCGGCAACGACGTACGCCTGTGGCGGAGGGTCCATATGGACCTGCTCCGCTACGCGGGCTGCGTGTGTCGCCCTTCCTGTTGATTCGCCCTTCCCTCCGCGCGCCCCGTGCCGTCCACCGGCCTGCGCGCACCTCCGCGAACCCAGGAACGGTCCCCCTTCATGTCTGCACCCGCGTCCACCGCACGCCCGTACGTCCCTGAGCCCGCGTCGGCCGGGGGCCCCACGGCCGCCGAACTCCTCGACTTCGCCCTCCGCACGGCGGCCGACCCCGCCGTGGTGTCCTCACTGCCGCTCGATCCCGAGGGCCGCACCTGGATCCGGCTGGACGGGCCGGGCGGCAGCGAGGCCTGGTTGATCGGCTGGCCGCCGGGCACCGGCACCGGCTGGCACGACCACGCCGATTCGCGGGGCGCGTTCGCCACCGCCCGGGGCCGGCTCACCGAACACTCGCTGGCCGTACGGCTGCCCTCGGAGGGCTGGCGCTCGCTGGAGCTGGCCCCCGACGTCGACCGCAGCCGCACGCTGGACGCGGGCACCGGGCGGGCCTTCCTGGAGCACCACGTGCACGAGGTCCTCAACGAGTCCCCGACCGAGCACGCGGTCTCGGTGCACGCGTACTACCCGCCGCTCCCGCTGATCCGCCGATACAGCCGCAGCGGCCCGGTGCTCCACCTGGAGCACGTCGAGAGCCCGGCGGACTGGCAGTGAGCGCCCCCGTCGGCATCGACGAGCTGCTGGAGCAGGTCCGCGCGGGCTACACCCGTGTCGGCCCGGAGGAGGCGTACGCCGCCTCCCGCGCCGGCGCGCTGCTGGTGGACATCCGCTACCAGGCCCTGCGCGAGCGCGACGGCCTGATCCCGGGGGCGCTGGTGGTCGAGCGCAACGAGCTGGAATGGCGCCTGGACCCCCGCGGCAGCCACCGGGCGCCCGAGGCCACCGGTCACGACCTCCAAGTGGTGGTGATCTGCAACGAGGGCTACGCCTCCAGCCTCGCCGCGGCCTCCCTCCACGCCCTGGGCCTCCACCGCGCGACCGACCTGACCGGCGGCTTCCAGGCCTGGAAATCGGCCGGCCTCCCGGTCACCCCCGCCTGACGCGCCACCCACACCATTCAGGCCGCCTCAGATCCAGCCCCGCCAGCGTTTGAGGCGCTCTTCCAGCCCCGCCGGGGTCCAGCCCCGCCGGGGCTTGAGGCGACCTTTCGCCTCGCCGGCTCTTCCAGCCTCGCCGGCGTTTGAGGCGCGGGGTCTGGGGCGGAGCCCCGGTCTTCCAGCCCGCCGGCGTTTGAGGCGCCCCTTTCAGCCCCGCCGGCGTTTGAGGCGCGGGGTCTGGGGCGGAGCCCCGGTCTTTCAGCCCCGCCGGCGTTTGAGGCGCGGGATCTGGGGCGGAGCCCCGGTCTTTCAGCCCCGCCGGCGTTTGAGGCGCGGGGGCTCGGGGGCGGAGCCCCCTGGGGGTCCCCCGGACGGAGTCTGGGGGAGGCGCCGCACCGGCGGGGCTCCGGGGGCGGGGCTAGCCCTTGGCCGTGGCCACGTCCACCGGAGCCACCCTCAACGCCACCCTCCCCGGGAGGGAAGTGGCCGCGAGGGCCAACAGCCCCGCCACCCCCACCACCCCCGCGTACGCGACCGGTAGGACCGCCGGCGCCGCCACCCCCGTCATGCCCACGCTGAACGCGGTCAGTACGGCCAGCGCGATCCCCGACCCCAGCACCACCCCGATCAGGACCACCGCCAGCGCCTCCGCCCGGAGCATCCGCAGCACCTGCCGCCGCTTCGCCCCGGCCAGCCGCAGCATGGCGAACTCCCGGAAGTGTTCGGCGGTCGACATCGCGAGCGTGTTCACCACCGCGATCGCGGTGAAGGCCAGGACCAGCCCCATCGCCAGCAGGTTGATCTCCGCTCCGGCGTCCTGCCGCCGCGCCGGCGCCTCGTCGGCTTCCGCCGCGGACAGCACCCGCACCCCCGGGAACTCCCGTACCGCCGCGGCCAGCCGCTCCCGCCCGGCCTCCAGCCCCGGGCCCGGCTCCGCCGCCACCAGCACACCGCTCGCCAGCGGATTGTCCGCGTGCGCGGCCACCAGCCCGTGCGGCAGCGTCAGATCCCGCAGCCCCCGCGCGTACACGGCTGAGACCGTCAGCGTGACCGGGGTCCCGTCCCCCAGCGTCAGGCTCAGCGGGCTCCCGGGCTTCAACCCGAGCTGGTCGGCGGCGAGTTCGCTCACCGCCGCGGCGCGCTCTCCGAACCCGTCCAGGCTGCCGGCCGTGACCTGGGGGTCCCAGGTCCGGGTCAGCCCGCCCGGGGTCACGCCCTGCGCGGCGTACTTCGCCAGCCCCACCCGTACCGACGTGTGCACGATTTCGGTGGCCGCCGCGACGCCCGGCGTCCGCCGGATCCGCTCGGCGGCCTCGTGCGTGATGCCGGGACCCTGCGCGGCCAGCACCCAGTCGGCCCGGATCCCGTCTCGGGCCTGCGCCCGGGCGGCGTTCCCGAGCGTCGGGGTGACGAAGAGGACGGTGCAGGTCATGCCGACCAGCAACGCGAGCGGGGTGACGGCGGAGGCCATCCGGGTGGCGTTCCCGCGCAGGTTGGCGGTGGCCAGGTGGCCGCCCGGGCCGGTCAGCCGCAGCGGTCCGGCGAGCAGCGCGCCCGCGCCCCGTACGAGCAGCGGTCCGAGCAGCGAGACCGCCCCGGCCAGGACCACCACGGCCAGGAAGGTGACGGGGGTCGACGCCGGCTCGGTGCGCAGCGAGCCGAGTACGACGACGAGCACCGCCCCGCCGGCCAGCAGCAGCACCCCGAGCACGCTGCGGATCCAGCCGGGCCGGCCCCGCTCGACGGTGGCTTCGGAGAGCGCCTCGGCCGGGCGGATCCGGGCGATCCGCCGCCCGGTGATCCGCGCGGCGGCCCAGGCTCCGAGCAGGCTGGCCCCGACCGCCGCGCACATCGGGAAGATGCCGGCGGTGCGCTCCAGGGTGCTGGGGACTACGCCGGCGTCGACGAACCGGCCGTGCAGCCAGGCGGCGAGCGGCAGCCCTGCGAACGCGCCGGTGACGCCGGCGGCCAGGCCGACGAGCAGCGCCTCCCGCCCGATCATCCGCCGCAGCTGCGCGGGGGTGGCGGCGATGGCCCGCAGCAGGGCGAGTTCGCGGTGGCGCTGCTGGACGGAGAGCGCGAAGGTGCCGACGACCACGAGGATCGCGACGAGCAGTGAGGTGCCGCCCATCGCGCCGCCCATGGAGACCAGCTTGATGCGGGCGCCGGCGGCGTCGAGGAATTCCACCGGTCCGCGCTCGTCCCCCGTACTGACCTGCGCCGTGGTGCCCTTCAGCGCCTGTGTGACGCGGCCGGCCAGTTCACGGGCGTCGACGCCCGGCGCGGGCAGCACCCCGATGGCGCTGACCTGCCCGTCGCGGGCGGCCAGCCGCCGGGCCCGTCGTCGCTGAAGAAGAGCGCGCTCTGCCGGGCGAGGTCGCCTCGGGGCGTGGTCGCGACCCCGCTGACCTGGTACGTCCTGGGCTCGCCGGTGGACTGGACGGTGAGCTCGGAGCCGGGCTTCAGCCCCGCGCGGGAGGCCAGCGCGCGGTCGACGACCACCTCGCCGCCGCTCCGGGGCGCACGGCCGTCGGCGATCGTGAAGGGGGTCAGTGCGGCCGAGGTCCAGGCGTGTCCGTACGAGGGCTTGGGCTCGCCGGGGGTCTTGACCAGCGGGACGGCCTGGAACGTGAGCTCGGGCACGGCGCGCTCGACACCGGGCACGGCACGGACCGCGTCCACGGTGGTGTCGGGGATCCAGGCCCGCTCGGCGACGGGTTTGGCCTTGTGCTTGGTCTTGGCCTTCTTCCCCTCGCCCTTCTTCTTGACCCTGGTCTCGTGGACGTTCTGGTCGGCGGAGACGAGGACCGGCGCGGACGCGTAGCGCTCGGTGCCGATCCTTCCGCGGAGTCCCGTTTCCAGGAGGGTTCCGCAGGCGGTGACGAGGGCGGCCGCGCACAGGAGTGCGACGAAGGCGCCGAGGAAGCCGGCCTTGCGGTCCCTGAGGGTCTGAAGGGCGTAACGCAGCATCATGCCGTCAACTCTGCTGGCGGGCACGGCTCCTGACACTGGCGTACCCCGGCATCCGTACCCGGGGGCTACCCCCACCCCGGGCCCGGCGGTTCACTCCCCCTGGTACCCGAGCTCGTCGGCGTCCTCGCCTTCCGCCTCCAGCGCGCGGCGGACCACCCGCAGGGCCATGCCCTCCGGGTATCCCTTGCGGGCGAGCATCCCGGCGAGGCGCCGGATCCGCTTGTCGCGCTCCAGGCCCCGGGTGGCGCGGAGCTTGCGCTCCACGAGCTCCCGGGCGGTCTCCTCCTCCTGCTCGGAGTCGAGCAGTTCCAGGGCCTCCTCCACGAGGGTGGCGTGCACCCCCTTGGTCCGGAGCTCCTGGGCGAGCGCCCGGCGGGCCAGGCCCCGGCCGCGGTGTCGGGACTCGACCCACGCTCCGGCGAAGGCGGCGTCGTCGATCAGGCCCACCTCCTCGTACCGGGAGAGGACCTGCTGCGACACCTCCTCCGGGATGCCCCGCTTGTGCAGGGCGTCCGCGAGCTGGCGCCGGGTGCGCGGGCTCCCCGTGAGCAGACGCAGGCAGATCGCCCGCGCCTGCTCCTCGGGGCTCTGGGGCGGCAGTTCCTGACGGTCCTCACGACCGCGCCTGTTCCTGCCGCCCCCTTCCTCCTCCCGCACGGGTCAGCTCTTGGCCACGGCGGCCTTGGCCGTCGTCTTGGCCTTCGACGCGGGGGCGGGCACGGCCGAGGCCTCGGCGGGCGCGGCGGCACCGGCGTCGGCGGGGGCCGCGGCGGCGTCCTTGCGGACACCCACGCCCAGCTTCTCCTTGATCTTCCGCTCGATCTCGTTGGCGAGATCGGGGTTGTCCTTCAGGAAGTTACGGGCGTTCTCCTTGCCCTGGCCGAGCTGGTCGCCCTCGTACGTGTACCAGGCACCGGCCTTGCGCACGAAGCCGTGCTCCACGCCCATGTCGATCAGTCCGCCCTCGCGGCTGATGCCCTGGCCGTAGAGGATGTCGAACTCGGCCTGCTTGAACGGGGGCGCGACCTTGTTCTTGACGACCTTGACGCGGGTGCGGTTACCGACCGCGTCCGTGCCGTCCTTCAGCGTCTCGATGCGGCGGATGTCGAGGCGCACGGAGGCGTAGAACTTCAGCGCGCGGCCACCGGTGGTGGTCTCCGGCGAGCCGAACATCACACCGATCTTCTCGCGGAGCTGGTTGATGAAGATCGCGGTGGTCTTGGACTGGTTGAGCGCACCGGTGATCTTCCGGAGCGCCTGGCTCATCAGTCGGGCCTGGAGACCCACGTGCGAGTCGCCCATCTCACCCTCGATCTCCGCGCGCGGCACCAGGGCCGCCACGGAGTCGATGACGATCAGGTCGAGGGCACCGGAGCGGACGAGCATGTCCACGATCTCCAGCGCCTGCTCGCCGGTGTCCGGCTGCGACAGGATGAGGTTGTCGGTGTCGACGCCGAGGGCCTTCGCGTACTCGGGGTCGAGCGCGTGCTCGGCGTCCACGAAGGCGACGGTGCCGCCGGCCTTCTGCGCGTTGGCCACGGCGTGCAGGGTCAGGGTCGTCTTACCGGAGGACTCCGGCCCGTACACCTCGATCACGCGGCCGCGGGGCAGCCCGCCGACGCCGAGCGCGATGTCCAGCGCGGTCGACCCGGTGGGGATGACCTCGATGGGGTCGTTCGGCTTGTCGCCGAGGCGCATGACCGCACCCTTGCCGAATTGCCGTTCAATCTGTGCGAGCGCGGCGTCGAGAGCCTTCTCGCGGTCGGTGCCTGCCATGGGTTCCACCCGGTTTGCTTGAGTCGATCGCTTCACGCCATTGACGCTAATGCCTGCCACTGACAATGCGCCTCCACGACCGGTTCGGCTGTGGATAACTCATCAGAATGGATGTTCGATTTCCCTGTCAAGCGCACCACGCCCAACCCCCGGTTCCGGCCGGAGGCCGGCGTCTCAGATGATCCGGTCCCCATGGAGCGTGCCGCCAGGACCCAGGACGGCGGGCAGAGCGGCTCGACTGGCTGCCTCCACACCGGCCGCACGCGAACGCCCCGTGACATCGGCGGTCCGATGTCACGGGGCGGCCTCGGACGGCAGCCGTCCGGACGGCTACCGGCTGAGCGACCTGAGCGCCGCAGCGTCGTACGGCTTCAGCTCGTCGAAGCGGTTGCCGAGGACCTTCGCCGCCCACTGCGGGTCCTGGAGCAGCGCCCGGCCGACGGCGACCATGTCGAACTCGTCGCGTTCCATGCGGTCCAGGAGATTGTCGATGTCGCCGAGCGCCGCGCCCTCGCCGGCGAAGGCGCGGAGGAAGTCGCCGTCGAGGCCGACCGAACCGACGGTGATGGTCGGCCGGCCGGTGAGCTTCTTGGTCCAGCCCGCCAGGTTCAGGTCCGAGCCCTCGAACTCCGGGAGCCAGTAGCGCCGGGTGGAGGCGTGGAACACGTCGACGCCCGCCGCCGCCAGCGGGGCCAGGATCGCCTCCAGCTCCTGCGGGGTCTGCGCGAGCCGTGCGTCGTAGGCCTCCTGCTTCCACTGCGAGTAGCGGAAGATCACCGGGAAGTCGGCAGGGACGCGCTCGCGGACCGCGGCCACGATCTCCGCGGCGAACTTCGTACGGGCCACCGCGTCGCCGCCGTAGGCGTCGGTGCGGCGGTTGGTCCGCTCCCACAGGAACTGGTCGAGCAGGTAGCCGTGGGCGCCGTGCAGCTCGACGCCGTCGAAGCCGATCCGCTCGGCCTCCGCGGCGGCGTCGGCGAACGCGCCGATGACGTCGTCGAGGTCGGCGCGGGTCATCGCCTTGCCGGTCCCCTCGGTGCCGTCGACGCGGATGCCGGAGGGGCCGACGGCGGGGGCGTCGGCATACGGCGCCTCGCCCTGCTTGCGCACCATGCCTATGTGCCACAGCTGAGGCACGATCGTGCCGCCCGCCTCGTGCACGGCCGCGGCGACCTTCTCCCAGCCGGCCAGCTGGTCCTCACCGTGGAACCGCGGCACCCGGTCGCTCTGCCCGGCGGAGTCGTGGCCGACGTAGGTGCCCTCGGTGACGATCAGGCCGACGCCCGCGGCGGCCCGGCTGGCGTAGTACGCCCGCACGTCCTCGCCGGGCACACCGCCGGGTGAGAACATCCGCGTCATCGGCGCCATCGCGATGCGGTTGGGGACGGTCAGGCCGTTCAGCCGGACGGGCCGGGACAGGATCTCGGCCGCGCGGGAGGCGGTGGACGTGGTGACGGTCATGCGGGTCCTCCGGTGTGAGGCTGTGGCTCGTCGGGGTGACAACGAGAAGTGCATAGTACACACGCTATGTATCATGCATATTGCCGTGGAGGCCGGCCCGCGGAGGTTCACCAGTCCGCCGGTCCGCGATAATGGAGCGCCGGAGGGAGCGGGAGGCGCAGTGCTGGAGAAACTGGAGCGGGAGCTGATGCTGCTCTCGCGGCACCAGGTGCTCGCCCGGCGAGAGCGCGACCCCGAGCGCCTGGAGCGGTCGGCGTACCTGCTGCTCAGCCGGATCGACACGCAAGGCCCCATGTCCATAGGGCAGCTGGCGGAGGCCTTCGGGCTCGACACCTCGACCGTGAACCGCCAGACGGCCGCGCTGCTGCGCTGCGGACTGGCCGAGCGCGTCGCGGACCCGGACGGCGGCATGGCCCGCAAGCTCCGCATCACCGTCGAAGGCGGCCGCCGGCTCGCCGAAGACCGCGAGGTCAACCGTTCCTGCCTGGCCCGGGTGGTCGCCGACTGGTCCCCCGAGGAAGTACGGGAGCTGGAGGAAGCCCTGCTCCGCCTCAACCGCAGCGCCGAGGCCCTCGAAGGACGGTACTGGCCGCGCACGGAGGAAGACGGGGGCCCTTCCACGTGCTCTGCGCCGTGAAAGGCTGAGGCATGGCCCATCACCTGCGGTTCTTCTTCGAATACGGCGTCGACACGCCGTTGTGGCCGGGCCCGTCGGACGTACCCGCCCTCGACAGCCCGTACGGGTACCCCTGCGCCCCGGAGAAACTGCCCATCACCGCGGTCGCCGGCAACGAGCTCACGCGACTCGCCGAGCTTTACCAGTCCTCACTCGACTGGGACCACCCGACGGGTCCTTCGCCCTGGACCCGTGAGCAGCAGGAGTCGTTCCGGTGTGAGGCCGATGCGGCACTGGAGGCGTTGCGCCGCGAGCTGGGCGACGGCTGGACGGTTGAGGACCGAAGGGGCTGAGCCACGCCCGCGGCCGACACCCGGCAGCCGACACCCGGCAGCCGACAGCCGACAGCCGACAAGAGTGCGCAGCCGGCCGGCTGTGGCGCGCGGCCGCAGGAGCCCCCGCCCAGCCCCCGGGCGGGAGCCAGGCCCGTCCGGGCGCGGGGTCAGCTCACGGCCTGCTTGACCAGCGCCGCGATCCGCTCCTCCACCTCGGCCGTCACCTCGGTCAGGGCGAAGCCGGCCGCCCACATCGCGCCCTCGTCCAGCTTGGCCTGGTCGCTGAAACCGAGGGTGGCGTACCGCGCCTTGAACTTCTCCGCGCTCTGGAAGAAGCAGACGACCTTGCCGTCCAGGGCGTAGGAGGGCATCCCGTACCAGAGCTTCGGCGCGAGGGCCGGGGCACTGGCCGTGACGACGGCGTGCACGCGCTCGGCCATGATCCGGTCCGAGTCCTGCATCTCGGCGATCTTCGCGAGGACGTCCCGCTCCGCCTCCGCCGCCTTGTCCGCGCGCGAGCCACGGCGCGCGGCCGCCTTCAGCTCCTGGGCATGGTCCTTCATCGCGGCCCGCTCCTCGGCCGTGAATCCCTCGTGCGTGCTGCCGCTGGTCTCGCTCATGACGGATCTCCCCCTTGAGGTTCTCGATGCGCGCGCCTTGGGAGAGACCATAAGCCCGCCCACTGACACGGCCCCTGTCGAGGCGTCACAAGGAAGGGACGCGCAACAGCGTTTGTCCACGGCTTGGTTGCGAGGAGCGGGCAGCACGCAGCGGGCAGCCGATCGCCGCAAGCGCGAGCAGGCCGACTGACAACCCAGGGTTGACACTCTCTCGACTGTCAACCTACGGTTGCACCCATGACGAACCCTCCCGTGGAACCCGTTCGCATGACCAATCCGGTCCGCCTCGACGACCTGATCGAGGCCATCAACAAGGTTCACACCGACCCCCTGGAGCAGCTCAGCGGCGCCGTCGTCGCCGCCGAGGCCCTCGGGGACGTCGCGGACCACCTCATCGGCCACTTCGTCGACCAGGCCCGCCGCTCCGGCGCCTCCTGGACCGACATCGGCCGCAGCATGGGCGTCACCCGCCAGGCGGCCCAGAAGCGCTTCGTGCCCAAGGCGGACAAGGAGGGTGCCGCCGCGCTCGACCCGAACGCGGGCTTCGGCCGCTTCACCGCCCGCGCCCGCGACGTCGTGGTGACCGCGCAGAACGAGGCCCGCGCCGCCGGCGGCACCGAGATCCGCACCGACCACCTGGTCCTGGGCCTGCTGGCCGAGCCCGAGAGCTTCGCGGGTCTCGCCCTGGGCGCCCAGGGGGTCGCGGCGGACGACGTACGCGCCGCCGTGGCCGCCGTACTGCCGCCTCCCCAGGCGGAGGTCCCCGACCTCATCCCCTTCGACGCGTCCGCGAAGAAGGCCTTGGAGCTCACCTTCCGGGAAGCCCTGCGCCTGGGTCACGACTACGTCGGCACCGAGCACATCCTGCTCGCGCTGCTGGAGCTGGAGAACGGCGAGGGCCCGCTGAGCGGCCTCGGCATGCGCAAGGCCGCCGCCGAGGCGACCGTCATCGAAGCCGTGGAAAGCGCACTCGGCGCCGCCGGGGACGCGCCGTAGAGAAATCGGCCGCCTCCGTCAGCGCGTAGCGCTTCACGTACGCGCCGAGGAAGGCCTGCAGCGTGGCGACGGCCGGGATCGCGATGAGCGCCCCGACCGCGCCCAGCAGGGCGGTGCCCGCGATGACCGATCCGAAGGCGACCGCCGGATGGATGTCCACGGTCTTCGAGGTCAGCTTGGGCTGCAGGACGTAGTTCTCGAACTGCTGGTACACCACGACGAAACCGAGGACGTACAGCGCGTACCAGGGGTCGACGGTGAAGGCGATCAGAACCGGTAGCGCACCCGCGAGATAGGTGCCGATGGTGGGGACGAACTGGGAGACCAGACCCACCCACATCGCGAGGGCGGGCGCGTACGGCACCCCGAGGACCGCCAGCACGATGTAGGTGGCGATACCGGAGATCAGCGCCATCAGCCCGCGCGAGTAGAGGTAGCCGCCCGTCTTGGCGACGGCGATCTCCCAGGCGCGCAGCACCTCGTCCTGCTTGGCGGGCGGCAGTACGGAGCACAGGGCGCGCCGCAGCCTCGGTCCGTCGGCGGCGAAGTAGAAGGAGAACAGTCCGATCGTCAGCAGCTTGAAGAGTCCGCCGAGCACCGTGGCGGAGACGTCGAGCACGCCGGACGCGCTGTTCTGCACGTACTTGCGCAGCCAGTCGGAGCGCAGCACGCTCTCCTGGATCTCCAGCCGGGAGAGTTCGGTGTGGAAGGCGGAGTTGATCGCTTTGATCACCGAGTCGAGATAACCCGGGAAGCCCTCGACCATGGCGACGATCTGCCCGGCGAGCAGCGAGCCGAGCAGCGTGAGGAAGCCGGCGGTCACGATGCACAACGCGAGGAACATCACGAAGGTGGCGAGCCCGCGGCGCACGCCGCGGGCCGCCATCCCGGACACCGCCGGTTCGATCGCGAGTGCGAGGAAGAACGCGATCAGGATGTTGACGAGGAGGCCGATGAGCTGGTGGAAGGCCCAGCTGCCGAGCTGGAAGCAGGCGACGAGCGCCAGGACGAGGATCACGGCGCGCGGCAGCCAGCGCGGCATCCGCGCCTCCGCCCCTTCGGGGGCGGCGGGGACCGCTCCGGCCGGGGGGACGCCCGCCCCGCCGGGTCCGGCCTGCGGGACGGGGCCGCCGGGGGCTACCGGACGCCGGGAGCCGCCGGGGCCTTCACCGGCGCTTCCGGCACGCGCATCGCCCGGATCGGGGACGTCGGCGGTCTGGTCGTCGGTCGTCGTCTCATCACTGGCTGCCACGCCACCAAGTCTGGCCCACCGACCGCACGAACCACGAAGTGGTGCGCGGCGGCGTCAGCGCAGCGAGGCCGGCACGTCCATCGCCGAACACACGGCACGCCACACGTCCTTGGCCTCCCAGCCCGCGTCCAGCGCCTGGTGGACGGTCCGCCCGCCCAGTTCGGTCATGACGTGGTCCCGTGCGAAGGAGTCGGCGTAGCCCGCGCCGAAGTGCTCGGCCATCCGCTCCCAGAAAATCGTCAACCGCATGCCCCCAGTATCCCGCCCCGGGAGAGTGCACCGGCCGCGTTCGCCCCTCCCGGCCGCACCGCCGCGTCCTACGTTGCACGCATGCCCGGAGACGAAGCTTCCTCGCAGACGTCGCAGACCCCACGGCCCACGCAGGCCACGCGGGCCACTCAGGCCCCACAGTCCGCGCAGAGTCCGCAGAGCCCCGAGAACCCACAGAGCCCGCAGAGCCCGCAGAGCCCGCTGGCCCGCGCCGAGCAGTTCATCTGGCTCACGGCCCGCGTACTGGAGCAGCGGCGGTTCGCGTACCACTTCCTCGGCGGGGACGCCGACCCGGTGGACACCGCCCTCGGCTCCTACCTCAACGGCGACGGCGGCTACGGTCACGCCCTCGACCCGGATCTGCGCGGCCCGCTCAGCCAGCCCCTGCACACCGCGCACGCGCTGCGCGTGCTGGACAGCCTGGGCCGCTGCGCCGGGCAGCGCATCGAGCGGCTCTGCCGCCACCTGACCGGGGTCTCCACCCCGGACGGCGCGCTCCCGGTGGTCTCCCCGGCCCCGCGGGCCTACCCGGCGGCCCCGTACCACCCGACGTACGACGCCCCGCCGGGCGAACTGCTGACCACGGGCCCGGTCGTCGGCCTGCTGCACCGCAACCGGGTCTGGCACGCCTGGCTCTTCCGGGCCACCGACTTCTGCTGGGACCGGGTCGAGGGCCTGCGCCACTCGCATCCGTACGAGGTCCAGAGCGCGGTGGCCTTCCTCGACGGCGTCCCTGACCGGGCGCGCGCCGCGGCGGCCGCGGACCGGCTGGGCCGGCTGGTGCGCGAGCAGCGGCTCGTGGTGCTGGACCCGCGGCGGCGGCCGGAGTACCCGCCGGCCCCGGGCTACGCGCCGGGCGAGCAGCTGTTCCCGCACGACTTCGCACGGCGGCCCGAGTCGCTGGCCCGCGGCTGGTTCACGGACGAGGAGATGCGCCGCTCGCTGGACTTCCTGGCCGCCGCCCAGCAGGTGGACGGCGGCTGGCCGGTCCGCCGCGAGGCCTGGGCGCCGGGGAGCTCGCTGGAGCGGCGGCCGATCGCCACGCTGGAGGCCTTGCTGACCCTGCGGGCGTACGGGCGCCTGCCGGACGGGATCAGCCGCCCAGGACCCGTACCCCCGCGGTGACGACGACGGCGGCCGCGACCACGACCAGGAACGGGGCCCGCAGCAGCAGCGCCAGCCCGGCGGCGGCGAGCCCGGCGGCGCGGGCGTCGACGACGAGGGCGGACCCGGTGCTGAAGGTCTGCTGGGCGGTGAGCGCGGCGAGCAGCGCGACCGGCAGCAGGGCGGCCAGCCGGCGCACCGTCGGCCGCTCCAGGGCTCCGGCGGGGACGAGCAGCCCGGCGAGCTTGACGGCGTAGCAGCCGACGACCGTGATGGCGATGGCGATCCAGACGTTCACGGCCGGCGTCCCTTCATCCACAGCACGACGGGGGCGGCCAGGGCCGCGATCAGCACGGGCACCCCGGCGGGCAGCACGGGCAGGAAGCCGAGCCCGAGCACGAGCGCGAGGGCGGCGACGGCCCGTTCGGTGGCGGTCTTCAGCATCGGCGCGAGCAGGGCCAGGAACACGGCGGGCCCGGCGGCGTCCAGCCCCCACGCCTTCGTGTCCCCGATGGCCTCGGCGCCGAGCGCGCCGAGCAGGGTGGTCAGGTTCCAGAGCGCGTACAGGCTGAGCCCGGTGACGGTGAAGCCGAGGCGGGCCGACTTCCGGTCGGGCTGGGCCAGCGCCACGGCGGTGGTCTCGTCGATCACCCAGTGCGCGGCGAAGGGCCGTACGGTGCGGGGCAGCGCGAGCAGCTGCGACAGCCGCAGCCCGTAGAAGGCGTTGCGGGTCCCGAGGAAGAAGGCCCCGGCGGCGGCGGTGAACGGGTTGCCGCCCGCGGCGAGCGCTCCGACCAGGGCGAACTGCGAGGCGCCGGTGAAGACGAGCAGGCTCAGCACGCACGCCTGGAGGGTGCTGATGCCGGCCCCGGCGGCCGTCACCCCGAAGGCGAACCCGGACAGTCCGACGGCCACCCCGACCCCGAGCGCGTCCCGGACGACGGCGGCCCGCGGCCGCTCGTCGGGCTTTGGTCTCTCTCGTATCTCTGGCTCTGTGACCAGCTGCTTCTCTCCCACGCCCCGAAACTACGCGGAGCCCGCCGCGTGGGTCTTGTACGTTCTTGCGCGCACCCGGCGTCAGTCCCGCCGCCGCACCGGATCGCCGAGCAGCCCGGTCAGCTCCGCCTCCACGACGGCCGGCAGCGACGCCCCGAACACGCAGAGCGTGTGCTCCCAGGGGTGCCCGAACGTGCCGAAGCGCAGCCCGGGGTCGAGGTAGAGGTGGTAGTCGCCGTCCGGGTAGACGGAACCCGGCCACTTCGGGCGGCCGGGGCCGCCCACCCGGTGCGGCTCGAAGGCGTAGCCGATGTGCTGCCAGTCGAGCCAGTACAGCGTGTCCCCGGGCCCGGTGACGGCGCGCAGCGCGCGCTCGGCGATCCGGCCGAGCTGGTCGAGGCGCTCCTCCCGGCCCTGACCTTCCACAGCGCGGGCTCGCCCCGCCCGGCGAACGCCTGTTGCTGGCGCCGCACCAGTTCGGCGAGCTCGGCGCGCGGCGTCGTCCGGGGCAGCGGCGGGTGCTGCACCGTCCCGTGCGTGCCGTAGTGGGTGCGGACGAGGGGCCCGTCCCGCTCCACCACGGCGCCGACGGGAGGCCACTCGGGCACCCGTCCCCGCACCTGCTCGTCGTAGCGCGCCAGCACTCCCCCGATGTCCATGATCGGCAGACTAGACGGCCCGGCCCCGCCGGTAGGCGCCCGGCGGGACTCCCACGATGCGGGTGAAGTGCCGGTTCAGGTGCGGCTGGTCGGTGAAGCCGACGGTGACGGCCGCCTCCGCGGGCGGGGTGCCCGTGTCGAGCAGCCGGCGGGCCTGGCGGACCCGGGCGTCGGTGAGCCAGGTGTGCGGCGGCATCCCGTACTGCTCGCGGAAGGCCCGCAGCAGCGCGAAGGGGCTGGTCCCCAGGTCCGCCGCCAGCTGCTCCAGCGACGGCGGGTCGGCCATCCGCTCCGCCAGCACCGCCCGGGCCCGTTCGGCGTCGGCGGCGCCCGCGCGCCGTACCGGACGGGCCGGCAGCGGGCCCGCGTGCCGCGTCAGCATCCGCGCCACGACTCCCCGCAGCAGCGTGTCGGCGGCCAGCGCGTTCCCCGCCTCGGCGGCCCGGTGCACCTCGGTGATCGTCCGCGAGCCGTGCGGGTCGGTGACCACGTCGGCCGTGAAACCGGGGGTGCCGCGCAGGGTGCCGATCTCGTCGGCGACCTCGGTGATCAGCGCGCGGGAGGGGTAGAGGGTGGCGTAGGCCCAGCCCTCGGGCACCCCGGCGCGCGCGGTGTGCGGCACCTCGGGGTTGATCAGGACCACGCTGCCCGGACCGGCGCGCACCACTTGGCCGGGCAGGCCGACCTCCTCGATGCCGCCGGTGACGGCCGCGATGACGTACCCGTCGTGCGCGTGGCGCGGGAAGGTGTGGCGTACGTAGTGGGCGCGCAGCAGGTCCAGCCCGGGCAGCTCCGCGTAGTGCCAGTGCCGCGCCCACTCCCGGCCGCCCTCTTCCGTCCCCATGCCCCCATTCTGCGCCCCGGCGGCGGCGCACGTTTCCCCAGGTCCGGGCCGTTGTCAGTGGCCGGGTGCACGATGGGGGCATGGCAGGCGCTGCGCTCGACTCGTTCTCCCCCGCGACACGTTCGTGGTTCACGGGGGCCTTCCGTACACCCACCACCGCACAGGAGGGTGCCTGGCGGGCGATCGGGGAGGGCTCGGACGTGCTGGTCGTGGCTCCGACCGGCTCCGGCAAGACGCTGGCCGCGTTCCTGGCCGCCCTCGACCGGCTCGCCTCGACCCCGCCGCCCGCGGAGTCGAAGAAGCGCTGCCGCGTGCTGTACGTGTCGCCCCTGAAGGCCCTGGCCGTCGACGTGGAGCGCAATCTGCGCAGCCCGCTGACCGGGATCCGGCAGGAGTCCGTCCGGCTCGGCCTGCCCGAGCCGGACATCCGGGTCGGGATCCGCTCCGGCGACACCCCGCCCGCCGAGCGGCGGGCGCTGGTCACCCGCCCGCCGGACATCCTGATCACCACCCCCGAGTCGCTGTTCCTGATGCTGACCTCGGCGGCCCGGGACGCCCTCACCGGGATCGAGACGGTGATCCTGGACGAGGTGCACGCGGTGGCCGGGACCAAGCGCGGCGCCCACCTCGCCCTCTCCCTGGAGCGGCTGGACGAGCTGCTGCCGCGTCCGGCGCGCCGGATCGGGCTGTCGGCGACGGTCCGGCCGGTGGACGAGGTGGCCCGGTACCTCGCGCCGCGCGGCAAGGTGGAGATCGTCCAGCCGCCCTCCACCAAGGAGTTCGACCTGTCGGTGGTCGTCCCGGTGCAGGACATGGGCGAGCTGGGCGGTTCGCCCGCGACGGAGGGCAAGGAGGGCGGGGACAAGCCGTCGATCTGGCCGCATGTGGAGGAGCGGATCGCGGACCTGGTGCAGGCCCACCGCTCGACGATCGTGTTCGCCAACTCCCGCCGCCTCGCCGAGCGGCTGTGCAACCGGCTCAACGAGATCGCGTACGAGCGCGCCATGGGCGAGCGGCTGCCGGAGGGTTCGCCCCCGGCCGAGGTCATGGCCCAGTCGGGCGCCGCCCTGGGCGCCCCGCCCCTGCTGGCCCGCGCGCACCACGGCTCGGTCTCCAAGGAGCAGCGGGCGATCGTGGAGGAGGACCTGAAGGCGGGCCGGCTGCCGGCCGTGGTCGCCACCTCCAGCCTGGAGCTGGGCATCGACATGGGCGCGGTGGACCTGGTGGTGCAGGTGGAGTCGCCGCCGTCGGTGGCGTCCGGGCTCCAGCGGGTGGGCCGGGCCGGCCACCAGGTGGGAGCGGTCTCCACCGGGGTGGTCTTCCCCAAGTACCGCGGCGACCTGGTGCAGGCGGCCGTGGTCACCGAGCGGATGCGCACGGGCGCGATCGAGTCCCTCCGCGTCCCCTCCAATCCCCTCGACGTCCTGGCGCAGCAGCTGGTCGCGATGGTCGCGATGGACACCTGGCAGCTGGACGACCTCCTCGCCCTGGTCCGGCGGGCGGCGCCGTTCGCCGCGCTGCCCGAGTCGGCGTTCACGGCGGTGCTGGACATGCTGGCCGGCCGCTATCCGTCGGACGCGTTCGCCGAGCTGAGGCCGCGCGTGGTCTGGGACCGGGTGGCGGGGACGATCACCGGGCGGCCGGGGGCCCAGCGCCTCGCGGTGACCTCCGGCGGCACCATCCCGGACCGCGGTCTCTTCGGCGTCTTCCTGGCCGGCTCGGACCCGAAGAAGGGCGGCGGCCGGGTCGGCGAGCTCGACGAGGAGATGGTCTACGAGTCCCGCGTCGGGGACGTCTTCACCCTGGGCACCACCTCGTGGCGGATCGAGGACATCACCCGCGACCGCGTCCTGGTCACCCCGGCCCCCGGGGTGCCGGGCCGGCTGCCGTTCTGGAAGGGCGACCAGCTCGGCCGCCCGCTCGAACTGGGCCGCGCGGTCGGCGCGTTCCTGCGCGAGCTCGGCGGCCTCACCGACGAGGACGCCCGGCTGCGGCTGCTGGCGGCGGGCCTGGACGCCTGGGCCGCCGAGAACGTCCTGGCGTACCTCGCCGAACAGCGCGAGGCCTGCGGCCACGTCCCCGACGACCGCACCATCGTGGTGGAGCGCTTCCGCGACGAGCTGGGCGACTGGCGGGTCGTGGTGCACTCCCCCTTCGGCGCCCAGGTGCACGCCCCGTGGGCGCTGGCGCTGGGCGCCCGCCTCGCCGAGAAGTACGGCATGGACGCGCAGGTGATGCACGCCGACGACGGCATCGTGCTCCGCCTCCCGGACGCGGACCTGCTCTCCATGGACCTGCTCGATCACGACCCCGCGGCTCCGCAGCCCTTCGAGTTCGACGACGAGCAGGCCCCGCTGGGCGCGGCCGACGTCGCCTTCGACCACGGCGACATCAACCAGATCGTCACCGACCAGGTCGGCGGATCCGCGCTGTTCGCGTCCCGCTTCCGCGAGTGCGCGGCCCGCGCCCTGCTGCTGCCGCGGCGCAGCCCGGGCAAGCGCACCCCGCTGTGGCAGCAGCGCCAGCGCGCCTCACAACTGCTCCAGGTGGCCTCGGAGTTCGGTTCCTTCCCGATCGTGCTGGAGGCCGTACGCGAATGCCTCCAGGACGTCTTCGACGTGCCCGGTCTGACCGAGCTGATGGGGGACATCGAGGCCCGCCGCGTGCGCCTGGTGGAGGTCACCACCCCGGAGCCCTCCCCCTTCGCCCGCTCCCTCCTCTTCGGGTACGTCGCCCAGTTCCTCTACGAGGGTGACTCGCCGCTCGCCGAGCGCAGGGCGGCCGCGCTGTCGCTGGACTCCCGGCTGCTGGCCGAGCTGCTCGGCCAGGCGGAGCTGCGCGAGCTCCTCGACGCGCAGGTGCTGGAGGAGCTGGAGCGGGAACTCCAGTGGCTCACCGAGGACCGGCGGGCGAAGGATCCCGAGTCGGTGGCCGATCTGCTGCGCATGCTGGGCCCGCTGACGCAGGACCAGCTGACCGAGCGCGGGGCGGAGCCGGCCTGGGCCCAGGAGCTCGCCGCGGCCCGCCGCGCCATCCGGGTCCGGATCGGCGGCGCGGACCACTGGGCGGCGATCGAGGACGCGGGCCGGCTGCGGGACGCGCTGGGCACGGCGCTCCCCGTCGGAGTCCCGGAGGCGTTCACCGAGCCGGTCAAGGACCCGCTGGGGGACCTGCTGGCCCGGTATGCCCGTACCCACGGGCCGTTCACCACGGCCGCCGTCGCCGCCCGCTTCGGCCTGGGCACGGCGGTGACCGAGGGCGCCCTGCACCGGCTCGCCGCGGCCGGCCGGGTGGTCCAGGGCGAGTTCCATCCGGCGGGCATCGGCCAGGAATGGTGCGACGCGACGGTGCTGCGCCGGCTCCGCCGCCGCTCCCTCGCCGCGCTCCGCCAGGAGCTGGAGCCCGTACCGCCGACGTCGCTGGCCACGTTCCTGCCCCAGTGGCAGCACCTCGGCGGGGCCCTGCGCGGCCTCGACGGGCTGGCCCGGGCGGTCGAGCAGCTCCAGGGCGCCCCGGTTCCGGCCTCGGCACTGGAGCGCCTGATCCTCCCGTCCCGGGTGGCGGGCTACTCCCCCGGCCTCCTGGACGAGCTGACCACGGCCGGAGAGGTGGTCTGGGCGGGCGCCGGAGCCCTCCCGGGCAAGGACGGCTGGATCTCCCTCTACCTGGCGGACGCGGCCCCCCTGCTCCTGCCCCCGCCGCACCCGCTGGATCCGAGCCCGCTCCACCAGGCCGTGCTGGCCTCCCTGACCGGCGGGTACGGCCTGTTCTTCCGCCAGATCGCGCAGTCGATCCGCGCCGACTTCCCCGAGGTCTCCGACCTCGCCCTGTCCGAGGCGGTGTGGGACCTGGCCTGGTCGGGCCGGCTCACCAACGACACCCTGGCCCCGCTGCGCTCGCTGCTGGGCTCGGGCCGCACGGCGGGCTCCACGGCCCACCGGGCCCGGCGCACGGTCCCCCGCGGCCGGTACGGCACGCTCAGCGCAACCGTGTCCCGTACCGGCCCGCCCACGGTCTCCGGGCGCTGGTCGCTGCTGCCGTCCCAGGCCCCCGACCCGACCCACCGGGCCCACGCGCTGGCCCGCACCCTGCTGGACCGGCACGGCGTGGTCACCCGGGGCGCGGTGGCCGCGGAGGGCGTGGAAGGAGGCTTCAGCGCGGTCTACCGCGTTCTCTCGGCCTTCGAGGACAGCGGCCAGGCCCGTCGTGGCTATGTGGTCGAGGGGCTGGGCGCTGCGCAGTTCGCGATGGACGGCGCGGTGGACCGCCTCCGGGCCGCGGAGCGGACCCCGCCCCCGCTGGCGGCGGTGGTCCTGGCGGCCGCCGACCCGGCGAACGCGTACGGCGCGGCCCTGCCCTGGCCCGAGCCCCCGGCCGGGGCCACCCACAAACCGGGCCGCAAGGCGGGCTCCCTGGTGGTCCTGGTGGACGGCGAGCTCACCCTGTACCTGGAGCGCGGCGGCAAGACCCTGCTGGCCTGGCCCCCGCCCGAGGACCCCCGCCTCGCGGCCGCCACCGCAGCCCTGGCGGCGGCCTCGCGCGCGGGCACCCTCCCGGCCCTCACCGTGGAACGCATCAACACGGCCGCCGCCCTGACCTCCCCCCTGGGCCGGGCCCTGGAGGCGGCCGGTTTCCACGCCACACCGAGGGGTTTGCGCTTGCGGTCCTGACGAGTGCAAACCGGCGCCGACTGTTCCACTCACGTCCTGGACATGTCACAGAACCGTTGTGGGCCGCCCCCTGGGCTGGCGCAGCTGCTTACTCGTGCCTTATCAAGATGATCACAGGCATTGCATTGGCGATGCACAATCATGGGGGAGTAGAAGAGTGAGCACCATCAGCATGCGTACCACCACCCTCGGCGCGGTCGTTCTGGCGGTCGCCGGCACCCTGGCCCTGACGGGCTGCAAGAACGGCAACGAGGAACTCGCCCCCGCACAGCCGAGCGGTTCCGCCTCGGCCGGAGCCCCGTCCTCCGCGTCCGGCGGCCCGTCCACCTCGGCCAGCCCCAGCGCCGCCGACCCCGCCGCGGGCGGCAGCGAGGCCCCCGCCGGGGCGAACGGCACGGCGAAGTCCGGCCAAACCTTCAAGATCGGCGAGGCCGCGGAGATCCCGTTCAGCTACGGAAGCAACAAGGGCGGCCAGATCGCCCTCACGGTCACCGCGATCGAGCAGGGCAACCCCGCCGACCTGGACGCGCTCAAGCTCGGCGACAAGGTGAAGGGGATGATCCCGTACTACATCCGCTACTCGGTCAAGAACACCGGCACCACGGACCTGTCCTTCTCGTCCGTGACCCAGGTCAAGGGCCTGCTCGGGGACGGCACCGAGGCCCAGCGCGTGTCGATCATAGGCAAGTTCGAGAAGTGCCCGAACGAGTCGCTGCCGAAGGGGTTCGTCAACGGCCAGACGCAGACCAGCTGCGCGGTAGCCCTCGCCCCGTCGGCTCAGACGAAGGTCAGCGCCGCCGAGTACTGGGGCAACCCGTACGGCTACCCGAACAAGGGTCTCGTCTGGAAGTGACGAGCGGCCCCTCCGGCCCCTCAGACCGCTCCTGCCCCACCTGACCCTCCCGACCCTCCTGATCCAAAAGAGAGCCCCTGCGGCCGCACCCCGCCGCAGGGGCTCCCGCACTCACACAGGCCGCGGGCGAGTGAGAATGGCCCCATGCCCGAAGGCGACAGCATCCGGCGCGCGGCGACCCGTCTCCACGCCGCCCTGGCAGGCCGCGAACTCACCCGCAGCGACCTCCGCGTCCCCCGCTTCGCCACCGCCGACCTCACCGGCCGCGTCACCCTCGACGTCACCCCCCGCGGCAAACACCTCCTCGCCCGCTTCGAGGGCGGCCTCACCCTGCACAGCCACCTCCGCATGGACGGCGCCTGGCACGTCTTCGCCACCGGCGAGAAGTGGCGCGGCGGCCCCGTCCACGAGATCCGGGCCGTCCTCGGCACCGCCGGGCACACCGCCGTCGGCTACCGCCTCCCCGTCCTGGAACTCATCCGCACCGCCGACGAGGACCGGGTCGTGGGCCACCTCGGCCCCGATCTCCTCGGCCCGGACTGGGATCCCGCGCGAGCCGCCGCCAACCTGCTCGCCGCCCCCGAGCGCCCCCTCGGCGAGGCCCTGCTCGACCAGCGCAACCTCGCCGGGATCGGCAACATCTACAAGGCCGAGCTCTGCTTCCTGGCCGGGGTCACCCCGTGGACACCGGTCGGCGCGCTCCCCGAGGCGACCCTGCCCCGCCTGGCCTCCGCCGCCCACCGGCTGCTGTCCGCGAACACCGGCGCGCGGCCGGGCCCCCGCAACACCACCGGCCTGCGCCGCCCCGGCCAGGACCTCTTCGTCTACGGCCGTGCCCGCCGCCCGTGCCTGCGCTGCGGCACCCCCGTCCGCGAGGCCCCCCAGGACGGCCGCCCCACCTACTGGTGCCCCCGCTGCCAGCCGGGGCCCACGCCGTAGGCGGTGTCCAGGCGGTGGGACGCACTGGTTGACGGCCCGTCAGATTCAGTCGTACCGTCCCGTCATGCCCACACCCACGGCCTCGTACGACCTCATCGGCCGCACCGCCCTGGTCACCGGCGCCGCCAGCGGCATCGGCCGCGCCACCGCCGTCCTCCTCGCCGAGGCGGGCGCGCACGTCCACTGCGCGGACCGCGACGAGCAGGGCCTCGCCGAGACGGCCGCCCTCGTCACCAAGGCCGGCGGCGCCGCCACCGTCCATCCCCTCGACGTCACCGACCGGGCC
This sequence comes from Streptomyces sp. NRRL F-2580, assembly GCF_000720115.1. Lineage (GTDB taxonomy): Bacteria > Actinomycetota > Actinomycetes > Streptomycetales > Streptomycetaceae > Streptomyces. The sequence continues at coordinate 167,424 of NZ_JOIR01000008.1, forward strand.
GCGCTCCGGGCGGCCGTGACCGCGGCGGGCCCGCTCGACATCACGGCCGCCATCGCCGGAGTCATGCACACCAGCAGCGTCCTGGAGACGACCGACGAGGACCTCGACCGGGTCCTGGACATCAATTTCAAGGGGGTGCTGCGCACCTGCCAGGAGGCCGCCCGCAGCATGATCGCGGCGGGCCGCCGCGGCTCCATCGTCACCATGGCCTCCGGGGCCGTGGACGCCGCCCAGCCCGGCCTGCTCTGCTACAGCGCCGCCAAGGCCGCCGTGGTCCAGCTGACCAAGACCCTCGCCACCGAGGCCGGCCCGCACGGCATACGCGTCAACGCCGTCGCCCCCGGCTGGATCCGCACCCCGATGACCGGCCGCCACAGCCCCGAGGTCCAGGAGCAGACCGAGGCGGCGATGGCCCGCATGTCCCCCCTGCGCCGGGTCGGCGAGCCCGAGGACATCGCCCAGGCGGTGCTCTACCTGGCCTCGGACGCCTCGTCGTTCATGACGGGTCAGATCCTTCGCCCGAACGGCGGAGTGTCGATGCCCTGGTAGACCCGGCACCGCCCGCGCCGCCCCCACCGGACGCACCGCCCGCGTCTCCGGAGCCGCCAGGACCCCCCGGACCCCCCAGGCCGTCCGCTCCCCCGGTGGCCCCGCCGCGGACGCCGGCACCCGCCGACCGCCGGGCCTTGCGCACCGGGCCCGGTACACAGTGCACCGGCAGCAGCCCCAGCCCCCAGCCGCCCACCGCCACCGCGCCCTCCACCGCCCCGGACTCCTCGGGCGCCAGTACCAGCCGCAGCACGGCCCACCACCACAGCACCCCCACCGTCAGCGCGAGGGCCAATGCCGCAGGTATGCGCAGTAACCGCCGCACGGCTGCCTCCCTGGGGGTCCCCCCAGACGGAGTCTGAGGGCCGGGACCCGGACTGCCCCATCCTCGCGCACCGCCCCCGGCACCGCACCCAGAACGGCCAGGAGCCCCGGCCGGTGCTTCACGCACCGGCCGGGGCTCCTGCCACGCTCAAACGCTCACGTGCTCGCTCACGCGGCTACGACATTCACCGCTTCCGCAGGCGCCTTGATGGTCACCCGCTCCGGTCCACCCGTGACCGAAGCCATGGAGACCGAATTGAGCATCGGGCGGACCGGCACGCTCACCGGTTCGCTTGCCGCGGCCGACTGTGCCAGCTCGGCCAGCGACAGTTCGTCACTGACTTCGCGCATCAGCTCGGACATCCGTACGTCCAACGCGTCGCAGATCGCGGAGAGCAGCTCGGAGGATGCCTCCTTCTGCCCCCGCTCCACCTCGGAGAGATAGCCGAGCGAAACTCGGGCCGACGAGGAGACTTCGCGCAGAGTACGGCCCTGGCGCTGGCGCTGCCGACGCAGCACGTCACCCAGCAGGCGACGGAGCAGAATCATCGGTGGCTCCCTCCTCTGACCGTGTAGCCGCATCCTTCACGCCCCACCGTACCGCCTCGCGCCGCGGCCGTGCGGGGAGCGATGTCGTGTTCACTCAGGGCTGCAAACATCAAATCCCCCCGTTCTGTTCCGTATCCTGCCTCCGCGCATTCTCACGGAGTTGGCCTGAGAGAAGCTCGAGCACTGTGCGTGCACTCTCCCTACGAATTTCCGTACGGGAGCCGTTCAACCTCAGCCGGACCGTTTTCCTGCCCCCCGGACCGTCCACCGCGACGAAAACCGTGCCCACCGGGTGCCCGTCCTGCGGCTGCGGACCGGCCACCCCAGTGGTCGCAATTCCCCACGAAGCGCCCATCAGCCGCCGCACACCGGCTGCCATCTCCGCCGCGACCTGCGCGTTCACCGCGCCTTCGGCCGCGAGCAGCTCCGCGTCGACCCCGAGGACCCGGTGCTTGATCTCCGTGGCGTACGCCGTGACGGATCCGCGGAAGGACTGCGAGGCGCCGGGGACCGCCGTGAGCTCGGCGGCCACCATGCCGCCGGTCAGGGATTCCGCCACGGCGAGCGTCTGGTCACTTTCCGTGAGCAGCCGCAGCACCTCCGCGGCGATGTCGAACACATGGTCGACCTCTCCGACCGTGCCGGCCCCGCCCGGCGACGTCTCCGCTCCGCCTCCGGTCACCCGGAAGGAATCCCCCGCCCCGTAGGTCACCGCGCGGCCCGCTCCGCCTCGAGACCCTGGCGGCGCAGTACGACCGCCTGCCGGATGTAGTCCAAACCGGTGACCACGGTCAGCACGACTGCGATCGCCATCACCCAGAAGCGCATGGTCGCCAGCGCCCCGGTCAGCGCGAGCACGTACATGCCCACCGCCGTGCCCTGCGCCAAGGTCTTGAGCTTGCCGCCACGGCTGGCCGGAATCACTCCGTAGCGGATGACCCAGAAGCGCAGCAGCGTGATCCCGAGCTCCCGCCCGAGGATCACCCCGGTCACCCACCAGGGAAGGTCACCGAGCCAGGAGAGGCAGATCAGCGCCGACCCCATGATCGCCTTGTCGGCGATGGGGTCGGCGATCTTGCCGAAGTCCGTGACCAGGTCGTACGTGCGGGCCAGGTGCCCGTCGAAGATGTCCGTGATCATGGCGACGGCGAACGCCGCCCAGGCCCAGGCCCGCCAGGCCGGGTCGTAGCCGCCCTCGGCGAGCAGCAGGAAGACGAATCCCGGCACCAGGACGAGCCGGATCATCGTCAGGATGTTGGCGATGTTCCACAGGCTGGCCTGATTGACCGCCGCGGCCCCCAGCTTCGCGCCGGGTACGGGCCGGCGATCGGTCCCGCCCGCCGCAGATGCCGGGACTCCGGTCATCCGGCCGCCTCCTCAAGATCCATGCCCAGGGGCTCCGCCACCAGGTCCACCCCGAGGGTGCCGACCACCTTGGCGGTGACGATACGCCCGGGGACCAGGCCCGTGCTGTCCGTGAAGACGACCTGGCCGTCGGTTTCGGGGGCCTGGTGGGCGGCGCGCCCGTAGGCACCGTCGCCGTCCTCGTCGACCGTCTCCACGGACTCGACGAGTACCTCCAGGGTCTCTCCGATGCGCTCCTCGGCGCGCTGCGAGGTGAGCTCCTCGGCGAGCCGCTGCATGTGCGCGAGCCGCTCGGCGATGGTGTCCTCGTCCAGCTTGTGGTCGTAGCCGACGGCCTCGGTGCCGTCCTCGTCGGAGTAGCCGAAGATGCCGATGGCGTCGAGCCGCGCGTGGGTGAGGAAACGCTCCAGCTCGGCGAAGTCCGACTCCTTCTCGCCGGGGAAGCCGACGATGAAGTTGGACCGCACACCGGCCTGCGGGGCCTTGCTCCGGATGGTGTCCAGCAGCTCCAGGAACCGGTCGGTGTCACCGAAGCGGCGCATGGCGCGCAGCACGTCGGGGGCCGAGTGCTGGAAGGACAGGTCGAAGTACGGGACGACCTTGGGGGTCGAGGTGAGCACGTCGATCAGGCCCGGCCGCATCTCGGCGGGCTGCAGGTAGCTCACGCGCACGCGCTCGATGCCGTCGACCGCGGCCAGCTCGGGCAGCAGGCTCTCCAGCAGCCGGATGTCGCCGAGGTCCTTGCCGTACGAGGTGTTGTTCTCGGAGACCAGCATGACCTCCTTGACGCCCTGCTCGGCGAGCCAGCGGGTCTCGCCCAGCACGTCGCTGGGGCGGCGGGAGATGAAGGAGCCGCGGAAGGACGGGATGGCGCAGAAGGAGCAGCGCCGGTCGCAGCCGGAGGCCAGCTTGACCGAGGCCACGGGGCTCTTGTCCAGGCGGCGGCGCAGGGGTGCGCGCGGCCCGGAGGCGGGCGCGAGCCCGGTGGGCAGGTCGGCGGGGGCCTCGGCCGGCTCCTGGGCGTGGCCGGGGAGGGCCACGTCGGCGCTCTGCCGCTCCGCGGGGCTGATCGGCAGCAGCTTGCGCCGGTCGCGCGGGGTGTGGGCCTCCACGCTGCCGCCGTTCAGGATGGTCTGGAGGCGGTTGGAGATGTCGGCGTAGTCGTCGAAACCGAGGACTCCGTCGGCTTCCGGCAGGGCTTCGGCGAGCTCCTTGCCGTAGCGCTCGGCCATGCAGCCGACGGCGACGACCGCCTGGGTCTTGCCGTGATCCTTGAGATCGTTGGCTTCCAGGAGGGCGTCTACGGAGTCCTTTTTGGCGGCTTCGACGAAGCCGCAGGTGTTGACGACGGCTACGTCCGCATCGGCGGCGTCCTCGACGAGCTCCCAGCCATCCGCCGCCAGGCGGCCTGCGAGCTCCTCCGAGTCCACCTCGTTACGGGCGCAGCCAAGAGTGACAAGGGCGACGGTACGGCGTTCGGGCATGGACTCAAGACTACTTCGTCCCGGCGTCGGCCCCAGCCGCAAGTCCCGGTACAGCAAGATCCCCGGGGTGCGGCGCAGCACCCCGGGGATCCGGATTTCCCTGTTCCGCCCTGGGGCGGCCTCCGATCAGCCCGCCTGGGGCTGGTCCTGAAGAGGGTCCGCCTTGGTGTATGTGAGACGTTCCACCTGACCCGGCTGGAAGTCGTCCTTGATCTCCTTGCCGTTCACGAAGAGCTTCACGGCCCCGGCGTCGCCGAGCACGAGGTCGACGGACTCCTTGTCGGTGAAGGTCTTGGACTGACCCTGCGTGAGGGTGCCGTCGAAGAGCAGCCGGCCGGTGGAGTCCTTCGCGGAGATCCAGCTCTCGCCGGTGTCGGCCGTCAGGACGACCGTGACGAGGTCCTTGGGCGCGGCGGCGATCGCGCTGTCCGAGGGCTCCGGCTTGGGCGGGGCCGGGGTCGGCTGGGGCTGCGCGGCCGGCTTGCCCCCGGTCTGCTTGGGTGCTGCCGGCTTCGGCGCGGCGGAACCTTCCGCCACCGGTCGCTTGTCCTTCGCGTCGCCGCCGCTGAAGGCGGTGAAGCCCACGAAGCCGATCACGGCGACGATGGCGGCGACCATGGCCGCGGTCCAGTTGGGCCGCTGCCGTTCGGGACGGATGCGCTCGGCGTCGAACATCGGCGCGGCGGGCGTGGGTGCCGGCCGGCCGCCGTGGGCCGCGTCGTAGCTCTCGACCAGGGGTACCGGGTCGAGGTGGACGGCGCGGGCGAGCGTACGGATGTGACCGCGGGCGTACACGTCGCCGCCGCACCGCGTGAAGTCGTCCTCTTCGATCGCGTGCACGATCGGGATGCGCACGCGGGTGATGGAACTGACCTCGTCGACGGTGAGCCCGGCGGCGATGCGGGCCTTCTTGAGGGCGGTCCCGATGGACGGGGTCTCGACGGGTCGTTCGACGATGCGGTCCTCGGACCGGTCGTCGGTCGAAGGCCGCTCTTCTTCGGGGGAGTTGGCGTTGCCGATGGACACGTGGGCGCCTTTCGAGCGTGTAGCCACCTGCTGGATGTCCAGTCTAGGGGGGTGACGAAAGGGTGGAGCAACCGGAGGGTGCACTTCATACGCCATACGAATGGCGAAGGGAGGTCCGCTCCGGCGTGGCGGACCGACGCCGTACGCGAGGTCGTGCGCGGTGCCACTACCTCCCTTCAACTGGACGTGGGCCCAAGGGAAACGGTTGCTCGCGATTTGATTACGGATGGGCCTCGCCGCGGATGACGGCGAGCACGTCGTCCAGCTCGTCGGCCTTCAGCAGGACGTCGCGCGCCTTCGAACCCTCGCTCGGACCGACGATCCCCCGCGATTCCATGAGGTCCATCAGCCGCCCGGCCTTGGCGAAGCCCACCCGCAGCTTGCGCTGGAGCATCGAGGTGGAGCCGAACTGCGTGGTGACCACCAGCTCCGCCGCCTGGCACAGCAGGTCCAGGTCGTCGCCGATGTCCTCGTCGATCTCCTTCTTCTGCTTCTGCCCGACCGTGACGTCCTCCCGGAAGACGGGCGCCATCTGGTCCTTGCAGTGCTGGACGATCCCGGCGATCTCGTCCTCGGTGACGAAGGCCCCCTGGAGGCGGACCGGCTTGTTCGCCCCCATGGGCAGGAACAGCCCGTCGCCCTTGCCGATGAGCTTCTCGGCGCCCGGCTGGTCGAGGATGACCCGGCTGTCGGCGAGCGAGGAGGTGGCGAACGCGAGCCGCGAGGGCACGTTCGCCTTGATCAGGCCGGTGACCACGTCCACTGAGGGCCGCTGGGTGGCGAGCACCAGGTGGATGCCGGCCGCGCGGGCCAGCTGGGTGATCCGGACGATCGAGTCCTCGACGTCGCGCGGGGCCACCATCATCAGGTCGGCCAGCTCGTCGACGATCACCAGCAGGTACGGGTACGGGCTGAGCTCCCGCTCGCTGCCCGGCGGCAGTTTGATCTTGCCGTCCCGGATGGCCTGGTTGAAGTCGTCGATGTGCCGGTAGCCGAAGGCGGCCAGGTCGTCGTAGCGCAGGTCCATCTCGCGCACGACCCACTGGAGCGCCTCGGCGGCCCGCTTGGGGTTGGTGATGATCGGCGTGATCAGGTGCGGAATGCCCTCGTACGCCGTCAGCTCCACCCGCTTGGGGTCGACGAGCACCATCCGCACGTCCTCCGGGGTCGCCCGGACCATCACGGAGGTGATCAGGCAGTTGATGCAGGAGGACTTTCCGGAACCGGTGGCGCCGGCCACGAGCACGTGCGGCATCTTGGCGAGGTTGGCCATGACGTAGCCGCCCTCGACGTCCTTGCCGAGCGCGACCAGCATCGGGTGGTCGTCCTCGGCCGCGTCCGCGAGCCGCAGTACGTCGCCCAGGTTGACCATCTCGCGGTCGGTGTTCGGGATCTCGATGCCGACCGCCGACTTGCCCGGGATCGGGCTGATGATCCGCACGTCCGGCGAGGCCACGGCGTAGGCGATGTTCTTGGTCAGGGCGGTGATCCGCTCGACCTTGACCGCGGCGCCCAGCGTGACCTCGTACCGGGTGACCGTCGGCCCCCGGGTGAAGCCGGTGACGTCCGCGTCGACCTTGAACTCGGTGAACACGTTGCGCAGCGAGGCGACCACCGCGTCGTTGGCGGCGCTGCGGGTCTTGCCGGGCCCGCCCTTCTCCAGCAGGTCCAGCGAGGGCAGGGCGTACGTGATGTCCCCGCGCAGCTGGAGCTGCTCGGCGCGCGGTGGCAGCGCCTGGGTCTGCGGCGGGGCCTTGGTCAGGTCGGGCACCGACAGGGTCCCGGAGGCCGCGGCGGTGGTGGCGTGCGGCTGCTCGGCGGGGGGCTCGGAAGCAGTCGGAGGCTCGGGGGCGACGGGCGCCGCGGGGCGCTCCCCGCGGGCGGTCGGCACGGGCGCGGTGATCTCCGCGTCCACGCCCTCCCGCTCGACGGTGATGCCGTGCGTGAGGTCGGCGACGAGCGGGGAGGGCGGCAGGCCGCCGTAGACCGCCCCGTCCAACGCGGCGGCGGCCGCCGCGGCCACGTCGACGGCGTCCATCTCCCGGTTCATGGCCGGCCGGGCGGAGCTCCTGCGCGGCCGGCGCCGCCGGGCGAGCGCCTCCTCCTCGGCGGCGTCCGCCGGGCCGTCGGAGCCGACGGACGCGCCCGTACGGGCCCGCCACTGCTCCGCGTCGTGCCGGTCCCGGCGCTCGGCGGCGCCGTCGGCCTCCCCGTACCCCTCGTCGTACGCGTTCGGGGCGATGATCCCGAGCCGGATGCCGAGCCTGCGCAGTCGCTGCGGGATCGCGTTGACCGGGGTCGCGGTGACCACCAGCAGCCCGAAGATCGTGAGCAGCACCAGCATGGGCACGGCCAGCGGCGCGCCCATCGTGAAGATCAGCGGCTTGGAGGCGGCCCAGCCCACGAGCCCGCCCGCGTTCTGCATCGCGGTGGTGCCCTCGTCGCGGCCGGGCGCCCCGCAGGCGATGTGGACCAGGCCCAGGACCCCGATGACGAGGGCGGAGAGCCCGATGCCGATGCGGCCGTTGGCGTCGGTCTGCTCGGGATGGCGGATGAAACGTACCGCCATGACGCCGAGCAGGATCGGCACGAGCAGATCCAGTCGCCCGAAGGCACCGGTGACCAGCATGGTCACCAGATCCCCGACCGGACCGCTCAGGTTCGACCAGGTACCGGCGGCCACGATCAGCGCGAGGGCGAGCAGCAGCAGCGCGACGCCGTCCTTGCGGTGGGCGGGGTCGAGGTTCTTGGCCCCCTGGCCGATCCCGCGGAAGACGGCGCCGACCGCGTGCGCGCAGCCGAGCCACACCGCGCGCACCAGCCACACCACGCCCCCCGTCGGGGACGGCGCGGGCTTGGCCGCGGCCTTCTTGGCCGGGGCGCGCTTGGCGGCCGCCGCCTTCTTCGCCGGGGGCTTGCGCGCGGGGGCCGCCTTCTTGGCCGGCGCCGTCGTACGGCCGGTGCGGCCCTTCGCGGTGCCCGCGGTGCTCTGGGAACCCTTGCCGGACGTACTTGAGGCCATGGGCCCGAGGTTACCGGTGCGCGCGCCGGTGGACACGCGTGCCCACCCCTTCACCCGTTCGTGTCGTCGGCTCCGCAGGTGCTTTGACGCACCGCCAGAGCCGACGCCCGCGCGGTCAGTTCTGCGACGGCAGGGCCGGAGCCCCTCCGGCGGTCCCGGGCTCCAGCGCGTCGAGCGCCCGCCGCAGCCCCGTGAGCTTGCGCTCCAGGTGGGCCGCGGTCGCCACCACGCCCGCGTCGGCCGAGTCCTCGCCGAGCTGCTTGGTCAGCGCCTCGGCCTGCTCCTCGACCGCCGCGAGCCGCGCGGAGAGCTCGGCCAGCAGCCCGGCCGTCTCCTTGCCGGCGTCCACGCCGTTGGAGCCGCTGCCGCCCTCCAGCTGGAGGCGCAGCAGGGCCGCCTGCTCGCGCAGTTGGCAGTTCTTCGTGTACAGCTCCACGAAGACCGAGACCTTGGCCCGCAGCACCCACGGGTCGAAGGGCTTCGAGATGTAGTCGACCGCACCCGCCGCGTAACCGCGGAACGTGTGGTGCGGACCGTGGTTGATCGCGGTGAGGAAGATGATCGGGATGTCCCGGGTCCGCTCGCGCCGCTTGATGTGCGCGGCCGTCTCGAATCCGTCCATCCCCGGCATCTGGACATCCAGCAGGATGACCGCGAAATCGTCCGTCAGCAGCGCCTTGAGCGCTTCCTCCCCCGACGACGCCCGGACCAGTGTCTGATCGAGCGCGGAGAGGATGGCCTCCAGCGCCAGCAGATTCTCCGGCCGGTCGTCGACCAGGAGGATCTTGGCCTTCTGCACCATGCCCTGTCCTCCTCGCCCCGGCACGGGGCCTCCCCGGCTCCTGGCTCCGGCCTGTGCGCCGGGCCCCGCCCCAGAGGACGGCATCCTTGCGCCGTCCGTCCTTGTGCCGGTCATCGTAGCCCCAGTCCCGAGATCGCCACACCCTGTCACCAGGATGTCACTGTGCACGAAGCAGAAACGTGGTGGGAGAGCAGAAGGTTCCCCGTCTACCGGGTTCCCACACCGCTCCGGCCACAGTGAGTCAGCAATTGGTATGCACCGCTCTCCCGGCGGTCACTTGCCCCGCATCCACTGTTCCATCACCGACAGAAGGTAGTCGGGGTCGACCGGCTTGGTGACATAGTCGGAAGCACCGGAGTCGATCGCCTTCTCCCGGTCGCCCTTCATCGCCTTCGCCGTCAGCGCGATGATCGGCAGGCCCGCGAACTGCGGCATCCGCCGGATCGCCGAGGTCGTCGCGTATCCGTCCATCTCGGGCATCATGATGTCCATCAGTACGACCGTCACGTCCTCGTGCTGTTCCAGGACTTCGATGCCCTCCCGTCCGTTCTCCGCGTAGAGCACCGCCAGTCCGTGCTGCTCCAGCACGCTGGTGAGCGCGAAGACGTTGCGTACGTCGTCGTCCACGATGAGCACCTTCTCGCCGTGGAAGTCGTACGTCCGGGGCACCACCGGAAGTTCGTCCTCAACGCTGCCCCAGCCGTCCTCGGCCGCCACCGCGTTCGGCTGCCCCGGCACCGCCGTACGCGGCTCCAGGTCGCTCAGCGCCTTGCGCCGCCGCCGGAACAGCGCGGCCCCGCCGTTCTGCCCCGGCCCGCCCGGCTCGGCGGCCGACAGCGCGGGCCGCGCCGGCTGGGGCGGCCCCGACGGTGCGGCCGCTGGCCCGGCCGGGGCCGACGGCAGCACCGGCCGCGCCCCGTCCAGGGACCTGCGGTACAGCTCGCCGCGGCCACCGCCGGGCGTGGGCGGCGCGTACCCCTGCGGGGGCAGCTCGCTCGGGTGCAGCGGCAGGTACAGCGTGAAGGTGGACCCGCGGCCGGGCTCGCTCGCCGCGTGGATCTCCCCGCCGAGCAGCCGGGCGATCTCCCGGCTGATGGACAGGCCCAGGCCGGTGCCGCCGTACTTGCGGCTCGTCGTCCCGTCCGCCTGCTTGAACGCCTCGAAGATCACCAGCATCTTGCTGGCCGCGATCCCGATCCCGGTGTCGGTGACCGAGAAGGCGATCAGGTCCGCGTCCGCCTCGCGCAGCGAACCGGCCTCCAGCAGCTGCTCCCGGATCGCCGTCGGCACATCGGCACCGGCCGGCCGGATCACCAGCTCCACCGCCCCGCCGTCGGTGAACTTCACCGCGTTCGACAGCAGGTTGCGCAGCACCTGGAGGAGCCGCTGCTCGTCGGTGTGCAGGGTGGCCGGCAGCTCCGGCGAGACCCGGACCGAGAAGTCCAGGCCCTTCTCCGCCGTCAGCGGCCGGAAGGTGGCCTCCACGTAGTCCACGAGCTGCACGAGCGCGATCCGGGTCGGCGAGACGTCCATCTTCCCGGCCTCGACCTTCGACAGGTCGAGGATGTCGTTGATCAGCTGCAGCAGGTCCGAACCCGCGCCGTGGATGGTCTCGGCGAACTCCACCTGCTTCGGCGACAGGTTCTCGTCCGCGTTGTCGGCGAGCAGCTTGGCCAGGATCAGCAGCGAGTTGAGCGGGGTCCGCAGCTCGTGCGACATGTTCGCCAGGAACTCGGACTTGTAGCGCATCGAGACCGCGAGCTGCTCGGCGCGCTCCTCCAGGACCTGCCGGGCCTCCTCGATCTCGGTGTTCTTCACCTCGATGTCCCGGTTCTGCTGGGCCAGCAGCTCGGCCTTCTCCTCCAGCTCCGCGTTCGCGGCCTGCAGGGCCTTCTGCCGGTTCTCCAGCTCGTCCGAGCGCTCGCGCAGCTGCTCGGTCATCTCCTGCGACTGCTTCAGCAGCATCTCCGTCTTGGAGTTGACGCTGATGGTGTTGACGCTCGTACCGATCATCTCGGCGATCTGGCTGAGGAAGTCCTTCTGGATCTGCGTGAACGGCGTGAACGAGGCCAGCTCGATGACGCCGAGCACCTTCCCCTCGAAGAGCACCGGCAGCACGATCACGTGCGCCGGCGGCGCCTCGCCCAGCCCCGAGGAGATCTTCAGGTAGCCGGGCGGGGTGTTCTCGACGAGGATCGTCCGCTTCTCCTCGGCGACGGTCCCGATCAGCCCCTCCCCCGGCCGGAAGGAGATGGGCATCTGGCCGCCCGCGTACGCGTAGCTCCCGCGCATCCGCAGCTCGTACGAGCCGTCCGCGCCCCCCTCCGTCCCGATCTCGGTGGTGCCGCCGGTCGGCAGCGCCAGGAAGAACGCGCCGTGCTGCGCGGAGACCACCGGCGTCAGCTCGCTCATGATCAGCGAGGCCACGTCGTCGAGCTCCCGGCGGCCCTGCATCAGGGCGGAGATCCGGGCGAGATTGCCCTTGAGCCAGTCCTGCTCCTTGTTGGCCAAGGTGGTGTCGCGCAGGTTGACGATCATCGTGTTGATGTTGTCCTGGAGGACCTGGATCTCGCCCGCCGCGTCCACGTCGACCTTCAGGCTCAGGTCGCCGCGGGTCACCGCGGTGGCCACGGCCGCGATCGCGCGCACCTGCCGGGTGAGGTTCCCGGCCATCTCGTTCACGGACTCCGTCAGGTCCCGCCAGGTGCCGTCCACGTCCCGGACGCGGGCCTGACCGCCCAGGATGCCCTCGGTGCCCACCTCGCGGGCCACCCGCGTCACCTGGTCGGCGAAGGAGGACAGCTGGTCCACCATCGTGTTGATGGTGGTCTTGAGCTCCAGGATCTCGCCGCGGGCATCGATGTCGATCTTCTTGGTCATGTCGCCCTTGGCGATGGCGGTCGTGACCATGGCGATCTGCCGCACCTGACCGGTGAGGTTGGAGGCCATGAAATTCACCGAGTCGGTGAGGTCCTTCCACGTCCCCGAGACCCCGGGCACGTGCGCCTGACCGCCCAGACGGCCCTCCGTACCCACCTCGCGGGCCACGCGCGTCACCTCGTCCGCGAACGAGGACAGGGTCTTCACCATCGTGTTGACCGTGTCGGCGAGCTGCGCGACCTCGCCGCGCGCCTCGACCGTGACCTTCTTCGTCAGGTCGCCGTTGGCGACCGCCGCCGAGACCTGGGCGATCCCGCGCACCTGGGCCGTCAGGTTGCCGGCCATCGTGTTGACGTTGTCGCTGAGGTCCTTCCAGATGCCGGTGACCCCGCGCACCCGGGCCTGACCGCCGAGGATGCCCTCCGTACCCACCTCACGGGCCACCCGCGTCACCTGCTCGGCGAACGAGGACAGCTGGTCCACCATCGTGTTGACGGTCGTGACCAGTTCGAGGATCTCCCCCTTGGCGTCGACGGTGATCTTCTTCGAGAGGTCGCCCATGGCCACGGCCGTGGTCACCTCGGCGATGTTGCGCACCTGCGACGTCAGGTTGTTCGCCATGAAGTTGACGGACTGCGTGAGGTCCTTCCAGGTGCCGGAGACACCCTTGACCTCCGCCTGACCGCCGAGGATGCCCTCGGTGCCCACCTCGCGCGCCACCCGCGTCACCTGCTCCGCGAAGTTCGAGAGCTGGTCGACCATCGTGTTGAGGGTGTTCTTCAGCTCCAGGATCTCGCCCCGGGCGTCCACGTCGATCTTCTGCGACAGGTCGCCGCGCGCCACCGCCGTCGCGACCTGCGCGATGTTGCGCACCTGCGAGGTCAGGTTCCCGGCCATGCCGTTCACCGAGTCCGTCAGGTCGCGCCATACGCCGGCCACCCCGGGCACCTGCGCCTGGCCGCCGAGGCGGCCCTCGGTACCCACGTCCCGGGCCACCCGCGTCACCTGCTCCGCGAAGGCGGAGAGCTGGTCCACCATCGTGTTGATGGTGTTCTTCAGCTCCAGGATCTCGCCCCGGGCGTCCACGTCGATCTTCTGCGACAGGTCGCCCCGCGCCACCGCCGTCGTCACCTGGGCGATCTGGCGCACCTGCGAGGTCAGGTTCCCGGCCATGAAGTTGACGGAGTCGGTGAGCTCCTTCCAGGTGCCGGAGACTCCCTCCACGCGGGCCTGGCCGCCGAGCCGGCCCTCCGTACCCACGTCCCGCGCCATCCGCGTCACCTGGTCGGCGAACGAGGACAGCTGGTCCACCATCGTGTTCACGGTGTTCTTCAGCTGGAGCATCTCGCCCGAGACGTCCACGGTGACCTTCTGCGACAGGTCGCCGTTGGCCACCGCCGTCGTCACCTGCGCGATGTTGCGGACCTGCCCGGTGAGGTTGCGGAAGGCGGTGTTCACCGAGTCGGTGAGGTCCTTCCACGTCCCCGCCGCGCCCGGCACCTGCGCCTGACCGCCCAGCTCGCCCTCGACGCCGACCTCGCGGGCCACCCGCGTCACCTCGGCACCGAAGGACTGGAGCTGGTCCACCATCGTGTTGACGGTGTTCTTCAGCTCCAGCATCTCGCCGGCCACGTCGACCGTGACCTTCTGCGACAGGTCGCCGTTGGCCACCGCCGTCGTCACCGTCGCGATGTCCCGCACCTGCGTGGTGAGGTTGCGGAAGACCGTGTTCACCGAATCGGTGAGGTCCTTCCACGTCCCCGCGGCACCCGGCACCTGCGCCTGGCCGCCGAGTGTCCCCTTGGCCCCGACCTCGCTGGCCACACGCGTGACCTCGTCCGCGAAGGTCCGTAGGGTCTCGGTCATCTGGTTGATCGTTTCGGCCAGCTGCGCCACCTCGCCGCGCGCGCTCACCCGCACCTTCTGCGACAGGTCGCCGTTCGCGACCGCCGTCGTCACCTGCGCGATCCCGCGCACCTGGGCCGTCAGGTTGCCGGCCATCGTGTTGACGGAGTCCGTCAGGTCCTTCCAGACACCCGCGACCCCTGGCACCTTCGCCTGGCCGCCCAGCTCGCCCTCCGTACCCACCTCACGGGCGACGCGGGTCACCTCGGAGGAGAAGGACGACAGCTGGTCCACCATCGTGTTCACGGTGTTCTTCAGCTGGAGCATCTCGCCGGCCACGTGCACCGTGACCTTGCGCGACAGATCGCCCTTGGCGACCGCAGTCGTGACGAGAGCGATATCACGCACCTGAGCGGTGAGCCGGTACGCCATGGTGTTGACGGAGTCGGTCAGGTCCTTCCAAGAACCGGACATACCGCGCACCTGGGCCTGACCGCCCAGTTTGCCCTCGGTGCCCACCTCCAGCGCCACCCGCGTCACCTCGTCGGTGAACGCGGACAACTGGTCGACCAGGTTGTTGACCGTACGCCCGACCTTCAGGAACTCGCCGCGCAGCGGATGCCCCGCCCCGTCGCCGGCCTGCGTCCGCAGGTCCATCCGCTGGTCCAGATCGCCCTCGGCCACCGCCGACAGCACCCGGCCCACCTCGGACACCGGGCGGGCCAGGTCGTCCACCAACTGGTTCGAGGCGTCGATCGCGGCCGCCCAGGAGCCCTCACAGGCACCCGTTTCCAGCCGTTCGCTGAGCTTGCCCTCGCGGCCCACCATCCGCCGCACCCGGGACAGCTCACCGGTCAGGTGGAGATTGCGGTCGGCGACCTCGTTGTAGACGGCGGCGATCTCCGCCATCACGCCCTCGCCGGACACCGTCAGCCGCTTGCGGAAGTTCCCGTCCCGCATCGACACCAGGGCCGTGAGCAGCCGGTTCAGAGCGGCGGTATCGACCTCCGTCGTGCCACCGCGCCGGGGACGTCCGCCCTTCGGCCGCGTTCCCGTACGCCGCACCGCTGCGCCAGACTCCACCGTGTCCCTCCCGAAAGGGTCGACCGCTGTTCCGCCGGGCTTCGAGTACCACTGCCCGGCTCTTCACGCCTGCCCAGTGTTTCACCCTGGCCGAACCCGGCCATAACACTTCGGCACCATCGCACACCCGCCGTACCCTGCGGGTGGATTCCCGGACGACGGCACCATGCCGACCGCGAAGGTAAGTAACCTGGCAACCGATGTCCAACCGCGTCGAAGGAGATTCGTGATCACGGCACGGGCGGCTGCCAGCTTCGACCCCCTCGGGCGCTCGGTCGCCGCCGCTCGCGCGTTCGTCCGCGACACCCTGCAGGGCTGGGGTTTCGCGGACATCGTCGACGACGCGGTGGTGCTCACCAGCGAGCTCGTCACCAATGCCGTGGTCCACGCCGGAACCCGGGCCGAGGTCCTGTGCCTGCGCACCGAGGGCGGCGTACGCGTCGAGGTCGCCGACCGCTACCCCGAGCGTGACCTCCCGCTCCGGCACCCCGACGAGCGCCCGTACGCCGATCCCGACAGCGAGAACGGCCGCGGCCTCATGCTCTGCGCCGCCCTCGCCACCCGCTGGGGCGTCGAGTACACGGCCACCCACAAGCACGTGTGGTTCCGCCTCGACCTGCCAGACCGGCCGGTCGGTACCCGCTCCGCCGGCCCCGTCGTCCCGGACCGCATGCTCCCCCTCGCCGACAGCCGGGTCCGCGTCGCCGTCCTCCAGATCGACGCGGCCGACACCATCTCCGCCTGGAACGAGGACGCCGAGCACATCTTCGGCTACCCCGCCGAGAAGGCCCTCGGCCGCCCCCTCGCCGAACTCGCGGCCTGGCCGCAGACCCCCGGCACCGGAACCGGCATCGCCGAGGCCCTGCGCCTGTCCCGCTGGGAGGGCAGCTACGGCGTCCGCGGCTCGGACGGCCGCGTCATCCCCGTCTACGCCTCCCACCTGCGCGTCCGCGACGCCCACGGCGAACCGTCCACCGTCTGCCTCCTCGTCCACGACGACGAGCGCGCGCTGCTCCAGAGCCCGGTACGGGTGCCCACCGACAGCGGCCACTTCACCGAGCCGCGCCCCGCGGACCCCTTCGAGGTCTTCATCGGCTCCCCCGCCCCCGACGACCTGGACGGCCTCCTCCAGCGCACCGTCGAACGCGCCCGTGACCTCCTCGACGCCGACGCCGCCTTCCTGCTGCTCGCCACCGACGACGAGACCGAGCTGGAGGTCCGCGCCACCACCGGCCTGCCCTCCACCCGCCAGCGCTTCGCCCGCGTCCCCGTCGAGGCCGGCACCAACCGGTACGGCTCCGCCCGCATGCCCGCCGTCCACGACGACCTCACCGCGGTCCCCGGAGCGGTCCCGCTCCTGGAGGCCACCGGCATGCGCTCCGCGGTCACCGTCCCCCTCAAGGTGGAGGGCCGGCTCACCGGCTCCCTCGGCGTCGCCGCCGAAACCCCCGGCCGGTACTCCAACGAAGAGGCACTCCACCTCCAATTCGCCGCCGACCGCATCGCCCTCGCCGTCGAGTCCGCCCGCCTCGGCGAGCTGGAACGGCTGCGCCGCGGCTCCCTCTCCTTCCTCGTCGAGGCCTCCGACCTGCTGGCCGGCACCCTCGACCGGGACCAGACGCTGGCGCTCATGGCCCAGATGACCGTCCCGACCCTCGCCACCTGGTGCGCCGTCTACACGATCGCCGACCAGTCCTCCGACCCGTACCTCTCCTACGTCCTCCACGAGGACGAGGAGCGCATCGACGGCCTCAAGGCCCTGCTCTCCCGGGTCAGCCCGCCCGACCCGGTCCGCGAGGCCGGCGCCCGCCCCTGGACGGAGGCGACCCTCGCGGTCGGCGGGGAGACCGTGGTCCTGCCCCTCCTCGCCCGCAACCGCGTGATCGGCATGCTCACCCTCGGCAAGCCGCGCGAGGAGCGCTTCCGCCAGGAGATCCTCGAACTCGCCGAGGACCTCTCCCGCCGGGCCGCTCTCGCCCTCGACAACGCCCGCCTCTACTCCGAGCGCACCGCGATCAGCCGCTCCCTCCAGCGCAGCCTGCTGCCGCCCGGCTCACCCGCCATCCCCGGCATGGAGGTCGAGGTCATCTACCGCGCCGCCGGCGAGGGCAACGAGGTGGGCGGCGACTTCTACGACGTCTTCCCGATCCGCGACGGCGCGTACGGCTTCGCCATCGGCGACGTCTGCGGTACGGGCCCCGAGGCGGCCGCCGTCACCGGCCTCGCCCGGCACGCGCTGCGCCTGCTCGCCCGCGAGGGCCTCGGCGGACCGGCCGTCCTCGAACGCCTCAACGCGGCCATCCTCGACGAGGGCGCCCGCAGCCGCTTCCTCACCCTCCTCTACGGCGAGCTCCACCCCCAGCCCGACGGCGGAGCCCTCATGAAGGTCGTCTGCGCGGGCCACCCGCTCCCGCTCCGCCTGCGCCCGAACGGCCAGGTCGACGCGGCCGCGGACCCGCAGCCCCTGCTGGGCGTGATCGAGGACCTGGACCTCTACGAGCAGACCCTCACCCTCGACCCCGGCGACGTCCTCCTCTGCGTCACCGACGGCGTGACCGAGCGCCGCGAGGGGACCCGCATGCTCGGCGACGACGGCCTCGCCGAGGTCCTCACCACCTGTACGGGCCTCACCGCGGGCGCGGTCGCCTCGCGCGTCCTGCGCGCCGTGGAACGCTTCGCGGCCGAGCCGGCCTCGGACGACATGGCCATCCTGGCCTTCCGCGTCCCGGAACAGCGCACGGGCGACTAAGCACTCTGGTTCTGGTTCACGACGGGACCGCGGGTGGGCGGGCCGACCCGGACGCCGTAGTCGATGTCGTTCGAGGGCACGCCGCCGCCGCCACCGAAGTCGGTGTCGCCGCCGCGAGCCGCGTCACTCGTCCCGCTTGACCGGGATCGGTGTCGCCGCCAGTGGCCCCCGTTCTTGTAGCGACCGAGGGGGTCGTCGGCGTCGGAGGTCGCCCGCACGGGTGCGGTGCCCGGGGCGGCCGACGCCGAGGAGCCCAGGGAGACGCCGTCGGCGCCCAGGGCGATCACGATGACGAGGACGAAGCGTCGGATCCTTGCGATGGTCATGAGGGGTCTTTCCGCGGCTCAGGAGATCGGACTGTCCACCCCATTGCGCCCCGCACGGGCTCACGGGTCACGGCACGGGAAGTCGGGGCTTGACAACGCCGGAAGCACCGCCGGAAACGCAAAAAGGCCCCCGCCAAATGGCGGGGGCCTTCTTTGTTGGAGCCCTTTAACGGAATCGAACCGTTGACCTTCTCCTTACCATGGAGACGCTCTACCGACTGAGCTAAAAGGGCGGGTTGTTCGGCGGCGTCCTACTCTCCCACAGGGTCCCCCCTGCAGTACCATCGGCGCTGAAAGGCTTAGCTTCCGGGTTCGGAATGTAACCGGGCGTTTCC